>NZ_JAHBDK010000025.1 GCF_019956415.1 Pseudomonas sp. GL-B-19
CCTCAGCAACAGAAAATGAAAACCTGCAACGCCGATGCCACCACCAAATTACTCAAAGGTGATGAGCGCAAGGCGTTCATGAGTGATTGCCTGAGGAACAAATAAGTCCCGGTTCGGGAAATGTGGGGGCCTGATCGCGAGCAGGCTCGCTCCCACAATGGATCTATGTTCGCAAGACCAAAGTGGGAGCGAGCCTGCTCGCGAAGGGGTCAGTCAGGGCACTGCAAAAAAACGCGGAACCCCGACCAAAGTCGAGCTACACAATTCCTAGTGCTGCCACCGGAACGCTGGCAGACTGCCAATCCTTTTACGCTGTTCGTTTTGAGGCTGTATGCCAACGTTTTCTCAACGCCACGTTTTGCTGCTGATCAGTTGGTTCATCATTTTTGGTGGTTTGCTACTGGTGATCCCGCTGCGCTTGTTGCCAAGCCTGCTGGCCGGTCTGCTGGTGTTCGAACTGGTCAATATGCTCACGCCGCAATTGCAGCGGCTGATCGAAGGGCGGCGTGCGCGCTGGTTGGCGGTGGCGTTGCTCGGGACCTTGGTGGTGAGTGTGCTGGCGCTGATCTTTGCCGGCGCCTTCAGCTTCCTGCTGCACGAAGCGGAAAACCCCGGCGCTTCCCTCGATAAATTCATGGGCGTGGTCGACCGGGCGCGCGGGCAATTGCCGCCGTTCATCGACGCCTATCTGCCCGCCAGTGCCGGTGAATTCCGCGTGGCCATCGGCGAATGGATCAGCAAGCACTTGAGCGACTTGCAGCTGGTAGGCAAGGATGCGGCGCACATGTTTGTGACGCTGCTGATAGGTATGGTGCTGGGCGCGATCATTGCCTTGCAGCGCGCCCCCGACGTGACCAAGCGCAAGCCTCTGGCGGCCGCACTGTTCGACCGCTTGCACCTGCTGGTCCAGGCTTTTCGTAACATCGTGTTTGCGCAGATCAAGATTTCGCTGCTTAACACCTTCTTCACCGGAATTTTCCTGGCGGTGGTCCTGCCGATGTTCGGCATCAAGCTGCCTCTGACTAAAACCCTGATCGTGCTGACCTTCCTGCTCGGCCTGCTGCCGGTGATCGGCAACCTGATGTCGAACACCCTGATCACCATTGTTGGCTTGTCACTGTCGATTTGGGTCGCGGTGGCGGCGCTGGGTTACCTGATTTTTATCCACAAGCTCGAATACTTCCTCAACGCGCGCATTGTCGGCGGGCAGATCAGTGCCAAGTCGTGGGAGTTGCTGCTGGCGATGCTGGTGTTCGAGGCCGCGTTCGGCCTGCCGGGGGTGGTGGCGGGGCCGATTTATTACGCGTATTTGAAGAGTGAGTTGAAGCAGGTGGGGATGGTTTGATCCAGGTGATGTATCGCCTGGACTGCCCCTTTCGTCGGAACGCCGCCCGGAGACAGGCTCGCTCCCACAATTGACCGAGATCCAATGTGGGAGCGAGCCTGCTCGCGAAGGGGGCGCCGCGGTTTCGGATCAGTCCATGCTGCCGTAACGCTTGGCCGCTTCAATCGCCAACCCGCTACCAATGCTGCCAAAGATGTTCCCTTCCACATGCCGCGCATTCGGCAACATCGCCGAAACACTGTTGCGCAACGCTGGAATCCCGCTTGAACCGCCGGTGAAGAACACCGTATCCACCTGATCGACCCGCACATCGGCGTCGTTGAGCATCTGGGTCACGCTGGTGCGCACGCGCTCCAGCAGCGCTTCGATGGCGGATTCGAACAACGCCCGGCTCAGTTCAACACTCAGCCCCGGCTCGATGCGGTCCAGCGGCACATGGCGGCTATCGGCGTGGGTTAGCTGAATCTTGGTTTCTTCCACTTCCATGGCCAGCCAATGGCCGGCGCGCTGGTCGATCAGCTTGAACAGGCGATCGATGCCGCCAGTGTCTTCGATGTCGTAACGCATGCTGCCCAGGGCCAGGGTCGACTTTTGCGAGTACACCGAGTTGATGGTGTGCCAGGTCGCCAGGTTCATGTGGTGGCTGGTGGGCATGTAGGCGCCGCTCTTCATGCGGCTGCCGTAGCCGAACAGCGGCATCAGGCCTTGCAGGCTCAGTTGCTTGTCGAAATCGGTCCCGCCGATGTGCACGCCGCCGGTGGCGAGGATGTCGTCGTGACGGTTGTCGTGGTTGCGGCGTTCAGGCGACAGACGCACCAGCGAGAAGTCGGACGTACCACCGCCGATATCGACGATCAGCACCAGCTCTTCTTTTTCGATGGTCGACTCATAGTCGAATGCCGCCGCAATCGGTTCGTACTGGAACGAAACATCCTTGAAGCCAATGGCGCGAGCCACATCCACCAGGGTGTTTTCGGCTTCCTGGTCGGCCAGTTCATCGTCATCGACGAAAAACACTGGACGGCCCAGCACCACTTCCTCGAACTCCCGACCGGCGGCTGTTTCGGCGCGCTTCTTCAACTGGCCGATAAATAGCCCGAGCAGGTCCTTGAACGGCATCGCCGTACCGAGAACGCTGGTGTCGTGCTTGATCAACTTGGAGCCCAGCAGGCTCTTGAGCGAGCGCATCAGCCGGCCTTCGTAGCCTTCCAGGTACTCGTGCAGCGCCAGCCGGCCGTACACCGGGCGGCGTTCTTCCATATTGAAGAAGACCACCGAGGGCAGGGTGATCTTGTCGTCCTCCAGCGCGATCAGCGTTTCCATGCCGGGGCGCAGCCAGCCGACGGTGGAGTTGGACGTGCCAAAGTCGATACCACAGGCACGGGCTGGAGATGCGTTTTTCATGTCTTTCAAGTTCCGGTTAAAAAACGGCCGCGCAGTGTATGCCAGTGCGACGAATAATCGAAGGCCGACTATCTGCTAATTCGCAGGCATTAGCGCTTGAAAGACTCAGCTTTGCCCCAAACTTGCTGGCATGGGCCTGGTAGCCAACCGGCGGTCGCAAGAACCGTCGTCCGCTGCCGATAAACTTCTGACGCGCTGCCCGGTCACAAAATTGAGATCGGTCAAACCAAACGCTGCAAACAAGAGCATGCTGTGGCTGGCGACGCGATTTGATAACGGATGGTGATTCTTAGATGGACTTCAAAGACTATTACAAGATTCTCGGTGTGGAGCCGACCGCTGACGATAAGGCCATCAAGGCCGCCTATCGCAAGCTGGCGCGCAAATACCACCCCGATGTCAGCAAGGAAAAGGACGCCGAGGCCAAGTTCAAGGACGCCTCGGAAGCCTATGAAGCGCTGAAAAGCGCCGACAAGCGCGCCGAATATGACGATTTGCGCAAATATGGCCAGCACGGCCAACCGTTCCAGGGCCCGCCAGGGTGGCAAGGGCGTGGCGCAGGCGGTTTCGGTGGTGGTCAGGACGCGGGCGATTTCTCGGACTTTTTCAGTTCGATCTTCGGCAACCGTGGCCCTGGTTTCAATGGTGGACAGTCGCGTCGCAGCACCGGACGTCGAGGGCAAGACGTGGAAATGGAACTCGGGATTTTTCTGGAAGAAACCCTCTCGAACGAATCGAAGAAGGTCACCTTCCAGGTGCCGCAGTACAACCCTGCCGGCCAGCACGTCAGCAACACCAGCAAAAGCCTGAACGTAAAAATCCCGGCCGGCGTGACCGACGGCGAGCGCATCCGCCTCAAAGGCCAAGGGGCTCCGGGCGTGGGTGGCGGGGCCAATGGCGACTTGTACCTGACGATCCGTTTTGCGCCGCACCCCAAATTCGATGTCGAAGGCGAGAACCTGATCATCACGTTGCCTCTGGCACCGTGGGAGCTGGCGCTGGGCGCAGAAGTTGCCGTGCCGACCCTGACCGGCAAGATCAACCTCAAGGTGCCAGCCGGCAGCCAGAACGGCCAGCGCATGCGCGCCAAGGGCCATGGCTTGCTGAACAAGACGGGCGAGCGTGGCTTCCTGTTCGTTCAACTCAAGGCCGTCATGCCAAAAGCGTCGAGCGATGAAGTCAAGGCGTTGTGGCAGGAACTGGCGAAAAAAGCTGAGTTCAACCCGAGAGAACATTTCTGATCCAAGAGACGGAGTAGCCCATCATGAGCAACCCCCTGATCGTTCACCTGGACCTGGCAGAATTCTGTGAGGCGACCGACCTGTCGGACGTCTACGTGATCGAAATCGTCGAACACGGCATCCTCGAACCTCAGGGCACACAGCCCAAGGATTGGCGCTTCAACGATTACGAACTGGCGCTGGCCAAGCGCGCCGCCAAGCTACGGCACGACCTGGAGCTGGAATGGGAAGGCGTTGCTTTGGCGCTGGACCTGCTGGAAGAGGTGCAGCAGTTGCGGGCCGAGAACCGGATGTTGAAGCAGCGGTTGGGGCGGTTGGTGGTCGAGTAGGTGTTCTGGGTTTTTGTATTGTCTGTTCGGGCGCCATCGCGGTCTCCTGCTTTACACCCTGCGGGGCAACACCACAGTAAACAGCGTCCCATCCGCCTCGCTGGAGCTGACCTCTATCGTCCCGCCATGCGCATTCACCACTTCCTTGACAATAAACAACCCCAGGCCAAGGCTGGTCGTTGGCTGGCCGAGTTCCTCGTCGGCGCTGCGCACCAGCGGGTCGAAGATGGTGCCGATGGCATCCTCGGGAATCGGAACGCCAAAGTTGTGCACTGTCAGGCGAACCGCGTCCGGCTCGCCGCTCACGGTGACGTTGACATCCTGTTTGTTTAAACCGTGCTGCAACGCATTGCCAATCAGGTTCTGTAGCAGCTGATCAAGTCGTCCGGCATCCCAGACGCCTCGGGTATCGCCCACGACGTTCACTGTTGGATCGCACTCCGGGTTACCGGCGCAGGCTACGGCAATCGCGGCATGGGCTGCATCCGCCAGATCCATGGGCGCCGGTTCGATGGGCAGGCTCTTGCCCAAACGACTGCGCACCAGCTCCAGCAAATCGCTGACCATTACCGCCATGTGTCGAGCGCCGCGCTTTATGTTGATCGCGCAGGTCAGTGCATCGCCTTCAAGCGCGGCTTTGCGCAGTAACAGTTCGGTAGACATGCTCACCGCTTGCAGCGGGGCCCGCAGGTCATGCCCCAGGATTGCGAGAAAGATGTCCCGTGAATGATTGACCTGCTCGGCATAGGCCGCAGTGGATTCGGCAAGGGCTTCGTCGATGGCTTCGTTGAAGCGGATCATGTCCTGGAAGTAGGTCAGGTCCGGTGATTCCAGGCTGTTGACCCACAAGCGAATCACACAGGCTCGCAGGTGGCGGAATTCGCTTGTCATCTGCACCAGATCGAAGCCCACGGTATGGCGCAGTTCACCATGGCTGGCGCCGGCCTCGTCCAGGCTTGGCGTTTTCTCCGGCCCTTCCCCCTTGGCCTTGGCGCTCTGTTCGCGGGCGGTTTGCGCAGTGGTCATGTCCCGCGCTGCCGCTAACAGGATTGCCTTGGCGTGATCACGCAAAGCCGCACGATCCATATTTTCAGCCGCCGGCGTGATGGTTCTGGCGAACTGCTCCCATTCATCGACGATACGGTCCACGTGTTGCCTGATGAATTCGGATAAGCGCATGGCCGGTTTCCTGACTGAAGGTCTGGGCAGCTTAGTCTTTTTGACGGCGGCCCAATACTACCGTTCACGCGCAGGTTCAGAGGGCGAGACGGTCAGGGTGGTAATTAATTATTTTTCAGGTTTTAAAGTTGAATGTGAGTCGCTGTTTTCAAGCGGTTTGTCAGCAGTTATTTAATCTTTTGTTTTTTTCGTCGTTGCATAAGCTGGTTGCTCTTGTCGTCGCATAGGGATTTTTGCGAAATGGAAGCGTCATCAGAAGGAACTGTATTGGAAACATCGCCAGCGGTGTCCGATGAGGGTGAGAACATCTATCTGGAATACCTCAAACAAAAAGTCCCGGCGTTTATAAAGACCGTGCCGGCTGACAGGCTTGAGTCATTCGTCAACCAGAGCCCGGCTGTTCCCGAGTGGTATGGCCGTGCGCGCGCCATGGATCGCCAGTACTTGAAAGGGCTTATCGATGAGCGCTGGCGATTGCAGGGCTCTTTGGAAAAGACACTCAATGATTTGCAACAGGACATCAAAGCCTTTGCGCAACCGTTACTTGTTCAAGCCCTGAAAGATCAGCTGGATCTTGAACAGGACGTTAATACAACGTTAGTGCGGCTTTATGTTCCCGCCACACTGACATTTGGTATTGATACTCACGCCAGTCGATTCAGACAACACACGTTGCTGGAAGCGGCTCTGCACAATTTTGAAGAATCGGAAACACAGGCCGGCGCCTTTCGCGATGGCTCCGGTATTTTCACCAAGGATGCCGCAGGGGAATTGCAACGCCAGGCGCTGACAGTCGAGCGGTTTGCTGTCCTGTGCCGGACGCTGGATATCGGCGCACAGTATCAGAAACACATCACCGAACAGCTCAAGCCAGCAACCGTTGATATCAGGACAACGCTTGAACAGCATACCGTCGCCTGCGAAATAGCGGCTTTCAATGAATCAGCACTCATTGCGTATTTAAAGAACGACATTTCTTACTATTCATACGGCAAGTTGCAGGACGTGCGGGATCGTAAAAGCAACATCATGTTGGGCAGTCGACCGCTGCAATGTCATCGCTTGTCACTCATGGGATTCAAGCTGACCGGCATTGTATTGTTCAGTGCGGTGGCGGACCCCTCGCTGGTGAAAAGAACCTATGACAGTCTGATTCCGGCGCACCAGCGATTGTTGACGGACTGGTCTCAGCGCCTGTCGATATTGCCGGGCCAGGAGTTTGAACAGTTCAAGTTACTCGAGGCGTTTTTCGCCAACGGCCCCCGTGGTGTGCTTGATGAAATGCTCCGTCAGGACGATATCTATCAACAAAGTCGTCTGGACGGCCCATTGATCGCTTATGTGCCGGACGACCCCGAACACCCGCTCAAGGAATATGCATCGTTCACTGATTTCATGAAGGTGCTGATCAGCCAGTTGCGTTCACCAGGCTATCAACGGTTTTTCAGCCGTTTCGTGGCGCAAAAAGACAAGGGCCGTTTCTTCTCGAGAGTCAACGAGCGCCTCACCACCTTTACCTGGCATCAACGCGAGCCTCTGGACATGGGCCCGTGGTGGAGGGAAACCGCCACGGAAAACCCCGATGCGGAGCCGATCACCAACCCCGTCACGGGCGATATCTGGCGTCATATCTCAGGCTGGCGCAGAGAGAAAGCCATCGCCGACGCGCGACAAATTGCCGTGCCCACGGATGATGAAGATGCTGCCGCTCGCTGGGCGCGGTTGACCAGTTACTTGAGTCTGGGCTGGAACGTGTTCAATTTTGGCGCCCTGCTGGTGCCGGGGCTGGGCGAAGCCATGCTGGGCATCATGGCCGGGCAAATGCTGCTCGAAACCATGGAGGGCATTGAAGACTGGAGCAAAGGGGACCGGGAGGAAGCATCGGGTCTGCTGGTCGGGGTCATGATCAATGCGTCTCAACTGGCACTGATGATGGCCGGGCACGTGTTGCCCGCACGCCTCCCGACACCGGTCAAGGCATCGTCGTTTGTCGATCAGCTGAAAAAGGTCGAGCTCCCCGATGGGGCTACCCGTCTCTGGAAACCCGACCTGAAACCCTATGAATACGCGGTTTCCCTGCCCAAAGATGTGGCGCCGAATGAACGAGGTCTTCATCGACACAATGGCAGGGATTTTCTTCCACTGGAGGGCAAGCACTTCGCGGTCAACGAGGATCCGCAGACCGGCCAGCCGCAGTTGCAGCACCCGAATCGATCGACGGCCTATCAGCCGAAGTTGAAGCACAACGGGGTCGGTGCCTGGCAAACCGAACTCGACCGCCCCATCGAATGGGACAAAACCACCCTCATGCGTCGTCTGGGGCCGATGGTCGACGGGTTCGATGAGGCGAAGCTGGAACACATCCGTATCGCCAGTGGTGTAGAAGAAAACGCACTGCGCAGGTTGCAGGTGGAGAACGACGCACCACCGGCGCTGTTCGTCGACACGATAAGACGCTTTCAGGCATGCGCTGAAACCGAAAAACAGCAAGGTCCGTTGACCTATCTGCAACGCAAGACCCGTTTCGATGCGCTCTACAACGCGCATCAACTTTCAGAGCATGCCGGTGTGCGGGTGATACAGGACGCCTTTTCGCACTGCCCGGCCAACCTTGCCGAAGAGCTGCTGGCCGCCGCCGCGCCTGAAGACCTGCGTGTGGTTGCGCAGAAAAAACGTCTTCCCTTGAAGCTCAAGCAGCAAGTGCGTGACGCCTTGCTGGAGGTGCGTACGACGCGGGCCTACGAAGGGCTATTCCTTGAGTTTCTGCACACCGCAGATACCGAAAGACTGGCGTTGCACACCCTGGAAACATTGCCGAACTGGCCTGGCGATGTGCGCATCGAAATCCGTGAGCATTCGTTCTCCGGCCCCCTGCGAGACAGCATTGGCCCGCAAGACGCAAGCGTGCGCAAGGTGCTGGTGAGTAGCGACGGTGACTATCAGGCGCGGGACGCTGCCGATCACCATCTGCATGGTGCTGACAATCTGTTTGCTTCAGTGCTGCATGCGCTGCCCGACACGCAACGTATTGCGCTCGGTTATGAGATCAATCAAGGGGAAGCACTCAGGCAGGCGGTTCAAAGGGCACCACTGGCGCGGGACAGGTTGCAACCGATGCTGGCCGACAACCCGATCCGCAAGCCGTTTTATGATCCCCAAACGATGAAACTGCGCGGTGGCATGCCGGGTGGTGCGCAAGGCATTCAACGACTCAACGCACGGCTGACCCCGCAAGAACGGGTCAGGAGTGTGCGTCCCGGCTGGACAGAGGACGAGGCCCGGACCTATCTGGAGGGCGACGGTCGCGAAGGCAGCCCGCAGCTGCGCGCCAGTGAACTTGAGTCGCAGTTCAATCGACTCAACGCCAACTTCCAGCGCTGGCTGAATTCACCCACCGACACCTTCAGGTTCAGCGCCGCAGGAAGAGCCGAATGGCAGTCAAGAAACGCCTTATACAACGCGATCAGGCAATGCTGGCAGCACACCGGGCCAAGGGATGTGGATGTCTTCGGCAATATGCACGGGATAACGCTGGACCTGAGTGGTATGCCACTGGGAAGGCATTTGGCGACGATGCCGCCTCTGGAGGGGGATTTTGGGCATGTCACCCACCTGAATCTGCTGAACAGCGGATTGGCCGATGCCCAGGTGTCGCTGCTCGATCACTTTCCCAAGCTTCGCCACCTGAACCTCAACGACAACCCGCTCACGCGGTTTCCTCGTGTGGTGGGCCGGATGCGCGGGCTGACGGAGTTGAATCTGCGTGGCAATCGAATCGTGCTGGATGCACCGTCGGTGGCGGATCTGGGCGGGCTTGTGCACCTGGAAAGCCTGGACTTGATGGGTAACCCTTTGGGGCGCGTTCCCGATATCGGCCGCATGCCCATGCTGCATACGCTGCTGTTGACTGACACGGGTATTTCCACTTGGCCCGGCGGATTGTTTTCACTGCCCAGGTTCCGGCATTTCTATCTGGATATTCAGTTGAACCGGATCCTTGAGGTCCCTTCGGTTGCGCCGGGCAGCGCCGACGCGGAGCTGTTAGCGCGCACGGTGCTGAGCCGCAATGCGCGGTGGTTGCCGGAGGCCAATCTACAGACGCTGCGCGAGTACATTCAGTCCGTGGGTATGGACCCTGATCGACCTTATCCGCCCCGTGGAGTACGCGATAGCCTCGATTGGGAGCAAGGTCTGACTCGGCCTGAGTGGGTCGCCCGGCAGGAGGTCTGGAATGAGGTCGAGGATGAATTCGGTTCATTGCCGTTCTTCAACGAGATCCGCAAACTGACGGAGTCGTATCACTTCAAACACGACATTGCCTTTCGAGTGGATATGACCGCCAAGGTCTGGCGCATGCTCGACGCCATGGCCAAGGACACCGCGCTGCGAGAAAAACTGTTCACGATGTCCACGGCACCGACGCAGTGTGTCGATGGCGGGGCTCACCTGTTCAACGCCATGGGTGTGGAAGTGCTGATTCACGAAGCCTATGAACTGGCGAGCCGGAATCTGGTGGAAGCAGAGCTGGTGCAGCTGGCGCAGGGCAAATCCCGTCTGGATGAGCTGAGCAAAATCGCCCACAAGGTCATTGGTGAGCGAACGAGTCAGGGCGAGCAGTTCAGACGCGTCAATGCGGCGGGTGAAGTCACCGGCACCATTGATGAAGTCGAGGTACACCTGGCGTACATGACGGACCTGGCCGACCGCCTCGAACTGCCTTGGCAGTCTCGAAAAATGCAGTTCAGGACAATCGCCGCGGTCACGCCACAGATGATCGAAGCGGCCTGTCAGCGTGTGCTGGATCTGGAGGCCGGGGAGCTGCTGCGTGATTCGATCAGCGAACAGCCGTTCTGGGTGTCTTACATCCAGGGCTCCAATCGTCGTGCGTTCAAAGCCATCAGGCGCCGTATCGACGCGACCACCGATTTTTACATGGCGCTGGAAAAGCGGGCGACCCCGTCCCTTTCCTTGCCGGAAAAAGCGCAATTGAAAGAAGAGATCCGGGTACTCGCCGCCGAACTTGGCAAGCCGGAAAGCGAGTTCGCCCCAGGACTTGTCATGAGCGCCCAAGCGTATGAAAGCGAAATGAGCCAGCTCAATGCCCAGACGCAGACATTGCTCAAGACGCTGACCCGACAAGCGATGGACCGGACAAAACTGCAACGGGCCGAAACGCCCCTCACCCTGAAAAACTGAATCGACGAGGATGTCGATGACGGCATGGAAACCGATGGTTTTCGTGCCGCCCTATTACTTCGTACATAAGGATATGTACCTTGCGAAACAAACACGAAAGCAACGACAAAAATACAGCGCAACCACCGGCTGCCGAGCAACAAAGTGTTCACGCCGAATTCATGGCCAACGCCATCCCGGCCTGGATGGTGAATGCTTCGCCCGAACGGCGAGAGGCGCTGAAAAACGCTCCGCTCATTCTTCCCGACTGGTACCAGGCGGCGTCGCAGGCGCAGCGTCAGGCCTTGAACGCGAGTTTTGTGGCGAGTGTGACATCGCAGAACCTGCTGGATAAAACAATGTCGCGCCTGCAGGACATTGATGCGTTTGCCGAACCGCTACTGGTCAAGGCGCTCAAGGATCAGTTCGGAGTGGAACTGGACGTCACTAAAACCTTTCTGCAACTGAAAAAGCCTCTGGAGATGGGCATTCTGGAAATCGAGGTCGGCACCTTCGAGGTGTTGAAGTTGCCGCTGCTGCAAGCCGCGTTGCACAACTTCGAAGCGCGGGAGTGTGCTCCCGCTCACTTTCATTCTTCCTCAGGCTTTGTTGTCGAATCGACTCCGGGCCAGTTCAGCGAAGTGACCACGGCCCTGACGGTGATGCAGTACCTGAAGCTGTGTCGGGAGCTGGACATCGGTGCGAAGTATCAGGCGTATCTGAAAGACTTTTTGCAACCTTCCAGTCCCGTGGCCGAAGCCGTACTGCGCAACCGGTTTGTGGACAGTCAAAAAGCTGCGATACGCGCGGCTGCCGAGCTCGCCTTGCTGAAGAAGGACATCGAACCGAAGGATTACTCGATGATCCTTTCGGTCATCGACGGAGAAATCAACCCGACGATAGACAACACACCGGTGTGGATATGCGACCTGGTGTTGATGAAGAAAAGAATGACCGGCTGCGTGCTTTTCCATATTTGCGAAAAATATCGCTATTGCGATGATGTCCTTCTCTACATTCCCCACGACCCGCAGCACCCGTTAAAACGTTACAAGGGCCGGGAAATGGAGGCGACCTTGAAGCGACTGTTCATGGCCACTGACGCCTCGCCACCGGCCAATGGTGGCCCGACGGCGTATCAACGCTTTTTCAGTCAGTTCGTTGCCTATGCCGATCGTCCGTATTACTTCAGCCAGTTCACCCGAAAGGCAGCGGACTCCAAGCCAGACCCGATAGCGCCCTTGCGATCACCCTTGTGGAAAGCGATTGAAGTGCTCCCGCCGTTTTTTTCGACCTTCTACCAGCTTAACGAACTGCCTCCCGAATCACCGTCCCGACAGGAGCCGGTCGACGAACCTTATATCCCGATCAAGGGTTACCGGCAGCATGGTCTCTGGGGACCGAACGTCGATCCCTGGGTGGATCTCTATGAGCAAAGTCGTCGCAAAATCCTGGCGGATGCCCGCAGTCACGCGGTGCCCACGGCCGATGTCGATGCCCGGGTGCGAGCAGAAAAAATCGCTCATTTGCTTGAGGTCGGCATGCTGGTGTTGAACGTCACCTCGATGTTTGTACCGGTGCTGGGTGAGGTGATGATCGGGGTGATGGCCGGCCAGATCCTGTACGAGACATTCGAAGGGGCCATTGAGTGGAGCGAGGGTGATCGCAACGCGGCCTGGGCTCACCTGACCGACGTGGCGGAAAACCTCGCGCTGATTGCCGTTCTGCACGGCGCGGCCAAGGGGCTGGGCAAGCTGACAGCAGTGAAGCCCGAACCCGTGGTCGAGGGATTGAAACCGGTCACGTTGCCCACGGGGAAGCAACGGCTGTGGAAGCCGGACCTTGAACCGTACAAGGCTCCCGTTACGTTACCGGCGAATTCGCAGCCTGATGGACTGGGGCTGCACTCAGTCAACGGCCACGCTATTTTGCCGCTCGATGAGGCGCGCTTTTTGGTCAGGCAAGATCCCGCCAGCGGTGAGTATTGCATCCAGCACCCGCGCCGGCCCGAGGCCTATGCACCGCACCTGGACCATAACGGCGCGGGCGCGTGGAGCCACGAAGGTGAAGAACCCCTGAGCTGGGACGGGCCGATCCTGATGCGACGGCTGGGCTATCGCGCGCAGGCCTTCACGGAGGCGCAACTGGAGCAGGTGCGCATCGCCAGTGGCGTCGAGCACGATCAGCTGCGTCGCCTGCATGTCGAACAACAGCCACCTGGGGCGCAGCTGTCCGACACCTTCACGCGTTTTCGAATCGACCGGGACATTCAAACCTTCAGTAAACAGATCGGCAACGATGACCCTGAGGTCTACGCCAAGGCGGATCTGCGCCTGCAATTCAGGCTCATGCGCAGTCAGGAGCTGTTGCCCGCTACACCCCCGATCAAGGTCTTGGACAGCCAGGCAAACCTGATCTGGGAAGACCCGGTCACAGGCGCCGGGCAATCACGCCGGTTGACGTTCGTCGTGAGTGATCGCGAAGTGGCGAACGGCACGGTGCTCACGTCGCTGCTGGACCTGTTCAAAGCGCAACGGGTCGATATCGTACGTGTTCCGGGAACAGCGGATATGACGCTGGAACAACGCGCCACTGCACTGCGCAAGGAAATCGGCCGCGCCGTGCAGAACAAAAAATATTCATTGTTCGAGTCTCTGTATCGAGAACAGGAGGCCAACGGTCAAAGTTCCTTGGCACGAATCAAGGTGTTTTTCCCGCAGCTACCCAACGTCGTTGTAGAAGAGATACTGCAAGGCGCGACTCAGGCAGAACGGCTGGAAATGGACAATCCCGGGCCCTTGCCTCAGCGCCTATACGAGCAGGCCGAGCAGGCCCGACAGGAACTGCGTGTGGCGCGAGCCTATGAAGGCCTCTATCTCGAGATCTCCTCCGGCGTCGACAGCGAACGGTTGGCCCTGCGCAGTCTTGAAGCGCTGCCTGGCTGGCCGAAGGACGTGCATCTCGAGCTGCGCGAATACGGGCCGCAAGGGAAATTATTGGACGCGATCGGTCCTGCGCAGAGTCCGGTCCGTGCGGTGCTGGTGGTGGATGCGAACACCCGGTTCGCGCAATCGACTTCTGCAAGCCTCTATTCGTCTGTATTGCAGGCCCTGACGGCAGAGGAACGCCAGGCATTGGGCTTCACGCTGCAAGAGGCCGAGCGATTGAAAATGACGGTGCAACAGACGCCGTTGCCGCGAGATCAGTTGAGGGCGGTGCTTCAGAAGCACCGCGTGCTCAAGCCAAGCGTCGAGCCAGGCATGAAGTTGCTCGGCGGTGTTGGCCCGTTGCCGTCGGGGCAACAGGTCGCCAGCTTTTTCCGCACGCCGCGTGCGCGGGTGCTAAAGCTGTATCCCGACTTCAGCGAGGCCGAGGTCGAATCCTTCCTGCGCTCGTTGGGCGACGACGTTCGGGGTGGGCTGACTCGACGTGAAGCCGAATGCGCGACCCTCAAGAAAGAGTTGGATACCTGGGTTCAAACCCGCGTAACGGCAGAGCGCAGCCCCGCTGTAGCAGGGCGGTTTCCGGGGGCGCGCGAGCGTCAGATCGCCAGCAATATCAACCGCTGCTGGCGTCGGCAGACGGGCTCGATACTGAGCATCGACTCGACCGTTGAGCTGCCATCGCTGAGTGCCCGATTCGAGCATGTCGAGACGCTCGCGCTGACCGGTACAGGCGTGCGCAACCTCGATGCGTTTCTCAAGGGGTTCACCGAACTCAAGGCGTTGAGACTGGAGGGCATGTCCCGGCTCAGCGCATTGCCGGAGGCGGTCGGTGAAATGCAGGGTTTGACTCACTTGAGCCTCAGAGGCAGCCGGGTTCGATGGAATGAACACACGGCTACGGTGCTCGGTAAATTGAGTGCGCTTGAGACGCTCGACTTGTTGAAAAACCCGCTGGGTATCGCACCTGACTTCAGCACCATGACTCGACTGAAGAACATCAACCTCAGCGGCACCGGCATCGACCAATGGCCCTTGGGCATGGGGAATCTGCCCGATTTGCAAGTGCTGGACTTGCGCGAGAACCACCTGACCGAAATGCCCCAAGAGATGCTCTCTACGGCAGATGAACAACTGGAAGCCAACGCCAGGGTGAATCGGGTCACGCTGCTTGAGGGTAACCCGTTTACGCGCCAGGCCTGGCAGCAACTCAAGGACTATCGGGAACGTCTGCAAGCGCTAAGGCCTGAGCTCCTGGAGGGAAGCCTGCCAGATGCCTTTAAAGTTCAGGACTCAATGAGTGCCAGGGTTCGTCAACTGTACCCCGGCTTCGACGAATTCGACGTTGAGGAATTCCTGCAAACCCACGGGCTCGCGGCTGAGCCTGAGCTGGCTCGTCTTGAGCGTGAGTATGAAACGCTGAATCAGCAGCTATCGGCCTGGGCGTTTTCCGGGGGCGGCGCACGTTCGCGCTACGTTCGGGCCGGTCAGATGGCTGCCGGTTTGTCTGACCGGGCCGAGCGTTACACTGCCGCTGACCGCATTCGAGCGTGCTGGCGGCGGCAATCCCCGCAAAGAAACGCGGTCGACGGTAGCCCCATCGGTTTTGAGCTCGACTTGAGTGGCCAGACGCTCGACAGCGTGCCGGACCTTGAGGCCGATTTCAGTCATGTGGGTTCGCTCAAACTCAGCGGCATGGGCCTGAGCGTTTCGCCAGAGGGTTTTCTTGCGCATTTCAAAGGCGTGCGCTGGCTGGACCTGTCGGACAACCAGCTGACGGCGATACCCCCGGCGCTGGATGACATGCACGGGCTGACGCGTTTGTTTTTGCAGCGCAACCGCATCCGCTTGACTCCGGAAACGGTGGGGATCCTTTCCCGACGGACAACACTCAGGGCGATGAACCTGGCGCAAAACCCGCTGGGCATGGCGCCGGACTTCACTCAGATAACCGATATGCGCTCGCTCAACCTGAATTCGATCGACATTGAGACATGGCCGGTGGGCCTGGGTGCGCAGCCGTTACTGGATGTCATTGATTTGAGAAACAACCGGATCACGACGATCCCGGAGTCGGTGATCGCACCGCCTGCCGAACGGCTGGAACAGGTGGCAGGCCTCAATAACTTTACTCACATCGGTGGCAACCCGTTGTCTGAGGTCACCCAGCAACAGCTGCGCGATTATTGGAGCCGGCTTGAGCGCGAACGTCCGGATTTCTGGGGAGTCAGGCAACCGGGAGCCTTCGAGTATCGAGCCCCGATGGCGTTAGCCGGGCGCGCGACAGGCGGAGGGCAGGAATTGACAACGCTTCAGCGTTGGCTCAAAGACTTGCCCGCTGACCAGGTAACGGCCAGGCAGGCGCAATGGCAATCACTGTCGGCACAGGAGGGCTCCCAAGGGTTTTTCAATGTACTCAACGATCTCGAGAATGCCGGCGCCGGCCATACGGACCTTCAGAGACGTGTATGGGAAGTCGTCGACACCATCACCGAAGGCAACCCCGAATCCGTGGCGCTGCGTCAGGAGATGTTCGAGTGGGCCGGCAGGCCTGCCTGCTGTGATCGTGCCGCGTTGTCATTCAGCAACCTGGAAATCATGGCGCTGGTGTACCGGGCGCGGACGCTGGCCATGGACGGCGAGCAGAGTGCAGCCCTGCTGAAACTGTCCAGAGGCTTGTTCCGGCTGGAGGAACTCGAGAAAATTGCGTTGGCCGATATCGAGCAGCGCACAATCGCGATCAATAACACGCCGGGCTTGTCGGCGGCCCTCAAGACCCAGCAGATCCGCTTTCTGGAAGAGGTCGAGATCAAACTGGCCTATCGCTACGGGCTCAGGGACCGGCTCGAATTGCCGGGGCAACTGCGGCAAGTCCGTTTCGCTCACATGGGTAAAGTCACCCCGGCGATGCTTGATCAGGCCTGCGCCAAGGTGCTGGCGCTGGACGACTCGCCTGAAGAATTTCAGTCGCTGGTGGCGAAAGATTTCTGGAAAGACTTCGTCACCAACAAGTACCGCGCGCAGTTCGAAGCGCAGCGCGAACCCTATCAGGATCGCCTGGCCAAGCTGCGTGATCGCCAGCAGGCAGGGGAGTTATCAGAAGCGCAATTCAAGGTGCAATCTGCAGACCTGGATGCTCAGTTGCAGATTGAGGAGGCTGTGATGATCGAGAAGTTCTCTCGCGAGGAGTTGACCGAACACCCGATCTAAACAAACGCTGCTGACCGATGAACAAAGGCCTGGATCTGCGCAAGCATCCAGGCCTTTTCTGTGTGTCGCTCAACCGATCAAAACAGGAAATAGCGCTGCGCCATCGGCAACACATCCGCCGGCTCACACCACAGCAACACACCGTCGGCCTTGACCTGATACGTCTGCGGATCGACATCAATGTTCGGCAGGTAATCGTTGTGGATCAGGTCGGTTTTCTGCACCTCACGGCAACCTTTCACCACCGCGATTTTCTTCTTCAGGCCCAGTGCATCGGGAAGGCCTGCCTCCTGCGCCGCCTGGCTGATGAAGGTCATGCTGGTGGCGTGCAGCGAGCCACCGTAGCTGGCGAACATCGGCCGGTAGTGCACCGGTTGCGGCGTTGGAATCGAGGCGTTGGCGTCGCCCATCAGGCTGGCCGCGATGGCGCCGCCCTTGAGGATCAACGTCGGTTTGACCCCGAAAAACGCCGGGCGCCACAGCACCAGATCGGCCCATTTACCCACTTCCACCGACCCCACTTCATGGCTGATGCCGTGAGTGATCGCCGGGTTGATGGTGTACTTGGCGATGTAGCGTTTGGCGCGGAAGTTGTCGTTGCCCTCGCCATCGCCCGGTAGCGGGCCGCGCTGCTTTTTCATCTTGTCGGCGGTCTGCCAGGTACGGGTGATGACTTCGCCGACGCGGCCCATGGCTTGGCTGTCGGAGCTGATCATCGAGAACGCGCCGAGGTCGTGCAGGATGTCTTCGGCGGCAATCGTCTCGCGGCGGATGCGGCTTTCGGCGAAGGCTACGTCTTCGGCAATGCTCGGGTCCAGGTGGTGGCAGACCATCAGCATGTCGAGGTGTTCGTCGATGGTGTTGCGGGTGAACGGCCGGGTCGGGTTGGTGGAACTCGGCAGCACGTTGGCAAATCCGCAGGCCTTGATGATGTCCGGCGCATGACCGCCGCCCGCGCCTTCGGTGTGGTAGGTGTGGATGGTGCGGCCCTTGAAGGCGGCGAGGGTGGTTTCGACGAAACCGGATTCGTTGAGCGTGTCCGTGTGGATCGCCACCTGCACGTCGTACTGGTCGGCGACGCTCAGGCAGTTGTCGATGCTCGCCGGGGTGGTGCCCCAGTCTTCGTGCAGCTTGAGGCCGATGGCGCCGGCCTTGACCTGCTCGATCAACGGCTCCGGCAGGCTGGCGTTGCCTTTGCCGGTGAGGCCGATGTTCATAGGGAACGCGTCGGCGGCCTGGAGCATGCGCGCCAGGTGCCACGGCCCGGAGGTGCAGGTGGTGGCGTTGGTGCCGGTGGCAGGGCCGGTGCCGCCGCCGATCATGGTGGTGACGCCGCTCATCAATGCTTCTTCGATCTGCTGCGGGCAGATGAAGTGGATATGCGTGTCGATGCCGCCGGCGGTGAGGATCATCCCTTCACCGGCGATGACTTCGGTGCTGGCGCCGATGGCGATGGTCACGTTCGGCTGGACGTCCGGGTTGCCGGCCTTGCCGATGCCGGCGACGCGGCCGTCCTTGAGGCCAACGTCGGCTTTGACGATGCCCCAATGGTCGATGATCAGCGCGTTGGTGATCACCGTGTCGACGACCTCGGCGGCCAACAGCTGGCTCTGGCCCTGGCCATCGCGGATGACTTTGCCGCCGCCGAATTTCACTTCTTCACCGTAGGTGGTGAAGTCTTTTTCGACTTCGATCCACAGCTCGGTGTCGGCCAGGCGAACCTTGTCGCCGACGGTGGGGCCGAACATGTCGGCGTAGGCTTGTCTTGAGATTTTCATGCGCTTGCCTTGGGATTCAATTGGATTTGGAACCGCTCGCGTAGCTCGCTATCGCTGGCAAGCCAGCTCCTACAAGGGAATCGCATCCACATGCGGTCTCCTGTAGGAGCTGGCTTGCCAGCGAAGGGGCCAATGCACACGACGCACTAATCAGAGGTCACCCATGATCCGCCCGGCAAACCCGAACACCCGCCGATGCCCGGCCAGATCCACCAACTCGACCTCACGACTCTGCCCCGGTTCAAAGCGCACGGCGGTGCCGGCGGGGATGTTCAGGCGCATGCCGCGGCTGGCGGCGCGGTCGAAGGTCAGAGCGTCATTGGTTTCAAAAAAGTGGTAATGCGAGCCGACCTGGATCGGCCGGTCGCCGCTGTTGGCCACTTTCAGGCTGACGGTACGACGACCCGCGTTGAGCTCGATGTCGCCGGGCTGGATCTGGTATTCACCGGGAATCATCAGTGGGCTCCTTGCAGAATCTTGTAGTAGAGCGCGGTGGGTTTATAGCGACCGCTCGGGTCGCAGGCGTAGTCGGGGATTTCCCCCGCCCGGGTGTAACCCAGCGCCTTGTAGAAATCTTCAGCGGGGGAGCCGGCTTCGGTGTCGAGGTAGAGCATGCCGCGCTTGTGCTGGAGAGCAGCCTGTTCCAAAGCGCTCATCAACTGTTGGCCCAGCCCCCGCCGACGTGCGTGTTCGCGAACCAGGAGTTTTTGCACTTCGGCGCGGTTCAGGCCATTGGCTTTCTGACAAAGGGTCAGTTGCACGCTGGCCTGCACTTGTTCGTCCTTGACCACCACCCACAGCAGCACGTTGCCCTTGTTCAGGTTCTCCTGAACGTCATCGAAATAGGCGCGGGCCTGGGTGGTATCAAGATCAGCCATGAACCCGACGCTGGCGCCATAACCGACTGCGTCGAGCAGCAGATCAATCAAGCCCTGACGGTAGTGTGCAAAGCTTTCAACATTGACGCGGCGTAGCTGGGCGGCGTTCATCCGGAGTTACTCCTTGCGGGCGATTGGCGGCTCCGCGCCAGGATTGAGGGTCAGTTGCATGAAGGTCAGGTCCAGCCAGCGACCGAACTTGGTGCCCACTTGGGGCATCTGTCCGGTGGTGATGAAACCAGCGCGCTCATGTAGACGAATAGAGGCCGCGTTACCGCTTTCGATGGCCGCGACCATGACATGCTTGTCGCAGTCTTTGGCGCGTTCGATCAGCACGGTCATCAGTTGCGGGCCGAGGCCGTTGCCGCGCTGGTCGCTGCGTACATACACCGAGTGCTCGACGGTGTGGCGAAAGCCATCGAACGGCCGCCAGTCACCGAAGGACGCGTAACCCAGCACACTGTCGTCAGCGTCGACGATCACCAGAATCGGGTAACCCTGAGTTTGCCGGGCACTGAACCAGGCCTGGCGGTTAGCGAGGTCTACGGCCTGTTCGTTCCAGATCGCCGTGGTGCTCCGCACGGCGTCGTTGTAGATGTCGCGGATCGCTGGCAGGTCGGCCGGCACCGCATCGCGAATGTGGTAAGTCATGGCGGTGCCTCAGGCGATAGGTTGGTGGACGGTGACCAGTTTGGTGCCGTCGGGGAACGTCGCTTCAACCTGGATTTCCGGGATCATTTCCGGGATCCCTTCCATCACTTGTTCACGGGTCAGCAAGGTCGTGCCGAAGTGCATCAAGTCGGCTACGGTCTGGCCGTCACGCGCGCCCTCGAGCAGCGCAGCGGAGATGTAGGCCATGGCTTCCGGGTAATTGAGTTTCACGCCGCGCGCCAAACGCCGCTCGGCCACGAGGCCAGCGGTGAAGATCAGCAGCTTGTCTTTTTCGCGTGGGGTCAGGTCCATCGTTGGAATCCATCTGGGCAGATAAAAAAGTTCGGAACTGTAAACGCATCCCCTGTAGGAGCTGGCTTGCCAGCGAAGCCTTTGGCGTCAGTGAGTACGCCTTCGCTGGCAAGCCAGCTCCTACAGCGGAGCGGTGTTCAGGTGCTCCATATTCTTGGGGGGACGGCTTCGCGACCGAGCAACGCCGGCCTGAGCAATCGCCACACATCAATCAACCAGCCCCGCGCCAGCAGCGCTTCACTGGCCAGGCACCGAGCCACCAACAGCCCCGGCAACTGGGTCAAATCCCCGCGTACATCATTGGGCAGCGAACGACAGGTTTCCAGCAACTCGCTATCAATCTCACCGGTCACCAACAACGTTGCAAACACCGGTTGCCCGTCCAGCCCGATGGGCGAATCCAGCAAACCGTCATTCCCGACAATGCGCTGGCGTTCGTGCCAGAGCAACTGGCCGTCGCGGCGGATATCCAGATGCGCCTGAAAATGTCCGAGGTCAAAACGCTCGCCACTGGCCGGTCGGCCCAGCGCCACAACGTCCCAGTAGAACAACCGCGCGTCACCTTCCAGATCAATCGAGGTGCTCAGTTCGGCCTGGGCATCGCTGAAGATAATGGTCTCTTGCGGCAACCATTCCAGCGTTGCGCCCGAAGCCACCTTCAAATCAAGTTTCTGGTAGGCCGGACCCGCCGCGCGATACCACTTGGCCGCGCCGGGGCTGGTGATTTGTGCCCAGGCGTTTGTGCCGACGCTGGCCGAAATGTCCAACCGATCACCGCCGGCAATCCCTCCGGGCGGGTGAACGATGATGTGCTGGCACACCTCGGGGCCTTCGGCATACAGGTGCTTTTGCACCCGCAGCGGGCCTTTATGGCGACGCTGTACCGGGCGCGTGCTGTCGCCGAAACGGGCGTAGCCCAGCTCCAGCTCGGCGTGCCAGCTCGGCGTAAACAGGACAATAGGGGCAGGTAAATTCATAATTTCTAATTATCGTTAGGACGCTACAGATTAGATCGTAGCCTTAAATCGTTACTAGCCCGCGCACACCGTCGGCTTCCATATTTTCACCGCGACCTTGCTGCACGATCTCGCCCCGGGACATCACCAGGTATTGATCGGCCAGTTCGGCGGCGAAATCGTAGAACTGCTCCACCAGCAAAATCGCCATGTCGCCCCGGGCCGCGAGCTTCTTGATCACCGCGCCGATTTCCTTGATCACCGACGGCTGAATGCCTTCGGTAGGCTCGTCGAGAATCAGCAACCGTGGACGGCTGGCCAGAGCCCTGCCGATGGCAAGCTGCTGCTGTTGGCCGCCCGACAAATCACCGCCGCGCCGCTGCTTCATTTGCAGCAGTACCGGGAACAACTCGTAGATGAACGCCGGGACTTCCTTGGCTTCGGAGCCGGGGAAGCGTGAAAGGCCCATCAGCAGGTTTTCTTCGACGGTCAACCGGCCGAAGATTTCCCGACCCTGCGGTACGTACGCGATCCCTGCATGCACGCGCTGGTGCGGCTTGAACGTGGTGATCGGCTTGCCTTCCCAGTTCACTGCGCCTTCTTTGGCCGGCAGCAAACCCATCAGGCACTTGAGCAGGGTAGTCTTGCCGACGCCGTTGCGCCCGAGCAGGCAGGTGACTTCACCGACTTTTACGTCAAACGTCAGGCCGCGCAGGATGTGGCTACCGCCGTAGTACTGGTGCAGCTTGTCGACTTGCAGCATTCTCAAATTCCCCTCAAGTCCTTGTAGGAGCTGGCTTGCCAGCGAAGAGGCCATCGCATTCAACATCAATGCTGACAGGTCCATCGCTTTCGCTGGCAAGCCAGCTCCTACAGGTTGTTCTTATGCAGGCTCAGCGACCGAGATACACCTCAATCACCCGCTCATTCTCCTGCACCTGTTCCAGCGACCCTTCGGCCAGCACGCTGCCTTGGTGCAACACGGTGACGTGGTCGGCAATCGAACCCACAAACCCCATGTCGTGCTCCACCACCATCAACGAATGCTTGCCCGCCAGGCGCTTGAACAGTTCGGCAGTGAATTCGGTTTCGGCGTCGGTCATGCCCGCCACCGGCTCGTCGAGCAGCAGCAGTTGCGGGTCTTGCATCAGCAGCATGCCGATCTCCAGAAACTGCTTCTGACCGTGGGACAACAACCCCGCCGGGCGATTGACCGACGTCGTCAGGCGAATGGTTTCCAGCACTTCGCTGATGCGATCTTTCTGCTCACCACTCAGGCGCGCCCGCAGGCTGGCCCACACCGACTTGTCGGTTTTCTGCGCCAGCTCCAGGTTCTCGAACACGCTCAAGGCCTCGAACACGGTCGGCTTCTGGAACTTGCGACCGATACCGGCTTGGGCGATTTGCACTTCACTCATCTGCGTCAGATCCAGGGTTTCACCGAACCAGGCTTTACCGTGACTGGGGCGGGTCTTGCCGGTGATCACGTCCATCAGCGTGGTCTTGCCCGCGCCGTTGGGGCCGATGATGCAGCGCAGTTCGCCGACGCCGATGTACAGATTCAAGTCGTTCAGTGCCTTGAAGCCATCGAAGCTGACGCTGATGTCTTCCAGGGTCAGGATCGTGCCGTGGCGGGTATCGAGGCCTGGGCTGACGCGTTGGCCGTGGCTGATGGCGTCGCGGCTGGTGCCGGCGTCCTTGTTCGGTTCCACGGGGAAAAAGGCCGGTTCGAGCATGAATTCAGCCGTCGCAGTCACTCTCATTGCTCACCCCTTTTTTTCAGCAGACCGATCACGCCTTTAGGCAGATACAAGGTCACGACGATGAACAGCGCGCCGAGGAAAAACAGCCAGTATTCCGGGAACGCCACGGTGAACCAGCTCTTCATGCCGTTGACTACACCGGCGCCGAGCAGCGGGCCGATCAAGGTTCCGCGACCACCGAGGGCCACCCAAACCGCCGCTTCAATGGAGTTGGTCGGCGACATTTCGCTCGGGTTGATGATCCCGACTTGCGGCACGTACAACGCACCGGCCAGACCACACAACACCGCACTCAACACCCAGACAAACAGCTTGAACCCGCGTGGGTCGTAGCCGCAGAACATCAGGCGGTTTTCTGCATCGCGCAGAGCGGTCAGCACCCGACCGAACTTGCTCTGCGCCAGGCGCCAGCCGATGAACAGGCTCGCCACCAGCAACACCACTGTGGCGAAAAACAACACCGCGCGGGTGCCCGGTTCGGTGATGCCGAAACCGAGAATGCTGCGGAAGTTGGTGAAGCCGTTGTTGCCGCCAAATCCGGTCTCGTTGCGGAAAAACAGCAACATCCCGGCGAAGGTCAGGGCCTGGGTCATGATCGAGAAATACACACCCTTGATCCGTGAGCGGAAGGCGAAGAAACCGAACACCAGCGCCAGCAATCCCGGCGCCAATACCACCAGGCACATGGCCCAGAGGAAGCTACTGGTACCGGTCCAGTACCACGGCAATTCGGTCCACGACAGGAACGTCATGAACGCCGGCAAGCCATCGCCCGAGGCCTGGCGCATCAAGTACATGCCCATCGCGTAACCGCCGAGGGCGAAGAACAGGCCATGGCCGAGGGACAGTAAACCTGCGTATCCCCAGACCAGATCCAGTGCGAGGGCGACGATGGCGTAGCAAAGAATCTTGCCCACCAGCGTCAGCGTGTACGCCGAGACGTGCAACGTGCTGTCCGCCGGCAACAGCGACAGCAGCGGTAATGCCAGCAGCAGAGCGAGAATCACCGCACCGACAGCGATGCTGACTTTGGGGCCGGCTTTTTGTGTAGCGGTCACGAGCAGGGGCTGGTTCATCAGTCGATCACCCGTCCTTTCAGTGCGAAGAGGCCTTGCGGACGCTTCTGGATGAACAGAATGATCAGCGCGAGGATCAGGATCTTGCCGAGTACGGCGCCGATCTGCGGTTCGAGAATCTTGTTGGCGATACCGAGGCCGAACGCGGCGAGCACGCTACCGGCCAACTGGCCGACACCGCCGAGTACCACCACCAGGAACGAGTCGATGATGTAGCTCTGGCCGAGGTCCGGGCCGACGTTGCCGATCTGGCTCAGCGCCACGCCACCGAGGCCGGCAATGCCCGAGCCGAGGCCGAAGGCGAGCATGTCCACCCGTCCGGTCGGCACGCCGCAGCACGCGGCCATGTTGCGGTTCTGGGTGACGGCGCGCACGTTCAAACCCAGGCGGGTCTTGTTCAGCAGCAGCCAGGTCAGCACCACCACGAACAGTGCAAAGGCGATGATCACGATGCGGTTATACGGCAGCACCAGATTCGGCAGCACTTGAATCCCGCCCGACAACCACGCGGGGTTGGCTACTTCAACGTTCTGCGCGCCGAACAGCAATCGCACCAGCTGAATCAGCATCAAACTGATGCCCCAGGTGGCGAGCAAGGTTTCCAGCGGGCGGCCGTAGAGGTGACGAATCACCGTGCGCTCCAGCGCCATGCCGATGGCGGCGGTGACGAAGAACGCCACCGGCAACGCGATCAGCGGGTAGAACTCGATGGCCTGAGGGGCGTAGCGCTGGAACATCATCTGCACCACAAACGTCGAGTAGGCGCCGAGCATCAGCATCTCGCCGTGGGCCATGTTGATCACACCGAGCAGGCCGAAGGTGATCGCCAGACCGAGGGCGGCGAGCAGCAGGATCGAACCGAGGGACATGCCGCTGAACGCCTGACCGAGCAGCTCACCGATCAGCAGTTTGCGTTTGACTTGAGCGAGGCTGGTTTCGGCAGCGGTGCGCACCGTTGTATCGGCTTCGACACCCGGTGCCAGAAGGCTTTCGAGGCGGGTGCGGGCCAGTGGGTCGCCGGTTTCACCGAGCAAGCGCACAGCAGCGAGACGCACGGCCGGGTCGGTGTCGACCAGTTGCAGATTGGCCAATGCGAGGCTGAGCGCGGCGTGAACGCTTTCGTCTTTTTCGCCCGCCAGTTGCTGGTCGAGGAATTTCAGCTGCGCGGGTTTGGCGTTTTTTTGTAATTGCTGCGCTGCGGCCAGACGGGTTTTGGCGTCGGCGGAGAACAGTTGGTGACTGGCCAAGGCGGTGTCGATCAGACCCCGCAGGCGATTGTTCAGGCGCAGGGTTTTGGGTTGGCCGTCGACGGTCAGTTCGCCTTGTTGCAGGGCGTTGATCAGTTCGATACGGGCCGGATCGGGCTGCGCGGCCCAGGCCTCCAGCAGTTTTGCTTGCTGCATGGGGTTGGCGGCGACGAAGTCTTCGGCGTCGTTGGCGTGGGTGGCCATCGGCAGCAATAGCGCGATGGCGAGAATGAAGCGGTAAAGGGCAGTGGGCATGTCGAACGTCCTGGTCATACGCGGACCGTGTAGGAGCTGGCTTGCCAGCGAAGGCGGTCCATCAGGCAAACCGCGTGATGCTATTCGCTGGCAAGCCAGCTCCTACAGGTGTTGTGTCGGGCCCCGGGTGAGTGTCCGAGCCCGGCATCGCAGGGCTTAGTTGCTCTTCACCGCATACTCCGGTTTCTTGTCGTTGCCCTGAATGAACGGGCTCCACGGCTGGGCGCGGATCGGCCCTTCGGTCTGCCACACCACGTTGAACTGACCGTCGGCCTGAATCTCGCCGATCATCACGGGTTTGTGCAGGTGGTGGTTGGTCTTGTCCATGGTCAGGGTGTAGCCGGACGGAGCGGCAAAGGTCTGGCCGGCGAGGGCTTCGCGGACTTTGTCGACGTCGGTGGACTTGGCTTTTTCAGCCGCTTGCGCCCACATGTGAATGCCGACGTAGGTGGCTTCCATCGGGTCGTTGGTCACCGCTTTGTCGGCGCCGGGCAGGTTGTGTTTCTTGGCGTAGGCTTTCCAGTCCGCGACGAACTTCTTGTTCTGCGGGTTCTCGACCGACTCAAAGTAGTTCCACGCCGCGAGGTTGCCCACCAGCGGTTTGGTGTCGATGCCGCGCAGTTCTTCTTCGCCCACGGAGAATGCCACGACCGGAACGTCGGTGGCTTTCAGACCCTGGTTGGCCAGCTCTTTATAAAAAGGAACGTTGGAGTCGCCGTTGACGGTCGAGATGACGGCAGTCTTGCCACCCGCCGAGAATTTTTTGATGTTGGCGACGATGGTCTGGTAATCGGCGTGACCGAACGGGGTGTAGACCTCTTCGATGTCCTTGTCGGCCACACCTTTAGAATGCAGGAACGAACGCAGGATTTTGTTGGTGGTGCGCGGGTAGACGTAGTCGGTGCCGAGCAGGAAGTAACGCTTGGCGCTGCCGCCTTCTTCGCTCATCAGGTATTCAACGGCGGGGATCGCTTGCTGGTTCGGCGCGGCGCCGGTGTAGAACACGTTTGGCGACATCTCTTCGCCTTCGTATTGCACCGGGTAGAACAGCAAGCCGTTGAGCTCTTCGAACACCGGCAACACCGATTTACGCGACACCGAAGTCCAGCAACCGAACACCACGGCCACCTTGTCCTGAGTCAGCAGCTGACGGCCCTTTTCCGCGAACAGCGGCCAGTTCGACGCCGGGTCCACCACCACTGGCTCCAGCATCATGCCGTTCACGCCGCCCTTGGCGTTGATCTCGTCGATGGTCATCAACGCCATGTCTTTGAGCGATGTTTCGGAGATCGCCATGGTGCCGGACAACGAATGCAGAATACCGACCTTGATGGTTTCGGCAGCCTGGACAGTCCAGGTCATGCCCATCGCGGCAATGCTTGCCGAGAGTGTAAAAGCCTTGATCAAGCTACGACGCTTCATTGTGCGATCTCCATGAACTTATGAATTTTCTTGGTTGGCAGATGCGGATTACTGAAGGCTGTTTTGCAAGGGCTGTGCCCGGTTGGCAAAAGTCGTGGAAATGACGGGTTAGAGCGGTTGTGCGGTTTGGGCAGCGCACCATGAAAGGACGAGGTCGGCGCGGTGGTGCGAGAGGGTGCGCTACATTGGGGCGCAGACCTTGCAGACAACACTGATCAAATGTGGGAGTGCGTCGAGTGCAGGATTTGTGGGCGATGATAAACCCCTGTAGGAGTGAGCCTGCTCGCGATAGCGGTATGTCAGGCAAAGTGATGCTGAATGTGCTGCCGTCTTCGCGAGCAGGCTCGCTCCCACATTTTTTTGCAGTGTTTCTAGGTGGGGACGACGTTATCCACCGCGCGGTTCACGGCCAGTTCCGCGAGCATGATGACCTGTTGAATCGCCATCGCCTTATGGCGTTGCGGGCCTATCAACTCGGTGGCGAAATCGCTGGCCAGGACACTGGCTGATGCCAAGGATTCACAGGCATTGACCAACAGGCTTTCGGTGTCGTTGTTTGGGGCGATCATGAACATGGTGCTGGGGCGGCGGGGTTTTTCGGTGTATTGGGCCGGGGGATCGAGGTAGTAGTCGAGGGCGCGTTTGATGGCGTCGCGATCCCTTAGCAGGTCTTCGTTGTGAGATGTTTCGGGATCGGAGGTGGTGGTGTCGATAGGTGGGTCTGGAACAATCTTCTTATTCATCTTGGGGTCTACTCAATTGAGGCCACCACTTAATCGTTCTCACACGATGAAGGGGTGGCAGCTATGTGCGGAGTGAGAAACCGGTGACCCCAAATCCGGCCGGACCGAAGTCCGCCCGCACACAGCCGCCATAGACATTGCTGGCAGCGGATAAGCTGGCGGCAATTATGGTGGTACTGATGTTGGATTAACAGGGGCTGCCGGGTTCTCACGCCCGATCACTGATGTGCAGTGACAGCCACAGACTAGACAGCCCGCGTCCGACGAACAACCTGAAAAAGTCGTGGGAAACGTCCGGTCATTTCACATCCAGATAAACACACATAAACAACCCCAGAATCACAATCCCTGTAGGAGCTGGCTTGCCAGCGAAAGCGGTATATCAGGCACATCGATGCTGTATGTGCCGCCGTCTTCGCTGGCAAGCCAGCTCCTACAGTTGATCTGTGTCGGACACTGAGTCTGTGAGCGACGATACCCCCCCTGTAGGAGCTGGCTTGCCAGCGAAAGCGGTGGGTCAGTCACATCAATGCTGGATGTGTCGCCGTCTTCGCTGGCAAGCCAGCTCCTACAGTTGATCTGTGTCGGACACTGAGTCTGTGAGCGACGATACCCCCCTGTAGGAGCTGGCTTGCCAGCGAAAGCGGTGGGGCAGTCACATCAATGCTGGATGTGTCGCCGTCTTCGCTGGCAAGCCAGCTCCTACATGGTCACAAAGATGAGGCCGATTCAGTCTGTCGGCTGAAACGCGACAACAGCACGCGATCCAGCACCCAGACCACCACCAAGGATGCGCCCACCAGCGGAAACATCACCGCCAGGGCGAACATGATGACCATCGCGGTTTTCCATTTCGGCAGGTCGTGGCGTAGCGGCGGCACACCGAATTTGCCCTGTGGCCGACGCTTCCACCAGATCACCACGCCGCTGACGGCGCTGAGCAGGATCATCAGGCAGATCAGCAACACGATGATCTGATTGAACACACCGAACATCTTGCCTTCGTGCAGCATCACGCCGATTTCCGTGGCGCGGGCGACGGTGCCGTATTGCTCGTAACGCACATCGGCGAGGACGTCGCCGGTGTATTGATCGACGTGCAGTGTGGCGTCGTTGCGCGGGTCGTCGGCGAACACGGCGATGGTGAACACGCCGGTGGCGGTTTTCGGGAAGGTGATGCTGTAACCCGGCTCGACCTTGCGTTGTACGGCGATGTTCTGCACGTCTTGCAGGCTGATGGTCGGCGCGGCCGGGCCGGCCTGTGCGCCGTCGTGGGTCATGTGTTCGGCGTGGTCGCCGGACATCGGCATCGGCGTGTTTTCCATGGCCCAAGGCACGGTCTGGCGAGTGGCGGTGTTGAGGCTGCGGGCCTCGACATCGGATTTGGGCACGTTGTCCCACATGGCGGCCGGGAACACGTTCCAGACGCCTGCGTATTTCTCACCCCAGAAACCAGTCCAGGTCATGCCGCTGAGCAACATCACCAACAGCAGCGATGCGCCCCAGAACCCGGTCACGGCGTGCAGGTCACGCCACAACACGCGACCGCGACTGGTCAGGCGCGGCCACAAAATGCCCGCCGCCTGGCCGCGTGGCCACCACAGGAACACCCCGGACACCACCAGGACGACGCCCCAACCGGCGGCCATTTCGATCAGCCGATCGCCCACGGTGCCGATCATCAGCTCGCCGTGAATGGCTCGCGCGATGGCTTGCAGATTCATCTTGGCGTCTTGCTCGCCGAGGATGTCGCCTTGGTAGGGATCAATGAACACGTTCAGCTCGGTGCCGGCATTGACCACGACAAATTGCGCGCTGCGCTCGGCGTTAACCGGTGGCAGGTACTGCTTGATGGTGGCTTGTGGATACGCTTCTTTCACCCGCGTGAGCAAGTCGTCGGCGGGCACGGTGTGGTGGCCGGCAGGGACGTTCAGCAGGCTGCCGTACATCAACGGATCGAGTTGCGGTTTGAACAGGTAAATGATGCCGGTCAGGGCCAGCATCACCATGAAGGGCGCCACGAACAGACCGGCATAGAAATGCCAGCGCCAGGCCAGATTGTAGAAGTTTGGTTTGGGCTGTTTCATCACGTGTGCTCCGCTTTTGGCATGGATCTTTTAGTTGTTTGTTGGCGGTTGCTTTGCAACCGATCGCGAGCAGGCTCGCTCCCACATGGACAGTGGTGTACCTGCTCGCGAAGCTTTTTAGAAACTCATGTCAACCTTGGTCCAGAGCGTTCGCCCCGGTTCTTTAATGGCCTGCGGGTTTTGGGCCGGGTAGCCAAAACCGGCGTTGCCGGCCAGGTTCAAGTGCTCGGCGTAGGCCTTGCCGAACAGGTTGTCGACGCCGGTGCTGACCCTCCAGTGCTGGTTGATCCGGTAGGCACCGTTGAGCGAGAACACGCCAAAGCCCGGGGTCTTGTCGAAGTCTTTGCCGACGACGTTGCCCTTGTTCAGGTCGATGCGGTTTTGCGCGGCGACTACCCGCCACAGCGCCCCTGCACTCCAGTTGTCTTCGCTGTAGGTGAGGCCGAAACGCGCGTCCAGTGGCGGCATTTGTGGCAGTGGGTTGCCGTCGCTGCTGTTCTTGCCCCAGGCGTAGGCCAGGGTCGCGTCGGCTTTCCAGTTGTTGGTCAACCGGTAGGCCGCACCGAGTTCGCCGCCCATGATGCGGGCGTCGATGTTTTTTGCCTGGGAGAGAGTTCCCGTCGGGGTCGGGATGTAGTTGAACAGGATGTAGTCGTGCACTTTCCCGACGTAACCCGCGACCCAGGCATCAAGGTCTTCGGTTCTGTATTGCAGGCCGAAGTCGAGCTGGGTGGTTTTCTCAGGCTTGATCGAATCGAAGGCATTCACCGAACCGACGGGGCCGCTCTTGGGTGAAAACAGCTCCCAGTAATCCGGGAATCGTTCGGTGTGACCGAGGCCTGCGTACAGGGTGGTCGGGCTGTCCGCAAGGTCATGCTCATAACGGGCGAAGCCGCTCGGCAGGGTGTCGGTGCGGGTATCGTCGGCGGTCGGGTTGGGGCGTTTCGTCATCCCTGAACCGATGGTTTGCCGGTAGTCCTTGGCCGAGGCGCGGTCCAGACGCGCGCCGGTAATCAGCCTGTCCTGGTCGGCGGCGTACCAGGTCAGTTCGCTGAAGACACCGTAGTTGTGGAAGTCGGCGTCCTCGGTGTACGGCAGGTCCTTGTAGGTATTGATGCCCGCACTGCCGCGCTGGCGGTGTTCGCTGGTTTGCACGTCGATACCGCTGATCAGCTGCACGACGCCCCAGCGCCAGGTGCCTTTGACCCTGCCGCCGACGGTTCGACGGTCGACATTCGACGCCCTCGGGCCGGACATCATCCCGGTGCCGGACGGCGTGCGCAGGGTGTAGTTGTCCATCACGTGGTCGGCGTAGTTGTAGTAAATCTGGCCTTCGATCTTATCCAGCACGTCGCCGACGTTCGATTTTTCGAAGCGCAGACCCAGGCTTTCGCGCAGGAACTGCGAGCCGTCCATGCCACGCCCGGCGTAACGCGCTTCACCATCGCTTTTGCCAGCGGTCAGCTCTAGCAGGGTGTCGGCGTCCGGGGTCCAGCCGAGTGCGACGTCACCGTTCCACTTGTCGTAGCGCGAGGGCACGGTGTCGTTGTTGCCATCCCGGTAATCGTCGGCGTGTGCAGTGTTGCCGATCACTCGCACGTAGCCCAGCGACCCGCCGGCCGCGGCGTCCACCAGTTTGTCGAAGCGGCCGTTGGAGCCTGCCAGCACGCTGGCATTCACCCGGGTGCCGAGTTCACCGAAGCTTTCTGGCTCACGGTCGAAGAGGATCGTCCCGGCGGACGCACCCGGTCCCCACAGTACAGTTTGCGGGCCTTTGATCACGGTGAGTTTGTCGTAGGTTTCCGGCGAGATGTACGAGGTTGGCGCGTCCATCCGGCCAGGGCAGGCGCCCAGTAATTGGCCGCCGTTGGTGAGGATGTTCATCCGCGAGCCGAACATGCCGCGCAGCACCGGGTCGCCGTTGGTGCCGCCGTTGCGCACGAGGGCGAAGCCGGGGATGGTTTTCAAGTAATCGCCGCCGTCGCTGGCCGGCACCGGTTGGCGCGGGTCCTTGGGGTTGGTGACGATGGTCAGCGGAGAGCTGGGGGCGATCGCGGTGATCACCGTCGGGCTCAGCTCTTCGTTGTGGCCGGCGTGTTCATCGGCCAGCGCCATCGGTGTCAGTAGAACGCCACACAGGAATGCGGTGGCGTGCCTGAATCGAACACCGGGTTCGTTCAGGGTTAAAGAAGCTTGGGCAGGGCGCAAGCGTGAGTCAGCAGAAAACCTGGACATGACAATTTCCATCGAACGGCATAAACGACACGGCCGGCAGCCGAGGCAATATCCTTGTGGGAGCGAGCCTGCTCGCGAAGGCGGTGTGCCAGACGACATCAATGTTGACTGACACTCCCTCTTCGCGAGCGGGCTCGCTCCCACAGGTTTGCTTGGCTGGTTTAACCGTGTGAGATCAGAGGTGGGTGTTTACGCAACGATGGGCGGGGCGCGGGTTCGGGCGCCGGGGAAGAAAGGTTGCCGGGCGTGGCCCAGGCGGGGAGACGGGGTAGTGAATGTGCTGGCGGGCGGGGTGTTGAAGGCTGTGAACGAAACACCGCCGGTCAGCGCCGGGCAGTTGAACAGCAAACTGCAATAGCCGCATTTTTCCCAGATCGCGTGGTGCGACGGGGTGGGCGGGCAGTGCTCGGCAGCGGGTTGCGCGCCGTGGTCGGCGTGATCCATCGCCGACATGTCCATGCTCATGTCCATCGACATGTTCATGGTCATTGCAGAGGCGCGTTGATCCATCGGCATCGACTGAGAAATCAGCGGGCCGATAAAGATCATCAACATGGCGAACAGGCTGATCCAGCTGCCGCGCGTCAGGCTCAATGACTGACGACGTGACGCGGATGACCTGGCGCTAAGCGGGCGCATGGCGGCTTCTGCTCAGCGAATTACTGGGTGTGAACGTGCATCTGCGTGTCTTGCGGCGGCTTTTTCTGCACGGCGACTTCGACCGTCACATCGCCGGCTTTCTCGAAATGCATCGTCAGCGGGAAGTGTTTGCCCTCGCTCAGCAGGCTGCGATCTTTCAGCTCCAGCAGCATCACGTGATAGGCCATCGGCGCAAACGTGACGTTGCCGCCGGCGGGAATCTCGACGCTCGGCACGTGTTGCATTTTCATCATATCGTTCTGCATCACGTGCTCGTGTAACTGGGCCTCGCCCGAAATCGGCGAATCGACACTGAGCAGGCGGTCAGCGGTTTTGCCGCTGTTGTGAATCACGAAATAGGCGGCAACGGTTGGCGCGTTGGGCGGAAGCTCTTGCGACCACGGGTGAGCGATTTCCAGCTCGCCGACTTTGTATTCGTGGGCATTGGCAAAGCAGGCAGGCAGCAGCAACGCAGCCAAAACGATGAGTTTGTTCAACATGGCAGTTCTCCGGAACGATTCAAAACGCAGGTCAATTGCGAGAAAGAATCACACCAGAGGGGACGCGCGGGGGTTGAGACTCGGCCATTGCTGGCGCGGTGTGGGGGTGTCGAGTGTGGCGGAGGGCCGGCTTCGATTGCTCTCGAAGTGCGCGAAATACAGCTGCGGCTCATGTCCCGGCAGTGCCACCAAGGGGGCGGAGCCCGAGCAACACCAGCAATGCTGCATGTTGGAATGATCATCACCCTGTGGTGCTTTTTGCCCGATATCGCCCAGGGAAATCGCCACCATCTTGGTGCCGCTGGACGTACAGAAACTGCCCCACAGCAATTGCTCGGCGGGTGATTTCGCCGCCTGCGCCATCGCATTGCTCATCGGCATGGCGAGCATGTTGAACAGCACTGCGAAGCAGGCGATCCAGGCAATTGCAAGCCGATGTCGGGACATGGGACAAATCCGTTTGGGTGGGCGATCAAGCGCGGCTATTTAGCCTGATCAGGGCCGATAAGTAAAAAAGCGGCGTGCGGTGTGGTGTCGCAGTGCCTGAGTTAACAGAAGCAGCATGCTGTGAGCCATTTCCAACTCGCCATTATGAAAGAGTGTAGCGACTTCGATTCGGATTGCCTGAGCAAAAAGTGGATCACTTTGAATTCGTGCGCGGATGGTGTGTTTGACGTCTCTGAACGCCAAGCGAATGAAACGTCCGTCTCCGGAATCTTCCTCTTCGCTGGCTTGGAGGTAGTTCCACATATCGGCGGGTGTCTGGAGAAACTCCGCGATATCGAAACGAGAGAATTTTTCAGTCATTCGGTACTCCGAGCGCTACATTCATGGAGCCCGGAAACATAGAGGAAGGGTTACGCCCTTACGAGTCAGCCGATTTGGATAGTGCTGTGTGAGCGGTCCGATAGAAATGTAAGACGTTGCGCAATTTCTGTAGCGGCTGCCGAAGGCTGCGTCCGGCTGCGAAGCAGTCGTAAATCCTGCATCCACGGTTAGCCTGAAAGATCGAGGTGCCTGATTTTACGACTGCTGCGCAGCCGGACGCAGGCTTCGCCAGCTGCTACAGGTTTTGTGTCGATCTCTGGGCCAGGGCAGCCAGTACGTCATCCACCGCCCCAAACTCCCGATCAACCCCTGGCAACACCGGCCGCCTCAAAACAATCACCGGCACCCCACGCTCCCGCGCCACTTCCAGCTTCGGCTCCGTCGCCGTGCTGCCGCTGTTCTTACTGATCAGCACATCAATCTGCCGACGCTCAAACAGCTCTCGCTCATCCTCGATCACAAACGGCCCACGCGCGCCGATGACTTCGCAGCGTTCGTTGCCGGGATAAACCTCCAGCGCACGCAAGGTCCAGAATTGCTCTGGCGGAATATCGTGCAGGTGTTGCAACGGTTCGCGGCCGAGGGTGAACAAGGGGCGATGGAAGGGTTTCAGGGTTTCGATCAGCTCGGCCCAGTCGCTGACTTCGCGCCAGTCATCTCCAGACTGAGGTTGCCAGGCCGGCCGTCGTAGCGCCCAGCAGGCAATGCCGGTCAATTGCGCGGCGGTGGCGGCGTTCTGGCTGATTTGTGCAGCGTAGGGATGGGTCGCGTCCAACAGCAGATCGATCCCTTCATCGCGAATGAATTGCGCCAAGCCTTCAGCACCGCCATATCCACCGACGCGCACCTGACAGGTCAAATCCGTCGGCACGCGACCGACACCGGCCAGGCTATAGATGTGTTCTGGCCCCAGCGTGCGAGCGATGGCCAGCGCTTCCGTCACACCACCGAGCAGCAAAACGCGTTTCATTGAAAAACTCCCGCATGGCCGACAATCCCGCCCTGACGGTCAATCGCAAACACTTCGACCTGAACTTGCGCCGGCACTACGCTGCGGGCAAATTCCAGTGCGTGCTGACACACCGCATCACCCAGCGCGATACCCGCCGCACTGGCCATCGCCAAGGCTTGCTGGCTGGTGTTGGCCTCGCGAATGGCCTGTTGCAGCGCCTCATCAGCTCCGACTGCCGCTGCCCATTCGGCCAGTTGCGGCAGGTCGATGCTGGAGTGTCGGCTGTGCAAATCCATGTGCCCGGCCGCCAGTTTGCTGATCTTGCCGAAGCCACCACAGAGGCTGAGTTTATCCACAGGTACTTTGCGCAAGTGTTTGAGCACCGCGCCGACGAAGTCGCCCATTTCGATCAGGGCGATTTCCGGCAGGTTGTAGACCCGGCGCATGGTGTCTTCGCTGGCGTTGCCGGTGCAGGCGGCGATGTGCAGGTAACCATTGGTTTTGGCAACGTCGATGCCCTGGTGGATCGAGGCGATGTAGGCCGCGCAGGAAAACGGCCGGACGATGCCGCTGGTGCCAAGAATCGATAGCCCGCCGAGAATCCCCAAGCGCGGATTCATGGTTTTCAGCGCCAGAGCTTCGCCGTCCTCGACGTTGACGGTGACCTCGAAGCCGCCGTTGTAGCCGAGTTCAGCGGCCAACAACGCCAGGTGATCGGTGATCATTTTGCGCGGCACCGGGTTGATCGCCGGTTCGCCGACGGCCAGCACCAATCCGGGGCGCGTCACCGTGCCGACACCGCGCCCAGCCTTGAAACGAATATCCGGCTCGGCGCACAGGCGCACTTGTGTGTACAGCAGGGCGCCGTGGGTCACGTCAGGGTCATCGCCGGCGTCCTTGAGGGTCCCCGCTTCGGCGCCGTCGTCGGTCAGGCGACAAAATTCCAGGCGCATCTGCACCTGCTTGCCCTTGGGCAAAACGATCTCGACCGCGTCAGCACCAACCCCGGCCAACAGCAGACGCGCCGCCGCCAGGCTGGTGGCGGTGGCGCAGCTGCCCGTCGTCAGGCCGCTGCGCAGCGGGGCGGGTTGTTCGGCGGTTTCGTCACGCATCGCAGGGCTTCGTCACGTCCAGCAAGGTAATGGGCAGCGCCTGGCGCCAGGTGTCGAACTCACCCAACGGCTGCGCCTGGGCAATGTGGATGCGGGTCAGTTCACCGCCGTGGCGTTCGCGCCAGGCCATCAGGGTCATTTCACTTTGCAGCGTGACCGCGTTGGCTATCAATCGGCCTCCGGGTTTGAGTTGCGCCCAGCAGGTGTCGAGCACGCCTTCGCGAGTGACACCGCCACCGATGAAGATCGCGTCCGGGCGTTCGAGTCCGGTCAGTGCCTGTGGTGCGTTACCGCGAATCAGTTGCAGGCCGGGAACACCAAGGGCGTCGCGGTTGTGTTCGATCAGCAGCTGCCGACCTTCATCGGCTTCAATGGCCAGTGCGCGGCAAGTCGGGTGTGCGCGCATCCACTCGATGCCAATCGAACCGCTGCCGGCGCCGACGTCCCACAGCAATTCACCGGGCACCGGCGCGAGGCGTGCGAGGGTGATGGCACGCACATCGCGCTTGGTCAGTTGGCCGTCGTGCCTGAAGGCCGAATCGGGCAACCCGGCCAGTCGTGAGAGACGCGGCGTGTTCGGCTCGGCGATGCACTCGATGGCGATCAGGTTCAGATCGGCAACCTTCGGATCACTCCAGTCGTTGGCAATGCCGTTGATGCGCCGTTCGGCGATACCGCCCAGATGTTCCAGCACAGTGAGGCGGCTCGGGCCGAAACCGCGTTCGCGCAGCAGTGCGGCAATCGCCGCCGGGGTTTGACCGTCGTTGCTCAGCACCAGCAAACGTACGCCGCTGAACAACTGTGCATTGAGGGCCGCGACCGGCCGGGCAACCACTGAAAGCGTCACCACATCCTGCAACGGCCAGCCCATTCGCGCGCCTGCCAGCGAACAAGAGGAGGGCGCCGGGAGGATCTGCATTTCATCAGCGGGCACTTGCCGTGCCAGGCTGGCGCCCACGCCAAAGAACATCGGATCGCCGCTGGCCAGCACGCACACCGGCTCACCGCGACGGGCCAACAGCGGCTCAAGGGAAAAAGGACTCGGCCACAACTGACGTTCGCCACGGATGCACACCGGCAGCAAATCCAGTTGCCGCTGACCGCCAATAATCCGCGAAGCGCGCAGCAGCGCGTGTCGGGCGTTTCTGCCCAGGCCCTTGAAGCCGTCTTCACCGATTCCCACTACTGTCAGCCAGGGTGACATCTGCAGTCCTTAAAAATAGTCCTCAATCGGACGGTTCCGACGGGCAGGCTTTTCATGCCGCCTGACAAAGCAGGCATAATACCGCGCCTTCGCCCGCGAAGCGCCTTTCCCACACAGCCGGTCGCCCCCTTGAACGAACGCCCGATGTCCACTGCCTTACGCCCCTCGGCTTGCCCGGGGTTGCTGCGTATTGTTCAGGCGCTGGACGGTGGTATCTGTCGAATCAAATTGACTGGCGGTTCGATCAATGCCGATCAGGCCGAAGCGGTGGCGGATGCCGCCGAACGCTTCGCCGGGGGCGTGATCGAGGCGACCAACCGCGCCAACCTGCAAATTCGCGGAATCGGCGGTGAACACGCGGCGTTGATCGACAGCCTGATGGCGGTCGGGCTGGGTCCAAGTAGCGCCGCTGGCGATGATGTGCGCAACTTGATGCTCAGCCCGAGCGCCGGGATTGATCGGCAGAGGCTGCTCGACACGCGCCCGTTGGCCGAGCAAATTCTTGCCACGCTGCAAGGCGATGCACGCTTGCACGACCTCAGCGCCAAATTTGCCGTGCAGCTGGATGGCGGCGAAGGCCTGGCGATGCTCGAACATCCGCATGACCTGTGGCTGTCAGCGGTCGAGCGAGACGGCGAACAACGTTGGGCGTTCGGTCTGGCCGGGTGCCCGACAGATGTCCCCGCCAGTTCGGTGGCGCTGGATCAAGGCCATGCGCTGGTGGTCGCAGTGCTGGAGTTATTTCTTGAATTAGCGCGGCCCGATCAGACCCGCATGCGCCATCTGCTCGCTGAATATTCACTCGACGGGTTTCTCGCTCGACTGGCCGAACGTGTGTCGCTGATCCCCATCGAGGGTTGGCAGCGCAGCGCGGGTCCGGATTTCTTGCACATCGGCGCGCATCCGCAGCGTGACGCCGAACGTGTGTACATCGGCGCAGTGCCGCCACTGGGTCGTCTTGATCCGGCGATGCTGCGGGGTATCGCAACACTGGCCCGGGAGCAGGGCGACGGCTGCCTGCGTTTCACGCCGTGGCAAAGCCTGTTGCTGCCCGGTGTGCAGGCCGACAATGCAGCGCACGTTATCCACAACCTTGAACAACTCGGCCTGCGCTGCTCGGCCGATGATGCTTTGGCCCAACTGATCGCCTGCACCGGCTCCACCGGTTGCGGCAAAGGCATGGCCGACACCAAGGGCGATGCCCGGCAACTGGCCGCTCTGCTGCAACATCACGGGCTTGCGCTGAACGTTCACCTGTCGGGTTGCTCGCGTTCCTGCGCGGCGGCGCACATCGCGCCAATTACTTTGTTGGCGGTCTCTGTCGGTCATTACGACCTCTATTTTCGCGATGCAGCACAGCCCGGTTTCGGCGCGCTGCACGCACGCAATCTTACTATTGAAGCGGTCGCAGCCTTGCTCGACGACCGCTCACGGAGCTCCCTAGATGCTTGATTACATCCGCGACGGTCAGGAGATCTATCGCAACTCCTTCGCGATCATTCGCGCCGAGGCCAACCTGGCACGGATCCCTGCCGATCTGGAGAAACTCGCAGTGCGGGTGATCCACGCCTGCGGCATGGTCGATGCCATCGACGGCTTGCAGTTTTCCGAAGGCGCGGGCAAGGCCGGGCGCGAGGCGCTGGCCGCCGGTGCGCCGATTTTGTGCGACGCGCGGATGGTCAGCGAAGGCGTGACCCGCACGCGGTTGCCTGCCAACAACGAAGTCATCTGCACACTGCGCGATGACAGCGTCCCGGACCTGGCCCGCGAGTTGGGCAACACACGCTCCGCCGCAGCGCTGGAACTGTGGCGCCCGCACCTGGAAGGCAGCGTAGTGGTGATCGGCAACGCGCCCACCGCGCTGTTCTATCTGCTGGAAATGCTCGACGCCGGTGCGCCGAAACCCGCCCTGATCCTCGGTTTCCCGGTAGGCTTCGTCGGCGCAGCCGAATCCAAGGCTGCGCTCGCCGCCGACAGTCGCGGTGTGCCGTTTGTGATCATGCAAGGCCGGCTCGGCGGTAGCGCCATGGCTGCCGCCGCCGTTAACGCCCTCGCCACGGAGATCGAATGATGCAGCAACCTGGACGCTTGATTGGCCTGGGCGTCGGCCCCGGTGATCCGGAACTGATTACCGTCAAAGCCCTGCGCCTGCTGCGCGAATCCCCGGTGGTGGCGTACTTCGTCGCCAAGGGCAAAAAGGGCAATGCCTTTGGCATCATCGAAGCGCATTTGCAGGACGCGCAAACGTTGCTGCCGCTGGTGTACCCGGTGACCACCGAAGCACTGCCGGCACCGCTGTCGTATGAGCAAGTGATCAGCGATTTCTATGATGCGGCCGGCGAAGAACTCGCCGCGCATCTGGACGCGGGTCGTGACGTGGCGGTGATCTGCGAAGGCGATCCGTTCTTCTACGGTTCTTACATGTACCTGCATGATCGTCTGGCCGAACGCTATGAAGCCGAAGTCGTGCCGGGCGTGTGCTCGATGCTCGGCGGTGCTTCGGTGCTGGGCGCGCCGCTGGTGTATCGCAATCAGAGTTTGTCGGTGCTGTCTGGCGTGCTGCCTCACGACGACCTCAAGCGTCGACTGGCCGATGCCGATGCGGCGGTGATCATGAAGCTGGGGCGCAATTTCCCCAAAGTCCGTCAGGTGCTCGAAGAGCTCGGTCTGGCGGAGCGCGCGCTGTATGTCGAGCGCGCGACCATGGCCAATCAGAAAATAGTGCCGCTCAATGAGGTCGAGCCAATGTCCTCGCCGTACTTCTCGTTGATCATCGTTCCGGGCGAAAGGTGGCAAGGCTGATGGCCCGTCCAGTTCCGGCGATTGTCATTCTGGGTAACGGCAGCCTCGCGACCGCGCGCAAGATTCAGCAGTTGTACCCCGGCGCGATGATCCATGGCCTGGCCGAACGGGTTGAAGGTGCGGACCTTGCCTATCACGAGTTCGGTGCCACCCTGCGTGAGCTCTATCAGCAGGACACACCGATCATCGCGCTGTGTGCGGCCGGCATTGTTATCCGCACGCTGGCGCCGTTGTTGCTGGAAAAAGGCGCCGAGCCGCCGGTGCTGGCCGTGGCCGAAGACGGCAGCGCCGTGGTGCCGCTGCTCGGCGGGCTGGGTGGCGTGAACGTCATGGCTCGGGAAATTGCTGCCGGTCTTGAGGTCGCTGCGGCGATCACCACCAGCGGTGAATTGCGCTTTGGCACCTGCCTGCTTAATCCGCCGAGTGGATACGCACTCGCTGATCTGGAGTTGGGTAAGCGCTTTGTCTCGGATTTGCTCGCCGGTCAAAGCGTGCGGATAGAAGGCGCGGCACCGTGGCTGGCGCAGGCTCAGTTGCCGGAAGATCCCGAGGCGCAATTGTCGATCCATGTCGGCAGTGCTGAACGCACGCCAGCGGCCAATGAGTTGCTGATTTACCCGCGCAGTGTGTTGGTGGCGGTGAATGCCGATGTGGCGGAACTGCCGAATGCGATTCGCGCGGCGCTGCATCAGGCCAAAATCGCCGTGCAATCGGTGGCGTGCCTGTTGGCCAGCGATCTGCACATGACTACCCCGGCCTTGCGCGAAGCGGCGCTTGAGCTGGGTGTGCCGCTGCGGTTTGCGTCGGATTGCGGCGGCGTCAGTGAACTTGCCCGTCACACCGTGCCGGAGGCTACCGTCGTTTCGGCGGACACCGTTCTTGCCATTGCCGTGGCCAGCCAACCGTTGGACCTTGCCCGGATCGGTCGTGCGCGTGGTCGCCTGGCGGTGATCGGCCTGGGCCCTGGCGCTGCCGAGCTGATGGTGCCGGCGGTCAAGGCCGAGCTGGCGCGCGCCAATGATGTACTCGGTTACGAAACCTACGTGCGCATGGCCGGGCCGTTCCGCGACGATCAAGTGATGCACTGCACCGACAATCGCGAGGAAATGCAGCGCGCTCGCCATGGGTTCGAACTGGCTGCCCAAGGGCGCTCGGTGGTGGTCGTGTCGTCCGGCGATCCCGGCGTGTTCGCCATGGCGGCCGCGGTGCTGGAAGCATTACACGAATCGAGTGAGCCGCTGTGGCACAGCGTTGATCTGGAGATCCTTCCAGGCGTTTCTGCGTCCCTGGCAACCGCGGCTCAGGCCGGTGCGCCGTTGGGGCACGACTTCTGCGTGATGTCCCTGTCGGACAACCTCAAACCTTGGGCAATCATCGAGAAACGTCTGGATCTGGCGTCTCAGGCTGACCTGGCGCTGGCGTTCTACAATCCGATCTCGCGTTCGCGTCCCTGGCAGTTGGGGCGGGCACTGGAGATTGTCGCGCAACACCGCACCGCAGAAACGCCCGTGGTGCTGGGGCGGGACATTGGGCGCCCGGGCCAGACCTTGCGTGTCACCACACTGGGGCAGTTGACCCCGGATCAGGTGGACATGCGCACCATGGTGCTGATCGGCTCCTCTACCACCTGTGTGTTCCCGCGTGCCGAGGGTGGCGAGTGGGTCTATACGCCGCGCTGGTATGGCGACAAGCCAACTTCCTGATAGTCAGCGGCCTCGTACTGAGGCCGCTCTACATCTGTCGCTATTTAATTAATATCAAATTTTTGCAGCGATATTTTTACATGTGTTGATGTAAGTTGATGCTTTAGTGGTTGAGCGTATCTGGTCGTTTTTGGTGTTCTTGCATTTCTGAATGTTTTGTAGGTAATTAATTGTCTGTTTTATTTTTTGAGGCTGAAAATCAATTCGGTTAGTGTTGATTTGGCGCTTTAATTTAATCGTCAATTGTTACTCTACAGGGAAGTGTATTTATGCATGAGCAAGATAAGAATCGTACTGGTGGGTATGTAAGTTTTATCGATCTTTTCAAGTTGTCTGATCTTGAGCAGGCGTTACATGAGCATAAAGGCACCGATGAATACGACGCGGTGTTTCGGTATTACTTCGGTTGTATTGGTCAGCTCGGTTTTCCACAGATACGAGTGCCGCTCGGGTTGCTGTTCCAGGCACTTGGATCTTTCCTGGATCCCTCAAGGCGACGCCGGCGTTCGGCGGAAGTGAAGGTGCTGGCCGAACCGGGTGAAGGTCAGTCCCCCACCCTGACGGATATTCTCGACCGGGTTGAAGCTTTTCAGACGCGCTTGTCCAACAGTGTTGAACAGTTAACGGTCGCCCCCACCGAAGTACCGAAAATCCTGCACTTTGTATGGCTTGGCGGTGGCGTCGGGGATATCCAGCGCGATTACATCAATGTCTGGAAACAGGTTCTCGCGGGGGAAGGTTATAACCTCAAACTCTGGTACGACAGCGACGCGTTGCTGGCCTACGAAACCAACCGGATCATTGTCGAGGCGGCCAAGGCTGATGCGATGATCAACGGTGGGGCGACCAGCAAGACAGCGATTGAACTGGGCGACAAGTACGAAGAGCGAGCCATTGTCCTCAAGCAGCAGATGAGCGCGCATATCACTAGCGCGGTAAAACGCGGCGAAAAAGCCGACGATGCACGAATTGATCTTCTGGTCCGCGCTTATGGGCAGAACGAAGCGCACTTGAAAGCCTTGAAGGTAAAAAACCGCGAGAGCCTTTCTGCATTGGCCGAGGGCGCTCTTGAACTTCGTGATCTGGCCAGTAATGGCACGCCGCTACGCTTGCAGGCTATTTACGAACGAGAAATCAGTCTGCGCGGCAACTTTGCCGCCGCCTCGGATGTGGTACGTGTCGAAGCCTTGATCACTGAAGGAGGCAGTTACGCGGATGTCGATAACCTGCCGCCTCTTCTGGAAGTGCTGGGTGAGTTGAACATCAGCCAATTTGGCACTGATGCGCGCTTGGGGGTGCTGCAGTTGTTGCTTGATCATAATCCCGAATGGATGCCGGGCCGCCAGGCGCTGCGCAGCAAGTACACAAGCTATGTTGAGGTGATCCCCCTGGAGCATCGTCCGGCGCTCGAACGTTTTGCCAAAAGTCGTCCAGCGTTGAACAGTGTTTTCCGCCCGCCCGTCGAGCGCCTCGTTCGTCCGGCCGGGCTGCGAGCTGTCGCCGAGCAAAGCAGTTTGAGTAATGCGTTCCTGATGGCTCATCCCGACTCGGCGATGCTGAGCGCAGTCATCGACCGTTTCAGGATCAACTATGACATTGTCGATGCCACGGCCCGGTTGGCCATGCAGAGAAAGGTTGCATTGATCGATGCCGAGGCCATGAGCGGTATTGCGCAGGAGGTCGTCGAGAAAAGATTCGGTCCCTTGCGCGAACTGCCGGAGGAAGAAGACCTGTCGCTCGGTTTTCTGATTGAAGCGGCAGCCACCTATTACAGCGATGGTATTCGCCCCCAGAGCGAAGTGACGATTTACCTGACCGGTCCTGCAGCGATGCGTGATGCCATCGCGGCTTACGTCAGAATGCACTTCACCCCTCAGGCAGCTGACGCCTGGCGTGAGGACGTCACTATTGCCCCCATTGCAACCGTCAACCGGGCGACCGAGGAGGAGCTGGATCACTCCTGGAAGGAAAACACGAGTGACACCTCCCAATGGCTGGCCAGTGAGCAAAAGCGCTGGCAAGAAGGGAAATTCAAAAACCGTTTCATGGGTGACATGGCGCAGCTGCTGAAGTACCAAAGCATTGATTTCGAGGAAGGCTGGCCGGTCATCGAAGGGCGCCATGTGTTGTCGACCGGTCTGTTGCAGCACTTGGCCGATGAACTCGGTGAGCCGTTTCTGCAGGCGATGAATGAACAGCGCAGCGATACGGTGACGTTTGAAAAGGCGGTGCCTTTGAGCTTTGATGACCGGAAATCGATCAACGCCCAGGACCCAAAAGCGCTGCCTCCCGCTTCGCTGAGCGACACGTTGAGCCAACGTCTGTCAGTCGATGAAATCTTGACCGGATTCGCCAGCGGCTCGTTCCTGACGACGCAATTGAGCCCCGCTCAGCGCCTGTTGCTCGGTGCTTTGTTGGGGGCCAAGGCATTGGATAACCGCAGCTTCGAGGCGGTGAGTGCCGAGCTGGATAACCTGGTCAACACCCTTAGCGATCTGGGCGTTTCGGGGCGGTATGCGGCGATTGAACGTCAGCTCTTCAAACACAATGCGCCGGCTTTTGTGGCTGGAGTGGACGGTCCGCCCGGCGAACCGCCAGCGTTCTCCGAGCACGCACTGGAACTCAAGAAAAACGCCCTCACGCATCCGTTGACCTTGCGTCAATGGGGGCAGCATGTCGCCCGCATCCAACAGGTCGCCAAGCTTGAGTACCGTGACCGGGTTGTCGAGCGGGTGGGCATTGTTCTGGACAGCTTCCATGCGGGTACGACGAAACTGGTACCACAGGACTTGCTGCTACAGGGGGCCGGCGAGCGGGTGGGTGGCCGCTGTTATCCGTTGACGCTGGCGATGGCCGCGGCGCTGGTACACGGTCCTGCCGCCGCCAATACCCTGCGGGAACGTTTCTACCTCGGGGTGATTGACCATGAGGAAAACGACTCCGCGGTCTTTCTGCACGCCGTGGAAGAAATGCGCGGCGTGCAGCTCAACGAAATGGGCACCGCCCTCGCTCGCTCCGATGTGGCGCAGGTGGTGGCGGTACTGGAAGCCAAGACCTCCACCAGTACCTTGATGCTCAACTCCAACAACCACTCGATGCTGGTGGCGAAAACCTTTGTCGGCGAGCGCAGCCTCTATCACTTTTACGATCCGAACTTCGGTGTGTTCGAGTTTGAGCAACCGCTGCTGTTTCGCGAAGCGTTGGAGCAGTTCTTTCTGCAACATGAAATGGCCAAACAATACGCCGCCTATGGCGAAGCATCCCAACCAACGTTTGACCTGATCGAACTGGACGGTACTCGTCTGTCTGCAACGTTGTTGCCTTCCGGTATTCGTGTGTCGGAGTTGCTGCAACCAGGCCCGTTGAAGGAACAGTCACTACCTGCGGTCAGGCAGCGTCTGACCAGTGCTTACGGCGAGTCGCTGATGAGCAATCCGCGGCTGGGCAGCAGCCTGCTGGAGCTCGACAGCTATGGGTGGAGCCAGCAGATACACGAGGCAACCACTGAGCTCCTGGAAAAAAACCAGCTGCCGCATGAGCTTGTCCCGTTGTTCGAGACACTGGAGGTGACCCCGGTCGGTGAGTATCGCCTGAGCCTGATCGATCCCAAGAAACCTGAACAACTGGTGCAGGTCATCACCAACGATCAGCGCTTCCTGCGCATCAAAACCTATCTGTCAGAGCAATTCTCTGCGCTGGCCACAAAACCCCGGTCGCCGGTCAATGAACCGGATCCGACAGGCGCCGGCAGCGTTCATACCTTGAACGCGGGGTTCACCATCCAGGCGCTGATGAACGCGTTGCGCAATCAGGAAGGTGCCGGGAGACCATTGACGATGGCCGTTCGGTTGCACGCCTACGTCAATTACGCGCAGTTGGTGCATGGCAACGTGGTCGATGTGCTGGGGCTGGTCAAACTGGTGCGACAAGCACTGGCTGAAGAAAAGGTGATCGCTCAAACCTGTGCGCCGGTGGTGACCGAAGCGTTGGGCCATGTCGCCAATGAAGGCGTGGGTACGGTATTAGGCCTGGCTAACGCAGGTTTCGATATTTACCAATTGTCCACCGCCGACAACGACGTTGAGCGTGCGCAGTACGGTACTCAGCTGGCATTCGATTCCGCCAGCGTGTTGTTGGCAGGGGCCGGGATCGGTGCCGGTGTGGTGGGGGCGAGCACCGCGGCCGCGGTGCTGGGTGGTGCGGGTGTGATTCTGGGAGGCCTGGCGATTGGTGCGGCAGCGCTCGCTCAGGGTTTTGCTGTCATTGCCGAAGAGGTCAAACAGGTCGGGTTGTTTTTTGACGGGCTGGAACGAGCCCTTCGCGACGGTGGCTATCGGTTCGATGAAGCCGCCAGTGCGTGGTTGCCTCAATCGGTTCTGGTGTTCCAGACGCTGGATCTGAAGGCGCGAACCCTGGCCTTCGGCAGCCCTGAACTGTTCCCCCTGCGTGATCATCTCGGGGTCCCCGATTTTGATGTGGATTACGCGCGAGCGATTGATGTTCGCCGCGAACTCGGTTTGCCAGGGCGCGCCGCGTTTGCACCTGTTGCGGGTCAGACCATCGTGCTGCCTTGCACACCTAAAACGATTTACGGCTATGAATACAAATGGCTGCCCTTTTCGACGCTGCGCCACGACGTCGGGTTTGATACGGCGCGTCGCCTGGAGAAGAGGAAAGCGAATGGCCAGCGTCAGTTTCTGTTTTCGTTCTATTCGTTTCCCGGTGACTACATTGTCTATCGCCTGAACCCGGTCTATCAGCCGACGGTGATCAATGTTCGGCTGGACGCCATTGCGCGCACGCTGGTGGTGCCCGCTCTGCCGAAATCGTGGCACGACAAGATCACTTATAAAATCGAGGGCGCCGGTGCGAACTGTTCACTCGTGCTCAATCCCGGGGTGAGGATCGAACTGGAGTCGCCGAGCCAGGAGACCTCGCATTGGTTGCTGCAAGCCTCGTGGGCCAAGGAAAGCGATGTTCGAGTGGAGCGCTTTGGCGGACTCTTCATCGGCGCCATCAAAGTGGAGTTGAGCGGCAGGGGGCGCCATGAGGTCCTGATAAAGATCGGCAAGAATCAAGTCTTCAAGGTCGATTTTACCAAGATGACATTGACGGTTATCGAGCAGGACGCGACCCCGGGCATGGATGCCCAGGCGTTGCAGGATCACTTCAAGACGTTGGCCCGAGCGCATCGCTTGGGCATGCCCTATACGCCGGTTCATCAGTTTCCGGTCCCGTTCGAAAAACCGGATGAACCGAGGTTCACGACCGCCTGGTACGACTCGGCTGTCGATCGCTTTCTATACATCCGCGACGATGAGCGGGGGGAAGCCGATGAGGCGTTGTTGGGCGCAGTGGTAGACGGTTATGCGTACTTTTATCACCCGCGAAATTACTTTGTCTGGCAAGTTGACGCAGTGACTGGCCTGCTCAAGCGGCGTTATCGGCTATTGCTCACTGAGGTAGCCGATAGCCTCATTACCCACTGCAAAGAGACGACGCATGGGGTGATAACCATCGTGCAGAAGGTCACTCGTAAAGACCAGACAGTGGATGAGTTTGTCTATCAGCTGCATGAGAACGAACTGTACTTGAGCTCGATGACTCGAGACCTGGACCCGGCGCTGGAAGCGATCGTGAGCAAAAACGAGGCACTCGGCGACTGGGCTCAGGTATTGGGTGAGCATGTTGTATTTGCGCCTACGCCGGTAAACGGTGTTGTGACCACTGTCGACTGGCAGCCTGCGGTGTACGTCTCGATTTGCTGGAAGGTGGATTCGACGCTGCGCGACCTGGCCTGGATTCGCCGCAGTGACCGCCTGATTGTCCGCCCCACCGCGCTACGACACCGGGAGCGAGGCTGGCCGGACTCCATCAAGAATTTGCAAGAACTCACACTTGTCCCGCCGGCGAACAATGAGGGTGAGGTGTTCGTCGTTTACGACAAGGTTGCCAAGCGACTGTCTCGGCAGCAACGAATCAACGGGACCTGGTCCATTGAACAGATTGAGCCTGCAGGGCTGGTGAATGTGGTTGCCGTTGAAGAGGAATATCTGGCGCTGACAGATAAAGGCCTGTTCTTCAATGTAACCGCTGAAGGTCGCCTGCAGTTGGGTGGCCTGACGGATGACTGGCTCAAGGATCGGGCACATTGGTGGTTGGCGCTCGACACTGTGGCGAGCCAATACCCGGTCACGAATTTTGCCATTGTGGGATTGACCCATGTGCACGGTCATCTGCGGTTAAGTGCCTGGTACGTGAACAATCGGTTGCTGTTATCCGATCTGGGGCGTGGTGAGGAAGTGCGCTTGCTGAGCGTTACGCCGGACAACACTGCAGCCTGGTTGCTGGAACTTTCAACCGGTGAAATCTACCGCCAGGCCTTTATCGATCCTGCGCAACTCGCCAGTGCATTTGGCCAGGGCTCACGATTGTTGCAGGCCGACGCGATACCGGCACCTGTGCGTGAGTGGGCGCCCTGGCGGTTTACCGATGTCACAGCAGAAGGCGCAGGACTTCGTGCAACAACGCTTGAGGGGATCAACGTGGAGTTGCGTCATCAGGAGTCGGCGTTGATCACCGGGGTCGATAGCCAATGGGTGACTGTTCAGACCGGCCCGTTGCAGGATGGCCTCAAGCAGTTGGTCGAGAACCACCGGCACGCGGCGTTCCTTTCGGTTGACGAGCCCGACAGCCTGCAATGGTATGTGACTGAAACCGGACGATTGATTCGGGTTTCGAAAGCGTCAATCACCGACGACTTCGAACTCTTGGGTACCCAGCAGCAAACCAATGTGTTGCTTCATGAAAACAAAGACGGGCTGTTGCATACCTACCCGGGCATGGAGCAGGCCGGGCCCGTGCGTTATGTTCAGCGCAATGCTGAAGTGCTGACAATTGAAGGGCAGATGACAGTCAGTGACCTGATGCCGTTGATTCCTGACGATGTGAACACGTTGATCCTTCGACTGGGGCAGGGTGCCGTTACTTACCGTTTATCGAAGGCCGCCTGGCTCAGGTTGGAGTCGGTCATTGTCGACTGCCGACCGATACCGAGACGTGAGGTGTCAATTCCCGGCAAGTTGATCTGGGCGCTGGACACCTCGGAAAAGCTGGTGCTGAGCAAGGTTCAGGACCACTTGGTCATTGTCGATACTGACTGTGGGCACAGCCTGATCCTTCGCGACGTGTTCTCGGCGGACGTCACCATACGGGGTGAAATGTTCCTCGCCGTAGAAGGGTATCGATCCTTTGCCGTGTCCACGTTGGTGAACGCTTTGCTGATCAAGCAAGGAAACAAGGACAACATCTTGCTGAGCGAGCTTGTACCGGCGCAGCGCATCGAGATTGCGACCGCAGAGGAGGTTTTCGACAATGGGGATAGCTGAGTCCGGTTGACACAAGGCCACAGGTTTTTTCAGATCTGCGGCCTTGAATGTCAGGGAACCAGATAGCCCTTCACGCCCGTAAAGATGATCTGCGCCGCCAAGGCGCAGACGAACAACCCCATCAAACGGCTGACAATCTGCAAGCCCTGGTCGCCGAGAATACGCTCGATGTGGTTGGCCAGATAAAGCACGACGCCCACGGTGAAACTCGCCAGGGCAATACTGAGTATGGCCGTGAGCTTGTCGTCCCAATGCGGCTGGCCTATGCCCATCACCAGCAATGCGCCAATGGTGCCGGGGCCGACTGTCAGGGGAATGGTCAGCGGGACGATGGTCACGTCCTGCTGCACGTTATCGGTTTGCACCGCCGACTTGCCTTGGGCCATGCCCAGCGCCGAGATGAACAGTACGCTGCCGGCGCCGATGCGGAACGCGTCCACGGTGATGCCGAAGACACTGAAAATCACTCGCCCGAACAGGTATAGCAAAACGCTGGACACCAGCGTGGCGACCGCTACTTTCCAAGCCAGGCGTCGTTGTTCTTTGCGCGAATAGCCGCGAGTCAGGCTGATGAAGCAGGACAAGACGAAGAACGGGCTGTAGAGCACCAGCATCTTCAGGTAAACGCTGAATAACACTTGGAGCATGGTTTTGGCTCGCTTCAAAAGAGGGGTGAGGCGAAGTCTATCAGTCGATCAATTGCGTGTGGGAGTCGGCTTTCAAAGATCGGCCTGTTGTTCGTCTTTATTTGAGTGTTTTCAACTAAGTGTTTGGTGTTGGTTGTTATAGATTGGCGGATATGATGTTACATATTTTGGTTTGTTAGTGTTCGCTTGTTTGGTTATTGTTTTTCCGGCGAGTTCATGAGGAACTTGCTTTAATGTAAATAAGGAATTTGAAATGAATAACCTAGTAGTTAGTGATCAATATATTGCTGCCTGCGTTAAAAGTCTGAATGAATATGAGCTTGGTGATGCAGTAGCTATTCGCCCTCGTAGTATTTTTACGCTAGGTGATACCGTTGAAGAACCGTCGAAAGGCTCTATTGTCGGTGAAGGTATATTGTCTTTCAGCGGTGGCCTCAGTGGTGTGAATCGCTCGGATGCGCAGAATGCTTTTCTCTTTGCGAGCCTTGTTGCGAACAAAGCATTTCCGGAGGAGTCCCAGGGTAAAGAGTGGTATGCGGAGTTTCGGGACGTCATGAGAAAGGCGGGCTGGACGCATATCAAAAGCTACTACAACGACTTGCACATCAGCGGAACTAGTGTCCGCATGGATAAACTGGTGTTGGAGATTCTTGGCTCGGTGGTCGCGGGCATTGCGCTGCCTGGTCCGACTACTGCATTGATGCTGAAAGTGGCGGGGGAGGCGATTGCAGCCCTGCAAAAGCGTGATACGGAACTAACTGTTTATGAGCGAAATCTGTTGGCGCAAGGCGTAGGCGGAATAGCGGCCGGTGCGTGCACTGAACATAATGGCGTAACCATTATGGCCCTCGGTGCGGTGCGGTTTTTACGCACTAACACGTCGACCAAAGTACTGTTTGTGGATGTGGATACTCGGGATGTGAAACTGTATCGCGGTGAAACTTTCTTTGAAAAAAATGATTTGGTCGCTGCCGCTACTCGTGAGGTTATTGCAAGTAAACTGATCGCGCACGCCGGCAAAATTGCTGACTATGATATTTAATTGAATCTTGCAGGGCGGTCGAGTATCGACTGCCCTTTTCTATGAGCGAGTAAATGATATGAGTTGCGATTACTTAGTGTCGGTGGTGGGGGCTGCTGTCGTGATTGTTCCTGAATCTGATGGGTGGGTAGCTCATGATGATTTGGTCAATTCTGTATTGCTGGCGCAACTGGTTGCCAATAAAGAGATGGAGAAAAAGCCGGAGATTAATTGGTACAACGCTTATGTGAAAGTTTTAGATGACTTCTGGCTGCGGCAAACAAAGGCGCAAGAGGAAAGGCTCATTACCGAAAACTGCGGCGAGTCTGCGATCGAATGGGTTGTGGCTGCGATGTCCAAAGGTGCTCCAGACGAAGGGCAAGCTACTGCCGCAACATTGGCACGGGTGGCGAGTGTGTCGGGCACTGAACCTGCAATGAGCTTGCTGCGCAGCCATGTGCAAAAAACGTCCGCAGATGAATCGACTGAAGTACCTGCGCCAGCCAGGAATGTGCGTTTGCTTGTAATTCTGGCGCGAACTCCGACCTCGGTCACAAGCGTGTACCTGGAGTTTAAAACCCGTCAAGAGATAAGCCTCAATCCTTTGGCACAGCTCTTTCAGGCCGAAAATGTACAAGGCACTGTCAGCATGCGTTACGCCCGGGTCAATCTGTCCGAAACCCTATACGGTCCCGCGCGTGATGCTATCGCCTGGAAGGTCAGGGAAAGGCTCAAGGGTAATGTTGCGCTGTTAAGCCTGACCGACAGCTGTTCTGGTGTGCAGGTTCCTGAGGAAATTGAATCATGACGCAATTGATTGCTCCACCGGCTGCGGTTGTTGGCGGCAGCGTCGTGGCGTTTGCCAGTGGTTTGCCTGCGTCCCACCGAGAAGACATTTACATGAGCACGGCTTTTGCGCAAAACGCTACCCGTGCTGCGTTTAACGATGGATTGTCGGGTGACTGGTTTGAGTACTACCGCAATCAACTGAAGTTTCTCGGATGGGATGTTCCAGAACCTGAAATATTATTGCCCCTGCAGGACAGCCTGATGGGCAGGCAGGCAATGCGAAGTATCGCAACACGTCTCGGCGAGACATTCTCCCAGCCTATGAGTCGGGCTTTGGCACAGATGGAGCACAACGCATTGGCGCTCGAGGTCTTCGACTCGACGAGCCTTGGCTCCGATGGCGGTTACTTCCAGATGATTCCTTGCGTGATGAACGGTCCGAACAAAGTTGATATGGGGATTTATCACCGACAGTTTCAAATTCGTCGAAATGTCTCTCGATTCCTGTTTGTCGAGGATCAAACGCTCGTGCACAACAGCATCGAACAGATGGCTGTGATTACCTTCAACACACTTCACTATGCCCAGTTTCGGGACAAGGTGAAGCAGTCGGTCATATCCCAGTCTCTGAAATACCTGATCGATCTGGAACTCTGACAAGCTCGCTGCACAAGGTTGCTCAGAATGTCGACGCTGTACGACTTTGCTGATCACGCTGAGCCACCCAATGCTCGATCAGGTCACGCAACTGCGACAGCTCCACCGGCTTGGCCATGTGCCCGTCCATGCCAGCCTGACGTGCTCGCTCTTTGTGCTCGGCGAGGATGTGCGCGGTCAAGGCAACCACCGGTGTGCGGGTGCGCTGGTTGCCGACTTCCCAGGCTCGTAACTGCTGGGTGGCAGAGAAGCCATCGAGGATCGGCATTTCGCAGTCCATCAACACCAGGTCGTAGCGTTGGGCTTTCATCGCCAGCAAGGCTTCTTCGCCATTGCTGGCGGTGTCCGGTTGCAGGTTGAGTTTGCCGAGCATGCCGCGAATCACTTTGGTCGAGATCGTGTTGTCTTCGGCCACAAGGATGCGGAAGTCGCTTGGGACCTTGACCGGAAGCGTCGGGCCAGTGGGCAGATGATGCGAAACGGCCGGGCCTTTGTTGCGCTGATTCAACTCGTCCGCGAGGGTGGTCTTGAGGGTGTAGCCGGCCACGGGTTTGGCGAGGATGCGCTTGATTCCGCAGTTGCGCGCAATGATCTTGCTCGGCGCATTGCTGATGCCGGTCAGCATGATCAGCAGTATGTCGTGATTGAGGCTCGGGTCTTCCTTGATCTTGGCCGCCAGTTGCATGCCGGTCATGCCCGGCATGTTCTGGTCCAGCAAGACCACATCAAAGTAATCGCGCAAATGAGCCTTGGTGCGCAACAACGCCAGGGCTTCCTTGCCGGAAGGCACGGCGCTGACGTTCAGGCCCCAGGCGCTGCATTGTTGCACCAGCACTTTGCGGCAGGTGTCGTTATCGTCCACCACCAGGACGCGAGCACCTTGCAGCGGACCATCGAGGTCGCAAGTCGGGTGCTCAAGCTGGTCCGGGTCCAGTGGCAACGTCAGCCACAGCGTGCTGCCCTGGTTGGCGCCGGTCTTGATGCCGAACTCGCCGTGCATCAAACGGATCAGCTGACGAGCGATCACCAGCCCGAGATTACCGCCCAGACTCGTTGCCGAGAGGAAATGCTTGCTGTGCAGTTCGGCGTGCATCAGGGCATCGCGCTCTTCGGCCTCCATCGGCACACCGCTGTCTTGCACGGCAATGCGCAGCCGCGGTTTTGCACTGCGTTCATCGAGGGCGACGACGATCAGAATTTCGCCTTCGTCGGTTTTCTTCAGCGCGTTTTCCAGCAGGCTCAGCAGGGTCTGGCGCAGGCGTGTAGGGTCACCGCCGATGACGCGCGGCACTTGCGGCTGGATGAAGCTGATCAGTTCGACATTCTGCTGCTCGGCTTTGGCGCGGAAGATACTCAGGCAGTCTTCGATCAAGGCGTTGAGGTCGAACTGTACGTCATCCAGCTCGATCTGCCCTGACTCGAGCTTGGAGATGTCGAGAATCTCGTTGATCAGTGTCAGCAGTTCGTTGCCGGCGCTGTGGATGGTTTGCACGTAATCGCGTTGTTTGACCGACAGGGGAGTGCCCAACAGCAGCTCGGTCATGCCCAGAACGCCATTCATGGGTGTACGGATTTCATGGCTGATTTTCGCCAGGAATTCAGCCTTGGCGTTGATCTCGGCGTTGCTGGCGGCCAGGTCGCGACTGACACTGAAACGATCTTCAGTGATGCTGCGCTGACGTTCGCTCAGGGCGATGCTCATCAGCAGGCCGCTGATGCAGGTGAACACCAGAAGCGTAGTGATCAGACCTTGCGGCGCGACCAGGGTCAGTCCCAACAGGGCGGGCAGGATGATCAGGGTGCCAATGTTGAACACCACCATCGCAGCGACGAAAAACCGAGCCGGGCGATAGCCTTTTTGCCAGTGATAGGCGCTGACGAACAACATGCTCAGGCCTGCCAGAGCAACCAGGGCGTAAGTAATGATGTTCAGCGGCAAGGTGTTGACGAACAACAACAGCAGGCCGCAGGCGACGATGAGCAGAATGTCCGCCAGCAGCAGTTTGTTCAGCGGGTGCGGGCCGAGCGGGGCGAAGAAGCGAATGGCAAGCATCAGGCCGCTCGGCGCAGTCAGCAATAACGCGAGGTAGGCGCCCGGCGCCTGGATGGCGTGCCAGTTTGGCAACCATGGCCCGGCCAGATTCAGCAGCAATAGCAAACTGAGCATCAACAACCCTTCACACCAGGCCAGCCAAAGGCTGCTGCGCGAACGTGTGTAGGCGTAGCGCACGAAGTTGTACAGGATCAGCATGCCGAGGCAACCGAACAGCAGGCCGTAGATCAACGTCTGGTTCTGATCGGCCGCGGTCGTGATCGCCGATTGCAGGGTGATGTAAGGCCGCAACTGATGGTTGGAGACCAGACGCAGGTAAACGTCGAGGGGGTTGTCACTTTGCGGCAGCGGCAACATGAAGTCGCTGCTGGGCAGGGGGCGGTCAATCTGGGGCTGCCTGGTACCGGTGTTCAAATGATCGATCAGCGTGTCGCCGTCGAGTACATACAGGTTGAGCGCCGACAGATCGGGTGCGAACACCCGCAGCAATTGTTCATGCTTGCCGGGGGCCAGCCTGAAACGCAGCCACAACGCGCCATCGGGCTCGGCCGCCGTGAGGCGATCGAGTTCGATGGGACTGAATTGATTGGTGTAGCGAGCGGAACGGATGTCGCTGAGCTGCAGGTCGCCCTGTTCATCAAGCAATACCGCCCAGCCACTACCTTGCGCGGCCTGGGCCGGGAGCATGCAGAGCAAGGTCAGCAGAGTGACGGTGAGGCTTATGGCAATCCTGAGCCAGCGCACGGCGAAATCCCTTCGTAGGTTGATGCCAGATTATAACTATGCGCGGTGCCGGAATAGTCCGGCAAGGACCAGCGGCCCTTGCCTCGCCGAATGAATGGCCTTATTCCTGGCTCTCGCCACGCTCACGGGCAATGGCACGGTAGCCAATGTCATTGCGGTAGAAACAGCCTTCCCAATCAATCTTGGCCGCCAGCTTGTAAGCCTGCTGCTGAGCCGCATCGACGCTGGCGCCCATGGCGGTGGCGCAAAGTACACGGCCACCGGCCGTCACCACTTGACCGTCCTTGAGCGCAGTGCCCGCGTGGAAGACTTTGCCTTCCAGCGCGGCGGCTGCATCCAGACCGTTGATGGCCACACCTTTGGCGTAGTCACCCGGGTAACCACCAGCGGCCAGCACGATACCGACGCTCGGACGTGGATCCCATTGCGCTTCGACTTTGTCCAGTGCTTGAGCCAGAGCGGCTTCGACCAGCAAGACCAGACTCGACTGCAAACGCAGCATCACCGGTTGGGTCTCAGGATCGCCGAAACGGCAGTTGAACTCGATGACTTTTGGGTTACCAGCCTTGTTGATCATCAGGCCTGCGTACAGGAAGCCAGTGTAGACGTTGCCTTCCTCGGCCATGCCGCGAACGGTTGGCCAGATCACCAGGTCCATGGCCCGCTGGTGCACTTCTGCAGTGACGACCGGGGCAGGGGAGTAAGCGCCCATGCCGCCGGTGTTCGGGCCGGTGTCGCCGTCGCCGACGCGTTTGTGATCCTGGCTGGTGGCCATTGGCAGCACGTTCTTGCCGTCGACCATGACGATAAAGCTGGCTTCTTCGCCGTCCAGGAACTCTTCGATGACCACGCGCGAACCGGCGTCGCCGAACGCGTTGCCCGCGAGCATGTCGCGCACGGCGTCTTCGGCTTCTGCCAGGGTCATGGCAACGATCACACCTTTGCCGGCGGCCAGGCCATCGGCCTTGATCACGATCGGTGCGCCTTTTTCACGCAGATAGGCCAGGGCTGGCTCGATCTCGGTGAAGTTCTGGTAGTCGGCGGTCGGGATCTTGTGGCGTGCCAGGAAGTCCTTGGTGAAGGCTTTCGAACCTTCCAGCTGCGCAGCACCAGCGGTCGGACCGAAGCAGTCCAGACCACGGCTGCGGAACAGATCGACCACGCCTGCAACCAGCGGCACTTCCGGACCGACGATGGTCAGGGAAACGTTTTTCTCGGCAAAGTCGGCCAGCTGCTCAAGGGCCAGCACGTCGATAGCGACGTTCTCGCACTTGGCTTCGATGGCGGTGCCGGCGTTGCCGGGGGCCACGAATACTTTCTGCACGCGCGGATCCTGAGCCACTTTCCAGGCCAGTGCGTGTTCACGGCCACCGCTGCCAATGATCAAAACATTCATTTCAAAAACCTCGGATGACGCTAATTCGGGGAAGCATCCCGCTGGATGCTTTTGTAGGAGCTGGCTTGCCAGCGAAAGGAGCGCCGCGGTGTGTCTGACGGGGCCCCTTCGCCGGCAAGCCGGCTCCTACAGTGGACGTGTGCTTAGTGACGGAAGTGGCGCATGCCGGTGAATACCATAGCGATGCCGGCTTCGTCGGCTGCAGCAATCACTTCGTTATCACGCATCGAGCCGCCTGGCTGGATCACCGCCGTGATGCCGACCTTGGCCGCGTTGTCGATGCCGTCGCGGAACGGGAAGAAGGCGTCCGATGCCATGACTGCACCCTGTACCTGCAAGCCGGCGTGTTCAGCCTTGATCGCAGCGATACGGGCGGAGTTCACACGGCTCATCTGGCCTGCGCCGACACCGATGGTCTGACGGTTCTTGGCGTAGACGATGGCGTTGGACTTAACGTACTTGGCCACTTTCCAGGCGAAGATCAGGTCGTTGATTTCCTGTTCGGTCGGTGCGCGCTTGGTCACGACTTTCAGGTCATCGGCGCCGATCATGCCGATATCACGGCTCTGCACCAGCAGGCCACCGTTGACGCGTTTGTAGTCCCAGGCAGCGGCGCGATCAGCCGACCATTCGCCGCAGGCCAGCAGGCGCACATTGGCTTTTGCCGCCACGATGGCACGGGCTTCTTCGCTGACGCTCGGGGCGATGATCACTTCGACGAACTGACGCTCGACGATGGCTTTGGCGGTTTCAGCATCCAGTTCGCGGTTGAAGGCGATGATGCCGCCGAAGGCCGATTCGGTGTCGGTGGCATATGCCAGTTCGTAGGCCTGGCGAATACCGCCTTCGGCGTCCGGGCTCACGGCTACGCCGCACGGGTTGGCGTGTTTGACGATCACGCAGGCCGGCTTGACGAAGCTCTTCACGCATTCCAGTGCGGCGTCGGTGTCGGCCACGTTGTTGTACGACAGTTCTTTGCCCTGCAACTGGGTTGCGGTGGCGATGCCGACTTCGGCAGGCTTGGCTTCCACGTAGAACGCCGCGCTTTGGTGCGGGTTCTCGCCGTAGCGCATTTCTTGAGCCTTGACGAACTGGGTGTTGAAGGTGCGCGGGAACTCGCTGCGACCTTCAGTGCTGAGTGTTTCAGCAGCCTGGTTCACGGTGCCCATGTAGTTGGCGATCATGCCGTCGTAGGCGGCGGTGTGTTCGAAGGCCTTGAGCATCAGGTCGAAACGCTGAGCGTAAGTCAGGCCGCCGGCCTTGAGGCCTTCCAGAACGCTGGCGTAATCGCTGGCGTTGACCACGATGGCCACGTCTTTGTGGTTCTTGGCCGCCGAGCGGACCATGGTCGGGCCACCGATGTCGATGTTCTCGATCGCGGTCGGCAGGTCGCAGCCAGGCTTGTTGATGGTGGCTTCGAACGGGTACAGGTTGACCGCGACCAGGTCGATCGGCTTGATGCCGTGCTCGCTCATGATGGCGTCATCGATACCGCGACGACCGAGGATCCCGCCGTGGATTTTCGGGTGCAGGGTTTTCACCCGACCGTCCATCATTTCTGCGAAACCGGTGTAATCCGCGACTTCCACTGCGGCAACGCCGTTGTCGCTCAGCAGCTTGAACGTCCCGCCGGTAGAGAGGATCTCGACGCCCAGGGCTTCAAGCTCTTTGGCGAATTCGAGGATCCCGGTCTTGTCGGAAACGCTGATCAAGGCGCGGCGGATCGGCAGGCGGGTAGTCTGGTCGGTCATTTCAATTTCCATCAAAAGCAAAGGAGTCAGCAAAAAAGGCGACCGGTTTTACGCGGGCGCCTTTCTGGTTTGATTGAATGCTTACAGCAAATCGTACTGCTTGAGTTTCTTGCGCAGCGTGCCTCGGTTGAGCCCTAGCAGCTCGCTGGCCTTGGTCTGGTTGCCCTTGACGTAGTTCATCACGCACTCGAGCAGGGGAGCCTCGACTTCGGAGAGCACCAGGTTGTACACATCCGTGACGGCAGCGCCCTCAAGGTGGGCGAAATAATTGTGCAGCGCCTTCTCGACACTCCCGCGAAGGGTCTGACCTTCTTCGCTGGGCGTATTGAGGTGCTGTTTCAAATTTACGTTGTCGCTCACGGGTGTTGTTCCACTCACTAAAGTCTCGGTCATCATCGTCATGCGGCCACCCCTTCTCCGTCCCCTGTCAGGCTCTTGTAACGTTCGGCAAAGAAGCCCTGAACGTTGGCGCATTGTGCTTCCGTATCTTCCAAACGATTGAAGTGGGCGCGAAACTCCCTGGCGCCCGGCAAGGTTGCGAGATACCAGCCCACATGCTTTCGAGCGATACGGACACCCATCACGTCTCCATAGAAAACGTGCAGGGCGGCCAGATGCTCTAGCAGAATGCGTTCCACCTCGATCAATTCCAGCGCCGGGAGTTTTTCGCCGGTACGCAGGAAATGCTCGATCTCACGAAAAATCCATGGCCGCCCCTGGGCAGCCCGGCCTACCAACAAACCATCGGCACCGGTCGCATCGAGCACGTACCGGGCCTTCTCGGGTGAATCGATATCGCCATTGGCAAAGACCGGCATCGACACCGCCTGCTTGATCGCGGCAATGGTGTCGTACTCGGCTTCACCGGTATACAGATCGGCACGGGTGCGGCCATGGACCGCCAACGCCGTAATGCCTGCCTGCTCGGCGATCTTTGCCACCGTCAAACCATTCTTGTTGTCCCGGTCCCAGCCGGTACGGATCTTCAGGGTCACCGGCACATCAACCGCAGCCACCACGGCCTGCAGGATCTCGGTGACCAATGCTTCATCCTTCAACAGCGCGGAACCGGCAGCCTTGTTGCAGACCTTCTTCGCCGGACAACCCATGTTGATATCAATAATCTGCGCGCCCAGTTCGACGTTGGCCCGGGCCGCGTCCGCCAGCATCTGCGCATCACCACCGGCGATCTGGACCGAGCGTGGCTCGGGATCACCTTCGTGGATCATGCGCATCCGCGACTTGCGGGTGTTCCACAAACTCATGTCACTGGTGACCATTTCCGAGACAACCAGCCCCGCGCCCAATCGCTTGCACAGCTGACGAAAGGGTTGGTCGGTGACTCCCGCCATCGGGGCGAGAATCAAGCCGTTTTGCAATGTATATGGACCGATGCGTACCGCCGACATAGGACTTCCCTGTTGTGGGGCCGGATCATTAGAGTTCGAAAAAGGGTTGGCATGATACCCGCTCTCGATGACTGGATAAAGGCTGAATTGAACAAAATCTGAACAGTTATGCTGTTATTACCAGCAGTCAGGTATGGACGGTACCAGTCAGAAATCTTCCGCCAAGCCTGTAACGGTAAAGCGTTTCACTCGGGGGAGTGGAAGCTCAGGCTGTAGTTCACCGCTTTGGCGCCCGGGTCGAGAATATCCAATGCGATGTGGATTGGCGTTTGCGGTGGCATTTCCGCCATGCCTTCGAGGTCGCCAGTGAGGTACTCGCCGGGTTTGAAGCGACGGCTGGCAATCAAATGGCCATTAAGGTCGGCAAAGCGCAGTTCCAGCAACGGGAAAGGCTGGGAGAACGCGGCGCGGTTGTAGATGATCGCATCGACCACCAGGGCACCACTGAATTCCGGGTGGCTTCGGACCACCAGATTGCTGCTTTTGATTTTGGCAATGTCGACTTTGGACGGCACGGTGCAGCCGATTTTCGGGCACAGTTGCTGGAACCAGGGGCGGTACTGGTCCTGGCGGGCCAGCTCGTCGAATTGGTAGGCAATGTATTGGCCCGCGAGCGCGGCGGCGCCAAGCAAGACCAGGAGCAACCAGAACAACCGCCGGCCCCAGGGGGATCGTCGCTTTTGCCAATCCAGTTGCAGTGGGTCGTCGGTCAGGTCCTGCAGTGCCTCGGCGCGCACGCCCGGTTCACTGCGCTCGCGACGTTTGCGCAACGGTTCGATGGATGGCAGGTTGTCGTCGAGTTCTTCGGTCGCTGATAGGCGCTCGTGGTTGAGGGGGGCGTCGAGTGGGTCGTTCAGGCGCAGATGGGGCACCTGGGGCTCTTCGTCCAGATCAACCGGCTCCAGCGAAAACGAAGGCTCGGTTCGCGAGTGCTTGCTCGGTTCAGGTTCTGATTCCGGCTGTTCGGTTTCTGCTGACTGGGCGCGGTCGGCGGCCGACTCGCTGAAGAGGCTATCGGACCACGGCTCTTCGTCGTGCTCGATAGAGTCGCGACGAGCACTGAGTCCGTCTTCGCGGTGCCGGCCAAACTCTGTGGTTGGCTGGATTTCCCGCTGTTCGAGTCGGGCGAGCTCTTCGTCCAGGTCCAGGCTGTCCAGATCCAGTTCGGAGGCGGTCCACTGCTTTTGGCTGATAGCGCGTTGCACCGGCGGTTCAGCGATGGCCGGGGCAACCGGTTTGACGGCTTCTTTACCGGCCCGTTGTTCCAGCAATTGTTTGGCGGCGTTGAATACCTGCAAGCAGGAGCCGCAACGAACCACTCCACGGGCCACGCTCAACTGGGCATGGCTGACGCGGAAGCTGGTTTGGCAATGCGGGCACTGGGTGACGAAGCTATCGGTCATGCGGCGATCCGGTTTATGCAGGCGTTCATTCTAGCGCCGACGGCCGGTAATGCGCACCCAGCCATCGCGATTGGCAATCGGATCCAGATCGAAGTCTTGAGCATAGGCGGCGGCAACGTCTTCACCTTGTTCGGCGAGGATACCGGACAACGCCAGGCGTCCACCCGGTTTCACCAGGCTGGACAGTTGCGGGGCCAGGGAAACCAACGGCCCGGCAAGGATGTTGGCGACCAGCACGTCCGCTTTGACCGGCGGCAGATCTTCCGGCAGATACAGCGGGAAGAGTGCTTCGGCAATGTTATTGCGCCCGGCGTTGTCGCGCGAGGCTTCCAGTGCCTGGACGTCGATGTCGGTGCCGACGGCTTCCTTGGCGCCCAGCAGCAGGGCGGCAATCGCCAGAATCCCCGAACCGCAGCCAAAATCCAGCACGTTGCAGTCTTTCAGGTCCTGGCCATCGAGCCATTCCAGGCACAGCGCGGTGGTCGGGTGGGTGCCGGTGCCAAACGCCAGGCCCGGGTCAAGCAACAGATTCACGGCGTCAGGCTCGGGCGCGGCGTGCCAGCTCGGGACGATCCACAGGCGCTGACCGAAACGCATCGGCTGGAAGCCGTCCATCCAGCTGCGCTCCCAATCCTGGTCTTCGATGACTTCGCTGTGATGCTCGGGCAGCGGGCTGCCGGTCAGCAGCTCAAGGTGGGCCAATACGCTGGCGGCTTCGGTACCGCCTTCGAACAGGGCCAGCAGGTGCGTGTGCGACCACAGCGGTGTGGTATTGAGTTCTGGCTCGAAGATTGGCTGATCTTCGGCGTCCATGAAGGTCACCGATACGGCGCCCACTTCAAGGAACGCGTCTTCGTAGGTTTCGGCTTGTTCTGGGCTGATGGCGAGACGGACTTGCAGCCAAGGCATGGCGGGCACCTTTGAAAAATATTGATTGCAGCCTAGCGGGCTGCGAGAAGCGCGCAAGTTTACGCGAGCGCGGAGGTTTTGTGGGAGTCGCTTTCCCTTGCAGTTCCTTGTGGGAGCGAGCCTGCTCGCGAAAGCGGTGTGTCAGTCATTTCAATATTGGATGGGACATAGCCTTCGCGAGCAGGCTCGCTCCCACAAGGGGGCATGGCAATAGGTGAGATGAAATATCCAGAAACAACAAAGCCGCCCGAAGGCGGCTTTGTTGATTGGGTCGAAACTTAGTGCTTCTCACCAGCGAGCTTGTGCTCAAGGTAGTGGATGTTGACTCCACCTTTGCAGAAGCCTTCATCACGGACCAGATCGCGGTGCAGCGGGATGTTGGTCTTGATCCCGTCGACAACGATTTCGTCCAGCGCATTGCGCATGCGCGCCATGGCTTCTTCACGGGTTGCGCCGTAGGTGATCAGCTTGCCGATCAACGAATCGTAGTTCGGCGGAACGGCATAACCACTGTACAGGTGCGAATCGACGCGAACGCCGTTGCCGCCTGGTGCGTGGAAATGCTTGACCGTGCCTGGGCTCGGCATGAAGGTTTTCGGGTCTTCGGCGTTGATTCGGCATTCCAGGGCGTGACCGCGGATCACCACGTCGTCCTGGGTGTACGACAACTTGTTGCCAGCGGCGATGCTGAGCATCTCCTTGACGATGTCGATGCCGGTAACCATTTCCGAAACCGGGTGCTCTACCTGGACACGAGTGTTCATCTCGATGAAGTAGAAGTGGCCGTTCTCGTAAAGGAACTCGAAGGTGCCGGCGCCACGGTAGCCGATGTCGATGCACGCCTTGACGCAGCGAGCGAGGACTTCCTGTCGTGCTTTCTCGTCGATGCCCGGTGCCGGCGCTTCTTCGAGAACCTTCTGGTGACGACGTTGCAGCGAGCAATCGCGGTCGCCCAGATGGATGGCCTGGCCCTGGCCGTCGGAAAGTACCTGGACTTCCACGTGGCGTGGGTTGGTCAGGAATTTTTCCAGATAGACCATCGGGTTGCCAAACGCCGCGCCAGCTTCGGAGCGGGTCAGTTTCGCAGAAGAGATCAGGTCTTCTTCGTTATGCACAACGCGCATGCCGCGACCACCACCGCCGCCAGCGGCCTTGATGATCACCGGGTAACCGACTTCGCGACCGATGCGCAGAGCGGTTTCTTCGTCTTCAGGCAGTGGGCCGTCGGAACCCGGAACGGTTGGAACGCCCGCAGCGATCATGGCGTGCTTGGCCGATACCTTGTCGCCCATCAGGCGAATGGTGTCGGCTTTGGGGCCAATGAAGGCGAAGCCGGAGTTCTCGACCTGTTCAGCGAAATCAGCGTTTTCCGCAAGGAAACCGTAGCCTGGGTGAATGGCGGTAGCGCCGGTCACTTCAGCTGCGGCGATGATTGCCGGGATGTGCAGGTAAGAGTGCGCGGCCGAGGCCGGACCGATGCAGACGGATTCGTCTGCCAGGCCCAGGTGCATCAGTTCTTTGTCGGCCTTGGAGTAAACGGCGACAGTCTTGATGCCCATCTCTTTGCAGGCACGCAGGATCCGCAGGGCAATCTCACCGCGGTTGGCGATCAGAACTTTTTCCAACTTCGCAGTCATCAAAGTTTCTCCGCGGTTCAAACGATGGTGAACAGCGGTTGGTCGTACTCAACCGGCTGGCCGTCTTCGACGAGGATGGATTCGATCACGCCGCTGGTTTCAGCTTCGATGTGGTTCATCATCTTCATGGCTTCGACGATGCACAGGGTGTCGCCTTTTTTCACGGTCTGGCCGACTTCAACGAACGAAGGCGAGGATGGCGAAGATTTGCGATAGAACGTACCGACCATCGGCGAACGGGCAACGGTGCCGTTCAGAACAGGTGCGGCCGGAGCAGCAGGTGCAGCGGCAGCGGCAACCGGAGCAGCAACAGGCGCTGGTGCCGGAGCGTGCATTGGAGCCGGTGCGTAGTACTGCTGAGCCGGGGTTTTGCTATGACGGCTGATGCGTACGGACTCTTCGCCTTCCTTGATCTCGAGCTCGTCGATGCCGGACTCTTCCAGCAGTTCGATCAGTTTCTTAACTTTACGGATATCCATGAATCATCAACTCCCAAGGGTCGGTCAGGGGCGTTTAACGCTTGTAGTTCAAGCCGTTGCCTGTGTTTCAAGCTGTTCTAGTGCGGCCTCCAGGGCCAGTCGATAACCGCTGGCGCCAAGGCCGCAGATCACTCCCACCGCTACGTCGGAGAAGTAAGAGTGATGGCGGAAAGGTTCGCGTTTGTGCACGTTAGACAAATGCACTTCGATGAATGGGATGCTCACTGCCAGCAGCGCGTCACGTAATGCGACACTTGTGTGCGTAAAAGCTGCTGGATTGATCAAAATGAAGTCCACACCTTCGCCGCGAGCGGCATGGATGCGGTCGATCAATTCGTACTCGGCGTTGCTTTGCAGGTGCAGCAAATGGTGGCCGGCTTCACGGGCGCGGCGTTCCAGGTCCTGGTTGATCTGCGCCAGTGTCGTAGCGCCGTAGGTGCCCGGTTCGCGGGTGCCGAGCAAGTTCAGGTTGGGGCCGTGCAGCACCAATAGGGTCGCCATCTGCTGTTCCTTGTTATCTGTGGGCAAGTGTCAGAACCCGGCGACTATGCCGCAAAGCCTTTGTGACTGTCCAGTTCTATGCAATAGCCAGCACGATAGCCGATGTTTGCGCGAAATATGTGACCGGGTGTTTAAGTCTGGTCATTTGCTTTCGCAACACGTTCAACGAAGTCTTTGGCGTTGATCTCGCCGATCACTCGCACATCGGTGCGTTCAACACCGTCCTTGCCGAAAAACATCAAGGCCGGAGGACCGAACAGCTTGTAACGGTCGAGCAGGGCGCGTTGTTCGGCATTGCTGGCGGTGATATCGAAACGAACCAGTCGATAACCTTGCAGGCGTTCCACGACTGTGGCGTCGTTGAGCACTTCGTGTTCGATGACTTTGCAGCTGATGCACCAGTCGGCGTACCAGTCGAGCAGCAGCGGGGTGCCGGAGGATTGAGCATCGGCGAGCACGCGATCCAACTCTGAGGGCGTGCTGATTGTTTGCCAGGTTCCGGTGTTTTGCGGTGGTTCGTTACCCGCAATCACGCGCGATTGACCAATCGGGTTGAACGGATCGGTCTGACCGCTGAACGCCCCGAACCAGCACGCCAGTGCGTAAAACACCAGGAACATCCCCAGCAGCTGACCCAGGCGTTTTCGAGGGGGCTTGTAGACGAACTCCAGTGCGCCCATGAACAAGCCGACACCGCCGGCCAGTAAGCCGATCAGCAGCAAGGTGATCTGGCCCGGCAGTACCCGGCTGAGCAGTCCGATCGCCAATCCCAGCAACAGCACCCCAATGGCGTTTTTCACATACACCAGCCACGGCCCGCTTTTCGGCAGCCAGGCCGCACCACCGGTGGCCACCAGCAACAGCGGCGCGCCCATGCCGAGGCCTAGCATGAACAGTTTCAGTCCACCGCCCAGCGCATCGCCGCTGGCACTGATGTACAGCAGCGCGCCGGCCAGGGGCGCGGAAACGCAGGGCGAAACCAACAGGCTGGACACCACGCCCAACACCGCGGCGCCCCACAGTGAACCTCCTTCAGTGCGGCCGGCGATGCGATCCAGGCGACTGCTGATGGCCTGCGGCAGCTTGAGTTCGAATACGCCGAACATCGCCAGCGCAAACAGCGCAAAAAACATCGCAAACGGCACCAGTACCCAGGCCGATTGCAGGCGTGCCTGAAGGTTGAGCTGCGCGCCGAACATCCCCATCAGCGCACCGAGCAGGGCGAAGCAGGCGGCCATCGGCAGCACGTAGGCCAAAGACAGATTGAAGCCGCGCCAACCACCGACCTGCCCACGCAGCACCACACCGGACAGGATGGGCAGCATCGGCAGCACGCAAGGGGTGAACGTCAGGCCCAAGCCGGCGAGGAAGAACAGTGCAAGCTCGCGCCAGCCAACGCTTTGCGCTGAGGTCGGGGTGCCGATGCCTTCAATGCTCAGGCGCTCGGTTTCCGGTGGATAGCACAGGCCTTTGTCGGCGCAGCCCTGATACGTCACGGCCAGTGTGAAGGCACGTTGATCGGTGCGCGGTATTTCTACGTCAACAACGCCGTGATAAACCTCGACATCGCCGAAGTACTCATCGTGCTTCTGCTCGCCCTTGGGCAGTATTGCTGCGCCCAGACTTATATCGGCCGGGTCAGCCCGAAATTGGAAACGATGGCGATAGAGGTAATACCCTTCGGTCGCGACGAAACGCAGCTTGATCAACTGCGGCGTGCTGTCTATCAGGCTCAATTGAAAGGCTTCGCGCACCGGCAGAAAGTCAGCGCTGTTGTTGATCGCGCCCAGAGTGGAACTGGGCCGGGTGTCCGGCAACCCGGCGGCGGTGGCCGGCAGGGCGAGCACTAAAAGCAGCAGGCAGAGCAAACGGCGCATGACAATCTCGCGTATCGGAATTGGGGGCATGATAGCGGACAGCGGGCGGGTGTGCAGGGTGGGGCGTTGTGCGGTGATTGTTCTGGCGCTATCGCGAGAAGACTCGCTCCCACAGGGGAAAGCGTACCCTTGTGGGAGCGAGCCTGCTCGCGATAGCGATCTATCAGACGCGAAAGGCCTGAACAGCCGTACGCAGCCGCCCGCCCAGCACCAAAAGGTTCTCCCCTTGCTCTCGCCCTTCACCAATGCGCAGCAAGTTATCCCCCCCCAATTGGTGAATTCGCTCGCTGTGGTCACGAATCTCGCTGACCGCGCCGCTCTGCTGGGCGGTGACATCGGCAATGCGCACGGCAGTGTCGGAAATGGTCTGGATAGCCCCGACGATTCTATCCAGCGCCCCGTCGGCCGCTTGCGCCTGATTGGCCGTGGCTTCGGCATGTTCAACCTGCGCGCGCATGCCCTCCACCGATTGACGCGCGGCGGTTTGCAGGCCGGCAATCAGCGTCTGAATTTCTGCGGTGGCCCCTGCTGTGCGTTGCGCCAGCGAGCGAACCTCTTCCGCCACCACCGCAAACCCTCGACCCATTTCGCCGGCGCGAGCTGCCTCGATGGCGGCGTTCAGGGCCAGCAGGTTGGTCTGGTCGGCAATCGAGCGGATCACCGTCAGCACGCCGCCGATGGTCGCCGATTCTTCGGCAAGGTGTTCGATCATCTGCGCGTTACCCTGCACTTCACCCACTAACGCATGCAGGCCGGTAAGGCTCAGGCCGATGACTTTCTGGCCGTGCGCAACTGCCAGGCCGGCATGACGACTGGCGTCGGCTGCCTGGCTGGCATCGCCGGCGACCTGTTGAATCGTCGCCTCCAGTTCACCGAGCGAATCGCGGATCAGTGCGGTGTCGCCTGCCTGATGTTCGGCACCGCTGTGCAGGTCATTACTCAAATCGGCCAGGGTTCGGCTGCTGCCGGCGACTTGCTCGGCGTTGAGACGAATGGTCCCGACCAGATCCACCAGATAAGCGCGCAAGCGATTGAGCGACGCTTGAATGTCGTGCAATTCGCGGTTGGTATTGCCCAGTTCGATGTCCCGGCTGAAGTCGCCTTCTGCCCACGTAGACAGGGCCGGCGCCAGGTTGGTCAGGGTTCGGGCCAGGCGTCGTTGCAGGGTATCGATGAGTAAGGCGATCAGCAGGATCAGCCCGATCATCACACCCTGCATCAACCGTACTTCGCCCTGGATCTGGCCGTGCTGGGCGCGGACCACGGGCTCGAGTCCGGCAATCGCTTGCTGCACTGCGGCGATTTTCAGGTGCGTGGCGGCGCTCAGATCGGTGCGCTTCTGGATCTGATCGCGGGTGCGCGACAGTTCGGCCGGGTAGCGCGAGAGCAGGCTGTTGAGTTCACGCTTGAGGCCGACCCCCGCGTCTTCGGCGGCAGCTTTCTCGGTGTTCTCCAGGCCCATCATCGACGCGAAATCATCGGTGTTCGATTCACTCTTGGCGGTGACGCCGAGCAGCGGCAAGCTGCCCAGCAGTTCCGCCTGAGTGCGGATGTTGGCCACTTCGCGTTCGACGTCGGCGGCCAATTCGCTGCGGCCACTGCTCACCAGTTTGTCCCGTGCCAGAGACAGCCTGCCCAAGTGTTGCGAGGCGGCGAGCAGCGGCGTCAGGTAGGCCGCGTTCGCACTGGCGTATTGGCTGAGTTGGTCGAGGCTGGCGCCGAGTTCGCGTTCGGCTTGCAGCAGCAGCGCTTGCGGGTCGCCCGCGAGTTTGCCAGCGGCCAACAGATCGGTTTTGCTGAACTCATCCAGGTTCGACAGGCTCGGGCGCAAGGTGTCGGCGAGCGCCGGTGGCAGCTCACCGAGCTCCTTTTGCAAGACGTCAATGGCCTGGCTGGCGCTGCTGAGGCGCAGTGCATCGCCACTGGCGAGGTAGTCCTCGATGTTGCGCGCGACCTCATTCTGAAACTGCCGGGACAGGCCTAGATAACGCTCCATCAAAAGATAAGGGCGCTCCAGGGCCTTTTGCGACCACCACAGTGTGGCGCCAAGGGCTACACACACGGCGACTAAAAGGAGGGTGTTGAGATTGGTCAGCAACTTCAGGCGCATAGCGTGTCTACCAAGGGCAGAATGGTAAGCGCCTGAATTTATTGCGTTTGTGTTACAGCGTTATGACCGAATCGGTGGATTTCGATAAAAAAGTGGCACTTTGCCGTGATGTTCGCGCCGCCTGAACACGGTTGCGTCCGGCATCCTTGGCGCGGTACAGCGCCTCGTCCGCCTGACTGGCCATCATCAGGCCGTCGGAGTGTTCGCACAGCTCCACCACGCCGGCACTGAATGTGCACCGAAGGTCTTGAGGCTGGGCGGGATAGTGAATTTCGGCAAAGCGCTGACGAATTTCATTCAGCACTGAGTAAGCCGATTGGAGGTCGGTGTCCGGCATGACGATCGCGAACTCTTCGCCGCCATACCGGCCGATGAAGTCGGTCTTGCGCAAGCGTTGCTTCAAGAACAGCGCCAGGCTCTTGATTACCCGGTCGCCCATGGGGTGGCCGTGGCTGTCATTGACGCGTTTGAAGTGGTCGATGTCGAGCATCGCAAAGCACAGCGGCTTGCTCTCGCGGCGGGAGCGGAAGCTGCAGTCTTCAAGCAATTGCAAAATGTGCGTGTGGTTATACAGGCCGGTAAGGCTGTCGCGGACCATCCGGGCTTTCAGATTTCGTGCCCGTGCCGCGCGGTTGCGCACGGTGGTGATCAGGTGGCGCGGCTTGATCGGCTTGGTCAGGAAGTCGTCGCCGCCTTCGCTCATGGCGTCGAGTTGCTTGTCCAGATCGTCTTCGGCCGACAGGTAAATGATCGGCACGCTGACATAACGGTCGTTGTGACGGATCACCTTGGCCAGTTCAGTACCGGTGCAGGTCGGCATGTACATGTCGAGGATGATCAGGTCAGGTTGAAAGTCCGAGAGTTCGGCCATGGCCTGAATCGGATCGATCAACGTGCGCGTGACGATCCCGGCGCTGTTCAACAGGCGTTCGGTGTGCAGGGCCTGGGCGCGGGAGTCGTCGATGATCAGCACTTTATAAGGTTCGTACTGAGCGACACAGGTCAGGACTTCGATTTTCTCCAGCAGACTCGAAGCTTCCAGGGTGCCGGTGAGAAACTCCTGGCCACCGGCACGCACGGCGGCGAGGCGGGTCGGGGTGTCGGTTTCGTGCAGGCTGAAGAACAACAGCGGCAATTGATGATCAAGGCCTTCCTGGGCTTCGGCGGCCAGTCTCAAGCCGATGCCGGCACCACTGAAGTCCACGTCCATGACGATCGCCGCGGGCAAGCGCTCGACCATCGAAGAACGGAACGCCGCAACGCTGTCGAGGGCTTGAGCGCTGAGCCCAAAAAACTCCAGCTGCTTGGCCAGACGCTCGGCGCGGTCGTAATCCTGCAGCATCACGTAGATCGGCTTGCGCAGTGGCGGCAGGAAGGTTTGTTCAAGTTGATCGCCATGGCGCAGGCCGGTGCGGGACAAGCGTTGCATCAAGCGATTGAGATCGGTGATCAGCCCGCTGCTCAGGCGTCCGCGATTGGCGTCGACAGCCTCCAGCGACTGACCGATGTGGCGCGCCAGTTGCGTATGTTCCGGTTGCTCGAAACGCTCGGCAAACCGCAGCAGGCGCAGGTTGGCCTCGCTCAGCTCCGATAAGTCGGCGGTGGACCACTCACTGCGTTGCAGGCGCTGCCAGATCTCAAGAATTTGACGTGCCTGATGAATCACCCGCTGGGCAAAGTGGTGCTTGAGGCGCTCACGGCTGGGGTCTTCTGGCTCGGTCATATCCTGACTACTGGTTAGGGTAAATGCTGAGATCGACTGGTGGCTCTATGCTAGCACCTCTTTTCAGTGGGATGAGAGTCGTACGGCAATTATCTGTTAATCAGCTTGATTCAGTTTGTGACTGGTTGGTCGGATAGGCTCGCGGCTGTGCTTCATTTATAGTGGCCGTCGATCGCAGTCATTGTATGGCTCGCTGTTTCCCGGCGGATTTAATACGCGGCAAAACGAAGCACGATGGCGTAGGGTTGTGGTCGAACCGATGAACTCAAGTGATTGAAAGGATATCGCCATGCTGGACTGGAAGAACCGCGCGGGCAGCGCACCTGAACGTGCCGCTGAACCTAAATCGGCCACCCGCAGTTACTTTGGCGGCCTGCTGTTCAGCCGGGCGCTGGCCACGCTGATCGGCCTTTATCTGCTGGTTACGATTGCCCTGGGTTGGTACTGGAGTGCAGAACCTGCGCTGTTCCCAGTCCAGCAAAATGCCCAGATCGCTGCCGAAAAAGAAGGCAAGCAGATGGTCATCGGCTACACCACGGTGGAAACCCTCAAGACCGTCGCCGGGACGTTGCTGAGCAAACCGGGTGGCTATATTTCCAACGACCGTTTCCCGCCGGGCCTATGGATGGACAACATGCCGAGCTGGGAATATGGCGTGCTGGTCCAGGTCCGCGACCTGAGCCGTGCGCTGCGTAAAGACTTCGCCCGCTCACAGTCGCAGTCGGCCGAAGACGCCGATCTGGCCAAGGCTGAACCGCGTTTCAACTTCGACAACAAAAGCTGGGTGCTGCCTTCCAGTGAGTCCGAGTATCAGGAAGGCATCAATTCCCTGAGCCGCTATCAGGCACGTCTGTCCGATCCGAACCAGAAAAGCGCGCTGTTCTATGCCCGCGCCGACAACCTGAACAACTGGCTGGGTGACGTGGGCACCCGACTGGGTTCGCTGTCACAACGCCTGTCGGCCAGTGTCGGCCGGGTCAAACTCAACACCTCGCTGAAAACCGAAGTCCTCGCGCCGGGCCAAGTGCCACAGGTCGACGAAGAAATCATCGAGACCCCGTGGATGCAGATCGACAACGTGTTCTACGAAGCCCGTGGTCAGGCCTGGGCACTGTCCCATCTGTTGCGCGCCATCGAAGTCGACTTCGCCGATGTATTGGCCAAGAAAAACGCCACGGTCAGCGTGCGTCAGATCATTCGTGAGCTGGAAGCCTCGCAAGAGCCGGTCTGGAGTCCGATGATCCTCAATGGCAGCGGCTTCGGCGTGCTGGCTAACCACTCGCTGGTCATGGCCAATTACATTTCCCGAGCCAACGCCGCAGTGATCGATCTGCGTCAATTGCTCAATCAAGGCTGATTTATGGTCGACGACGCCAAAGAGGCCGCCCATCGCGCGGCCTCGGATGCCGAACAGATCGCCTGGGTCGACGAACAGGACAACCTGCTCGGCGCCCTGGTCCGTTCCGATTTGCGTGAGCGCGGGCTGATCGGGCGCGGCACCTACATCATGCTGTTCAACTCGGCTGGTGAACTGTGCGTACACCGGCGAACCCTGAGCAAAGCCATTTATCCGGGGTATTGGGATGTGGCGGCGGGAGGCATGGTGCTCGCCAGCGAAACCTACGCCGAGTCGGCCGCCCGCGAACTCGAAGAAGAGCTGGGTGTGAGCGGTGTGGAACTGACCGCCCATGATCACTTCTTCTTTGAAGACACCGGCAACCGGCTCTGGTGTTCGGCGTTTTCGGCGGTGTGGGACGGGCCATTGATCCTGCAGCCGGAAGAGGTGCTCGAAGCGCGTTTTATCCCCATCGATCAGGTCATGCTGGAAATCCAGCAAAAGCCTTATTGCCCGGACTCTCTGGCCGCATTGAAGCGCTATCTGCGCGCTCAACAGGATGACGTCGCAAAAGAGCTATAAATTGGCGCCGATTGGCTCTTAGCAAGTCGGCTTTTTGCCGTTACACTGCGCGACCTTTTGTAGGAGCGAAGTGCGCGTTATCGTTGACGTCCATCGCGAGCAAGCTCGGCTCCTGCAAGGTTGTATCGTTTCAGTAGCGCTGCCCCTGCCTGAGTGGGGCTTCGCGGTCGATGGCCACTTCCCAAGTTGCCGCGACCAGTCTTTGTCCTCCCAAGAGGATTGCCGGTGGCCAAAAAAGCCGCATCCTTCGCCGCCCTTGGTGGCCTGGTATTTTCCACCGACGCAGGTCGTCATTGCCCGGAATGCAGTAAACCGGTGGACGCCTGTATCTGCAAACAGACCGTTATCCCGGCCGGCGACGGCATCGCTCGCGTGCGTCGCGAAAGCAAAGGTCGTGGCGGCAAGACGGTGACCACAATCACCGGCGTGCCGTTGGCCGAAGACGCGCTCAAGGACCTGGCCACCACGTTGAAGAAACGTTGCGGCACAGGCGGGGCGTTGAAAGACGGGATCATCGAAATCCAGGGCGATCATGTCGAGCTACTCTTGGGTGAGCTGATCAAACTCGGTTTCAAAGCGAAGAAGTCCGGCGGCTAGCAGCCTCTGTGAAAACCACCCTCGGCTTGATCCAGTCCTGACAACAGGTCTGGCGTCGTCTACATGGTTTTCACAGAGCCTGTTCTGACCGGTTTCTAAACTCAAACCTGAATGTGAGGTCTATCGCCCTTGCATGCAGGCTAATCGTCATTTTCATTCTTTAGACTGCGCCGGCCTGAACCCAGGCGACGCTCTATGACTTCTTTATAGGGGACTTCAATGTCCGTACGACGCACACGCAAAGACGATGGCAGCCAATGGACAGTTGCGGACAGCCGCAGTGTTTACGGGATTCGCCATTGGGGGGCCGGGTATTTCGCGATCAACGACGCCGGTCGCGTCGAAGTTCGTCCGAACGGTCCGACCAGTTCGCCTATTGATCTGTTCGAGCAAGTCGACCAACTGCGCAAAAGCGGTTTGTCCTTGCCATTGCTGGTGCGTTTCCCGGATATCTTGCAAGACCGCGTGCGTCAGCTGACTGGCGCCTTCGATGCGAACATCGAGCGTCTGGAATACCAGAGCAAGTACACCGCGCTGTACCCGATCAAGGTTAACCAGCAAGAAGCAGTGATTGAAAACATCATCGCCACTCAGGACGTTTCCATCGGTCTGGAAGCCGGCTCCAAGCCTGAGCTGCTGGCCGTGTTGGCCCTGGCGCCGAAGGGCGGCACCATCGTCTGCAACGGTTACAAGGACCGCGAGTTCATTCGTCTGGCGCTGATGGGCCAGAAGCTGGGTCACAACGTCTTTATCGTGATCGAGAAAGAATCCGAAGTCGGCCTGGTGATCGAAGAAGCGGCGTCGCTGAAGGTCAAGCCTCAAGTCGGCTTGCGCGTGCGTCTGTCGTCCCTGGCCTCGTCCAAGTGGGCGGACACCGGTGGCGAGAAATCCAAATTCGGTCTGTCGGCGGCGCAATTGCTGTCGGTGGTCGAGCGTTTCCGCGCGGCCGGCCTGGATCAGGGCATTCGCCTGCTGCACTTCCACATGGGCTCGCAAATCGCCAACCTGGCGGACTACCAGCACGGTTTCAAGGAAGCGATTCGTTACTACGGCGAACTGCGCAACCTCGGCCTGCCGGTGGATCACATCGATGTCGGCGGCGGTTTGGGCGTGGACTACGATGGTACGCATTCGCGTAACGCCAGTTCGATCAACTACGACATGGACGATTACGCCGGTGTCGTGGTCGGGATGCTCAAAGAGTTCTGCGACGCGCAGAACCTGCCGCACCCGAACATTTTCTCCGAAAGCGGCCGCTCCCTGACCGCTCACCACGCCATGCTGGTGGTGCAAGTCACCGACGTCGAGAAACACAACGACGACGTGCCGAAGATCGACAACAAGGAAGAGCTGCCGGAAACCGTGCAATGGCTGGTTGACCTGCTGGGCCCGACCGACATCGAGATGGTCACCGAAACGTACTGGCGCGCGACGCACTACATGAGCGACGTGGCTTCCCAGTACGCCGATGGCAAGCTGACCCTGGCTCAAAAAGCCCTGGCCGAGCAATGCTACTTCGCCGTGTGCCGTCGCCTGCACAACTCGTTGAAAGCCCGTCAGCGTTCGCACCGTCAGGTGCTCGACGAACTCAACGACAAACTGGCCGACAAGTACATCTGCAACTTCTCGGTGTTCCAGAGCCTGCCGGACACCTGGGCCATCGGCCAGGTCCTGCCGATCCTGCCGCTGCACCGTCTCGACGAAGAGCCGCTGCGCCGTGCAGTGCTGCAAGACCTGACCTGCGACTCCGACGGCAAGATCAAGCAATACGTCGACGAGCAGAGCATCGAAACCAGCCTGCCGGTACACGCGCTGAACGACGGTGAAGACTACCTGCTGGGGATCTTTCTGGTGGGCGCCTACCAGGAAATTCTTGGCGACATGCACAACCTGTTCGGTGACACCGACTCGGTGAACATCTACCAGAACGCTGACGGCAGCGTGTACCACGCCGGTATCGAAACCCACGACACCATCGAGGACATGCTGCGCTACGTGCACTTGTCGCCGGAAGAGTTGATGACCCACTACCGCGACAAGTGCGCCAGTGCCCGCATCACCGCTGCCGAGCGCACCCAGTTCCTCGACGCGCTGCGCCTGGGCCTGACCCGTTCGTCTTACCTGTCTTCGTAAGGTAAGGCACGGCTCTCATCAGGTTGTCTGAAAATGTTCCGCACGTTGCGGAAATTTCAGAGGGCCTGGTGAGACGCGTCTTTGTTTTCCAGCGAAATGACTCACATCCACGTCTATCCATGCGATGTGGTCTTCTTTTCGCGTAGGCCGTTTCCTAAGTTGTATTTCGGCACTCTACTCGGCCAACTCTCTCGGAGAGAATCCCCGGCCGCCCCTCCTGTAGAGAATCGCCGATGTTCGATCCAGTCAACGAGCCGTCATTTCGTCTGGATATAGCGGGTCTGCCCGATCCCTTTGAGGTCTTGGCCTTTACTGGCAGTGAAGCGATCAGCGAACCCTTTGAGTTCAACGTGGATGTGCTGATCGATGATCCGACGCTGGACTTGGCAAGCCTGTTGTACCGTCCGTGCTTTTTGCATTTCGGGCCAGCGGGGAGTGGTATTCACGGGCAGTTGCATGAACTCGTCCAGACCGGACATGGCACAACATACAGACTTTGTCGTGTAAGCCTGAGGCCGAAACTCGCGTGCCTGGCGCTGCGGTCCAGCCGGCGAATGTTCAGTGACCGTTCGGTGCCGGACATCCTCGCCCAAGTGCTCAAGGAGCATGGCATTGCGGGCAAGGATCGGCGTTTCGAGTTGACCGGCGATTACCTTCCTCGGGATTTCTGCACGCAGCACCAGGAGTCGGATCTGCAATTTTTCCAGCGACTGTGTGCGCAAGAAAGACTTCATTATTACTTCGAGCACCGCTGGGGCGGTCACTGTCTGGTCATAGGTGACGGGCAGGGGCACGATCGGTGCGGCGCAGAGATGATCTTTGCGTCCGACACCGGGCAACCTGGCGTGCATCAGTTCACGCTCCATGGTCGCGCGCAGGCCGCCGAAGGCCATACGAATCTTGCGACGTTGCGCAGCGGCCTGCGCGTTCCGATGACGGGTCATCCGTGTGCCGACTGGAATCGTCTCTGGTTGCTGACCCATGTCGAGCATCAGGGTGGACAGCTGCCGGAGTTTACGTACGGCAACCAGATCCGCGCGGTGGCCGCCGCGTCGCCTTATGTGCCGGCGGGTTTGGCCACTGCTCCCAGGATGCACAGCCTGCAGCGGGCCTGGGTGGTCGAGGTCGCTGAGCCTCAACCCGAGGCGTCCCGGCCCGTCGCCGTGCAATTTGACTGGCTCTATCAGGGCGAAGGCGCGGCATCCAGCCACTGCTGGTTGTCGATAGCACCTGAATTGCGTGGCACGCTCGACCTGCCTTTGAGTGAAGGAATTGAGGTGCTGGTGAGCTTTGTCGAAGGTGATCCCGATCAACCGCTGATCACTGGGTTTCTTCCTGGTGCGCCCGATATCCAGGCGCCAGGCTCGCCCGAGCTTCAACCGGCTGCGGTGGCAGACGACAATGTGTCGGTCGAGGGATTGTTGCGCTTGTTGCACTCCAGCGAGCCGTTGGTGTTGCTGTGCCTGCTGCCCGGCGGGGGCAGTTTTACTCATTGCACGCAAAACCTTTGCATTTGCCGGGCCGCGACGCAGCTTGGCCAGAGCGGTGCGGCATGATTGCCGTCCTTGCTCCCGAAGCAACCTCGCCATGGTTGTTGCTCGATGTACCGGGTGAACCTGGGGCCGGTGCAGCACTGCGGCAACAGTTTGCCCATGCCCGACAGTTCTGGTTATTCGAGAACACCGAATGGCAGCCGCTGAGGGAGCGCGGGCCGGTGTTGGTCGACCTCAACGGATGCCCTGAGCTGGCCGAGCAGTGCCACCGCGAACCCCATCTCTGGAGCGGGTTGTGGCTGGTCAGTGAGGCGTCGCCGTCGCAGTTGCTCGAACATTTGCGTCGCATGCTCACCGTCACTGTTGGCCTGCATCAACGCGCCTTGTTGAGTTACTACAATCCCCACACGGCCAGTTACTTTTTCGATGCGTGCGATGCCCAGGAGTTAAGTCGCTGGCTCGGTCCGATCAGCCAGCTGCGCTGGTTCGGCGGAACCTGGGCTGACCGGGCTATCGGCTGTCAGGGCTGGCAGCAGTTGTTCAATCCGGGGCTGGCGGTCAAACCGCTAGGCATTGAGGAAGACCTCAGTGCGCGTCAGCGTGACGCTTTGCAAACCTGCCTGCTTGAACAACACGCCTGGCGCTGGAGCCAATCCACCGCGAGCGATTACACCCGCCTGTGGTCCCATCTGCTGGAGGGATTGGCGCTGGGTTTCAGCGAGCGGCCGGTCCTCGATGGCTGGTTATGGCTACGCTTGCAGTACCCCGGCGCTATACCCGAGCAGCCTATACCGGGAATCACTCAACAGGAACGTCTCGATAGCCTGCGCAACCAGTGGCAAAACGATCAGTCCTGAACCTGCGCAAGACCCTGACCTCCCATCATCCAGCGAACCAGCCGTCGTTCTTGCGCAAGTACCAGGCGAACGCGCCGAGGGTCAGGCTGCGCAACACCATGAACAGCAAAAACGTGATCCACAACCCATGGTTGCCCTGGCCCTGCAGTGCCCAGGCGAAGGGCAGCAGGAGAACCACTGTCAGCAGCATGCCGTTGCGCATTTCCCGGGCACGAGTGGCACCGATAAACAGCCCGTCGAGCAGGTAGCTCCACACTGCAATCAGCGGCAACGAAGCGAGGTAGGGCAGGTAGATGAACGCGGTGTCGCGCACGCTCTGGATGTCAGTCTGCATTTCGATAAACAGGTGCCCGACGAACGCAAACAACACGGCGAAACCCAGGCTCGCCAGCAATGACCAGCCGCAGGCGACCACCAGTGAGCGCCGCAACGCCACTCGATCACGCGCGCCGATGGCATGCCCGCACAAGGCTTCCACGGCATGCGCCAAACCGTCCAGAGCGTGTGCCGTCAGCAGCAGGCCGTTAAGTAGAAGTGCGTTAGCGGCAACGGTGGCATCACCGAGTCGCGCGCCCTGCACGGTGATCAGGAAAAACACTGATTGCAGCGCCAGGCTTCGGATGAAAATGTCGCGATTGACCGCCAGCAATGGGCGCCAACTCTGCCACAACGCCAACGCGGCCCAGACGATATGCCCTGGGTAGGCACGCAAGGCATTGCGCGTCAGCAGCAGGCCAATCAGCGCACCGGTCCATTCGGCAATCACCGACGCCCGGGCCGCACCGACCACGCCCCATTCCAGCCCCAGGACGAACCACAGGTTCAGCGCGATGTTCACCAGATTGGTGCTCAGCAGAATCGCCAGCGGTGCCCGCGCGTTTTGGGTGCCGAGGAACCAGCCGACCAGTGCATAACTGGCCAGCGCCGCCGGTAGACCGAACAACCGCGTGTGGAAAAATTCGCGGGTCAGTTGATCCAGCTCTGCCGACGGTTGCATGAAGTGCAACGCGACATTGCTCAAGGGAACGCCCATGGCGCCGAGGACAATCGCCAGGCCCATGGCCAACAACAAACCTTGCAGCAAAATCTGCCGCAACGCCGCGCCATCCCCACGTCCGGCGGCCTGCGCCGCGAAACCGGTGGAGCCCATGCGCAGAAAACCCATGGCCCAGGCCAGGAACGTATACAAACTGGCCCCGACCGCGACGGCGCCCAACTGATGGGCGTGGGGCAGGTGGCCGATGACCGTACTGTCGACCAGCGCCACCAGCGGTACGGAAATGTTCGACAGAATCATCGGCGCTGCCAGCGCCCAGACCCGACGATGGGTCGGGCGGTCACGCCAGTCGGCAATCAGGTTGGACATGCAGGCTCCTTGGCGAAGCCGGCATTGTAGCGGGAGGCGAGCGCATAGCCAGTGTGGGAGCGAGCCGGCTCCCACTGGGTTTTAGGTGTTAGTGAATAATCCAGCTCAACAACCACAGCCCCAGCATCAACCAGATGATCCCCATGATGATCGAAGCATTCATGAATGCCCGAATCGCCGACCACAACAGCATCAAGCCCAGAATCAGCGCGATGATACTGATGATCGAAGCATCCATCCCCAACGCCATGGACAAGCCTTCGACAAAGTTGCCGCCGGCATTGCTCAGTAGATTGAACAAGCCACTGAGGCCGTCAACGATAAAGCGGATGACTGAGCCGAGCGCCTGGCCGAGCCATTCGAAAAAACCTTCTACCTGCATGTCGTTATCGTCCTGATGAAAGTGGTTGAGCCTTGGGCCATTGATCGCATTGGCGAGTTCCCTGTAAGCATAGTGGTTTTGCGGCGCGTGCCGCTTGCCTTCACACATCATCCCCCCGAAGCTATACGCCTTCAGGAGAGCCCGATGAACCTTGTTGAACTGACCGAACGCCTGCACGCCATCCGTGATCGCAACGACTGGCGGCAATTTCACAGCCCGAAAAACCTGGCCATGGCCGCCAGTGTGGAAATGTCCGAACTGGTGGAGATTTTCCAGTGGCTGACCGAAGACCAGTCGCGTCAGCTGCCGGCCGACAAGCTTGCCCACGCCGGGCAGGAAATCGGCGATATCGTGCTCTATTTATTGCTGCTGTGCAGCGAGTTGGGGTTGGACATGAATGAAGTCGTGCGCAGCAAACTCGCGGACAGCGAAAAGAGGTTCAGCTGATGAGCGATCGTCATTTCGATCAACTGGCGACACGCTTCGCCGAAAAAATCTACGGCGGGGCCAAAGGCGCGATCCGGCTGGCGGTGCTTCAGGCCGATCTGGCTGAAACCCTGCCGGACCGGCCGCTGCGTGTACTCGACATCGGCGCCGGTCTGGGCCACATGTCGTTGTGGCTGGCCCAGCGTGGTCATGACGTTACGCTGGCCGAGCCCGCAGAGCCGATGCTCGAAGGCGCCCGCCAACGCTTTGCCGAGGCCGGGCAGAACGCGACATTCATTCAGGCGCCGTGGCAGGAACTGCTCGGTCAGCTCACCGAACCCTACGATCTGGTGCTGTGCCATGCCGTGCTGGAATGGCTGGCCGAACCGCATGCGATTTTGCCGGTTTTGCATCAACTGACGAAAAAAGACGGTTGGTTATCCCTGGCCTTCTACAACCGCGATGCGCTGATTTACCGCAACCTGCTCAAGGGCCACTTTCGCAAGATGCGCAAGAACGACATGGCCGGCGAGAAGCAGAGCCTGACCCCGCAACAGCCACTGGATCCGCGCGAGCTGGCGGCGCAACTTGAAGGCTTGTGGCAGGTCGAAACCCAGAGTGGCGTGCGGGTTTTTCACGACTACATGCCTGTGGAATTCCAGGCCCGCGCCGAGCTGGTGGACTTGCTGGAAATGGAGCTGGCGCACCGTCGTCACCCAAGTTTTGCCGGGCTTGGGCGCTATCTGCACTGGATCTGTCGGCCGATCTGAGCGGAGCACTCAATGAAAAGGCGTTCAGGGTTACTGCTGATCTGTCTCGGGCTGGCGGCTTGTGAAGGCAGTAACCCGTATGTGGCATCGTCCAATCCGATACCGCCGGCGCCACCAGGCGCCGCCACCACCTTCGATCACAGCGCCTACCCGGCGCCACCGCGTGACTACGGGCGTTATCGCAGCTGGGCGTGGCTCGACGGTCATCTGCCACCGGGCACCACTTGGGCAGACTCGGCGCAGGTGGCCGAAGTGGTCAGCAATGCGCTCGATCAGCGCGGCTTGCGGCCGATGCGCGATAACCGTCCGGCCGACCTGTTTGTCAGTGCCAACCTGCACCTGGAAACCCGCATGCGGCAGGTGCAGGACGACTACGGTTATTACGGCGCCGGCTATGGCGGATACAACCACTACGGCAGCGGTTACGGCATGTACGGCAGCGTGCCGATCCTGCGCACCTATCAGGAACAGGTCGTGGTGGTGCAGGTGGACATGTTCGATGCGGGCACCGGTCAGCCGGTGTGGAGCGCCAGCGCTGAAACCAGCGATAAGGGCAGCCAGAGCGAGCAAGTCGATGCCATTCGCAAGGCTGTAGAAAAGGCAATGTCGGCGTATCCTCCTAGTTAGCTTCTGTAGATAAGAAGCATTCCGCACGTTTTGCCTGCAACTGGAGAACCATCATGTTCCGCCGTTTCGCTGTACTGGCTGTGGCCGCGTTGCTCAGTGCCTGCGCCGCCAACCAGGTCAATCATGACTTCGATGCCAGCCGCGATTTTGCCGCCTACCGCAGCTGGAGCTGGAAAGAACCCGCCCTGCAATATCGCCCCGATGATCCACGGATCAAGAGTGACCTGACTGAACAACGCATCCGCCAGTCCGTTGCCGATCAACTGGACCAGCGAGGCTTGCGTCCGGCCGCCGCCGGCACCAAGGGCGACTTGAACATACAAACTTATCTGATCGTCGAAGAGCGCCAGCAACAAGTCACCACCAATTATGGCGGCGGTTGGGGCAACCCCTGGAACGGTTACTGGGGCGCGCCGATGTACAACGAAACCCGAAACGTCAGCTATAAGGTGGCGACCATCCAGATCGACATGCTCGACGGCAAGGACGGCAAACTGGTGTGGCGCGGTAGCGACGAACAGCTGCTCAGCGGCTCGCCGAACCCGACGGATCGTAGCAATGCGATACATGAAACCGTTGTACGCATCCTGGCCAACTACCCACCTAAATTGGCCCACTAACCCCACATTGGCTCGCTCTCACATTTGATTTGCGCATCAACACAAATCCCCTGTGGGAGTGACGGTGCGACGATTCGACCTGCTCGCGATAGCAATCTCAAGCACTCCAAAGATTCCACTGTCAGCCATCAGGCCACCGGCCGCCAATGCCCGACCATGTGCTCAAGATCCCCGGCACCCACCAACTGAAAGTCCCCATTGGATCCCGCCGCGCTCGCCAGCAATGTCACTTCACTGGGCAACCGCACCGGTTTGCGAAACTGCACGGCAATTTCGATGTTCGCCGTTGGCAGGTGATCGGCCAGCGCCGCCAGCGTGCGCGCCTTGTTCCACAACCCATGGGCAATGGCCGTCGGGAAACCGAAGAGTCTGGCGCTGGCGGCGCTCAGGTGAATCGGGTTGTAGTCGCCGGACACTTTGGCGTATTGACGACCAATGTCGGCGGGGGCTTTCCAGCGGGCCACTTCCATCATCTCCAGCGTGGGTGCCGGCACGTCCTCGGCGGGTTCCCCGTCCAGTTTGACGCCCCGGCACAGCATCTGGCTTTTCGCTTCCCAGAGCGTCCCCAATTGATCGTCCAGCGTGGTTACCAGATCGAACGTCGCACCCTTGGCATGGGGTTGAAGATTCTGCACCTGCACGCTGACGCGTACCCGGTGCACGCCGCCCATGGGCCGCAGAACTCGGATGCGGTTGCTCAGGTGAATCAACCCCAGCAGGGGAAAAGGGAATTCTTTGGCGGTGAGCAATTGCATTTGCAAGGCAAACGCGAGGATGTGCGGATAGGTTGGCGGCAGCAGTCCGTTGTCGGCAAACCCGCAGACCTTGCGATACGCCGCCAGGCGCTTGGGATCGACCTCGACCCAGCAGTGCAAACCCGTGTCGGGCAACGTGGTGCCGGTGATTTTGCGCCGCGTCGCTGCTCGCACATACAACGCCGACAGGCTCGGTTCGCGGTTGAGTGTGTGCCAATCGGTGATCATCGCTAGGCCCCCAAGACGCTTTGTCCACAGACCCGCAGCGCTTGCCCGGTAAACGCGCCGGTGCCCGGTTGCGCCAGCCAGGCCACGGCTTCGGCGACGTCTTGCGGTAAGCCGCCCTGGCCGAGTGAACTCATGCGTCGGCCCGCTTCACGCAAGCCGAACGGAATGTGCGCGGTCATCTGCGTTTCAATAAACCCCGGCGCCACCGCGTTGATGCTGATCCCGCGCTGATCCAGCAACGGCGCCCAGGCTTGTGCCAGCCCGATCAGCCCGGCCTTGCTCGCGGCGTAGTTGGTTTGCCCGCGATTGCCGGCGATGCCGCTGATGGATGCAAGCAAAATCACCCGTCCGTTGTCGTGCAGGGTGCCGCTGTCGAGCAGAGCCTTGGTCAGCACTTGCGGGGCATTGAGGTTGACCGCGAGTACCGCGTCCCAGAATTCCGGGGTCATGTTGGCCAGGGTTTTGTCGCGTGTGATCCCTGCGTTGTGCACCACGATATCGACGCCGTCGGGCAGTTGTTCGACCAACTGTGTGGCGGCGTCTTCGGCGCAAATGTCCAGGGTGATGCTGCGCCCGCCGAGGCGCGCGGCGAGGGCGTCGAGATCGGTTTTGGCCGATGGCACGTCGAGCAGAATCACCTCGGCGCCGTCACGGGCCAGCGTCTCGGCGATCGAGGCGCCAATGCCACGTGCTGCGCCGGTCACCAGCGCCTTGCGTCCTGCCAGTGGCCGCGTCCAGTCCTGAACCGGCGTGGCGCACGCCTTCAACCGAATCACTTGCCCGGATACAAACGCACTTTTAGGCGAGAGGAAAAACCTCAGCGGTCCCTCCAACTGATCTTCCGCACCGTCGCCGACATAGATCAACTGCAAGGTACCACCGCTGCGCAGTTCCTTGGCCAGCGAACGGCTGAAACCTTCCAGTGCGCGCTGGGCGCTGGCGGCGAACGGGTCGCTCAATGTTTCCGGGGCACGGCCCAGAATCACCAGGTGCGCGCTGTGATCGAGGTTTTTCATCAGCGGCTGGAAGAACTCGCGCAGCTGTTTGAGCTGCCCGGTTTGCTCCAGGTTACTGGCATCGAACACCACGGCTTTGAGTTTCGGACCGTGGCCGGGAATCCAAGCGGTGGCCAATGAAGGTTCGGTGCCGTAGCTGTAAATCGCGTCGGTCAGGCGATTGGCGAACGCACTGACTTTCTCGGCCAACGGGCCACCGCCAATCAACAGCGCCCCTTCGACAGGCCGCAGCCGGCCTGCCTGCCAGCGCTCCAGGCGGACCGGCGACGGCAAACCCATGGCCCCGACCAGGCGATGGCCGATGGACGAATTGGCGAAGTCGATATAACGGTCAGACATGGAACGTGCTCCGGCAGCTGGGGTTCAAAGTGTGGACCACGATTGGCAATCAGTCGTTCGATCCACGAGATAAGGCCTACGCTTGAACATTGCAGAGTAGTTCGTAGCGGGAATGTCAGGGCGACCGCAACCCAGAATTGGAATACAGAACCTGAAATGGAATGCAGACCCCTGTGGGAGCGAGCCTGCTCGCGATGGCGGTGTGTCAGCCAACATTGATGCGACTGACATACCGCCATCGCGAGCAGGCTCGCTCCCACAGTGGACCGCGTTCAGATTTTATTTTTCACAAGGAGCTTTTCATGACTCAGCTGCGCCGCGTCGCGATTATCGGCGGTAACCGTATTCCTTTCGCCCGTTCCAACGGGGCGTATGCCACCGCCAGTAACCAGGCGATGCTCACCGCAGCGCTCGAAGGCTTGATCGAACGCTACAACCTGCACGGCCTGCGCATGGGCGAAGTGGTCGCGGGGGCGGTGCTCAAATTGTCGCGGGACATGAACCTGACGCGCGAGTGCGTGCTCGGGTCGCGGCTGTCGCCCGAAACGCCGGCCTATGACATCCAGCAGGCGTGCGGCACCGGGCTGGAAGCGGCGTTGCTGGTGGCGAACAAGATCGCCCTGGGGCAGATCGATTGCGGCATTGCCGGCGGTGTCGATACCACCTCGGATGCGCCGATCAGTGTCAGTGAAGGACTGCGCAGGATCTTGCTGCAAGCCAATCGCGCCAAGACCACCGGGGACAAACTGAAAACGTTCCTGCAATTGCGGCCCCGACACCTGATCCCGGAATTTCCGCGCAACGGCGAACCCCGCACCGGTTTGTCCATGGGCGAACATTGCGAGCTGATGGCGCAGACCTGGAACATCCCCCGCGAAGCTCAGGATCAACTGGCGCTGGAAAGCCATCGCCATCTGGCCGCGTCCTACGCCGAAGGCTGGCACAACGACCTGATGACGCCATTCCTCGGCCTGACCCGCGACAACAACCTGCGCCCGGACCTGACCCTGGAGCAGCTCGCCAAGCTGAAACCGGCCTTCGAGAAAAGCGCCAAGGGCACGATGACGGCGGGCAACTCCACACCACTCACCGACGGTGCGTCGCTGGTGTTGCTGGGCAGTGAGGAGTGGGCCAGGGAGCGTGGCTTGCCGATCCTCGCGTACCTGCGTGACGGCGAAGCGGCAGCGGTGGATTTCGTCAACGGTGCCGAAGGCCTGTTGATGGCGCCGGTGTACGCGGTGCCGCGATTGCTGGCGCGCAATGGCCTGACCTTGCAGGACTTCGACTACTACGAAATCCACGAAGCCTTCGCCGCGCAAGTGCTCTGCACGTTGAAAGCCTGGGAAGACCCTGACTATTGCAAAACCCGCCTCGGGCTTGATGCGCCGCTGGGCTCCATTGACCGCAGCCGGCTTAACGTCAAAGGCAGTTCACTGGCGGCCGGGCATCCGTTTGCGGCGACTGGCGGGCGTATTGTCGCCAACCTGGCGAAGTTGCTGGACGCGGCGGGCAAGGGCCGGGGTTTGATCTCGATCTGCGCCGCCGGCGGTCAAGGCGTCACCGCCATAATCGAGCGCTGAAGAAACACCGTAACCTGTAGGAGTGAGCCTGCTCGCGATAGCGGTGTGTCAGTCAACATTAACGTGTCTGATACACCGCTATCGCGAGCAGGCTCACTCCTACAAGGATTCTCTGCATCAAATAGATTTGTATGGATCCGTGACTTAGCCTAACGTCGGCCTGATCAGTCACCTTGCGACATAAGGCAATTCAATGTCGACTAACGGACACCTTTCCCTCGAGCGGATCATTCCGACGTTGTCAGCGTTACCGCGTCCGCTATTCGCCCGGGTAGAAAGCCTGAACGCTGGATCCTGGACACCGCCGCACCGCCACGATTGGGTGCAGATTTCCTACGCCATCAGCGGCGTCCTCGGCGTGCACACTGCCGAGGGCAGTTTCTTTGCGCCGCCGCAGTGGGGCATCTGGATTCCGGCGGATCTGGAGCATCAGGTCGTGACCTCGATACGTGCCGAAATGCGCAGCCTGTATGTGCGTCGCGAAGATTGTGAGTGGGCGGACGGGCGCTGCCGGGTACTGGAAGTCACACCGCTGGCGCGGGAGCTGATCAAGAGTTTTTGCTTGCTGCCAGTGGAATATCCGCAGGGCGACAGCCAGGAAGCGCGGTTGGTGAGTGTGTTGCTGGATCAGTTGGCGAACTTGCCCGAGGTGGGGTTTTCCCTGCCGTTGCCACGGCATGAGCGGCTGCTGGGATTGTGCAACGAGTTGATTGAACGTCCCGAGCAGAACGTGACATTGCAGCTATGGGCGGAGCGCTTGGGTACGTCGGAAAAGACCCTGATGCGCCTGTTTCAGCGCGAGACCGGGTTGAGCTTTCGCGGTTGGCGACAGCGGATGCGGTTGTTGTCTTCGTTGAGTCTTCTGGAGGAGGGCGACAGCGTGACCAATGCCGCGCTGGCGTGTGGCTATGACTCGACGTCGGCGTTTATTGCTGCGTTCAAAAGCCTGTTCGGGTTTACCCCCGGCGAACTCTTCAAGCAATAACACCACCTGACCCTTGTGGGAGCGAGCCTGCTCGCGAAGAGGCCGTCACATTCAATATCTATGTTGAATGTAAGTCCGCTTTCGCGAGCAGGCTCGCTCCCACAGTGGATGTGCGGTGTTTCTGAAGGTCAGGTTCTAAAACGTCGAACCAACCCGTCCAGTTCGCTCGAAAGCCCGGCCAGGCTTTGTGAATCCAGGCGCGCCGAGTTGGCCAGTTCCGCGACCAATTGCGCATCTCCATGGATCTGGCTGATGTGCCGGTTGATGTCTTCGGCCACGGAATGCTGTTCTTCTGCCGCCGTCGCAATTTGCGTGTTCATATCGCGGATCACGTCCACCGACTCGCGAATCAACCCAAAGCTGTTGCGTGCTTCGCCGATTCGGCTCACCGACTGCTGCGACACTTCCAGGCTCGCATGCATCTGTTGAGTCACCTGGCTGGTGCGCTTGGCAAGGTTGCCGAGAAGACCGTCTATCTCCGCCGTGGAGTCAGCGGTGCGTTTGGCCAGTGCCCGCACTTCGTCGGCCACGACCGCAAACCCGCGCCCTTGCTCACCGGCCCGTGCCGCTTCAATGGCCGCGTTCAGCGCCAGCAGGTTGGTCTGCTCGGCGATCGAGCGAATGGTCCCCAGAATCGACTGGATGTCGTTGCTGTCGCGCTCGAGTTGCTGCATCGATTGCGCCGACTGTTCGATTTCCTGGCTCAAGCGATCAACGCTGCTCACCGCCGCATCAATTTGCTGTTGACCTTCACGAGCCTGACGCTGGCCGTTATCGGCAGAGTCCGCCGCCTGGCTGCAAGAACGCGCGACTTCGTTGGCGGTGGCGACCATTTCGTGGAACGCCGTGGACACCATGTCCACCGCTTCACGCTGGCGCCCGGCGGCTTCGGCCATATCGCTGGAGACCTGGGTCGAGCTCTTGGAGGTGGCGAGGATGTTGGTCGCAGCGCCTCCGATGCTTTGAATCAGGTTGCGAATCGCCGTCAAGAACTGGTTGAACCAACTGGCCAATTGCGCGGTTTCGTCGCTGCCACGGATTTCCAGGTTCTTGGTCAGATCGCCTTCGCCTTGAGCGATGCCTTCCAGACCGCTGGCCACGCTGCGGATCGGGCGCACGATGACGCTGGCGAAACTCGCGCCGAGGATGGCGAAGAACACGGCCAGCACGGCCGCGATGAGTGCGATCAGCCAGGTCAGTTGGGTGGCCGAGCTCATCACGTCGTTTTGCTTGATCAGGCCGATGAAGGTCCAGCCCAGTTGCTCAGACGGCCAGACGTTGGCCATGTAGCGTTCGCCGTTCAGCTCGACTTCCACCAGGCCTTTGCCAGCCTTGGCCAATTGCGCGTAACCCTCACCGAGGCTGCTTAGTGGCTTGAAGTTGTGCTCCGGTTGTTTCGGGTCCACCAGGACCATGCCGGTGTTTTCCAGCAGCATCAGGTAGCCGGTTTCACCGAGCTTGATCTGTTTGACGATTTCGGTGAGCCCCTTGAGCGTCACGTCGATGCTGACCACGCCGCCATTGTTGCCCAACTGATTGTCAATGGTGCGCACGGTACTGACATAAGTCGCGTCGTCCTGGGCCCAGTAGTAGGCCTCGGTGCGGAACGGCTTTCCCGGTTTGGCTTGGGCCGCTTTGTACCAAGGGCGCTGGCGCGGGTCATAATTGTTCAGCTTCGCATCGTCCGGCCAGGACACATAACCGCCAGCCGCAGTGCCGAGAATGGCATAGGCGTACGAGGGGTGGCTTTTGCCCAGGTCCTGGAGGAGGTTGAAGACTTTTTTATCCATCTCGCCTTGTGGAATGCTCTCGGCGTTGGCGCTCATGTAGGTCTTGAGGCTGTCGTCGGAGTTCTTGATCAGGGGCTGGTTGGCCAGGTAGTCGACGTTTTGGCTGATGCCGTCGAAAAACAGTTGCATGGCGTTGCTGACCTGGCGAATTTCGCGGCCGCTGCCGTCGACGAAACTCTCCTTGGCGTCACTGCGCAAATTCAGCACAACGAGGGTGGCGACCAGCACCACGGGCAAGCAGGCGATGATTGCAAACGCCCAGGTCAACTTCTGTTTGATGTTCATCCACGCTCCAGATTTTCTTGTAGGCCCACGCAGTGCTGATGACTCGCGGAATATTGGCAGCTGAAAACGTTGTTCTTCATCTCGGGTCCGTGAGTGCGCCGTCGTTTGCTGTAGGAAAGTTTGTCGGACAATTGCCTTTGTCTTTGAGGACTTCGGCCGCTGGAGGGGGAAATTGAGCCAGGATTGGAAAAATCCTACTGAAAGGTATGAATAAAGATTTCAGTTTCTGTCGTAAATACCCTCAGAACCTTTCGCCTACGTGTGTCGTTGTCTCAGCTATGATCTCGGGCGGTCATTGACGACCGGCGGCGGATGAGTGATTAATCCGCCACATTGCGTGCATCGCGACGTTCATAGGTCGGCAACCCCTCCCCCGAACGACTGGATTGCCGTATAACGAATGACTTTCGCGTGTTTGGTAATAAAGGACCCACAATAAAAGCTGATGAAGACTCCAAAACGCATTGAACCCCTGATCGAGGACGGTCTGGTTGACGAGGTGCTGCGCCCACTCATGAGTGGTAAAGAAGCAGCTGTTTATGTGGTGCGCTGCGGCAACGAGTTACGTTGCGCGAAGGTCTACAAGGAGGCGAATAAACGCAGTTTCCGTCAGGCGGCCGAGTATCAGGAAGGCCGCAAGGTGCGCAACAGCCGACAGGCTCGTGCGATGGCCAAGGGCTCCAAGTTTGGCAAGAAAGAAACCGAAGACGCGTGGCAGAACGCCGAAGTGGCGGCTTTGTTCCGTCTGGCCGGTGCCGGTGTCCGGGTACCCAAGCCGTATGACTTCCTCGAAGGCGTACTGCTCATGGAACTGGTGGCCGATGAATACGGCGATGCCGCGCCGCGTCTGAACGACGTGGTGCTGGAGCCGGACCAGGCGCGCGAATATCACGCGTTCCTGATTTCGCAGATCGTGCTGATGTTGTGTACCGGTCTGGTTCACGGTGACTTGTCCGAGTTCAATGTGCTGTTGACCCCGGACGGTCCGGTCATCATCGACTTGCCTCAGGCAGTGGATGCGGCGGGTAACAACCACGCGTTCAACATGCTGGAGCGCGACGTGGGCAACATGGCGTCTTACTTCGGGCGATTTGCGCCGGAGTTGAAAAAGACCAAATACGCCAAGGAAATGTGGGCGTTGTACGAAGCCGGCACCTTGCACCCGGCCAGTGTCTTGACCGGGGAATTCGACGAGCCGGAAGAGTTGGCCGACGTCGGCGGGATCATGCGCGAAATCGAGGCTGCGCGGTTGGACGAAGAGCGTAAGCAAGCGATCCGCGCTGCTGACGACGCGCCACCAAGCAAAGCCGAAGAGCCGCCTCCGCCCTGGATGCAGTGATGTGCTAAACAAAAACCCGGCTTCGCAGACTGTGTGAAAACCTAGCAATCTGCCTGGCGATCAAAGAAAATGCTCCGCATCGAAAGATACGGAGCATTTTTCGTTATGGCCTACATCCAGGGACAGTCCCGTACCCAGACCAGTTTGTTCCC
>NZ_JAHBDK010000026.1 GCF_019956415.1 Pseudomonas sp. GL-B-19
TCGTACAGGCCGACACATCGGTTGAAGACAGGGACTGTTTAAGCGTCGTATTCTTTTTCATGGACTCGCCCTCGCTGCCGTTGGCTTCTTAGACTGCCACCGTGGCGCATTGACGCCTCGGCGTGGGCGAGTCCATCCAATTACAGGGGTACTCGGTCTACTGTGGGAGCGAGCCTGCTCGCGATAGGGCCAGTATGGCGCCACAAAGTTTGAGAGATAAAAAAAGGCCACCCGAAGGCAGCCTTTAAAAACTAGAGAGGTTTTTTGCTTACACGGCCGCGACAGGACGCATGTAAGAGATCGGTGCAGTGCTGGCGTCTTCGAAAGTCACGACTTCCCAAGCATCTGTCTGCTCAATCAACTTGCGCAGCAGCTGGTTGTTCAATGCATGTCCGGACTTGAAGCCCTTGAACTCACCAATCAGGCTATTGCCCAGCAGGTAGAGGTCACCAATTGCATCGAGGATCTTGTGCTTCACGAATTCGTCTTCATAGCGAAGGCCGTCTTCGTTCAGTACACCATCCGCGTCGACCACAATAGCGTTTTCAACGCTGCCGCCGAGTGCGAGGTTGTGCTTGCGCAGGTACTCGATGTCACTCATGAAACCAAAGGTACGGGCGCGGCTGACTTCTTTTACGAACGAAGTGCTGGAAAAATCCACGCTTGCACTTTGTGTGCGGTCACGGAAAACCGGGTGATCGAAATCGATCTCGAAGCTCACCTTGAAACCTTCGAAAGGGACGAAAGTGGCGCGCTTGTCGCCGTCTTCCACTGTCACTTCCCGCAGGATCCGGATGAACTTCTTGGCGGCATCCTGCTCTTCCAGGCCAGCCGATTGAATCAGGAATACGAAAGGTCCAGCGCTACCATCCATGATTGGTACTTCGGACGCGGAGAGCTCGACGTAGGCGTTATCGATGCCCAGGCCAGCCATGGCCGAGAGCAAGTGCTCCACCGTGTCCACTTTGACGTCACCGTTGACCAGTGTGGTCGACATAGTGGTTTCGCCAACGTTTTCTGCGCGAGCAGGTATCTGCACCACAGGATCGAGGTCAGCACGACAAAACACAATGCCGGTGTCGATAGGCGCGGGCTTGAGGGTCAGGTATACCTTCTCCCCGGAGTGCAGGCCTACACCTGTGGCACGGATAATATTTTTCAGTGTGCGTTGTTTAATCATGGCTTGGGCCGCTTCAGCGCAAATTGCGAACTGGTATCAACAAAGGCTGGCGATGATAGCAGACCAGACCTTTGCTGAACACCAATCAACTTCATAGCCCTGATACATTCCATCAATCAGCCTGACGACGCAGGAATGCCGGGATGTCCAGGTAGTCCAGATCATCTTGCGGATTCATCTTCGCGGCAGTCGCAGCACCGGCCTGAGCCTGGTTGCGCATGACGGTCGGACGGTCCAGGTCACGGTAGTTTACCGCCGGTTGTTCCTGACGAGCGGGAGCCGATTGTTGCGGCTGGGAGGCCATCGAGGTGTGAACGGTGTTGTCGATGACCTTCACAGGCTTCTCGATTTTAGCGCCCAGACCAGTAGCAACCACAGTCACGTGCAACTCATCGCGCATGTCCGGATCGATAACGGTACCGACCTTGACCATCGCGTGCTCGGAGGCGAAGGCTTCAATGATGCTACCCACGTCGGAGTACTCACCCAGAGACAGATCAGGACCGGCGGTGATGTTCACCAGGATGCCGCGTGCACCTTGCAGGTTCACGTCTTCGAGCAACGGGTTGCGAATGGCCGCTTCGGTGGCCTCGCGCGCGCGGTTCGGACCGCTGGCGCAGCCAGTGCCCATCATCGCCATGCCCATTTCGCTCATCACGGTACGTACGTCGGCGAAGTCGACGTTGATCATGCCCGGACGCTTGATGATGTCGGAGATACCGCGAACGGCACCGGCCAGCACATCGTCAGCCTTGGCGAATGCGGACAGCAGGCTTGCGTCCTTGCCAAGAATGGTCAGCAGTTTCTCGTTGGGAATGGTGATCAACGAGTCGACGCTTTCAGACAGCAGACGGATGCCTTCGTCGGCGATCTGCATGCGCTTGCGACCTTCGAACGGGAACGGACGAGTCACCACTGCAACGGTGAGGATCCCCATTTCCTTGGCCACTTCGGCAATGATTGGCGCCGCACCGGTACCGGTACCGCCGCCCATGCCAGTGGTGATGAACACCATGTTGGTGCCCTGCAGGACTTCGGCAATACGCTCACGGTCTTCGAGAGCGGCCTGACGACCCACTTCAGGGTTGGCGCCGGCGCCAAGACCTTTGGTCACACCGGTACCCAGTTGCAGGATGGTCCGCGCGCCGATGGATTTCAGCGCCTGGGCATCAGTGTTGGCGCAGATGAATTCAACGCCTTCAATGTTGCTCTTGACCATGTGATTCACAGCGTTTCCGCCGCCACCGCCAACACCGATAACTTTAATAACCGGGCTTGCGGGGATGTTGTCTACGAGTTCGAACATTTTCCCTCTCCTTTACATTCTCTAGTTTTTTCGCCTACTGCCTGTTTCTACAACGGTGCCGCGGTAAATCTTTAGAAGTTGCCTTGTACCCAGCTCTTGATGCGATCGAGCAAGGCGGCTTTCGGTTCGTCATTGCTGTAGCTGTCACGGCTGCTGATGCCCGAGAACGAAATCCCGTCGGACTGCTTTTGCAGGCCGTACATCAACAGACCAACGCCTGTGGAATAAATCGGGTTGCGAACCACGTCGTCCAGGCCCTTGACGCCATGCGGCACGCCCAGGCGCACCGGCATGTGGAAAATTTCTTCGGCCAGTTCGGTGGCGCCTTCCATCTTCGCCGTACCGCCGGTCAGCACGATGCCGGCCGGGATCAGGTCTTCGTAACCGCTGCGACGCAGTTCGGCCTGGATCAGCGTGAACAGCTCGTCGTAACGCGGCTCGACCACTTCGGCCAGGGCCTGACGGGACAGCTCGCGCGGTGGACGGTCGCCAACGCTTGGGACCTTGATGGTTTCACCGGCACCGGCCAGTTTGGCCAGGGCGCAGGCGTAGCGGATCTTGATTTCTTCGGCGTACTGGGTCGGGGTGCGCAACGCCATGGCGATGTCGTTGGTCACCTGATCGCCCGCAATCGGGATCACTGCGGTGTGACGGATCGCACCCTCGGTGAAGATGGCGATGTCGGTGGTGCCGCCGCCGATGTCCACCAGGCATACGCCGAGCTCTTTCTCGTCGTCGGTCAGGACCGAATACGCGGAAGCCAGTTGTTCGAGAATGATGTCGTCGATTTCCAGGCCACAACGACGCACGCATTTTTCAATGTTCTGTGCGGCGTTGACGGCGCAAGTGACCACGTGAACCTTGGCTTCCAGACGCACGCCAGACATGCCCAGTGGCTCACGGACGCCTTCCTGGTTATCGATCACGTAATCCTGCGGCAAGGTGTGCAGCACGCGCTGGTCCGCCGGGATCGCCACAGCCTGGGCAGCGTCGAGGACGCGCTCAAGGTCGGCCGGGCTGACTTCGCGATCACGAATGGCGACGATGCCGTGGGAGTTCAGGCTGCGGATGTGATTGCCGGCCACGCCGACAAACGCCGAGTGAATGCGGCAACCGGCCATCAACTGCGCTTCTTCGATGGCGCGCTGGATCGACTGCACGGTGGATTCGATGTTCACCACCACGCCTTTCTTCAGGCCACGGGACGGATGGGTACCGATCCCGACGATTTCCAGCGTGCCGTCGTCCGCAACCTCGCCGACCAGCGCCACCACCTTGGAGGTGCCGATATCGAGACCGACGATCATTTTGCCGCTTTGCACGTTTGCCATGGGTCCTGCCTCTTCTTAATTCTTCGCGACAGCGGGTTGGGCTATCGTGGGCGCTACAGGTTCCCGCCAGCCAACAGCGAGGCCGTTGGCGTAGCGCAGATCGATGCGCGCAATGTTCGTAATCTGTTCTTTAAGCGTCTTGTCATAGATGGCGATGAAACGGCGCATCTTCTCCACCAGCTTGCCCCGCCCCAGCAGCAGTTCGATCCCGGGACCAGCACTGCCGGCGCCGGTGGTCAGGAACCAGCTGCCGCGTTCACGCAATTCCAGGCGTGCAATCGAGAAGCCCAGCGGCCTGAGCATCTGGCTCAGCACCTGGTATTGCTGCATCACCTGCTGTTGAGCCCGTTGTGGGCCGAACAGCTGTGGCAAGTGTTCGTAGTTCGCCAGCTCACGCGGGGTGAATGCCTGGCCCTGGTTGTTCAACAGCGATTCATCGCCCCAACGGGCCACCGGCAGTTGTTCTTCCAGGCGGATCACTACTTGATCCGGCCACACCCGGCGCACTTCGGCGTGGGCGATCCATGGCATCGTTTCAAGCTCGGTACGCATGCTCTCCAGGTCGATGGTGAAGAAGCTCGACGCCACGTACGGGGCGATCCGCTGCTGCACGGCTTGCTGGCTGATGTAACTCAAATCGCCCTGCACGTTGATCTTGGTAATCGGCCGGTCGGCGTAAGGCAGCAAACGCTGCGCGCCTTCGTAAGTACCAAACCCCAGCGCAACCAACAGCACCGGCCAGAACAAGGCTTTGAGAAAACCAAAATTGGCTTTCGGCAGGCGCATCGACATCGGCTCTTTGGCCACCATTCGGCTGGCACCCCGTGGCACCGACTTGCGGCCGGGAGCTGGAGGGGGCTGATGTCTTAGCTGCGCGCCTTGCATGGTCTTAACCTCTTACCTCGAAACTGGCTGCCAGAATGGCCAGAACCAGTTGCTGGAAATCCAGACCGGCAGCACGGGCCGCCATCGGCACCAGGCTGTGATCGGTCATGCCCGGTGCGGTGTTCACTTCCAGGAACCAGAACTGCCCGTCGGAATCCTGCATCACGTCTGCCCTGCCCCAACCGGCGATACCCAGCGCCTCGCAGGCTTTCGCCGTGAGGTCCATGAGTTCCTTTTCCTTGGTGCTGTCCAGCCCGCACGGAATGCGGTACTGGGTATCGTTGGCGATGTACTTGGCGTCGTAGTCGTAGAAGCTGTGCGTCGTGCCCAGGGCAATCGGAGGCAACACCTGGTCACGCAGGGTGGCGATGGTGAACTCCGGACCGTGAATCCATTGTTCGACCAACACTTGCGAATCGTAGGTACTGGCCGCTTTCCAGGCGTCGATCAATTCGGACGCGGAACTCACTTTGGCCATACCGATACTTGAACCTTCATGCGCCGGTTTGACGATCAAAGGGAAGCCCAGTTCCGTCGCTGCCGAAATACAATCGGCTTCGCTGCTCAATACGGCGTGACGCGGCGTCGGAATACCCAGGCTGTGCCAGACCTGTTTGGTGCGCAGCTTGTCCATGGCCAGAGCCGAAGCCAGAATGCCGCTGCCGGTGTACGGAATGCCCAAGCATTCGAGCAAGCCTTGCATGCTGCCGTCTTCGCCACCACGACCGTGGAGGATGATGAAGGCGCGGTCGATCTTTTCGTTGAGCAAACGCTGCAACAGGTCATCGCCGACGTCGAGACCGAACGCGTCCACACCGGCACTTTGCAGTGCCGCGAGGACCGCGTTACCCGACTTCAGGGAAACTTCCCGCTCGGCACTTTTGCCGCCGAAGAGCACGGCAACGCGGCCGAAGTCTGTCGGCGCGACAGTGGAGACGAGGTTGGCGTAAGCAGCAGTCATTTCAACTTCCCCACGCTTGGCGCGGCAACGGCGCCAGCGAACAACGGACTGTTCAAAAGTTTGGGTGCAAGGCCACCGATATCACCGGCGCCCTGGCACAGCAGGATGTCGCCGGCACGCAGCAGTGGCTTGACCAGCGGCGCAAGATCGACACCGCGCTCGATGTAAATCGGGTCCAACTGACCGCGCTGACGGATGCTGTTGCACAACTTGCGGCTGTCGGCGCCCGGGATCGGCTCTTCGCCAGCCGGATAGACTTCCATCAACAGCAGGACGTTGGCGTCAGCCAGTACATTGACGAAATCGTCGTACAGGTCGCGGGTGCGGCTGTAACGGTGCGGCTGGTAAACCATCACCAGGCGGCGCTCCGGCCAGCCACCACGCACGGCTTTGATAACCGCGGCGACTTCGGTCGGGTGGTGACCGTAGTCGTCGACCAGCATCACGTTGCCGCCTTCGACCGGCAGTTCGCCGTAGACCTGGAAGCGACGACCGACACCCTGGAACCCGGACAAGCCCTGGACAATGGCTTCATCGCTGACACCTTCGTCAGAGGCGATGCAGATGGTGGCCAGCGCGTTCAATACGTTGTGGTTGCCCGGCATGTTCACCGAGACATCCAGCGGCTCGCGATCAGGGCGCAGCACCGTGAAGAAAGTCTGCATGCCTTGCTGACGCACATTGATGGCGCGTACGTCGCAGTCATCGCCAAAGCCGTAAGTGACGGTCGGGCGTTTGACCTGCGGGAGGATTTCACGCACCACCGGATCGTCCAGGCACACCACAGCCAAACCGTAGAACGGCAGGTTGTGAAGGAACTCGACGAAGGTTTTCTTCAGTTTGTTGAAGTCACCGTCGTAGGTCGCCATGTGATCGGCGTCGATGTTGGTGACCACGGCCACCAGCGGCTGCAAGTGCAGGAAACTGGCGTCGCTTTCGTCGGCTTCGGCAATCAGGTAACGACTGGTGCCGAGCTGGGCATTGGTGCCCGCGGCATTCAGACGGCCACCAATGACGAACGTCGGGTCCAGGCCACCGGCCGCGAACACCGAAGCGATCAGGCTGGTGGTGGTGGTTTTACCGTGCGTACCGGCGACGGCGATACCGTGACGGTAGCGCATCAGTTCGGCCAGCATCTCGGCGCGAGGCACCACCGGAATACGGCGTTCCAGCGCAGTCGCGACTTCCGGGTTGGAGGTGTTGACGGCGCTCGACACCACCAACACATCGGCAGACGCGGCGTTCTCGGCGCGGTGGCCGATAAAGATCTGCGCGCCGAAAGACTCCAGGCGCTCGGTCACTGGCGACGCTTTCAGGTCGGAACCGGACACTTCATAGCCCAGGTTCAACAACACTTCAGCGATGCCGCACATGCCCACGCCGCCGATACCGACGAAGTGGATTTTACGGATGCGGCGCATTTCCGGTTGCGGCATGGCTTTCTGATTCTCAACCATGGGCCACCTCCAGGCAGGTATCGACCACGTTACGGGTGGCATCGGGTTTGGCCAGGCGGCGTGCCGCGCAGGCCATATCGTTGAGTCGTTGTGGTTGCATCAGGACCTCTGTCAGGCGAGCGGCAAGATCCGCTGCGCCAGTCGTTCTTTGCGGCATCAGGAAGGCAGCGCCTTCACGGGCCAAATAATCGGCGTTGCGGGTCTGGTGATCGTCGATCGCGTGGGGCAAAGGCACCAGCATCGAAGGCAGACCGGCGGCGGCCAGTTCACTGATGGTCAGCGCGCCTGCGCGGCACACCACCAGGTCGGCCCAGCCATAGGCTTGGGCCATGTCTTTGATGAAAGGCTGCACTTGCGCCTCGACGCCAGCCGCGCGATAGCGCTCTGCAGTCACTTCATCGTGGTTTTTTCCGGCCTGATGAAACACTTCCGGACGCAGGTCGGGGTCGACTTGCGACAGGGCTTCAGGCAGCAGTTTGTTCAACGGTTCTGCGCCCAGGCTTCCGCCCAGGATCAGCAAACGCGCCTTGCGACCAGCCAGGGCTGGTCGCGCTGTTTCGAGGAACAGCTCGGTGCGCACCGGGTTACCGGTGGTCCGACGGCTGTCCGACAGGGTAAAGGTGTCGGGGAACGCTTCACAGACCCGGGCGGCCAACGGCACCAGCAACCGATTGGCGGTACCGGCCACGGCGTTTTGTTCGTGAACGATCACCGGCACACCAGACAGTTTGGCGGCAACACCACCAGGGCCGGTCACAAAACCACCGAAGCCGACCACGCACACCGGCTGCAGCTGACGAATGATCGCCCGCGCCTGCCAGACGGATTTGAGCAACATGAACGGTGCCTTGAGCAAGGACAGCTTGCCCTTGCCGCGCAGACCGCTGGCGTTGATCCGATGCAGCTCGATACCGGCCATCGGCACCAGATCGTTCTCGATGCCACGCGGTGTTCCGAGCCAATGCACGGTGTAACCGCGGGCCTGGAATTCACGAGCACAGGCCAGCGCAGGGAACACGTGGCCCCCGGTGCCGCCCGCCATGATCAATACGTTAGCGCCCATGGGTCGGCTCCTCGGCGAAGTCGCTCTCATGGAACTCCATCTCTTCACTGCCCAGGTGGGTTCGACTCTCCCACTCTATGCGTAGCAACAAGCCGAGACAGGCACCGCAAATCACCAGCGAACTGCCGCCATAACTGAGGAACGGCAGCGTCAGGCCTTTGGTCGGAAGCAGACCGACGTTCACGCCGATGTTGATCAGGAACTGACCGATCCACAGGAACGACAGGCCGTACGCGATGTAGGCGGCGAAGAATTGCTTGGCCTTCTCGGCCCAATAACCAATGTACATGCCACGAATACAGACAAAGGTGAACAGCGCCACGGTGCACAACGAACCCACGGCACCCAGTTCTTCAGCCAGTACCGAGAACACGAAGTCAGTGTGAGCTTCCGGCAGGTAGAACTGTTTCTGCACGCTGTTGCCCAGGCCGACGCCCAGCCACTCGCCGCGACCAAATGCGATCAATGCTTGCGACAACTGATAGCCGGCACCGAACTGGTCGGCCCACGGATCGGCAAAGTTGGTCAGGCGCGCCATTCGATATGGCTGCACTTGAATCAACAACACCACCGCCGCGACGGCCAGGACCACCATCAAGGAAAACCGGAACAGCCCGACCCCGCCAAGGAACAGCATCGCCGCAGCCGCCCCCATCATCACGACGGTGGCACCGAAGTCCGGCTCCATCAGCAACAGCCCTGCCATCGGCAACAGCACGATGAACGGCTTGAAGAAGCCCATCCAGCTTTCACGCACTTCTTTCTGGCGACGCACCAGATAACCGGCGAGGTAGATCACCACGAACACCTTGGCGATCTCGGAAGGCTGAACGTTGAAGAAACTGAAGCCGATCCAGCGCATCGAACCGTTCACTTCACGGCCGATCCCCGGAACGATCACCATCACCAGCAAACCGAACGCACCCAGCAGCATCATCCAGCCCAAGCGTTGCCAGGTGGCAATCGGAATCATCATGGTGACGATGCAGGCCCCCAGGCCCAGCACCACGTAAATAAGGTGGCGAATCATGTAATACAGCGCACTGCCCGACTGCACCGCCCCCACTTCGGTCGATGCCGATGCAATCATGACCAGCCCCAGGCCGATCAATGCCAGGCAACCGGCGAGCATCGGGAAATCGAGGTCGATACCGCGCCCGGTGATGATCGGCGACGGATAAGGCTTGATGATGTTTTTCAGGCTCATGCCAGTTCCTCCACGGCTTGGACGAACTGGTGACCACGGTCTTCGTAGTTCTTGAACATGTCGAAACTGGCGCAGGCAGGTGACAGCAGCACCACGTCACCTGGTTCGGCAGCAGCGCGGCATTGCTCCACGGCTTCAACCAGTGAGCTGACGCGAATCAGCGGTACGGCTTCGCCGATGGCCTGGCCGATCTTGTCGGAATCACGGCCCATCAGGATCACGGCGCGGCAGTTGGCCGCCACCGGATCACGCAGATCATTGAACTCGGCACCCTTGCCGTCGCCACCGGCGATCAGCACGATCTTGCCACCGATGTCCGCACCCAGGCCTTCGATGGCTGCCAGCGCGGCGCCGACGTTGGTGGCTTTGGAGTCGTTGTAATAGCCGACGCCATCCAGATCACGGACCCACTGGCAACGATGCTCAAGCCCGGCGAAGGAGCGCAGGGCCGTGAGCATGGCGTCGAACGGCAGACCGACAGCGTGGCCCAGCGCCAAGGCCGCCAAGGCATTGGATTGGTTGTGGGCACCACGGATTTTCAACTCGCGCACCGGCATCAGGTTCTGGAATTCGAAGGCCAGGTACTTCTCGCCATCTTCTTCGCGGATACCGAAGGCCTTGAAATCCGGCTTGCTCAAACCGAAGGTCCAGCACGGCTGACCCTCGCCAATCAACGGGCGGCTCAGGGCGTCCTGACGGTTGACCACAAACTGTTTGGCGCCACGGAAGATACGGTGCTTGGCCAGGTGATAGGCCGGCAGACCGCTGTAACGGTCCATGTGGTCTTCGCTGACGTTGAGCACGGTCGCCACTTCGGCGTTAAGTTGATCGGTGGTTTCCAGCTGGAAACTCGACAACTCCATCACGTACAGCTCGATGTCATCGCCAAGCAGGTCCAGTGCCGGCGTACCGAGGTTGCCGCCGACGGCAACTCGCTTGCCCGCCGCGGCCGCCATCTCGCCGACCAGGGTAGTGACGGTGCTTTTCGCGTTGGAACCGCTGATGGCGACAATCGGTGCCTTCGCGTTACGCGCGAACAGCTCGATGTCGCCGGACAATTTCACGCCACGGGCAGCGGCAGCCTGCAGGGCCGGGGTCGCCAGCGCCAGGCCAGGGCTCACGTAGAGCTCGTCGGCACGGCACAGGAACTCGACGTCCAGCTCGCCACAACGCACTTCCACGTGCGGATAGTCACGCTTGAGCGCGGCCAGTTCCGGTGGATTTTCCCGCGTATCGGCGACAGCAAACGACGTGCCCCGGTTCGCCAGGAAGCGAACCAGGGACATGCCGCTCTTGCCGAGGCCGACAACGATGCGGAAGTGGTCAGAAGCGATCAGAGACACGAGTTTCTACCTCAGCTTCAGGGTGGCAAGGCCGACCAGGACGAGAATCACGGTGATGATCCAGAAACGGACGATCACGCGTGGCTCAGGCCAGCCCTTGAGTTCAAAGTGGTGGTGAATCGGTGCCATGCGGAACACACGGCGACCGGTCATCTTGAAAGAAGCAACCTGGATGACGACCGACAGGGTCTCCATCACGAACACACCGCCCATGATGAACAGGACGATTTCCTGACGGACGATCACCGCGATGGTGCCCAGGGCCGCGCCCAGCGCCAGTGCGCCGACGTCGCCCATGAAAACCTGTGCCGGGTAGGTGTTGAACCACAGGAACCCGAGGCCCGCACCGATCAACGCGCCGCAGAACACAATCAGTTCACCCGCGCCCGGTACATAGGGAATCAGCAGGTATTCAGCGAATTTCACGTTACCCGACAGGTAGCAGAAGATCCCCAGACCACCGCCGACCATCACGGTCGGCATGATGGCCAGACCATCGAGGCCGTCAGTCAGGTTGACGGCGTTGCTCGATCCGACGATCACGAAGTAGGTCAGCACGATGAAGCCAGCACCCAACGGAATGCTGTAATCCTTGAGCATCGGCAGAATCAGGGTGGTTTCCACCGGAGTAGCAGCGGTCATGTAAAGGAAGACCGCTGCGCCCAGACCAAACACCGACTGCCAGAAGTACTTCCAGCGGCTCGGCAAGCCACGGGAGTTTTTCTCGATCACTTTGCGGTAATCGTCGACCCAGCCGATGGCGCCGAACAACAAGGTCACCAGCAGCACAGTCCAGACATAACGGTTGCTCAGGTCGGCCCAGAGCAAGGTGCTGACGCCGATGGACGACAGAATCAGCGCGCCGCCCATGGTCGGAGTACCCGACTTGGACAAGTGCGATTGTGGACCGTCGTTGCGAACGGATTGACCGATCTGACGGTTCTGCAAGGTGCGGATCATCCACGGGCCATAGCACAGCGACAAGACCAGCGCAGTCAGCACACCGAGAATCCCGCGCAGGGTCAGGTACTGAAAGACCGCGAAGCCTTTGTAGAACTGTTGCAGATACTCCGCTAGCAGCAGCAGCATTAATGTTTCTCCAGACTGGACCCGCACAAAGCGGCGACGATGTTTTCCATCGCAGCGCTACGCGAGCCCTTGATCAAAATGGTGGTGTTGGTGTCTTGCTCGGCGCCCAGGGCCTTGATCAGCTCAGCCTGAGTGCTGAAGTGAAAGGCCTGTGGACCGAAAGCGTTTACGGCGTGAACCATGTTGGGTCCGACGGCATACAGCGCGGACACCTTGCCGCGGGCGTATTCACCCACATCGCGGTGCCCCTGCTCCGCCCAATCGCCCAACTCGCCGATGTCTCCGAGCACCAGGACGGTGCGACCGGAAAAGCCGGCGAGTATATCAACGGCGGCACACATGGAGGTCGGGTTTGCGTTGTACGTGTCATCAATCACGCGCATGCCATTGGTGGCCAGTTGCGCGACGGTGCGCCCTTTGACCGGTTGCACGGCGGCCAGCCCCGTGGCGATGCCGAACAGCGACACGCCCAAGGCATGAGCGGCAGCGGCGGCAGCCATGGCGTTTGCGACGTTATGCGTGCCGAGCAGGTTCAATTGAACGCGCTCCACCCCTTCAGGCGTGTGCAGGTTAAACGCCGGGCAACCACGAGCATCGCGGTCCAGGTCGCTGGCGTAGAAGTCGGCACTGAGGTTGCTCAGGGCGAATGTCAGCACTTTGCGCCCGGCCGCGCGGGCCTTCCAGATTTCAAACGCCTTGTCGTCGAGATTAAGAACGGCGATGCCATCGGCCTCGAGCCCTTCAATAATTTCGCCTTTGGCTTCAACGATTTTTTCCGGCCCGCCGAACTCGCCAACGTGGGCGGTCCCGGCGTTGTTGAGGATGGCCACGTGAGGTTTGGTCATGCCCACGGTGTAGGCAATTTCGCCAAGGCGCGAAGCACCGAGCTCGATCACGGCAGCGGTGTGTTCCGGCGCGAGTTCGAGCAAGGTCAGCGGTACGCCGAGGTCGTTGTTCAGGTTGCCACGGGTGGCCAACACCGGACCGCGCGTGCGCAGGATGCTCGCGAGCATTTCCTTGACCGTGGTCTTGCCGCTGGAACCGGTGACGGCCGCGACCGGGTTGGTGAACGCCGCACGGTTCAGTGCACCCAGTTGGCCGAGAGCCTGGCGGGTGTCATTGACCAGTAGCTGTGGCAGTGCGCTGTCGGCGACTTCGCGCTCGACCAACACTGCGACGGCGCCTTTGGCTGCGACATCGTTCAAATAGTCGTGACCGTCGAAACGCGGGCCAGTCAGGGCAATAAACAGTTGGCCGGGCTTGATCGCACGGCTGTCTATGCTGACGCCGTCGAACGTGGCGTCGGCAGTGATCAGGCGAGCATTCAGCGCGCCAGTCAATTCGCTCAACTTCAAGGCTTTAAGCATGGGCCACCTCCCACGCGGTCAGGGCATGATCGGCCTCGACCAGATCGGAGAAGGCGTGACGCTCGCCGTTGATTTCCTGATAGTCCTCGTGACCTTTACCGGCCAGAACAATCACGTCATCCACCGAAGCGCTGGCGATCAACTGGGCAATCGCCTGGCCCCGGCCTGCCACGAAAGTCACTTTATCCACAGCCTTGAAGCCGGCGCGGATGTCATCGAAGATCACCGCCGGGTCTTCGGTGCGCGGATTGTCATCGGTCACCAGCACACCGTCGGCCAGACGCTCAACCACTTCAGCCATCAGCGGACGCTTGCCGCGATCACGATCGCCGCCGCAGCCGAACAGGCACAGCAAGCGACCTTTGGCGTGTGGACGCAGGGCCATCAAGACTTTTTCCAGCGCGTCCGGGGTGTGCGCGTAATCGACCACCACCAGCGGCTGAGTACCGCCACCCAGGCGCTGCATGCGACCGGCCGGGCCTTCGAGCTTCGGCAGGACGTGGAGGATTTCGTCCAGCGCGTAATCCAGACCGAGCAAGGCGCCGACCGCGGCCAGTACGTTGCTCAGGTTGAAACGACCGAGCAAGGCGCTGCGCAAATGGTGCTCGCCCTGAGGCGTCACCAATGTGGCGCGCACACCTTCGTCGTCGAATTGCGCTTCACGGCAATACAGGTAGGCGCTGGTGTCTTCCAGGCTGTAGGTGATCAAACGCGACTCACCCTTTTCGGCGGCCAGTTGGCGGCCGAATTCGTCGTCGAGGTTAATCACCCGGCACTTCAAATCGTTCCAGGCAAACAGCCTGGCCTTGGCTTCGCCGTAGGCCTGCATGGTGCCGTGGTAATCGAGGTGATCGCGGGACAGGTTGGTCATCACCGCCACATCAAACGCCAGCGCGGTCACGCGGCCCTGATCCAGACCGTGGGAGGAGACTTCCATGGCAACGGCTTTGGCGCCGGCCTTTTTCAGGTCGGCCAGGGTCGCTTGCACGGCGATCGGGTTCGGCGTGGTGTGCAGACCGCTTTCCAGCGCGCCGTAGAAACCGGAGCCCAGCGTGCCAACGATGCCGCAGTGTTGGCCCAGCAGATCGAGCGCCTGGGCCACCAGTTGAGTCACGCTGGTTTTGCCATTGGTGCCGGTCACGCCAATCAGATTCAAGTGACGGCTCGGGTCGCCATAAAAACGCCCGGCGATGTCCGACAGCTGCGCCGCCAGGCCTTTGACCGGAATCAGCGGCACTTCGGTGATCGGCAATACGGTTGCGCCTTCGACTTCATAAGCCACAGCGGCAGCGCCGCGTTGCAGGGCGTCGGCGATGTGCGCGCGACCGTCGAAGCGCCCGCCCGGGACGGCGAGAAACAGATCGCCAGCGCGCACGTTGCGGCTGTCGAGTGCCAATTCGCGGATCAACAGATCGCGACCGGCGTGGGCAAAAATTTTGTTCAGACTCAGAGACATCAGCCGCGCCCTCCATTGGCTTTCAGCGGTACGACGGGGGTTGCATTCGCGGTTTCAGTCGGCGGCAGGTTGTCCGGCGTAATGTTCATCAGGCGCAGTGTCCCGGACATCACTTTGCTGAACACTGGCGCCGAGACCAGACCACCGAAGTAACCGGCCTTGGTCGGTTCATCGATGACCACGACGATCGCGTAACGCGGATCGCTCATCGGCCCGAAGCCTGCGAACAGCGAGCGGTAAGAGTTCTCGGCGTAGCCTTTGGTGCCCACCGACGTCTTGCGCGCAGTACCCGACTTGCCGGCCACGTGATACGCCGGCACTTGCGCACGGAATACACCGCGCGGTGCCTCGATCACTTGGGTCAGCATGGTTTGCATGGTTTTCGAGACGGCTTCCGGCAGCACTTGCGTGGTCTGCGGCGCCTTGTCGGTTTTGATCAGGGTCAAGGGTGCGAGGCGACCGTTGTTGGCCAGCGCCGAGAAGGCGTGGACCAGCTGAATCGCGGTCACGGAAACACCGTAGCCGTAGGACAGCGTGGCGGTTTCAGCCTTGCGCCACTCGCGGTAGTTCGGCAGGTTGCCGACACGTTCGCCCGGGAAGCCGAGACCGGTGTCCTGGCCGAGGCCGAGTTTTTGCGCCAGACGGAAAATCGTCTCGCCGCCGATATCGAACGCGACTTTACTCATGCCGACGTTACTGGAATTGATCAGGATGCCGGTCAGGTCGAGTACCGGACCTTCGGACTTCGATACGTCCTTGATGGTGTACTTACCAATCTGCAAGGTGCCTGGATACACCTCGACGGTATCGCTCGGCTTCCAGCGCCCGGTTTCAATCGCGGCGCTCATAGAGACGGCTTTCATGGTCGAACCCGGCTCGAACACGTCGATCATCGCGCGGTTACGCATCATCGCCGGCTGCAGATTGCGACGGTTGTTCGGGTTGTAGGTCGGCTGGTTGACCATGGCCAGGATTTCGCCGGTCTTCACGTCCATGATCACCAGGCTGCCCGCCTTGGCGCCGTTCTCGATGATCGCGTTACGCAGTTCGCGGTTGGCCAGATATTGCAGGCGCAGGTCAATGGACAACGCCAAGGGCTTGCCGGCCTTGGCGTTTTTGGTGACCTGGACATCTTTGATCAGCCTTCCGCGCCGATCCTTGATGACTTGACGCTTGCCGGGGACCCCGGCGAGCCATTCGTCATAGGCCAGCTCGACCCCTTCACGACCGTGGTCATCGATGTCGGTAAATCCAACCATGTGCGCGGTGACTTCACCGGCCGGGTAGAAACGCCGGAACTCTTCAATACCGTAGACGCCCGGTACTTTCAGATCGAGCACGGACTGGCCCTGCTCGGGGGTCAGCCCACGTACCAGGTAAATGAATTCTTTGTTGGCCTGGGCTTCGAGACGTTCAGCCAGGGCTTTAGGGTCCTGACCCAGGGCAGCCGCCAGTGCCGGCCACTTCTCTTTGGCCGTTTGCATTTCCTTGGCGTTGGCCCACAGCGTGGTGACCGGGGTACTCACGGCCAAAGGCTCGCCGTTACGGTCGGTGATCAGACCACGGTGAGCCGGAATCGGAATATGACGAACGCTACGCGCATCGCCTTGACCTTTAAGGAAGGCACGGTCGACGACTTGCAGGTCGATGATGCGCCAGGAAATCGCCGCAACCATGATGCCGAGCAATCCCACCACCACGCGGAAACGCCATGGGAACATTGCGCCTTCGAGTTTCATCATGGCGCCACCATCTTCACTTCAGCTGCGCCGGGAATGCGCATCTTCAGCTGTTCGGAGGCCAGTACTTCGATACGGCTATGGGCGGTCCAGGTGCTCTGTTCAAGGATCAAACGGCCCCACTCGGCCTGCGCCTTGTCGCGCACGCTCAACTCGTTGTACAGCGAGTTCAACAGCTGACGGTTCCAGTGAGCGCTGTACGAAACGCCGATCGCTGAAACAAGCACGCCCACAAACAACAGCAGCATGAAAAAGCTTCCGCCGGGCAGTGGCTTGGCGAAAAGCTTGCTCACCGCAGCTTCTCCGCCACGCGCATGACGGCGCTACGGGAACGTGGGTTGGCTTTGAGTTCGGCCTCGGAGGCGGACTTGGCTTTGCCATGGATTTTGATGATCGGTTCGAAAGCGACGTGACGTACCGGCAGGTTGCGCGGCAAGTTGTCGGCTTCACCTTTAACCAGTTTGCGCATGAACAGTTTGACGATGCGGTCTTCCAGCGAGTGGAAGCTGATAACGACCAGACGGCCGCCGACTTCCAGGCATTCCAGTGCGGCTTCGAGGCCGGCTTCCAGATCGCCCAGTTCGTTGTTGACGTGAATGCGCAGGCCCTGGAACGCGCGGGTCGCCGGGTTCTTGCCTTTTTCCCACGCCGGATTGGCGACTTTCAGGACTTCGGCCAGGTCCGCGGTGCGCTCGAACGGCTTGATGTCGCGACGCTCGGCCACGGCCCGGGCCATACGACCGGAGAAACGTTCTTCGCCATATTCCTTGAACACGCGAGCGATTTCTTCCACCGGTGCGGTGTTGACGAACTCCGCAGCGCTGATCCCGCGGGATGGGTCCATGCGCATGTCCAGCGGGCCGTCATTGAGGAAACTGAAGCCGCGTTCAGGGTCGTCGAGCTGCGGCGAAGACACGCCGAGGTCGAGCAAAACACCACTGACCTTGCCGGCCAGACCGCGCTCGGCGACTTCCGAACCCAGCTCGGCAAAACTGCGCTGCACAACGACAAAGCGGCCGTCTTCGGCCGCTAGCGTCTGCCCGGTGGCAATCGCTTGAGGATCTTTATCAAATCCAAGCAACCGGCCATCGGGACCCAGCTGGCTCAAGATCAGCCGGCTGTGCCCGCCGCGCCCGAACGTGCCGTCCAGATAGCAGCCATCAGGACGTACGGCGAGAGCCTCGACGGCTTCGTCAAGCAGTACGGTGATGTGGTTAAAGCCGCTATCAATAGTCACAGGATCAAATCACGCAGTTCATCAGGCATAGAGCCCGGTTGTTGAATAGCAGCCAGGTCAGCGGCAGAAACCGCATCCCAGGCATCCTCGTCCCACAATTGGAACTTGTTCAGTTGGCCTACCAACATCGCGCGCTTATCCAACTTGGCATATTCACGAAGACGCGGTGGAACCAGAAAACGACCACTGCCATCGAGCTCGAGGTCGACGGCATTACCAATCAGTAAACGTTGCAGGCGGCGGTTCTCTTCGCGAAGCGAAGGCAGTGCGCGCAGTTTGGTTTCAATAACTTCCCACTCATCGAGGGGATAAACACACAAACATGGATCAACGGCGTCAATTGTGACGATTAACTGACCGGAACTACGCGAAACGAGCTCGTCACGGTACCGGCTCGGCATGGCGAGTCGGCCCTTTGCATCGAGACTGATAGCGTTAGCTCCGCGAAACACGTCAGCGTCTCTCCAAATTTTAGCGTTTTACGTTCAAAAAACCCACTTCATGCCACTTTCCGCCACTTGTGCACACTATAGGAATGCGGCCACCGCACCGTCAAGGCGCGGATTAAAGGAAAACCCTTACAGAACTGAGATTTAGGAGCGTAGGAGGAGGTGTTACGGAAATCCGACGTGTCATCACACTCAATAACTTGAGTCAGCACAGAGAGCTGCGCTCGAAAGTTAAAGTAGTTTGTTAAGAGTAAGATTTTTTTGGTATTACGAAAGTGCTTCTGCTGATGATTCGGTAAGGAGGGAATTTGCCACTACCAGCGCCCTGCTCAAAGATTCAAACAGGGAGGAAAAAAAGGTGGAGAGTCGATCTGTAAGCCGGGTTCTGTCTTGAACAGTCATTCGTCTACGATGGCCATCACTGGACATCTTTAGCAACCTACCCGGTCCCAGCGCGGGCCACGCCTTGGGACCCTATTTGGTCTTGCTCCAAGTGGGGTTTACCTAGCCACGAACTGTTGCCAGACGTGCGGTGCGCTCTTACCGCACCTTTTCACCCTTACCGGCGCCGAAGCGCTTAGGCGGTTATTTTCTGTGGCACTTTCCGTAGGCTCACGCCTCCCAGGCATTACCTGGCACTTCGCCCTATGGAGCCCGGACTTTCCTCCCCCCCCTAATTTTCATAGAGGGCAGCGACTGTCCGATCGACTCTCCGCCGCAAAGGTTAACGGCAGAGCGGCCGAAGAACAAGCGCTAAACGCCTTTGCCCCCCCTGCACGTCGGGTTTTACTCGCCCTTCTGCTTATCCAGCGCAACCTGATACAGCACATTCTTGCGCTCGCCGGTGATTTGCGCAGCCAAGGCGGCCGCACGCTTGAGCGGCATCTCTTCGAGCAACAGGTTGAGGATGCGCATCGCTTCGCTGCTGACCGCATCTTCAGTCTCAGGCGCAGCCCAGCCGGCCACCAGCACCACACATTCACCGCGCTGCTGATTGCTGTCCGACTCGACGAACTCACGCAACTCGGCCAATGGCAGACCTTTAAGGGTTTCAAAGGTTTTAGTGATTTCACGAGCCAGCAACGCCTGACGCTCGCCACCGAACACCAGCTCCATGTCTTGCAGGCATTCAAGAATGCGGTGCGGAGCTTCGTAGAAAATCAGCGTGCGCGGCTCTTCCTTTACCAGCTCAAGACGAGCCCGGCGACCGACCGCCTTGGCCGGCAGAAAGCCCTCAAAGATAAACCGGTCGGATGGCAAACCCGCTGCCGACAGAGCCGCGATCAATGCGCAGGCTCCCGGCACCGGCACCACATTGATCCCCGCAGCACGAGCCTGACGCACCAAGTGATACCCGGGATCAGAAATCAACGGCGTGCCGGCATCGGATATCAGCGCCACGTCGTCGCCTGCCAGCAGACGCGTGATAAAGCGGCTACCTTCATCCCGCTCGTTGTGTTCGTGACACGCTGCCAGCGGCGTGGGAATACCGAAATGCTGCATCAATCGCTGGGAGTGGCGAGTATCTTCGGCGGCAATCAACGCCACCTCACGAAGGATCTTCAGCGCACGCGCACTGATGTCGTCCAGGTTGCCGATGGGCGTCGCCACCACATAAAGCGAGCCAGCAGCGGAATTCAAAGCACCTGGAGCAGTCAAAGCGCACACCTCATGATCGGTAAAAAGTGACATTGTAGCGCGTAGCGCGCTCGCGATACGCCTGGCCCTTCCCGGGTTTTCCCGCCTTTTGTGCAGTGTTGCAACATTTACACGAGCTAAATTGATCGATTCACGCCAGTAACATCGCGCCCCGGCCAGTGCTTGGGTACAATTCCACGCTAATTTGATCGAGTAACAGGAACACTACATGATCGCTTGCCTGCGGCTGTTTACTGCCCTCTGCCTCGCTGCCTTGCTGGCGGCTTGCGCCAGCTCGCCCTCCTCCAGCCTTGGCGAAGTTCCACGGACCCCGAATGCCAGCGTCGAGCAACTGCTCGGGCAGGCCAATCAAAGCAAAGACCCGGAAGAAGCTGCCCTGCTGCGCCTGAGCGCCGCAGACGTGGCCTACCGCCAAGGGAATGCCGGCCAGTCCGCGCAAATCCTGCAGCAGGTTCCGGTCGAGCAACTCAAGCCAGGCCCACAAGTCTTCGCCAGTACGCTGGCGGCGGAACTGGCGATGGTGCGCAACCAGCCCAAAGCGGCGCTGACGGCCTTGAGCCATCCGAGCTTGCAACGCCTGAGCGAACTGCCGGCTGAGCAACAGGTTCGCACCGGCACAGTCCATGCCCGCGCCCTTGAAGCAGATGGCCAAACGCTGGCTGCCGCACGGGAGCGTATTTTTATCGCGCCAATGCTGAGCGGTGAAGCGGCCAGCAAAAACCACGATGCGATCTGGATCCTGATCGCTTCCCTGCCCACCGACCAACTGCAGCCCACCACCTCCGACGACCTCGGCGGCTGGATGGGCCTGGCACTGGCGGTGAAAACGGCCGGGACGCTGGAGCAACAACAAGCAGCAATCGATAACTGGCGCGCGCAAAACCCTAAACACCCGGCCGCCATTCATCTGCCGTTGGCACTGACCAACCTCAAGGACCTGGCCAGCCAACCCCTGAGCAAGATTGCCCTGCTGTTGCCACAAGACGGCCAGCTGGCATCGGTCGGCAAAGCATTGCGCGAAGGCTTCATGGCCGCTTACTACCAGGCCCAACAAACCGGCCAGAAGCCACCCGCCATCGAGTTTTATGACAGCTCGAAGCTGACGTCGATGGACGAGTTCTACCGCAAGGCCCAGGCCGATGGCGTGCAACTGGTGGTCGGCCCGCTGGAAAAACCACTGGTTAAACAGCTTAGCGCCCGCCCGCAATTGCCGATCACCACCCTGGCGCTGAACTACAGCGAAGGCGAACAAGGCCCGGCGCAACTGTTTCAGTTTGGCCTGGCCGCTGAAGACGAAGCCCGCGAAGTGTCTCGCCGCGCGCGCGCCGATGGCCTGCATCGCGCCGCGATCATGGTGCCAAAAGGCGAATGGGGCGATCGCGTACTCCGCGCATTCAGCCAGGACTGGCAAGCCAACGGCGGCACCATAGTTGTCACCGAGCGCGTAGACCAACCGGTTCAACTGGCCCAGCAGATTGCTGACATGTTCCAGCTGCGCCAGAGCGAAGGCCGCGCGAAAAGCCTGCAAAGCACCGTTGGCTCGCAGGTTGCCGCCCAGCCTTCGCGTCGCCAGGACATTGAATTCATCTTCCTGGCCGCCACTCCGCAACAGGCTCAACAGATCAAACCGACCCTGAACTTCCAATACGCAGGTGACGTACCGGTTTACGCCACCTCCCACGTGTACAGTGCCAGCGGCGACGTGAATCAGTACAACGATATGAACGGCATTCGCTTCTGCGAAACTCCGTGGTTGCTGGACGCCAATGATCCGCTGCGCAGGCAGGTTACGGCTCAATGGCCACAAGCCTCCGGCAGCCTCGGTCGCCTGTATGCCATGGGCGTCGATGCTTACCGCCTGGCGCCACGCCTGGGGCAACTCAAAGCCTTGCCGGACAGCCGCCTCGAAGGTCAGTCGGGCAGCCTGAGCTTGACTCAGAACCAACGCGTCGTGCGTCAGCTGCCGTGGGCTCAGTTCGTCAATGGCCAGGTTCAACGCCTTCCAGGCACCCCGAACTGATGCCTGACAGGTCACGCCAGCAAAGCGGTAAAGATGCCGAGCGCCATGCGCTCGAGCATCTTCAACAACAAGGTCTGCACCTGCTGGCGCAGAACTGGTTGTGTAAACGCGGCGAGCTTGATCTGGTCATGCTTGATGGCGATACAGTAGTATTCGTTGAAGTCCGCTACAGAAAAAACACCCAATGGGGTGGAGCGCTCGAAAGCATTGATGAGCGCAAACGGCAAAAACTGATTTTCGCTGCACAGTATTTTCTTCAGCGCGAGTCGCGTTGGGCCAATTCCCCTTGCCGCTTCGACGTGGTTGCCATCGACAGCAACCGTGATCAGTTGAACTGGCTGCAGAATGCCTTCGACAGTTGATCGCTTGCGCCCCGAACCGGACACTTTCACCCAACACTTTTGCTCTTTGCATTGCGGGCTGCACATTCATGTGCCGAGTAGCCGCGCTAATTAAGGTCACACAGATGGACATGCAATCCCGAATTCGCCAGCTTTTTCAGGCCAGTATCGACACCAAGCAAATGGCGATGGACGTACTTGCACCGCACATCGAGCAAGCCAGCCAAGTGATGGTCAACGCCCTGCTCAATGAGGGCAAAATGCTTTCCTGCGGCAACGGCGGCTCCGCCGGCGATGCCCAGCACTTTTCGTCGGAGCTGCTCAACCGCTTCGAACGCGAACGCCCGAGCCTGCCAGCCATCGCGCTGACCACTGACAGCTCGACCATCACCTCGATTGCCAACGACTACAGCTACAACGAAATTTTCTCCAAACAGATTCGCGCCCTCGGCCAACCGGGCGACGTATTGCTGGCGATTTCCACCAGCGGTAACTCGGCAAACATAATTCAGGCGATCCAGGCCGCACATGATCGCGAAATGGTTGTCGTAGCAATGACCGGTCGCGATGGCGGCGGCATGGCGTCACTGCTTTTGCCCGAGGACGTCGAGATTCGCGTACCGGCCAATGTCACCGCACGTATTCAGGAAGTCCACCTGCTGGCGATCCATTGCCTTTGCGATTTGATCGACAGCCAATTGTTCGGGAGTGAAGAATGACCCCTAATCGCCTAGGCCTATTGGCCTTGACCCTGTGCCTTGGCATCAGCGGCTGCACTTCGGTGGTTAACGCCAGCCGTGAAGCGCCGATTGAAGATGACCGCGGCACGCGCACCTTTGGCAGCAAGATCGACGATTCCCTGATCGATACCAAAGTCGGCGTAAACGTGGCCAAGGCCGACCCTGCCCTGGACAACGAATCGCACATTGTCGTCACCAGCTTCAACGGCGTGGTGCTGCTCGCCGGACAGACGCCTCGCGCAGACCTCAAGGCTAAAGCCGAACAGGCTGCCGCCGCTGTTCAACGGGTAAAAACGGTCCACAACGAATTGCAGATCATGCCGCCCTCCTCATTGCTGGCGCGCCAGAACGATGCCTGGCTGACCACCAAGATCAAGACCCAGATGCTCACCGACGCCTACATTCCTGGCTCGCGCATCAAGGTTGTGACCGAAAATGGCATCGTCTACTTGCTGGGTCTGGTGACCAAACAGGAAGCCGCTCAGGCTACCAACCTGGTACAGGGCGTTTCCGGTGTGCAGAAGATTGTGAAGCTGTTTGAGTACATCGACTGACACCTGCTCGCCGTAGGAGCACGACTTGCCGGCGATGGCGTCTTTGAAATCGCCATCGCGAGCAAGCTCGGCTCCTACGGAAGTAATAAAAAAGGCGATCCTCTCGGATCGCCTTTTTTATTACTTCACCACTTTCAAACTGGGTCGACCGCTGGGACGCGGCGGCTCGCTGTCGGGTGGCGGAATATCATCATCCGGCTCGATCTCTTCCTCGTCTTCCATAGGCGATTCCAGATCAAACACCATGCCCTGGCCATTCTCCCGGGCGTAAATCCCAAGGATCGAGGCGATAGGCACGTACAAGGTGTGCGGCACGCCACCGAAACGCCCTTCGAAACTGACCGCCTCGTTATCCATGTGAAGATGACGCACGGCTTGCGGCGACACGTTCAAGACAATTTGTCCGTCACTGGCAAAACCCTGAGGCACCTGCACCGACGGATACTCGGAATTGACCAGCATGTGCGGGGTGCAATCGTTGTCCACAATCCACTCGTAGAGCGCGCGGACCAGATAAGGTCGACTGGAGTTCATAGCGGCTCCTTAAGCCTTAGCGCATATCGCGTTCGACACCAGACAGACTCGCCTGGAAAGCCTCACGCGCAAACGAGCGCTCCATATAATCAAGCAGCGGCTTGGCAGGCCGCGGCAGTTCAATACCCAAAATCGGCAAGCGCCAGAGTATTGGTAATAGGCAGCAATCCACCAGACTTTGTTCCTCACTGAGGAAAAACGGCTTATCGGCGAATAACGGCGACACGCCAGTCAGGCTTTCGCGCAGCTCTTTACGAGCGACGACGCGGGCAGCTTCCTTGGACCGTGAATCCAGGATCAGATCCACCAGGCCACACCAGTCACGCTGAATACGATGAATCAGCAGACGGCTGTTGGCACGCGCCACTGGATAAACCGGCAACAAAGGCGGGTGCGGGTAACGCTCATCCAGATATTCCATCACCACGGTCGACTCCCACAACGCCAAGTCACGATCGACCAGGGTGGGCAGGCTTCCGTAAGGGTTCACCTCAATCAGTTTAGGCGGCTGACGACCAGCTTCCACGTAAATGATCTCGGCGCTGACACCCTTCTCTGCAAGTACGATACGCACTCGGTGGGAATAGTGGTCGGCGGGGTCGGAGTAACAGGCCAACCGATTGGTCACGCCCATGGCGGTCCTCCTCGCTTGTTGAAATTATCGGAAGCGGAAAAACGAGCGCGCCCAGAGGGCGCCTCCCGTAACGCCTGGATCACCAGGCTCGTTACACCTTCAGAGGCGCCCTTGGGCGCGCGCGATTAACAGCAATTGCTTGAAGCTTTATCAGTGCACATCCTTCCAGTATTCGCGCTTGAGCAAATAAGCGAATACGAAGAAGAACGCCAGGTACAGCAAGACGTATGTACCGATGCGCTGATGTTGCAGCTTAACCGGGTTAGCCGAGTAAGCCAGGAAGGTTACCAGATTCTTGACCTTCTCATCGAACTGCTCTTCGGTCAGAGCACCGCTTTTCGGCACGATGGTCATCTGATCGCATGCTTCATGAGTCAAAGGCGTACCGGTCAACGGGTCAAATTGCTTCTTGCCGTCTTCGACGATCTGAACCTGCTTGCAACCGATAATCTGACGACCTTGCAGGCCAGCCAGCACGTTAGGCATACCGACGTTCGGGAAGACCTTGTTGTTCACGCCCCACGGACGCGACGGATCTTCGTAGAAAGACTTCAGGTAGCCGTAGAGCCAGTCAGTACCACGAACACGAGCCACCAGCGTCAGATCGGGCGGAGCCGCGCCGAACCAGGCCTTGGCGTCTGCCGGCTGCATGCCGATGTTCATGTGGTCGCCAATCTTGGCGCCGGTGAGCACCAGCTTCGAGAGCATCAGATCATGGGGAACGCCAATATCATCGGCAACACGCTCGTAGCGTTGGAACTTGGCACTGTGGCAGCCCATGCAGTAGTTGGCAAAGGTACGCGCGCCATCCTGCAAGGCCGCCTTGTCAGAAACGTCGATGTCGACCTTTTCCAGCTCAGGACCACCGTGCTCAGCCCCAAAGGACAGAACAGGCATAGCAGCAAGAATCAGTACAGCAAATAGCTTTCTCATCAGCCAGTCACCCTTTCCGGAACCGGTTTGGTCTTTTCAAGCCTGGTGTAGAACGGCATCAGAATGAAATAGGCGAAGTACAGGAACGTACACACCTGCGACAGCAACGTCCGCTCTGGCGTTGGGGCCAATACGCCCAGCACACCCAGGATCACGAACGAGATGCAGAACACCCACAGCCAGATCTTGCTCAGCCAGCCTTTGTAGCGCATCGACTTGACCGGGCTGCGGTCCAGCCACGGCAGGACGAACAGCACGGCGATGGCTGCACCCATGGCGATGACACCCAGTAGCTTGTCCGGAATCGCCCGCAGAATCGCGTAGAACGGGGTGAAGTACCAGACCGGAGCAATGTGCTCTGGGGTCTTGAAGGCGTTCGCCACTTCGAAGTTCGGCTTCTCGAGGAAGTAACCGCCCATTTCCGGGAAGAAGAACACGATCGAGCAGAAGATGAACAGGAACACCACCACGCCGACGATATCTTTCACGGTGTAGTACGGGTGGAAGGCAATGCCGTCCAGCGGTACGCCGTTTTCGTCTTTGTATTTCTTGATGTCGACACCGTCCGGGTTGTTCGAACCGACTTCGTGCAACGCCAGAACGTGCAGCACCACCAGACCAAGGATCACGATCGGCAAGGCAACAACGTGCAGGGCGAAGAAGCGGTTCAGGGTAATACCGGAAATCAGGTAGTCACCACGGATCCACTGGGTCAGGTCGTTACCGATGACCGGGATCGCACCGAACAGCGAGATAATCACCTGGGCACCCCAGTAGGACATCTGGCCCCACGGCAGCAGGTAACCCATGAAGGCTTCAGCCATCAGCGCCAGGTAGATCAGCATGCCGAAGACCCACACCAGCTCACGCGGCTTCTGGTACGAACCGTAGAGCAAGCCACGGAACATGTGCAGATAAACCACGATGAAGAACGCCGAAGCGCCAGTGGAGTGCAACAGACGCAGGATCGAGCCGTACTCGACGTCGCGCATGATGTATTCGACGGAAGCAAACGCCTCTTCCGCCGACGGGTTGTAGCTCATGGTCAGCCAGACACCGGTGACGATCTGGTTAACCAGAACGAGCAGCGCCAGGGAACCAAAGAAATAGAAGAAGTTGAAGTTCTTCGGGGCGTAGTACTTGCTGAGATGGTCTTCCCACATTTTGGTCGCGGGAAAGCGCGCATCAACCCAATCCATGAACTTGCTCATCACGCTTTCTCCGTATCGACGCCGATGATGATGAGCTCATCGGTCTCATAGGAATGCGGGGGAACTGGCAGGTTCAAAGGCGCAGGTTGCGACTTGTAGACGCGGCCAGCCAGATCGTAATGGGAGCCGTGGCAAGGGCAGAAATATCCACCCACCCATTTCGGACCAAGATCCGCCGGCGCCACTTCCGGACGGAAAGTAGGCGAACAACCCAAGTGCGTGCAAATGCCGATCAGCAGCAGAATTTCTGGCTTGATCGAACGTGTTTCCGGGTTGACATAGGCCGGTTGCGTCGATTGTTTAGAATCAGGATCGGCGAGATCGCCTTCGATCTTTTTCAGATTCCCCAGGATTTCCGGAGTACGGCGGACAATGAATACCGGCTGGCCGCGCCACTCAGCAATCATCTGCTGGCCTGGCTCGATTTTGCTGACATTCACTTTCACCGGTGCACCTGCGGCTTTCGCCTTGGCACTGGGAAACCATGACCCCACGAACGGGACCGCAGCCCCCACCGCTCCTGCAGCACCCACCACGGATGTGGCTGCTACCAAGAAGCGACGCCGGCCTGTATTCACGCCGTCATTGCTCATTCAGTCCTCTCCCATCAGCTTTGTGGCCTGTTAAATCAGGCATCTACTAAGTAAATCTATGTACTTATAAAAATTTTGCCGAATGGTAATGAAAAGCCCCAATTCTGACAAGGTAATTACCGAAGGGCTCCACTGCCAAGCCTTGTAGTATAGGGGCTCTACGGATGTGGCAAGTTGTCACAGCGCAATTCTTTGATAAATCACACATATAAAAAAACGCCCAGCTCCGTGAGGAAACTGGGCGTTCTTTTTTGAACGTGAAAGCGAATTAACGCTTCGAGTACTGCGGACGCTTACGCGCTTTACGCAGACCGACTTTCTTACGTTCAACTTCACGAGCATCGCGAGTAACGAAGCCAGCTTTGCGCAGAGCGCCACGCAGGGTTTCGTCGTACTGCATCAGTGCGCGAGTGATACCGTGGCGGATTGCGCCAGCTTGACCACTTACACCACCACCAATAACGGTGACGTAGATGTCGAACTTTTCAACTGTCTCGGTCAGTTCCAGCGGCTGACGAACTACCATGCGGGCAGTTTCGCGGCCGAAGAAATTTTCCAGAGTGCGGTTGTTGATCGAGATGTTACCAGTACCCGGACGCAGGAAAACGCGTGCGGTTGCGGTCTTGCGACGGCCAGTGCCGTAATTTTGAGTCGCCGACATAATGAACTATTCCGTTAAAACTTCAGTTCTTGGGGCTGCTGAGCAGTATGAGGGTGTACAGCGCCCGCATAGACTTTCAGCTTACGATACATGTCGCGACCCAGCGGGTTCTTAGGCAGCATGCCTTTGACCGCAGTCTCGATCACGCGCTCAGGGGCTTTAGCGATCAGCTTTTCGAAGTTGATCGACTTGATGCCGCCCGGGAAACCGGAGTGGGAGTAGTAGATCTTGTCGGTGGTTTTAGCACCGGTCACACGAATCTGCTCGGCATTGATAACGACGATGTAGTCGCCGGTGTCAACGTGAGGAGTGTACTCAGCTTTATGCTTGCCACGCAGACGGCTCGCGATTTCGGTGGCCAGACGACCCAGGGTCTGACCTGCAGCGTCGACGACAAACCAGTCGTGCTGTACTGTTTCCGGTTTAGCAGTAAAAGTTTTCATTCTTTATAGCCTCAGGGGCCGCCCTGTAAATTAGACGGCGGATCTTACTGAATAGTGCGTACTTTGACAAGTCAAAGGCAGCCGGATACAGACGCTTTCGGGGGCTCGGGTCGGCGCGTCCGTTCAACGGCAAGATTCTTCGGCGGCGGCGCATCACTTCCACTGCAGAAAGAGGTGCGCAATTATGCAGATTGCGGAAAATATTTCAACCTGCTTTTATGATTGTTTTGCCCAAGGAGCACCTGATGGACTATCGACAGCTAGGCCGAACCGATCTGAACGTGAGCGCTATCTGCCTCGGAACCATGACGTGGGGCGAGCAAAACAGCGAAGCTGAAGCCTTCGCCCAGATTGAACGGGCCAAAGGTGCCGGGATCAATTTCATCGACACCGCCGAGATGTACCCGGTGCCGCCCAAGGCCGATACCTACGCCACCACAGAGCGCTACATCGGCAATTATTTCAAAAGTCGTGGTGATCGCGCCGACTGGATCCTCGCCAGCAAGATCGCCGGCCCCGGCAACACCATCGACTACATCCGCGACAAAAACCTGCGCCACAACCGCCAGCACATCACGCAAGCCGTGGACGCCAGCCTCAAGCGCCTGCAAACCGACTACATCGACCTTTACCAGCTGCATTGGCCAGAACGCAGCACCAATTTCTTCGGCCAACTGGGCTACAAACACAAGAGCGAAGCCAACCTCACTCCACTGGAAGATACCCTCGAAGCACTGGACGAGCAGGTCAAGGCCGGCAAGATCCGCCACATTGGCCTATCCAATGAAACGCCATGGGGCACCATGCGCTTCCTCGCCCTGGCCGAAGCCCGCGGCTGGCCGCGCGCCGTATCGATCCAGAACCCGTACAACCTGCTCAACCGCAGCTTCGAAGTCGGTCTGGCAGAGATTGCCATTCGTGAACAATGCAGCTTGCTGGCTTACTCGCCGCTGGCGTTCGGTTTCCTGTCAGGCAAGTACGAAGGTGGCGCGCGCCCGCCGAAAGGCCGCCTGAGCCTCTACAGCCGCTTCAGCCGCTATTTCAATCCACAATCGGAAGCAGCGTGCAGCCGTTACGTGGCACTGGCCCGTGAACACGGTCTGGACCCGGCGCAGATGGCGCTGGCCTTCGTGAATCAACAGCCGTTCGTCACCAGCAACATCATTGGGGCAACGACGCTTGAGCAACTGGACAGCAACATTGCCAGCTTCGAGCTGAAACTTTCGGACGAAGTGCTGGAAGGGATTGAGGCGATTCACAAGGATCACCCGAACCCGGCTCCTTGATCGCCTGAAAAAAAGCCTTCGCGAGCAGGCTCGCTCCCACAATGGTTCTGTGTCGATCACAAAATGGTGGTCAGACAAAAATCCAATGTGGGAGCGAGCCTGCTCGCGATAGCGGTCTAACAGTCACTGCAAGGTCAAAGCGACCGCGCAATAATCTCTTTCATGATTTCGTTGGTGCCGGCATAAATCCGCTGCACCCGCGCATCCGCCCATGCCCGGGCAATCGGGTATTCCCACATAAAACCGTAGCCGCCATGCAACTGCACGCATTCGTCGAGCACCTTGCATTGCAGGTCCGTGCCCCAATACTTGGCCATCGCCGCCGTCGGCACATCCAGCTTGCCTTGCAGGTGCAGTTCCAGGCAGCGATCGACAAACACCCGGCCAATCTGGATCTCGGTCGCCATCTCCGCCAGTTTGAAGCGGGTGTTCTGGAAGTCGGCAATCGCCTTGCCGAACGCCTTGCGCTCGCGGGTGTAGTCCAGCGTCCATTGCAACGCCGCTTCAGCCGACGCAAGCCCACCAATGGCCACGGTGAGGCGCTCTTGCGGCAATTCCTGCATCAGGTAAGCGAAGCCCATTCCGGCTTGCCCCAACAGGTTTTCCTTGGGCACCCGAACGTCCTGGAAGAACAGCTCCGAAGTGTCCTGCGCCTTCATCCCGACCTTTTCCAGACGCTTGCCCTTGTCGAAACCCGGGGTGTTGGCCTCGACCAAAAACAGGCTGGTGCCCTTGGCGCCGGCCTTTGGATCGGTCTTGGCCACGACAATCACCAGATCAGCCAGAAAGCCGTTGGTGATGAAGGTTTTCGAACCGTTGATGACGTACTCGTCGCCATCCAGTACCGCCGTGGTTTTCACCCCTTGCAGATCGGACCCGGCCCCCGGCTCGGTCATGGCGATCGCCGTGACCATCTCGCCAGACACCAGTTTCGGCAGGTACTTGTGCTTCAGAGTTTCACTGCCGTAATGCAGGATATACGGCGCCACGATGTCCGAATGCAGGGAAAAACCGATCCCGGTCAGCCCCTGGCGCCCGACCTCTTCGATCACTACCGCGCTGTACAAAAAGTCCGCCCCCAGCCCGCCGTATTCCTCCGGAAGATGCGAACACAGCATCCCCGCCTCCCCCGCCTTGTTCCAGAGTTTGCGGTCGATATAGCCTTGTTTTTCCCATTGCCCATGAAACGGCACAGCCTCTTTCTCGAGGAACGTTCGCACGCTGTCACGGAAAAGTTCGTGATCGGAGCTGAACAAGGTTCTGGGGATCATGCGGCACCTGTCGTTATTGTTAGAGGAGTTGATCTTCAGAGACTAAGCCCCGCATTCAACACAGGACACTGGACACATCAGACAAAAAATAAGACGATCCAGCCGTTTGATGACCACTTTCTCCTATAAAAATAAAGTTGAATTATGTCTAAGCAAGTCTCCACGCCCTTGCGGCGCGTCAGCATCCTGGCGATCGACCGAGTTTTCGCTTCCACCCTCCTGCAAGCCAAAGACTTTTTCCACATGGCCAGCTTGCGCCATGGCAAACAACTGGGCCAAGGCCTGACACCGTCGTTCGAAATCCGACTCGTCAGTCCCGACGGCGAACCGGTGAATAGCTTCAGCGATGTCATCATCCCGGTAGACGGTGGCCTGGAAAACACCGACATCATCATCCTCCCCGCCTTCTGGGATGACTTCGACACGCTCAGCAAACGTTATCCACAGATCCTGCCATGGCTGCGTGAGCAACATGCCCGCGGCGCGGTGTTGTGCGGCGAAGCGACCGGGGTGTTCTGGCTAGCCGAGGCGGGCCTGCTCGATGGCAAGGAAGCAACCACATACTGGCGTTTCTTCAACGCCTTCGCCGAGCGCTTCCCACAGGTTCACCTCAAACAGGACAAACACCTGACCGACGCCGACAACCTGTATTGCGCAGGCGGCACGACGTCGGCATGCGATCTCTACGTCTACCTGATCGAGCGTTTCTGCGGCGCCAACGTATCGCAAGCCGTGGCGCGGGATATCCTCTACGAAGTACAGCGCAGTTATACCCCGGGACGTATCGGTTTTGGCGGACAGAAGCTGCACCAGGATGTGATCATCCTGCAGATCCAGCATTGGCTCGAAGAGCATTTCGCCGACAAGTTCCGCTTCGAAGACGTGGCCCGCGAACACGGCATGAGCATCCGCAATTTCATGCGCCGCTTCCAGACTGCGACCGGCGACAAGCCGCTGCACTACCTGCAACGACTGCGCATCGAAACCGCCAAGGGCCTGTTGTCCGGCAGCCGCAAGAGCATCAAGACCATCAGCTATGAGGTCGGCTACGACGATGCGAGCTTCTTTGCGCGATTGTTCCGTCAGCACACTGAATTGTCGCCGAACCAGTATCGGCAGCAATTCCAGCAGGCTGCGTAGTTCTCTATCCACACACAAAACCCATGTAGGAGTGAGCCTGCTCGCGATCGCGCCCGTCCATACAGCATTGATATGACTGACACACCGCTATCGCGAGCAGGCTCACTCCTACAAGGTTTGCGGTGAATTCTGGACATAAAAAAGGGCCTGAATTTGCAGGCCCTTTTTTATGTTTTCGAATCGTCTACGGCTTGTGCGCCCGGGACAGGAATTCGTGCGACTGCATCTCCAGCAGACGGCTGAGCGTGCGCTGGAACTCGAAGTTCAGGCGACCACCGGTGTAGAGGTCTTTGAGCTCGACTTCGGCAGAAATGATCAGCTTGACGTTACGGTCGTAAAACTCGTCGACCATGTTGATAAAGCGACGGGCGATGTCGTCAGTGGTGACGCTCATCTGCTCGACATCGCTGAGCAACACGGCGTGGAAGATCTTGCCCAGTTCGATGTAGTCGTTCTGGCTACGCGGGCCATCGCACAGTTCGCGGAAGTCAAACCAGGCCACGTCATCGCACGTGCGTACGGCGCGGATTGCGCGATTCTCGATCATCAGCACGTCGTTCTCGACCGCGGCAGTGCATTCCGGCGTCAGCGCACGGAAGCTCTTGCGCAGGCTGTCCTGAGCGGCGTCATCCAGCGGAAAGTGGAACAACTCCGCTTGCTCAAGATGACGCAGGCGGTAATCGACACCACTGTCGACGTTGACGATGTCGGTGTTCTGCTTGATCAGCGCGATGGCCGGCAGGAAGCGCGCGCGTTGCAGGCCGTCCTTGTACAGACCGTCCGGTACGATGTTCGAGGTCGCGACCAGGGTCACGCCATTCTTGAACAGCTCTTCCATCAGCGTGCCGAGGATCATGGCATCGGTGATGTCGGAGACGAAAAATTCATCGAAGCAAATCACTCGCGACTCGTCGGAGAAACGCTTGGCGATGATGGTCAGCGGGTTTTTCTCGCCGCCAAGGGTCTTCATCTCTTCGTGCACACGCTTCATGAAGCGGTGGAAGTGAGTTCGGGTCTTTTCCTTGAACGGCAGCGCTTCGAAGAAGGTGTCGACAAGGTAAGTCTTGCCGCGACCCACGCCGCCCCAGAAGTACAGGCCCTTGACCGGCGCCTGCTCTTTCTTGCCAAACAGTTTGCCGAGCAGGCCCGGCTTGTTCTGCGAGGCCGCGACCAGATCGTCGTACAGGCGCTGCAAATGGCGCACAGCAGTTTCCTGCGCGGCGTCATGGAAGAATTCCGGGCGCTTCAGATCAGCTTGATATCGTTCTAGGGGCGTCATAATTCGTTAGCAAGGCAACAAAAACGGGCCGTCACTGTAGCGACGGCCCGGGGGAATGGCAATCGGCCCTTGGTCGGGTCGAGCCGCTGATTTATTCCTGAACCGGCGTCAGCGCGACGCGCAGGGCGTCGATGGCGACGTCGCGAGCCGCGCTGTCGGCGAATGTCGGGCTATCTGCCACGCACTCGCCTTCGAGCCAGACACTGAAGCTCAGGTCTTCGCTGCGCACATCCAGAGGCTGGCCCGCTTGCAGTTGTTTGGTCACTTGCCCGGCGGTTTTGCCGTCGGCGAAGTTGTGCGACAGCAGCAGTTGCTCACCATCGGCCGCCAGCAGACGGAAGCGGAAGCTGCCGTCGTCTTCGCGGAAGCTGACGAAACGTGCGGCTTTTGCGGCTTTTTTCTTGGTGGTGGCGGCGACTTGAGTCTGCGCCACGAAAGAACGCAGGCCGACCGCTTCACGCAGCTCGTTCAAGAACGGCGTCGCTACGGCACGGGCTTTTTTGGCACCGACTTGCAGCATGTCTTCCAGATCGGCCGGACGTTCCATCAGCTGGTAATAACGCTCGCGGGATTCGCCCAACTCGCTATCCAGCAATTGGAACAGGCGATTCTTCGCCTCCCCCCAACCCAAGCCCTGCAACAGTTCGCTACGGAACTCGTCGGACTGCGCCTGCGTAGCAAACGCTTGAAACAGCGTGAACAGGTGCGAATTGTCCGGGTCCTTGGCTTCGCCCGGCGCGCGCGAATCGGTGACGATCCGCGAAATCGCGTCCTTCATCTCTTTGGCGCTGCTGAACAACGGGATGGTGTTGTCATAGCTCTTCGACATCTTGCGACCGTCGAGGCCTGGCAGCGTGGCAACGCTTTCTTCGATCAGTGCCTCAGGCATGGTGAAAAATTCTTTGCCCTGACCAAACAAGTGGTTGAAGCGTTGACCGATGTCGCGAGCCATTTCCACGTGCTGGATCTGGTCGCGACCGACCGGCACCTTGTGCGCGTTGAACATCAGAATGTCTGCGGCCATCAGCACCGGGTAACTGTACAAGCCCATGGTGATGCCGGCGTCCGGGTCTTCGCCGGTCTCGACGTTCTTGTCCACCGAGGCTTTGTAGGCGTGTGCACGGTTGAGCAAGCCTTTGGCGGCGACGCAGGTCAGCAGCCAGGTCAGCTCGGGGATTTCCGGGATGTCGGACTGGCGGTAGAACGTCACGCGATCCACATCCAGGCCGCCGGCCAGCCAGGTCGCGGCGATTTCCAGACGCGAGCGCTGGATGCGCTGCGGGTCATCGCATTTGATCAGGGCGTGGTAGTCGGCCAGGAAGTAGAACGAATCGGCATTGCTGTCACGGCTGGCAACGATCGCCGGGCGGATGGCGCCGGCGTAGTTGCCCAGGTGAGGCGTGCCGGTGGTGGTGATGCCGGTGAGGATACGGGTACGAGTCGTCATGGGTAATCGCTTGTCAGACTGCAATCAATTCGAAAGACGCGGCAGGATCAGATCCTTGAGATCGGTCAGCTTGCCATGAAAAAAGTGTCCGCATTCTGCCACTTTCAGCAGCTCATGGGGGCGCTCGAGTTTTTCGGACCAGTCGTAAACCAGCTGCGGGTCGATGACTTCGTCGGTTTCCGGCTGGATCAGGGTCAACTCGCCCTGCTGCGACAGTTGCTCCTGATCGCCCAGGCGCATGACCGCAGGTGCGACCATAAACAAATGTTTCAGTTGTTCGCCCTTGGCTTCCAGGCGTCCGCCGAGACTTGCTGCAACAAAACCGCCGAAGGAGAAACCGAACAGGGTCAGGGGCAAGTCCGGGTGCTTGACCCGCAGCCATTCGGCGACGGCTTGAGCATCGTCGACTTCACCAGTGCCCATGTCGTGCGTGCCTTCACTGGCACCGACGCCACGGTAGTTGAACCGCAGGGTAATCAAGCCGGCATCGCGCGCAGTGCGCTGCAGGGTCGAGACGACTTTGTTGAGCATGGTGCCGCCCTGCACCGGGTTCGGATGGCAGATGAGCGCAACGCCGCGGGGCTGCTCATTATCCAGATACAAAGCTTCCAGCTGACCGACGGGGCCATCAATCACTACAGGGGTTTCGCGCATAAGCAAGTAAGGAACTCCGTGACCTCGAATCGGGTCGACTCGTCTAGCAAATTGTCTGTGCCAATCTATTGCGAGTGAATCGCGGTATACAGCGCAGGTTCGAGCCGTTAACGTAAAGCAAAGCCGTTTATAGAGGAAGGACTCGTGGAACACTCGCTCTTAGTTTGGTTGTTACCGACTCTTGCCCTGGTTGTGGGTGTCGCCATTGGATTCCTGATCGCTCGTCTGGTGCCGAACGCCGCGCCGAGCAGCACGCAACGTCAGCTGGATGACATTCAGGAACGTTTCGACAGTTATCAGAACGAGGTGGTCACCCACTTCAACAGCACTGCAAACCTGGTCAAGAAACTGACTCAGAGCTATCAGGAAGTGCAGGATCACCTCGCCGAGGGTGCCAACCGTCTGGCCCTGGACGAGCAGACTCGCCAACGCTTGCTGGCCTCCCTGCACGCCGATGCGACAGTGGCCCCACGCGAACGCCTGACGCCGCCGCGCAATCAGGAGCCGCCTCGCGACTACGCACCAAAATCCCCGAACGCGCCGGGCATGCTGGATGAGCATTACGGCCTGAAGAAGTAATCAGGTTTCGCGCAGTACAAAAGCCCTCGGACAAGTGATTGTCCGGGGGCTTTTTCATTGGTAATGATTTAGTTGTCTGCACTGACCCCATCGCGAGCAGGCTCGCTCCCACAGTTGATCGCGTTCCTCCTGTGGGAGCGGGCTTGCCCGCGATGGGGCCCGGACTGGCAATACAAAAAAGCCCGCCCGATCTATTGAGGATCGGGCGGGCTCTTTTTTTACGCCTGGGGTTCAGTCAGGTTGGTAAAGGTAAAACTGTTATTACTGAGGATACTGCTGACCCGGAATCGCTTTCAAGTTGACTTCAACTCGACGGTTCTGTGCCCGCCCATTGGTATCAGCGTTGCTGGCAATCGGGCTATCCGGGCCGGCACCGCGAGCCGAGAGGTTGGCACCGCTCACACCTTGCGAAGTCAGGTAAGTCGCCACGCTTTGCGCACGACGCTGGGACAGGTCCATGTTGTGCTGGCGGCTGCCGGTGCTGTCGGTGTAGCCAACGATTTCGATCTGGTTCTGGTTGAACTCCTTGAGCGAGCCTGCCAGGTTGTTCAACGGTTGATAGAAACCTGAAGCGATGTTCGCCGAATCGGTTGCGAACGTGATGTTGCCTGGCATGATCAATTTGATCTGATCGCCTTCGCGCTGCACTTCAACGCCGGTGTTGGCCATGCTGGCACGCAATTTTTTCTCTTGCTGGTCGGCGTAGTAGCCGTAACCGGCGGCAGAAGCACCCACTACTGCTGCGCCGATCAACGCGCCCTTGCCACGGTTATCATGGTTAATGGCGGCACCCGCCACAGCACCGGCCAAAGCACCGAGACCGCCATATTTAGCGGTTTTGCTCATACCTTGAGAGCCGCCATTAGCTTGGCCCTGGTTATCGTAAGGGCCAGGTGCGGCACAGCCAGACAGCAAGGCCACTGCGGTAGCGACAATAATCAAACGACGCGTGGTGAACATTAGAGCTCCTACTTTTTTGCATTCTGTGGTGCAACGGACTTCAGCATTGGACCTTTGCGGGGGTTGGATCATCGCACAGGTCAAAAATTCCCCGTATTACAAACGTGTTACAAATCAGGCCCGCACAAAAGGGTTCTCGCGCATTTCATCACCCAATCGCGTGTCCGGACCATGGCCGGTGACCACGGTTGCCTCTTCGTCGAGCGTATACAGCCGCTGCTTGATCGACCGCACGATGGTCGCCTGATCGCCGCCCCACAAATCCGTGCGCCCTACTCCACGCCGAAACAACGTGTCACCGGCAATCAGCAGCTTGGCCTCGGAAAACCAGAAGCTCATGGAGCCCGGCGTATGACCCGGCGTGTGCAACGCCACGCCGCAACCGCAGGCCAGTTCTTCGTCATCGGCCAACCAGCGATCCGGCGGTGGCACGGGCGTGTAAGGCACACCGAACATCTGGCATTGCATCTCCAGATTGTCCCAGAGGAACTGATCTTCTTTATGCAGGTGCAGGGTGGCGCCGGTTTTCTCCTTCAACTGACCGGAGGCCAGGAAGTGATCCAGATGCGCATGGGTATGGATGATGCTGACCACCTTCAAGCCCAGGGCATCGAGGCGCGCCAGAATCAATTCATGATTACCGCCCGGATCAACCACGATCGCTTTTTTACTGATCGGGTCGCCGATGATGGTGCAGTTGCACTGCAAAGGGCCGACGGGGAAGGTTTCGCGAATGAGGCTGGGTTGCTGGGTCATCAGGACAAGCTCGAAAATCAGTGATGGGCAATTCTGGCACAAAACTGCAACGGTCTTTTAAGCGCCGGGCCAATCTTGAAAATACTATCTGAGCAGTCCCAATTCTTTCGCCCGTGCCACCGCCTGCGTGCGCCGCTCAACACCAAGCTTGCTGTTGATGTGGCTGGCGTGGGTCTTGACCGTGTGCAGCGAAATGAACAGTTGATCGCTGATTTGCTGGTTCGAACAACCTTGGGCAATCAGTTGCAGAACCGCCAGCTCACGCGCGCTGAGCTGCTCTGTCCCCGAACACGATTCCAATGCCGGGCGAGCGATCATGACCGGCAGTTGTTCTACGAGACTCTGCGAAACAGCCGTCGGAGCTCCCAGTTGCAGTTGCCCACGTAGCCAGTCCGGATGTTCGGCCAGCAACCCTTCGAACGGTTGCAAGGCGCCACCGGTCGACGCTTCCAGTGCCTGCGCCAGCGCCTTGCGGGCTTCGGCCTCACGCCCACTGACGAGCAACAAGGCCACTTTCTGAGTCAGCGCCATCGCACTGAGCATCTGTCGTCCCGTTTGTTGCCCATGCTCAAGCAGTGCATCCAATCGGCCTTCGGCCAGCATTGGCTGCCCCTGAATGACGTCCAGCAAGGCTTGTTGCAATTCGATATGCAACGGCAGCTGTGGATGGAATTCGGGCGGTGCTGCCGGGTGTTCGCCGTTATAGGTCTGCCCCAACCGGGAAAGCCAGGCTTCGGCCAGATCGGTGCGACCCTGGGCCAGCCAGAGCTCGCATTTGACCATGGTAATCATCGCCAGATAGTAAATGGGGGGCACGTCCCAGATATGCATCAGGCGCTCGGCTTCGGCCAGCTCGGCGAAGGCGTTGGCGAACTCGCCGCTGCTACCTTCAAGCCGGGCGATCACGCAATGACCGATCAATACGCTGATATCGCGACAGGCGCGAGCCTCACTCAAACCGGCTTGCAGACGTACTCGCGCGGCTTGCGGTTGCAGGCGTAAGGCCAGCAAGAGCCCCTCATACAAAGTCAGACGAGCGCGTATAGCGTAAAGCCGTTGCTGGGATAACCCTTGCAGGCGTTGCAGCCCCTGACGGACCTCTTGCAACGAGCGCAGGATTTCCCCGCGCGCCTGCAATACTCGGGCACGGTCGTAATGGGCCAGTGCTTCAAACAACGGATTACCCACCCGCTGCGCCAATTCCAGCGACTCACGGTTCAAACTGCGCGCACGCCACAAGTCGCCGTCGGCGATGGCCAGGTTGGACAGGGTCGAGAGGCACATCAGACGTTGCCCGTAGCGTTTGGCCGGCAGGCTCTGCAGCGCTTCAGCGCAATAAAGTAGCGTCAGCTCGCGGTTACCACGCCCCCGGGCGATGATGCCCTTCAGGGCCAGCCACTGCGCGAGCATCGACTTCTGCGCGGTGGCCGAAGGGGCCGGCAGGAAGCGGCTCAAGTGGGCTGCCAATTCCTCCGCCGCATCCAGTTGACAGGCCATCCCCAGCGCCCAGCTGTAGAGCACGATCAGCCTGGGTGTGCTGATCAGCAAGCTGTCGGGCAAGTCCATTTTCCAGCGCAGCAACATGCCGGCGTTCTGCTCGGCCAGCAATTGTTCTTCCGAGAGGTTTTGCACCAGGTTCGCCGCAACGTCCAGATGCCCGGCACGCAACGCCTGCTCCACCGCTTCGTCGAGCAGCCCCTGTGCATTGAACCAGCGACAGGCACGCAAATGCAGGCTGGCGGCCGGCACTATCGTGTGAGCGGTGGGCCGAGTGCGCAGCAAGTCGGAAAACAGATGGTGATAGCGATACCAGTGGCCGTGCTCGTCCAGCGGCACCAGGAATACCTGGTGTGCCTGAAGGAAACGCAGTATTTCGGCACTGTCATGAGCTTCACGAACCGCGTCGCAGAGCTCGCTGCAAAAACGTTCCTGAGGCGCCGTGTCGTAAAGAAATTGCTGCACTTCGGCCGGCAGGCAATCGATGACTTCTTCCAGCAGGTAATCGCGGATCAGCCCTTCCCCGCCGTGCAGCGACTGCGGCAACGCTCCGTCATTGCCTGCCTCGGAGGCCGCCAGCAACCAGAATCGCAGACCCGCGACCCAGCCTTCACTGCGCTGAATCAGACTTTCCAGCGCCTCGCCATGCAAGGAACTGCTGTGGCGATCAAGCAACGTGAGCGCTTCATCATGGGTCAGTCGAAGGTCCTGTTCATGCAGTTCGAGCAGTTGGCGCGACAAGCGCAAACGTGCCAGATGCCAGTCCGGACGCTGTCGACTGGTCACCATGACCAGCAGGCCATCGGGCAAATGATTGAGGAAAAATTGCAGGCAACGATCGAGTACCGGGCCTTGCGCAAGGTGATAGTCATCAAGCACCAATAGCAAAGGCGTACTCGGCGACAGGTAGATGGTCAGCTCGTCCAGCAACCCGTCCAGCCATTCTTCAAAGGCGAACGGTTGATGACGCTGGCGCATTTTCAGCAGTCCCAGCGCCTGGCTGCCCAGTGTCGGAAAGTAATCCTGGAGTCCTTCGAGCAACCGCTCAAGGAAACGCCCAGGATCGCTGTCTCGAGGGCTCAACCCCAACCACAGACTTTGCCAATGGGCCGGCAGCCCCTGACAGAACTCCACCGCCAATGAACTCTTGCCGAACCCGGCGGGTGCGCTGACCAGCAACAGCCTGCCACCGAGGCCGGCACTCAGGCGCTCGCACAGACGAGGCCGCTGCACATGGCCGTCGGGCAGCGGGGGCCGAAAAAAGCGCCCGTCCAATGCCGCGATGGAAACGCTTGCAGGGCCCGGGAGTGGGGACAGATCAGTCATGGCCGGCTCTTGTTTGAATTGCGGATGGCGGCGTTGCAGATGTCCGCAGACTAGCGGTAAACGGATAGGGAATGAAGGTAATTGCTACAAATGGCTACAAAAAAGTATCCGAGCAGATACTGAGGGACTGAGATGACGCGTTCGTTTTAGACCGAGTTGCCCGCATCGCGAGCAGGCTCGCTCCCACACTGGATCGGCGTTGCCCACAAGTTTTATGCCTGCTGAAGATCAACCTGTGGGAGCGAGCCTGCTCGCGAAGGGGCCATCGAAGGCACCGAAAATTCATGGGCAAATTGCGGACAAAAAAACGCCCCGAACCAGTCGGGGCGTTTTTTCAAGGAAGTGACCTCTGTTCAGTACAGGTTAGCGAACCCCGTCCTGACGTAGCGCAGCCGGTGTGAAGTCGCTGGTGGTAGCGGTGAAGCCGAAGTCATACGCAGACTTCTCTTCGTTCTTCATACCCAGCGCCAGGTAGCGACCCGATTGCAGGTCGTACAGGGCTTCCAGGGCGTACCACGGAACTTGAACGTTGTAGTAATCCTGGGCGTGAGCTTCTGCCACACGCCACAGCTGATTACGACCGTCGTAGTGATCGATCACTGCGGCTTGCCAGGTGTCTTCGTCGATGTAGAAGTCACGCTTGGCGTAGATATGACGCTGGCCTTCTTTCAAGGTCGCCACTACATGCCATACCCGACGCAACTCGTAACGTGCCAGGTCCTGGTTGATATGACCGGCCTTGATGATGTCGTCGTACTTGAGGGTAGGCGAATCGAGCTTGTAGCTGTCCGAGGCAATGTACATCTCTTTCTTGCCTTCGAGCTTCCAGTCGTAGCGATCCGGCGCACCGTTGAACATGTCCAGGTTGTCGGAGGTACGCAGGCCGTCCGCCGCGGTACCCGGCCCGTCATAGGACACTTGTGGTGCACGACGCACACGACGCTGACCGGCGTTGTAGACCCACGCCGAACGCGGTTCTTTCACTTGGTCGAGGGTTTCGTGCACCAGCAGCACACCACCGGCCAGACGTGCCGGCGCGGTCACTTTCTGCTTGAAGTAGAACAGGATGTTGCCCGGGTTAGCCGGATCGTAGTCCTTCATCTTGTCGCGGAACACGAACTGATCCTGGAAGTACACCAGGCTGTACGAACCGTTCGGCTGTGGTGTGGCCTGGGTCACCAGACGGGTCACGCTACCACCGCGATAGCGGGTGATGTGGTTCCAGATGACTTCAATGCCGCTCTGGGGAATCGGGAACGGGATGGCGGTTTCGAAGTTTTCCAGGCCGTTGCCGCCAGATACCAGCTTGGTCGTGGTGGCGTTTTTCTTGATGGCGGCGAACACTTCAGCCGGCACGGTGGAGCCACGATGGGACGGGTAAACCGGCATCTTGTAGGTTTCCGGGTAGCGCTTGAACATCGCGTACTGGCCCGGGGCGAGTTTGTCTTTGTACTGGTCGACGTTTTGCGCCGTGATGGTGAACAGTGGTTTTTCACTGGCGTACGGGTTGGACAGGAAACCTTTGCTGTCGACGGTGCCGGCATTTTTCGCCATTGGCTTCCAGGCCGGAATCGAACCGTCGGCGTTGCTCGCCATCTCGGCGCCCATCGGGGTCAGGCTCTTGCCCAGTTTGTCGGCTTCGGCCGCAGGGACCGCCGCCATCACACTGGTCGCCAGCAGCGAAAGCCCCAGAACACCAGCTTTGAACAGACTCTTTGTTATTTTCATATGTGTGTTCGTCCTCAAAAAACAGTGCTTAGAAGTTCACGCCGACGCTGAGCGCAACGAAGTCGCGGTCATCTACGGTGGTGTACTTGCCGTCGAAGAAATTGGTGTAAGCCAGGCTCGCGGTGTAGGTGTTCTGGTATTCGGCATCGACACCCAGGCTCACCGCTTTGCGACCTTCCTCAAAGTTGCCGCCAGGGCCTGGCGAGTAACCGTCTACGTCGTGGGACCAGGCCACGTTCGGCTTGAGGTTCACACCGGCGAACACGTCGTTGTATTCCCAGATCGCACGACCGCGGTAGCCCCACGAAGTCGCCGTGGTGAAGCCGTCGTTGTCGCAGTTGCGGCTGACGTTGTTGGTGGGAGTGCCCGGACCAGCACCGTTGATGGTGCTGGTGTTGAGCGCCACGCAAGTATCAATAGCGCCAGAGGCTGGCAATGCACCCGGGCCGTAGACCGGATCGCGGCCATAACGAACGTCGGAAGTGCTTTCCAGGCCGCCGACATGGGTCACGCCCACTTCGCCGACCAGGGTCAGACGGCTCGCGCCCATCACTTGGTCAAAGAAGTGCGTCAGGGTGCTCTGGAACTGGGTGACTTCTTTACGGCGATAGCCATTGAGGTCAGTACCCGGTGCGGCGGAGAGCAACGAAGCGTTGGTCAAAGGATTGTTCGGATTGCCGTTGCCCAAAGGACGAATACCAGCGAACAGAATGTCGGTGGAGTTCAACTGCACCGGCGCGTTCGGACGATAGCTGATCTCACCGCTCCACGCCGTACCCGTAGACAGGGTGGTGGAGAAGCTCAGGCCGTAAAGGCGAATGTCTTCAGGGTATTCGATGAAGTACTGCGAGTTACCGGCCACCAACAGCGGCCCAAGCGCGGCAAAGGGGCCTGGCAGCGACGCAGCAGTGTTGTAGACCGACTGCGGCGCACCGGTGGCGCTGAAGATCGGCGCACGACTGTGATAGTTCATGAAGTAGGCGCCGAACTCGGTGTCCAGCGGGTCGAACATGTACTTGAAGGACGCCCCCCACTGGCCGCTGTCCCGTGCATCACGGTCGGGGCCACGCCGAACCAGGACACCTTCCTCGTTGACGTCGACGCCGTTGGCGGCCAACGGGCCCAACGCAATGGCTGGAATCGTCGAGCGCTTGTTCAGCACGCGCAAGTTGTTGTCGCAACCGTCGGCAACGATGTCTGGCTGAGAGAAGAACGTGCCGCAGTTATCGACGACGGTCTGGTCCCATTCCAACTGGTAGAACGCTTCGGCCGAGAGGTTATCGGTCAGGCTCTGTGACACATAGAACATGTTGACCGGGATCAAGCCTTCCTTGATCTCGGCACCCGGACGACGGAACGCGGACACGTCAATCGGGTTGATCGAGTTGATGCCGCCGCCGATGAACGTACTTTCACCCCAGCTCACTACTTGCTTGCCCAGACGCACGGAACCCGGCTCATCGGCAACGGTGTAGTTGTGGTAGACGAAGGCGTCGAGGATTTGCCCGCCGGAGGACTTGGCGCCCTCTTTACGACCGTCGTTTTCGACGTTCTTGAATTCCAGGTTTGTATCTTGCAGTGCGAAGTCGTACCAGTATTTGCCCCGGACAAACACGCCGGTATCGCCGTATTTCAATTCAAGGTCATGGATGCCCTTGAAGATTTTCGAGAACGCTTGCCCACTCTTGAAGTTCAAGTGACCGTCATCGGAGGTCTGGGACAAGCCGTGCCCGCCGTTGTTGACACCGATCAGGTTCTTGTTCGGCTGTTGGGTCGAGACACTCATACCCAGGGACAGCGACGAGTCGAACTGACCTTCGATTTCACCAACGTTGAAACTGACGCCGAATGCAGGCCCGGCGAGCGAAGAGGCGAGACTGACCGCCAGGGGCAATTTTGCCCGGCGCCAGAACGTGTTTACTGATGTCATCGACGCTACTCCATGTGCATTATTGTTATGGCTGTGAGCACTTTTAAAAACGTTGTGGGTGACGGGGAGCCAAGGCGTCCCGAAGTCACTCCAAAATTGCATCGCCCCCGTTTGTGCGCTTGCTCCGTTCTTAAAAATCCATGAGCGGACTATAGCCAGCAGGTAGTAGAGCTTGATCCCTCTAAAGTGTGATTTGTAGCTGCCGACCACTCTGGAACAGTCCTTTCGCCAGTCCGACACCTGTCGGCCCGGCAAGGATGGCTGAAAATTCGGATTACACAAGCCAAGCGCTTGCTTGGTGGGCCTGGCGTGCCATTGCGGGCACGCCAGGAGGGGCGCTTAAAGCGTCGAGAGGAAGGTGCTGTTGTTGGCCTGCCATTCAGTGATGTCGAGGCGGATGCGCTTCTTGTCGAGCTTGCCGACACTGGTCTTGGGAATTTCAGTAACAAGGGCAATCTGGCTGGGGATCGCCCACTTGCTCAAGTGCCCCAATTCCACGAACGGCTTGAGGTGTTCCTTGAGTTCCCGGGCCCCGATCTCATACCCTTCGCGGATCACCAGCAGCGCAAACGGCCGCTCGCCCCACTGCGGATCGGCGATCCCCACCACTGCTACTTCGCGTACCGCCTCGTGGCGACTGATCAAGTCTTCAAGGTCCAGAGACGAGATCCACTCGCCACCGGTCTTGATCACGTCCTTGATGCGGTCCCGAATGTCGATCACGCCCATGGCGTCCAGCGTCGCCACGTCGCCGGTATGCAGCCAGCCCCCGGCCCAGAGCTCTGCGCCCTTCTGCGGTTCGTTGAAATAGCCCTCGGTGAGCCATGGCGCACGCAGCACGAGCTCGCCCTGGGTTTCGCCATCGGCGGGCAGGAAGTTGCCGTCGGGGTCGACGATCGCAGCCTCAACCAATGGCCCCGGCACGCCAGCCTTGATGCGATAGGCGGTGCGTTCATCTTCGCTGCCGGCCATCAATTCATCGTTGAGGTGCGCACACGACACCAGCGGCCCGGTTTCCGACATGCCATAAGCGGCCGTCAACTGAATGCCTTTGCCTTTGGCCGTTTCATACAGCGTGCGGTTAAGCGCGCTGCCGCCGATGACTATTTTCCAGCCGCCGAAGTCCGTGCCTTGCGCCGCTTTGGCATTGAGGATCATCTGCAAAATGGTCGGTACGCAGTGGGAAAAGGTGACCTTCTCCTTGCGCCACAGCTCCACCAGGTACTCCGGGTCGTAGCGGCCTGGATAAACCTGCTTGAGCCCGAGCATGGTCGCCACATAGGGCAAGCCCCAGGCATGCACATGGAACATCGGGGTGATCGGCATGTACACGTCGCTGGTACCCAGCAGGCGCACGCTGTCGATGGAGCCCATGATGGTCGACACGCCCATGGTGTGCAGCACCAATTGCCGGTGGGTGAAGTACACACCCTTGGGATTGCCGGTGGTACCGGTGGTGTAGAACGTTGTCGCGACCGAGTGTTCGTCGAAGTCCTGGAAGTCGTATTGCGTGCTGGCAGCCGCCAGCAGTTGCTCATACTCGCCAATCAGGTTGGGCAGATCGGCGGTTTTCTCCGGCAGGTCAGTCAGCAGCAGGGTTTTCTCGACCGTGGTCAGGTTCCCGGCAATTGCCTGGTAAAGCCCCACGAACTCGCTGTTGACCAGCACAAAGCGGTCCTGCGCGTGGTTCATGGTGTAGAGGATTTGTTCCGGCGACAGGCGCACGTTAATCGTGTGGATCACCGCGCCGATCATCGGGATGGCGAACATGCATTCCAGGTATCGATGGCTGTCCCAGTCCATCACCGCCACAGTATCCCCGGCCTTGACCCCGGCCGCCGTCAACACATTGGCCAGCCGCGCGACCCGCTCAATGAGGGTCGGATAGCTGTAGCGCAACTGGTCGCGGTAAATGATCTCGCGGGTTTTCTCGTAACGAGCGCCGGACATCAGCAGCCGCTTGATCAGAAGCGGATACTGGTAAGCGCCTTCGGCTGGGGGGATAACGCGAGTCTGCAACATATGAATCCCTTTTCTGGCTGCACGGTGTTGGCTGAATGTAAGCACTTTAGTGCCCTTCAATGTCAGCCAAATCAGCCAAAGGAATGATTTGCAGAACCGCACAAATGCTGGCTTTGCGCCAGCATTTGCAGGATGTCGAGGATCAGCCCGCTATCAATGCATCTCGGTGAACGCGAGTTTCACGCCGATGGCGATCAGCACCACGCCCATGGTGCGGTCGAACCAGTGGCCCATGCGGGCGAAACCGGCGCGTACACGCTGTTGGCTGAACAGCCGCGCCACCAGGCAAAACCACACCGCCGTCGCCACCGCGAGGTAGACCCCGTAACCGGCTTGAACCGCCAGCGGTGTGTGCGGGTTGATCACCACGGTGAACAGCGACAAAAAGAACAGCGTGGCTTTCGGGTTCAGACCGTTGGTCACGAAACCGGAGGTGAAAGCGCCACGGGCGGTGCGCTCGCCGACTTCCTTGTGCAGATTGTCAGCGACCACTTTGGCCGGTTGCGCGCGCAGGGCCTTGTAGCCGATGTACAACAGGTACGCGGCGGCGGCCCATTTCAGCGCGTTGAACAGCACGATCGACTGGGACACGATCAGGCCGATGCCGAGCAGCGAATAGCCAACGTGAAGGAAAATCGCCGTACCAACGCCCAGTGCGGTCCAAGTGCCCGCGCGTCGACCATGGGTCACGCTTTCACGCACCACCACGGCAAAGTCCGGGCCGGGGCTGGCCACGGCGAGCAAGTGAATCAGGGCAACGGTCAAAAACTCTGTCCAGTACATGGGGGCTCCTTTGGGGTAGATCGGTCGAAATGAAAAGTCCAGGCTGACAACATCACCTGTAGCAGCTGGCGAAGCCTGCGTTCGGCTGCGCAGCAGTCGTCAACCCAGAACACGCGGACTTTCTGTAAGAGCGCGGTGCCTGATTTCACGACTGCTGCGCAGCCGAACGCAGGCTTCGCCAGCTGCTACAGGGGTTTCGGCGCTTCATCACATAGCGCGTCAACTTAGCCACTTTGGTGCAATGGGTAACCATTTGTTTCATCTGGTAGGCTCGGCAGATTACGCCTTCAGTTCAATGCACAAAAGGTACAGTTGATGACGAACTCTCGCCGCGCCGTTTTCCTCGACCACCCGTCCCTGGACCTCGGTGACCTCGACCTCAGCCCGCTGCGTGATTGCTTTGACGACTTGCAACTGTTCGCGCAGACCACGCCGGATCAAGTAATCGAACGCCTCAAAGGCGCCACGGTGGCCATCAGCAACAAGATCCTGATCAACGCAGACGCCATCGCCGCCAGCCCGGACTTGAAACTGATCCTGATCACCGCCACCGGCACCAACAACGTGGATCTGGCCGCCGCCCGCGCCCATGGCGTTACCGTTTGCAACTGCCAGGGTTACGGCACACCGTCGGTGGCCCAGCACACGATCATGTTGCTGCTCAACCTGGCGACGCGCCTGGCCGACTATCAAAAAGCAGTGGGTGAAGGCCGCTGGCAGCAAGCGAAACAGTTCTGCCTGCTGGACTACCCGATCGTCGAACTGCAAGGCAAAACCCTTGGCCTGCTCGGCCACGGCGAACTGGGCGGCGCAGTCGCACGGCTGGCCGAAGCGTTCGGCATGCGCGTGCTGCTGGGTCAGATTCCGGGGCGCCCTGCCCGGCCGGATCGTTTGCCGCTGGATGAACTGCTGCCGCAGATCGACGCCCTCACCCTGCACTGCCCGCTCAACGAACACACCCGCCACTTCATCGGCGCCCGTGAACTGGCCTCAATGAAACCCGGCGCCTTCGTGGTCAATACCGCGCGCGGTGGTTTGATCGATGAGCTGGCGCTGGCCGATGCGTTGCGCAACGGTCATCTGGGCGGCGCAGCCACCGATGTGCTGAGTGTTGAGCCACCGACGGCGGGCAATCCCTTGCTGGCCGACGACATCCCGCGATTGATTGTTACCCCGCATAACGCCTGGGGCAGTCGCGAGGCGCGGCAGCGGATCGTGGGGCAGTTGACCGAAAACGCGCAGGCTTTCTTCAGCGGTACAGCGCTGCGAGTCGTCAGTTGATAAACTGCCGCACTTTTTTTCAAGGAGCAGAGTATGGATCCGCGCAGTGAAGTACTGCTTCGTCAGGCTGAGCTATTCCAGGGTTCGGTGTTGTTAGCCGGTTTGCCCGCCGACGATCTGCTGGGCCGACTGCCCGATGCCCACGGTTGGTGCTGGCACGCCGGCGACCAAGCCGCGCTGGACGCACGTTTTGCCGAGCGCAGCCATTTTGGTGTGAACGCACCCGAGCGTGAGTTCGAGACGGCGGTCGTGTTTCTGCCCAAGTCCAAGGACCTGACCGATTACATCCTCAACGCCCTCGCCTCGCGCCTGGCCGGTCGCGAGCTGTATCTGGTAGGCGAAAAACGTAGCGGGATTGAAGGTGCAGCCAAACAACTGAACCCGTTCGGCAAGCCGCGCAAGCTCGACAGCGCCCGTCATTGCCAACTCTGGCTGGTCACGGTAGCCAATGCACCAGAAGCCAAATCACTGGAAAGCCTGGCGCAGACCTACGAGTTGCCGCTGGCTGAAGGGCCATTGAAAGTCATCAGCCTGCCGGGCGTGTTCAGCCACGGCCGACTGGATCGCGGCAGTGCGCTGCTGCTGGAGCATCTGGACAAGTTGCCGAGCGGCCACTTGCTGGACTTCGGTTGCGGCGCCGGCGTGTTGGGCGCCGCGGTGAAGCGTCGTTATCCGCACAATCAAGTGACGTTGCTCGACGTCGATGCGTTTGCCGCTGCCAGCAGTCGCCTGACCCTCGCCGCCAATGGTCTGGAAGCCGACGTGATCACCGGTGATGGAATTGACGCTGCACCGATGGGCTTGAGTGCGATTCTGAGCAACCCTCCGTTCCATGTCGGCGTCCACACCGACTACTTCGCGACCGAGAACTTGCTGCGAAAAGCGGCCAAACATCTGAAAAACGGCGGTGAACTGCGCCTGGTTGCCAACAGCTTCCTGAAATATCAACCGCTGATCGAAGAGCACCTTGGTGTGTGCGCAATCAAGGCTGAGGGACAGGGTTTCCGAATCTACCGGGCCAAACGCGGCTGATAAATAAGTGCTTGCCTAACGGATTTTGCCTAGGCAGAATCCGCTCCGTCCTAGGGGAGTAGTCTCCCACGAGCGCCATGCTCGTCCGGCATACGTCAACATACTTGGTCCTCAGACCATGGCGTATGCGACCCAAGCGTCCGCATCAGACGGATTGCAGGGTTTGACAAGACCTATGACACGAACACCTTACCCGGGGCGGGAAGGCTGTACGTGTCATAGCCGTGTCGACCCGCCCCTTAGGAAAACCCTGATGATGCTGGATTCATTTCTCGTTCCTACCGCAATCGTTGCCTTGGCCGAAATCGGCGACAAGACGCAACTGCTCGCGCTCATTCTCGCTGCCCGCTTCCGCAAGCCATGGCCGATCATCGCCGGCATCGTCGCCGCCACCCTGGCCAACCACGCAGCCGCTGGTGCAGTCGGTGCATGGTTCGGCAGTTTCTTCTCGAATGCGACGCTGCACTGGATCCTGGCCGCCTGCTTTACGGCGACGGCGTTGTGGACCCTGGTCCCGGACAAGATGGACGACGACGTCAGCACCGCTCGCAAGTTCGGGCCATTCCTGACCACACTGATTGCGTTCTTCCTCGCGGAAATGGGTGACAAGACCCAGGTCGCTACCGTGATGCTGGCTGCGCAATACCCGGATTTGTGGCTGGTCATTCTCGGCACCACCGCCGGCATGTTGATTGCCAACGTGCCTGTGGTGCTGGCCGGTAACTTTGCGGCAGACAAGTTGCCACTGACCCTGATCCGTCGACTGGCGGCGTCGGCGTTTCTCATTTTGGCGATTGTTGCGGTGTACAAGGCGATGCAGAGCAGTGGCTGGGTTTGATTTCGTAAGGAAGTAGACCGCGTTATCGTTCTTCGTCGGAACGCCGCCCGGAGCCGGCTCGCTCCCACATAGGTTTTGTGATCGACACTAACCCTTGTGGGAGCGAGCCTGCTCGCGATGAGGCCCTGACTGACGATGTAAAAACCTCAGGATTTACGCGCGTTCTCGTACAACGGCATCACCTTGGGAATCGCTGCCTGCAACGCGGCAATACGACTGGCCGACGCCGGGTGAGTGCTCATGAACTCCGGTGGCGAGCCTTCCGAGACCTTGCTCATCTTGTTCCACAGCGTGATCGCGGCGTTCGGGTTGTAACCGGCGCGAGCGGCCAGTTCGAGACCAATCAGGTCCGCTTCGTTTTCATTGGCGCGGCTGTTGGGCAGGGTCATGCCGTAGTTCGCAACGGTATCCGCCAGAACCATGCTGCCCTGGCCCAACCCTAACAAGGCACCGGCGCCTTGCTTGGCCATTTCAATACCATAGGCTTTGGACATCGCTTCACGACCATGCTCACGCAGGGCGTGGGCGATTTCATGCCCCATGATTGCGGCGATTTCATCGTCGGTCAGTTGCAGTTTGTCGATCAGCCCGGTGTAAAAGATGATCTTGCCCCCAGGCCCGCAGTTGGCGTTGAGTTCATCGCTCTTGATCAGGTTGACTTCCCAATTCCACTGAGCCGCATCCGGACGAAAATTAGGCGCCTGGGCAATCAACCGATCAGCAATGGCCTGGACGCGCAGGGCATTCTCACTGGTTTTGTCCAGCACACCTTTGCTGGAGGCTTCACCGACTGTCTTCTGATAGGACTGCGCATACATCTGGTCGACCTCTTGCGCGGGCAACATGGTGAACATGTACTGTTTGCGCTCAACCCCCACGGCGCCACCGCTGGTGGTGTTGACCGACTGGCACCCGGCGAGCAGCAGGCTGGCGCTCAGCGTCCCAAAAACCAATAGCTTGTTCATCAAATAAACTCCCTCAAATCATGCCGCGTATCCTGGGCGTGGAAATGTATCGACGCCAGATACATAAAGCTAAGACGCAAAATTCCGGCAAAGCTCTCAGCACCGCAGGAAAAAATTCTCAAGTCTGTGCGGGCCTTATCGCGGGCAAGCACAGCCCCCCCATTTAACCCGGGGTAAGACACTCCGGCGCATTCAGCTTCGGATCATTTACCAGATTCGCCAGCACCCGCTCGCGCAACACCGCGGGTTCACTGGCAAGCAAGGCCTGCAAGGTATGCAACGGCGTCTCGGGATCAAGCCACGCCGCCTGCCCCGCCGCATCGAGAATCAACGGCCGGCGCTGACTCGCCGCCGGCTGCGTGATCACTGCCGTGCTCAGCCATACCTGTTCCTGCACCGGGTACGCTTCCCAGATAGCGGCAAAAAACAGTGACGAACCCTCACCCGGCGTCAGCCAGTACGGACGCTTGCGCGTGGTACCGCGCCATTCATAGAAACCGTTGGCCGGCAGCAGACAACGTCGCTCACGAAAGGCCTGGCGAAACATCGGTTGCTCGGCAACGGTTTCAGCCCGGGCATGGGCCGGGGTGCGGGACAGATCGGTCAGCCACGGTGGCGTCAGGCCCCAGCGGGCGCGGGCCAGTTCGCGCTGGCCGTCCAGGCCTGCACGCAGCATCAACACCGAATCGTTGGGGGAAATATTCCACTGGGCCTGCTGATCGGCGGGAAAGCCGGGCAGGGCCGCGAAGGCGGGGTTCCAGCGAAACAGGGCATAACGTCCACACATGGGGCAGCACGACTCTTGATCAAACGAACGCCAGCCTAACAGACCAGCGTGCCGGGAAAGCTCTCCGGTTCATCGCCAGACAGCGGCAGCGCGGCATTGTACGCGGTGATCAGCGAGCGGGCGTATTCCGCCTGGTCATTATCCACCGACAAGCCCAACAGGCCGAAAATCGGCAGTTCGCCAGTGCCGCCGAGCAAATGGCGCCCCACCAAATGCGCCTCAATGCCTTCGCTGGCCAACATGCTTTGCAGCAATTCGCCTTCCATGAGGTTTTCCGGCTCGTAGATTCGCAGCATCGGGACGCCCTTCTTCACTCGTTTTCGCTGAACACTTCGAGCAACCATTCCTGACCGTCGGTCTGCAGGACAAACGTTATTGGCCGACAACACACCGGACAATCTTCGATGTAGGTCTGATCGCCGCCGGACAGATCCAACACGGCCTCTGCGTCCTCACCACAATACGGACATTCGTAGCGCTCGGTTTCCAGCATCGCGGTCTCCCGGGTGACTTGTGCGTATAATCGCCGGTCTATTTGCAGGGCTATTTTTGTCTGGCTATTTTTTCAGACCGTGCCCTGTCGGTTTTGATCAAAACCTTTACTTACCCTAGCCGTTTCTAACAAGAGAGCATGATGGGCGAATTCGATGCCATCCGACCTTACGACGACAGCGAAGTCCCAGCGGTACTGGACAGGTTGCTCGGCGACAAGGCGTTTCTAGATATCCTCACCCACTTCCGCTTCCCGCGTTTTGCCGGTGCTTTCGGCTGGATGCTTAAACCTCTTATAGCTCATCGGCTGCGCCGCGAGTTCGCCGGTGTTCATTCGGTGGCCACGTTGCAGGACAAGGTCGAGATGTACGTCGACCACACCATCGAACGCGCAACAGACGGCGTCACGTATACCGGCGTCGAGCAGTTCAAGTCCGGCAGCGCCTACCTGTTCATCGCCAACCACCGCGACATCGTGATGGACCCGGCCTTCGTCAACTACGCCGTGTACCACGCTGGCCTGCCGACACCGCGCATCGCGATCGGCGACAACCTGCTGCAAAAGCCCTTCGTCAGCGACCTGATGCGTCTGAACAAGAGCTTCATCGTGCACCGTTCGATCACCGGTCGCCGCGAGAAGATGGCGGCGTATCAACTGCTGTCGGCCTACATCAACCACTCGATCCGCAACGATTGCGCCTCGATCTGGATCGCCCAGGCCGAAGGCCGGGCGAAAGACGGCGACGACCGCACCGAATCTGCAATCCTCAAGATGTTCCACATGAGTCGCAAGGACGAGCCGTTCGGCGAAGTCATTCAGTCGCTGAACCTCACCCCGGTGTCGATCAGCTATGAATACGACCCGTGCGATCAGGCCAAGGCGCGCGAGTTGTTCATCCGCGCCACCACCGGCAGCTACAGCAAAGTGCCGGGCGAGGATGATGTGAGCATCGCCAAGGGCATCACTGGCTACAAGGGCCGGGTCCACGTGAACTTCGCCGCGCCGATCACCGAGCTGTTTGAAGACACCAAGCAATTGGCGGTCGAGATGGACAAGCAAATCCTCGGTGGCTACCGCTTGTTCCCGGTGCACTACCTGGCCTACGCCCAATGGAAAGACGCCGACCCGCAATTGCAGGTGCCGAAGGCTGCTGAAGTATTTGCGGCCGATGAACTGGCCAAGGCGCAGGAAGAATGGAACAAACGTCTGGAGGCCTGCCCCGAAGAACATCGTCCGTTCCTGGTGCTGCAATACGCGACGCCGGTGCGCAATCAGTACCGTGTGAAGGCCGGCTTGCCGCTGTAGGATTTTTGGCTGGATCCGAAAACGGCGCCTTCGGCGCCGTTTTCATTGCTGCAATGTTTGTAATCAGACCCGCGTGCTGATCCACGACACCAGCAACGCCAGCCCGAGGCAGGCGAAACCGAAGCGATAGAAAAAGCGGTTCATGCGCAACGTCGCCCAATCGAGGGTCGGCTCTACGTTGGGTTGGCCCTGACGCTGGGCCACCATACTGGCCTTGGCGCGTTGTTCGCGGCGACGAGTGGCGTGCAGCAGCCAACAGCCCGGAAAGGCAAGCAGCAAGGCCAGCAGATTGACCAGTTTGGCGGGATGGGCGGTAAACAGCGTCATCAAATGCAGCGACATCACGGACCTCAAACAAAACAGGTGTAACAGACGCCGAACCGACGAATGCGGCGCGGATTCTACCGAAAGCCTCCCCTCCCGCATCTGTTTTACGACAAAGAGTTCACTAATTGGCAGACTCCTGCCCTGAGTCATAACTTCGTCATCTAAATCCGTCAGTCTCCCGCCACACGAAAACGGACACGGAGACCGTCATGCTGCACGCTGAAAATCAGGATCGCCTCTACCTCATCGCCCAAAGTGAAGAACAGCAAACGTTGATCGGCAGCCTTGCCTTCAACGTTCAGGACCGCCACTGGCTGGTGTATTGCGCGCTGGGCGGGCATCAACATGCGGATTTGCCGGAGACGGATTTGCTGACCGGGGTGAGTGTGCTGGATTTTTACTCAGAAGCAGCCTGACATCACCCCAACCTGTAGGAGCCGAGCTTGCTCGCGATGGCGGCATCACATTCAATATTGACGTCGACTGACAGTACGCCATCGCGAGCAAGCTCGGCTCCTACAGGCCAACGGTGTATTGCAGACATTAAAAAGCCCGGGGCCATTGCTGGCACCGGGCTTTTTTGAATCCGATGAATACTTATTCGCCGAGAACCTGACCCACCGTCGGATCCTTGAACAGGCGCGTCAGCGCATCACTCAACACATCACTGACCAGCTTGGTGTTGGTTTCCTGGTTCGGTGCCATGCCGAAACGCTGGTCCAGCGATGCACCGTAACGACCGCTGTAGCGACGATTGGCGTTCTGCACATCGGAGCGGAACGTAGCGCTGATGGTCGCTTCCGTCACATACATGCCTTCTTTAGGCGACTGATACTTCAGCTCGGCCAAGGTCACGGTGAGTTGCGGTGCATTCGGCGCATTGGGCGTCGGGGTAAAGCCCAGCAAGCGCACGGCCGCCTCGGCCTGAGCCTGCAACTTCGGCAGAATCTGCGAGCCCTGCACGGTGATCGCGCTGGTTTCCGGATACAAGCCGCCACGGGTGCCCAATGTTGGCGACGGACGACCGTCCACCACACGCACCACCACCGGCTGACCATGGCCGACTGGCGCCAGCTGCGTTGTCAGCTTGGGCTCAGGGTTCAGTTGTTGCGGGCTGTGGGCGCAGCCAACGAGGGTCAAACTGGTCACAGTGATCAAACTGAACAACAGACGTTGCAACATGCGTATCTCTCCAGAATCAGGTACAAACAGGCCCGCAGTATAGCGGTGCGTCATGACGGGTAACTAGCACCCTACAAGCCTTGAAGTAAATTCCTGTACCCCCCTGCAGCGCTGCCCTGCCCTGCTCGACGGCAATGGCCATTGCCACTCGTTCAAGCAGTGCAGCCTCCAGCCAATGGGAGAAAGCTGGGTGGAAATCGAAGAAATCCGTCTGAACGGGTTGCACCAACCTCTCCCCCCAAGCGCACGCGTTAGCACGCGCCAGCCACGTGCACGGGTGTAACATCTGTTGACCACCTGACCAGATGCCTAATAAAAGTCATTAAACACGTCCATTTCCCTGCGTTTCTTAGATACAATCTCCCCCCGATTATAAGGACGTCTCCTGATCGGGCCTCGCAGCATCGTTAATGCCTCGGTATTGACACCCCGCACCGCCCACAGAGAGCCGCCCACACAGATCGAGTGAAGCTGGTGTGCTTGCTGTTCCTTGAGCAAAAACCCGCTTTTCGCGAATCTGCAGAGCTGTCATTACGCTCGGTCACTGAGCTGTCTGCCCGTTTTGCCGGTCATGTATCCCATGACGGTAATGCTTGCGGGCACGGTGCCAGGCAGGGACAGCCCTTTTTTGAGGTTCACGTCTTCAAAAGAGCGTGAAAAAAACGGGTTTTCACAACTTCACAAGAGTGTGGCGAGCAAATGAATAGTTTTGCGTCTGAACATGCACCATTAGCGTCTGAAACAGCCCAACGACACAGGACCGGGCACTCCTCGTATACCGGAGCCTGAAGCCTGTCCGCTACGGATTTGGTTGCACAAACGGATGTATCGACCATAAGTCGAATTGCCAGTCGCGCGTTGAAATGAGTTCATAACCCTCATTGACCCGGCCGGTAGCGTCCGTCGAAGTTGCAAAAAATTGCGAAGATTCGGACATGGCAATACTCGCCATGGGTATCTGGGGCATCACTGACACGCCCCGTCACTCCTGGCAGCCATGCCGTCAATTTGGTGCTGCAGATTTTGGAGACGCGTTAAATGGCGCATAACGAAGCAGTCGACGTAGTACTGGTTGGGGCCGGCATCATGAGTGCCACCCTTGCGGTATTGCTCAAAGAGCTCGACCCCGCGATCAAGCTGGAAGTCGTCGAGCTGATGGATTCCGGTGCCGCGGAGAGTTCCAACCCGTGGAACAACGCCGGCACCGGTCACGCCGGGTTGTGTGAGCTCAACTACACGCCACAGGCTGCCGATGGCACCGTCGACATCAAGAAAGCCGTACACATCAATACCCAATTCGAGGTGTCGAAGCAGTTCTGGTCCTACCTGACCAAGAAAGGCACGTTCGGCTCGTGCAAGACGTTCATCAGCCCGGTGCCACACCTGAGCTTCGTGCAAGGTGACAGTGGCGTTTCCTTCCTCAAGGAACGCTTCAAGTTGCTGAGCAAGCACCACGCCTTCGCGGACATGGAATACACCGAAGACAAGGCCAAAATGGCCGACTGGATGCCGCTGATGATGCCAGGCCGTCCGGCCGACGAAGTCGTCGCGGCTACCCGCGTGATGAATGGCACAGACGTCAACTTCGGCGCCCTGACCAATCAATTGCTCAAGCACCTGACCAGCGCGCCCGACGCGCAGGTCAAGTACTGCAAGCGCGTGACCGGCCTGAAGCGTAACAACGGCGGCTGGACCGTCAGCATCAAGGACGTCAACAGCGGCAACACCCGTGACGTCGACGCGAAATTCGTCTTCCTCGGCGCTGGCGGCGCGGCATTGCCGCTGTTGCAGGCTTCGGGCATCGAAGAAAGCAAAGGCTTCGGCGGTTTCCCGATCAGTGGCCAGTGGCTGCGTTGCGACAACCCGGAAGTGGTCAAACACCACCAGGCCAAGGTGTACAGCCAGGCCGCCGTGGGTTCGCCACCGATGTCCGTTCCGCACCTGGACACCCGCGTGGTCGATGGCAAGAAGTCCCTGCTGTTCGGACCTTACGCCGGTTTCACCACCAAGTTCCTCAAGCACGGCTCCTTCATGGACCTGCCGATGTCGGTTCGCGCCGGCAACATCGGCCCGATGCTGGCCGTGGCGAAAAACAACATGGACCTGACCAAGTACCTGGTCAGCGAAGTGATGCAATCGATGGAACAGCGTCTGGAATCCCTGCGTCGTTTCTACCCGGAAGCGAAAGCCGAAGACTGGCGCCTGGAAGTGGCCGGCCAACGGGTGCAGATCATCAAGAAAGACCCGAAAAAGGGCGGCGTCCTGCAATTCGGTACCGAACTGGTCGCGGCCAAGGACGGTTCCCTTGCTGCCCTGCTCGGCGCCTCCCCTGGTGCTTCGGTGACCGTTTCGATCATGCTTGAGCTGATCGAAAAATGCTTCCCGGGCAAGGCTTCCGGTGAGTGGGCTGCCAAACTGGCAGAGATCTTCCCGGCTCGCGAAAAAGTGCTCGAAACCGATGCTGCGCTGTATCGCAAGATCAATGCGCACAACAACATCGCACTGGAACTGGTTGAAGCCAGTAACGAGACCGAAAGCTACGCTTGATTCGGCCCCATAAAAAACGCCCCGTTCTCACTGAGAGCGGGGCGTTTTTTTATGCCGTTCTGTAGGAGCACGGCTTGCCGGCGATGGTGTTCTTGAGATCGCTATCGCCGGCAAGCCGTGCTCCTACAGGTACAGGTTAACCGCGGGCCTTGGCGATCAATTCGATGTACTCGGCCGCATTGCGCTGATCCTTGATCAGGGCGACGAAGTCATTGCCATGCTCATCTTGGCCATTGAGGTCCAGACCTGCCTCGACGAAGAACGCCAGGAAACGCTCAAAGTCATCGATGCGCAGACCACGGTAGGCCTTGATCAATTTGTGCAGCGACGGCGAAGTGGCGTCGACTGGCTCGAAATCGAGGAACAACTTGATCTGCTCGTCGCCGATCTCGTCACCAATCACTTGCTTCTTATCTTTACGCATTGCCGACTCCAGCTCGCAGACATTTCACGGGGCGGGCAGTTTACCCCTCCCTTGGCGCCGGGCTCAACGCATGCGAGTGGCCCCGGTGTGCAAATCAGCCCAGACATGGCCATTGGCATAGCTGAGGAACTGGCAATACACCGTGTCATTGCGCAACAAGTCGATCACCACCCGGTACTGCGCCATCGGATAAAACAGCGTCAGGGTTTTGCTTTTGTCATCGTAGACCGGCTTTTTCAGGCTTTTGCTTTCGCCATCGAAGTTGACCAGCACCTGGTTGATGGTCGCGCCCTTGTTCAAGGATTTGCCCTTGAGGCGGATCAGCAACGGTGACGTGACGGGAATCGGCTGTTGATTGGACTGGCGCTGGCTGCCCACCACCACCGAATACTCGGTGACCTGCAGGAGTTGTTGCTGCTCGGGCTCTGCGTCGCGCAGGGTCAGGTCATCGGGTGGCAGAAACTGTGCGTGCATCGGCGCCGGGGCGGCCGCCAGTGGCAGGCTGAGGGTCAGCAACAGGGCGGCGCAGCTGCGGATCAAAAGGCTCATGAAGGGCTCCGGGGGGCGGGGCCAGGCACTTTATCACGGGTATTTGAAAATACTTCTGTGGACGCGATCCACTGTGGGAGCGAGCCTGCTCGCGATTACGTTGGCACATACAGCATAAATGTGTCAGTCAGACCGCAATCGCGAGCAGGCTCGCTCCCACAAGGTATGGGTTTAATCGAATTGTGAACGCATCCACGCCTGATACTCGGCGACACCTGGCTGGCCTTCACGAGGCGCCCAATCCGCCAGTTCGCCTTCACCCACCGGGCGATACGGACCGGCCTTGCACTCGAACATCAGGCTGTCGGCTTCCAGCACCACCAACCCGTGGAAAACACCAGTGGGCAGGTCCACGCCGACACAATCGCCACCGGCTTGCAGGATTTGCTTTTTCACCACCCCGCCAGCCTCGTCGAAGATCAGCACACCAAGGCGCCCTTTCAGGACCAACAAGGTTTCAGCCTTGTTTTCGCCCAAGTGCCGGTGAGGCGGGATATAGGTGCTCGGCTGCAAACCCACCGCCATGCGATGGCAAGCGTCTTCCATCTGATGAAAGTTGTGATGCTGTCGTCCACGAGGATTAGCCGCTGCTTTCTCGGCCAATTCAGTGAACAGCGTTTGATCCAGAAAGCGCGCCGTGGCCATTGATTACATTCCTTTAACAGCAAAGATCCCGTTAGCGTTACGCCAGTAGCCTTTGTAGTCCATGCCGTAACCGAAGATGTAACGATCGATGCACGGCAGGCCGACGAAATCGGCTTTCAGGTCCGGGCGAGCCTTACGGTCGTGGTCTTTGTCGATCAGCACGGCGGTGTGCACTTTGCGCGCGCCGGCGTGTTTGCAGAAATCGATGATTGCGCCCAGGGTGTGACCTTCGTCTAGGATGTCGTCGATGATCAGCACGTCACGGTCGATGAACGACACTTCCGGCTTGGCTTTCCAGAACAAGTCGCCGCCGCTGGTTTCGTTGCGATAACGGGTGGCGTGCAAGTAGGACGCTTCCAGCGGGAAGTGCAGGTGCGGCAACAGCTTGCCGGAAAAAATCAGGCCGCCGTTCATCACGCAGAACACCACCGGGTTGGAATCCGCCAGTTGATCGTTGATTTGCGCACCGACGCGGGCGATGGCCGCCTCGACTTCAGCTTCGGTGTACAGGCAGTCAGCCTCTCGCATGATTTGACGGATATGCTCGAGATCAGCGGACATGGCGCTCTCCAGGGGGTGGCTGTTCGGGAAAAGCGGGCAAAGGTACGCATCCCACACGGCCAGATCAAGCGTTTGTGGACTAACGTACTGTATGTCTATAGGACAACACCCTCGGATAGATTAATCTAGGCCGGTTTTTTTGCCCGCCGCCGGAGCCTTTCCCATGCCCATCCTCGAGATCCGCCACCCGCTGATCCGTCATAAACTTGGCCTTATGCGCCGTGCAGACATCAGCACCAAGAATTTCCGTGAGCTCGCTCAGGAAGTCGGCGCCCTGCTGACCTATGAAGCCACCAAAGACCTGCCGCTGGAGACCTACGACATCGAAGGCTGGTGCGGCACGGTGTCGGTCGAGAAAATCGCCGGCAAGAAAATTACTGTAGTACCGATTTTGCGCGCCGGTATCGGCATGCTCGAAGGCGTGCTGAGCCTGATCCCGGGCGCCAAAGTCAGCGCCGTGGGCGTGGCCCGCAACGAAGAGACCCTGCAAGCCCACACCTACCTGGAAAAACTGGTCCCGGAAATCGACGAGCGCCTGGCGATGATCATCGACCCGATGCTCGCTACCGGCAATTCCATGGTCGCCACCATCGACCTGCTGAAAAAGGCCGGTTGCCGCGAGATCCGCGCCATGGTGCTGGTGGCAGCGCCCGAAGGCATCGCCGCTGTTGAGAAGGCTCACCCGGACGTGACCATCTACACCGCCTCCATTGACGAAAAACTGAACGAACACGGTTACATCATCCCGGGCCTGGGCGATGCCGGTGACAAGATCTTCGGCACCAAGCAGAAGGACGCTTGAGCATGCAGCAGGAGTTCAACGATCCGCTCTGGCGCACGGTGCTGTCGGGTGCACAGATGCTGTTCGTGGCCTTCGGCGCGTTGGTGTTGATGCCCCTGATTACCGGCCTGGACCCGAACGTGGCGCTGTTCACCGCAGGCTTGGGGACGATTCTGTTTCAGATCGTCACCGGACGCCAAGTGCCGGTGTTCCTGGCGTCGAGCTTTGCCTTCATCACCCCGATCATCCTTGCCAAGGGCCAGTTCGGCGTTGCGGCGACCATGGGCGGCGTGATGGCGGCAGGCTTCGTCTACACTTTCCTCGGCCTGGCCGTGAAAATCAAAGGCACCGGTTTTATTGACCGTCTGCTGCCACCGGTGGTGATTGGTCCGGTGATCATCTCCATTGGCCTGGCCATGGCGCCGATTGCCGCCAACATGGCGATGGGCAAGGCCGGCGACGGCACTGAGCTGATTCATTACCAGACGGCAATGCTCATCTCGATGCCCGCGCTGCTGACCACCCTGATCGTCGCGGTGTTTGGCAAAGGCATTTTCCGTCTGGTGCCGATCATCTCCGGCGTACTGGTCGGTTTTGCCATGGCCTTCTACTTCGGCGTCGTCGATACCGCGAAGATTGCGGCCGCGCCGTGGTTTGCAATTCCGAACTTCACCGCGCCCGAGTTCAACTGGCAGGCGATTCTGTTCATCGTTCCGGTTGCGTTGGCCCCGGCCATCGAACACATCGGCGGCGTGATTGCCGTCGGTAGCGTGACCGGTCGCGATTACCTGAAGAAACCCGGCCTGCACCGCACCCTGCTCGGCGATGGCATTGCCACCACCGCAGCGGGCCTGTTTGGTGGCCCACCCAACACCACCTACGCCGAAGTGACCGGCGCGGTGATGCTGACCAAGAACTACAACCCGAAAATCATGACCTGGGCGGCGATTTTCGCCATCAGCCTGGCGTTCATCGGCAAGTTCGGCGCACTGCTGCAAAGCATTCCGGTGCCAGTGATGGGCGGGATTCTCTGCCTGTTGTTCGGTTCGATTGCAGCGGTTGGCATGAACACGCTGATTCGCCACAAGATCGATTTGGCCGAAGCGCGCAATCTGGTGATTGTGTCGGTGACTCTGGTGTTCGGGATTGGCGGTATGCTGGTCGGCACCGGGACCGGCCAGGATGACTTCGGTCTCAAAGGCATCGCGCTGTGCGCGGTGGTGGCGATTGCGCTGAACCTATTGCTGCCGGGCAATGACAGCTGGAAACACAAGAAGGCGAATGAGCCGCTGTTGTAAGCCGATCTTGAGATAGCTATCGCGGGCAAGCCTTGCTCCTACAGGTTTTGTGTCGATCACTGTAGGAGCAAGGCTTGCCCGCGATGCTTTTAAAGGGCCAATGGCGCTCTTTCGCACAATGCACTCAACGCCCGCGCCCACTGTGGGTCATCGTTGAGGCACGGCACCAGCACCAATTCCTCCCCTCCCGCTTCGCGGAACTGCTCCAACCCGCGATCACCGATCTCTTCCAGCGTCTCTATGCAATCGGCAACGAATGCCGGGCACATCACCAGAATTTTCTTCACGCCGCTTTTGGCCAACTCATCGAGCCGCGCTTCGGTGTAAGGTTCGATCCACTTGGCTCGGCCCAGACGCGACTGAAACGACACCGACCACTTGCCGTCCGACAAGCCCATGCGTTTGGCAAACGCTGCCGCCGTACGCAGGCACTGGCCGCGATAGCAGGTCGCGACCACTTCCGGCGGAGCACCGGCGCAACAGTCACCGCCGCTTTCGAAACTGTGGCCGGGATTGAGCTTCTTCAGGTGCCGCTCCGGCAATCCGTGGAAGCTCAGCAACAAGTGATCGTAATCCTGCTGCAAATAAGGCTTCGCGCTGGCGACCAAGGCGTCGAGGTATTCCGGCTGATCGTAGAACGGCTGGAGAATCGACAGCTGCAGGTCGAGTCCTTTTTCGCGCAGCACGCGCTTGGCTTCTTCGATGACTGTCGTGGTGGTGCTGTCGGCGAACTGTGGATAAAGCGGCGCAAGGGTGATTCTTTTGTGGCCCTGGGCGGCCAGCTGCACCAGTTTCGATTCGATCGACGGCTCACCGTATCGCATCGCCAGTTCCACCGGACCGTGGGGCCACTGCGCCGTCATGGCCTGTTGCAGACGACGGCTGAGCACAACCAGGGGCGAGCCCTCCTCCCACCAGATCGACGCGTAGGCGTGGGCTGACTGTTCCGGGCGTTTGATCAGGATCAGCGACACCAGCAAGCGCCGCACCGGCCATGGCAGGTCGATCACATACGGGTCCATCAGAAATTGATTGAGGTAGCTGCGTACATCCGCCACCGACGTGGAGGCAGGTGAACCCAGGTTAACCAGAAGCAACGCGTGATCGGTCATGCAACGTCCTATTTCAGAGGCGGCTGGACAGATCGTCCAGGGCCGCGCGCAAATCAGTAAACTGGAAAGTGAAACCCGCTTCCAGCAAGCGGACCGGCAGGGCCTTCTGGCCACCCAGCAACAACAATGACAACTCGCCCAGAGCTACTTTCAAGGCCAGGGCCGGCATCGGCATGAACGCCGGGCGGTGCAGCACGCTGCCCAGTGTCTTGGCAAACTCGCAATTGCGCACCGGTTTGGGGGCGCACGCATTATAAGGACCGCTGACGTTTTTCTGATGCAGAAGAAAATCAATCAGGGCGATTTGGTCGTTGATATGGATCCACGGCATCCACTGCCGACCATTGCCGATCGGCCCGCCCAGCCCCAGTTTGAACGGCAGCAACAGCCGCGACAAAAAGCCGCCCTCGGCCGACAAAACCAACCCGGTACGAATCAGCACAACCCGAATGCCCAAGGCCTCGGCACGCTGGGCGGTTTCTTCCCAAGCGACGCACAACTGGCTGGCGAAATCATCGATGACGGGGGGTGAAGCCTCGGTCAACTCACGCTCCCCCCCATCGCCATACCAGCCCAACGCCGAACCGGAAATCAACAGCGAAGGTTTTTGCTCGCGTTTTTCGAGCCAGGCCAGCAGCGTTTCTGTCAGGGTGATGCGGCTACTCCAGAGCAACGTTTTGCGCTTGTGAGTCCAGGGCCGGTCGGCAATCGGTGCGCCTGCCAGATTGATAATGGCGTCCAGCGGTGCCTGGTCGAGGTCTTCCAGCCGGGCAATACCACGCACTTGCGTGCCGCATATTTTTGCGACTTTTTCAGGCTTGCGACTCCAGACCGTCAGGTGATGCCCCTGACTCAACCAGTGCCGGCAGAGCTGACGTCCTATCAAACCAGTACCGCCTGTCAGCAATATGTGCATGACTTCTTCCTCGCGTGGCGTTTAACTCTGATCACTAGTCTATTTTTATAAGCAGGGATCTTTGGTATCGGGCAGGCTCTGTGTTTAACAATAGGCCAAGCTGTCAGATCGAGAACGCTAAAAGTTATACCAAAAAACAATATTGTACAGGTTTGACCCACGGCGTAGTCTGTACAGAAAGGTAAACGAGGCCCCTATGACTGTACCTATCGCAATCATCGGCACCGGCATCGCCGGGCTCTCAGCCGCTCAAGCCCTGACTGGCACAGGGCATGTCGTCCAGCTTTTCGATAAAAGCCGCGGCAGTGGCGGACGCATGTCGAGCAAGCGCAGCGATGCGGGTGCTCTGGACTTGGGCGCGCAATATTTCACAGCCCGTGACCGCCGCTTCGTCACCGAAGTCCAGCGTTGGCAAGCCAACGGCTGGGCCGCCGAGTGGACGCCGCAGCTCTACACCTACCACGGCGGCCAACTCAGCCTGTCGCCGGACGAACAGACGCGCTGGGTCGGTACGCCACACATGAGCGCTATCACCCGCGGCCTGCTCGGCGATCTGGAAGTACAGTTCGCTTGCCGGATCACCGAGGTCTATCGCGGCGAAGAACACTGGCATTTGCAGGACGCCGAAGGCTTCACCCACGGTCCGTTCAGTCATGTGGTGATCGCCACACCCGCCCCTCAAGCCACCGCGCTGCTGGCGGCCGCATCGAAGCTGGCCGGGGTTGCCGCCGGGGTAAAAATGGACCCGACCTGGGCCGTCGCCCTGGCATTCGAAACACCGTTGGAGACGCCGATGGAGGGCTGTTTCGTGCAGGACAGCCCCCTCGACTGGCTGGCCCGCAACCGCAGCAAACCGGGACGCGACAACACCCTGGACACCTGGGTGTTGCACGCGACCAGCGCCTGGAGCCGGCAACATATCGATCTGTCCAAGGAGGCCGTGATCGAGCAACTGCACGGCGCATTCGCCGAACTGTTGCACGACTCCATGCCCGCCCCGACCTTCAGCCTTGCCCATCGCTGGCTCTATGCCCGCCCCGCCAACAGCCATGAATGGGGCGCGCTCGCCGATGCCGACCTGGGCCTGTATGTGTGCGGCGACTGGTGCCTGTCCGGACGTGTCGAAGGCGCCTGGCTCAGTGGTCAGGAGGCTGCTCGCCGCTTGCATGAACACATGCAGTGAATCGCATCAACCCGCGTCAATTGCTGCTGTCGAAGTGGACAGCAGCCCATCCGCAAAACCGCGAAAAAATACTAGACCCTGTGGGAGCGAGCCTGCTCGCGATTGCGATGTCACTGACGCATTAATCCTGGATGTGCCGTCGCCATCGCGAGCAGGCTCGCTCCCACAAGGTCTTCATTGCCCCTCACAAAACTTATACAGAATGTTTGACTTGTACACCTTTGAATCTATGATGAAGTCATGCTGTACAGAACCACCACTCTGTACAGGTTTAGATTCGAGGTGCTCTGATGATCCATGCCCCCGTGAAACCGAAAATCGCTATCAGCGCCTGCTTGATGGGGGCCGAAGTTCGCTACAACGGCGGCCACAAGGAATCACGCCTGTGCAGTCACACCCTCACTGACTATTTCGATTTCATCGCGGTATGCCCGGAAGTCGCCATCGGCCTCGGCACCCCCCGTGAGCCGATCCGCCTGGTAGGCGACCCGCAACATCCCGAAGCCGTGGGCAGCGTTCACGCCGAGCTGAATGTCACCCGACCGCTCATCGAGTACGGCCAGACAATGGCCAGTCAGTTGAGCGACATCTGCGGCTACATCTTCATGCAGAAATCCCCATCCTGCGGCTTGGAACGGGTAAAGGTCTATCACGCCAACGGTGCACCGGTGGAAGGCGGTGGTCGAGGCGTCTATGCCCAGGCTTTCTGCGCACGGCACCCTGACCTGCCGGTAGAAGAAGACGGCCGGCTCAACGACCCGGTGCTGCGGGAAAACTTCCTCACCCGTGTGTTCGCTTACAGCGCCTGGCAGCAATTGCTGAAAAAGGGCCTGACCCGCCGCGGCCTCACCGAATTCCATTCTCGTTACAAATACCTGCTGATGGCGCATAACCCGGTGCAATACAAAACCCTGGGGAATTTACTGGGCAACATGAACCACACCACCCCCGACGAGTTGGGCCGGCGTTACTTCAGTGAATTGATGGCGGCATTGAAAAAGTGCGCCACACGGCGTACCCACACCAACGTCCTGCAACACATCAGCGGCTACCTCAAGCAGGTCATCAGCCCTGACGACAGGCAGGAAGTGCAGCACGTTATCGGCCAATACCGCCAAGGCATCGTGCCATTGGTGGTTCCATTGACCCTGCTCAAGCACCACTTCCGCCAGCACCCGGATACTTACATCGCGCGACAGGTTTACCTGCAACCGCATCCGGAAAATCTCAGTCTGCGAAACGCGATCTAATGAAAACCCTAATCGACATCAGCGCCAGCGAAGACCTTGGCGGTGATTTTAAAAAGGCCTTGGACGAAGACTGGCTGCCAATCCGTGAAGTGGCGCGCCAGACCGGCGTCAACGCCGTGACGTTGCGTGCCTGGGAACGGCGCTATGGCCTGATCGTTCCGCAACGCACACCCAAGGGCCATCGGCTGTTCTCGGCCGAACACGTTCAACGCATCCTGAAGATCCTCACCTGGCTTAACCGCGGCGTGGCCGTCAGTCAGGTCAAGCAACTGCTGGACACGCCGCAGGCGTTTACCGAGCCCGTTGAAAACGACTGGCAGGTGCTGCGCCAGACGCTGCTGCAAGCGGTGTCACACCTGAACGAACGCGCCCTCGACGACACCGTCAATCAAGCCATGGCGCTGTATCCACCGCGAACCTTGTGCGAACGCCTGTTGCTGCCGTTGCTGGCGGAACTGGAACAGCGTTGGCAGGGCCAGTTCGGCGCGCAGATGGAGCGGGCGTTCTTTTATTCCTGGTTACGCAGCAAATTCGGCGCACGCATCTACCATAACAACCGTCAGTTACGCGCTGCGCCACTGTTGTTGATCAATCACTCGGATGTGCCACTGGAACCTCACCTGTGGCTCACAGCCTGGCTGATCAGCAGCGCCGATTGCCCGGTAGAGGTGTTCGACTGGCCCTTGCCCGCCGGCGAACTCGCGCTGGCGGTCGATCACCTGCAAGCCCGTGGCGTACTGCTGTATTCCAGCAAAGCCATAAACCTTTCGCAGCTGCCAAAACTTTTGAATGGTGTCAGTTGCCCAAAAATGATTGCCGGACCCACGGTACGTATCCATCACGCCGAGTTGTCCGCAAGAACGACCGGGATCCCTGATTTGTCCTTCGCCGAAGACCTGTTATCGGCGCATAAGGAACTTGTTCAGCGCGGGCTAATTTAATGAATCGTTCGGACAGCACCCTGCAATTGATCTGGCTGCGCAGCGATTTGCGCCTACACGACAACACCGCCCTCTCGGCTGGCGCAGCGCGCGGTCAGGCGGTGGCGGTGTATCTGCTGAGCCCGGAGCAGTGGCTGGAGCACGATGATGCACCGTGCAAAGTGGATTTCTGGCTGCGCAACCTGAGCGAATTGAACCGTGCGTTGGGCGAACTGAACATCCCCTTGTTGATCCGCAAGGCATCACGTTGGGACGAAGCGCCGACAGTGCTGCTCGACCTGTGTCAGCAGTTGAAGATCGACGCCGTACACGTCAACGAGGAATACGGCATTCACGAAAGCCGTCGTGATACGGCTGTGGCCCAAGCGCTGAAGGCCAATGGCATCGACTTCTATAGCTACCTCGATCAACTGCTATTCAAACCGGGCACCGTGCTGACCAGGACCGGCACTTACTTTCAGGTCTTCAGTCAGTTTCGCAAGGTCTGTTACGAGCGCCTGCACAGGTCAATGCCAGCGCGGGTCTGCCCGCCTGCCGTCCAGGCGCCATTGACGATCAGCAGCGACACCCTTCCATCAAGCGTTGAAGGTTTCGCCACGCCCAGCGACAGCTTGCGCAAACTCTGGCCCGCCGGTGAGACCGAAGCCCGACGCCGTCTCGACACCTTCGCCGACGCCCATATCGACTACTACAAAGACGAACGCGACTTCCCGGCAAAACCCGGCACCAGCCAGCTCTCGGCCTATCTCACCGCCGGGGTGATTTCACCCCGCCAGTGTTTGCACGCGGCCCTGCAAAGCAATCAGGGCGAGTTCGAAAGCGGCAAGGTGGGTGCCGTCACCTGGATCAACGAGCTGCTGTGGCGCGAGTTCTACAAACATATTCTGGTGGGTTACCCACGGGTTTCCCGCCATCGCGCCTTCCGCCCGGAAACCGAGGCCGTGGCTTGGCGCGATGCACCGGAAGAACTGCTGGCATGGCAAGAAGCGCGCACCGGCCTGCCGATCATCGACGCGGCCATGCGCCAACTGCTTGAAACCGGCTGGATGCACAACCGGCTGCGCATGGTCGTGGCGATGTTCCTGACCAAGAACCTGCTGATCGACTGGCGTGAAGGCGAGCGCTTTTTCATGCGGCATTTGATCGACGGAGATCTGGCGGCAAACAACGGTGGCTGGCAGTGGAGCTCATCTACCGGAACCGATTCGGCACCCTGGTTCCGGATTTTCAACCCATTGAGCCAGTCGGAGAAATTCGACGTCGAAGGCGTGTTCATCAAGCACTGGCTGCCAGAACTGGCCGGACTCAACAAAAAGGACGTGCACAACCCGGCCAACCTCGGCGGCTTGTTCGGTGTGGCGGACTATCCGTCGCCGATCGTCAATCTGAGCACGTCTCGACAACGGGCGCTGGCCGCGTTCAAAAACCTGCCAGCACGACAAGGTTTATCGCCACCGGGATTACTTCAATGCCGGGGTGCTGAATTACGAACATATACCCATATTGGGTCGGGCGATTGCCTGGCTGAAAAGGAGAATGGGATGAGTCGTCCCCCCCCACGGCGCTACTGGTTGACCGGCGCCAGCAGCGGTATCGGCGCCTCGCTGGCCGAAGAAATACTGAAAAGCGGCGCTCATGTGGCCGTCAGTTCACGCTCGGTAGCGGTGCTGAAAGTCTTGTCCCAGCGCTATCCCGGACAAGTGCTGGTCCTGCCTGGAGACCTGACCAACAGCCAGCAGGTACGTGAAATCGGCGAGCAAATTGCGCAAGACTGGGGCTCGCTGGACACGGTGATTCTCAACGCCGGCACCTGCGAGTATGTCGACGTCCAGCAATTTGATTCGTCGATTGTCGAGCACGTGGTGCGCACCAATTTGCTCGCCAGCGCCTATTGCATCGAGGCCGCGATACCCCTGTTGCGCAAAGGCACCGCGCCACACATGGTGGGCGTCGCCAGCCCCGTGACGTACTTGCCGCTGCCGCGAGCGGAAGCCTATGGCGCGTCGAAAGTCGGGCTGCGTTACCTGTTCGAATCGCTGCGCATGGACCTGGCGCCGGAAGGCATCGAAGTCACCATGGTCAGCCCTGGGTTTGGCCAGACACCGCTGACGGCAAAAAACGACTTCCCGATACCGCTCAGTTGTCCGGTAGGTAAAGCCGCCCGGCACCTTTTCGCCAAACTCAAGAACCGGCCATTGGAGATCGCTTTTCCGGGCCTGTTCATGGCGGCGCTTTGGCCGCTGTCGAAATTGCCCAATGCGGTGCAACTGGCCATCGGCAAACGCATGGTGCGCAGCAACCCGCCGATCCAGGATCTGCTGTAAACATCGCCCTCATCGGCAGCTGTTTCCCGCACTTCACTTCATGGCCCAACGGTTCGCCTCAGATACCCGACACTGAGCGTCCGTCAGGCCTTTCACACAGCACCGGTCCACTGCCTTACACTGCGCGCCATGAAAACCATTCCCCACACGCAAATCGCCGAGCCGGCCGTCACGTGCTCGACCTGCGCGGCTTGCTGCTGTCAGCTCGAAGTGATGCTGATCACCGATACGGGCGTGCCCGAACGTTTTATCGATACTGATGATTGGGGCGGTGAAGTCATGCTGCGTCTGGACGACGGCTGGTGCGCTGCACTGGATCGCAACAGCATGATGTGCACGATCTACGAAAAACGTCCGCTGATCTGCCGGGAATTCGAGATGGGCGCACCGGAGTGCATCGAAGAACGCCAGGGGATCAGCACCGCGTATCGCTGAAAGGCAGCCTGGTGAAGAACTAATGTGGGAGCGAGCCTGCTCGCGATAGCGGTGTGTCAGTCAATATACATGCGACTGACACACCGCTATCGCGAGCAGGCTCGCTCCCACATTGAGCATGTTTACAACGGCATGGTGTAGTGCAGCGCGTAACTTTCTACACCATCGTTGTGATTGGCCATACCGCCATTGGAATAGTGCGTCGCACGAATCCCGACTTCATGACCGCCGGCAAAACGCGCACCAAAACCGAAACGGTCTTCGAACTGGAAGGACTGGCCAATGTCGTTGTTTTCAATTTCGGTATGGGCGAAAAACGCGACACCAATACCCGCCTCGACATAAGGTTTGACGGACTGACCGGCAAACTCGTAAACAAACACCGGCGAGAACGACAGGCTGTTGTTGCTGGAAGTCTTGTCCCCGTCCCAATAGGTATAGGCACCGCTCCAGTTACCCGTCAGACGCCCCACGTCACTTTGCCACCAGCTCTTGTCCCAATCGAATTGCATGCCCAGTCGATAGGTCATGGTTGAATCGGTGGTCTGGCCGACCCCGAACTCCACGCCTGCTGCCTGTGCGGTGAAACTTTGCCCCATTAAAGCGGCCGCAATCGCGGCCAAGCAGAATAGTCGCTTCACTAGAAACTTCCTTTTCCAAACGATTTCGTATGGTTTTCTGTTGCTCAACGCTATAGAAGTCGACGCTTGATCAAAAGTTCATGCCAATTGCTCTTTCGCCCCCAACTCGTTACTTACCCCTCGAAGCTTCTCACAACACCCGACGTATTCCACAGTATCGGTAAGATATTTCTGAAATGAACGGGATCGGCACTCGTCCAGAACCGAGCGGCACGAACAGGTCCATCGGCGAGCAATTCACGCTCGGCCAACAGACGCTGAAGTTGCCGCGCGACAGCAGCCCCCGTGTCGATCAGGCTGATGTCATCGGGGATCATCTGCTTAAGCAAAGGCTTTAGGAAGGGATAATGCGTACACCCCAGAATCAGGGTGTCGCACCCGGCGCCCAACAGCGGTTCGACGTACCTTGCCAGCAACTGGCGCAATGCCTCGCTGTGCAAATCGCCGTTTTCAATCAGTTCTACCAGGCCGGGACATGGCTGAGTGATGACGCGCACATCGGTGGCGAAACGGTCGAGCAAGGCGGCGAACTTGGCACTCTGCAAGGTGCCCGTGGTGGCGAGCACACCCACCACACCGCTGCGGGTCGCGGCGGCGGCGGGTTTGACCGCAGGCTCCATGCCGACGATGGGCCACTGGGGATAATCGCGTCGCAGGTCGGCAACGCCCGCGACGGTCGCGGTATTGCACGCCAGCACCAAGGCCTTCGCACCCTGCTGATGGAAAAAATCGGCCATGACGCTACAGCGCTGGCGGATGAATTCCGGGGTTTTCTCGCCGTAAGGAACATTCCCGCAATCGGCGACGTACAGCAGTGACTCGTTGGGCAACAAACGCTGGATCTCGGCCAGCACCGAGAGCCCACCGACGCCGGAATCGAACACGCCAATCGGCGCTTCACGCATGTGTCGAACCACAAACACTGCAGCCCGGATCACGCTTGACCCGCAATTCGCGAAAGCGCGAGCCCAGCGCATCGATCAACAACAGACGTCCCACCAGTGGCTCGCCGAAACCGACCAGCAGTTTCATGGCTTCCAGTGCCTGAAGGCTCCCCACCAACCCCACCAACGGCCCGACAACACCGGCTTCGCTGCACGTCAGTTCGGCTTCGCTGCCATGCCCGTATAAACAGTGGTAACACGGACTGTCAGGACGGCGCGGGTCGAACACCGACAATTGCCCTTCGAGGCGAATCGCCGCGCCACTGACCAGTGGTTTGCGGGCGGCGACACAGGCAGCATTGACTGCTTCGCGGGTGGAGAAGTTATCGGAACAATCAAGCACCAGATCCACCGCAGCCACGGCTGCGGCCAAGGAATCCTCGTCCAGTGCGGCGCGATGGGGGATCAGTTTTATCTCGGGATTGATCGCGCTCAGGCGTTTGATCGCCGAGTCAACCTTGCTCAGGCCGACGCTATCGGTGTCGTGAACGATCTGACGCTGCAGGTTGGTCAGGTCGACCGTGTCGAAGTCGGCAAGGTGCAGCTCACCCACGCCAGCAGCGGCCAGGTAAAGCGCAACCGGTGAACCAAGACCACCGAGGCCGACGATCAACACGCGGCTTTCTTTCAAACGCAACTGGCCGTCGATGTCGACGTGTTGCAACAGAATCTGCCGACTGTAGCGCAACAATTCCTGATCATTCAGCACGGCAGGCGCCCCAGGCTGATACGTTCGTGTCCACCCAGATCGGTACGGCTATGGACGTTTTCAAAGCCGCGGGTCAGCAGCAAATCGCGGACGATGCTGGCTTGATCATAGCCGTGTTCGAGCATCAGCCAACCGCCCGCTTCCAGATAATCAGGCGCCTGGGCGACGATCAAGCGCAGATCGTCGAGCCCGTCGACACCGGCCACCAGAGCACTGGCCGGCTCGAAACGCACGTCGCCTTCCACCAGATGCGGGTCGGAGGAAGGGATGTAAGGCGGGTTGCTGATAATCAGTTGAAAACGCTGACCTGCCAGGGCGCTGAACCAATGGCTGCTCAGCACCGTGGCGTTATTGAGGTGCAGGCGCTGGCGGTTACGCTCGGCCAGCGCCACGGCTTCAAGCACGCGATCCACTGCTGTGACCTGCCACGCCGGACGTTCGCTGGCCAGGGCCAGGGCGATGGCACCACTGCCGGTGCCGAGGTCGAGGACCTTGGCGGGTGTGGCCGGCAACAACTCCAGCGCAGCTTCCACCAGCAGTTCGGTGTCCGGGCGCGGGATCAGTGTGTGCGGAGCCACTTCCAGGTCCAGTTTCCAGAAGCCTTGCTGCCCCAGAATGTAAGCCACCGGCTCGCCACCACGACGACGCTGCAAGTAACTGGCAAACGTCAGCGCCGCTTCACTGGGAACAATGCGCTCCGGCCAGGTGTGCAAAAAGCTGCGGGGCTTGCCCAACGCAGCAGCCAGCAACAACTCGGCATCCAGACGCGCGGTGGGCGAGTCGGGCAAATCGGCGGCGCGCAACAAACTGGCAATGATCGTCATTTACTCACCTATCGCCGCCAATTGATCCGCCTGGTACTCGGCCAGCAACGGCTCGATTACCGCATCGACCCCGCCGGCGAGGATTTCGTCGAGCGAATACAGCGTCAGGTTAACCCGGTGGTCGGTGACCCGGCCCTGGGCAAAGTTGTAGGTACGGATCCGCTCCGAGCGATCACCGGAACCGACCAGCAATTTACGCTCGCTGGCGATGGCATTCGCCGCAGCGCTGGTTTGCTGATCATTCAGTTTGGCCGACAGCCAGGACATCGCCCGGGCGCGGTTTTTGTGCTGCGAACGCTCTTCCTGGCACTCCACGACAATACCGGACGGCAAGTGCGTGATGCGGATCGCCGAGTCGGTCTTGTTGACGTGCTGACCACCAGCACCGGAGGAGCGATAAGTATCGACGCGCAGATCCGCCGGGTTGATCTCGATCGTTTCCTGTTCGTCCGGCTCGGGCAACACCGCCACGGTGCAGGCCGAGGTATGGATGCGGCCCTGGGACTCAGTGGCCGGAACCCGTTGCACACGGTGCGCGCCAGACTCGAATTTCAGCTTGCCATAGACGTTGTCACCTTCGACCCGGGCAATGACTTCTTTATAGCCGCCGTGTTCGCCTTCGTTCTCCGAGAGAATCTCTACCCGCCAGCCACGACGCTCGGCGTAACGCGAATACATGCGGAACAGGTCGCCGGAGAAAATCGCCGCCTCATCACCGCCGGTGCCGGCACGAATTTCGAGGAACACGTTACGGCCGTCGTTCGGGTCTTTCGGCAACAGCATGCGTTGCAGGCTGGCTTCGAGTTCGATCAGTTGCTCCTTGGCTTCGCGGACTTCTTCCACGGCCATTTCGCGCATGTCCGGGTCGCTGTCCTTGAGCAGTGCCTGAGCGCCTTCAAGGTCACCTTGCACTTTGAGCAACTGTTTATAGGTGCCGACAATCGGCTCGACTTCCGCGTATTCCTTGGAATAGGTGCGGAATTTGTTCTGGTCGGAAATGACTTCGCCATCGCCAAGCAAGGCGGTCAATTCCTCGAAACGGTCCTGGAGGATGTCCAGCTTATTGAGCAGTGACGCTTTCATTGCGGTTTTTTATCCGAAAAGCTATCCGATGAGCCCTCATTCAGGGCAAAGAGTTCCTGGGCCATGGCCAGCGCATCGAGGCGGCCTTCGGCAGAGAGCTTTTTCAATTGCACACTGGGCGCGTGCAACAGTTTGTTGGTCAAGCCGCGCGCCAGTTGCACCAGCACGTCTTCGGCGCTGCTGCCGTTGGCCAGCAGGCGCAGGGCCTTCTGTAATTCTTCGTCGCGCATGCGCTCGCTTTGCTGACGATAAGCCTTGAGCACATCCACCGCCGCCAGCTCGCGCAGGCGGATCATGAAATCTTCGGCGCCGACCGAGACCATTTCTTCCGCCGCCTGGGCTGCGCCCTGACGACTCTTGAGGTTCTCGGCGACCACTTCGTGGAGATCGTCGACGCTGTACAGGTAAACGTCGTCCAGTTCACCGACTTCCGGCTCGATATCGCGCGGGACGGCGATGTCCACCATGAAGATCGGCTTGTGCTTGCGCAGCTTCAGGGCGCTTTCCACCGCACCTTTGCCAAGAATCGGCAACTGGCTGGCGGTGGAGCTGATAACGATGTCGCTGCGCACAAGCTCGGCCGGGATGTCCGAGAGCAGCACGGCGTGGGCACCAAACTGCTCGGCCAGAATACTCGCGCGTTCCAGGGTGCGGTTGGCGACGACAATGCGTTTTACCCCCAGCTCGTGCAGATGGCGGGCGACCAGGGTGATGGTTTCGCCGGCGCCGATCAGCAAGGCCTGGCTGCGTTGCAAGTCACTGAAAATCTGTTTGGCCAGGCTGACCGCGGCAAACGCCACGGACACTGGATTTTCACCAATGGCGGTGTCGGTGCGCACCTGCTTGGCCGCGTTGAACGTGGCCTGAAACAACCGCCCGAGCAATGGACCGATGGTACCGGCCTCGCGCGCGACGGCGTAGGCCGACTTCATCTGACCAAGAATCTGCGGCTCGCCCAACACCAGCGAGTCAAGCCCGGAAGCAACCCGCATCATGTGACGAACTGCCGCATCATCTTCGTGCACATAACTGCTCGCACGCAGCTCTTCGAGGCTCAAATGGTGATAATCGGCCAGCCAGCGCAACACAATGTCAGCCGAAAGGTGATCCTGTTCTATATAGAGTTCACTGCGATTGCAGGTGGAGAGGATCGCAGCTTCGCGGCTGTCGGTGAGGCGGCAGAGCTGCTGCAAGGCCTCCACCAGCTGCTCAGGGGTAAAGGCCACGCGCTCGCGGACGTCTACTGAAGCAGTCTTGTGGTTGATACCGAGTGCAAGGAAGGCCATTCAAGGTCGCTGATGGTGACGTGAAGCCGGCAATTGTCCTACTTCGCCACAGACAGAACAACTACCGCTGACTATTGTCCCAATGTCCCGCCTCTATAAAGGCCTCGATTGAGACTCGGTTATGTTTGGCCGAAGGCTTGTGTCATGATGATCCGACCGCAGGTTAGTCGTCCTTTTCCTATATGAATAGATCTTCCGCGTTGCTCCTCGCTTTTGTCTTCCTTAGCGGCTGCCAGGCCTTGGCACCCGTGTCGCCGGACGGCACATCGCCGGTTGAAGACAGCAGTCCGGCCCCTGAAAAGCCCAAGGTTTACAGCTCATTCAGTGAAGAAACCGTCTTCAGTCTGTTGAGCGCCGAACTGGCTGGCCAGCGCAATCGTTACGACATTGCTTTGGACAACTACGTGACCCAGGCCATCAACACACAGGATCCCGGCATCTCCGAGCGAGCGTTTCGCATTGCCGAGTACCTGGGCGCCGATCAGGCCGCCCTGGACACCTCGCTGATCTGGGCAAAAAACGCCCCCAACGACCTGGAAGCACAGCGTGCGGTCGCCGTGCAACTGGCCCGCGCCGGTCGTTACGACGACTCCATGGTCTATATGGAAAAAGTCCTGCTAGGCAAAGGCGACACGCATTTCGACTTTCTTGCCCTGGCCGCGGCCGATACTGACCAGGAAACGCGCAACGGTTTGATGAAAAGTTTCGACAGTTTGTTGCAGCGCCACCCGAAAAACAGCCAGTTGATATTCGGCAAGGCCTTGCTGATGCAACAGGATGGTGATGCCAAAGGCGCGCTGACCCTGTTGGAAAACAATCCACCGGACGATGGCGAAATCGCCCCGATTCTGCTGCGCGCGCGCCTGCTGCAAGTGCTCAACCGTGGCGACGAAGCCTTGCCGCTGCTGCAAAAAAGCATCAAGAAATACCCGGACGACAAACGCCTGCGCCTGACCTACGCGCGCATGCTGGTTGAACAAGACCGCATGGATGACGCCAAAGCCGAGTTTGCAAGCCTGGTTCAGCAATACCCGGAAGACGACGAGTTGCGTTACTCCCTGGCACTGGTCTGTCTGGAAGACAAGGACTGGAATCAGGCCAAGGGCTTGCTTGAAGAGCTGATCGCCCGCGATAGCCACGTTGATTCCGCCCACCTGAACCTCGGCCGTATCGCTGAAGAACGCAACGACCCTCAAGGCGCACTGATCGAGTACGGCAAAGTCGGGCCGGGCAACGAATACCTGCCGGCACAACTGCGTCAGGCCGATATTCTGATGGGCAACGGCAGGACCGCCGAAGCGCAACGCCGCCTGGCGGCCGAGCGCGACGAGCAGCCGGATTACGCCATTCAGTTGTATTTGATCGAGGCCGAAACCCTGTCTGCCAACAAACAGGGGGACAAAGCTTGGGCTGTCTTGCAGAAAGCCTTGCAGCAGTACCCGGATGATCTGAATCTGCTGTACACCCGCGCCATGCAGGCGGAAAAACGCAATGACCTGGCGCAGATGGAAAAAGACCTGCGCCTGATCATCAAGCGCGACCCGGACAATGCCATGGCATTGAATGCGCTCGGCTACACCCTGTCCGACCGCACCACACGGTATGCCGAAGCCAAGGCCCTGATCGAACAGGCACACCAAATCAATCCGGAAGACCCGGCAGTACTCGACAGCCTCGGCTGGGTGAACTACCGCCTGGGCAATCTCGATGAAGCCGAGCGCTATCTGCGCCAGGCGCTGGATCGCTTCCCCGATCAGGAAGTCGCCGCCCACTTGGGTGAAGTCCTGTGGGCCAATGGCAAACAGCGGGAAGCCAAACAAATCTGGGGCAAATTCCTCAAGGAACAACCCGACAGCCCTACCCTGCGCGGCACCATCAAGCGCCTGACCGGATCAGAGACTCTTTAAGATTATGTTTTTGCGCCACATTATCGTTTTCAGTTTTATCGCCCTGCTCGCCGGTTGCGCAGGTTTCGGTGCCCGCGAATCGGTCGAAGGTCACGGTAATCCGGCCCAATGGCGCGAAAACAAACAGCAACTGACCAGCCTCGACGGTTGGCAGATCAACGGCAAGATTGGCATCCGCGCGCCCAAAGACTCGGGCAGCGGCACCCTGTTCTGGCTGCAGCGCCAGGATTACTACGACATCCGCCTTTCCGGCCCGCTGGGTCGCGGCGCCGCACGCCTGACCGGCCGACCTGGCAAGGTCTCGCTGGAAGTCGCCAATCAGGGGCGCTATGACGCACCGAACCCGGAAATACTGCTGGAAGAACAACTGGGCTGGAAATTACCGGTGTCGAATCTGGCCTGGTGGGTCCGCGGGCTCCCGGCGCCCGACAGCAAAAGCAAATTGACGCTGGATACCGACAGCCGCCTGGCGAGCCTCGAACAGGATGGCTGGCAGGTTGAATACTCCTCTTACACACAACAAAACGGTTTCTGGCTGCCCGAAAAAATCAAGCTGCACGGCACCGACCTTGATGTCACGCTGGTGATCAAGGAATGGCAACCACGCAAGCTGGGGTCGTGAATATGACGACTCCCCGCTTGACTCTGCCCTCCCCGGCCAAACTCAATCTGATGCTGCACATCCTCGGTCGCCGTGAAGACGGTTATCACGAGCTGCAGACGATTTTTCAGTTCCTCGATTACGGCGATGAGATCACCTTCGCCGTTCGCGACGACGGCGTGATCCGTTTACACACCGAATTCGATGGCGTCCCCCATAACAACAATTTGATCGTCAAGGCAGCCAAGCAACTTCAGGAGCAATCCGGTTGTGCGCTCGGCATGGATATCTGGATCGAGAAAGTCCTGCCCATGGGGGGCGGAATTGGCGGAGGCAGCTCCAATGCCGCGACGACATTGCTGGGTTTGAATCATCTCTGGCAATTGGGTTGGGACGAGGATCGACTGGCGGCGCTGGGCCTTGGACTGGGCGCTGACGTCCCGGTTTTCGTGCGCGGCCACGCGGCTTTTGCCGAAGGTGTAGGGGAGAAACTGACCCCTGTAGACCCCGAAGAACCGTGGTATGTCGTGCTGGTACCGCAAGTATCTGTAAGTACAGCAGAAATTTTTTCAGATCCGCTGTTGACACGTAACTCTCCTCCCATTAAAGTGCGCCCCGTTCCCAAGGGAAACAGTCGTAATGACTGCTTGCCGGTGGTAACAAGGCGTTATCCAGAGGTACGTAACGCTTTGAATTTGTTAGGTAAATTTACCGAAGCAAAACTCACCGGAACTGGAAGTTGTGTGTTTGGGGGCTTCCCAAGCAAAGCTGAAGCTGATAAAGTCTCGGCCCTTCTTACAGAGACCCTTACGGGGTTTGTAGCAAAGGGAAGCAACGTTTCGATGTTGCATCGCAAGCTGCAAAGCCTGCTCTAAAGGAACCGATTACTGGGTAATCGTTGCAACAGATACAGGGGCGTCGCCAAGCGGTAAGGCAGCAGGTTTTGATCCTGCCATGCGTTGGTTCGAATCCAGCCGCCCCTGCCATTTTCCTATACTCATCCAGGTTACCCTCAGCCTTCAGGTACTGCGCGTGTCCAAGATGATGGTCTTTACGGGGAACGCTAACCCCGATCTGGCTCGGCGTGTCGTACGTCAGCTGCATATCCCTCTCGGTGACATCTCTGTCGGTAAGTTTTCCGACGGCGAAATTACAGCCGAGATCAATGAAAACGTCCGCGGTAAAGACGTCTTCATTATTCAGCCGACTTGCGCTCCGACCAACGATAACCTGATGGAACTGGTAGTGATGGCTGATGCCTTCCGCCGCTCCTCGGCTACTCGTATCACTGCTGTTATTCCTTACTTTGGTTATGCCCGTCAGGATCGCCGTCCGCGTTCCGCACGTGTGGCTATCAGCGCGAAAGTCGTTGCTGACATGCTTACCGTAGTCGGCATCGACCGTGTTCTCACGGTTGATCTGCATGCTGACCAAATCCAGGGTTTCTTCGATATTCCGGTAGATAACATCTACGGCTCCCCGGTATTGGTGGATGACATTGAAGATCAGCGCTTCGAAAACCTGATGATCGTGTCCCCGGACATTGGTGGCGTCGTGCGTGCACGAGCTGTTGCCAAATCCCTGGGCGTGGATCTCGGGATCATCGACAAACGCCGTGAGAAAGCCAATCACTCTGAAGTGATGCATATCATCGGTGATGTCGAAGGGCGTACCTGTATTCTGGTCGATGACATGGTCGATACCGCCGGCACTCTGTGCCACGCGGCAAAGGCCTTGAAAGAGCATGGCGCTGCCAAGGTTTTCGCCTACTGCACACACCCTGTACTGTCCGGTCGGGCGATCGAAAACATCGAAAATTCCATGCTGGACGAACTGGTGGTGACTAACACCATCCCGTTGTCCGCTGCTGCACAAGCCTGCTCGCGTATCCGTCAACTGGATATCGCGCCGGTAGTTGCCGAGGCGGTCCGCCGCATCAGCAATGAAGAATCGATCAGCGCGATGTTCCGTTAAGGGCCCTGCCCTTCTCATTCATCACGTTGACGAAAAGCGCCCCGCCCCGGCATTCCTGTCGGGGCGGGGCTTTTTTGCCCATATCGCCTTTAGCGCTGGTCGCAAACGCTGGGGCGAATGTGGTTATTTTGGAGATACAACATGAACGATTTTACTCTGAATGCTGAAGTGCGTTCCGACCTGGGGAAAGGTGCGAGCCGCCGCCTGCGTCGTCTCGCAAGCCTGGTACCAGCTGTAGTTTACGGTGGCGAAAAAGCCCCTGAATCCATCAGCATGCTGGCTAAAGAAGTTGCCAAACTGCTCGAAAACGAAGCGGCTTACAGCCACATCATCGAGCTGAACGTTGGCGGCACCAAGCAAAACGTAATCATCAAGGCTCTGCAACGTCACCCGGCCAAAGGCCACGTGCTGCACGCTGACTTCGTACGCGTAGTTGCCGGCCAAAAGCTGACCGCTATCGTTCCTGTGCACTTCATCAACGAAGCTGCTCCAGTGAAGAAAGGCGGCGAGATTTCGCACGTTGTTGCTGAAATCGAAGTGACCTGCCTGCCAAAAGACCTGCCTGAATTCATCGAAGTTGACCTGGCTAACGCCGAAGTCGGCTCGATCATTCACCTGTCCGACATCAGCGCTCCTAAAGGCGTTGAATTTGTTGCTCTGGCTCACGGTAACGACCTGGCTGTTGCCAACGTTCACGCTCCACGTGTTGCCCCAGAAGCTGCAGAAGGCGCTGCAGAGTAATTTACTCTGTACGCCGGAGTGACCGGAAACATCGCGGACTGGAACGTAGCGAGAAAGCGGGCGGGAACGCGGAGTTTACATAATGGTAAATGAGCAATTTTCGTCCACTTTCGCCGCACACACTGATTGCGGCGATGTTATCCACCACTCCAAGGAAGGGCCCCTATCGTGACTGCCATCAAACTGATCGTTGGCCTGGGAAATCCAGGCGCTGAATACGAACAGACCCGGCATAACGCAGGGGCCCTTTTTGTTGAGCGCATCGCGAACGCACAAGGGGTAAACCTTGTCGCCGATCGCAAATATTTTGGCCTGACCGGGCGCTATTCGCATCAGGGTCAGGATGTTCGTCTGCTGATTCCCACCACCTACATGAACCGTAGCGGCCAGGCCGTAGCAGCTCTGGCAGGTTTCTTCCGCATCAAGCCTGAAGAAATTCTCGTGGCGCATGACGAACTCGATCTGCCTCCGGGCGTTGCCAAGCTCAAGCAGGGCGGCGGCCATGGCGGTCACAACGGGTTGCGCGACATCATTGCGCAACTGGGCAATCAGAATACCTTTCATCGCTTGCGGCTTGGCATTGGCCACCCGGGCGTTGCCAGTATGGTTTCAAATTTCGTCCTGGGTCGTGCGCCACGCGCCGAACAGGAAAAACTCGATGCCAGCATCGACTTTGCCCTCGGCGTGCTGCCGGATATCCTCGCCGGTGAATGGAACCGCGCGATGAAAAACCTGCACAGCCAGAAGGCCTGACTCTACTCCTCGGGGAAAACACCATGGGATTCAATTGCGGCATCGTCGGCCTGCCTAACGTCGGCAAGTCCACCCTGTTCAACGCCCTGACCAAATCCGGGATCGCGGCCGAGAACTTCCCCTTCTGCACCATCGAGCCGAACACCGGTATCGTGCCGATGCCGGATCCACGTCTGGATGCCTTGGCGGCCATCGTCAATCCAAAACGCATCCTGCCGACCACCATGGAATTCGTCGACATCGCGGGCCTCGTTGCCGGCGCCTCGAAAGGTGAAGGCTTGGGCAACAAGTTCCTCGCCAACATCCGTGAAACCGATGCCATCGCCCACGTGGTCCGCTGCTTCGAAGACGAGAACGTGATTCACGTCTCCAACAGCGTCGACCCGAAACGCGACATCGAGATCATCGACCTGGAACTGATCTTCGCCGACCTCGACAGCTGCGAAAAGCAACTGCAAAAAGTCGCCCGTAATGCCAAGGGTGGTGACAAGGACGCCGTGGTCCAGAAAGGCCTGCTGGAGCAATTGATCGCTCACTTCACTCTCGGCAAGCCTGCGCGCACGCTGATGAAGAACATGGGCGCCGACGACAAAGCGGTGATTCGTGGTTTCCACCTGTTGACCACCAAACCTGTCATGTACATCGCCAACGTTGCTGAAGACGGCTTCGAGAACAACCCGCTGCTGGACATCGTCAAAGCCATCGCCGAAGAAGAAGGCGCCATGGTGGTTCCGGTCTGCAACAAGATCGAAGCTGAAATCGCCGAGCTGGAAGACGGCGAAGAGAAAGACATGTTCCTCGAAGCCCTGGGCCTCGAAGAACCTGGCCTGAACCGCGTAATCCGCGCTGGCTACGAAATGCTGCACCTGCAGACCTACTTCACCGCCGGTGTCGAAGAAGTTCGCGCCTGGACCGTCCGCGTCGGTGCCACCGCACCACAAGCCGCTGGCGTGATCCACACCGACTTCGAAAAAGGCTTCATCCGCGCCGAAGTGATCGCCTACGACGACTTCATCCAGTACAAGGGCGAAGCCGGCACCAAAGAAGCCGGCAAATGGCGTCTGGAAGGCAAGGATTACATCGTCAAAGACGGCGACGTGATGCACTTCCGTTTTAACGTGTAAGACACACACCCAAGAAAAAGCCGCGTTTGATACGCGGCTTTTTTGTGCCTGGAATAATCACCCGCCACACCACCAATTCCCTGTAGGAGTGAGCCTGCTCGCGATAGCAGACTATCAGTCGACTGAATCGCCAACTGACACACCGTCATCGCGAGCAGGCTCACTCCTATGTATGGACTCGCCCCCACTGTCTACCTGCTTTTCAAACACTGCTACCCGGTTGCATCTATGTATAAGGCCTATTCGAGGAAGCCATCTTTGGCTTCTGGCCAACATTGGTTGAGCTCACG
>NZ_JAHBDK010000027.1 GCF_019956415.1 Pseudomonas sp. GL-B-19
CGTGAGCTCAACCAATGTTGGCCAGAAGCCAAAGATGGCTTCCTCGAATAGGCCTTATACATAGATGCAACCGGGTAGCAGTGTTTGAAAAGCAGGTAGACAGTGGGGGCGAGTCCATACATAGGAGCGAGCTTGCTCGCGAAGAGGGAGTGTCAGTTGACATCATTGTTGCCTGACACACCGCTATCGCGAGCAGGCTCACTCCCACATTTGTATCGGGTGCAGCATGAAAAAGTGCCATCACTCTGACGTCAAGCTTCACACAATGACCATTCGGCGCCTTCTGGTCTCGCCTGACGTACGGTGCGGACTTTTCTTCTATTCTCTGCTCAAGGATATCGACAGTAATCACTGGATCGAGACAGTTCCTATGTGGGGGCTGAATACCAGATCTACCGAGGGTCGCCGCCATGTCGCGCAACCTCTGCCTCACCCGTCAATGCCTGGGCCTTGTAACCCGTATCGAGTGTGCCATCCGCCCTCTGGCGGGAGATACGGGCATGTGGACCTTGCTCTTCGCCGCCGGGATGGCCGGCGAGCAGCCCTCGGCCATCAAGGCGCAAGGCCCGTTTCATGGTCCTATCGTGGCTGAATCAATCCTCGACACCATCGTTGAAAGCCTGACCCTGCACGGCTACGAACTGGCCGACGATCCACAAATCTGGTGCCTGCACCTGCAAGCCCAACTGCGGGAAATCAACGGTGGCCGTTGCCGCAATCTCGGTGGCTTCGAGTACCGGCCCGATCACTGAGCGGGTTATTGATCAAGTTCACTTGGATCAGCCTTGGACAGTTGGACCTCGAAACCATATTGCACGGTGGTGAGTTCGGTGCGCTGATAGCTTTCCAGGTGTGTCGGCTGACCATAAAAGTAATGCACCTCGAGTAACGCCGGGCCTTCGGCGCTTGCGTGATGCGTGACCGCAAGAATCTCTTTCAGATAGTTCCCGCTGTCGTCCTTGGCAAAAAATCGCCAGTCCTGCGCAGGGAACAGCTTTAAATCCACCACCAGCGCATTGCCTTTGAGCTCCAGGCCCTTGGGCAATTTCCGGGTGTCGAGCGTCTGCTTCTCGATCGTGGCCAGAAACAACGGCATGGAGCCCACGGCGTACGCTGGCGTTTGTGGAAACAGGTTCAGGTCGTAAGTGATCGTGCCGCGCAGAGGGTCAACCTGATACGCCTGCGATGGCAGTTCGATTGGCTCATCGCGTTTGCCGCTACTGTCCGCGGTAAAAAAACTGAGCGGGCTATCGCCGGGGCTGAAGGTGCTGCCGAGCAACTCGTCATTGAAGCTTCTGGGGTGATCGAATTCGATGCGCGCGGCGCTCGGGTCCTCCACGGACTGAATGACGTTGATGCTTTTTTTCAGCTGTTCCTCACTCAGTGTCGCGCCCTTGAGCCAGTTCGGCGTCTGATCGTCATACACCACCACCGGTAAGCTCAGCGGCGGGATGGTTTTTCCCGTGGTGTGCGGGTCGAAGCGGCGTATCGGCAGGTTGAGGTCCTTGCGGGTTATGGTGGCAGCCGAGAAGTCCAACAGGCTGACCTCAAGGGTCTCGATCGGCCCGTTGAAGTACACCTTGGAATAATGCTGTCCCTGCTGCTGCTCGAACGTGCGCTGTTCTTCATTGAGCTGTTGTTCGAACGCGTCGCTCCAGGCCTTCTGCTGCTGCATTTTCGCCAGTTGTTTTTGATAGAAAGCAATTTGCGTGGCGGTTTCGTTGATCGAGCCTGCGCGCGAGAGGAACTGCCCTGTGGTGTCTTTGGCCTGAACAATCAGTGGGATCAACCGGGTTTCAGCGACTTCGGGGGGCAGTGGGGCGTTGTTGCTGTATTCAATTTCGGCATAGTTCTTTTCTAGCTTCAACAGGGTGACGCTGAGGTTGTCGTTGGTGCGCGTCTGTCCGACATCCTTTTTGGTCAGGTCGAAGCTGTAGAGCCGGCGTGGCGCGATCACTTCGACTTTGCCTTGCACGCTCACCGGTTGCGGCTGGTTTTTTTTGTCCACATCCAGGCCGTTGATGAAGGGGTAGGTCACCGTCAGGTCATCGGGGCTGGTCAGGTTGGAACTCGATGGGCTGAACTGAATACCGGGATCGGTTTCCGACCATTCGGGCTGGAAGGGGATGACCCGTTTGTTGTTCAGTGTCACCGATTGCCATTCCAGACCATGGGGGAAAAGGAACGCCGCCGGAATACTGAAGTTGAAGGGGAATACCGGTTGCAGATCTGTCAGGTAATCGGAACTTGAATCCTTGTGCAGCACGAACAGGCCATTGATGTAGGTGTCGACCAGAGCCTGGGGCGTAGGGTAGTGCTTGAGCACGGCGAGGGCGTCTTCGCCGTATTCGGTTTCCACCGGTTTACTGTCGAGCTTGAGTTGCGCACGTTCGAGCAACAAGAGTGAGCCGCCGAGTTCAGAGACCGCGTCCTTGAGCTTCGGGTCCTGGATCTGATCCAGCGATTGCTCGAACTGTGCGGTTTTTTCCTCGAGGCTGACCTGACGCTTGTCCTCGCTTGGCGAGCAGCCGCTCATCAGCAGGATCAGGCAAATGCCGGTACTCGTTAAAGGCAATCGCACATCCATTTTCCAGTCTTCCTGTCCGACATCGCTGAGCAGTCAATAGTCTGGACACTAGCAGAAAAACTTTGTGGCACACGCGCAGGTAGCGGATTTTTCGACGGTTTCTGGCTGCTTCTGGGTGTAGACAGGTGGCTGGTATACTCGCGGCCATTTTCAACCCACGTGTGAGATTCAATGGAACGCTTTATCGAAAATGCAATGTACGCCTCCCGCTGGCTGCTGGCGCCGATCTACTTCGGGCTATCCCTTGGTCTGCTGGCGCTGGCGCTGAAGTTCTTCCAGGAGGTTTTCCACGTTATCCCTAACGTTTTCTCGATGGCAGAATCGGATCTGATTCTGGTGCTGCTGTCGCTGATCGACATGGCGCTGGTGGGCGGTTTGCTGGTGATGGTGATGATTTCCGGTTACGAGAACTTCGTCTCTGAACTGGACATCGATGACCACAAGGAAAAGCTCAACTGGCTGGGCACCATGGATTCATCTTCTCTGAAGATGAAAGTGGCCGCTTCCATTGTGGCGATTTCCTCTATCCACCTGCTGCGGATCTTCATGGACGCCAAGAACGTTGATCCTGAGCATTTGAAGTGGTACGTGATCATTCACATGACGTTCGTCGTGTCGGCGTTTGCCATGGGCTATCTGGACAAGCTGACCAAGCACTGATTCGTACACCCCCCCTGTAGGAGCCTGGCTTGCCAGCGATGGCATCACCGCGGTTTATCGTCAGACCAAGTTGATGCCATCGCTGGCAAGCCAGGCTCGTACAAGGGTATTTGGTCGAACCGGACAGGTGGTGTGATTACTGGCTTGTACTTTGATTCGCCGAGGCCTATCCCTGTAAGTAGTCTTGGCTCGCCACTGTATGAGGTGCATTCATGAACCTTGTTGAACTACGCGCTTATGCCATCGCAGGGAAGGTCGATGAGTTGAATCTGATCTCCATGGAAGGCGGGATCTACCTGCTGGAGGCGCGCATGCATGGTGTCGCGTATCCGCTGAGTGATGCTCACGACCATATGTTTCAACTGCGCTCGGTCGAGCATGCTCGTGAAGTGTTGCATGACTTTCCTTCCTTACCCTTCAACCTTGTTCACGCCTCGGTTCATGATGAAATGTGCGGGCAGGGTGCGAACGTGGGGGAAAGCCTGAAGGTGCCGATAGCCTTCCGTTCTGCCTGGCATCTCTGAAGGCTCTCATCAACGCAATGACATCTGTGCTAGTCTGCTGGCCCTTTTGGTTCCGGGCGCTCCGGGATGCGCTGTGCGAGCACGGCGAGTTCCTGAGCCGTCCGCACAGCGGAGCAATGTCATGTCCGAAGTAAATCTGTCCACCGACGAAACCCGCGTCAGCTACGGTATTGGCCGTCAGCTGGGCGACCAGCTGCGCGACAACCCGCCACCGGGCGTTAGCCTGGACGCGATCCTGGCTGGCCTGACTGACGCCTTCACCGGCAAAGAAAGCCGTGTTGGCCAGGAAGAAATGTCCGCGAGCTTCAAGGTGATCCGCGAAATCATGCAAGCCGAAGCTGCTGCCAAAGCTCAAGCCGCTGCTGGCGAAGGCCTGGCTTTCCTGGCTGAAAACGCCAAGCGTGACGGCATCACCACCCTGGCTTCCGGCCTGCAATTTGAAGTGCTGACTGCCGGCGAAGGCGCCAAGCCAACCCGTGAAGATCAAGTGCGCACTCACTACCACGGCACCCTGATCGACGGCACTGTGTTCGACAGCTCCTACGAGCGCGGCGAGCCGGCAGAATTCCCGGTTGGCGGCGTGATCGCTGGCTGGACCGAAGCCCTGCAACTGATGAACGCCGGCAGCAAATGGCGTCTGTACGTGCCGAGCGAACTGGCTTACGGCGCTCAAGGCGTTGGCAGCATTCCGCCGCACAGCGTACTGGTATTCGACGTCGAACTGCTCGACGTTCTGTAATACCCATGTGGGAGCGAGCCTGCTCGCGATGCGGTCAACTCGGTTTTCCTGTGAAACCGCGGTGATGCTATCGCGAGCAGGCTCGCTCCCACAGTTCTTTGTGCTGTCTCATATTTCGATCTTGTGGTGCAGTTCACTCGATGGGCGCAACGCCCGGGCGTAGCAGAACAGAAACAGATTACGCACCAGTTCCTTGAGCACCACCGGCTCGCTGGAACTCAAGTCGCTGACGTCCAGATCCCCCTGATCCTGCAGTTCGCTCAAGGCTTCTTCTTCAAACACCGCGCAGACTTCCCCGGTTTCCCGATGCAGGATCCTGAGGTAAGGGTGTGGGCGGTCCAGCCAGGCATCGATCAAATAAGTCATGTCTTATCTCCATTGAATGGGTTTCAATGAGAATAATTCTTATTCATCAAATAGCAAGGGCCTATTGGCGCTTTGTGCTTTTTTCCGGGTAAAGCTTGCGTCAGGTCAAAACGGCTGGCGTTTGGATATTGCGCGTGTAGGCGGGATAAAGCGGGAAGAGGGCGAAGCACCATCCCACGCAAGGCGTGGGATGGAATACAGCCAGTTCAGACTTTTCTGACGAACTCGGATTTGAGTTTCATCGGGCCGATGCCGTCGATCTTGCAGTCGATGTCGTGATCGCCATCGCACAAGCGGATGTTCTTGACCTTGGTGCCGACCTTGACCACCAGCGACGTGCCTTTGACCTTCAGGTCCTTGATCACGGTGATGGTATCGCCGTCCTGCAGGACATTGCCTACCGAATCCTTTTTCACGGTGTCATCGGACGCCACGTCGGCTTCGCCGCTGGCAGACCATTCGTGCGCACACTCGGGGCAGATCAGCTGTGCGCCGTCTTCATAGGTGTATTCGGAGTTGCATTTTGGGCAGGGTGGCAACGTGCTCACTAAAGCTCCTTGAATTCAGGATGGCTAAAAAGCGCACATTATATAGGGTTTTAGGCGGGAGAGGGGCGGGATGCTTGCCGGCGAACGCTGCGGTGCCGCTTTCCTGTAGGAGCCGGCTTGCCGGCGAACCAGGCGACGCGGTGTGTCTGAAACACCGCCTTCGCTGCGATGCGGCGACCCGACAAGCCAGCTCCTACAGAGGGCGTATCAATGGGTACGCGCGACCGCAAACTCACTCAGCTCAACCAATGCATCGCGATACTCACTGGCAGGCAGCGCGTCGAGGCATTTGATCGCACGAGCAACGTAATCACGGGCCAGTTGCGCGGTGTATTCCAGCGAGCCAGAGGCTTCTACCGCTTCGCGGATGCTTTCCAGGTCTTCGATACCGCCTTTCTGGATCGCCTTGCGCACCAGGGCTGCCTGTTCCGGCGTGCCTTCGCGCATGGTGTAGATCAGCGGCAGGGTCGGCTTGCCTTCGGCCAGATCGTCACCGACGTTCTTGCCCAGGGTTTCGGCATCGCCTTTGTAGTCCAGCAGGTCGTCGACCAGTTGGAAGGCCACGCCCAAATGATCGCCAAAAGTGCGCAGGGCTTCTGCCTGTTCCGCTGGGGCTTCGCAAAGAGCGGCGGCACTGTGGGTCGAAGCTTCGAAGAGCATCGCGGTCTTGCCGCGGATGACTTCCATGTAGGTTTCTTCAGTGGTGCTGGCGTCACGGACCTTTGACAGCTGCAACACTTCGCCTTCAGCGATGATGCGGGTCGCTTGCGAAAGGATCTTCATGACCGGCATGGAGCCCAGTTCGACCATCATTTCGAAGGAGCGCGAATAGAGGAAGTCGCCGACCAGCACGCTCGGTGCGTTGCCCCACATGGCGTTGGCGGTCGAGCGGCCACGGCGCATGCCGGACATGTCGACCACATCGTCGTGCAGCAGGGTGGCGGTGTGCAGGAACTCGATGGTCGCAGCCAGCAGGCGCAGGTCGTCGCCTTCGCGGCCCAGCGCCTTGCCACACAGCAACACCAATAAAGGGCGCAGGCGTTTACCGCCAGCCGAGGTAATGTAATCGCCGATTTTCGATACCAGCGGCACTCGGGAAGTCAGCTGCTTCTTGATGATGCCGTCGACGGCGCTAAAATCGTCCGCCACCGCGCGGTAGAAAGCTTGGGGTTGCATCAGCGACAGTTGCTCCAGAAGGGTTGCGCGGCATGCTAGGACCCACGTCGGCGAGTGTCAAGGCGCGATGGACGGCCTCTTGCATCGCCCCGGTAGCTTGCGTACAATCGCGCACCCTGAACTTCCTGGGCAGCACCTGCCTTACGCAATTGCAAACCGGCCTTCCAGCCATATGCAGCCATGCCAGCCAATACCTCTTCTTATAAAGAGCTGGGTGAGCAGGATTATCGGAGAAATACCATGTCGTACGCAGTAATTGTTACTGGTGGCAAGCAATACAAGGTCGCCCCAGGTGAATACCTGAAGATCGAAAAACTGGAAATCGCTACCGGCGAATCCGTTACTTTTGATCGCGTTCTGTTGGTCGCCAATGGCGATGACGTGAACATCGGCGCTCCAGTTGTTGCTGGCGCTACCGTTGTGGCTGAAGTGATCTCCCAAGGTCGTCACGATAAAGTCCGCATCATCAAGTTCCGTCGTCGTAAGCACCACATGAAGCGTATGGGCCACCGCCAGTGGTACACCGAGATCAAAATCACCGGTATTCAGGCTTAATTTCAGCCTAATTCCTCACTAGGAGAATTGACTCATGGCACACAAAAAAGCTGGTGGTAGTACCCGTAACGGTCGCGACTCAGAAGCCAAACGCCTTGGCGTGAAGATGTATGGCGGCCAGGTTATCATTCCGGGCAACATCATCGTGCGTCAGCGCGGCACCCAATTCCACGCCGGTTACGGTGTTGGCATGGGTAAAGATCACACTCTGTTCGCTAAAATCGACGGCGTGATCAAGTTTGAAGTAAAAGGCGCTTTCAACCGCCGTTACGTAAGCATTGTCCCGAAGACTGACGTCGTCGCGGCATAATTACGTGGTTGCTGGAAAAGCCCTGTCTTGCGACGGGGCTTTTTCGTTTGTGGGGTGAGTCTCTTGCAAAGCTGTTTGTGATGGGCTCCAGCGCAGGTTTTGCGGTCGTTGATTGAGGTCGCTGCGCTCATTTTTGCAAGAGTCTTATGTCTAGATTTTTTCGGCTCGTCCGTATGGCGAGAGGCGTTTTGTTATGAAGTTTGTTGATGAAGTATCGATTCGAGTAAAGGCCGGTGACGGCGGCAACGGTTGCATGAGCTTCCGTCGCGAAAAATTCATTGAAAACGGCGGCCCGAACGGCGGTGACGGTGGTGATGGCGGCTCGGTCTATATGATCGCAGACGAAAACCTCAACACCCTGGTCGACTACCGTTACACCCGTCACTTCGATGCCGAGCGCGGTTCCAACGGTGGCAGCACCGACTGCACCGGCAAGAAAGGTGAAGAGCTGGTGCTGCGCGTACCGGTCGGCACCACCGTCATCGATGCGGCCACTCAGGAAGTGATCGGCGACCTGACCAAGGCTGGTCAGAAGCTGCTGGTGGCTCACGGCGGCTGGCACGGTCTGGGTAACACCCGTTTCAAATCCAGTACCAACCGCGCTCCGCGTCAGACCACTCCGGGTAAGCCGGGTGAGGCGCGTGACCTCAAGCTGGAAATGAAAGTACTGGCTGACGTCGGTCTGCTGGGCTTGCCGAACGCCGGTAAAAGTACCTTTATCCGCTCGGTATCGGCCGCCAAGCCGAAAGTCGCCGACTACCCGTTCACCACCTTGGTGCCGAACCTGGGTGTGGTCAGCGTCGATCGCTGGAAGAGCTTCGTGGTCGCGGACATTCCGGGCTTGATCGAAGGTGCTTCCGATGGCGCCGGCCTGGGGATTCGTTTCCTCAAGCACTTGTCGCGTACCCGTCTGCTGCTGCACCTCGTGGACATGGCGCCGCTGGATGACACCAGCGCTCCGGATGCCGCTGAAGTAATCGTCAGCGAGTTGACCAAGTTCAGCCCGTCCCTGGCTGAGCGTGATCGTTGGTTGGTGCTGAACAAGTGCGACCAGATCCTTGAGGAAGAGCACGATGCTCGCGTCAAGGAAATCGTCGATCGCTTGGAATGGACCGGTCCGGTGTACGTGATCTCGGCCATCTCCAAGCTGGGTACCGAGCGTCTGTGCCACGACATCATGCGTTACATGGAAGATCGTGCTGATCGCCTGGCTGCCGACCCGGCCTACAAGGAAGAGTTGGCTGAGCTCGATCAGCGCATCGAAGACGAAGCGCGTGCTCAGCTGCAGGCCCTGGATGACCAGCGTGCCCTGCGCCGTAGCGGCGTGAAGTCGGTCCATGACATCGGCGACGATGATTGGGACGAAGAAGATGTGGATGACGAAGACGGTCCGGAAATCATTTACGTGCGTGACTGATTCGTTGCGATAAACTTAAGCGCCGCTCACTAGAGCGGCGTTTTAGTATCTGGAAATAGGTAGTCACGAATAACGTTACGGGCAGCGCTGGGTCGCGCTGTCCTCAAACTAAGGTTGAAGATGATGCGGAGCAAGGTGACAGGTGCGCAGCGTTGGGTCGTGAAGATCGGCAGCGCTTTGCTGACGGCGGACGGCAAAGGCCTGGATCGCGCAGCAATGGGTGTCTGGGTCGAACAGATGGTGGCTTTACATGAAGCTGGCGTCGAGCTGGTGTTGGTGTCTTCCGGGGCGGTAGCTGCGGGCATGAGCCGCTTGGGCTGGACCGTACGACCCAGTGCGATGCATGAGTTGCAGGCCGCCGCCGCCATCGGTCAGATGGGGTTGGTGCAGGCTTGGGAATCGAGCTTTGCCGAGCATGGCCGGCACACCGCGCAGATTCTCCTGACGCATGATGACTTGTCCGACCGCAAGCGTTACCTGAATGCTCGCAGCACCTTGCGTGCTCTGGTTGAGTTGAAAGTGATCCCGGTGATCAACGAAAACGACACCGTGGTGACGGACGAAATCCGTTTCGGCGACAACGACACGCTGGCGGCGCTGGTGGCCAACCTGGTCGAGGCTGACTTGCTGGTGATTCTCACGGATCGCGATGGCATGTTTGATGCTGATCCGCGCAACAACCCCGACGCCAACCTGATTTACGAGGCACGCGCCGATGATCCGGCACTGGATGCAGTGGCGGGCGGTACGGGTGGTGCGCTGGGGCGTGGCGGTATGCAGACCAAGTTGCGTGCTGCGCGTCTGGCGGCCCGTTCTGGGGCGCACACCATCATTGTCGGCGGACGTATTGAGCGCGTGCTGGATCGCCTGAAGGCGGGTGAGCGCATCGGCACCTTGCTCTCGCCTGAGCGTGGCATGCTGGCGGCGCGTAAGCAGTGGTTGGCCGGGCATTTGCAAACCCGTGGCACGCTGGTGTTGGATGGTGGTGCGGTGAAGGCGCTGGTTCAGGATAATAAAAGTTTGCTGCCGGTGGGTGTCAAACTGGTTCAGGGCAGCTTCCGTCGTGGCGAAATGGTGGTGTGCGTGGCGCCAGATGGTCGCGAGATCGCCCGAGGCCTGGCTAACTACAGTGCGCTGGAAGCGCAAAAAATTATCGGTCAGTCGTCTGAGGCGATTGTCGGTTTGTTGGGTTATATGGCTGAGCCGGAACTGGTTCACCGCGATAACCTGATTCTGGTCTGAGGGAATACCTGAATGCGTGTGGCAAAAGGAATATTGGGTCTGTTGCTGACATTGCCGCTGCTGACTTCGGCTGAGGAAATTGGCCAGGTATCAACGGTGTTCAAATTCGTCGGCCCCAACGACCGTATTGTCGTCGAGGCGTTTGATGATCCGAAGGTCGATGGCGTGACGTGCTACCTGTCGCGCGCCAAGACGGGTGGTGTGAAGGGTGGTCTGGGGCTGGCTGAAGACCGCGCCGAGGCGTCTATCGCTTGCCGTCAGGTCGGCCCTATCAGCTTCAAGGGTGAGCTGAAGGATGGCGATGAGGTGTTCAAGGAGCGCACATCGCTGGTGTTCAAGACCATGCAGGTGGTGCGGTTTCTCGACAAGAAACGCAATACGCTGGTGTACCTGGTCTACAGCGATCGTTTGATCGAAGGCAGCCCGCAGAATGCGGTGACGGCGATTCCGATTCTGCCGTGGGCGCACGCTCAGTAATCTGACGCAAATCGAAATGTGGGAGCGAGCCTGCTCGCGATAGCTGTTTAACATTCAACGCTCATGTTGATTGTTCTGCCGTTATCGTCGGAACGCCGCCCGGAGCCGGCTCACTCCCACATTTTTTTTTGCGGTGCTTTCACTAAATCGCAGGCAATAAAAAACCGACCCTGAGGTCGGTTTTTCAACAAGCTTATCGCTTAAGCGGCAACAGCAAGGTTCAGAGCCTTGACGTGACCGTTCAGGCGGCTCTTATGACGAGCAGCCTTGTTCTTGTGGATGATACCTTTATCGGCCATACGGTCGATAACTGGTACGGCCAGAACGTAAGCAGCTTGAGCTTTAGCAGCGTCTTTTGCGTCGATGGCTTTAACTACATTCTTGATGTAGGTACGAACCATGGAACGCAGGCTGGCGTTGTGGCTGCGACGCTTCTCAGCCTGTTTTGCACGTTTTTTGGCGGAAGGTGTGTTGGCCACCGTCGAGCTCCTCGAAAGACTTTTTAGGAAATAGCAAACAAAATAGGCCGCGAATCATGCCGATGAGTTGATGTCTTGTCAAGGGCGGTTGAGACGTTCCGCTAAGTGGTAGGTATAAAGAGGCGGGATATTTATTTCCGGCGCTTGACCTGTAAACTCGCGAGCTTTGGCTCTGTGCTGCTGCGGCGCGGAGTATCGCATAAGTAGGCGCTTTGTTCGCCTGCTGTTTATCGACAGGCACAAACTCTTTCAATGAATCTGCTCAAATCGTTGGCCGCCGTCAGCTCTATCACGATGATTTCCCGGGTTTTGGGGTTTGTTCGTGACACGCTTATCGCACGTACATTTGGTGCCGGGATGGCGACGGACGCCTTCTTTATCGCCTTCAAACTGCCTAACCTGCTGCGGCGGATCTTCGCCGAGGGGGCGTTTTCCCAGGCTTTCGTGCCGATTCTGGCCGAATACAAAAGCCAGAAGGGTGAAGAGGCGACGCGAACGTTTGTTGCGTACGTCTCGGGCCTGCTGACGCTGGTGCTGGCCCTGGTTACGGTATTGGGGATGATTGCTGCACCCTGGGTCATCTGGGCGACCGCGCCGGGATTTACCACTACACCGGAAAAATTCGAGCTGACCTCCAGCCTGTTGCGGGTGACCTTTCCCTACATCTTGTTGATCTCCCTGTCGTCCCTGGCCGGTGCGATCCTCAATACTTACAACCGTTTTTCGGTGCCGGCCTTTGTACCGACTCTGCTCAACGTCAGCATGATCATCTTTTCGCTGTTCCTGACTCCGTATTTCGATCCGCCGGTCATGGCGTTGGGCTGGGCGGTTCTGGTGGGTGGTCTGGCGCAATTGCTCTATCAGCTGCCGCACCTGAAAAAGATCGGCATGCTGGTGTTGCCACGCCTGAACCTGCGTGACAGTGGCGTCTGGCGGGTCATGAAACAGATGCTGCCGGCGATTCTCGGCGTGTCCGTGAGCCAGATTTCGCTGATCATCAACACTATTTTCGCGTCGTTCCTGGTGGCCGGTTCGGTGTCCTGGATGTACTACGCCGACCGTTTGATGGAATTGCCGTCCGGCGTATTGGGCGTGGCGTTGGGCACGATTCTGTTGCCGACACTGGCCAAAACCTACGCCAGCAATGATCGTCACGAGTATTCGCGCATCCTCGATTGGGGGCTGCGCCTGTGCTTCATGTTGGTGTTGCCGTGTGCGCTGGCGCTGGGGATTCTGGCTGAGCCGCTGACCGTCTCGCTGTTTCAGTACGGTCAATTCAGCGCCTTCGATGCGTCGATGACGCAACGGGCGTTAATCGCTTATTCAGTCGGTTTGCTGGGCATTATCGTGATCAAAGTGCTGGCGCCGGGTTTTTATGCGCAACAAAACATCCGCACGCCGGTGAAAATTGCAATTTTTACCCTGGTGGTGACCCAGTTATTCAACTTGATGTTGATCGGTCCACTGGCCCACGCCGGTCTGGCACTGGCCATCAGTGCCGGTGCCTGCCTCAACGCCGGGTTATTGTTCTATCAGTTGCGCAAGCAGCAGATGTACCAGCCGCAACCGGGTTGGGCGAAGTTCGGCGCCAAGCTCGTCATCGCCGTGTTGGTGATGTCTGCGGTGTTGCTGGTCGGGATGCACTTCATGCCGGCGTGGGATCAGGGGCATATGCTGGAGCGGTTCCTGCGCCTTGGTGCTTTGGTCGCGGCCGGTATCGTCTCTTATTTCGGGATGTTGCTGCTGATGGGCTTCCGTTTGCGCGACTTCAATCGCAAGGCACTGAGTTGAGGTTGCGGCCTCGATAAACACGGGCGAGCCGGTGGTTTTGTCGGTTCGATCACTTTGGTTACGGTGTTGCCTGTCGTCGGCCGCCGGGTGTGGTTATAATCGACCACTTTATGAGCAAGAAGCGCGTTATGCAGCTGGTTCGAGGCCTCCAAAATCTGCGCCCCCAGCATCGGGGCTGTGTCGCCACCATTGGCAACTTTGACGGTGTTCACCGTGGTCATCAGGCTATCCTGGCGCGGCTGCGTGAACGTGCGCTCGAGTTGGGCGTGCCCAGCTGCGTGGTGATTTTTGAGCCGCAGCCCCGAGAATTTTTCGCCCCGGACACGGCTCCTGCCCGTCTGGCCCGGTTGCGGGATAAACTGCAGCTGCTGGCCGACGAAGGTGTCGACCGTGTCCTGTGCCTGGCCTTCAACCAGCGGCTGAGCAAGCTCAGCGCCAGTGAATTCGTTGATACCATTCTGGTGGACGGCCTTGGCGTGCAGCACCTGGAAGTCGGTGATGACTTCCGATTTGGCTGTGACCGCGTAGGAGATTTCGATTTCCTGCAACAAGCCGGCATCGTTCAGGGCTTTACCGTCGAAGCGGCGCAAACCGTCGAGCTGGACGGCATTCGCGTCAGCAGCACCCAGGTCCGCAATGCCCTGGCCGCTGCTGATTTTGCCTTGGCCGAGCGACTGCTCGGGCGGCCCTTCCAGATTACCGGGCGGGTGCTGCACGGCCAGAAGCTGGCGCGCCAGTTGGGTACGCGCACGGCCAACATACAACTCAAGCGCCGTCGCGTGCCGCTGACCGGGGTTTACCTGGTCAACGTCGACATCGACGGCAAGACCTGGCCAGGCGTCGCCAATATCGGCGTGCGGCCAACGGTTCAAGGTGATGGCAAAGCCCACCTCGAAGTGCATCTTTTAGATTTTGCCGGCGATCTGTATGACCGGCGTTTGACGGTGGTCTTCCACCACAAGCTGCGTGAAGAGCAGCGTTTCGCCTCTCTGGAGGCGCTTAAGACGGCGATCAATGCGGATGTCGCCGCCGCCCGTGCCCTGTCGCACCTAGCGCCAATCGCTAATGAAGAGCCTTAAATGACCGACTATAAAGCCACGCTAAACCTTCCGGACACCGCCTTCCCAATGAAGGCCGGCCTGCCTCAGCGCGAACCGCAGATTCTGCAGCGCTGGGACAGCATTGGCCTGTACGGTAAGTTGCGCGAGATTGGCAAGGATCGTCCGAAGTTCGTCCTGCACGACGGTCCTCCGTACGCCAACGGCACGATTCACATCGGTCATGCGCTGAACAAGATTCTCAAGGACATGATCATTCGCTCGAAGACCCTGTCGGGTTTCGACGCGCCTTATGTGCCGGGTTGGGACTGCCACGGTCTGCCGATCGAGCACAAAGTCGAAGTGACCCACGGCAAGAACCTGGGCGCGGACAAGACCCGCGAACTGTGCCGTGCCTACGCCACCGAGCAGATCGAAGGTCAGAAATCCGAATTTATCCGTCTGGGCGTGTTGGGCGACTTTGCCAACCCGTACAAGACCATGGACTTCAAGAACGAGGCCGGTGAAATCCGCGCCTTGGCTGAAATCGTCAAAGGCGGTTTCGTGTTCAAAGGCCTCAAGCCTGTGAACTGGTGCTTCGACTGCGGTTCGGCCCTGGCTGAAGCGGAAGTCGAGTACGAGAACAAGAAGTCCTCGACCATCGACGTAGCGTTCCCGATTGCCGACGAAGCCAAACTGGCTGCCGCTTTCGGTCTGCCGTCTCTGGCCAAGCCTGCTTCGATCGTGATCTGGACCACCACCCCGTGGACCATCCCGGCCAACCAGGCGCTGAACGTTCACCCGGAATTCAACTACGCCCTGGTCGACGTCGGCGGCAAACTGCTGGTGCTGGCTGAAGAGCTGGTCGAGTCGTGCCTGGCCCGTTACAGCCTGGAAGGTTCGGTCATCGCGACCACCACCGGTAAAGAACTGGAACTGATCAATTTCCGTCACCCGTTCTACGATCGCCTGTCGCCGGTTTACCTGGCCGAGTACGTTGAACTGGGCGCCGGCACCGGCGTGGTTCACTCCGCACCGGCCTACGGCGTGGACGACTTCGTGACCTGCAAGAAGTACGGCATGGTCAACGACGACATCCTCAATCCGGTGCAAAGCAACGGTGTTTACGCGACCTCGCTGGAGTTTTTCGGCGGCCAGTTCATCTGGAAAGCCAACCCGGCCATCGTCGACAAGCTGACTGAAGTCGGCGCGCTGCTGCATACCACCATCATCGAACACAGCTACATGCACTGCTGGCGTCACAAGACCCCGTTGATCTACCGCGCCACCGCACAGTGGTTCATCGGCATGGACAAAGAGCCTGCGACCGGCGACACCCTGCGCAAGCGGGCGATCAAAGCCATCGAAGACACCCGGTTCGTTCCAGCCTGGGGCCAGGCGCGCCTGCACTCGATGATCGCCAACCGTCCGGACTGGTGCATCTCCCGTCAGCGCAACTGGGGCGTGCCAATCCCGTTCTTCCTGAACAAGGAAAGCGGCGAACTGCACCCACGCACCGCCGAACTGATGGAAGAAGTGGCCAAGCGCGTCGAAGTCGAAGGCATCGAAGCCTGGTTCAAGATGGACGCCGCCGAACTGCTGGGTGATGAAGCGCCGCAGTACGACAAGATCAGCGACACCCTGGACGTCTGGTTCGATTCGGGCACCACGCATTGGCACGTCCTGCGCGGTTCGCACCCGATGGGCCACGAAACCGGTCCACGCGCCGACCTGTACCTGGAAGGCTCGGACCAGCACCGTGGCTGGTTCCACTCGTCCTTGCTGACCGGTTGCGCCATCGACAACCACGCGCCGTACCGCGAACTGCTGACTCACGGCTTCACGGTTGATGAGTCCGGTCGCAAGATGTCCAAATCGCTGGGCAACGTGATTGCACCGCAAAAGGTCAACGACACCTTGGGCGCCGACATCATGCGTCTGTGGGTGGCTTCCACCGATTACTCGGGTGAAATGGCAGTTTCCGAGCAGATCCTGCAACGCAGTGCAGACGCCTACCGGCGTATCCGTAACACCGCGCGCTTCCTGCTCTCGAACCTGACCGGCTTCAATCCGGCCACCGACATCCTGCCGGCCGAAGACATGCTCGCGCTGGATCGTTGGGCCGTGGACCGCACGCTGCTGCTGCAACGTGAGCTGCAAGAGCACTACGGCGAGTACCGTTTCTGGAACGTCTACTCCAAGATCCACAACTTCTGCGTGCAGGAGTTGGGCGGTTTCTACCTCGACATCATCAAGGACCGTCAGTACACCACTGGCGCCAACAGCAAGGCCCGCCGTTCGGCGCAAACCGCGCTGTATCACATCTCCGAAGCGCTGGTGCGCTGGATCGCGCCGATCCTCGCGTTCACCGCTGACGAACTGTGGGAATACCTGCCGGGCGAGCGCAACGAATCGGTGATGCTCAACACCTGGTACGAAGGTTTGACCGAGCTGCCGGAAGGCGTCGAACTGGACCGCGCCTACTGGGAGCGGATCATGGCGGTCAAAGTAGCCGTCAACAAAGAAATGGAAATCCAGCGCGCGGCCAAGGCCGTCGGTGGCAACCTGCAAGCCGAAGTGACGCTGTTCGCCGAAGAAGCGCTGAGCGCCGACCTGGCCAAGCTGAGCAACGAACTGCGCTTCGTGCTGATCACTTCGACCGCGACCGTTGCACCGTTCGTACAGGCACCGGCCGATGCCGTGGTCACCGAAGTCAGCGGTTTGAAGCTGCAAGTGGTCAAGTCGAGCCACGCCAAGTGCGCCCGTTGCTGGCACTGCCGTGAAGACGTCGGCGTGAACCCGGAGCATCCGGAAATCTGCGGTCGTTGCGTCGACAACATCAGCGGCGCTGGCGAGGTCCGTCACTATGCCTAATGCCGTTGGCCGTTTCGGACGGCTGAGCTGGCTCTGGTTGAGTTTGCTGGTCCTGGTCATCGACCAGGCCAGCAAGTTCTACTTTGAAGGCAAGCTCGAGATGTACCAGCAAATCGTGGTGATCCCCGATTACTTCAGCTGGACCCTGGCCTACAACACCGGCGCGGCGTTCAGCTTCCTGGCTGACAGCTCCGGCTGGCAGCGCTGGTTGTTTGCCCTGATCGCTGTGTTGGTCAGTGCGGTGCTGGTGGTGTGGCTCAAGCGTCTTGGGCGCAACGAAACCTGGCTGGCTGTCGCCTTGGCGCTAGTGCTGGGCGGCGCGCTGGGCAATTTGTATGACCGCATCGCCTTGGGCCATGTGATCGATTTCATTCTGGTGCATTGGCAGAACCGCTGGTATTTCCCGGCGTTCAACTTTGCCGACAGCGCAATTACTGTCGGTGCGGTGATGCTGGCACTGGATATGTTCAAAAGTAAGAAGACCGGAGAAGCCGTTCATGACTGAACAGGTATTGGCTGAGCAACGCATCCGCCAGAACACGGAAGTCACCTTGCACTTTGCACTGCGCCTGGAGAACGGCGACACCGTCGACAGCACCTTCGACAAAGCCCCGGCGACCTTTCAGGTCGGCGACGGCAACCTGTTGCCAGGTTTCGAAGCGGCACTGTTCGGCTTCAAGGCGGGCGACAAGCGTACGCTGACCATTCAGCCGGAAAACGCTTTCGGTCAACCGAACCCGCAGAACGTACAGATCATCCCGCGTTCACAGTTCAAGGACATGGACCTGTCGCCGGGTCTGCTGGTGATCTTCAACGATGCGGCAAATACTGAGCTGCCAGGTGTTGTGAAAGAATTCGATGATGAGCAAGTGACCATCGACTTCAACCACCCGCTGGCCGGCAAGACATTGACCTTTGACGTCGAGATCATCAACGTCAAATCGTTGTAAAACGCTTTTCTGTAGGAGCCGGCTTGAAGGCGAAGAGGCCTTGAAGACTAGCGTTGAAGCTGATGGCCTCATCGCTGGCAAGCCAGCTCCTACAGTGAGTTGCAATGTTTCAATTTCCTGCGCGCAAGACACGAGGCACAGCATGCAAATCAAACTCGCCAACCCCCGTGGCTTCTGCGCCGGAGTGGACCGAGCGATCGAAATCGTCAACCGCGCCCTCGAAGTGTTCGGGCCGCCGATCTATGTGCGCCACGAAGTGGTCCACAACAAGTTCGTCGTCGAAGACCTGCGTGCTCGCGGGGCGATCTTCGTTGAGGAACTGGATCAGGTGCCAGACGACGTCATCGTGATCTTCAGTGCCCACGGCGTTTCCCAGGCGGTGCGTACCGAAGCCGCCGGCCGTGGCCTCAAGGTGTTCGACGCGACCTGCCCGCTGGTGACCAAGGTGCACATCGAAGTCGCACGTTACAGCCGCGATGGTCGTGAATGCATCCTCATCGGCCATGCCGGTCACCCGGAAGTCGAAGGCACCATGGGCCAGTACGATGGCAGCAATGGTGGCGCGATTTACCTGGTCGAAGACGAGAAAGACGTCGCCGCATTGCAGGTACACAATCCGGAAAAACTCGCCTTCGTGACCCAGACCACCCTGTCCATGGACGACACCAGTCGTGTGATCGACGCGCTACGTACGCGCTTCCCGGCGATTGGTGGCCCGCGCAAGGACGACATCTGCTACGCCACGCAAAACCGTCAGGACGCCGTTAAGCAACTGGCCGACGAATGCGACGTGGTGCTGGTGGTCGGCAGCCCGAACAGCTCCAACTCCAATCGCTTGCGTGAGCTGGCCGAACGCATGGCCACCCCGGCGTACCTGATCGACGGCGCCGAAGACCTGCAAAAGAGCTGGTTTGATGGTGTCGAGCGTATCGGCATTACCGCCGGCGCTTCTGCTCCGGAAGTGTTGGTGCGTGGGGTAATTCAGCAATTGCAGGCCTGGGGTGCAACCGGTGCCGATGAACTGGCCGGTCGCGAGGAGAACATCACGTTCTCCATGCCTAAAGAGCTGCGCGTGCGCTCGTTGCTCTGAAGCGTTTCCCACCCGGACATAGCGCCTGCTCGGCTTTTTTGCTGCGCAGGCTGACGCGACCCGTAGCGGCCAGCACCACCTGGAGCTGGCTGACCGGCTCGCGGGCCGCGCAAAAGTGCACTGTCCCCGCTTGAAACGCCCGTCCGGGCATCTGGGGTTCGCCTATCCCGCTGAATCGTATGTAACGCCTGACCGGCCCATTGCCGACAATCGCCCCCCGAGCGCCACTGGCGCGCTCAACCAGCAGCGGATTGCTGCTGTCCTTCGGCCCTTTGCCACTGATGTCCAGAATGATCCGCCAACCCTGACCCCAATCCCCGTTGATGCCATGAATTACAACGGCCTGGTTGCGCGTGATGGCCAAGGTTCGGGCGTTGCGTATCCCACTGACCAGCGCGTGCGCCGCCTGCTCTCGATGGTTCGATTCAGTGAGTGCTGCGAACGCCGGACTGACCAACAGCAGAACAATTGCGGCAATCGCCAGTCCCATAAGCAGTTCGATCAGGCTGAAACCTTGCTGATGCATGGCATTTCCTTCCCTGGAGTGTTGTGACCCGCGCGGTCCCTGCGGGGGGGATGGCAAACAACCTGCCTGCGCCGGTCGAGTTTTCTAGCGTGTAGTGGCAGGTATAGCCGACGGCAACTGAGGGCACCGATGGATCATCGTACAAAAGGTTTCACGCTGATCGAGCTGCTGATTGCGCTCGCGGTGTTTCTGATCTTGATCACCCTGGCGGTGCCGGCGTTTACCCGTTCGGTGCAAACCACCAGGGCCGATACAGAAATCGGCGACTTGCAGCGCGGACTCAACTTCGCCCGACTGGAGGCCATCAACCGTGGCATCACCACTCGAGTCCGCCCGACAGCCGGTGACAGCGTTTGGACCGGTGAATTGACGGTCTATGACGGTACTGGCACACCGGCCAATGTATTGCGGGTTGTTCCAGCGACGAGCAGCGGCGCCACCCTGACGCTAACCTCAGGAGTGACCGCGCTGGACTTCAACAACCTGGGCGGTTTGTCGGCACCGTCGACTGCCGTGGTTATCAACTATGTACGGGGGACGCAAAGCAGGACGCTGAATGTGTGTTTGAACGGACGAATTCTATTGGGTGGAAGTTGCGGATGAGGGGATGGAGCAAGCGTGCACAGGAGGGCATGACGCTGATCGAAGTCTTGGTTGCGTTGTTGATACTGACGGTGGGGCTATTGGGGGCGGCGGCGATTCAGCTCAATGCGCTGAAGTACACCGACAGTTCACGGATGACCAGCCAGGCCAGTTTTATCGCCTATGACATGATGGACCGCATCCGCGCCAATTCCGGCGCTGATTACACCGTCACGCCGCCGACCTCGGGCAACCAGAGTGTCGCCCGCGATCAGGATCTCTACGATTTCACCACCAACATCGTCAATTTCGGCGGCGCGACGGCCACCGGCAGTGTGGCGTTGAACCAGCGGGTCTACACCATCACCATCACCTGGGATGACTCGCGCGCCGCCAATACCGCCAATTCGCGCCGCAGTTTCGTCTTGACCAGTCGCGCCACGGTCGACCCGGTGTCCACGCCATGAGCCGCTCCAGCCGAGGGTTCGGTTTGATCGAGTTGCTGATTGCGCTGGCGTTGAGTCTGATCGTAGTACTGGGCGTCGTGCAGATTTTCATCGCGGCTAAAAATACCTACGTCAGCCAGAACGCCTCCGCCGCCATGCAGGAAGACGCGCGATTTGTATTGAGCAAGATGATCCAGGAAATCCGCATGGTCGGCATGTTCGGCTGTCTGGGGGCCATTACTGACTCAAGTGATGCGGGTGATTTCAACGCCAGTCAGATAACGCCCATCAGTTGGGACAACGCCAACCGCAAGCTGACCCTGGTGACGGCGGATGTCGGCGGCGCGGGCGGAGTGCCAGCCTGGACGGTCATTTCTGACTGCCGAAACTCGGCGACGGCGTACACCGGCTTGCGCAAACCCGCGACGGGGTTTCTGGCGTTTCCGATACGGCGCTTGATCTACAGCTTCAAAAATAACCAGGTACTGATGGGGGCCGGCGTCGGCACGCCCACCCAGTACGTGCTGGTGAACCACGTGGAGGCTTTCAACGTAAGCTTCGGCCTCGCCAGTTCGGCCACCGGTGTGGCCGCCTCCAGTTACAGCAGCAACCCGTCAGACCCGGCACGGATTCGCAGCGTACGGCTGAGTCTGACCCTCGCGGACCCGAACAACCGGGTACACAACCAAACCTTCAGCGTGGTTGCCGCCTTGCGCAACCGCTTGCCATGAGAGCCGTCATGACATCTCACGCTCAACGCGGGATGGCGCTGCTGGTCAGCCTGGTGTTTCTGCTGTTGCTGACGTTGATCGGCCTGTCTTCGATGCAGAACGCCACCCTGCAGGAAAAAATGGCCGGCAGCGTGAGCTTGCGCAACCAGTCGTTCCAGGGCGCAGAAGCCGCGTTGCGCGTGGGTGAAAGCGCAGTGCAACTCGACACTTATTCATTGCCGGTTTGCAGCCAGTGCGCACCGCCGGCCGAGGCCACGACCCTCACTACCGCCGGCCGCAACGCCAGTTCTGGCGTGACGTGGATCGCTTCCGGCAGCGGCTTTTACGGGGTACAGAACATTGGCACCACGCTCACCGCCGTCAATGTGCCGAGCAATACCTCGGCGACGCTTTACCGGGTGACCGCCGTCGGCATCGCGGGCAACTCGCGCAGTGTCGTGGAGAGTATTTATGCGAAGTACTAAGCGCCACATTACATGGCGACTGAGGTGGTATGGCGTTGGGTTGCTGCTGTGCCTGTCGATGCCGGCCTATTGTTTTACGTCGCCGGACCCGCCCACCCCGAGTAAACGTCGATGTCTGGCCGCTGGCAATTGGTACGGTTTCTATCGCGACAGACAGGGGTTGACGGCAATCTGCCTGAAGCTGCCCGAAGCGTTCAGCGTTAAGATGCTCGACGGCAATGGCGATGGCGTGGTCGATAATCCCGACGCAATTTCCAGCGGGGTGATCTATATCGGCGATAATCCGGCCTCCGATGGCATTGCCAATGACATCCCCGGAAATGATTCCGGAGACGTGATCACCCCAGTGGTGGAAAAAACCGGCGGCGGCAGCCGTCGCATCATGTGGCGACAAATACAGTAAGTGAGAGTTGAGGCATGCGTAGATCCAACCGAGGTTTTACCCTGATCGAAATCATGATCGTGATTGCGATCATTGGGATCGTCATCACCATTGCCGCCCCGAGCTTCACCGAATACCTGAATAAGGGCCGGCGCAGCGAAATTGCCGGAGTGTTATCGGAGCAGGCGCAGATTCTTGAACGGTACTACTCCCAGAAGAATGTCTACACCGAAGCAACTGGCCTGAGCGCCGGCAATGACTATTACACCATTACCCCGACCCTCACTGACCAGACCTTCCTGCTGACAGCGGTGCGCAAGTCCGGTACGAGTATGGCCACCGACAAGTGCGGGGATTTCACCCTCTCCAATACCGGTGTCAGAAGCATGGTCAATGCAACAGACGGGTTGACCGCCAAGGATTGCTGGGGTGGCTGAGTTTCGTTTTGGGCGTCATTTGCGCCCTCTGTCTATTTAACGGTTGGATCTGAACATGACCAGGCAACAGCAAGTGGTGATTGTCGGCGGCGGCGTGATTGGGCTGCTGACGGCGTTCAATCTCGCGTCCGAAGTGCACAGCGTTGTGCTGCTGGATCGTTCGAACGTCGGGCAGGAGTCGTCATGGGCCGGTGGCGGGATTGTTTCGCCGTTGTACCCGTGGCGCTACAACCCGGCAGTCACCGCGTTGGCGCATTGGTCCCAGGATTTTTATCCACAGCTCGGTGAGCGATTGTTCGCTGCGACCGGGGTTGACCCTGAGGTTCACACTACCGGTCTGTACTGGTTGGATCTGGATGACGAGGCTGAGGCGCTGGCTTGGGCCAAGCGCGAGAATCGTCCGCTGCGTGCTGTGGATATCTCTGCGGTACACGATGCAGTGCCGGTGTTGGGCGCAGGTTTTTCGCGGGCGGTGTACATGGCCGATGTGGCCAATGTGCGCAATCCACGGCTGGTGAAGTCGCTGAAGGCTGCGTTGCTGGCGCTGCCGAATGTGACGATCCACGAGCAGTGCGAAGTCAGCGGGTTCATTCGTGAGGGTGATCAAATCGTCGGTGTGCAGACTGCGACGGGTGCCATTGCTGGTGATCAAGTGGTGCTGACCGCCGGCGCCTGGAGTGGGGATTTACTGAAAAGCCTGGGTCTGGAACTACCGGTCGAACCGGTAAAAGGGCAAATGATTCTGTACCAGTGCGCGGCGGATTTTTTGCCGAGCATGGTACTGGCCAAGGGACGTTATGCGATTCCCCGGCGCGACGGGCACATTCTGATTGGCAGTACGCTGGAACATGAAGGCTACGACAAGACGCCGACCGATTCGGCGCTGGAAAGCCTGAAGGCGTCGGCGGAGGAGTTGATTCCGGCATTGGCGGATGCCGAAGTGGTCGGGCATTGGGCCGGATTGCGGCCGGGGTCGCCTGAAGGCATTCCTTACATCGGTCAGGTGCCAGGGTTTGAAGGCCTTTGGCTCAATTGCGGGCATTACCGCAATGGGCTGGTGCTGGCGCCGGCGTCGTGTCAGTTGTTTGCCGACGTGATGCTGGGCCGCGAGCCGATTATTGATCCTGCGCCGTATGCGCCGACGGGGCGGATCTGACTGCTAGATGTGTGTCGTTTATCAGATCGCTTCGCGAGCAGGCTCGCTCCCACAGTTAATCTGTGAACGACGCAAACTCCCTGTGGGAGCGAGCCGGCGCCGGGCGGCGTTCCGACGAAGGGGCCCTCAATCCAACCCTAACTTCTTGAGCCTGTAACGCATCGATCTGAACGAAAGACTCAGCCGCTGAGCCGCCGCCGTGCGGTTCCAGCGGGTTTCCTCCAGCGCCTGGAGGATGACTTTGCGCTCGACGTTTTCCAGATAATCTTCCAGATTGTCGATCTGCGTCAGGTCCGGCACGCCGGTCTCTGCGGTGCAATTCCCTTCGGCCAGTCGCAGGTCGCAGGCTTCAATCTGCTTGTTTTCACACAAGGTATGAGCCCGTTCAAGCACGTTCTCCAGCTCTCGAACATTGCCCGGAAAACGGTAATTTTTCAGTGCGTCCAGGGCCTGTGGGAGGAGCGTTGCGGCGGGTTGGCCGCTGCCGGCTGCCAAGCGCTTGAGCACATGGCTGGCCAGTGGTTCGATGTCGTCACGGCGTTCGCGCAATGAGGGAACCCGCAGTTCGATCACGTTGAGGCGGTAGTACAGATCCTGGCGAAATCGTTCAGCAGAGACTTCGGCATCGAGGTCTTTGTGGGTGGCGCAAAGGATGCGCACATCGACCACCGTTTCCTGTTGTTCGCCCACCCGGCGAACCGTTTTTTCCTGAATCGCACGCAGCAGTTTGACCTGCATGGCCAAAGGCAAATCCGCGACTTCATCGAGGAATAGCGTGCCGCCATGGGCGGCCTGGAACAGTCCGGGTTTGTCTTCGATGGCGCCACTGAAACTGCCTTTGCGATGCCCGAAGAATTCGCTTTCCATCAACTCTGACGGAATCGCCCCACAGTTGACCGGGACGAAGGGTTGATGGGCTCGCGGTCCTTGCTCATGGATCAGTCTGGCGACCAATTCTTTGCCACTGCCGGACTCGCCGCTGATGTAGACCGGCGCCTGGCTGCGCGCGAGTTTGTCGATGTGTTTGCGCAGGCTGCGCATGGGCAGGGAGTCGCCCAGTAGCCGGCGATCAATGGCCGTGCTGGCCTCGCCCGGTGCAGGCAAGCGCAGGGCGCTGGTGATCAGTTCTCTCAGCCGAGTGAGGTCGACCGGTTTGGTCAGGAAGTCGAAGGCGCCGGCCTTGAGTGCGTTGATCGCTGTTTCGAGACTGCCGTAGGCGGTGATCATCGCCACCGGCACTTGCGCGTAACGCTGCTGGATGTGCTGCACCAGCTCAAGGCCGGTGCCGTCGGGCAGGCGCATGTCGGTCAGGCACAGATCGAAGGATTCCCGGGCCAACAAGGCTTGGGCATCGCCCAGGTTGCGGACACTGAAGGTATCGAGTTTCATCCGTCCCAGGGTGATTTCGAGGAGTTCGCGGATATCCGGTTCGTCGTCGACGATCAGGACTTTGGGCCGTGGGCTCATGTTCAACTTTGTTTCCGTCCGTGGGCAAAAGTAATGCGAAAGCAGCCGCCTTGGCGTGGTTTGAAGTCTAGGCGGGCCTGATTGCTTTCGCACAGCTCACGGGACAGATAAAGCCCCAGGCCCGTGCCTTGGCTACTGGTGGTAAAAAACGGTTCGAACAAATGCACCTGCTGGTCCGGCGCCACGCCGGGGCCGTTGTCCACCACTTCGAGCATCGGTAACTGGGTGTCGGCATCAACAAACAACTCGAGCCAGACTTGGGCCGCGTCGTGATTCAGGGCGCTATGGCGCCAGGCATTGCGCAACAAATTGTCCAGAACCTGGGTGAGCTGGATCGGGTCCATCAAGGTGTTGAAGTCGCCTGAGCCTATACGCAAGTGAATGTGCTGACCCTCGGTCGTGCCCTCACGGGTTTCGGCGACGAACCTTTCCAGCCACGGCTTCAGATCGAGCCGTTGCGGTACGGTTTGCTGGCGGCGGGACAGTTGCAGGACGTTTTCGATAACCCGATTCATTCGCTGAGAGTGGTCTTGAATAATCTGGGTCAGACGCCGATCTGCCCCCTTGAGTTCCTCGGATTCGCGCAGCAATTGCGCGGCATGACTGATGGCGCCCAGTGGATTGCGGATTTCATGGGCAATACCCGCCGTCAGTCGACCGAGGGCGGCGAGTTTTAGTTGCTGTGCTTGTTGTGCGACCTGAGCGAGGTCTTCGAGAAAAACCAGGATCTGGTGGTTGGGGCTTTGGTTCAGGGCAATGAAACCGGGTTGCAGCTCCAGGCCGTTGCCAGCGATTTTCAGGTTTTGCGGGCGCAGGGTCGGATTGTTTAGCCACAGCTGAAGACGTTCGGCCAGCATTGGCGAAAAATCATCGATCAGCTGTCCGTCGAGGGCTTTGTGCCCCAGGAAAGTCAATGCGCTGTGATTGGCCAGTAGCACCCGCCGCTGCTCGTCGAGCACCAGAATGCCCGTGCGCATGCGTTGCAGGATCAGCGCATTGAGTGCTTCGAGCCCCACCACTTCGCTGGCCCGCTGTTCGGCGAGGTGTTCGCTGACTTCCAAGCGTCTTGTCAGGCCTTGCACCAGCAATGCCGCGGCAAAACACAGCGCGCCGAGCGTGCCGACTTGCAGGTAATCGTTGGGACTGGCCGGGTGACTGTAGCTCAGGAGGAAACTCAAACCGACGATGCCCAGTGCGCCGACTGCGGCGATTGACAGGCCGGTACGTCCACGCAGCAGGGTATTGCCGATGGCCACTGACACGATCAATAGATTGCCGATGCCACTGGCCACTCCGCCAGCGGCGTAAAACAAACCGCAGAGCAGCAAGACGTCGACCAGCGCGAGGCTGAACAGCTGCGCCGGCCGTCGGGTGTTTTCCAGAAACACCACCAGCAGAATATTCAGCACCAGGTACAACCAGCTGCCACTGCGCAGCAGGTCGTCATTGGCGAACGCCAGCAACCCGTTGTCGAGGTTGCTGGTCATCAACAACACCAGAGTGATGCCGACGCTTAAGCGGTAGAAGTGATAAAGGCGCAGCAGTCGCTGGGCCTGTTTGTCGCCGGGACTGGGCGTCTCAGCGACCACCAGGGCCCGGGCCTTGCTCAAGGTGAGCCTGGCTGCAATACCACTGTTGTTGAAGGCTCAGCGCGCGGTCGCGGGGCAGGTGTACGCCGCAATGGGCGCAGCGGACCATCGGAGCAGCCTCCAGCTCGGCGGAGGACCTGGGGGCGGAAGCCGAGCCCTTGAACTTGCGCCAGAACCATACCGCAGCGGCAATCAGGGCGATCCAGAACAGTAAACGGAGCATGGTGAGCAGCTTTATGACGAGTGATTCAGCAGTTTAGCCAAGGTGATGCCAAGCGCACAGCGTAATCATCACGCCCACAAAAAAGGAGCCTTGCAAGGCTCCTTTTTGTACAACCGGCGGTGTCAGTCGAACACGCCAAAGGTCATGTAGCTGAACCACGAGCGGTCGCTGTTGTTGCCTTCGGACTCGTGTTGCTCTTCTTCGACTGCGTCGCCACTTCCATCTTTAGGCTTCAGTTCGCTCGGAATCGCTTCCTTGGCATCCTGGAACTGTCTCTGCACGTCCTGGTTGGCACGGGTTTCACCCGGCGGCAGTGGTGGGCGGGACTCGATCAGGCCCAGTGTGGCCTTGCTCATCCACGAGCGGTTGTCAGCTTCGGCAACCGAAGGCTTGAACTGACCGTCTTCCAGGCTTGGGTTGGTCGGGTAGTTGAGCTTCAGGGTTTCGAGGCTGGTGGCCGCCAGCTCGTCCAGATGCATACGCTGGTAGGCTTCAGTCATGATCGCCAGGCCGTCACCGACGGACGGGGTATCCTGGAAGTTTTCCACCACGTAACGGCCACGGTTCGCAGCGGCGACATAGGCCTGACGGGTCAGGTAATAGTGGCCAACGTGAATCTCGTAGGCCGCCAGCAAGTTGCGCAGGTAAATCATGCGCTGCTTGGCGTCTGGCGAGTAGCGGCTGTTCGGGAAGCGGCTAGTCAGCTGGGCGAACTCGTTGAAGGAGTCGCGAGCGGCACCCGGATCACGCTTGGTCATGTCCAGTGGCAGGAAGCGCGCCAGCAGGCCAACGTCCTGATCAAAGGACGTCAGACCTTTCATATAGTAGGCGTAATCCACGTTCGGGTGCTGCGGGTGCAGGCGAATGAAACGCTCGGCGGCCGACTTGGCAGCTTCTGGCTCGGTGTTTTTGTAGTTCGCGTAGATGAGCTCCAGTTGAGCCTGATCAGCGTAGCGACCGAACGGATAACGCGACTCCAGAGCCTTCAGCTTGGCAATGGCGCTGGTGTAGCTACTCTTGTCCAAATCTTGTTGAGCCTGCTGGTACAGCTCTACTTCGCTAAGGTTTTCGTCTACGACTTCCTTCGATGAGCAAGCAGCGGTCAATGCGAGGATGGCGATCAGCAGCAGGTGTTTCACTTGCATGGCGGCTTGCGTCCCTATGACGGCCGCTGTCTTGGGCGGGGCCGTCCTGTTATGATGAGCGCCCCGTTGTGTAGCCTCGGGGCAAAAGACGCCGTATTTAACCACAAGCGCGCAGCTGAAACCAAAAGCTGTGCCGACGCCTAGTCTGAGCATGTCCGATAAAATTGAACTCCGCGCAGAGGTGCCGTCCGAATTGGGCGGCCAACGCCTCGATCAAGTCGCCGCACAATTATTCGCTGAGCACTCGCGCTCGCGCCTTTCCGCCTGGATCAAAGACGGCCGCCTGACTGTGGATGGGGCGGTTATCCGCCCGCGAGACATCGTTCACGGTGGCGCCATTCTTGAACTGACTGCCGAGCAGGAAGCTCAGGGCGAATGGATCGCTCAAGACATCGAGCTGGACATCGTCTATGAAGATGACGACATCCTGGTGATCAACAAACCTGCGGGTCTGGTGGTGCATCCGGCTGCCGGTCACGCTGATGGCACCTTGCTCAACGCCTTGCTGCACCACGTGCCGGACATTATTAATGTGCCCCGTGCCGGTATCGTGCATCGCCTGGACAAGGACACCACCGGTCTGATGGTGGTGGCCAAGACCATTCAGGCGCAGACACAGCTTGTCACTCAATTGCAGAGCCGCAGCGTAAGCCGGATCTACGAATGCATCGTGATCGGTGTGGTGACAGCGGGTGGCAAGATCAACGCGCCCATCGGTCGTCACGGCCAGCAACGCCAGCGCATGGCGGTGATGGAAGGTGGCAAGCAAGCCGTCAGCCACTATCGCGTGCTCGAGCGTTTCCGCTCCCACACTCACGTGCGGGTGAAGCTGGAAACCGGTCGTACCCACCAGATTCGTGTGCACATGGCTCACATCAACTACCCGTTGGTCGGAGACCCTGCCTACGGCGGTCGCTTCCGTATTCCGCCGGCAGCCAGTGTGACCATGGTCGAATCGTTGAAGGCGTTCCCGCGTCAGGCCCTGCATGCGCGGTTCCTGGAGCTGGATCACCCGACCACCGGTAAGCGCATGAGCTGGGAATCACCATTGCCGGACGATTTCGTCTGGTTGCTGACCCTGCTCAAGCAAGACCGTGAGGCGTTCATCGGATGAGTGACTGGCTGATTCCCGACTGGCCTGCGCCTGCCGGGGTGAAAGCCTGTGTGACCACCCGTGCGGGCGGCGTCAGCCTGACGCCGTTCGACAGCCTCAACCTCGGCGATCATGTCGACGACAGCCCCGACGCTGTGGCCGAGAACCGCCGTCGCCTCACCGATCATTTCTCTATTCAACCAGCCTGGCTGCAACAGGTTCACGGCATCGCCGTGGCCCATGCGGATCCAAGCCTGGTAGCCACCGCTGACGCCAGCTGGACGGCCACGCCCGGTATCGCCTGCGCGGCGATGACGGCTGACTGTTTGCCAGCGCTGTTTTGCGACCGTGCCGGCACCCGCGTTGCAGCGGCGCACGCCGGTTGGCGCGGGTTGGCGGCGGGGGTGCTGGAAGCGACCCTCGACGCGTTGGCCGTACCGGCAGAAGACGTGCTGGTCTGGCTCGGCCCGGCCATTGGCCCGCAAGCCTTTGAAGTCGGCCCGGAAGTGCGCGAAATCTTCGTGCAGCAATTACCCGACGCGGCCAAAGCTTTTGTGCCAAGCCAAAACGCCGGGAAATTTATGGCCGACATCTACGAGCTGGCGCGTTTGCGTCTGGCTGCTCGCGGTGTCACTGCTATTTATGGCGGCGGTTTCTGCACCGTGACCGATCCGCGCTTCTTTTCTTACCGCCGCAGCCCTCGCACTGGTCGGTTTGCCTCCCTCATTTGGCTTGAACGCTAGACTGAGCTGATCTGCATCAACATCACGACGCTTGAAACTCCCGGAATCGACCGCATCTATAGCGGTATCTGGCAGGTTTCTTCATTCAGGATGTTTTATAGGTCCGGCCTGCTCAAAAGGAAGGTGACCCATGCGTATAGATCGTTTAACCAGCAAATTGCAGTTAGCACTATCCGACGCCCAATCCCTGGCTGTCGGCCTCGACCATCCCGGCATCGAGCCGGCGCACTTGATGCAGGCCTTGCTTGAACAGCAGGGCGGCTCGATCAAACCCCTGCTGATGCAGGTCGGTTTCGACGTCAACAGCCTGCGTAAAGAGCTGACCAAAGAGCTCGACCAGCTGCCGAAAATCCAGAACCCGACCGGCGACGTGAACATGTCGCAGGACCTGGCGCGCCTGCTCAATCAGGCTGATCGCCTGGCCCAGCAGAAGGGCGACCAGTTCATCTCCAGCGAGCTGGTGCTGCTCGCTGCCATGGACGAAAACAGCAAACTCGGCAAGTTGTTGCTGGGGCAGGGCGTGAGCAAGAAAGCCCTGGAAAACGCGATCAATAACCTGCGTGGCGGCGAAGCGGTCAACGACGCCAACCACGAGGAGTCGCGCCAGGCACTGGATAAATACACCGTCGACCTGACCAAGCGTGCCGAAGAAGGCAAGCTCGATCCGGTGATCGGCCGTGACGATGAAATTCGCCGGACCATTCAGGTCCTGCAACGCCGTACCAAGAACAACCCGGTGCTGATCGGCGAGCCTGGCGTGGGTAAAACCGCCATCGCCGAGGGCCTGGCCCAGCGCATCATCAATGGCGAAGTGCCGGATGGCCTGAAAGGCAAGCGCCTGCTGTCCCTCGACATGGGGGCGCTGATTGCCGGCGCCAAGTATCGCGGTGAGTTTGAAGAGCGCCTGAAGTCGCTGCTCAACGAGCTGTCGAAGCAGGAAGGGCAGATCATTCTGTTCATCGACGAACTGCACACCATGGTCGGCGCTGGCAAAGGCGAAGGCTCGATGGATGCGGGCAACATGCTCAAGCCTGCCCTGGCTCGTGGCGAGCTGCATTGCGTCGGCGCGACCACGCTCAACGAGTACCGCCAATATATAGAGAAGGACGCAGCCCTCGAGCGGCGCTTCCAGAAAGTACTGGTGGACGAGCCGAGCGAAGAAGACACCATCGCGATTTTGCGTGGCCTCAAAGAGCGTTATGAGGTTCACCACAAGGTGGCGATCACCGACGGCGCCATCATCGCCGCAGCCAAGCTCAGTCATCGCTACATTACTGATCGCCAGTTGCCGGACAAGGCCATCGACCTGATCGACGAAGCGGCCAGCCGTATTCGGATGGAGATCGACTCCAAGCCTGAAGTGCTCGACCGTCTTGAGCGTCGCCTGATTCAGTTGAAGGTGGAATCGCAGGCGCTGAAGAAAGAAAGCGACGAAGCGGCGATCAAACGCCTGGAAAAACTCCAGGAAGAAATCGGACGCCTTGAGCGTGAGTACTCGGACCTCGAAGAAATCTGGAATTCGGAAAAAGCCGAAGTCCAGGGTTCTGCGCAGATCCAGCAGAAAATCGAACAGTCCCGTCAGGAGCTGGAAGCCGCACGCCGTAAAGGCGACCTGAACCGCATGGCCGAGCTGCAATACGGGGTGATCCCGGACCTGGAGCGCAGCCTGCAAATGGTTGATCAGCACGGCAAAAGCGAAAACCAGTTGCTACGCAGCAAGGTGACTGAAGAAGAAATCGCTGAAGTCGTGTCGAAGTGGACCGGTATCCCCGTGTCGAAAATGCTCGAAGGCGAGCGCGACAAACTGATGAAGATGGAAAGCCTGTTGCACCAGCGTGTGATTGGTCAGGACGAAGCGGTGATCGCGGTTTCCAACGCGGTGCGCCGTTCGCGGGCCGGGTTGTCTGACCCGAATCGCCCAAGTGGTTCGTTCATGTTCCTCGGCCCGACCGGTGTCGGTAAAACCGAGCTGTGCAAGGCACTGGCCGAGTTCCTCTTTGATACCGAAGAGGCGATGGTGCGGATCGACATGTCCGAATTCATGGAGAAACATTCCGTGGCCCGACTGATCGGTGCGCCACCAGGGTACGTGGGCTATGAAGAGGGCGGTTACCTGACCGAGGCGGTGCGTCGCAAGCCTTACTCGGTGATCCTCCTGGACGAGGTCGAGAAGGCCCACCCGGATGTGTTCAACATCTTGCTGCAAGTGCTGGAAGATGGCCGCTTGACTGACAGCCATGGCCGCACGGTGGATTTCAAGAATACCGTGATCGTCATGACGTCTAACCTGGGTTCGGTGCAGATCCAGGAACTGGTCGGTGATCGTGAAGCGCAGCGTGCGGCGGTGATGGATGCGATTTCCACCCACTTCCGGCCGGAGTTCATCAACCGGGTCGACGAAGTGGTGATCTTCGAGCCATTGGCGCGGGATCAGATCGCAGGCATTACCGAGATCCAGTTGGGACGCCTGCGCAGTCGTCTGACCGAGCGTGAGCTGAAACTGGAGCTGAGTCCTGAGGCCATGGATAAGCTGATCGCGGTGGGTTACGACCCTGTGTACGGCGCACGTCCGCTCAAACGAGCGATTCAGCGCTGGATCGAAAATCCGCTGGCTCAGTTGATTCTGTCGGGTCGTTTCATGCCCGGCGAGACCGCCAAGGGTGTGGTGGAGAACGACGAAATCGTATTCGTCTGACCCATCCAGGCAACAAAACTGATGAGGCCTCGCATTGCGAGGCCTTTTTTTCGCCAGGCTGTTGAACTCTAAGGAAAAGGCTTGTAAAGTGCGCCCCGCAGTAAGTCACCCGCCAGGGTTTCCGCTCCCCAAGCAGGAATCCAAAATAAGTTGCAAATCATTAACTTGAAAGCAATTTAGGGGGTTGACAGAGGTTCTGAAGATTGTAGAATAGCGCGCCTCAGACACACGAACGCAGCGATGCGAACGGGTCGAAGAGAACGCAAAAAGCTTCACCGTTGTAAATTGAAATATGTAGTTCCGTGATAGCTCAGTCGGTAGAGCAAATGACTGTTAATCATTGGGTCCCAGGTTCGAGTCCTGGTCACGGAGCCAATTTCAAACCGGGGTATAGCGCAGTCCGGTAGCGCGCCTGCTTTGGGAGCAGGATGTCAGGAGTTCGAATCCCCTTACCCCGACCATTTTTGGGTCGTTAGCTCAGTTGGTAGAGCAGTTGGCTTTTAACCAATTGGTCGTAGGTTCGAATCCCACACGACCCACCATTTTTGAAACCAGTTAACGCTGGAATCGAATCTTAAGATCAGAGGCCAAAAGCGCTGATCGAAGAAGGCGACTTGTAAAGGTCGCCTTTTTTTTACCGGGGTATAGCGCAGTCCGGTAGCGCGCCTGCTTTGGGAGCAGGATGTCAGGAGTTCGAATCCCCTTACCCCGACCATATTAAAAATCCTCGTATCGAAAGATACGGGGATTTTTTTTGTCTGCCGAAAAAAAGCCCCGCTTCTCGGTGGAGAAAGCGGGGCGTGGTACTCAGAGGCTTAGGCGCCGTCTTGGTCTTTCAGGTGCTCGAACAAACCTTTTGGCATTTTCTTGCCGTTGGCTTCGAAATTGGCTTTCACGTTGTTGTAAGCCTCTTGCTCGTCGATAAAACCGTCATGGTTGGTGTCGATCTTGTCGAAATTGGACTTCGGCGCGACTTTCAGGAATTCCGCACGGGAAACTTTACCGTCGTCATCGGTGTCGGTTTTGGCCATCGATGCATCGCCACACTTGCCTTCACCGCATTTGCCTTCAGGGGTTTTCACCACCTGTTCAGCCGAGGCCAGCAGATAGCCTTGAGTCAACGGCTGCGAAGCGAATACGGAGCCGGTCAACATCATGCCACCGGCCAAAACAGCGCCAAGCAGACCGATAGTGTTTTTGGTGGTACGGGACATTTCAATTCTCCTGGGTTGCACGACACAACCGCTTGATAACGGGTTGCCACGTAAGTGCGGCGATAAACCTGCGCAGGCGTGGTGCCTTGCTCGGGTGTGGCCATTTAGCGGGAGTGGTGTATCGCTACTGTGTCGCGCAAGGGGGGAGTTTGTAATCGAAGGGGCAAAAACGCGGGGGGAGATACAGTGAGACACAGATTTATACGTTGATGACTAAAAAATGTGGGAGCGAGCCTGCTCGCGAAGGCGGTGTAACAGTCAACACAGAGGTTGAATGTAATGGCCTCTTCGCGAGCAGGCTCGCTCCCGCAGTTGGATGTGTGTCAGTGCAGCTTGAGTCGCGGTTCAGTTCCGCGCCCGATCTTGCTGCCCAGCATCAGCATCGCCGTACGAAACGCGCCATACAGCGCCATCTGGTGCATACGGTACAGCGACACATAAAACATCCGCGCCAGCCAGCCTTCCAGCATCACACTACCGGTCAGGTTGCCCATCAAGTTACCCACAGCCGAAAAACGCGACAGCGAGATCAGCGAGCCGTAATCGGTGTACTTGTACTCCGGCAACGCCTTGCCTTCGATCCGCAGCTTCAGCGATTTGGCCAGCAACGAAGCCTGCTGGTGCGCCGCCTGGGCACGCGGCGGTACATTGCGATCAGTGCCCGGTTGCGGGCAGGCCGCGCAATCGCCGAAGGCGAAGATGTTCTCGTCGCGGGTGGTTTGCAGGGTTGGCAGCACTTGCAGCTGGTTGATGCGGTTGGTTTCCAGACCGTCGATGTCCTTGAGGAAACCCGGAGCCCGAATCCCGGCGGCCCAGACTTTCAGGCTGGCGTTGATCACTTTGCCATCGGCGGTGATCAGGCTGTCGGCCGTGACTTCACTGACCGCGGCATTGGTCATGACGTTGACCCCGAGTTTCTCCAGGGTTTTATGCACAGGCCCGCCGATACGTTCCGGCAGGGCAGGCAATACCCGTGGCCCGGCTTCGATCAGGGTGATGTGCATGTTTTCCGGTTTGATCCGATCCAGACCATAAGCGGCCAGTTCATGCGCAGCGTTGTGCAGCTCGGCGGCCAGTTCAACGCCGGTAGCGCCGGCACCAACGATGGCCACGCTGATCTGTTCGACTTTGTCGGTTTGCCCGGCATGGGCGCGTAGATAGTGGTTGAGCAGTTGCTGGTGGAAACGCTCGGCCTGTTTGCGCGTGTCGAGGAACAGGCAGTGCTGCGCCGCGCCTTGGGTGCCGAAATCGTTGGTGGTGCTGCCGACGGCAATCACCAGCGAGTCGTAACCCACTTCGCGGGCGGGCACCAGTTCCAGACCGGCTTCGTCGTAAGTGGCGGCCAGCTGGATTTTTTTCTGCGTGCGATCGAGCCCGCTCATGCGCCCCAGCTGGAACTCGAAGTGGTTCCATTTGGCCTGGGCAACATAGTTGAGTTCGTCTTCGGAGGAGTTCAGCGACCCGGCCGCCACTTCGTGCAACAGCGGTTTCCAGATGTGGGTCAGGTTCGCGTCGACCAGCATCACACTGGCCGTGCCGCGCTTGCCCAGAGTCTTACCCAGACGGGTAGCCAACTCCAGACCGCCGGCGCCGCCGCCAACGATGACAATACGATGAGTCATGGGGATATCTCGCAAGGCTAAAAGAAATCGGTGCAGTCAACCGAGCGAGCGCGATGCTGCTCATAGCGTCAGGTAACTGATAAATCGGCTCAACAGGCCCAGACCAATGGTCACTGCCAGTACCACCACCAGGAGCATCCACGGCCGGAAAGGACGGCGCTCGACTCGGTGCTGGGACAAGTGCAGGTACTCTTCGACATGCTTTTGGTCGTCGGGGTTCAGGCGGCTGGTCATAAAGGCCTCGTCAGTAGACGTTGCTGAATGTGTAGAAGCTACAGGCTGAGTTAACGAACGTTGAACGGAGCATAGCCGCTGTCCGGGACAGGCTCGACGCTCACCGTGTCGTCCAGGCGAATGATTCCACTTTGTATCACTCGGGTGGTGATTCCGCCATGTCCGCGCACGGCCTGAAAAGTCCCGGGGCCGAGGTTGTTTTGAAGGCGCGCACAAGGCTGGCACCAGCCGGTGGTTTCGAAAATCGCCTGACCGATCCGGAAGCGCCGACCCTTCAGGCTGAACAGGTTGATACCGCTGATAACGAGGTTGCGCCGCAAATCATTAGGTAATACCGGCTGATCGTCCGTGCGGCCCATCAACGAACTGATCACCGCCAGATGCTCCCACTGAATCAACGTCACCTGCCGCGCGTTACGCACGCCAGGGCGGGCTTGATCGCCGGTCAAACCGGCTTCGAGTCGCGCTTCCACGGCATCCAGTTCGATCATCGGTACGTGAGGTTCGGGGCGCACGCCGATCCAGCGTACGCGGCCGGTTTGCGGGACTTGCGCGATCAATTCCTGCAATGGGCTCACAGGCTGATTCCGACATCGAAGACGATGCTGCGCCCCAGATTACTGCGCAAGAAGTCCGGTGCATCCGGGTGCGCGAACAGCACCCGGGCGAACGTCGGGCCGACCAGTGACAGCGAACGCCAGCCCTGGCGCAGGTATTCGGTCGGCGGTGGAAAATGGCTGTTGAGGTCCAGCACTTCGCGCTTGAGGCTGGCGAAGGCGATGATGTCGAGCTCCCCCAGGTCCATGCCACGTTCTTTGTAGTTGTGCGCTTTTTTGCGCAAGGTCGGCGCCAGTCTCAGCAAAAACTCATTGGCGGGGATGCGTTTGGGTTTGGCTTCGCGTCGCACTAACTGACTCAGGGAAAACGCACTGCGCCGACGTTGCAGTTCGTCGCGCCATTCGTCGTTCAGTCGCCGGCCCTCATCGAGCACGAAGAACACCTCGAAATTCGCCTCCCGAAACAATACGTCCGGCGGCTCGCCGGCCGGGGCGAACTCGTCGGCGCGGTAGGGAATGTTCAAGCCTTGCAGCAGGCGCTGGCACACCCAACGCTCACGCTCCCATTTGCGGGCATTGGACAGGAACGCGTTGGCTTGCTCGGCCGCGATGGTCAGCAGGCGTAAATAATCTGAGTCATCCATAGGCCCAAGCTTAGCGTTCAAATGCGACAAGCAGAAAGCGTTTACCGGCAATGGACGTCACTGGGCAGTCTGAAAGGGCGGTGTAGACTGATGGCCATCATGCAGAAGCGATAGGACAAGGGGTTGAAGGTGAAATATTGGCCGGTGTTGCTGCTCAGTTTTCTGCCCTTGTGGGCCCAGGCACTGGAAGTGGGCGAGCGACTGGCGCCCTGGACCTTGCTCGATCAGTACGACCAGGCGTTCACGCTAGATAATCAGGCTCGGACGCTGCTGGTGGCGCGAAGTATGGACGCCGCCAAACTGGTAGAGGCTGCACTGCAAGGCCAGCCAAAAGGCTATCTGGAGGCGCGGCACGTCGTATTTTTAGCGGACATCCAGCGCATGCCACGGTTGATTGCGAAGATGTTTGCCATTCCGGCCATGCGCGATTATTCCTACCGGGTAATGCTGGACCGTGAGGGGCGTGTGGCGCAGCGCTACCCCGGGGCTGAGGACAAAGTACTGTGGCTGCAACTCAAGGACGGCCAATTGTTGGCACAACACGAATATGCCACGGCCGCGCAGCTACATGAGGCGCTAGAGAAGGCCCGACCATGATTGGTGCCGAGTTGCTGTCACCGCAGACGCTGACGGTCGGCTGGCTGATCTATGTGCCTGTGCTGCTCTGGGCCATCTGGCGCACGCCCTGGGTTGAGCTATTCACAGACAGCCGCCGCCAGCATTTGCTGTTTGGCACGGTGTTCGCGCTGTTTATGCTGTGGCTGGTGCGGCGGGATTTCGACACTGGCGTGTCTTATCACTTCATCGGCATGACAGCCGTGACCCTGCTGCTGGATTGGCCGTTGGCGATCATCGGCGGCTTGATTGCGCAGTTCGGGCTGGTGTTGCTCGGGCGTCAGGACCTGGTCGCCGTTGGCGTAAACGGGGCGCTGCTGATTTTACTGCCGGTGCTGGTCACTGAGTGCATCGCCATCCGGGTGGAGCGGGCGCAGCCGCGTAACCTCTTTGTGTATATCTTTTGTTCCGGTTTTTTTGCGGCGGCGCTGTCGGCGTTGTTGTGCCTGCTGCTGGCGTTGTGGGTGCTGTGGTTCGACGAACGTTTTGCCATGCCGTATTGGCTGGAAGATTTTGTCGGCTATCTGTGGCTGCTGATTTTTCCGGAAGCGTTCATCAACGGCATGATCGTCAGCGCGCTGGTGGTGTTTTGCCCAGAATGGCTGGAGACGTTCAATCGCACGCGCTACCTTTCGGCCCCCTGGAAAGACGACGATCCGAAGTCTTGATCCACATCACATCGGCACTTCATCGACGAATTCATGCTCGACAAAACCTTCAGGAGCATCGGTATGAGTGTGTACGAGTGGGCGAGGCAGGAGTTGCGTCAGAGTCTGGATGGGGCGCAGGAGGTGGGGTTTGATCCGGGCTTGAGCCTGCGCGCCTTGCTCAGCGCGGTAGTAGAGCAAAGCAAGGCAGTGCGCAGTACCGAAGACCTGGCCGACGAGTTGCGTTTTCTCGCGGAAAACCTCGATGACGACCAGGACTACGGTTTTATGCGGCCTTGAACCTCAGTGACGCGGTTCGAAGTCTTCGCTGAACAGGTCGTCCTCGGCGTCCGGGCTGACCGGAATCTTGTGTTCTTCCGATGCCCATGCCCCGAGATCGATCAGTTTGCAGCGATCCGAGCAGAACGGCCGGAAGGTGTTCTCGGCACTCCATTCAACAGGAGCGCCACAGGTTGGGCATTGGACGGTTGGGGTCTGGCTCATGACTGGCCTCCACGCAAAGTAAGGTAAAAGTGATGCAGGCGTTCGACCTCGCTGTGCAGCCAGGCGAGGTCGCGGTCGTTGACCACCACATCGTCGGCATGGCTCACGCGGTCCTGGCGGCTGGTCTGGACCTTGAGGATCGCCTGGACCTGTTGTTCAGTGGTCTGGTCACGCTGCAAGGTGCGTTCGATTTGTAACTGTTGCGGGGCATCGATTACTAGGACGCGTTGAGTCATGGCGGTCTGCCCGGACTCGATCAGCAGCGGCGAAACCAGAATCGCGTAAGGCGATTGTGCCTTGGCCAGATTGTGAGCGATTTCTTCACCGATCAACGGATGCAACAAGCCTTCGAGCCACCGGCGTTCCTCCGGCACTTCAAAGATCAATGCGCGCAGGGCCGCACGATCCAGTTGTCCGTCGGCTTGCAGCACACCAGGTCCGAAGTGTTCGGCGATGGCGGTCAGCGCCGGGCGACCCGGTTCCACCACCCAGCGCGCCGCGTGATCGGCGTCCACGACGTGGATGCCCATGTCGATGAAGTGTTGGGCGGCCGCGCTTTTGCCGCTGCCGATGCCGCCGGTCAGGCCGAGAATCCAGGGTTTTTCCACAGGGGTATTCATTTCAAACCGACAAACTGCCAATAGAAGTCGGTTATTTGACCACCCCAGAGCAAGGCAATCCAGCCGGCAATCGCCAGATAGGGGCCGAAGGGGATTGGCGACGAGGTTTTTGCGTTGCGCAGACGCAACAATATCACCCCGAGAATGGCGCCCACGAGCGATGACAGCAGGATCGTCAGCGGCAGAATTTGCCAGCCACCCCACGCCCCGAGCATGGCCAGTAACTTGAAATCACCGTGGCCGATACCGTCTTTTCCGGTAAGCAGCTTGAACAGCCAGAAAACCGACCACAACGCCATGTACCCGGCCACCGCCCCCCAAAGAGCTTCATGTAATGATACGAAGACCCCGAAGCTGTTGACGATCAACCCCAGCCATAACAGCGGCAGTACCAGCACGTCCGGCAGCAGTTGGTGCTCGGCGTCGATCAGGCTCATCGCCAGCAAGCCCCAGGTCAGGACCAACACCATGCAGGCCTGCCACCCGAAACCGAAATGCCAGGCGATAAACGCCGAGAGCAGGCCACAAGTCAGTTCGGTCAGCGGATAGCGCTTGCCGATAGGTGCGGCGCAGTTCGAGCATCGCCCCCGTAAAAACAGATAACTGAGCACCGGGATGTTTTCCCATGCGCGAATTCGATGGTCGCACTGCGGGCAATGGGAGTGGGGCAGCATCAGATTGTAGGTCGGGCCGGGTGCTTCGGGTGGTACACCCAGCACGTCATGGGCTTGTAGCCGCCATTCGCGGTCGAGCATTTTCGGCAGGCGCCAGATCACCACATTGAGGAAGCTGCCCACGACCAGGCCCACCACTAATGCGAGGGTCACGAAGAACGCTGGGTAAACAGTCAGAATTTCATTCAATGGCATGTCAGATCGCTGAGCCGAGTTGGAAGATGGGCAAGTACATCGCAACCACCAGGCCCCCGACGATAACACCCAGCACGACCATGATGAATGGTTCCATCAGGCTGGTGAGGTTATCGACCATGTTGTCTACTTCGTCTTCGTAGAAGCCCGCGACCTTGTCAAGCATGGCATCCAGTGCGCCGGACTCTTCACCAATGGCCGTCATTTGAATCGCCATGTTGGGGAATACGCCGCAAGTGCGCATGGAAAAATTCAGTTGCATGCCGGTCGACACGTCCTGCCTGATGCGCAGGACCGCACGCTTGAACACGATGTTGCCGGTCGCACCGGCCACGGACTCCAATGCTTCGACCAATGGCACGCCGGCGGCAAAGGTAGTCGACAGCGTTCGGGCGTAGCGGGCCACGGCAGACTTGTACATCAGCGTGCCGATCAGGGGCAGTTTCAACAGCCAGGTGTCCCGCCAGTCGCGAAAGCCCGGGGATTTCTTGAAAGCGTGGCGCACGCCGAAAATCGCCGTGATCAGCACACCGAGCATCACCCACCACCAGTGCTGCATGAACGCCGACAGGCCGATGACCATCACCGTGAAGGCAGGCAGTTCGGCACCAAAACCTTTGAACACCGACTCGAACTGCGGCACCACCTTGACCAGTAGAATCCCCGTGACAATGATCGCGACAAACACCACGGCCAATGGGTAGGTCATGGCTTTCTTGATTTTTGCCTTCAGGCTTTCGCTCTTTTCCTTATAGGTCGCCACCCGTTCCAGCAAAGTATCGAGAGCGCCGGCCTGCTCGCCGGCATCCACCAGGTTGCAGTAGAGCTCATCGAAATACTGCGGCTTTTTGCGCAGGGACGCGGCGAAGCTGTTACCCGCCGCGACTTCCTGTTTCAACTCGTCCACCAGTTTGCGCATGGCCGGGTTATCGAAGCCTTCGCCGATAATGTCGAACGACTGCAACAGCGGCACGCCGGCTTTCATCATGGTCGCCATCTGCCGGGTGAACAGGGCGATGTCCTGAGTCTTGATGCGTTTGCCGACGTTGAAAATCGACGCGGATTTCTTGCGCACCTTGCCGGGGGTGATGCCTTGCTTGCGCAGTTGGGCCTTGATCAACGCCGGGTTCTGGCCGCTCAACTCACCGATCATCTTGGTGCCTTTCCTGTCTGTGCCTTCCCAAGCGTAGACATTTGTTTTTGCTGCTTTGACCGACATGTTCAGTCCTTGGTGACCCGATTGATTTCTTCATGGCTTATAGCCTAGTCAAGGCGCTGAGCCAAACCAGCGGCCTTGAGGTGACAAAAAGTGTCAGATAGTGCGGTTCCTGGGGGTAGGAACGGTCCTTGATTCGACTCGCCGCCCCGCGAACAAGGGCTGTAGCGCTTGGCATGGGCTGTGCTGATGCTCTTTCAGATCATGAGCTTTCGACTCATGCATGGAGCTTGTCTATGAAGACTCAGAAAGGTTTTACCCTGATCGAACTGCTGATCGTGGTGGCGATCATCGGGATTCTGGCGACGTTTGCGTTGCCGATGTATTCCAAATATCAGGCCAGGGCGAAGTTGACGGCTGGCCTGGCCGAGATTTCCGCGATGAAGGTGCCGTATGAAGATGCGATCAACCAAGGCATTGCGCCAACGGTAGCCAACGTGGCGCCGGCGGGTAATGCCACGACCAGCAATTGCACCGTCGCGGTCACCGGCGCAGTGGCCACAGGCAATGGCACCATCACCTGCACGATTTTGAATGCCCCAGGGCCAGTGCTGAGCAAGACCATTACGTTGAAGCGTGATGCGGCCAATGGCTGGTCGTGTATCAGTTCCGCTGACCAAGATTACTTACCTAAAGCCTGCACCAGTTCCGCCTCGTAAACGCTGACGCCCAACACGGCCCCGCTGCTTCGGTTGCGGGGCTTTTTTTGTTTGTCGAATGCCTGGCTACTGCAAAAAAGGCAAAAAATTCAGGGTGTTAGGAACTTTGTGAAAACCCGCAAGTTGCATGCAGAGTTTTGCCTGGTCATGCATTTTGCATGATTTCGAAAATTCGCAATATTTATAACATATTGATTTATAACGATTTAGTTGTTGTCTCAACGTTGGCACAGCGTTCGCACTCTACCCAGTAACCCTGCTGCGAAGACAACCAGCAGACTTTCTAGAAAAACAGGAGTTACTCGTATGAAGAAGTTCGCTATCGCTGCCGCTACTGCTACCGCGCTGACCCTGACGCTGGCCAACGCTGCATTCGCGCAGACCACCACCACTCAAGCCCCGTTGACAGTGGCTACTGGTGAAGCTGCCAAGGTCGAGGAAGTTACTTCCGATACCTGGATCACGACCAAAGTTAAAAGCGACTTGCTGACCGAAAAAGGCATTCCTGGCACCGACATCAAAGTCGAAACCAACAAAGGCGTCGTGTCACTGTCGTCCACTGTTGCAGTGACTGATTCCCAGAAAGCCACCGCAGTGGCGATCACCAAGAAAATCAAAGGCGTCAAAGCGGTCTCCGCTGACGGCCTGAAAGCCGAGTAAGGCAAGACTTCTCGCCTGGACCGGGAGAAGGTGTGGCAGACGGGCTGAGTAATACGGCTGCCACTTCTTAGGCGTTCATGCGAACGGCCATAAGGATGTGGTCATTACAGGCCCCCGACAATCGTGTCAGGGGCCTGTTCTATTTGGGTGGCACAAAACAACTGTGGGAGCGAGCCTGCTCGCGATAGCTGAGTGTCAGGCGACATCTATCTGGAATGTCCGATCCCCATCGCGAGCAGGCTCACTTCTACAATGGATTTTTGGTCACTCAAAATGGTGGTGAGTTCGATGGCTGCTGACCAATCTTCCGAGCATCACTCGGCATCCAGATGCAACGGCGTCACCACCCGGCCGTCACTTTGCGCTTCGCCAAGGTTGGCGTCGATGAAGTACACACGGTCGTCGGCCAGCTGACCTTTATCCACCAGATAGTCCTTGATGCTGCTCGCGCGCTCCTGCCCCAATTGACGCAACAGCACGTCACTGGTACTCCAGAACTTGATCACGTCGGCGCGCATTTTGGCGGTGCGTTCTTCCTTGCTCAGGTCCTTCCATTCGGCCGGCGGTTGAGTCTTCAGGCGCGTGCGGTAGATGCCTTCCAACAGCGGGCCTTTCTCGTTTTCCGGGACCACCAGCAATGAGGCCTGGGCCGGGACTTTGTCACCGCGACGCTGGAGCATTTTGTAGTAGTTGTATTGGTATTCCCGTTCCAGGCGTTGCTCGGCAATCAACGGGCCGTCACTGCTGGCGGCCGCCGTGCCTTCGATTTCAAGGCGCAGGGCCGGACGTTCCTTCAAGGCTTGGGACAGTTTGACCAACGCCCCTTCGGCTTCCTGGCTCAAATCGCTTGAGCCTGGTGCGAACGATACGGTGCCCAAGTCCTCGGAACCGCCGCCACTGACCAGTCCGCCAATCAGTTTGAACGGCGCAGCGGCGGCTTTGACGATCAGGTTGCGCAGGGTTTGCCAGATAATCGGCATGACGCTGAACTGCGGATTATTGAGGTCGCCAGTGACAGGCAATTCGATGGAAATCTTGCCATCTACGTCTTTGAGCAAGGCAATCGCCAGTTTCAGCGGCAGACTCACAGCATCCGGGCTGTCGACTTTTTCACCCAACTGCAGTTGCTCGACCACCACTTTGTTTTCGGCCTTGAGCTGACCTTTGACGATCAGGTAATGCAAGTCGAGGTTGAGCCGGCCCTTACGGATGCGATACCCGGCAAACTTGCCGGAGTAAGGCGTGAGCGTGGTCAGTTCCACACGTTTGAAACTGGTGGCGATGTCGAGGCTGGCCATCGGGTCGAACGGATTGACCGCGCCCTTGATGGTCACCGGTGCATAACGGTCGACCTTGCCTTTGATATCCACGCTGGCCGGTTTTGCCTGACGGCTGTCGATGGTGCCGATCTGCCCGTTGAGCTGTTGCACGGCAGTGGCGAAGTTCGGTGTCAGGCTGAAGTCGGCGAAGTTGGCCGAGCCGTCGTTGATGGCGATACCGCCGATGTGAATGCCCAGTGGTTTGTCGTTGCTGGCCGGTTTGGCGGCGGTGGCTTTGGCGCCCGTGTCGGGCGATTGCGGGATCAACAGGTCATCGATGTTGGTGGTGCGATCTTCGTTGATCATGAAGCGCGTATAGGGCTGGAACAGGTTGACCTTGTCGATCGACAGGCTATCACCGTGCTGATAGTTCAGGCCTTCGAGCACCAACTGTTGCCACTTGAGGAAGTCGCGGGTTTTAAGGGTGTCGAGGGTGTGCAACTGATCGACTTGAACCCGGCCGGTGACGCTGAATGCCAGTGGCTCAGTGCTTTTCAGATCGACCGCCAGATCACTGCCGAGCATGCCGCTACGCAGTTCCAGGCGGATGAATGGGGTGATGTAGGACTGGGCGACACGCAGGTCGATGTCTTTGGTCTGCCCCTTCAGCTTGGCGCTGATCGGGGCGAGATTGACCACGCCGTCGGCCAAAACCTTGCCTTGTTTGCCCACGCCAGTGTCGAGCTTGAGATTAAAAGGCGAACCGTTAAGGCTGTCGAAGTTCTGCAGGTCCAGATTCAACGGGCCGACTTCCAGCGCCACAGCGGGTTGCGCCTTGCGGTCGGCCAGGTGTACCTGGGAATCGCGCAGCTGCACGTCTTTGAGCAGCACTTGCCACGGTTTGCCCGGTGGCGTCGGTTCAGGTTTGGGTGAGTCGGCTGCCGCTGGCGTACTGGCGGGTTCAGCCTTGGCCTTGGCGGCGGGTTTGGACGGCTGGCTGGCGAACAGTTTTTGCCAGTCGAGTTGCCCGTCGGCTTCGAGGGCGGCCCAGGTTTCCAGCTTGTGGCTGCGAATCTTGCCGACCACCACGAGTTGCTTGGCCAGGTCTACCGTGGTTTCGCTGATGTCCAGTCGTTCAAGCTTCGCCAACGGCCGTCCGTCCGGGGCCTTGATCGCGAAAGGCGCGACGCTGACAGCGACATTGCTCAGCAGCAGTTGGGTTTCTTTGGACAGATTGAGCTTGTAGTCGGTACTGAGGCTCATGATGCCCCTTTCGAGATCCAGGGGCACTGCGTCGCGCACATAGGGCCAGAAGGCTTTCATCTTGCCATCGGTGATTTTCAGCTTACCTTCGGAGGCGAGCGGGATCAGGCTGAAGTTGCCGGTCCAGTCGACCTGTCCGCCGTTGGGGCCGATGGCCACCAAGGTCATGTCGGCGCTGTCGTCGGGCAGGGTGCTGAGGTTTTTCAGCTCGAAGTCGAGTTTGTCGTAGAGGAACTCGATAGGTTCGCTTGGCCGGGCATCTTCAAAGTGCACGGTGCCGCCGGTCAATTCGATCCGCTCGATGCGCAGCGGAAACGGCTTGGCATCCGGGTCGGCGGGGGTGGGTTCGCTCGCTGGCAGTTTGAATAGCCCAAGTAGATTGAGCTTGCCGTCCTTGCTGAAGAGGATTTCAGTCTTGGGCTTGACCAGTTCGATCTCGGACAAATGCACGGCCTTGGTCCACAGACTGTCCACTTGCAGGTTGGCGTACAGGCGTTCGAAGCCGAACTGCTCTTTGCCCGGCTCGCCGATGACCAGGCCCCAAAGGGTGACTTCCAGGCTGAACGGGTTGAGTTCGATCCGCTGAAGGTGGGCGGGCACCGTGGCGTAGTTGGCCAATTGTTGGTTGGCAACCCGCAACGCGATACCCGGTAAAATCAGAAACCCCAGCAAGCTGTAGAGGGCCAGAGCAGTCAACAAGGCGCCGATAGCGCGAATCAATCCTTTGGGCATGTGTGGCTTCATCTGTCTGAATCGGAGTGCCTTGGAGTATGGCATGCGATTGCAGTTCCGAAGTGACCACGCTTTGCAGGATTTAACTGAATTTTTGGGTGAATGTCAGAGCTGCAGGATCAGCGTTTTCAGCGGCGGCTGCTGATCCATCGACGGAAAATCAGCGCCCGGTGTCATCACTGTCCACTCGCGCACCGGTCGCCCGGCTTTCTCTGCGCAACGCAGCACCTGTTCGCGCCAGTCGTCCATGCTGACTTTTGCCAGGTTGTTGCAGCAGATCAGTACGCCATTGTCGGCGGTGGTCAGCAGCGCGGGTTTGAGCAGACTCTGGTAGTCGCGCAGCAGGTCGACGGTGCCGAAAGCACTCTTGGCCCACGCGGGAGGGTCGAGCAACACCAGGTCGTACTGGCGCTGTTCCAGGCGTTGGTAGCTCGGCAGTTTCTGCCCGCGCCGCTGGCTGATTGGTAGGCCGGCCAGTTGGCGGATCGCCGGGAAGTAATCGGACTGGACGAATTGCATGGCTGGCAACTGCGGATTCAGTAGACCGTTCTCACGGCCGACTGCCAGGTTGCCCTCGGCGAAATCCAGGTTGCACACCTCACGGGCGCCACCGGCCGCAGCGCTCAGGCCGACGCCACAGGTGTAGGCAAACAGGTTGAGCACGCTTTTGTTTTGGCTGTGCGCTTTGACCCAGCCACGGGTATTGCGCAGGTCGAGGAACAGCAGAGGATCCTGGCCGGCATGACGCCCGCGAACCCGGTAATTCAGGCCCCATTCGTGGCCAACCAAATCCTCCAGCGCCGCCTCATTCGCACGGTAGACCGTGTCTTCACGGTCGATGCGCGAATTGCCCCGGGAGCGGTCGTTGTAGACCAGCAGGGTGTCGAGGCCCAAATGCTGGTTGATCGTCTCGTGCAGGTGCAGCAGTGAGTCGCGTTCCAGCGACTGGTGAAAGCTTTGCACCAGCAGCTGCGGGCCATAGCGGTCGATGGTCAGGCCGCCGGCGCCTTCCTGGCTGCCGTGGAACAGTCGATAGCAATCGGTGCCTTGCTGATGCAGTTCGGCAAGCAGGTCCTGGCGATGTTCGAGGGCGGCGCGCAGCGCCTGATTCAAGGAAGACATGCTGGGCGCCTTGCAGGAGGGAATTTGGCGCGGGAGTTTAACAGCTTGGCGCCACACCGAGGTGCTGCCTTCGCGAGCAGGCTCGCTCCCACAAGAGATCTCAACTGTTTGCACATTTATGTTCGACACATATCCACTGTGGGAGCGAGCCTGCTCGCGAAGCTTTTAGCTTTTCAGGTGAGCAACCCCATCCGCCGTTTAGCCCGCTGCACCGAGCCATTTCGCACCGCCCAGCGCAGCATCGGCGCGCTGCGATTGACGCTGGTGCGGATCAGTTTGCGTTGCAACGGGTTTTGGCTGACGCCCAGCATGTCACTGGCCCAGTCAGGCAACAGATCGATGCCGGCCTGCATCATCAAACTGCCGAAAGGTTTGGCCAAACGGCTGGGGGAGGGCGCGTTCAGCAACAGTCGCAAGACTTCGCGGCTGCGCTCATCGCACAGCAACTGTGGGCGAATGCGCTCAAGGTAATCAGCCATTTCCTGCCGCGAACGGGGCACATCACGGGCGCCCAGTCGTTCGGCGACCAACGCGATTTCCCCGTAGTAACGGTCTTGGTCGGCCAGTGACAGATTCGGATTGCGATAACGCAAATGCGCGGCGAGAAAGTTGCTGACTTCGGCCACATGCACCCAGGTCAGCAGGTCTGGATCGCTGGCCGCATAGGGGCGCCCGTCCGGCGCAGTGCCCGTCACTTGCAGGTGGATAGTGCGGACTTTCTCGATCAGCCAGTCGGCATCCTTTCGCGAGCCAAACGTGGTGCCGGAGATGAACTGCCCGGTGCGACGCAGCCGGCCGAGCATGTCCTGGCGAAAATTCGAATGGTCCCAGACACCAGCCAGGGCCAATGGATGCAAGGCTTGCAGCATCAGGGCACTGATGCCGCCGATCAGCATGCTGCTGAAATCGCCATGCACTTGCCAACTCACCGAGTCGGGGCCGAACAGGCCGGGATCGCCTTTGGGATTTTCCAGATCGAGCTTGCCGAGGGACAGACCGGTCAGGCTCATGATCTGGGTTTCGATGCGGGTACGGATGAATTCCATGGCGACTCAGTGGCGAACATAAAACGCGGCCATTGCTGGCCGCGCGAGGCTTATTGGTTCAGGCGTTTATCGACCAGATCCTGAACAACGCTCGGGTCGGCCAGGGTCGAAGTATCCCCCAGCGTGTCCAGTTCGTTGCAGGCAATTTTGCGCAGGATTCGCCGCATGATCTTGCCCGAACGGGTTTTCGGCAAGGCCGGGGCCCATTGGATCAAGTCCGGTTTGGCGAAGCTGCCGATTTCCTTGCTGACGTGGGCCAGCAACACTTTCTTCAGTTCGTCGTCGGGGGTAGTGCCGTTCATGGGTGTGACGAAGGCGTAGATGCCCTGGCCTTTGAGGTCGTGGGGGTAACCAACCACTGCGGCTTCGGCGATGCTGTCGTGCAGTACCAGGGCACTTTCCACTTCGGCGGTGCCGATACGGTGCCCAGAGACGTTGATCACGTCGTCGATGCGCCCGGTGATCCAGTAATCGCCGTCCTCATCGCGTCGCGCGCCGTCGCCGGTGAAGTAATAACCGGGGTAGGGCTTGAAGTAGGTGTCGACCATCCGTTGCGGGTCACCGTAGACGCTGCGGATCTGCGCCGGCCAGCTGGATTTGATGGCCAGCACGCCGCTGCCGGCGCCTTTGATTTCCTTGCCCGTTTCATCGAGCAACACCGGCTGCACGCCGAACATCGGTTGCGTGGCGCAGCCGGGTTTGATCCGTTGTGCGCTGACCAGCGGGCTGAGCATGATGCCGCCGGTTTCGGTCTGCCACCAGGTGTCGACAATCGGGCAACGCTGTTCGCCGACCGCATTGAAGTACCAGTCCCACGCTTCCGGGTTGATCGGCTCACCGACAGTGCCGAGTAATCTGAGGCTGGCGCGCGAGGTTTCCTTCAACGGTTCCGGCCCTTCGCGCATCAGCGAACGCAGGGCGGTTGGCGCCGTGTAGAAAATGTTGACGTGGTGTTTGTCGATGACCTGCCAGAAGCGCGAGCTGCTCGGGTAACTCGGCACGCCTTCAAAGATCAGCGTGGTCGCGCCGTTGGCCAGCGGGCCGTAGACGATGTAGCTGTGGCCGGTGACCCAACCGACATCGGCGGTGCACCAGAACACTTCGTTATCACGGTAGTCGAGCACGTATTTGAAGGTCATCGCGGCTTGCAGCAGGTAACCGCCGGTGGTGTGTAGCACGCCTTTGGGTTTTCCGGTGCTGCCGGAGGTGTAGAGGATGAACAGCGGATCTTCGGCGTCCATCGGTTCCGGCGGGCAATCGTCACTAACGTCGCGTAGGGCCTGGTGATACCAGAGGTCGCGGCCTTCAACCCACTTCACTTCGCCTTGGGTGTGCTCGACCACGATCACCGTGCTGACGTTCGGGCAATTTTGCAGCGCCTTGTCGACTTTCTCTTTCAGGGGCACGAATTTTCCGCCGCGCACACCTTCATCGGCGGTGATCACGGTGCGGCAATCGGCATCAAGAATCCGGTCGCGCACCGAGTCCGGGGAGAAACCGCCAAAGACCACCGAATGCACCGCGCCGATTCGCGTGCAGGCGAGCATGGCGTAGGCAGCTTCGGGGATCATCGGCATGTAAATACAGACGCGGTCGCCTTTCTTCACGCCACGGCTTTTCAGCACGTTGGCCAGGCGACAGACGTAGTGATGGAGTTTTTTGTAAGTGATTTGCGCGGATTCGGCGGGATCGTCGCCTTCCCAGATGATCGCGACTTGATCGCCGCGCTGTTCCAGATGACGGTCGATGCAGTTGTAACTGACATTCAACTTGCCGCCGGCAAACCAGCTGGCTTCACCGGTTTTCAGGTTGTAGCGCTGGACGGTGGCCCACGGCGTACTCCAGTCGAGAAAGCGCGTGGCTTGTTCGGCCCAGAAGGTAGAGGGGTGTTCGATGGACTCGCGGTACAGGCGGTGATAGTCGTCTTGACTTAAATTCGCAGACCGGCGGACGGCATCGGCTTTGGGGAACGTGCTGATATCGAACATGACGGTTCCTTATTCTTGTTGTGCGACAAGAGGGGAGCTACACGACCCTCGTAGGAGCTGGCTTGCCAGCGAAGGCGGTGTGTCATTCAACATTTATGTCGACTGATCCACCGCTTCGCTGGCAAGCCAGCTCCTACAAGGTTAGTACCGTCTGTAGTCTGGCGTCAGATCAACCGCGGTGACGGCCGCGGAAGTAGTTGATCAGGCCTTGGGTCGAGGCATCGTCAGCCGGGGTTTCTTCGCTGCCGACCAGACGGTTGTAGACGCCTTTGCCCAGTTCTTTACCCAGCTCCACGCCCCACTGATCGAAGGCGTTGATGCCCCAGATCACGCTTTGCACGAAGACTTTGTGTTCGTACATCGCCACCAGTGCGCCGAGACGACGCGGGCTGATGCGTTCGACCACCAGGGTGTTGCTCGGACGGTTGCCCGGGATCACCTTGTGCGCCGCCAGTTTCTGCACGTCGTCTTCGCTCATGCCCTTGTCACGCAGTTCTGCTTGCGCCTCGCTAAGGGTCTTGCCGAGCATCAGCGCCTGGCTTTGCGACAGGCAGTTGGCGTACAGCCACTGGTGGTGGTCGGACACCGGGTTGAAGCTGACGATCGGCACGATGAAGTCGGCCGGGATCAGTTGGGTGCCTTGGTGCAGCAGCTGGTGATAGGCGTGTTGGCCGTTGCAACCGACGCCACCCCAGATGACCGGGCCGGTGTCGGTGGACACCGGGGTGCCGTCCTGACGCACACTCTTGCCGTTGGACTCCATGTCCAGCTGTTGCAAGTGCTTGGTGATGTTGCGCAGGTAGTGGTCGTACGGCAGGATCGCGTGGCTTTGCGCGCCCCAGAAATTGCCGTACCACACGCCGAGCAAGGCCAGCAGCACCGGCATGTTCTGTTCGAAAGGCGCGCTCTGGAAATGCTGGTCCATGGTGTAGGCACCGGACAGCAGTTCCTTGAAGTTCGACATGCCGATGGCCAGCGCGATGGGCAAGCCGATGGCCGACCACAGCGAGTAACGGCCGCCGACCCAGTCCCACATCGGGAAGATGTTTTCTTCGCGAATACCGAACGCCACCGCCGCGGCATTGTTGCTGGAAACGGCGATGAAGTGACGATGCAGTTCGGCTTCCGAACCACCCTGAGCCAGGTACCAGGCGCGTGCTGCCTGGGCATTCTTCAGGGTTTCGAGGGTGTTGAAGGATTTCGACGAAACGATAAACAGCGTGGTCTCTGCACGCAGCTTCATGGTCAGTTCGTGGAACTCACTGCCATCGATGTTCGCCAGGTAGTGACAACGCACGCCTTTCTGGGCGTAGGACAGCAGCGCCTCGGACACAAGCTCAGGGCCGAGGAACGAGCCACCGATGCCGATGTTCACTACGTCAGTGATCGGCTTCTCGGTGTAACCGCGCCAAAGGCCATCGTGGATACGGCCCACGAGGTCGGTGATCTGGTTCAGTACCTTGTGTACCTGCGGCATCACGTTGACGCCGTCCACCGACAGCTTGTCGCCGACCGGGCGACGCAGGGCGGTGTGCAGCGCGGGGCGGCCTTCGGAGGCGTTGACGATTTCACCGTCGAACAGCGACTTGATCGCGCCGCTGAGGTCGACTTCGTTGGCCAGACCTACCAGCAGATTGCGGGTCTCGGCGTTGATCAGGTTCTTCGAGTAATCGAGAAACAGTCCGCAGCTGCTAAGAGTAAATTGAGTAAAACGCTGCGGGTCGGCATTGAAGGCTTCGCGCATGCTGAAATCCTGCATGGCTTGGCGGTGATCATTCAGCGCCTGCCAAGCGGGCAGAGCGGTCACGTCTTGAGGAGTGCGGTAGTACGCCATCGCTGCGGGTTTCCTTTTTACTTGAACGGCTTTTTGGACACTAAAAATCCCGGAGCGCTGCGGGTCGGCGTCCGGTCAACTGCGTCGACACGATTTCATGGCGCAGGGCGAATACAGTAAACCCCGCGCCTTGATCTGTCTTGACTTTGTCTGACCTGTTTCCGGTACTTTTTAACATTGAAGTCAGGAGCAGTCCGACAAACGGGAAAAAGACAGGATGTCGGTTCGATCAGGCGACCTGGACCGGAATGGCATTGCTGGTGTGGCTCAGTTCATTGCCCGGCGCCATGTAGAGCATGCGCGGCTTGAAGTTGAGCAGCTCGGCTTCGCTGTAATGAGCGTAAGCGCAGATGATCACGCGGTCGCCGACCTTGGCTTTGTGGGCGGCAGCACCGTTGACCGAGATCATGCGCGAGCCTTCTTCACCACGAATCGCGTAAGTGGTGAAGCGTTCGCCGTTGTCGACGTTATAGATCTGGATTTGCTCGTATTCACGGATGCCGGACAACTCCAGCCATTCGCCGTCGATGGCGCAAGAGCCTTCGTAATCGAGTACTGCGTGGGTGACTTCGGCGCGATGCAGCTTGGCCTTGAGCATGATGGCGTGCATGAGTGTTTTCCCAGGTCGGAATCGAACGGCGGGCAGTTTGCCCGAAGGCTTTGTGGGCGGCAATACGATGCAGGAATTGACGCGGGAGACCAATGTAGGAGCTGGCTTGCCAGCGAAGGCGGTGTGTCAGTCAACATCAATGCTGAATGACCCGCCGCCTTCGCTGGCAAGCCAGCTCCTACAGGGGTGGTGTTTTAGGCAGAGGCGTCGAGGTTCAGGTGCAGGTTGTCGATCAACCGTGTGGTGCCAAGGAACGCCGCGACCAGAATCACCAGATCGCGATCATCTGCCGTGGCCGGACGCAAGGTCAGCGCATGGCGAATCTCCAGGTAATCGGGACGCAATCCAGCCACTTCAAGCTGTTTGATCTGCACGTCGATCAGCGCGGGGAAATCCCGCTCACCCTGTTTGATCGCGTCGGCAATCGAACTCAGTGTGCGATAGACCACCGGCGCCACAGCCCGCTGCTCTTCGCTGAGGAAACCATTGCGAGAAGACAGTGCCAAGCCGTCGGCCGCACGGACAGTCGGCTCACCAATGATCTGGACCGGCATGTTCAGGTCATGGACCAGGGATTTGATCACCGCCAGTTGCTGGTAGTCTTTCTGGCCGAAGACCGCGAGGTCCGGCTGGACCATGTTGAACAATTTGCTGACCACCGTCGCCACACCTTCAAAATGCCCTGGGCGGCTGGCGCCGCACAGGCCTTCAGACAACAGCGGAACGCTGACGCGCGTCTGGCCGGCCATGCCGTCGGGGTACATTTCTTCAGCGCTAGGCGCGAACAGCAAGTGGCAACCGGCCTGGAGCAGTTTCTCCTGGTCGGCGGCGAGGGTGCGCGGGTACTTGTCGAGGTCTTCGCCGGCACCGAATTGCAACGGATTGACGAAAATGCTCGCGACCACGAAATCCACCCGTTGGGAGGCTTTGGTAATCAGCGCAATATGACCGCTGTGCAGGTTGCCCATGGTCGGCACGAAGCCGATGCGCTTGCCTTCACTGCGGGCACGGGCCACGGCGGCCCGCAGTTCGCGTACGGTTTTTACGGTGTTCATGCAGAGAATCCGTGTTCGATACCTGGGAAAGTCGCCGCTTTGACTTCAGTCACGTAAGCATTCAGGGCTGCTTGAATGGTGTGCTGTCCGGTCATGAAGTTCTTCACGAATTTTGGCACGCGACCGGTAATCGACAAGCCCAGCATGTCGTGCAGGACCAGTACCTGGCCGTCGGTGCCACTGCCGGCGCCGATACCAATGACCGGAATCTTCACGGCCTGGGTAATTTCTTCGGCCAGTTCGCTGGGCACGCATTCAAGCAGCAACATGGCTGCCCCGGCCTGTTCCAGCGAAATGGCATCGGCACGCATTTGCCGAGCCTGGTTTTCGTTGCGACCCTGGACTTTGTAACCGCCCAGGATGTTCACCGATTGCGGCGTCAGCCCCAAGTGCGCGCACACCGGGATGCCGCGCTCGGCCAGCAGGCGGATCGAGTCTGCCAGCCACAGAGCGCCTTCTACCTTGACCATGTGCGCACCGGCTTGCATCAACAGGGCACTGTTGGTCATGGCTTGTTCGGTGGTGGCGTAGGCCATGAACGGCAGGTCAGCGAGGATGAACGCATCGGTGTTGCCGCGTTTGACGGCTGCCACGTGGTAAGCCATGTCAGCGGTCGTCACAGGCAGGGTGCTGTCGTGACCCTGTAAAACCATGCCGAGGGAGTCGCCCACCAGCAGCACTTCGACGCCAGCCTCATTGCAGGCGTGGGCGAAGGTTGCGTCATAGCAGGTCAGCATGGTGATTTTTTCACCTTTTTGCTTGAGACCTTGCAGAGTGGTCAGGGTGATGGCTGGCATGAAAAGATCCTCATTCAGGCGCTGTGGAAACTACTGCGAGTAACGCGCGTGATTCTTCGTTAAATACAGGCGCACGGTCTGTTGTCGTGCTTTTAAGGCCTGGATTGCGCCCTTCAATGCCGTGTTGGCGGCAGCGGGACGCCTATAGTCGTGAGGAGAACTCGGGAAGTCAATTGGATGTGTTACCGCGTTGTTACGACGGGGGTGTTACCGGCGTAACTGATGCGATTCAGCAGCAGATTCTGTGTTCGACACAAAAACCAATGTGGGAGCGAGACCGGCTTGCCGGCGATGGCGTCCTGACAGTTAACATCTTTGGTGAATGTTAAGCAGCTATCGCGAGCAGGCTCGCTCCCACAGGGGATTTGCGTTAATTCGCAGGCAGGCGTTCCAGGCCAACGAACGGGCAGGCGACGAGTAATTCACCAAGAGTGCGACCATCGGCCAAACGCAAATCCGCAGGCGCCAGTTCGGCCAGCGGATACAGGACAAAGGCCCTTTCCTGCAGGTGGTAGTGAGGGACTTTGAGGCGAGGCTCGTCGATCAGTCGATCGCCAAACAGCACGATGTCCAGATCCAGGGTGCGTGGTCCCCAGCGTTCAAGACGTTCGCGACCCTGTTCGTTCTCGATGGCTTGCAGCGCATCGAGCAGGTCCAGCGGTGCGAGGGTGCTGTCGAGGGCGGCGACCGCGTTGGTGTAACGCGGTTGGCCAGGCAGCAGCGAGTCGCTCTGATAAAACGCGGACACCCCGACCAGCTCGGTCTGTGGCAGCTGCGCCAGCGCATCGACGGCGTTGCGCAATTGTTCGGCGGGGTCAGCCAGATTGCTGCCCATGCCGATGTAGATGCGTTCCATGGATTACTCGCCCGAGACGCTCGGTTCGCCGGCTGCGCGTTTACGCTTGGCGCCACCGCTGCGGCGACGTTTGCGTGGTGCGCCGGTGCCGTCTTCCTTGCCGCTGAGGTCGCGGATCATGTCGCGACGTTCGCTGTCATTGGCGTCCTGATAATCCGTCCACCATTCACCCAGGCCATCAGTCTGCTCACCGGCGCTTTCGCGCAGCAGCAAGAAGTCGTAACCGGCACGGAACCGTGGGTTGTCCAGCAACAGGTCGGCGCGCTTGCCGCTACGGCGTGGCAGGCGCTCCTGCATGTCCCAGATCTCGCGGATCGGCATGGTGAAGCGTTTCGGGATTGCGATGCGTTGGCACTGTTCGGCGATCAGTTCGTGAGCCGCTTCCTGCATGGCCGGAATCGGCGGCATGCCACGTTCTTGCAGGCGCAGTACACGAGCCGGCAGGGCAGGCCACAGCAGGGCGGCAAACAGGAACGCCGGGGTCACCGGTTTGTTCTGCTTGATCCGCAGGTCCGTGTTGATCAGTGCGTCGCTGATCAGAGTGTGGGTGTACGTCGGGTTGTATTCCAGCGCCTCGGCACTGGCCGGGAACAACGGATCGAACAGTTGCAGGTCGACCAGCATCTCGAAGGTGTCCGCGGCGTGGCCGGAGAGGAACAACTTGAGCACTTCTTCGAACAGACGGGCCGACGGGATCTCGCGCAGCATCGGTGCCAGTTCGCGAATCGGCAAGGCGCTGTGTTTTTCGATACCGAAATTCAGCTTGGCGGCAAAACGCACGGCCCGCAGCATCCGTACCGGGTCTTCCTGGTAGCGCTGTTTCGGGTCGCCGATCAGGCGGATCAGGTGATTGCGGATATCGTGTACGCCGTTGGCGTAGTCAAGAATGCGCTCGCTGACCGGGTCGTAGTACAGGGCGTTGATGGTGAAGTCGCGGCGTTGCGCGTCTTCTTCCAGTGTGCCGTAGACGTTATCGCGCAGGATGCGCCCGCTTTCATTACGGGAAGACTGGTTGCTGTCTTCTTCCTCGTCGTTTTGCGGGTGATTGGCGCGGAAGGTTGCGACTTCGATGATTTCACGACCGAAGTGAATGTGCACCAGCTTGAATCGACGACCGATGATCCGCGCATTGCGGAATTCGGCACGCACCTGTTCAGGTGTGGCGCTGGTGGCGACGTCGAAATCCTTGGGCGTGATGCCGAGCAGCATGTCACGCACACAGCCGCCGACCAGGTAAGCCTGGTAACCGGCGTTCTGCAGGCGTTCGACGATATTCACCGCGTAACGGCTGAATTGGGCCTTTTGCAGCGAGTGTTGGCCGCTGTTGAGCACTTCAGGCGTACTGCGAATGTGTTGCGTATGACGCTTGGGAGAACGGAATGACTGGAACAGCTTCTTCAGCATGGGATGCACTGTTTGAAGGAATGTTCGGCCATAACAGAAGAATGACCGCATGATGGGCGGGGATTCTAGCATTTAGTCGAGGGATGGTGTAGGAAGCTGCGCAAGCGCTTGAAGGGGGATATCTGGCAGACGCGATCTGTGTAGCAGCTGACGAGCAGCGCGAGGCTGCGTTCGGCTGCGAAGCCGTCGTAAAACCTGTAGTTGCGGTGTGTCAGACTAATCTCGTTGCCCGTATTGCGACTGCTGCGCAGTCGGACGCAGCCTCGCGTTGCTCGACAGCTGCTGCGCAGTCGGACGCAGCCTCGCGTTGCTCGACAGCTGCTACGGGTCGGACGCTGCCTCGCGGGTTTGGCAATTGCTACGTAAACGCCAGAAACTACAAGGGGAGCCGAAGCTCCCCAAGAAGTAGTTGCATGCTCTATTTTTATTATTGGTTTCGGGCTTTTTGTTTTTGTTAAGTGCCCTCGTCATGAAAATTTTCCTTCATGACCCTCCCAATCGGGAGTCAAGAGCAAACGGATTGCTTTGGTCGCTGTGCTGCAGTGATCTTGCGATCCAACCAGTTCAGGCACTGTCTTAGGACAGTTTTTTATTATTCTCGGCCTGGTCGTGGGGCGATCCCCCAAATACAACGCCTCTCCAAAAGAATCAGTTAGCTGCGCCTCTCGCCGTCTTGTTTTTATTGTGCGTGAGTCGATTCGTCTTATTTTTATTATGTTATGCATTGCTTGTTATTGTTCTTGTACCAAACATATAGCAGGGTGCGTGCCAACTTTTGCGAACCCCAGTAAAACAAGGGGTTAGGTCGGTCGGTGGGGTTTTTTCAGGCCCAAAAAAACCGGGGCTTCGTTACCGTAAGCCCCGGCTTCTGTTACGTGAAAAATTTGAGGTAACAGTTTTTTCAGAAAGTCATGTGTTACCCGCGCATCAGACAGGTGCCATTCAGCTTTCGCTGGCGACCCCGGTTTTGCGCCGCGGGATGCCCAGGCGCTGACGACGCTCCCACAGGCATTTGCGGCTGACCCCGAGTTTGCGGGCCAGTTCGGTTTCGGTCATGTGGTCCTGATGCTCGAGGACGAAGTGCTGGAAGTAGTCTTCCAGTGACAGGTCTTCGGTCGGCTCATGGCTGGAGTTACCGCCATTGTTGCCCTGCTGTGGTGCCAGGCCGATGAACTCATCCTCTTCCAGGCCACTCAGTTCGATGTCGATACCCAGCAGCTCGGCCGAAATTTCCGGGCTCTCGCACAGAATGACCGCGCGCTCGACGGCGTTTTCCAGCTCGCGAACGTTACCGGGCCAGGTGTAATGACGAATCGCCTGTTCGGCATCCGGGGCGAATTTCAGATCGGTGCGGTTGACCCGCGCACTCTGCCGCGCCAGGAAGGCATTGGCGATTTCGTTGACGTCCGCACCGCGCTCGCGCAAGGCCGGCAGCTTCAGGGCGATCACGTGGAGGCGGTAATACAAGTCTTCACGGAACTGGCCGATTTTTGCCAGGCTCTTGAGGTCCCGGTGAGTTGCGGCGATCAGGCGTACGTCGACCTTCTGCGATTGCACCGAGCCCACCCGGCGAATTTCGCCTTCCTGCAACACGCGCAGCAAGCGGGCCTGGGCTTCAAGGGGCAATTCGCCGATTTCATCGAGGAACAGGGTGCCGCCGTCTGCCGCTTCCACCAGACCGGCACGCCCGGCGCTGGCGCCCGTGAACGCGCCTTTTTCGTGACCGAACAGCTCGGACTCGATCAGGCTTTCCGGAATGGCCGCGCAGTTCACCGAAATCATCGGTGCCTTGGCGCGCTTGGACAGGTTATGCAGGGCACGCGCCACCAACTCTTTACCGGTACCGGATTCACCTTGAATCAGGACATTGGAATCGGTTGGCGCGACTTTGCGGATTTTACTGTACAGGTCCTGCATCGGCGGGCACGAACCGATAATGCCGATTTCACCGTTGCTGTTATCGACGCCAGCTTTCGCGGCGCCATTGCCAGCTTTGCCAGCGGCTGGTTCGCCGTTGGCTGGCAGTGATTGCCGGTCGCGCAGGATGCGGGCGACGGCCTGGAGCATTTCATCGTGATCGAAAGGCTTGGCGATGTAATCCACCGCGCCCATCTTCATCGAGTCGACCGCCGAACGCAGGCTGGCGTAGCTGGTCATGATCAGCACCGGCGTGCCCTGGCCGAGTTTGATCAACTCGGTGCCCGGTGCGCCGGGTAGGCGCAGGTCACTGACGATCAGGTCGAACGTGGGAATAGTGAAGCGTTCTTGTGCTTCCTGCACTGAACCGGCTTCGCTGACCTGGTACTGGTTACGTTCCAGCAGGCGGCGCAAGGCGGAGCGGATAATTGTTTCGTCTTCGACGATCAAAATGTGCGGCATTGATTCGATACTCTCGACGGTCTCAGTTCACAGCGGACGTCGCTTCGACATGACGCGGCAAGGTCACCCGGATACGGGTGCCGCGTTGGCTTTGAATATCAGCCGGGCTGTCGATGGTGATTTGTCCATAATGCTCTTCAACGATGGAATAGACCAGTGCAAGGCCCAGACCGGTGCCTTCGCCAGGATCCTTGGTGGTGAAGAAAGGTTCGAACAATCGGTCCATGATGTTCTTCGGAATACCGCTGCCTTCGTCTTCCACGATCAAGTCGACCGTGTGTTCGCCGGCTTCGCTTTTAACCCGCACCGCGCTGCCGGGAGGCGAGGCGTCGCGGGCGTTTGAGAGCAGGTTGATCAGTACTTGGGCGAGTCGCTGTGGATCGCCTTCGACCCAGTGATCGGGGTCGCACAAATTATAGAACTGCACTTCGAAATTGCGTCGGTTCAGCGCCAGCAAGCCGATGGCATCCTGAGCCACTTCGGCCAGACAGACGGGCTCGTCGCTTTGCTGGTGGCTGCCGGCGTGGGCGAAGCTCATCAGCGACTGGACGATGCGTGACACGCGCTTGGTCTGCTCCAGGATCTGTCCACTGATTTCCTTCAGCTCGCCATCGTCTTCGCGCTCTTCGCGCAGGTTTTGCGCCAGACAAGCAATGCCGGTGATCGGGTTGCCGATTTCATGGGCCACGCCCGCCGCGAGTCGACCGATGCTGGCCAGGCGCTCGGAGTGCACCAGTTTGTCTTCGAGCATCTGGGTTTCGGTCAGGTCTTCCACCAGCAACACCAAGCCGCTGTTGCCCGGTGCGAGCGGTTCATCGATCGCCGCTTTGTGCAGGTTCAGCCAGCGGGTCTGGCCATCAAGGGCCAGGTGCTGTTTGTGCAGATGTTCGTCTGGCAGGTTGATGAAGCCTTGCAGCAGTTCTTTCCATGGATCGGCAATCGTGCTCAGGCGCGAACCGACCACACGCTGCGCGGCAATCCCGGTCAGCTCCTCCATGGCTTTGTTCCACATGAGGATTTCCTGATCCTTGGCCAGCGAGCAGACGCCCATTGGCAGTTCCTGCAGGGTCTGGCGGTGATAGCGGCGCAGGGCATCGAGTTCGGCGGCAAGGCCGGTCAGGCGCGAGTGGTAATCCTCAAGGCGACTTTCGATGAAGTGAATGTCTTCGGTGACATAGTTCTCGCCGCCCGCCTTATACGGCAGGAATGTTTCGACCATGTCCTGCGCCACACTCGGGCCCATCAGGCCGGACAGGTTGGCTTCGATGCGGTCGCGCAAGCGGCGCAAGGCATAAGGCCGGCGCTCGTCAAACGGCAGATAGAGATCGCGCAGTGCCTGTTCGACTTCTTTCTGTGCCGCCTTGGCGCCCAAGGGTTTTGCCAGCTGCGTAGCGAATTCCTGAGGGGAAGCGGCGTGCAATTCGCGGCGTTGAGGGCGACGCACGTTGTCCACGGCGCAAGCTTCGGCGGCACTGGCTTCTTCCGGGCTGGCGTTAGTGAACAGCGAGATCAGGGTGAACATCAGCACGTTGGCCGCCAGCGAGGCAATCGCCGCCATGTGCCAACTGGTGTCGTCCAGCACGTAGATCATGTTCAGCAGCGGGATGTAGAAACCCTGAAGATTGCTCACCAGCGGCAACAACATCGTTACCAGCCATACCAGAATCCCTGCCAGCAAACCGGCGATGAAGCCACGGCGGTTCGCGGTCGGCCAATACAGAACCGAGAGCACGCCCGGCAGGAACTGCAACGTGGCGACAAACGCGACGATGCCGAGGTTCGCCAGATCCTGATCTGTACCCAGCAGCAGGTAGAAGCCGTAGCCGGCCATGATGATCGCAACGATCAGCGCCCGACGGGTCCACTTCAGCCAACGGTAGATGTTGCCTTCGGCCGGCGGCTGATAGAGCGGCAACACCAGATGGTTCAGTGCCATCCCGGACAGCGCCAGGGTAGTGACGATGATCAGACCGCTTGCCGCCGACAAACCTCCGACATACGCCAGCAGCGCCAAGGCCTTGCTGTTGGCGGCAATGCCGATGCCCAGCGTGAAGTATTCGGGATTGGTGGTGGCGCCGAGTTTCAGGCCAGCCCAGAGAATCAGCGGCACTGCCAGGCTCATCAGCAGCAGGAACAGGGGCAGGCCCCAGCTGGCACTGACCAGCGAGCGGGGGTTGAGGTTTTCGGTAAAGGTCATGTGATACATGTGCGGCATCACAATCGCAGAAGCGAAGAACACCAGCAGCAACGTCCGCCACGGCCCTTCTTGCAGCGGCGTGTGCAGGGCGGCGAGGGCGGTCTGGTTTTGCAGAAGCCACAGTTCCAGCTGTTGCGGGCCGTCGAACACGCCGTACAACGCATACAGGCCGACACCGCCGATGGCGATCAACTTGATCACCGACTCGAAGGCAATGGCGAACACCAGGCCTTCATGTTTCTCGCGGGTCGCGATGTGGCGCGAGCCAAAGAAGATGGTGAACAGGGTAATCAGTGCGCAAAAGCTCAGGGCGACCCGATGCTGCACCGGTTCACGGGTGAGAATGCTGATGGAGTCGGCGACCGCTTGAATCTGCAAGGCCAGCAGCGGCAACACGCCGACCAGCATGAAGACCGTGGTCAGCGCGCCAGCCCATGTACTGCGAAAGCGGAACGCGAACAAGTCGGCCAGCGACGACAGCTGATAGGTGCGGGTAATTTTCAGAATCGGGTACAGCAGCACCGGCGCCAGCAAAAATGCGCCTGAGACCCCGAGGTAGCTGGATAAAAAACCGTAGCCGTACTGATAGGCCAGGCCCACTGTGCCGTAAAACGCCCAGGCACTGGCGTAAACGCCCAATGAAAGGGTGTAGGTCAACGGGTGGCGAATGATCGCCCGGGGGATCATGCCCCGTTCACTGACCCAGGCCACGCCGAACAGCACCGCCAGGTACGCGGCGCTGATCAGGATCATCTGGGTCAGGCTAAAGCTCATCGGCATCTTTTTGACTCTGCAGGATGAAGGTCACGACGATCAGAATCAGCCAGAGCAGATAAGGGCGATACCAGGCGCCAGTGGCGTCGATCCACCAATCCATGATGGCCGGGGAGAACAGGTAAATCCCCACTACCAGGAGCAGGACCAAGCGATAGATGTACATCCCGGCCTCTCTTTTTTATGCGCGTGCCCGAAAACGTGCGGCGATGGTAACGGATGGGCGCGCCACTGCAAGTGCGATCACTGCAGTTGTGCCTCGGGCAGGTTCAGTGTGCGCGGGATCAGCGCCGCATCCCAGTGGGCAATGCCCCAGTTCAACACTTCCCGTGGGCTGGCGTAAGCCAGTTCGGTAGCGGGGTTTTGCCCGAGTGCGCGCAATGCGCGCAGCAATAAAGGTGTCGCCTGGTCTTCGGTCAACGGCGGCGAGCGGTAGGATTTGCCGAGTTTGTTGCCATCGGGCTGGGTAATCAGCGGGATGTGCAGATAACGCGGTTGGCGCAGGCCGAGCAGTTCTTGCAGATAGAGCTGGCGCGGCGTGGAATCCAGCAGGTCGGCGCCACGCACGATGTCGGTGATGCCTTGCCAGGCATCGTCCAACACGACGGCCAGTTGATAAGCGTAGAGCCCGTCGCGACGGCGAATCACAAAATCGCCCACCTCGCGACCCAGATGCTGGCGAAATTCACCTTGCACGCGGTCGATGAAGTGGTATTCCAGTTCGGGCACGCGCAAGCGAATCGCTGCGTTTTCTGTGCCGTGGCCGGCGTTGCGGCACAGCCCCGGATAAATGCCGTGATAGGGTTCCAATTGTTTGCGCGAGCAGGTGCAGGCGTAAGCCAGGCCATGATTGAACAGGCGATTGAGCACTTCAGCGTAAGCCTCGTGCCGGTCGCTCTGACGGACCATTTCGCCGTCCCACTCAAAACCGTAGCTTTCAAGTGCCTTGAGAATCGCTGTCTGAGCGCCGGGTTCTTCCCGTGGCGGGTCGAGGTCTTCCATGCGCATCAGCCAACGGCCACCCACCGCGCGGGCGTCGAGGTACGAGGCCAGTGCGGCGACCAGCGAACCGAAATGCAGGTGTCCACTGGGCGTGGGGGCGAAACGCCCGATGTAGGGAGTGGAAGTCGTGGCGGTCATGGACGAATGTTACATCTCTGGTCGTGCGCGAGTCCCTGTGGGAGTGAGCCTGCTCGCGATAGCGGTTTCACATACAACACATTCGTTGACTGACTCACCGCTTTCGCGAGCAGGCTCGCTCCCACAGGGGGCACTGAAGCAAATTTCAGAAACAAAAACGGAGCGTTCGCACGCTCCGTTCTTCGTTCAAGTCGATATTACTTGCCGACTTGTTTTTCCTTGATTTCCGCCAGGGTCTTGCAGTCAACGCACATGTCGGCGGTAGGGCGGGCTTCCAGTCGCTTGACGCCGATTTCGACGCCGCAGGACTCGCACCAGCCATATTCTTCGTCTTCAATCAGTTGCAGCGTCTTGTCGATCTTCTTGATCAGCTTGCGCTCGCGGTCGCGGGCACGCAGCTCGAGGCTGAACTCTTCTTCCTGGCTGGCACGGTCTGCCGGGTCCGGGAAGTTGGCCGCTTCGTCTTTCATGTGATCAACAGTACGGTCGACTTCCTGCATCAAGTCCTGTTTCCACTTGTTCAGGATCTTGGTGAAGTGCGCGCGCATGGGCTTGCCCATGTATTCCTCGCCCTTCACTTCTTTGTAGGGTTCGAAGCCGCTGATTGTCGTGCTTTGCTGTTGCTTTGCTTGGGTGGGCATGAAATGGACCGCCTCTACTCTTGTAATCCATCTGCGCAGGATTGCTCCATCACCGACACCTGCCGGCCCTGCGGCTGCAAGCGGGCGAACTTACCAGATCAAATCGGGGCGCGCTACTCCCGGATGTTGAAGTAGTGGCTCGGGGCCCTTGCAAATCATTGCAAAGCCTTGTCTGGTGGTGTTGGAGACCTGGTCAAATATTGATTTTAGTCAAACTTGGGATACTCGTTTGAGTCGTTTATGGTCAGGTGCTAAGGCGTCTGACCGCTTTAAGCTCTCGCTCGTTCCTGCGCTTGGGTAGAATTGATTCTTTTCTCTGTTGAAGGAAGGCTAATGGCTCAGTCCTACAGTGCCCGCAGTCGTGCAATCGAACCTTTCCACGTCATGGCGTTGCTGGCGCGGGCCAATGAACTGCAAGCCGCTGGCCATGACGTGATTCACCTGGAAATCGGCGAGCCGGACTTCACCACCGCCGAGCCGATCATTCAGGCAGGCCAGGCCGCTTTGACGGCAGGTAAGACCCGTTACACCGCCGCGCGGGGCATTCCCGAGTTGCGAGAGGCCATTTCCAATTTTTATCAGCAGCGTTATGGGTTGAACATTGACCCCAAACGAATCCTCATCACCCCCGGCGGTTCGGGCGCCTTGTTGCTGGCCAGCGCCTTGCTGGTGGACCCGGGCAAGCACTGGCTGTTGGCGGATCCGGGCTATCCCTGCAACCGGCACTTTCTGCGATTGGTGGAGGGTGCGGCGCAGCTTGTTCCTGTAGGCCCGGAGGTGCGTTATCAGCTAACCCCTGATCTGGTCGCGCGTCACTGGGATCACGACAGCGTAGGCGCGTTAGTGGCTTCCCCTGCCAATCCGACCGGGACGATCCTTACTCGCGACGAGCTGGCGGGGTTGTCTGCGGCGATCAAGCTGCGACACGGCCATCTGGTGGTGGATGAGATCTATCACGGCCTGACATACGGCACCGATGCCGCCAGCGTGCTGGAAGTCGATGACAACGCATTTGTGCTGAACAGTTTTTCCAAGTATTTCGGCATGACCGGCTGGCGTCTCGGTTGGCTGGTTGCGCCGGAGGCAGCCGTGGGTGAGTTGGAAAAGCTCGCGCAAAACCTCTACATCAGCGCGCCGAGCATGGCCCAATACGCCGCATTGGCCTGCTTTGAGCCGGCAACCATCAGCATTCTCGAAGAGCGTCGCGCCGAATTTGGTCGTCGTCGCGATTTCCTGCTGCCTGCCTTGCGTGAATTGGGTTTTGGCATTGCCGTGGAGCCGGAAGGCGCGTTCTATTTGTATGCGGATATCAGCAAGTTCGGCGGTGATGCCTTCGCGTTCTGCCGGCACTTCCTCGAAACCGAACATGTGGCAATTACCCCGGGACTGGATTTCGGGCGCTTTCACGCTGGGCACCACGTGCGTTTTGCCTACACCCAAAGCCTGCCGCGCTTGCAGGAAGCGGTCGAGCGGATCGCTCGCGGTTTGAAGAGCTGGCAAGGCTGATGCGTTTTAATCCTCCCCTCGAAGAAGGGCGCCTGATCCGTCGTTACAAGCGTTTTCTCGCCGATATCGAAACCGTTAGCGGCGAGTTGCTGACTATTCATTGTCCCAACACGGGCTCGATGCTCAATTGCCAGGTTGAAGGTGGGCAGGTCTGGTTCAGCCGCTCCAATGACCCCAAGCGCAAGTTGCCCGGCACCTGGGAAGTCGGCGAAACCCCTCAAGGGCGCTTGTTTTGCGTCAATACCGGGCGAGCCAATGGATTGATTGAAGAGGCACTGCGCGCCGGTGTGATCAGTGAGCTGAACGGTTTTACCGAGCTCAAGCGCGAAGTCGCCTATGGGCAGGAAAGCAGCCGAATCGATTTTCGTCTCGATTACCCCAGCGGCCCGGCTTATGTCGAAGTCAAAAGCGTCACCCTGGGCTTCGACGGTTCTTCGGTGGCCGCGTTTCCCGATGCGGTGACCCAGCGCGGGGCCAAGCATTTGCGCGAATTGGCGCACTTGGCCCGGGACGGGATTCGTGCGGTTCAGTTGTATTGCGTCAACCTGACCGGCATCGAAGCCGTGCGTCCTGCAGAAGAAATCGATTCGGCCTACGCGGCGGCCTTGCGTGAGGCCGTGGCGTGCGGGGTCGAGGTGCTGGCCTATGGCGCGCGTTTGACCCATGAGGAGATGGTGGTTGATCGGCGCCTGGAGGTGCTGCTCAACGGCTAAAGGCTGACCCAGATGCCTTGCGCGTCTTCACGGCAGGGCACGGCGGTCAATGATTGACCGGCGCAGGGGCCGGAAACGCACTCACCGTCTTCGATCAGGAATAGTGCGCCGTGGGTGGCGCACTGGATCAGGCTGTTACTGGGGTCGAGAAAGCTGTCTGGCGTCCATTCCAGGCCAACCCCGCGGTGCGGGCAGCGATTGACGTAGACGTAGATCTGGCCACCGCGGCGTACGGCAAAGAGCTTCTGCCCTTCGATGTCGAAACCGCGACTGCTGGCGTCAGCCAATTCGGCACCAGTGCAAAGAAACTTCATGTCTATCCTCAAGTGTCTCGTGACCAGAAATGTCCGAGCTTGACGTTCAAATGCAAACAATTATCAAATGACCGTCTTGCCCGTCGGGCGCAGCTGTCAGAGGCCGAGAATACTTGGCCTGCCATCTCGATGCCTGGGAAAACTGTAAAGGAAGCTGTTTATGCGCCCGAGTACCCGCGTTGCTGCGCTCTGTGTCGGACTCTTCGTCAGTCACCACGCCGCAGCGGCAGAATTGCCGCAACGTTGGGTAGGGGAAGCGGCGCGTGCCGCGCTGTTCAAGGAAAACCCGATGCTGTCCTCGACCCGCGCGGCGAGGGACGGTCGAGTCGTAGAGCTGGATCCGACGTTGCTGGTGGGCGGGCTGGGACCACGGTTGCCCGAAAGCCTGAAAGAGCTGTCTGACGGGTTCTTTTATGGCACGGCCGGCCAATGACCGTCCTGGTTAAACCTCGTGCACTGTTCATTGGCCTGAGCCTTCTGTGTTTGCTGGCGATCTGGCTGTCGCTGGCACTGGGGCCGGTCAGTTTGCCGTTGCTCGACACCTTGCACGCCGCGCTGCGCCTGGTCGGATTGCCGATTGCGCCGGACGGTCTGGAGCAAGCCGAATTGATCGTGGGGCAGATCCGTCTACCGCGAACCTTGCTGGGCCTGGCGGTGGGCGGCGTGTTGGCGCTGACCGGTGTGGCGATGCAAGGCCTGTTTCGTAACCCGCTGGCGGACCCGGGATTGGTGGGGGTGTCCAGCGGCGCAGCATTGGGTGCGGCCATCGCGATTGTGGGCGGGTCAATGTTTGGCGGCCTGCCCGAGTCGTTCGGGCCTTATTTGCTGTCGGTATGTGCGTTTCTCGGTGGCTTGGGGGTGACGGCGCTGGTGTATCGACTGGGCCGACGAAACGGCCAGACGAACGTCGCGACGATGCTGCTGGCCGGTATCGCATTGACCGCTCTGGCGGGTTCGGCGGTGGGGTTGTTCACCTATCTGGCTGACGACGCGACCCTGCGTACGCTGACGTTCTGGAATTTGGGCAGCCTCAATGGCGCCAGTTACGCGCGACTCTGGCCATTGCTGGTGGTGAGTGCGGGCGTGGCGCTGTGGATGCCGCGTCGAGCCAAGGCCTTGAATGCTTTGTTGCTGGGGGAGTCGGAGGCCGGTCACCTGGGCATTAACGTCGAGGGGCTCAAGCGCGAATTGGTGTTCTGCACAGCGCTGGGGGTTGGCGCGGCGGTGGCGGCGGCGGGGATGATCGGATTTGTCGGGCTGGTGGTGCCGCACCTCGTGCGTTTGCTGGCCGGTCCCGATCATCGAGTTTTGTTGCCCGCCTCGGTTCTGGCAGGTGCGAGTCTTCTGTTGTTTGCCGATCTGGTGGCGCGACTGGCGCTAGCGCCCGCCGAACTACCGATCGGCATCGTCACGGCCTTTATCGGTGCGCCGTTTTTCCTGTTCTTGTTGCTCCGGAGGCGCGCCTGATGTTGCGCACGCAGAACCTGCAAATCCGTCGCGGCGCCAAGACTGTGCTGACGGACATCACGCTTGAGCTCCTGCCTGGCGAAGTGCTTGGCGTGCTCGGCCCCAATGGCGCCGGCAAAAGTACTTTGCTGAGTGCCTTGTGCGGCGAATTGCACGCCCATCAGGGAAGCGTCTGGCTCGATGATCGCGAGTTGCGTCACTGGGCCGCCGCGTTGCGCGCGCAACGTCTGGCGGTGCTGCCGCAGGTGTCGACCCTGGACTTTGCCTTTCGCGTCGAAGAAGTGGTGGGTATGGGGCGTTTGCCCCATCAAAGCGGTCGGGTGCGCGATGACGAGATTGTCGCTGCCGCGTTGCACGCCGCCGATGCCGGACACCTGAGTGGTCGCAGCTATCTGGCGTTGTCCGGCGGCGAGCGTCAGCGGGTGCATCTGGCCCGGGTGCTGGCGCAGCTCTGGCCGGGCGAGGCGGGGCAGACGCTGTTGCTCGATGAGCCGACCTCGATGCTCGACCCGCTGCATCAGCACACCACGCTGCAAGCGGTGCGCGAATTTGCCGATCGTGGCGCGGCCGTGTTGGTCATCTTGCATGATCTGAACCTGGCGGCGCGTTATTGTGATCGTCTGTTACTGCTTGAGGGTGGGCGTCCGGTGGCACTGGATACGCCGGAACAGGTCCTGAAACCCGAGCCGCTCAAAGCCGTGTTCGGGCTGGAAGTATTGGTCCAGCAGCATCCGGAGCGTGGGCATCCGCTGATCATCGCCCGCTGATACTTTTCATCGAGGTGAACATGCGTGGAATTTTACTGTTGGCCGTACTGCTGTTGAGTGCCTGCCAGCATGTCTCGGAGCCACCGCCGGTCAGCGCTGACATTCGGGACCTGAGTACGGGTGAAACTCTGACGGCGCAGGAACTGATCGAACGACTTGCCAAGCCTTCGCGGCTGATCGTCGGTGAGCAGCATGACAATCACGATCACCACCAACTGCAACTGTGGTTGCTGCAGTCGCTGGGTGAGCGGCGGCCACAAGGCAGTTTGCTCCTGGAAATGCTTACGCCCGATCAACAACAGCGCGTCGATGATGTTCGTCATGCCTCGACACCACCGGAAAACTTGCCTGCTGCTTTGGCTTGGCAGGAGGGTTGGGACTGGGACCTGTACGGGCCGATCGTACGTTTCGCGCTGACTCAGCCTTATCCGCTGCTCGCGGCCAATCTGGATAACCTCGAGGTTCGTGCGGTCTACGCCAAACCGCCGGCATTGAGCGGTTCGCGGTCCAATGCAGCGTCGGTCAAAGAAGTGTTGCTGGCACAGATCAGCGACTCCCATTGCGGCTTGCTGCCCACTTCACAAATGCCCGCCATGTTGGCGGTCCAGCAGCAACGAGATCGGCGAATGGCTGAGCGTTTGCTGGCAGCCCCGACGCCCTCACTACTGTTTGCCGGTGCCTATCACGCGCGCAAGGACGTTGGCGTGCCGATCCATGTGCTGGATTTGGGCCAGGCCCAAGCGCCGACGGTATTGATGCTGGCAGAGCAGGGGGCCGTGGTAACAGCAGCAATGGCCGATTACGTCTGGTACACCCCCGCTTCACCGCCTCAGGATTATTGCGCGCAGATGCGTCAGCAGTTCGGCAAATAACGTTCGGGTTTTTCACGGGCAAAAAAAACCCGGCAAGAGCCGGGTCAAATAACCGTGATTAGCCTGATGAGGAGATATCTGAGAGTCCGAACCAAGGGCTTTTCAAATATCGACCAGTCTCGCGACCAGTTGTGATAATCATATCGATTCTCATTACCATGTCAACCGCTGTTTTTTGATTTCTTTTAAATGCATCGTCAACCTGTTTCAAAACTCAGTAATCACTGAGTAATCACGGCGCCTGGCGAAATCAATGCCTCAAGCCTTGTGGCGGGACGAAATCGCTTCCAGTTGTTTGTTCAAGTCTTCTTTGCGCTCGGCTGGAATGTCGTTCCAGTGCACATCCATCAATGCGCCTTCGATTGCATACAACAACACCTTGGACGCCCGAAACCCGCGAGTACGCACGGCCCGATACGCATCCACCGCCCCAAGGCGACGCAAATCCGAGGCGCTGTGGATACCCACGGCATGCAGCCACTGCGCCGACGTCTTGCCAAGATTCTTCAGGTGTTGCAGCTCATCATTCATCGAGCCTCCTTGCGACGGCCGAACGGCGTGTGTGCGAACTTCTCAGGAGTGTAGCCATCAGTAGGAAAAGCGTGATTGTTTGGTTGATTTCGACGTAAAAGCTTCTAAGAAGCAAACTCAACTTGGGTGAATTTCGGCGAACGCAATGGGGTGGGTACTGGAAGTCTAGCTGTCGGGAGCAAACACGGAGTCCAGCGCAAAGCGGGGGCGCTGGACTTGTCAGGTAACACGTCGTTTTTAGCGAGTGCGATAACGCAGGCGAGTGCCGAAGTTCATCGACATCAAGATCTCATCTGCGCTCAGCTCTGGCGGGAAGTACGCGCCGGAGATCTGTGCGTGGGCAAGGCTGGCACCTTCGAGGGATGCGTTGCGAAAGTCGATGCCGCGCAAGTCCGCGGAACGGAAATAGGCATCGGTAAAGTCGACGCCATCAGCGTTTAGCTCGCGCAAGTCCAAGCCGCGGAAATCGCCACCGACCATGTCGATAGGTCCGTCTTTGGGCCGTTCGTTGTTGAAGCCTGTGATGTCGTCTTTGTGCAGCAAGGCATACAGCTGGGTGTCGAGAAATTTGGGCTGGCTCATGTCGCATCACCTGATGGTTTTATGACGCCAGTGTAGTGCCACTATTTGACAGCCGTGAAGCCAGTGGAGGCTTCACGGCTGAAAATAGTTTTACAGGCCTGGCATGCGTTGACGAATTTGCGCAACGACCGTGTCGAGGGTCCCGCTTTCATTGGTCTGGACACGCTTGCTGCACAGAATCTCTGCTGGCGTCAGCGGTTCACGATTGGCTTGCTGGGTTTGGATAACGGCCAGGTTGGCGTCGGATGGATCCTTGTTGTCTGCCTGGCGCAGGGCCAGCCAGCTCTCGATTACGGCTTGCGGTGCATTGCAATCGAGGATCAGGAACGGTGCACCGGTGGCCTCGGCGATTTTTGCCGCGCCGTCGCGCTGGTCGCGCTTGAGGTAAGTGGCATCGATCACCACCGGGAAACCGGCACGCAGGATAACTCCGGCAATCTCATGCAGACGGCTGTAGGTGGCGGTGCTGGCGTCGGCACTATAAATGCCGGCCTGCGGGTCATTCGGTACGGTTTGTTCGCCGAACAGACGCTTGCGTTCTACATCCGAGCGAAGGCGAATGGCGCCCAGTGCTTCGACCAGACGCATGGCGACGTGGCTCTTGCCGACGGCGGACACGCCGTGGGTAATCGCCATGAAACGCGAAGGAATGGTGCTGTAGCTTTCCGCGAGGTTGGCGTAGTTGCGGTACTGGCGCAGGGTCGTGGCGCGCTGTACCGGATCGGCTTCGGCCGGCATGCTGAACAGGCTGACCTTGGCGCGAACCAGTGCGCGGTAGGCTTTATAGAAGTTCAGCAGTTCAAGGCCCTGATAATCGCCGGTCAGCTCCAGGTATTGGCTGACGAAACGGCGCGCGAGGCACTTCAGACCACGGTCTTCCAGGTCCATCGCCAGGAAGCCGGTGTCGGCGTAGACGTCGGTGAAGCGGAACGGTTCGTTGAACTCGATGCAGTCGAAGATCACGACCTTGTCATCGATCACGGTGGCGTTACCCAGGTGGATATCACCGTGGCATTCACGAATGAAACCCTCGGCCTTGCGCTGGGCGAACAGTGGCTTGAGACGTTCGAAGCTGCTTTCGGCCCAAGCTTGCAAGGCATCGAGTTGTAGCAGATCGGCCTTGTCGCTGAGGAACGGACGGATCTGTTCGAAGTTCTGACGCACGGGCGCCATGACGCTGTCGGGGGTGCCAGCTTCGTGTTCGGCAGGGACTTTCGGCGCATTGAGATGGAATTGAGCGATCTGCGCAGCCATCTCGTCGATGTGCGCGGTGGTCAGTTCGCCATTGGCCTGCAGGGTGCTGAGCAGCTGGCTTTGTGGGAATTGACGCATTTTCAGGGCGAAATCGACGACCGGACCTTCACCGCCCAGTTGTGGTGCTTCGGCACTGCCGGTGATTGGCAACACTTCCAGGTATAAATCGTTGGTCAGGCGCTGGTTCAATCGCAGTTCTTCACCGCAGAAGTGCTCGCGGGCGTCGAGGCTGGAGAAGTCGAGGAAGCCGAAATTCACTGGCTTCTTCACTTTATAAGCAAAGGGGCCTGTGAGGATGACCCAGGAAATATGGGTTTCGATGACCTGGAACCCGTCTACCGGATGCGGGTAGAGGGCCGGGTTTTGCAGAGCGGCGATCAGGGACTGGCTCACAGGCGATCCTTCAGAGTCTGGGAAAAATTCAAGGCCGCCATTATGGCCGCAAGTCCGCCTGACGCAAACCTTGGAGGGCGCCTGTTGAGTATGAATAAAGTGCGTATAATCCGCCGCCATGACTCGTACTCGATCCCCCCGCACTCCAAAAAAACCACCTTCCAGGGGCCTGAGCCCGTGGCTGGGCTGGGCCCTTAAACTCAGTCTGGTCGGCCTCGTCGTGCTCGCCGGATTCGCGGTTTACCTCGACGCTATCGTCCAGGAAAAATTCTCCGGCAAGCGCTGGACTATCCCGGCCAAGGTGTATGCGCGCCCGCTTGAGCTGTTCACCGGCCAGAAGCTGAGCAAGGATGACTTCCTCACAGAGCTTGACGCTTTGGGCTACCGACGTGAAAGCGTGAGCAACGGCCCGGGCGCTGCGTCGGTCAACGGCAATACCGTCGATTTGAACACCCGTGGCTTCCAGTTCTATGAAGGCCTGGAAAAGCCCCAGCCCGTGCGCGTACGGTTCTCCGGTGACTATGTAGCGGAGCTCTCGGCGACCGACGGTTCGAAGCTTTCGGTAGTGCGGCTGGAGCCGCTGATGATCGGCGGGATTTACCCGAAAAACCTGGAAGACCGCATCCTGATCAAACTCGATCAGGTGCCGCCTTATCTGCTGGAAACCCTGGTTGCCGTGGAAGACCGGGATTTCTATAGCCACTGGGGCGTGTCACCCAAGTCGATTGTCCGAGCCGTCTACGTCAACACCTCTGGCGGCAAGATGACCCAGGGCGGCAGTACGCTGACACAACAGTTGGTCAAGAACTTCTACCTGACCAGTGAACGCAGCCTGTCGCGCAAACTCACCGAAGCCATGATGGCGATGTTGCTTGAGCTGCATTACGACAAACGAGAAATTCTTGAGGCTTACCTCAATGAAGTGTTCGTCGGTCAGGACGGTCAGCGCGCGGTTCACGGTTTCGGTCTGGCCAGCCAGTTCTTCTTCGGGCAGCCGTTGTCCGAACTGAAACTGCATCAAGTTGCCATGTTGGTGGGGATGGTCAAGGGGCCATCCTATTACAACCCACGTCGCAATCCTGAGCGAGCGCTGGAGCGACGCAATCTGGTACTCGATGTCCTTGAACAACAAGGCGTCGCCACCGCTGAGCAGGTCGCTGCCGCGAAGAAAATGCCACTGGGTGTGACAACCCGCGGCAAGCTGGCCGACAGTTCGTTCCCGGGCTTTATCGATCTGGTTAAACGCCAGTTGCGCGAAGACTACCGCGACGAAGACTTGACCGAAGAAGGGCTGCGGATCTTCACCAGCTTCGACCCGATTCTGCAAATGAAAGCCGAAGCCTCCGTCAACGACACCTTCAAGCGTCTGTCCGGTCGCAAGGGTTCCGATGAAGTTGAAGCGGCCATGGTCGTGACCAACCCGGAAACCGGTGAGGTCCAGGCCATGATCGGCAGCCGTCAGGCCAGTTTTGCCGGTTTCAACCGTGCACTGGACGCGGTACGCCCCATCGGTTCGTTGATCAAGCCGGCGGTCTATCTGACGGCTCTTGAAAAACCCACTCAATACACTCTGACCAGCTGGCTGTCGGACGAATCCTTCTCGGTCAAAGGCGCGGATGGTCAGGTCTGGAAACCGCAGAACTACGATCACCGTTCCCACGGTACGGTTTTCCTGTATCAGGGGCTGGCGCATTCCTACAACCTGTCGACCGCGCGTCTCGGCTTGGCAATGGGTGTACCGAATGTCCTCAAAACCCTGGCTCGCTTGGGCGTGACTCGCGAATTTCCGGCGTTCCCGTCGATGTTGCTGGGCGCAGGTGGCATGACGCCGATTGAAGTGGCGACCATGTACCAGACCCTCGCCAACGGTGGTTTCAATACGCCGATGCGTGGGATTCGTAGCGTATTGACCGCCGAAGGCGAACCGCTCAAGCGCTATCCGTTCCAGATCGAGCAGCGTTTTGACCCAGCGTCCATTTACCTGATCCAGAGCGCCATGCAGCGGGTCATGCGTGAAGGTACCGGCAGTTCGGTTTATAACGTGTTGCCCAAGACCCTGACCCTGGCCGGCAAGACCGGTACCAGTAACGATTCCCGGGACAGCTGGTTCGCCGGGTTCAGTCAGGACTTGCTGGCGGTGGTCTGGCTGGGCCGCGATGACAACGGCAAGACGCCGTTTACGGGTGCCACCGGTGCCCTGCAGGTCTGGACCAGTTTCATGCGTAAGGCCGATCCGCTGCCGCTGGACATGCCGCAGCCGGACAACGTAGTTCAAGCCTGGGTCGATTCGCGTACCGGGCAAGGCTCCGATGCGGGCTGCCCAGGCGCTGTACAGATGCCGTATATTCGCGGCAGCGAACCACCTCCCGGTGCGGCTTGTGGTGGCGAAGGCCCTGCTTCCGGTGAAACGGTGATGGATTGGGTCAAGGGCTGGATGAATTAAGCAAAGAGGGATTCAAGTGAACAAGTGGTTGATACCAGCAGTTGTCACCGTGGCGTTGCTCAGCGGTTGCTCCACCGTACAACGTGGTTCGATTCCGGTTGAGGATGCCGGCACGGCTGTGTCCAACAGTGAGCGGATTTCGGCGAATGGTGGCTTTCGCAAGTCGACTGTGAAGCGTCCTGCGCAAGCGCAAACCCAATCCCAAACCCAGGCGATTCCGCAAGGCGACACCGGTGTAGTGGTGATGGTCCCGGGTGGCGGCGCCGCCACCTCTGCGCCGATCAGTACCTCGCCAATTACGCCGGGCCCGATTACTCCTGGGCCGATCGACACGTCGCCGGTCCAGTCAGCACCGATCAATCAGGGCAGTTACAGCATGCCGCCGACGCCGAGCGGAATTCCTTCGGCGAGCGCTGGCGGTCTGTCAGCCGACGAGCAGCTGGATGGTCCGGTGCTGGCGTTGTTGACCACGGCTCAGCAGCAACAGGCAAGCGGCGACCTCAACGGTGCTTCGTCCAGTCTGGAGCGTGCTCAGCGAGTCGCGCCGCGTGAGCCGCAAGTGCTTTATCGCCTGGCTCAGGTGCGCATGGCTCAAGGGGATGCCGCGCAGGCTGAACAATTCGCTCGTCGTGGTCTGACGTTCGCCAATGGCCGTCCGGATCTTCAAGCCAGCCTTTGGGATTTGATTGCCCAGGCGCGTGACAAACAAGGTGATTCTGCCGGCGCAGCATTGGCCCGTCAGAAGGCCAAGGTAGCGCTGTGATGGACTCACGTTTCCCGAAGATTGCCGAGCAGTTGCTGCTGATTGAGCGTGAACTGCGCGTGCAGGGTTGGTGGGATGATGTGTCGCCCTCCGCTGAAGCGCTTTCCAGTGTCGAGCCTTTTTCTGTCGATACGCTGGATTTCGAGCAGTGGCTGCAATGGATCTTCTTGCCGCGCATGAAGATGATCCTGGAACAGGATTTACCGCTGCCTAACGCTTCGGGCATTCAGGAAATGGCCGAAATGGTCTTCGCCGGGCGCAATGTCCAAGGCAAGGATCGGCAGCTGCAAGTGCTGCTCAAAGAGTTCGACCTGCTGATCACTGCCTCCCGCTAACTCCGATCCTTTGTAGGAGCCAAGCTTGCTCCGGGCGGCGTTCCGACGATAGCGGTGAAACATTCAACAAATCTGTTGAGTGCTATGCCCTCATCGCAAGCAAGCTCGGCTCCTACAGCAGTTATCCGCAATCTGTTTCTGTGTTTCGCTGATGCGCTCCTGACGTTGTTGGTCGGTCAGGCGGCGCATCTCGCCGTCCACATCCTCCCGAAGTCGCGGATTGTTTTGCAGTCGAGCCAGGTTCGTCCGCGCCTGCACGCAAAATGCGTTGAGTTGAGCTTGCTGCTCGGCGACCTGCTTTTTTACGGTGTTGTCGATGTCCTGTTGATTACCGATGGCGCTGCTGCCTGGCAGCGTGTCCGGTTTGCTGGCAGAAGAGGAGGGCGTCACCAGGGTGGCGGCTTCCTGTCCTTGGGGTGGTTGTGAATCGAAGTGAGTCACGCCTTGGACATCGACCCATTTGTAGATCTGGCCCGCCATGCATAAAGGGCTGATCAGCAGGCTGACCGTGAAGAAGATCGTTCGCATGCCATTTCCTAGTCTTGAGTTGCGCAATCGAAGCTAACACAGTCGTTGTTTGGCGATTTTTTCTTGCTTTCTCATGTGCTTACTTCAATAAAGCACATTGACGACTTGACTTGCAGAGGACGAAACAGAAGAATCCAAAGTCCGCTGTAGAGGGACTGCCAGAAGCAGACCCACTCAGCAGATCATGAGGCGCACATCCGCGCCGACTTGTTACACCCGCAACGCGTTACCTCGCGCTGGGTGGGAAAGGCCCGCAACACTTGGGACGATCCCAATACTTGCTCAGTCAGTGCTGACGTAGTCGGCGACCACCGTCGCTCATGCTCTGCTGAGAAGTAAACCTATTAAGACCCGTCCCCGTTTTTGTGGGCGGTATTCTGGCGTTTTAGAGGTGAACAACGTGGAGCTTTTATCTGGCGGTGAGATGCTCGTCCGCTTCTTGCGTGACGAAGGCGTCAAATATATCTACGGGTACCCGGGTGGTGCTCTTCTTCATGTCTACGATGCCCTGTTCAAAGAACCGGAAGTGACCCACATCCTGGTTCGTCACGAGCAGGCTGCGACCCATATGGCTGACGGTTATGCCCGTGCCACCGGTAAAGCCGGCGTGGTACTGGTGACTTCCGGCCCGGGCGCAACCAACGCCATCACCGGTATTGCCACGGCCTACATGGACTCCATTCCGATGGTGGTCATTTCCGGCCAGGTGCCTAGCAGCATGGTGGGCACTGATGCGTTCCAGGAAACCGACATGATCGGTATCTCCCGGCCGATCGTGAAGCACAGCTTCATGATCAAGCACGCATCAGAAATCCCGGAAGTCATGAAGAAAGCGTTCTACCTGGCGCAATCCGGTCGTCCGGGCCCGGTCGTTGTCGATATTCCGAAAGACATGACCAACCCGGCCGAGAAGTTCGAATACATCTTCCCGAAGAAAGCCAAGCTGCGTTCCTACAGCCCGGCCGTTCGCGGTCATTCCGGGCAAATCCGCAAGGCGGCAGAAATGCTCCTGGCGGCCAAGCGTCCAGTGATGTACGCCGGCGGCGGTGTGATTCTGGGTGGTGGCTCCGCGCCGCTGACCGAATTGGCGAAGATGCTCAACCTGCCAGTGACCAATACCCTGATGGGCTTGGGTGCCTACCCTGGCACCGACCGTCAGTTCATCGGCATGCTCGGCATGCACGGCAGCTACACCGCCAACCTTGCGATGCACCATGCCGACGTGATCCTTGCGGTCGGCGCACGTTTCGATGACCGTGTGATCAACGGTCCGGCCAAGTTCTGCCCGAATGCCAAGATCATTCACATCGACATCGACCCGGCTTCGATTTCCAAGACCATCAAGGCAGACGTGCCTATCGTCGGCCCGGTCGAGAGCGTCTTGACCGAAATGGTCGCGATCCTCAAGGAAATCGGCGAGACCCCGAACAAGGAGTCCGTTGCCAGCTGGTGGAAGCAGGTCGACGAATGGCGCGGTGATCGCGGCCTGTTCCCTTACGACAAGGGCGACGGCAGCGTCATCAAGCCGCAGACCGTGATCGAAACCCTGTGCGAAGTCACCAATGGCGATGCCTTTGTGGCCTCCGACGTGGGTCAGCACCAAATGTTCGCGGCGCAGTACTACAAGTTCAACAAGCCGAACCGCTGGATCAACTCCGGTGGCCTGGGCACCATGGGCTTCGGTTTTCCGGCGGCCATGGGCATCAAGTTGAGCTTCCCGGATGCCGACGTTGTCTGCGTGACGGGCGAGGGCAGTATCCAGATGAACATTCAGGAACTGTCCACCTGTCTGCAATATGGCTTGCCGGTCAAAATCGTGATCCTGAACAACGGCGTTCTGGGTATGGTTCGCCAGTGGCAAGACATGAGTTACGGCAGCCGACACTCGCACTCCTACATGGAATCCTTGCCTGACTTCGTCAAGCTGGCAGAAGCCTATGGTCACGTTGGCGTGCGCATCACCGACTCGAAAGATTTGAAGTCGAAGATGGAGGAGGCGTTCGCCATGAAGGATCGCCTGGTGGTGCTGGATATTTCAGTCGACACCAGCGAACACGTCTACCCGATGCAGATCAAAGACGGCTCCATGCGCGATATGTGGCTGAGCAAGACGGAGCGTACTTAATCATGCGACACATTATTTCCTTGCTTCTGGAAAACGAACCGGGCGCTCTGTCTCGTGTAGTCGGCCTGTTCTCGCAGCGCAACTACAACATCGAAAGCCTGACCGTGGCACCCACCGAAGACCCGACTCTGTCGCGTCTGACGCTGACCACCGTTGGCCACGATGAAGTCATCGAGCAGATCACCAAGAACTTGAACAAGCTGATTGAAGTGGTCAAATTGGTCGACCTGTCGGAGAGTGCTCACATCGAGCGCGAACTGATGCTGGTCAAGGTCAAGGCCACCGGCGCCCAGCGTGCCGAGATCAAGCGCACTACCGATATTTACCGTGGGCAGATCGTCGATGTCAGCGCCAGCGTGTATACCGTTCAACTGACCGGTACCAGCGACAAGCTCGACAGCTTCATTCAGTCCATTGGCACTGCGTCGATTCTGGAAACCGTCCGTAGCGGCGTAACCGGTATTGCCCGCGGCGACAAAGTACTCAGCATCTAAACCAAATTAGCGAATGGCCTGAACGGCCTGGATACATAGGGGAATTTCATGAAAGTTTATTACGAAAAAGACTGCGACCTGTCCATCATCCAGGGCAAGAAAGTTGCCATCATCGGTTACGGTTCCCAGGGCCACGCTCAAGCGTGCAACCTGAAAGATTCCGGCGTTGACGTGACTGTTGGTCTGCGTAAAGGTTCGGCCACTGTTGCCAAAGCCGAAGCTCATGGCCTGAAAGTGACTGACGTTGCTTCCGCTGTTGCAGCTGCCGACCTGGTCATGATCCTGACTCCGGACGAGTTCCAGTCTGCCCTGTACAAGAACGAAATCGAGCCGAACATCAAGAAAGGCGCCACCCTGGCCTTCTCCCACGGCTTCGCGATTCACTACAACCAGGTTGTTCCGCGCGCTGACCTCGACGTGATCATGATCGCGCCGAAAGCACCGGGCCACACCGTGCGTTCCGAGTTCGTCAAAGGCGGCGGCATCCCTGACCTGATCGCTATCTATCAGGACGCTTCCGGCAACGCCAAGAACGTTGCGCTGTCCTACGCTGCTGGCGTTGGTGGCGGTCGTACCGGCATCATCGAAACCACCTTCAAGGACGAGACTGAAACCGACCTGTTCGGCGAACAAGCCGTTCTGTGCGGCGGTACTGTTGAGCTGGTTAAAGCTGGTTTCGAAACCCTGGTTGAAGCTGGCTACGCGCCGGAAATGGCCTACTTCGAGTGCCTGCACGAACTGAAACTGATCGTTGACCTCATGTACGAAGGCGGTATCGCCAACATGAACTACTCGATCTCCAACAACGCTGAGTACGGCGAGTACGTGACCGGTCCGGAAGTGATCAACGCCGAGTCCCGTCAGGCCATGCGCAACGCCCTGAAACGTATTCAGGACGGCGAATACGCCAAGATGTTCATCAGCGAAGGCGCAACCGGCTATCCTTCGATGACCGCCAAGCGTCGTAACAACGCTGCTCACGGTATCGAGATCATCGGCGAGCAACTGCGCTCCATGATGCCGTGGATCGGTGCCAACAAGATCGTCGACAAAGCCAAAAACTAAGTCACGCCCTTGTACGGAAAACGCGGCCTAGGCCGCGTTTTTTCGTTTGGATCGCCGCTTCTGGTATAAAGCTGCATCGTTTGTGGCCGAACCGTCGTCCCAGACACCTGTCGAAAACTTTCCATCCTGTTGCAAGGTAATGTCCATGAGCGAACGCCCCGAAGAGCCAAACCAGGCTTCTGACGCCGAAAGCCTGCTGCCCATCGATGAACATATCGAAGAAGGGCATGACGCTGAAGGCCGCAAAGTCCGGCATCGTGGTATCTATCTTCTACCGAATCTGTTCACCACTGCGAACCTGTTCGCAGGGTTCTACTCCATCATCAACTCGATGAGCGCCCAGGCGGCGTTGAGTGCCGGTGATTCGGTCAATGCGAGCAAGTACTTTGCTTTCGCCGCGATCGCGATTTTCGTCGCGATGGTGCTCGACGGTCTCGATGGCCGCGTGGCGCGCATGACCAATACCCAGAGCGCTTTTGGTGCCGAGTACGACTCGCTGTCGGACATGGTCGCCTTTGGTGTTGCGCCGGCATTGCTGGCGTTTGGCTGGGCCTTGGGTGATATGGGCAAGGTCGGCTGGATGGTTGCCTTCATTTATGTGGCGGGTGCGGCGTTGCGTCTGGCGCGCTTCAACACTCAGGTTGGCACCGCGGACAAGCGCTACTTCATCGGCCTGGCCAGTCCGGCGGCGGCGGGTGTGGTTGCCGGGATTGTCTGGGCGTTCAGCGACTACGGCATTCAGGGATCGAAGATGTCCTTCCTGGTTGCGCTGATGGTTGCGGCTGCCGGCATGCTGATGGTTAGCAACATCAAGTACAACAGCTTCAAGGAACTGGACTTGAAAGGGCGCGTACCTTTTGTGGCGATCCTTGCGGTGGTGCTGGTGTTTGCTGTGGTCTTCAGCGATCCGCCACGCATTCTGTTGTTGGTTTTCCTCGCTTACGCGGCCTCCGGCCCGGTGCAATACCTGTTGCGCCTTCGTCGGCACAAAAACGCCGAGTGATGTAATTTCCCCCATACTCCGCAGTCTATTGGTGCATCTGTTCTCCAAAGCTGCGGAGTTGCCATGCTGATCAAAGTACCCAAAGCGTCTGACTGCCATGAGTCGGACGTCACGCCTGAATCTTTCTATCTATCTCGTCGTAATGTTCTCGGTGCCGCCGTTGCAGGTTTGGCTTTCAGTAGCTTGCCGCGCTGGGCGAGTGCCGAGGAGGCTTCGCGCTATGCGGATGTCGAGCCTGGCAAGGCGCCTTCCTGGTTTGCCGAAAAGCTTCCTTCTACTAAATGGGGTGCGGTCGCCGTCAAGGACGAAGCGATTACGCCCTTCAAAGATGCGACCCACTACAACAACTTCTATGAGTTCGGTACTGATAAAGGCGACCCTGCTGCCAATGCGGGGGCGTTAAAGACTGAGCCGTGGAGCGTGGTGGTGGATGGAGAGGTGGGCAGGCCGGGGCGGTATACGCTGGAAGACTTCATGAAGCCTTACCAGTTAGAGGAACGGATCTATCGTCTTCGCTGTGTTGAAGCGTGGTCGATGGTCATTCCGTGGATCGGGTTCCCCATCTCGGCCTTGCTCAAGCAAGTCGAGCCGACCTCAAAGGCGAAGTACATTCGTTTCGAAACCCTGGAAGATCCCAAGAGTATGCCGGGGCAGCGGTCAGGCTTTGCCTTGATTGACTGGCCATATGTAGAAGGGCTGCGTCTGGATGAAGCGATGAACCCGCTGGCGATTTTTGCGGTAGGCATGTACGGGCGTGAACTGCCTAATCAGAATGGAGCGCCGCTACGCCTGGTGGTGCCCTGGAAGTACGGCTTCAAGAGCATCAAATCCATTGTGCGTATCAGTCTGGTCAGCGAGCAGCCGAAAACGACATGGCAGAGCATTGCTGCGGATGAGTATGGTTTTTACGCAAATGTGAATCCCATGGTTGATCACCCGCGCTGGACTCAGGCGCGGGAGCGTCGTCTGCCCAGTGGTCTGTTCAAGCCGAATGTGCGGGACACGCAGATGTTCAACGGCTACGCGGATGAAGTCGCCTCTCTATATACAGGGCTCGATTTGCGGAAGAACTACTGATGCGTTTTCCGGTTTGGCATATTGGCGTCTTCATTGCGGCAGCGGTGTGGCCGCTACTCTGGTTGTATCAGGCGTGGGCGGATGTGCTGGGGCCTGATCCGGGCAAGGTGCTGGTTGACCGGTTGGGGTTGGGTACGCTTGTTCTGCTACTCATTGCCCTCAGCTTGACGCCCCTGCAAAAACTCACCGGGTGGGGGGGGTGGATTGCGGTGCGAAGACAGATCGGTTTGTGGTGCTTCGCGTATGTGGTTTTGCATTTAAGCGGCTATACGGCGTTCATCCTTGGGTTCGACTGGTCGCAACTGGGTGTTGAGTTGCGCAAACGGCCGTACATTATTGTCGGTACATTGGGATTCTTGTTTTTGCTGGCGTTGGCGGTGACCTCCAATCGCTACAGTCAGCGGCGTTTGGGCGCTCGCTGGAAGAAGCTGCATCGCCTGGTCTATGTGATTCTCGGGCTTGGGTTGCTGCATATGTTGTGGATCGTCCGTGCCGACCTGAAGGAGTGGGTGGTGTATGCCTCTATAGGGGTGTTGCTATTAGTGCTGCGTATACCGGTAGTTACCCGTCGAATCCCGCGTTTAGTGGCTAAAAAGGCACCGTCTGTACGAAAGGCGTAATTAAAGGTTGACGGCAGATTCTGGGTGTCTATAATTCGCCCCACTTCCAGCGCAGTCGAAACGGAAAACTCCTTGGTAAACAAAGAGTTACGCAGTTTTCGGCAGCAAGCGGTTTCAGTTCATCGAAGCCCGAAAGGAGTTGAAAAAGAGGTGTTGACAGCAGCGTGTAACGCTGTAGAATTCGCCTCCCGCTGACGAGAGATCGAAAGCGCAAGTGGTTGAAGTTACAAAGGAAACTTTGAAAACTTCTGAAAATAACCGCTTGACAGCAACAGAGGCTGCTGTAGAATGCGCGCCTCGGTTGAGACGAAAGATCTTAACC
>NZ_JAHBDK010000028.1 GCF_019956415.1 Pseudomonas sp. GL-B-19
CCCGCTAGCGTCGAGCCTGCACGTTCTTTCCTGACCTGCTCGACCCAGCGGCGCAACGCAGTAGGGCCGATATCGAAGTTGGCGCAGACCTCAAGAATGGGCTGGTCTTCATCAAGCACCATGCTTGCAGCATTGAGCTTGAACTCGCTGGAATAGGACTTTCGCATCATCATGCACACCTTAGATTTGGGCGCCATCATAGCGCCCTATTGAGGTGTCCAATTTCATTAGGCCAGATCAGCCTGCTCGCGATAGCGGCCTGTCAGTCACTGATGTGCTGAATGTGAAATCGCCATCGCGAGCAGGCTCACTCCTACAGGGATTGTGTTCACAATTGCCCAACCTATTCAGGCAGGACATTCAAAGACAAATCTCCTTACAATCCCCTCTTTGTTAGCTGCCTAAGCAAGGATTCTGCATGCAAGCCGCCAACCCGCGTCGCGGGTACATTCTGGGCCTGAGTGCCTACATCATCTGGGGACTTTTCCCGCTCTACTTCAAAGCCATCGCCAGCGTGCCCGCCGTGGAGATCATCATCCATCGCGTGCTTTGGTCCGCGCTGTTCGGCGCCTTGCTACTGATGGTCTGGAAACATCCAGGCTGGTGGCGTGAGTTGCGTGACAACCCCAAACGCCTGGCGATCCTGGCCCTCAGCGGCACGCTGATCGCGGCCAACTGGCTGACTTACGTGTGGGCGGTGAACAACGGGCGGATGCTCGAAGCCAGCCTCGGCTACTACATCAACCCGCTGGTGAACGTCCTGCTGGGCATGCTGATCCTCGGCGAACGATTGCGGCGCATGCAGTGGATCGCCGTGGGTCTGGCGGCAGTCGGCGTGGCGCAACAGGTGTGGCAAGTCGGCAGCCTGCCATGGGTGTCGCTGGTACTGGCGTTGTCCTTCGGTTTCTACGGATTGATCCGCAAGCAGGCGCCCGTCAAAGCGCTGCCCGGTCTTGTGGTGGAAACCTGGATGCTGGTGCCGATTGCAGTCGCGTGGCTGCTGTTCAACCCGACGGCGGCCAGCGCGCAACCCGAGTTCTGGACCACCTCCGAAGCCTGGTGGCTGGTCGCCGCCGGTCCGATCACGCTGGTACCGCTGATCTGTTTTAACGCCGCCGCAAGGCATATTCCCTACACGACGTTGGGATTCCTTCAGTACCTGGCGCCGACGCTGGTGCTGTTGCAAGCCGTCCTGCTGTTTGGCGAACACCTGTCGTCCAGCACGCTCGTGGCGTTCATCTTTATTTGGGCGGGCCTGGCGGTTTACAGCGTCGATGCGTGGATAAGTCTGCGCCGCCGCCGCTGATCAAAAAACACACAAACCTCTACAGGCCGCGTCCCTCGTGGCCTGCATCGATCCTTCCCAAGGTTATCCACAGCGTGATCCCCGTCGTATGTGCGCAACTTGTTGAAACTGATGATTTTTTGATCAGATCCTGAAGAAGCCCGGCCGGCGTGGGCTGGCGGGCTGTCTCTACAGGTTATCCACAGGCAGGTGCACGTTTAACTTGGATAACCCTGTCAAGGTTCACTACGCAGCACCAACTCGACCATCAGATCGTCTGCCAGGGTTTCCAGGCGCGACTGCAATACGTCCAGCGACAAGGTCAGCGGCACCGCAAGGATTGCTTCAGCGTGAAACAGTGGCTCGCTGCTCATCGGCGCCGGGCGCACTTCAGTGACCAACCTTTCCAGGTTCACACCTTGTTCGCTGAGCAGACGGGTGATGTCGCGCACGATTCCCGGGCGATCATTACCCACCAACTCCATCGCAATGGGTTTCCAGGTGCAGGACTGTTCGATGCCGCTTTCGGCAATCAGCACGCGAATGCCTTGGGCGGACAACGCTTGCAGGGCATCGACCAATTCATCGTAGGCCTCGGCCGGTACGCCCACTCGAAGAATCCCGGCGAACTGTCCAGCCATGCGCGACATACGGCTTTCCAGCCAGTTGCCGCCGTGCTCGGCAATGCACTGGGCGATGCGCTCGACCTGCCCGGCCTTGTCTGGAGCAAATACTGTGAGTACGAGGTGGTCCATGGCGCAGCCCTCTTTTGTTATAGAAACAGAAGTATAGGCAAGGCTTGATCCTGCGATGAATCGTCTGACGCCTTCGCGAGCAGGCTCGCTCCCACAAGTCTTGCGCTGCACCTGTGGGAGCGAGCCTGCTCGCGATTGGAGCGCCGCCGATAAACCTGCCGACAACAAATCGTGTACAACTTTTTATATTTAACTGGAACAATCCAATAGTTTTTTGAGAACATCCAACACCCCAGCGTGACTGCAATGCGTCATGGGGTCGCAGAACGACGTAATTAGTCTAATTTTCACAAGCGCAATTCATCATGTAGTATGCCGCAGCGCGCACTACATAACGTTGGATCGATGTCTGCCACAGGCACACTCGCAACCCTGAAAAGCCCCATCAGCAAGGCCTACAAGCCGTTGATCGGACCGAACCCAGCCGCCCGCAAGGGCATGTACTGGCGGACGGGTTTGTGGTTTAAATGGCCATAGGCTTCATTGTCAAAATTGAAGAGCTGAAAAGCGAAATAGCTGAGCAGAGTGAGGCAAGCAATGACTGAACACGTTCAAGTCGGTGGCCTGCAGGTCGCCAAAGTCCTGTTCGACTTCGTGAACAACGAAGCCATTCCCGGTACCGGCCTCACCGCCGATAAGTTCTGGGCCGGTGCCGACAAGGTCATTCATGACCTGGCCCCGAAGAACAAAGCCCTACTCGCCAAACGCGATGATTTCCAGGCTCGTATCGATGGCTGGCACCAACAGCGTGCCGGTCAGGCGCACGACGCCGTGGCCTATAAAGCCTTCCTGCAAGACATCGGTTATCTGCTGCCAGAAGCAGCCGATTTCCAGGCAACGACGCAAAACGTCGATGACGAAATCGCCCGCATGGCCGGTCCGCAACTTGTGGTTCCGGTGATGAATGCCCGTTTCGCGCTTAATGCTTCGAACGCCCGTTGGGGTTCGCTGTACGACGCGCTCTACGGCACCGACGCCATCAGCGAAGCTGACGGCGCGGAGAAAGGCAAAGGCTACAACAAGGTTCGCGGCGACAAGGTCATTGCCTTCGCCCGTGCTTTCCTCGACGAAGCCGCGCCATTGGCTGCCGGCTCCCACGTCGATTCCACCGGCTACAAAATCGTTGACGGCAGACTGGTGGTCGCCCTTAAAGGTGGTAGCAACACCGGCCTGCGCAACGACGCTCAGCTGATCGGTTTCCACGGCGACGCTAGCGCTCCGACCGCGATCCTGCTGAAGAACAACGGCCTGCATTTCGAAATCCAGATCGATGCCAGCACCCCGGTCGGCCAGACCGACGCTGCCGGCGTCAAAGACATTCTGATGGAAGCCGCGCTGACCACCATCATGGACTGCGAAGACTCCGTCGCCGCCGTCGATGCCGATGACAAAGTGGTGATCTACCGCAACTGGCTCGGCCTGATGAAGGGCGACCTGTCGGAAGAAGTCTCCAAGGGCGGTCAGACCTTTACCCGCTCCATGAACGCCGACCGCACCTACACCGGTGTCGATGGCAAGGAACTGAGTCTGCACGGTCGTTCACTGTTGTTCGTGCGTAACGTCGGTCACCTGATGACCATCGACGCCATCGTCGACAAAGACGGCAACGAAGTGCCGGAAGGCATTCTCGACGGCCTGGTGACCAGCCTCGCGGCGATCCACAGCCTCAACGGCAGCAGTTCACGCAAGAACAGCCGCACCGGCTCGGTTTACATCGTGAAACCGAAAATGCACGGCCCGGAAGAAGCCGCGTTCACCAACGAGCTGTTCGGTCGCATCGAAGAAGTTCTCGGTCTGCCGCGCAACACGCTGAAAGTCGGGATCATGGACGAGGAGCGCCGCACAACGGTCAACCTCAAGGCCTGCATCAAGGCTACCAGCGAGCGCGTAGTGTTTATCAACACCGGTTTCCTCGACCGCACGGGCGATGAAATCCACACCTCCATGGAAGCCGGCCCAATGGTGCGCAAGGCCGACATGAAGGCCGAGAAGTGGATTGGTGCCTACGAAAACTGGAACGTCGACATCGGTTTGAGCACTGGCCTGCAAGGTCGCGCGCAGATCGGCAAAGGCATGTGGGCCATGCCCGACCTGATGGCCGCGATGCTCGAACAGAAAATCGCTCACCCGCTGGCCGGCGCCAACACCGCCTGGGTTCCATCGCCGACCGCCGCTGCACTGCACGCGTTGCACTACCACAAGGTTGACGTGTTCGCCCGTCAGGCTGAACTGGCCAAACGTGCTCGTGCTTCGGTGGACGACATCCTGACCATTCCATTGGCGGTGAACCCGCAGTGGACCGCAGAGCAGATCAAGAACGAACTGGACAACAACGCCCAGGGCATTCTCGGTTATGTAGTGCGCTGGATCGATCAGGGCGTGGGTTGCTCGAAAGTGCCTGACATCAACGACGTCGGCCTGATGGAAGACCGCGCGACGCTGCGTATTTCCAGCCAGCACATCGCCAACTGGCTGCGCCATGGCATCGTCACCGAAGAGCAAGTGATGGAAAGCCTCAAGCGCATGGCGCCGGTGGTTGACCGTCAGAACGCCAATGACGCGCTGTACCGTCCGCTGGCACCGAACTTCGACAGCAACATCGCCTTCCTGGCAGCGGTCGAACTGGTGGTCGAAGGCACTAAACAGCCGAACGGCTATACCGAGTCGGTTCTGCACCGTCGTCGTCGCGAGTTCAAGGCTGCCAATGGCCTGTAACTGATCGCTGACACCGGACATGAAAAAGCCCTGATCTTTGGATCAGGGCTTTTTTATTTGTGAATGTGATCCCTTGTGGGAGCGAGCCTGCTCGCGATGACGGTGTGTCAGTAAACATTCATATCGACTGACACGCCCTCATCGCGAGCAGGCTCGCTCCCACAGGGGAATGTGCAAACCTGACAGGTCTGAACTAAGGCTTCGCCCCCAACTCATGTTTGACCAGCGCCAACAGTTTGTCGGGATCTATAGGCTTGAGTAGAAAATCCACAACGCTCAAATGCATGGCCGCGATGGCGTCTTTTACATCAGCGTCACCAGAGACGATGATGATCGGCAAGGCCGCCCGAACCGACTCACGTACCTGACGGATAAGGTCCAGGCCATCGACATTGCCCATACGCAAGTCGGTGATCACCAGACCGATTGAAAGCTTTTTCACTTCTTCTTCAGCAACCAGCAGCTTGAGTGCGCTTTCACCGCTGGCAGCGGTGATGCAGCGAATACCGTCCAATCCAAGAATTTGCGTCAACAACTCGCGCGCGTCTTTATCGTCATCGACGATCAGCACCCGTTGCAGCGGCAAATCGGGTTCGAGCATGACGGCACTCAGCGCTTCGCGCTCGGCATCACTCAAAATATCGTGGTCGGACATGGCGTTCTCTACGTTTTCATTTCAATTCCTTAGCACATCCGTCAGATATCGCTAAGCAGACCTTCAATGTGCACTTCGTCGGAAAATTTTCCTATAGTCAATGTAGGTGTTTTTTCTCACAGTCGTGTCAAACATTTCCTAACTTCCGACACCTGCATTGCCTACCTAGACTTACGTCCAATGGGCACCCTGCGCGCAGGGGCCGACCATGGCTGGGTCATCCGACAACGATAACTCCAACGGCTGCGGTAATGGTTATGAGTAAAGCGGACGCCTTCACACAGGCAGGGAAAACCGCGGTGTTGCAGAACATCCAGGGCACTTTGCAATTTCTTCAACGTTTTCCGCCCTTCAATCAGATGGAACACGCTCACCTGGCGTATCTGGTTGAGCAATGTCAGCTGCGTTTTTATGCCCCCGGCGAGAGCATTATCAAACCCGCCGATGGCCCGGTTGAGCATTTCTACATCGTCAAACAGGGCCGCGTCGTCGGTGAGCGCCCGCACACCGCCAAGGGCGGCACCGAAACCACCTTCGAAATCACCACCGGCGAGTGCTTCCCCCTCGCTGCGCTGCTGGGTGAGCGTGCGACCCGCACTGAACACCTCGCCGCCGAAGACACCTTTTGCCTTCAGCTGAACAAGCTGGCGTTCATCAAACTGTTCGCGCTTTCCAGCACCTTTCGCGACTTTGCCCTGCGTGGCGTCAGTAGCTTGCTGGATCAGATCAACCAGCAAGTCCAGCAAAAAGCCGTGGAGACCCTCGGCACTCAGTATTCGTTGAACACGCGCCTGGGCGAGTTGGCCATGCGCCACCCGGTGACTTGCAGCCCGGCGACGCCGCTACGTGAAGCGGTGAAGCTGATGCACGAGCAACAGGTCGGTAGCATCGTCGTGGTCGATGAGCACAAAGCCCCGCTGGGGATTTTTACCCTGCGCGACCTGCGCCATGTCGTGGCCGAGGGTAACAACGACTTCAACGAAGCCATCGAGCGGCACATGACCCAGGCGCCGTTTTTCCTGTCGCCGGACCACAGCGCTTTCGACGCGGCCATCGCCATGACCGAGCGGCACATCGCCCACGTCTGCCTGGTGAAAGATCACCGCCTGTGCGGCGTGGTCTCGGAGCGTGACCTGTTTTCCCTGCAGCGGGTTGATCTGGTGCACCTGGCACGGACGATTCGCAGTGCCCAGCGTGTGGAAAACCTGGTGTTGATGCGCGGCGAGATCGGCCAACTGGTCGAACGCATGCTGGCGCACGGCGCGTCGTCGACACAGATCACTCACATCATCACCCTGCTCAACGACCACACCGTGTGCCGGGTGATCGAGTTGACCCTCGCCGAAAAAGGTGACCCCGGTGTGCCGTTCAGTTGGCTGTGCTTCGGCAGTGAGGGCCGTCGCGAACAGACACTGCACACCGATCAGGACAACGGCATTTTGTTCGAGGCACGGGACGCCGCGCATGCGGCTGAGATACGCGGAAAATTGTTGCCGATTGCCCAGCAGATTAACCAGAGCCTGGCGCTCTGCGGTTTCACGCTGTGCAAGGGCAACATCATGGCGGGCAACCCGGAGCTGTGCTTGTCGCGTGCCGAATGGGCGCGACGGTTTGCGGCGTTTATCCGCGAGGCGACGCCGGAGAACCTGCTGGGTTCGAGCATCTATTTCGACTTGCGCGTGGTCTGGGGTGACGAGCAAGAGTGCGAGCAATTGCGCCGCGGGATTCTCGATCAGGTCGGCGATAACCGGTTGTTCCAGCGGATGTTGGCCGAGAACGCCTTGCGCAATCGTCCCCCTGTGGGGCGTTTTCGTGAGTTCGTACTGGCGCGCAAAAACGGTGAAAAAGCCACGCTGGACTTGAAGGTTCAGGGGTTGACGCCTTTCGTCGACGGCGCACGGTTACTGGCATTGGCTCACGGCATCGAGACCAACAATACCCTGGAGCGATTTCGCCAACTGGTGGCCAAGGAAATCATTCAGCCGCTGGACGGTGCGGCGTATGAAGAGGCATACCACTTCATTCAGCAAACCCGCATGCAGCAGCATCAGTTACAGACCCGGGAGAACTTGCCCTATTCCAACCGGGTCGATCCGGACATCCTCAATCATCTAGACCGACGGATCCTGCGTGAATCCCTGCGCCAGGCGCAACGCCTGCAAAGCAGCCTGACCCTGCGGTACCAACTATGAGCCTGTTTTCGTGGCTGCGCCCGGTCACCCCACTCCTGACGGAAGAGTTGCAACAACGACTCAAGCGCTTGCCAGCAGTGGCCGACCTGGGTGAATGCAGCCTGCGCGAACAGCGCTGGGTGGTGCTCGACCTGGAAACCACCGGGCTGAACCTGAACAAGGACCGGGTGTTGTCCATCGGCGCCGTGGTGATTGAGGACGGTGCCATCGACTTCAGCCAGCAGTTCGAACGCACGCTACGATGTGCCGACATGAAGCTCGCACCCAGCGTGCTGATTCATGGGTTGGGGCCAAGTGCCATTGCGGCCGGCAGCGACCCGGCGCAAGCCTTGCTTGAATTCATGGAATTCGTCGGCGACAGCCCGGTGCTGGCGTTTCATGCACCCTTCGATCAGCACATGCTTGGCCGGGCACTGAAAGACCACTTGGGCTACAAGTTGGCCCATCCGTTTCTGGATGTGGCAGACATCGCCCCGCTGCTGTGTCCACAGGCTCACATTCGAGACGCCGGGCTGGATGAGTGGATCGACTGGTTCAAACTGCAAGTGTTCGAACGACATAACGCCAGTGCCGACGCCTTGGCGACGGCCGAATTGGCATTGATCCTGTTCAGCCGGGCGCGGCAGCAGCAGATTCATAGCCCGCTGAACCTGCAACAGCGGCTGAGTCAGTGGAAACGCCGGCAGCAGGCCCCCTCCTTCTAAATATGTTCTGGCCCCATCGCGGGCAAGCCATGCTCCTACAGATGACCGGATACCCCTGTAGGAGCATGGCGTGCCCGCGATGAACGATGACAGGTCGAACTGAATGCACACCGCCCCCACTCACCCGACCAGCGCCAATTGCGTACCGTCCCCGCCTCTGCGACAATCGCGAACAATTCTCGTTAGTTAATACTTCCCAATCGGTGATGTTGCGTGTCGTCAATCCAAAGCCCCCACCGTGAGCTCGTTGGTGCGTTATATCGCGACCATCGCAGTTGGCTATTGGCCTGGCTGCGACGCAACGTGGCTTGCCCGCAACGTGCAGAAGACCTGAGTCAGGACACTTTTGTGCGGTTGCTGGGTCGGGACGAACTGAAAGAGCCTCGCGAGCCGCGCGCGTTTCTGGTGGCGATTGCCAAAGGCCTGCTGTTCGACTATTTCCGCCGCGCCGCGCTGGAACAGGCCTACCTCGCCGAACTGATGCTGATCCCCGAAGGCGAACAACCGTCGGTCGAGGAGCAGCAGATGATCCTCGAGGACCTCAAAGCCATCGACCGCCTGCTGGGTCAGCTGTCGAGCAAGGCCCGGGCCGCGTTTCTCTATAACCGCCTCGACGGTCTAGGTCATGCCGAAATCGCCCAGCGACTGGGCGTCTCGGTGCCGCGTGTTCGGCAATACCTGGCCCAGGGCATTCGTCAGTGCTACATCGCGTTGTATGGTGAGCCGGTATGAACCCGGTCAGCTCCAAACCGGTATCGGCCAAGGTGCTGGATGCGGCGATTGCCTGGCAATTGTCCCTGGACTCAGGCAATCCGGTGGAGCGCGAAGCGTTCAGTCAATGGCACGCGGCCCACGAGGAACATGCCCGAGCCTGGCGCCAGTTGGGCATGCTCGACCAGCGCTTCAGCGTTGCCAACGGCCCGGCCCGTACGGCTTTGCTGCAATCGCGTGAAAGCATTCGCCGCCGTGTGCGCAAACTGGGCAGCGGCGTGGCCAGCGTTGTCGCGGTGATCGGGCTGGCCCTGTTTGCCGGTGATCGTTATCTGCCCCTCGACTACTGGCTGGCCGACCAGCGCACCGCCACCGGCGAGCAGCGCGCCCTGCGCCTGGCGGATGGCACGCTGATCAACCTCAATACCCACAGCGCCGTGGACATCCGTTTTGATGAGAAGCAGCGGCGGATCATCCTTCAAGAAGGCGAAATCCTCGTCGAGACCGGTCACGGCGATGCCCGGCCGTTTATCGTCGAAACCCGCGAAGGCAGCATGCAAGCGCTAGGGACGCTCTTCCTGGTCAAGCGCGAGGAACAAGGCACGCGCCTGAGCGTGTTGAAGTCCGCGGTGGCGGCGCATCCGCAATCGAGTTCCGAGGAACAGATTCTGCACGAAGGTCAGCAAGTGCTGATACGCAGCAATGGCCTGGGGCCGGTTGTCGCCCTCAACCTCGGCGCCGACGCCTGGACCCGCGGCATGCTGGTGGTCGACAACGCTCGCCTGGAAGATCTGGTACATGAGCTCGCTCGGTATCGTCGCGGGTATTTAGGCGTAGCACCGGAGATTGCCGACCTGCGCATTACCGGCAGTTTTCCGCTGCACGACACCGACAAGGCACTGAGCACCCTGTTGCCGACCCTGCCGGTGCAGATTGAACAGTACACACCGTGGTGGGTGACGGTGGCGAAAGCTGACCTAAAACCTTAAGTCATGCGGTGTCTGATCGGCCGCCTTCGCGAGCAGGCTCGCTCCCACAGTTTGATCTTAGGTGTACACAGAATTTGAGCCCGCAGGAGAACCCCTGTGGGAGCGAGCCTGCTCGCGATGAGGCCATCAGCCTCATCAATTTTCTGAATCTAAATTATTTTCATCCAGCCCTATCACTTTTTGATTCTCGTACGGCACCTAAGCAATTGAGAAATATTTCCATTTAGGAGCCGCTGTATGCCCCGTTCGCTCTACAACTTGTTGCGCCCCAGCTTGCTGGCTGTCGCCATTGCCTTTTGCACGCCTTTGGCCAGTAGCCAACTGATCGCCGCTGAACAAGCATCCAGCGTTCGCGCCTACAATCTGCCGGCGGCACCGTTGGCCAGCACCCTGAACCAGATTGCGAGTCAGGCCGGTCTGGCGCTGTCGTTGAATCCATCGCTGGCCGCAGGCAAGTCCTCGGCACCGGTGCAGGGTCAGTTCGACGCTGCTGGCGCCTTGCGTGAAGCCTTGCGCGGCACGGGTCTGCAACTGGAGCAAAGCAGCGCCGGCACCTACAGCCTGGTCGCCATTCCCGAGGGCACACTGGCCCTGCCGGAAACCGCCGTCATCGGCGTGGACAATACCGAAACCGCCTGGGGCCCGGTAGAAGGCTACCTGGCCACTCGCACCGCCGCCGGCACCAAGACCGATACAGCGCTGGTCGACGTGCCGCGCTCGATTTCGGTCGTCACCCGCGACCAAATGGACGACCGCAATGTGCAAAACCTCGATGACGCCGTGCGCTACATGCCCGGTATCACCGCCAGCAGCTACGGCAGCGACACCCGCGCCGACTGGCTGCGCGTTCGCGGTTTTGAACCGACCCAGTTCCTCGACGGCCTGCCACTGCCTAAAGGCGTGTATGCCAACCCGAAACAAGAAACCTGGAACCTCGATCGCCTGTCCGTGCTGCGCGGCCCGGCCTCCTCGGTTTACGGCCAGACCCCGCCGGGCGGCCTGCTGGACATGGTCAGCAGGCGTCCAACAGCTATAGAGAGCAACGAGATCGATCTGCAATACGGCAGCGACAATTATCGTCAGATCAACTTCGCCAACACCGGCAAGATTGATGACGAAGGCCAGTTTCTTTACAGCCTGAGCGGTGTGGTGCGCGACAGCGGCACGCAGATCGACCACGTCGACAACAAGCGCTACAACATCGCACCCAGCCTGACCTGGAACATCGACCCGGACACCCAGTTCACCTTGCTGACGCAATTCACCCGCGACGATACCGGTATCACCAGCCAGTTCCTGCCGGTGCAAGGCACCAAAATCGACATGCCGTTCGGCGACATTTCCCATAACAAGAACCTTGGCGATCCGGACTGGGAATACTACGACCGCACCTATTACGCGCTGGGCTATGCGTTCGAACATCGCCTGAACGACGTCTGGCAGTTCAAGCAGAACCTGCGTTACACCAAGTCGGACCTGTCATTCCAGGCCATCACCGTCGGCGCGTATCCGTTCACCCAGGTTGATGACGCTGGCAACGTTGGCCGCACCACCACCAGCGTCGAAGAAGACATCAGCCAGTTCGCCGTGGATAACAACTTCCAGGCCGACTTCGCGACAGGCGACGTGCGTCACACCGTGCTGCTGGGTCTCGACCACCAGCGCAGCAATACCAACTACCTCTCCATCTTCGGCACCGCACCGCCGATCAACGTCAATAACCCGATCTACGGTTTGCCAATCGAGCGTCCGGACCGTTCCACCGCGTTCTACGATTACGACCAGAAGACCTACCAGACCGGCCTGTACGCGCAGGATCAGATGGTCCTCGACCATTGGCTCGTGACACTCGGCGGACGTGAGGACTGGGTCCACACCGGCACCAAGTTCTTCAACAAAGACGATGCCACCAACACCCAACGTGACAAGAACTTCAGCGGCAACGCGGCGATCAGCTATGTGTTCGACTCGGGCTTTGTGCCGTACCTGTCGTACGCCGAGTCCTTCCAGCCCACGACCGGCGCTTCGGCCTCGGCCACCGAATCGTTCAAACCCACCAAAGGCAATCAGTGGGAGCTGGGCATCAAATACCAACCACCCGGCAGCAACACCCTGCTGACTGCCGCAATCTACGACCTGACCCAGAAAAACGTTTCGGTCACCACCAACGTTGGCGGCACGTCGATCACCAGCCAGACCGGCGAAGTCAAAGTCAAAGGCCTGGAGCTGGAAGCCGTTTCCGACGTCAACGAAAACCTCAAGCTCATCGCGGCGTACACCCTGGCCAAATCCGAAGTACAAGATGGCGAATTCAAGGGCAATCGCCTGCAACTGATGCCTAACCAACAGGCGTCGCTGTGGGCTGACTACACCTGGCACAACGGCGTACTGGACGGCTTCGGCGTAGGTGCCGGCGCTCGCTACACCGGCAATACCTACGGCGATCAGGCCAACACCGAGCTGGGCAAGGCAGATGCCTACACCGTGTTCGACGCCGCTGTTCATTACGACCTCGGTCGTCTGGACAACAGCCTGAAAGGCGCATCCCTGGCTTTGAACGCCACCAACCTGCTCAACAAGGACTACATCTCCACTTGTGACGGTTTCTACTGCTACTACGGCGACCTGCGCAGCGTCGTCGCCAGTGCAAGCTACAAGTGGTAATCGTCTGACCTGACATGCCCCAAAACCAGGCCGCCCTATTCCGGGCGGCTTTGGTATTTCTGAAGGCCTGGAAATGAAAAGTAAAACAATTCGCCGCTGGTCCTTTGTCCACACCTGGACCAGCCTGATCTGCACGGTTTTCCTGCTGATGCTGGCACTGACCGGGTTGCCGTTGATCTTCCACCACGAGATCGACCACCTGCTGGGCGATGCCGCCGAGTTGAAGCAAATGCCGGCGGACACGCCAATGCTCGATTTGCAGCAGCTGGTGCTGGCGGCTGAAAAGCATCGTCCCGGTGAGGTCATGCAGTATTTTGGTTTTGAAGACGATGAGCCCAATGGTGCCGTAACAATCATGGCGGCTACCGCCGGCACCGAACCAAACTCGTCGCACACCTTCATGCTCGACGCCCGCACCGGCGAAGCCGTGGAAATGCCATCGGCCAATGGCGGTTTCATGATGGTCATGCTGCGCCTGCATGTGGACATGTTTGCCGGTCTGCCGGGCAAATTGCTGCTGGCGTTCATGGGGCTGATGTTTGTGGTCGCCATCATTTCCGGGGCGGTGCTGTATTTGCCGTTCATGCGCCGCTTGAAGTTCGCCACGGTACGCCAAGACAAATCCACCCGCCTGCGCTGGCTTGATCTGCACAACCTGATCGGTGTGGTCACACTGACCTGGGCCCTGGTCGTCGGTGTGACAGGCGTCATCAGCGCCTGCGCCGACCTGCTGATTGCTGCCTGGCGCAACGACAGCCTGAACGCGATGGTCGCGCCGTACCGCGACGCGCCACCGCTGACGCACATCGCACCGACGACCCGCCTGCTCGACATCGCCAGGGAGGTTGCGCCGGACATGACGCCTGACTTCATCGCCTTCCCCGGCACGCGGTTTTCCAGCGAGCACCATTACGCAGTGTTCATGAAAGGCAGCACCCACCTGACTTCGCACTTGCTGACTCCGGTGCTGATCGACGCCAGCACCCTGCAAGTCACCGCCGTGGCGGAACGGCCGTGGTACATGGACGCCATGGGCATGTCGCAGCCACTGCACTTCGGCGATTATGGCGGCATGCCAATGAAGATTCTCTGGGGGGCCCTCGATGTGTTGACCATCATCGTGCTCGGCAGTGGGATTTACCTGTGGGTGGTGCGGCGCAAAGCGGCAAAACCTGTGCTCGAGCACGCCGAGGCTCAAGCATGAAGCCAAGGCAATCGAACTTCTGGAAGGTCTTCGGCACGCCCACGGTTATCGCCTTGCTCAGCGCCGCCGGGTTATTCGCGGCGCTGCTGGGTGATGGCGTGTGGGACGCCTTGAGCTGGCTTGGTCTAGGCGTTCCCGCCTTCTTCGCCCTGCGCGGCCTGCTGCAACGCCGCTGAACTGTGTAGGAGCGAGCCTGCTCGCGATGAGGCCGTCACAGTCAACATTGTTGTTGCCTGTTTCACCGCTATCGCCGGCAAGCCGGTCTCACTCCTACAGGGTTCGACCTTGAGCTATCGGGTCAACGCGCTATGCTGCCCGACACTGCCACCGACCGAGACGTTGCCATGTCCGCCCCCAGCATGACCCTGTACCACAACGCTTTATCGCCCTTCGTTCGTAAAGTCATGGTGTTGCTGCACGAGACCGGTCAGACCGGCCGCGTGGCGCTGCAAGACTGTGTGCTCACGCCGGTCAGCCCCGATCAGTCGCTCAACGAAGACAACCCGCTGGGCAAAATCCCCGCCCTGCGCCTGGCCGACGGCAACGTCATCCATGACAGCCGAGTGATCCTCGATTACCTCGACCACCAGCACGTCGGCAACCCGCTGATCCCGCGCGAAGGTTCGGCCCGCTGGCGGCGCCTGACCTTGGCCTCGCTGGCCGACGGGATCATGGACGCTTCGGTGATGGTTCGTTATGAAATGGTCCTGCGCGACCCGCAGAAGCATTGGGACGAATGGCTGGACGCCCAGCGCGACAAGATTCGTCGTGGGTTGGCGCTGCTGGAAAAAGACGCGATTGCCGAGCTGACCAGCCATTTCGATGTCGCGGCGATCAGCGTTGCCTGTGCGTTGGGTTACATCGACTTGCGCCATCCGGATCTGGAGTGGCGCGAGGCGAATCCGCAATTGGCGACGTGGTATTTCGAGGTGAGTCAGCGGCCTTCGATGTTGGCGACGATGCCCAAGGTTTAGATTTTCGCTGACTGTCCCGGCCTCATCGCGAGCAGGCTCGCTCCCACAGTTTGATCGTTGGTGTGCACAGATTTTGTGCTCACTGGAGATCCCCTGTGGGAGCGAGCCTGCTCGCGAATGGACCACACCTGATCTAATAGAAACAGCTCAAAAATCAGCGTCGCCAAAACCTCCCCTTCCCGCTGATCCTCCCTCAACCCCAACGACCGGCTCATTCCACTGCCCCCAGATCAAACTCCATCGGCTTGGCGCTCTTCTGCCCGATCCCGTACCAGTCCAGCTTACGGGTCAGCACCATAAACACCCCGAGCAAGCCGAACAGCAACAACGAGCCCATCAGCAGTGCGTAATCCTCGGCACTCAGCAAGCCGTAGAGCAAGCCGTACAAGGCCGCCAACCCCGCCGAAAAACTCAAGCCATGCCGCACGCTGTGCAGCACATGGCAGACATAGAACCCGATCAACAACACGCAGCCAGCGGACGACAACAAATACGCCAGGGCAAAACCGATGTGTTCGGACAGCGACAGCAGCAATAGATAGAAAAACGCCAAGGCCACGCCGACCAACGCGTACTGCACCGGGTGCACCGCCAGGCTTTTCAGCACTTCGAAGAGGAAGAAGCCTGCGAACGTCAGGACGATGAACAGCAAGGCATATTTGATCGCACGATCACTCTTGAGGTACTGGTCAACCGGGTCGATGAAGCTCACGCCGAAGCTGCGCCCGTTGTACGCCTCGCAACCATCGCCGGACACGCAACTGCTCAGCGCCTCTTGAAGGTTGGTGGAGAAGAACGAGGTCTGCCAATTGGCGGTGAAACCTTGATCGTTAACTTCACGCTGGGCCGGCAGGTAATTGCCGATGAAGCTTGGATGAGGCCAGTTGGCGATCAACGACACCTTGCTGGTTTTGCCCACCGGCAGAATCTGCAACTGACCGGTGCCCTGCAAACGCAGGTCAAAACCGAAGGCCAGTTCCGTGGTTTTTTTTGCGTCCAGCGCTGGCAGCGTCACGTGTACACCTTCACCCAGCCAGCCCACCTGACTGCCCGGAACGAAGTCCAGAATCTGGCCGTTCAGGTCCAGCTTTAATGCGTTTTCAATGCCGCGAATGTCGCTGATGCCAACTGCTAAAAACGGCTGATCGAACTGGTAATCAGCGAAGTCTTCCTTGATGCCCAGTTGCGCCGGCACCGAGAAATGCCCGCTGATGTGGTTTTCCGCGTGGAACAGGCGTGCCTCGTAAATGCCGCGCGAGCGCAGTTCTGTCTGGATCTGACCATCGAGTTCGAAGCGCTCTGGCAGGAAGTACAAGCGACCGCGTTCTTCACCGATGTCCTGGTAGCGCTCGTTGGTTTTCTGGTTGAGCTTCCAGGTGCGCACCACTTTGCGATACGGCACCACCATCAGCGGTCCGCTCAGTTGCTGGCTGAAACTGGAACTGCGGGCGATGTCTTCCAGCACACCGTCGCGCAGTTGCTGACGCTCCTGGATGATGCCGTTGATCATCAACAGCGGGATCAGTAACAACAGAATCAGAAGGGCTATGGCCCCGAGTTTTAGGGTCAGGCTGCGGTTCATGGGACTCTCCCTGTTTGGATAGAGAGAGTCTGGAATGGCTGTGTGGGGAATTTATGGGGGGAATATGGAGATTATGTGGAGACTGGGCCGGCCCCTGTGGGAGCGACGGTGCGACGATTCGACCTGCTCGCGATAGCCGCGACTCGGTCCTAAGCCAGGCACAACCTCACTTCAACACCGCCTTCGACATTGCCAATGCTCAACGAACCGCCATGCAGCTTGACCACTTCCTCCACAAAATTAAGCCCCAACCCGGTGCTTTTGCGGCCATTGTCGGGGCGCGGCAGCGAGTAAAAACGTTCGCTCAAGCGCGGCAGTGCATAGTCGGGAATCGCCTCGGCCTGGTTGAACAGTTTGAACTCAATCTGCTCCCCCATTCGCTCGGCGCTAAAACGCAGCACACCCTGGAACGGGGTGAAATCCAGCGCATTCTCCAACAAATTCCCCAGCGCCTGACGCAACAGAAACGGCTCCCCGGTTATCGCCAGATCCGCTGGAATCCGTTGCTCCACGCGCAACTGCTTGCCTTCAATTCGCGCCGCCTGAGCCTTCAACAATTCATCCACCAACCCGGTCAACGGCACCGCCACGCGCTCCTCCAGACCTTGACGTTGTTCGACTTGAGCCAGATTCAGCAGCCGCTCGATCAACTGCTGCATGCGCACACTTTCGCTGTCGATATTGCTGACGAACCGCTGCTGCTGCGCCAACGGCATCTCGCCTTGCAGCAATTCCGCCGCCCCGCGAATCGCCGCCAACGGGCTCTTCAGCTCATGGGTCAGCGTGTGCACATAGCGCTCGACGTAGGCTTTGCCTTCGAGCTGCGTGCGCATCTGCTCGACCGCTGTCGCCAGTTGCTCCAGTTCACCGCCGCGATAGTGCGGAACTTCAACCCGTTGGCCTGCACTCACCGCTTGTGCATAAGCAGTCAACCGTCGTAGCGCCGCGCTCAGCCACCACGACAACAACGCGCCGAACAACAGGCCGAGACCAATCAGCCCGGCGCCATAAGCCAGCAATCGGCGCTCGGTGCGATCGACGTAAGGCTGCAACGAGCTGTTGGGCTTGGCCACGGTGACCACGCCGATGATCTGACCGTTGTCGCGGATCGGCGCGCCGACGTGCATCACCGAGGAGTTTGTATCGTTCGGATCGCTGCGCGTTGAGCGTGCGCCGTATTCGCCGCGCAGGGTCAGGTAGACATCGTTCCAGCGCGAGTAATCCTGCCCCACCGCCACGCCGCTGGAATCCAGCACCACGAGGCCTTTGGCGTCGGTGACGTAGATGCGGTGATTGATCTGATTCTTCGGCAACCCCCAGATGCTCGCCTTGGGTTGTCGCTCGCCGTAGGCTTTGAGCAATTGCGGCCAGCGATTCTGATTGAGGGTGCCGGCCTTGAAGTCGTCGCGCAGGACCTCGGCCATCAGGTTGGCAGTGTCGACCAGGGTTTCTTCGGTGGACTGGCGAACGCCCGGGCGGATTTCTTCCATCACGGTGTTGAGCACGAAGTAACCGGTCAGGCCGATGAACAGCACGTAGACCAGGAAAATTCGGATCCCCAGCGGCATCAGCTGTGCCCCGGGCTGTAGCTGTAACCGAGGCCGCGATGGGTCTGGATCGGCTCGGCGTCCGCCCGCACCAGACGCAATTTGGCGCGCACGCTCTTGATGTGGCTGTCGATACTGCGCTCGTAACCGGCATCGGCGGCGATGCCCAGCGCATCCAGCAACTGCTCGCGGCTGAACACCCGCTCGGGTTGTTCCAGCAGGCATTGCAACAGGCGGAACTCGTGACGGGTCAGGCTCAGCGCTTGACCGCGATAGTTGATTTGCACCCGATCACTGTCGATCCGAAACAACCCCGATGAGGATTCGGCGACAGTCCTTGGCGCCATGCGTTTGAGAATGGCCCGGACCCGGGCGGCCACTTCCCGTGGGCTGAACGGCTTGACCACGTAATCGTCGGCGCCGATTTCCAGGCCCACCACACGATCGATTTCAGCATCGCGGGCACTGAGGAAAATCACCGGCACTTCGCTGAAACGGCGCAATTGTTTGCAGGTTTCAAAACCGCTGATATCCGGTAGACCAATGTCGAGAATGATCAAATCGGCCGGCGTGGCGCGCTGATGGTCCAGCGCTGCCGCGCCAAGGCTCAGCCAGGTCGTGGTGAAGCCTTCACCCTGCAACGCGAAAATCAGAGTGTCGGCAATCGCCGCTTCGTCTTCGACAATCAAGATATGAGACATGGCGTCCTGGCCCGGCAGTTAAGTGGGCGAACGGTGCCCCAAGGCTGATTCGCCGTCAATCAGCAGTCGGGTTTGTCTGCCGTGAAACGTCGCGCCGGGTTCACCGCCGCGCCGAATTCACGCAAGGCTTTGGCGCCGATCAACAAAGGGTAGTTGAAGCTGCTGCGGTCGGTCAGGTTGACCTCGACGGTGCGCTTGACGTTGCCCAGGCACAGTTCCAGGTCAACCACCGGGCGTTTGGTGGGTGCGACCACGTCCGCGTCATCCTCATCTTCTTCGGAGCGGGTCTTGATCTTGCTGATCCGCGCGACCTTGTGTTCGTAGACCTTGTTGCTGGCGCCCTTGGTGGCAAGGCGGAAACGCACCCATTCTTCGCCGTTGCGGGTGAAGGTTTCGATGTCCTTGGCCGACAGCGACGCGGTCAGGGCACCGGTGTCCATCTTGGCCTTGAGGACTTCGCCGCCGATTTCCGGCAGCGCGATGTATTCGTAACGCCCATACAGGGTCGGCTCGGCGGCCAGGACCGGCAGGGCCACCAGGGAAAGCAGTGCGAGGATCGATTTCACGTAATGGGCATCCATAAGGAGTGGGCAGCGGGATTTTAGACCGCTAGCGAGCAATTCGTTCGTTCCTGAGATCGCATCGCGAGCAGGCTCGCTCCCACGGTGGATTGGGAGTACACAAAGTTTGTGAACGACACAAACCCTGTAGGAGCGGGCTTGCCCGCGAAGAGGCCAGATCAATCACCACAACAGCTTGACCAGTCCAATTTCACTCAAGCATATCGGTCCAAAGGTGAAACATTCGTCACCCCCGATTTGGCCTCCCACCCCAAGCTACTTATCATGGCGCGCCCAAATGATCCCAAGAGTTACTTATGCGCCGCCTGCTCACCGGCTGTTTCGTTACCCTGCTGCTGTTGCTCAACACCCTGATCCTGATCGGGCCGCTGATGGTGTTTGCCCTGCTCAAACTGGTCCTGCCCGGTCGCTTTCGCGATGACGCCTCATCGGCGGTGATGTGGGTCGCCGAGACCTGGGCCGAGATTGACAAGCTGATCTTCCGGTTGTGCATTCCGACCCGGTGGGACATCCGTGGCGGCGATGGCCTGCGCGTCGATACGTCGTATCTGGTGATCAGCAACCATCAATCCTGGGTTGATATCCCGGCGTTGATCCAGGCCTTGAATCGCCGGACGCCGTTTTTCAAGTTCTTCCTCAAGAAAGAGCTGATCTGGGTGCCGTTCCTTGGGCTGGCATGGTGGGCGCTGGATTACCCGTTCATGAAGCGCTACACCAAGGCCTTCCTGGCCAAGCATCCGGAGCTGGCAGGCAAGGATCTGGAGATCACCAAAGCGGCGTGCGAGTTGTACAAGCGTCAGCCAGTGACGGTGGTCAATTACCTGGAAGGCACACGCTACACCGCCGCGAAAAGCGCCCAGCAGCAATCACCCTTCACTCACCTGCTTCGGCCCAAGGCCGGCGGTGTGGCGTTCGTGCTGGCGGCGATGGGCGAACAGCTGGACGCCGTGCTCGATGTGACGGTGGTGTATCCGCAGCAGACGATTCCGGGGTTCTGGGACTTGATCAGCGGCAACGTGCCGAAGGTCATCATCGACATCAAGACCCGCGAACTCGACCCCGCGCTGTGGCAGGGCGATTATGAAAACGATCCGCTGTTTCGCGAAAAAATCCAGAACTGGGTCAACCAGCTCTGGATCGAAAAGGATCGACAGATCGACGCATTGCGCGCCGAGTGACGTTGAATCAAATACCGGTGCCGGCGCCCCAGATTCCGCCCAGGCTTTCCAGCAACGAACCGCCAACGCCTTGCTGACCGAGGAATTGCAGAAGCACCGGGGTAAACAGGCCGATCATTCCACTGTCCATTCCCAATGCGCTGAATGCGTTGCTCAGGTCGTTGGTGTTCTTCACATTGCCCAGGGCGTTGTCCAGACCGGCGGCTTTGCCGGACGAACCGAGCAAACCGGCGAGGGCGCCCAGCTCACCACCGCCCGACAAAATGTCGATTCCCGGTACGCTTTTGGCCAACTCCGAGTAATCGGTCGAACTCAATTGATTTTTGGCCAACCCGAGCATCGCCCCGGCGCCGCCAACGGCTTGTTGTGGCGTCACGTTCAATTGGGTCAGCGCACTCAGCAGGTCGGCCGTCTGCGGGGTCGGCGCGTCCGCGGTGGCTGCGTTATCGCCCTGCATGCCGGAGATGGCATTGGCCGCATCGAACAGGCTGAACTGAGCAAAGACCGGACTGGCCGCCAGACACATCAGCGAAGCCAGTGCAAAACCGCGTGAAATCTTCATCCAGACATCCTCATGTGCCATGAAAACCGCCCGGCTATGGGCGGCGAAAAACTATGTGTTGGACTGGCATCCCAGGGGATTGTTCCAAGCCTTGGCGAGCCCCTGACGAACAGTCGAAAAAGAATGTACCGGCGCTGCATCCAGTCTGGCCCCGCCCGCGTATATCAAGCACGGACAGACAATCCTGGCCGATTCCCTTCACGAGGATCATCACCATGAAACGCACATCGATCAAAACGCCGTTGATTGCCAGCCTGCTGACCCTTGCCCTTGGTGGCGGACTCGTCCTGAACACCGTGCAAGCGGCAGACACGAGCCACGCTGTCATCGTCGGCGGCCAAAGCATGATGCCGAGCAAGGACATCATCGATAACGCGGTGAACTCCGCCGACCACACCACCCTGGTCGCCGCCGTGAAAGCCGCAGGCTTAGTGGACACCCTAAAGGGCAAAGGCCCGTTTACCGTGTTCGCCCCAGTCAACTCGGCCTTCACGGCCCTGCCCGCCGGGACGGTCGATACGTTGCTCAAACCTGAAAACAAAGCAGCATTGAGCAAGCTCCTGAGCTACCACGTGGTCGCCGGCAAGCTCGACATGATGACCCTGGCCGAGAAGATCAAGGCCGGTGGCGGCAAAACCGAGCTCACCACCGTTGCCGGCGGCAAGCTCTGGGCGACGATGAACGGCCCGCACAACATCACCATCAAGGATGAAAAAGGTGACGTCGCCGACATCACCACCTATGACGTATACCAGTCCAACGGGGTGATTCAGGTCATCGACAAAGTGCTGATGCCGAAAAGCTGAGTCGTACCGCCGGCCCCGCCCATCGGGGTCGGCGGTTTTTTTCGAGGTGTCCGGCCGTGAATGGAACAACCGAGCGCAGTGAACTAACCTCTGCCTGCAACCGGTCCCGCACGCAGCCCGCCGCCGGTCCCTCGATTGTCTGGAGAACCGCTATTTCCACCGCCGACATCGATCAACTCAGGCAGCTGTTGGCCCAGTGTTCACTGGGTGACCGCCGCGCTTTCGAGACGCTTTACCGCAGCGTCGGCCCACGCTTGCACGGTGTGGCCCTGCGCTTCATGGGGCGTCCGGATCTGGCTGAAGAAGTGCTGCAGGAAAGCTTTGTGCGCATCTGGAACAACGCCTCGCGCTATGACGCGCACCTGTCGGCACCGCTGACGTGGATGATCAACATCACGCGACACCAGGCCATCGACCAGTTACGCAAGCACCGCGATCGGCCGCTGACTGACCTGCAAGAGCAGGCGCTGGTGGATGAAAGCCCCTCGGCCCACGAACAATTGACCAGCGCCCGCGAAGCCAACGCCTTGAACCGTTGCCTGGAAACGCTCGAAGGCATGCAACGCCAGTCGATCACCGTGGCTTACTTTCAAGGTTTGTCCTGCTCGGAACTGGCCCAGCACCTGGCCGCGCCGCTGGGCTCGGTCAAATCGTGGATCCGCCGTGGCATGGAACGCCTGCGCAGGTGCCTTGAATCATGAACTATCAAACCCCGTCCCTGCGCCGTGCGCTTGCTGCCGATTACGCCATAGGCCTGATGTCTTCTGCCGCGCGCCGGCGTTTTGAGCAGTTATTGCTGGAAGACGCGGCGTTGCGTGCAGAACTGGCGCAGTGGCAGGAAAGTTTGGCCAGCCTGACAGAAGCCCTGCCGGAGCAACCGGTGCCGGAGCGGGTGTGGCACGGGATTACCGCACGGATCGAGCCGCAAGTGCTGCATGTTCCGGAAAAACGGCAATTCTGGAACTGGTTGCGAGTAACGGCAGCGGTGTGTTCGCTGGTGATCGCCGTGACCCTGGGTGTGATTTACAACCGTGACAATGCGCGTTACAGCGCCACATTGATGACCGCCAACGCGCAGCCAGCGCTGAAGGTCGAAGCGCACGAGGATTACCTGAACGTCGAACCGTTGACCCTTGCGGTGATTGATCCGGGGCAAAGCCTGGAGTTGTGGGCCATTGCGGCAGATGGCAAACCGATATCTCTTGGCCTGCTCCCGGCGGGCGGCAAAGGCAAGGTTGAGTTGAACGACGCGCAGAAAGCGTTGATTGGCAAACCGATAGCGCTGGCGGTGAGTCTTGAACCGAAGGGCGGCTCGCCGACCGGGCAACCGACCGGGCCAGTTCTGTACCAAGGTGCGTTGGCAGCCCTCTAAGTGTGATCGTTCCCACGCTTTACGTGGAAACGATCAGCAGCGTGGGAACGATCAACACACCAAAAAAAACGGCGACCCGAAGGTCGCCGTTATGCGTTGCTTGAAGCCTTACGCAGCGCTGAACAGTTTGTGCGGATCAATCACAAACTTCTTCGGCACGCCCGCATCGAACTCGCCATACCCACGTGGCGCGTCATCCAGGCTGATGACTTCCACGCCGACGATGTCGGCAATGTGGATGCGGTCCCACATGATCGCCTGCATCAGCTGGCGGTTGTACTTCATCACAGGTGTCTGGCCGGTGTGGAAGCTGTGGGATTTGGCCCAGCCCAGACCGAAGCGAATGCTCAGGCTGCCCATTTTCGCGGCGGCGTCCACCGCACCCGGGTCTTCCGTCACGTACAGGCCAGGAATACCGATTTTGCCGGCCACACGAACCACGCCCATCAACGAGTTGAGCACGGTGGCCGGAGCCTCGTGTTTCACGCCGTCATGGCCGTGGCCGCGTGCTTCGAAGCCTACGGCGTCGACGGCGCAATCCACTTCCGGTTCGCCCAGCAATGCAGCGATTTGTTCGTGCAGAGGGGTGTCCAGGGACAGGTCGGCGATTTCGAAACCTTGAGCCTTGGCGTGGGCCAGGCGGACGGTATTGACGTCACCGATGATCACCACTGCCGCGCCCAACAGGCGAGCGGAAGCAGCTGCGGCCAGGCCAACCGGGCCAGCGCCGGCGATGTACACGGTGCTGCCTGGGCCGACGCCGGCAGTCACTGCGCCGTGGTAACCGGTTGGCAGGATGTCGGAGAGGCAGGTCAGGTCGCGGATTTTCTCCATCGCGCGATCGCGGTCCGGCAGTTTCAGCAGGTTGAAGTCGGCGTACGGCACCATCGCGTATTCGGCCTGGCCGCCGGTCCAGTCGCCCATGTCGACATAACCGTAGGCACCGCCCGGACGTGCCGGGTTAACGCTCAGGCAAACGCCAGTGTGCATTTCCTTGCAGGAACGGCAGCGCCCGCAAGCCACGTTGAACGGTACGGACACCAGATCGCCGATTTGCAGGTTTTCGACGTCGCTGCCCTTCTCGATGACTTCGCCAGTGATTTCGTGGCCCAGCACCAGACCGGTCTGAGCGGTGGTACGGCCGCGCACCATGTGCTGGTCGGAACCACAGATGTTGGTGGAAACCACACGCAGGATGACAGCGTGGTTAATCTTCCTGCCGCGCGGGTCCTGCATTTTTGGATAGTCGATTTTCTGTATTTCGACTTTGCCATTGCCGAGATACACCACACCACGATTGCCAGACATGCTTTCACCTCGCTGTTGTTTTTATGTAGCGGTCGCGTCGCCATGGATCGGCGGCGCGTTGATTGCTCGGGTTATTGCCTGTGTCTTTTTGCGTTGTTTGGGAGGGCCTCTTCGCTGGCAAGCCAGCTCCTACAGGGGAAACGCGAACTAAAGAACGACGGTTCTGTTGGCGTTCAAAAAAACCCGTCTTTCAATGTGATAACCAACCGCCCGCGCCAACGTCAGCCCTTCAATATCCCGACCCTTGGCGATCAGATCTTCCGGGTAATGACTGTGGTCCACCGCCTCAACGCCTTGGGCAATGATCGGCCCTTCGTCCAGGTCGTTGTTGATGTAATGCGCCGTGGCGCCAACCAGTTTCACGCCCTTGTTGTAGGCCTGGTGATACGGCTTGGCACCCTTGAAACCGGGCAGCAGGGAGTGATGAATATTGATCGCCTTGCCGTCGAGTTTGCGGCACAGCTCGGGCGACAGCACTTGCATATATCGCGCAAGGATCACCAGTTCGGCGCCGGACTCTTCGATCACCTGCCACACTTGACGCTCCTGCGACGGCTTGTCGTTGGGGTCCAGCGGGAAGTGGTAATACGGAATCTGGTGCCAGTCGGCCAGCGGCTTGAGGTCCGGGTGATTGGAAACCACGGCGGCCACGTCCATCGACAATTGGCCGATGCGCTGGCGGTAAAGCAAATCGTTGAGGCAGTGATCGGCCTTGGAGACCATGATCACCACTTTTGGCCGGTAGTTCGGCGCGGTCAGTTCGAAGATCATGCCGAAATTGGCACCACGTTCTTCGAGACCGGCGCGGAAGGCTTGCTCGTCGAAGCCGTCGGGCTGACGGAATTCCACGCGAATGAAAAAACGGCCCGAGAGCCGGTCATCGAAGGAATGGTGCTCAGTGACGTAGCAGCCCTGCTCGAACAAAAAGCGGGTCACCGCGTCCACGGTGCCGAGGACGCTGGGGCAGTCGGCGGTCAGAATCCATGTGTCTGGGGCGCGGCTCATAGTGCGGTGACTCCTGTTCGTTATGGGCAACCGCTGCGCGGTTGATCGCTGGCAAGCCAGCTCCTACAGGAGCTGGCTTGCCAGCGAAAGCAATCTCAAGCCTGAACGCTAAGCCCGTACTCAGCCGACGCATCCTGCAACCACAACCACCAGTAATCCGAGAAGCTGCGACGGATCAGCAGTTCCCAGGTGTCTTCAGCGGTATGACGGATCACCAGTTGCGACTTGGCGAACACCGTGCCAACCGCCTTGCCCACCGGGAAGCTGTTGGGGTGCACGTCGTAGCTGGTGGACTTCATCAGCACCTGACGCACTTTCGGGCCGCTGAGTTCGAGGATCTGCTGGCCGCCGCTGACGTTGGTGATTGCAATGTGCAAATCGCCCAGCGCTTTGCGCAGCTTTTGCTCGGCGGCGAATTCTTCACCGGTCGGCACGATCAGCAGCCATTCATCCGGCCCCATCCATTGCAGGCTGGTTTCGCCTTTGATGACGACGGTCAGCGCACCCGGCAATTCGATGCCGAGCGCTTTGTGCACACCGGCGGCAAATGCAGCATCGTGGCCATCGCCACGAATGGTCAGGTGGCCGAGGAGTTTTTTCTCACGCACGGTCACGCCGGCATTTTTGCGGCCCTTGCCCGCCAGGCTGGCGAGGTCGGCATGATGCAGCGACGACTCGGCCTTGGCCCCGGTGGTTGGGCGTTGTTGGTAAACATTGGCTGCGGTCATAAAGCACCTTTCCTGAATTCTGTTGGTTCTTGTGGTGGCTGCACTGCCGTCATCGCCAGCAGGGCTAGCTCCCACATTCAACCGCGTTCCCCTGTGGGAGCGAGCCTGCTCGCGATATCGGCGGCACAGTCACCACAGGGCCCGAGGTCGTTACACGTTCTGGCGATCACCCTTCGGATCGAAGAACACCGAAGAAACAATTTCCGCCTCGATCACGCTGCCATCTGCCAGCGGTGCGAACACTCGCTCACCGATGCGCTTCAACCCGCCTTTCACCACGCCCATGGCAAACGAATAGCCGAGGGAGTTATGCAGGTAGCTGGAGGTAACGTGGCCGACCATGGTCATCGGGATCGCTTGCTTGGTGTTGAACACCAATTGCGCACCTTCCGGCAGCCACTTGGTCGGATCGATCGGCTTCAGGCCCACCAGTTGCTTACGTTGATCACGCACGCAGTCTTCGCGGTTCATGCCACGCTGACCGATCCATGAAAAAGGTTTAGTGCGACCGACACACCAGCCCATGTTCAAGTCGTCCGGTGTCATCGAGCTGTCAGTGTCCTGACCGACGATGATGAAGCCCTTCTCGGCCCGCAGGATGTGCATGGTCTCGGTGCCGTACGGCGTCAGGTTGTATTGCTTGCCGGCCTCGACGATTTTCTCGAGCACGCCCATGGCGTAGTCGGCTTGCACGTTGACTTCGTACGACAGTTCACCGGTAAACGAAATCCGGAATACCCGTGCTGGCACACCGCCGACCAGACCTTCTTTCCAGGTCATGAACGGGAAGGCTTCGTTGCTCAGGTCGATGTCGGTGACGTGGCTGAGCAGCTTGCGGCTGTTCGGCCCGGACAGGGTCATGGTTGCCCAGTGATCCGTCACGGAAGTGAAGTACACCTTCAGGTCCGGCCATTCGGTCTGGTGGTAGATTTCCAGCCATTGCAGCACGCGTGCAGCGCCGCCCGTGGTGGTGGTCATCACGAAATGGTTGTCGGCGAGGCAGGCAGTTACGCCGTCGTCGAAGACCATGCCGTCTTCTTTACACATCAGGCCGTAGCGCGCCTTGCCCACATCGAGCTTGGTCCAGGCGTTGGTGTAGATGCGATTGAGGAACTCACGGCAATCCGGGCCCTGGATATCGATCTTGCCCAAGGTCGACGCATCCAGCAGGCCGACGCTGTCGCGCACGGCTTTGCATTCGCGTTTCACGGCGGCATGAATGTCTTCACCGGTTTTCGGGAAGTACCACGGACGTTTCCACTGACCGACGTCTTCAAACTCGGCACCGTTTTTCACGTGCCAGTGATGCAGTGCAGTGTGACGCACCGGCTCGAAGATGTGCCCACAGTGACGACCGGCCACAGCGCCGAAGGTGACCGGCGTGTAGTTCGGGCGGAACATGGTGGTGCCCATCTGCGGGATGGTCACGTTCAGCGAACGGGCGGCGATGGCCAGGCCGTTGACGTTGCCGAGCTTGCCCTGGTCCGTACCGAAACCCAGTGCGGTGTAGCGTTTGACGTGCTCGACCGACTCGAAGCCTTCGCGGGTCGCCAGTTCGATGGCGGCGGCGGTGACATCGTTTTGCAGGTCGACGAACTGCTTCGGCGCCCGTGCGGTAGCTTTTTCGTGTGGCACCTGGAACAGCGCCAACGTTGGCTCTTCCAGACGGCTCAAGGCTTTTGGCAGTACGCCTTCGACTGTTTGGAAACCGGCTTCGGCAGCGGCGCGAGCGCCCCCTTCAAAACCATCGGCGAGGGAATCGCCGAGGCCATAGACGCCGTTGATGCCACCGACGCACACGCGTTTTTGCGGCGCTTCGCCCGGTACGAAACCGAGGATGTCTTCACGCCAGATCGGCTTGCCGCCCAGGTGCGAAGCCAGGTGAACCACCGGGCTGTAACCACCGGAGCTGGCAACCAGATCGCATTCGAGCCATTCACCAGGGCTGGTCACGGCGTGTGCTTTTACATCGATCGCGGCGACGCGAGCAGCGGTCACGTGCTTGCTGCCACGGGCCTCGATCACGGCGCTGCCGGTCAGAATGCGAATGCCTTTGGCACGTGCTTCTTCAACCAGGGCACCACGCGGATTGCTGCGGGCGTCGGCGATGGCCACCACTTGCAGGCTGGCGTCGAGCCAGTCCAGCGCCACGCGATAGGCGTGATCGTTGTTGGTCGACAGCACCAGTTTTTTGCCCGGTGCCACGCCATAACGACGCACGTAAGTCGACACAGCGCCGGCGAGCATGTTGCCCGGCACGTCGTTGTTGCCGTAAACCAGCGGACGCTCGTGAGCGCCGGTCGCGAGAACAACACGCTTGGCGCGAACACGGTGGATGCGCTGACGCACCTGGCCAATTGGCGCGCGGTCGCCGAGGTGATCGGTCAGGCGCTCGTGAATGGTCAGGAAGTTATGGTCGTGGTAGCCGTTGACCGTGGCGCGCGGCAACAGCAGCACGTCCGGGGTGTCTTTGAGCTCGGCGATGACGCTGGCGATCCATTCGGCAGCAGGCTTGCCGTCGAGGCTTTCGCGGGAGTCGAGCAGGCTGCCGCCGAACTCTTCCTGTTCATCAGCGAGGATCACACGGGCACCGCTGCGCGCAGCGGCCAGTGCAGCGGCCAGGCCAGCAGGGCCAGCGCCAACGATCAGCACATCGCAGTGCTGGTTCATGTAGTCGTAAGTGTCCGGATCGTTCTCGGTCGGCGAGCGGCCAAGACCGGCGGCTTTACGAATGTACTTCTCGTAAGTCATCCAGAACGATTGCGGGTACATGAAGGTTTTGTAGTAGAAGCCCGGCGGCATCAGCTTGCCGCCGACCTTGCCGAGAATCCCCATCATGTCGTTGTTCACGCTTGGCCAGCCGTTGGTGCTGGTGGCGACCAGGCCTTGGTACAGCGCTTGTTGCGTGGCGCGTACGTTCGGAATCTGTGTGGCTTCTGTCGCGCCGATTTGCAGCACGGCGTTCGGCTCTTCGGCGCCAGCAGCGAAGATGCCGCGCGGACGGGAATACTTGAAGCTGCGACCGATGATGTCGACGCCGTTGGCCAGTAGGGCAGCGGCCAGCGAGTCGCCTTCAAAGCCTTTGTAGCTCTGGCCGTTGAAGGTGAAGTTCAGCACTTTGTTGCGGTCGATCCGACCACCGTTGGACAGGCGATTGATCTGGCTCATACCTTCGCTCCCAGAGCCTGCGCGGCCGCTTTCGGACTTTCAGTCTTGTCGGTGAACTGCGGCTTGGTGCCGATCTTGTAGGTTTCGAGAATCTCGTAAGTCACGGTGTCGCGGGTGACGTTGAAGTACTGACGGCAACCGGCGACGTGATCCCAAAGCTCGTGGTGCAGGCCGCGAGGGTTATCGCGGAAGAACATGTAGTCGCCCCACTCCTCGTCGGTGCAAGTGGTCGGATCCAGTGGACGCGGGATGTGCGCCTGGCCGGATGCATGGAATTCCTCTTCGGAGCGCAGTTCGCCGCAGTGAGGACAGAAGATATGCAACATGGGGATTTCTCCTGTTAGTGGGCAACCGCAGCAGCGCCGTGTTCATCGATCAACGCACCGTTGTGGAAACGGTCGATGGAGAAAGGTGCGGCCAATGGGTGCATTTCACCCTTGGCCAGGCTTGCGGCAAATACGTTGCCCGAGCCAGGTGTCGCCTTGAAGCCGCCGGTGCCCCAACCGCAGTTGAAGAACATGTTCGGCACCGGGGTTTTCGAAATGATCGGGCACGCATCCGGGGTGGTGTCGACGATGCCGCCCCACTGCCGGTTCATGCGTACGCGGGACAGCACCGGGAACATCTCGACGATGGCCTGGATGGTGTGCTCGATCACCGGGTACGAACCACGCTGGCCGTAGCCGTTGTAGCCGTCGATACCGGCGCCGATCACCAGGTCGCCCTTGTCGGACTGGCTGATGTAGCCGTGCACGGCGTTGGACATGATCACGCTGTCGATAATCGGCTTGATCGGCTCGGACACCAGCGCTTGCAGCGGGTGGGATTCGATCGGCAGGCGGAAACCGGCGAGTTTGGCCATGTGCCCGGAGTTACCGGCGGTCACTACACCGACGCGCTTGGCGCCGATGAAGCCCTTGTTGGTTTCAACGCCGATGCACACACCGTTTTCCTTGCGGAAGCCGATCACTTCGGTCTGTTGAATCAGGTCCACACCCAATGCGTCAGCGGCACGGGCAAAGCCCCAGGCCACGGCATCGTGACGGGCCACGCCGCCGCGACGCTGGACGGTGGCGCCCATCACCGGGTAGCGAGTGTTTTTCGAGCAGTCGAGGTACGGAATCTCGTCGGCCACTTGCTTGGCATCGAGCAGTTCGCCGTCCACGCCGTTGAGGCGGTTGGCGCTGACCCGACGCTCGGAATCACGAATGTCCTGCAGGGTGTGGCACAGGTTGTAAACGCCGCGCTGGGAAAACATCACGTTGTAGTTCAGGTCCTGGGACAGACCTTCCCACAGTTTCATCGCGTGTTCGTACAGGTGCGCCGACTCGTCCCACAGGTAGTTGGAGCGAACGATGGTGGTGTTGCGCGCGGTGTTACCGCCGCCCAGCCAGCCTTTTTCGACCACAGCCACGTTGGTGATGCCGTGTTCCTTGGCCAGGTAGTAGGCGGTCGCCAGACCATGCCCGCCACCGCCGACGATGACCACGTCATAGACCTTTTTAGGGGTCGGCGTGCGCCACATTTTCTGCCAGTTTTCGTGATGGCTGAGGGAGTGTTTGAAGAGGCCGAAGCCCGAGTAGCGTTGCATAGTCATTTACTCCAAAACCGCGCTCAGCGATAAACCGGGAAGTCCGCGCACAGGGCAGAAACCTGCTCGGCGACATTGGCCTCGACATCGGCATCGCCGAGGTTGTCGAGGATGTCGCAGATCCAGCCGGCCAGCGTGACGCACTGGGTCACCTTGAAGCCGCGCGTGGTCACCGCCGGGGTGCCGATACGCAGGCCGGAGGTCACGAACGGCGACTGTGGATCGTTCGGGACAGCGTTCTTATTCACGGTGATGTGGGCGCGACCGAGTGCTGCATCCGCCTCTTTGCCGGTGAGGCCCTGACGAATCAGGCTGACCAGGAACAGGTGGTTATCGGTACCGCCGGACACTACATCGTAGCCGCGTTTGATAAATACGCCGGCCATGGCCTGGGCGTTGTCGATCACTTGTTGTTGATAGACCTTGAAACCAGGCTCCAGCGCTTCCTTGAAGCACACTGCTTTACCAGCGATCACGTGCATCAACGGGCCGCCCTGGGCACCGGGGAATACCGCAGCGTTGAGCTTCTTCTCGATTTCTTCGTTGGACTTGGCCAGGATCAGGCCGCCACGCGGACCGCGCAGGGTCTTGTGAGTGGTGGTGGTCACCACATCAGCGTACGGCAGCGGGTTCGGATACAAACCGGCGGCGACCAGACCGGCGACGTGCGCCATGTCGACGAACAGCAGGGCACCGACTTTGTCGGCGATCTGACGGAAGCGCGGGAAGTCGAGGGTCTTGGAGTAGGCCGAGAAGCCGGCAACGATCATCTTCGGTTGGCATTCAACGGCCAGACGTTCGACTTCGTCGTAGTCGATCAGCCCGGTTTTGGTGTCGATGCCGTACTGCACGGCGTTGTACAGCTTGCCCGAGGACGACACTTTTGCGCCGTGGGTCAGGTGACCGCCGTGGGCCAGGCTCATGCCGAGAATGGTGTCGCCGGCTTGCAGCAGTGCCAGATAGACGGCGCTGTTGGCCGAGGAACCGGAGTGCGGCTGCACGTTGGCGTAGTCGGCACCGAACAGTTGCTTGGCGCGTTCGATGGCCAGGGCTTCAACCTTGTCGACGTGCTCGCAGCCGCCGTAGTAGCGCTTGCCCGGATAGCCTTCGGCGTATTTGTTGGTCAGGCCACTGCCTTGCGCTTCCATGACGCGTTTGCTGGTGTAGTTCTCTGACGCGATCAGCTCGATGTGATCTTCCTGGCGTTGCTCCTCGGCATTCATCGCCGCCAGCAGTGCATCGTCGTAACCCTGGATCTGGTCTTGCTTGCTGAACATCGCGTCTCTCCCAGCGGCGGTGGTGCGCCATTCGTCTCGGTGAGGCATGTGCCTTTCGGCTGTGCCCTTTGAATGCGATGGTATGACCGGCGCAGGCAGGTCAAATGCCTATGGACGCCACGCAAAGGTGCGTTTACGACATGGCGGAAAATGGCAGGCTCAACACAACCTTCGATTCAGCACAGATCCCTGTAGGAGCTGGCTTGCCAGCGATGGGGCAGCACATCCGGCATTGATATCGGCAGACCCACCGCAATCGCTGGCAAGCCAGCTCCTACAGGGTTATGCGATGGCCTGTCGTAATGCGAGCAACAGCAGGAAATGCGCGGGATAGAGGGCATAGGCCCAACGCCGCATTGGCGGTGGGTGGACGCCTTTGGCATGTCGCAATAGCAACATTCCAAGCAATGGCGCGATCAGACAAGCGACGATGCCGGGAACGGCAGCACTGTTGCCCAGCTTCGCGGCGTAATACAGCACGTGCCATTCATTGGCCGCCAAGCAGATCACACCCGGCAACAGGCTGAAGTACCAGGGCCGATTGATCACCAGCAACATCGCCAACGGCAACAGCACCCCGAAGAAACCAAACATCACATGTTCCGAGAACACCGCCGCCAGAGCCAGAGCGCCGACCGCCAGCAGTCGCGATGGCAGTGTCGGGTGTTGCCAGCCACGCGTAACCAACAGACCGAGCGCCAGCGTGGGCATCACATTCAAGGTGGCGGGATCAGGAATGTACAGCCTGTAAGGGATCTCGCTGATAGCACTGAACAGCAGCAACCAGCCCAAATACCGCCATTGATGCTTAACTTCCTGTGCACGGAAAACATTCACCGCCATTGCCAGACAAAACCACGGAAAGGCCAGTCGTCCCGGGACATACAGCAGATCGACGGAATAACCGACATATCGCAGGTGATCGAGCACCATGCTCAATAGCGCCAGCCACTTGAGCAGATCCAGTGCCCCATCCCGTTGAGTCATGTGCATAATTGCCCGTCGTCTTTGTGTTTTTCTGTCAGACGCATCGCGTGTGCTCCCCGGATGATCTTCGGTAAAGTGCGCACCATCATTGACCACGAGTCGCTTCACCATAAGCGTCTCGACCACGGAAAGCAGGGCCATGACCGATAAGAGCCAACAATTCGCCAGCGACAACTATTCCGGTATCTGCCCTGAAGCCTGGGCGGCGATGGAACAGGCCAACCACGGCCACCAGCGCGCTTACGGCGACGACGAATGGACCGCTCGCGCGTCCGACGACTTCCGCAAACTGTTCGAAACCGACTGCGAAGTGTTCTTCGCCTTCAACGGCACCGCTGCCAACTCGTTGGCCCTGTCGTCGCTGTGCCAGAGTTACCACAGCGTGATCTGCTCGGAAACCGCCCACGTCGAAACCGACGAATGCGGCGCACCGGAATTCTTCTCGAACGGCTCCAAACTGCTGATCGCCCGCACTGAAAACGGCAAGCTGACCCCGGAATCGATCCGCGAAGTCGCCCTCAAGCGCCAGGACATCCACTACCCGAAACCGCGCGTCGTGACCCTGACCCAGGCGACCGAAGTCGGCAGCGTCTACACCCCGGAAGAAATCCGCGCCATCAGCGCCACCTGCAAAGAGCTGGGCCTGAACCTGCACATGGACGGCGCGCGGTTCTCCAATGCGTGCGCGTTCCTCGGTTGCTCCCCGGCAGACCTGACCTGGAAGGCCGGTGTTGACGTGCTGTGCTTCGGTGGTACCAAAAACGGCATGGCAGTCGGTGAGGCAATTTTGTTCTTCAACCAAAAACTGGCTGAAGACTTCGACTATCGCTGCAAGCAGGCCGGGCAGCTGGCATCCAAGATGCGCTTCCTCTCGGCGCCGTGGGTCGGGATTCTGGAAAACGACGCCTGGCTCAAATACGCCCACCACGCCAACCACTGCGCGCAGTTGCTGGCCGAACTGGTCAGCGACATTCCCGGCGTGGAATTGATGTTCCCGGTGCAGGCCAACGGCGTATTCCTGCAACTCTCGGAACCGGCCATCGCCGCACTGACCGCCAAGGGCTGGCGCTTCTACACCTTCATCGGCAACGGCGGCGCACGCTTCATGTGCTCGTGGGACACCGAAGAAGAGCGCGTACGGGAGTTGGCCGCAGACATTCGCGAAGTCATGTCCCGCTGACGTTACGCATGATCGTTCCCACGCTCCGCGTGGGAATGCCTCTCGGGACGCTCCGCGTTCCTGTATCACGACCGGTGCAAAGTCGGACATCGTTGCGACGCGGAGCGTCAAGGGCTGCATTCCCACGCGGAGCGTGGGAACGATCACTGGTAGCGCGTCGTAATTTCCCACTGGTTGCACAGCATCCTCCTCTAGCACAGCCACACAACCACGCTCACCCTAGCCATTCCCTCGCAAAGGAATGCACCCATGGGCCGAAGCCGCTACACCATCACTGAACCCGACAAACCACATTTCCTGACCTGCACGATCATGGAATGGTTGCCGCTGTTCATCCGTCCGTACATCGTCGACCACCTACTCAATTGCTGGCGTTATCAGCAGTCCCATAAAGATCTGAAGCTGTATGGCTATGTCATTCTGGAGAACCATCTGCACTTTGTCGCAGAGGCTCCAGACCTCAACAAATGCCTCAGCCAGTTCAAATCATTCACCGCCCGGCAAATCATCGATGACCTGCAGAACAAAGGTGCCGAGCGCGCATTGCAGCGCCTGCGCTTTAGTAAACGCGCGCACAAGCAAGACCGGGTTTACCAACTGTGGCAGGAAGGCTCACACGCAGAAATGGTGTACAGCGAAACGGTGATGCGCCAGAAGCTGGATTACATCCACTACAACCCGGTGAAGCGTGGGTATGTAGATTTGCCAGAACACTGGCGATATTCAAGCGCCCGAGACTACGCAGGGAAAGAGGGCCTGATAGCAATTAAACGGTGGTACTGAGACGGCGATCGCGGTGATCGTTCCCACGCTCCGCGTGGGAACGATCAATAGCTGCGCCCTGCTGACCTGGTCTACATTGTCTGCGAGCGGTTTTGATCCGCTCTCATAACAATAATCAGGAGCGCACGCATGTCATTGAAAGGCAAAACCCTGTTCATCACCGGCGCCAGTCGCGGGATTGGCCGTGAGATCGCGCTGCGCGCGGCGCGTGACGGGGCCAACATTGTGATTGCGGCCAAAAGCGCCGAGCCACACCCCAAGTTGCCGGGCACGATTTTCAGTGTGGCGCAGGAAGTCGAAGCGGCGGGTGGCCAGGCGTTGGCCTTGCAAGTGGATGTGCGTGACGAAGACGCGGTGCGAAAAGCGCTGGCCCAGGCCAACGAACATTTCGGCGGCATCGATGCGCTGATCAACAATGCCGGCGCCATCAAGTTGACCGGGGTTCAACACATCGAGCTCAAGCGTTTCGACCTGATGCACCAGATCAATACCCGCGCCGTATTGCTGTGCAGCCAGGCCGCCCTGCCCTATCTGAAAAAAACCGGCGGGCACATTCTCAACCTGTCGCCGCCGTTGAATCTGGCGACCAAGTGGTTCGCGCAATACAGCCCCTACACCGTGACCAAATACGGCATGAGCATGCTGACGCTGGGCATGAGCGAGGAATTCAAAAATTACGGCATCAGCGTCAATTCGCTGTGGCCACAGACCATGATCGCCACCGCCGCCATTGAGTTTCAACTCGGCTCGCGGGAATCCTTCAAGCATGCGCGCACGCCGGTGATCATGGCGGATGCCGCCCACGTCATTCTGGACAGCAGCGGGCGCAGCATCACCGGGCGATTGCTGATTGATGAGGAAATCTTGAGAGAACACGGGGTAACGGAATTTGAGCACTATCGGTTCGCGCCTGATTCAACCGAGACGCTGATGCCGGATCTGTTTATCGACTGACGCTGTCCCCGCGAAGACGTCGATCCTGTCCTACGGACGGGGTCGGCGCAGATGTTCTCAAATTGTTTCAATCGCTGCTTTTCAGAAACGGACTACTCCAGAGACTACATAAACCCGGGAAGTCCTCGTCCTAGACTGCCGAATCCTATTTCAAACAAGGAATGGCAGCGATGGCGAATCCCGGCTACATGACGATCACAGGCAAAGCTCAAGGCCTGATTTCAGCGGGTTGCTCGACTCCGGAGTCGGTTGGCAACAAGTATCAGGCGGCGCACACCGATGAAATCATGGTGCTAGCCTACAGCCACAACCTGACCAACGATGGCAACCTCGGCAAGCCCACCCACTTTCCGGTCATCGTCACCAAAAATGTCGACAAATCCTCGCCGCTGCTGACCCAGGCACTCGCAAACAGAGAAGAGCTCGACTGCACGATCAGTTTCTATCGCACATCCGCCATGGGGCAGCAGGAAAAGTATTTCACCGTCTCCCTCGACGGGGCCGTTGTCGCCAATCTGACGCAGGATGTACCCCATGTGATTCTGCAAAACGACGCGGAGCCTCAGGAGTTGCTGGCGTTGCGATATCGGGGCATCAGCTGGGTTCACCACACGGCCGGCACCACCGGGTACGCCTCGTGGGGCGAAGAGGGGTGACGCTCGAGCGCCACGACCTCTGGGACGTCCAAAGCGCCGCCGCCAAGCTGATCGGGCATGCCCACTCGATCAGCGCCCGTCACCTGGCTTTCGGCACGGCCCGCGTGCGTTTCAACCAGCAGGTCGCCGATTACGCCAAGCGCATCGCCGATGAAGTCACCTCAGGTCGGAAGAGCCCGGAACAAGGGATACGGGCGCTGGTTCAGGAACAGCACAACCTCTTGAAGCAGTCCCGACTCTTGATGTTGAAGAAACACGGTGCGATCCCCGAAGCGGTCAAGCAGACGCCGCTGTCGATGCTCACGCTAACGGCGCCGCAACCCGACCCGGAGCGCCTGTTACGGGCGGTGCATGCACAGAATCTCAAAGCTCTAAACACGAGAGCCAAAAACACCACTCACGCCCCTCGTCCAGCGTCCCGCGTTCCCGGTTTTTTCCCTCAGGAACGCTGGCCGGCGGAGGTTCCAGCACCAGAGGAGCCGGGGTTTTACATCGTGCCCAAAAGCATTTCAGCCGAGAAACTTGAGACCCAACTGTTCCCGTCTCCCAACCCGAGCGTCATCGCTAAATTCAGAACTTTGAATCCGAACCTGGATCTGGTGAAAGCCGGATCGATGATTGTCCTGAGCGACCCGGACCATCAGCAATGTACGTATGAAGAATCTCTGCTGATGCAAACCGCTCAAATCGTCAGCACTGCGCTGGAGCCGTTGACGGTGGAGGAGGCGGATTTTATGGCGCAGCACTATGGCGTTATTCAGACCGCGCTCTCGGATGAATCGAAAGTGATTGGCGTCACCACAGCCATGGCGTCCAATCATCTGGATGGCATAAAAACCATTCTGAAAGACATTGAGAACCTACATACCAATACGCTCGAGGCAAATGGCAGCCTGAATTCAAAGAAATTCAAAAAACAGCGTGCCCGCCTGCTCAAAAATCTGGACGGCCAACTCACCAAGTTGACGAAGAAAACCATCGGCCTCCCTGATTATCCAAATCTCAAAACCGCACTTGGCATCGACAACCCACACCTGGTGCACCGCTGGAGAAAAGCCGGCGGCATCGGCCAGGCTCCCGGCTATGCCACTCATATTCAGGCCGTCACCAAAGCATCGCAATACATCAAATATGGCGGTTGGATTGGCACAGCTGTGGGAGGTAGCGCATCAGCCATGAAGGTTCAGGATGTTTGCAGAAATGGAAGTACCGAGGCGTGTCAAAAAGTGAAGTTCACGGAGGCTGGAAGCTTCATTGGCGGGGTGGGTGGCGGTGCCCTTGCCAGCGGTATTTTGACTTCGACCGCAACTACGGCAATTTGCGTTGGCGTTGGTGTCTCAACAGCTGGCGTCGGAATTCTTCTATGCGGAATTTTTGTCGCGGGAGCTGGCTCCTTCGCTGGCGGATACGCCGGCGAAAAATTGACTGAATACGTGGCCGAGTCTATCTACGAGAACACAAAATGAGCCTTAGTGTTGCAGAAAATATTTTCATGGTTGCGGGCATTATAGTTGTCGTCGGAATTTTCACCCTTCTCGGCTTCATGCTCTACATAGCAAAAACCAAAATAGATATCATCTTGAGCAGCCTTCAGAACAGCCCTTTCTCCATAACCCTTATAACACTATGGCACGGAGGCCCGGGGGGGCGAATACGTATGGTTGGGGAAGTTTGCGGCATTCTGTGGAGGCCCAAATACCACATTCAAAGCGGCTTGCTAGACCCACAGGACATTGAAAACTTCCCGCCAAAACTTAAACGCCAGTTGCTGCTGACACGTAAACTCATGATTTATTTTGGAGCGGCAATGGTGTGCTTATGGCTGATCGCTGAACTTGGCCTCGTCTAAAATTATTTAAACTTACAGCAGACAACATCATATGAATAAAAACAATTCTGACATGCCAGTAAAAAAGCCCCACAAGAACAAAGAATACATAAATAAAAATTACGCATCTAAAGACAAAATGACACCAAAAGCACAAATTAGATTTGTGTTGATATTTAACACAATCGCAATAATCTTTATCGGGATTGCGATACGAGCTATTCATAATCAAAAAATCGCCATCCCTTACCTGGGCCGACACGTACCTTGGCACGAATTTACAGGGCTAAGTTTGTTTTTCCCGGTATCTATTCTTCTTTTATTCGCGGCATGCCTGATATCACTCGCGGTGCTCACCGCAAGGTACAACATCAAATACGATTCATCCCTATATAGAAAGATCTGCTTTTACAGTTTTATCACAGGAGTTTTCCTGCATCAGGTATCTCTTTTTTTCGGCGTTAGCCTGAAATAACCATACATCACGATGATTAACAACCGACCTCCCACACGGCAGATCGGCTATTTCACATGTCTCTCAAAACTCAATCCGCACATCCCCCTTCGGCACACTGCAGCAAGACAAAATAAACCCTTCCGCCTCGTCTTCCTCGGTGATCCCGCCGTTGTGTTCCATGTCGACTTCACCACCGAGCTTCATCACCTTGCATGTCCCGCAAATCCCCATCCCGCACGCCTTCGGAATCAACAGGCCCAACTTGGCCGCCGCAGCGTGAACGGTTTCCCCCGGTGCCACACGAATACTCTTGCCAGACGCCGTGAACTCCACCTGATGCAGATCCGCCGCATCGATTTCCGGGGCGTCGGCCGCTTGTTCAGCGTGTTCCACGGCATCGGCGCGCGCCTCTGGCGGGGTCGCGCCGAAGGATTCTTCGTGGTAACGCGACATGTCGAAGCCAGCGGCTTCCAGCAAGCGCTTGACCGCGCTCATATACGGCGTCGGGCCGCAGCAGAACACTTCGCGCTCAAGGAAGTCCGGCGCCATCAATTCAAGCATTCTGTGGTTCAGGTAACCGCGATAACCAGCCCAGGGCTCACCCATGCCATGCTTCTCGCAAATCAGGTGCAGGCTGAAGTTCTCGATCCGCGATGCCATGTGCTCCAGCTCGCGGTGGTAAATGATGTCTTTAGGCGAACGTGCGCTGTGGATAAACACCATGTCGACATTGCCGTTGGTGTCGTAGAACCAGCGCGCCATGGACATCACCGGGGTGATGCCGACACCGCCGCTGAGGTAGAGCACTTTCGGTGCGGTGAAGTCCATGGCGTTGAACAGCCCGACCGGCCCGTGCACCGCCAGCTCCTGGCCTTCGTGCAGGGTGTCGTGCAGCCAGTTGGAGACTTTGCCGCCCGGCACGCGCTTGATCGTCACCGAAAAGCTGTAAGGCACCGATGGCGAGCTGGAAATGGTGTAGGAGCGCATGATCGGCACCCCTTCGATTTCCAGCTCCAGGGTGACAAACTGCCCCGGTTTAAAGAAGAACAGGATCGGCTGGTCAGCCATAAAGCAGAAGGTGCGCACATCCCAGGTTTCCTGGATGACTTTGACGCAACGGACGATGTGTCGACCATTGGCCCAGGTCTGGGTCGTTACCGGATTCAGGAAGCTGTTGGACATGCTGTTCTCCACCGCCGATGCTCGGCCTTATGTTGGCGATTCTGCGTAACGTGCGAACCACCCATTTACCTATCTGCGACATTCACATACTTATCGCGACCAGCCAGCAGCTACCGGGGGTTGCGCGTCGGGAACAGAGTGGGCCATGTCGCTCGTGGATAAGGTTCTGGCCGGCGTCGGCCCCACACTCGCCCCATACCAAGACACATCCTTTACACCTTGCGTAGCAAACCTGATCAGCCACTTTCGCGGCCACGCAGATGGCCTTGAGGAAAAACACGATGGACGTCACCACTACCCTGAGCCTCGGCGATCCACTGGAACCCGCACGCAAGGCCACCGCGCAGATGCTGCAAGAGCGCGAGCGTACTTTCTCGCTGCCGCAGCCGTTTTACTCTGACGAGCGGCTGTTTGATATCGACATGCAGGAAATCTTCCAGAAAGAGTGGTTGATCGCCGGCATGACCTGCGAGATCCCGACCAAGGGCAACTACCTGACCCTGCAGGTCGGCAAGAACCCGATCATCGTGATTCGCGGCGCTGAAGGCGTGGTGCATGCGTTCCACAACGTCTGCCGCCACCGTGGTTCGCGTCTGTGCACCAGTGAAAAAGGCAAAGTCGCCAAACTGGTCTGCCACTACCACCAGTGGACGTATGAGCTGGACGGTCGCCTGCTGTTCGCCGGCACCGAAATGGGCGCCGACTTCGACATGAACCAGTACGGCCTCAAGCCGGTGAACGTGAAAACCGCTGGCGGCTACATTTTCATCAGCCTGTCGGAGAACCCGCCGGCCATTGATGACTTCCTGTCGACGCTGAACCATTACATGGAACCGTACGACATGGAGAACACCAAGGTGGCGATTACCACCACCTTGATGGAAAAGGCCAACTGGAAACTGGTGCTGGAAAACAATCGCGAGTGCTACCACTGCAACGCGTCGCACCCGGAACTGCTGAAAACCCTGCTGGAATGGGACGACGTCACCGACCCGCGTGCCGACCAGGCCTTCAAGGACCACGTCGCCGCCTCTGCCGCCGCCTGGGAAGCCGAAAAGATCCCTTACGCCCACGCCAGCTTCGGCCTGCGCAACCGCATCGTGCGCATGCCGCTGCTCAAAGGCACCGTGTCGATGACCATGGACGGCAAACAGGGCTGCGCCAAACTCATGGGCCGCATCAAAAACCCGGACCTGGGCTCGATGCGCATCCTGCACCTGCCGCACTCGTGGAACCACTGCATGGGCGATCACATCATCGTCTTCACCGTGTGGCCGATCAGTGCTCAGGAAACCATGGTCACCACCAAGTGGATCGTCCATAAAGACGCGGTCGAAGGTGTGGACTACGACGTTGAACACATGCGCAAGGTCTGGGACGCCACCAACGACCAGGACCGTCGCCTGGCCGAAGAGAACCAGCGCGGCATCAACTCCACCGCGTACCAGCCAGGGCCTTACTCCAAGACCTATGAGTTTGGCGTAGTGAACTTTGTGGACTGGTACAGCGAGCGTTTGCTGAACAACCTCGGGGCCGAGCCGGCGCCGTACCTCAAAGGGGTTCCTGTACAAGGTTAAGAGCAAAAGCTTCGCGAGCAAGCTTGCTCCTACAGGTCTGGGTCGTTCACAGAATGTGTATACACCTCAGATCCTTTGTAGGAGCAAGCTTGCTCGCGATAGCGCCATCCGCGTCACGCACCCCCTTCTGACTCACCGCAATCTTAGAACTGTACGAAATATGACCTATTCCGTTCAGCGCTATACCGCCCGCACCTCTCAGCCTTCCACAAACAAGTTATCCACACCTCCACCCACAGCTATTGGGGACAAGTGTGGCTTTACCGAAAACTTTCTCCACAGAAACCGAAGAAAATCCGTGACTTATCCAGAAGCAGGGTTTTGAACAGCGGCTGGTTGTTTTTTGACCAAAACCTTACAGGGCACGTTCTACGTGGCTTGCAGAGGATGGCAAACACCTTATCCACAGAAGCGCCAACAGACTTTGGGGGCAACTTCCGTCCTTCTGTGGAAAACCGCTGAAAGCCGCGATAAATCGGGGGGTTGCGCGACGTTTACCGGTCCAGATCGACGATTTGATCGTTTTTCGATCAATCACCTGAAGTGCCGGTTTATATGGCCTGTAGCGGTTAGCGAACATCTTATCCACAGAAGCGCCAACAGAGATTGGGGGCAAGTATTGGAGCACGGGAAACCTTATCCACCGCAAAAAGCCTGTAAAAACCGCCAGTTAGGCTGGTTACTTTTTGTACGAAGACTTGCATGGCTTGATTTGTATGGGGTGTAGCGAGGGACAAACACGTTATCCACAGAAGCGCTCACAGGGTTTGTGGGTAAATCAGATTTTATTCAGGCATAAGCGACCCGATTCAGTGTCCAGGTTCAATTCATAGTCATTGAATGCCCGCCACCCAAGCAGAATCGAAGGCACGTACTGCCCGTCCAACAACGACGGCGGGATGGTGAAGCCCGGGTAGTATTTGTAGGTCACTACCCTGATGTTCCCGGACAAATCCAACTCGCCCTTGAAGGTCTGGTGATGCGAGTGTTCGGCGACGTGAATGGGCGAGTCACCAGGCGAGGCCGATGTCAGGTAATCCACATTCCCGGTATCAAGAATCGCCAGCGTCGCCCGACGATCCAGCCGTGCGGAAATGGTCAGTCTTTGATTGATGTCCGCACGCGAATAGGTAATGGGCGAATCGCACCGCTTGGGAGGTTTCGCGTTGAGTTCGAGGGTCTTTTTCGTGAGCTTCAAACGTCCCAGCTTTCCGATCAGATCAAGCCCCAACAAGTTATCCCGGTCACTGACAAACACCAGGACATTCCTGAACTCGCTCCCGCCGATCTTCAAAGACTCGAAGATCCCGAGTTTTGCAGGCAGACCATGTTCCCCATAAAAGGTGCTGTAGCCGTAATGGGAGTCGGTTAATAACGTGATGCCCATCCGCTTCGCGGTTTCGTCGTTGACCCGGGTTTGCGGGGCGCCGGTATCCACGATAAAGCGTGTCGAGACACCATTGGCCGCTTTGACGTCGATGTAGGGCAGCACTTCGTCCGTGACGTAACCCTCACTGGGATGTGGATAAATCGTCAGCACCTCTTGTCGCCGGGAGCTGGTCACCGAAAAATCGCCGACCGCGCGCAGGGTGGCGATCGACAAGCGGCCGAACATGGAAAACAAGACGTTGAGCTCGGGGTCACTTGCGATGGCCTGAGCATGGCGGCGCTTGATCGTCAGGTAGTAATCAGGCAGCTGGTTGGCGGCTTTGGCTTCAAACATGCGGGCGAAAACGGTCACTGAGCAATCGAGGTGATTTGCGGCGTCCACGACCTTGTCGCATTGCTTGCGCAGTTGGGCCAAGGACGCTGTTTGCCCTGGCTCCGACTCTAGCCACGTGTAAAAGTCCTGATTGGACTCAGTGTTGGCAGCCGCCATCAACCCCGCAGGCACGCACATCACCGCACAGAGCAACCAGGTAGCACGCTTACGCAACGCCTTCATGTTCAACCCACGCATAAAAACGGGTTTTATGACTCAGCGCTGAACGTTTGAAAGCTCCGTGAACCGTGCTGCACCCTTAACCAGCGCACAGCAAAACTGTAGCTCACCGAGCGGCGGCGAGTGGCAGCCCTTAAGGCCGGTACATCAGATAGGCTTCCCCCGTGACCCGAATCATCGGGTGGGGCGTGATCTGGCAGGTGTCGACGATACGAAAGCCATGTCGCTCGTAAAACCGCCGGGCGCCGGTGTTGGCGGCATAGTCGATCAGGCTCAGGCCATTGAGCCCCAACTGGTTTGCCCGGTCGTAGGCGAATGCGAGGAATTGCTTGCCCAGGCCCTGGTTCCGCCAGCCCTCATGTAGCGCGAGGCTGGAGATATACAGGGTGTCGGGGATTTCCATCGTGGCATAGGGCGCCAACACAGGATCAGTCACCGGAGCCGCCAGCGGATCGTGGCGCATAACATAGCTGTGCATCATGCCGACGACTTCCCCGTTTGCCTCGGCGATCAGGCAATTTTGATAGGAAAAGTCCACATCGTCGCGGGCATAGCGGGTGGCGCCGACGTCCAGCAGATCCTGGCCGGGCTCTGCTATCTGGCTCCAGATATAATCCGAAGCGCCCTCTGAAGAAATCTGGAACAACCGCGCAATCTCCCGCGCATCGCAGCGCCGGGCCGAACGAAACTCAACAGCCATTTACTTCCCCCCAACGGACCGCTAGCGGACCACACCTTCTTCAATCAGCAATTTGAGAATGGCTTCAGCCCCCGCTTGCGCCGTCACGCCTTTAAGCACCTGCCCGCCGCCGCCACTGGCCTTGGCCGTGGCTGCTTTCATCCGGTCCGCGCCGCTCTTGGCCTTGATCACCTTGAGGCGTTTTGGCCGGGGTTTGGCCGGTTGCAACGTGGCGACCGCCAGCAGTTCATCGTCGATCACTTCGACTTCATCGGCTTGCAGCACGCCACGTCGAGCCGGACCGTAGGCGCTCTGCCGAGGCTTCGGCGCAGCGTTATCCACAGTGGCGAGAAACGGCAGGCGCACTTTCAATCGACGGCGCTGGCCACGGGGCAAAGCCTGAAGCACCAACGCAGAACTGCCATCGATGGACTCCACTTGAGCCAAACCGACCACCAATGGCCAGCCGAGGCTTTCCGCCAACAAAAACGGCAACATGCCCGAGCCTTCACCGGTTTCGGCCTGACTGCCGGTCAGCACGACTTGTGCCCCCGCATCGCGCAAATAGGCGGTCAACGCTGGCAGTGCATCGGCACCTGAAGGCTGCTCAAGCACATGCAATTGTTCCAGCCCCATGCCCAGGTAGGCGCGCAGTGCAGGTTCAGCGACATCGCCGGCATGCAGCACTTGCAGGTTATCCCCAGCCAGTTGCAAGCCCAGCTCCACCGCCCGCGCATCCTGCTCCGCGCGACGTGGCCGGCCGGAGGTCGGATGGGCGCCGATGGACACCAGGCTGATGATTTTCGTGCTCATAACCCTTTCCTTCCCTTAAGCCGCATCGCGCTTGGCGTCGTTGCGGTAAGCCTCTACCGCGTCGATCAAGGCTTGAAGAATCTCGGCGCTCTCGCCGATCACCGACAGGTCGGCCCGTTTGATCATGTCGCAGCCAGGATCGAGGTTGATTGCCACCACCTTGTCGCAGGCACCGATGCCTTGCAGGTGCTGGATCGCCCCGGAAATCCCCACGGCCACGTAAACCCGCGCGGTCACCCAGGTGCCGGATGCGCCAACCTGACGGTCACGGGCCATAAAGCCATCGTCCACCGCCACACGGGACGCGCCTTCGGTGGCGCCCAACGCTTCGGCGGTCCTGTGGAAAAGTCCCCAGTCCTTGACCCCGTTGCCGCCAGAGAAGATGAACTCGGCTTCGGCCATCGGAATCGCCGCCGGATCCACCGCCACCGCACCCAAGTCCTCGATACGCGACAAACTGCGCGCCACGGCTGTGGATAACTCCACTGGCAAGGCTTCGTGACGGGTTTCGCTGACTGGTTCGGCGCATTCGGCAGCCGCCAGAATCAACCGGGCAACCGGACGCGCGAGGTCTTGCAGACCGGCACCAGCGCGGCCGATACATTCCTGATCCTTGACCTGCCAGACCCGCGTGGCCGGGCGTTCACCCAGTGCGGCGGCAAAGCGCCGGCCGAGCTCACCACCGCCGCTGCGACTGTCCGGCAGTAACCAGTGACGCGGGCTGAACTGGTTATCCACAGCCCGCAGACCCTGGACACGTTGTTCCGGTGCATAACCGCTGAATTCGTCGCCCTCCAATACCAGCAAGCGGTCAACGCCTGCGGTGGCAAAGGCATTCTCTTTGTGCTCGCCAAAGACCACAGCCAATACCGCGCCGTCCTTGCCGGCCAATTGATGAGCCAGGCCCAACAAATCGCGGTCGTGGCTGCTCAAACGGCCACCGACCATGTCCGGCACGACACTGATGTAAAACGCAGGTGCAGGCACCTGATGCAGCGGCAATTGCACTTCAACAGCGGCAGTGCGTTTAGTCGCCCCGCCCTGCTGAGCGCCGCTGCGGTCAATGCGCTTGATGCCGTTGGGGCCGATAAAACCGATGCCATGCAGATTCTTGCGGATGACGCCGTTCGGCCCCATCCAGCTGTGTTGCGCCGGTTGCATGGCCGCGTGCAGCGGGTGCAGGCGGTTGCGGGCAATCCATTCGGCGCGGGGGTCGCGGCGGATAATATCGCTCATCAGTGGGCCTCCGCGGGTTCACGTTGGGCCGGTGCAGCCGGTTTGCTCGGTGCGGCATCTTCGAGCAATGCATCGGCGACCAGTTCGGCGATGTCCTTGATCAGCGGACGCGGTTCGACCACGCCTTCAAGCATCGCGGTGCATTGCGGACAACCCACGGCCACCAGTTCGGCGCCGGTTTCGCGGATGTCTTCCATGCGCATGTCAGGGATCCGTTGCTTGCCCGGAATGTCGGTGATCGGCGCACCGCCACCACCGCCGCAGCAGCGCGAGCGGAATCCGGAGCGTTGCATCTCTTTCACTTCAATCCCAAGGGCGCGCAGCACTTCGCGCGGCGCCTCGTATTCACCGTTGTAGCGACCGAGGTAGCACGGGTCGTGATAGGTCACGCTGCTGCCTTTGTGTTGACCGAGGTTCAGGGCGCCAGCGTCGATGATTTCCGCCATGTAGGTGCTGTGGTGCTGCACGAGGTAGTTGCCGTCGAAGGCGCCGTACTCGTTTTTCAGCACGTGGAAGCTGTGCGGGTCGCAGGTGACGATGCGGTTGAAGCTGTACTTGGCCAGGGTCTGGATATTGCGCTTGGCCAACAGCTGGAACGTTGCTTCGTCGCCCAGGCGTCGGGCCACGTCACCGCTGTCGCGCTCTTCCAGACCGAGTACCGCGAAGTCGACCTTGGCCGCTTTCAGCACTTTGACGAAGGCACGCAGGGTGCGCTGGTTGCGCATGTCGAAAGCACCGTCGCCGACCCAGAACAGCACGTCGACGGATTTCTTCTCGCTCATCAGCGTGAGGTTCAGGTCCGCCGCCCAGTTCATCCGCCCGCCCGGTGCAAAGCCGCCAGGGTTGTCGGTGGCAATCAGGTTTTCGAGGACTTCGGCGCCTTTGTTTGGCGTGGCACCTTTTTCCAGGGTCAGATGGCGGCGCATGTCGACGATGGCGTCGACGTGCTCGATCATCATCGGGCATTCCTCGACGCAGGCGCGGCAAGTGGTGCAGGACCACAGGGTTTCAGCGTCCACCAGACCGTTGACGATCGGTTGATGCGGGTTGCCTGCGTGTTCACCGATGGCTTTGCCTGGATACGGGCTACCGGCGAACTTGGCATCGGTGCCACCAGCCAGACCGACCACCATGTCCTGAATCAGTTTTTTCGGGTTCAGCGGCTGGCCGGCGGCGTAGGCCGGGCACGCGGCTTCGCATTTACCGCACTGCACACAGGCGTCGAAGCCGAGCAGTTGGTTCCAGGTGAAATCCTTGGGTTTTTCCACGCCCAGCGGCGCGGTCGGGTCGTTGAGGTCCAGCGGCTTCAAACCGGTGGAACGGCCGCCATTAAAACGCTCGGCGCGACGGTGCCAGGCCAGGTGCAGCGCACCGGCGAAGGCGTGCTTCATCGGCCCGCCCCAGGTCATGCCGAAGAACAGTTCCGAAACGCCCCACAACACGCCGACGCCAAGGATCGCAGCTACCAGCCAACCACCGAAGTTTTCCGGAAGGATGCCGGCGACCGGCAGGGTCAACAGGAAGAACGATGCCGAGAACGCCAACAGGCTTTTCGGCAGGCGCATCCACGGGCCTTTGGACAAACGGGCCGGAGGGTTGCGCCGACGCAGGTAGACGAAGATCGCACCGACGAACATCACTGCCGTCATCAACAGCAATGCATAACCAAGGATGCGGTTATGCAGGCCGAAACCGTGAACCAGAATCGCCAGCACGATGGACGCCACCGCACCACCGGCCGTGGCGACGTGGGTGTTGGCGATATATTTGTCCCGCGCGACGACATGGTGCAAATCGACCATGTAGCGCTTGGGCATGGCGAACAGGCCGCCGATCAGGTCGACTTTCGAAGCCCGGCCCCGGCGCCACATAGCCACCCGCCGCAATGCGCCGAGGACAGCAAGGCCCAGGGCAGCGAACAACAGGATTGGAAGAAGGGTGTTCAACATGGTGGAGCTCCCAAAGACCGCAGGGTCTTGCAGGCCAAACTACCTGGATGCCTTGCCCGAATCCCTGTAGGAGCAGAGCTTGCTCGCGATGGCGGTATTTCTACCGCCAAAGATGCATCGGAAGTTCCAACGCTATCGCGGGCAAGCCTTGCTCCTACAGGTTATCCACAAGCTCTTAGAAATCCTTGCACAACCGCAGGGCGTCATAGATCGCCGCGTGGGTGTTGCGCTGCGCCACGCAGTCGCCGATGCGGAACAGCAAGTAGCCGTCGCCCGCCTGGCTCAGTGAAGGTTGCGGCTTGATCGCGAACAGGGCTTCGATGTCCATCTGGCCTTTGTTGCGCGAGCCTTCCTTCAGGGCGTAGTAGATTTCTTCGTCCGGACGCACGCCGTTTTCGACGACGACCTGGTCCACCACCCGCTCCTCTTTGGCGCCGGTGTATTCGTTTTCCAGCACCGCCACCAGCTTGTCGCCTTCGCGGTAGACCTTCTCCAGCATCATGTCCCCGGTCATGATCACTTCTTTCGGGTACATGCTGCGGTAGTACGTCGGGAACGACGTGCCGCCAATCGCCACGCCCGGCTTGATGTCGTCAGTGACGATCTCGACCTGGCTGCCTTTGTCGGCGAGGAAGTCGGCGGTCGACATCCCGGTGAACTCGCAAATGGTGTCGTAGACCAGCACGTTCTTGCCCGGCGCAACCTTGCCGTCGAGGATGTCCCAGCTGCTGACTACCAGGCCTTCAGCCGCGCCCCAGTGTTCGTTCTGCTCCAGGAACGGATGACCGCCAACGGCGAGCACCACCACATCCGGACGCAGATCGAGAATAGTCGCTGCATCGGCCGCCACGCCCAGGCGCAGGTCGACTTTCAAACGCGCCAGTTCCAGCTGGAACCAACGGGTGATACCGGCAATCTGGTCCCGTTGCGGGGCTTTCGAGGCCGTCGTGATCTGGCCGCCGATGAATTCTTTCTTCTCGAACAGGGTCACGTCGTGGCCACGTTCGGCCGACACACGCGCCGCTTCCATCCCGGCAGGACCGGCACCGACCACCACAACCTTGCGCTTCACACCGGTCGATTTCTCGATGATGTGCGGCACGCCCATGTACTCACGGGAGGTCGCGGCGTTCTGGATGCACAGCACGTCCAGGCCTTGATACTGACGGTCGATGCAATAGTTGGCGCCGACGCATTGTTTGATCTGGTCGACCTGGCCCATTTTGATCTTGGCGATCAGGTGCGGGTCGGCGATGTGGGCGCGGGTCATGCCGACCATGTCCACATAGCCGCCTTCCAGAATACGGGTCGCCTGGTTCGGGTCCTTGATGTTCTGCGCATGCAGTACCGGGGCCTTGACCACTTCCTTGATACCGGCCGCCAAGTGCAAAAACGGCTCCGGTGGATAACTCATGTTCGGAATCACGTTGGCCAGGGTGTTGTGGGTGTCGCAACCCGAACCCACCACGCCGATGAAGTCGATCATGCCGGTGTCGTCGTAATACTTGGCGATCTGCTTCATGTCCTCGTGGGACAAGCCGTCCGGGTGGAATTCATCACCGCACAGACGGATGCCGACGCAGAAATCGGGGCCGACTTCCGCCCGCACAGCCTTGATCACTTCCAGGCCGAAACGCATGCGGTTCTCGAAGCTACCGCCCCATTCGTCGGTACGTTTGTTGACCCGTGGGCTCCAGAACTGGTCGATCATGTGCTGGTGCACCGCCGACAGTTCGACGCCGTCCAGGCCACCGGCCTTGGCGCGAGCTGCTGCGCTGGCGTAGTTGCCTATCACCCGCCAGATTTCTTCCGGCTCGATGGTTTTGCAGGTCGCGCGGTGCACCGGCTCGCGGATGCCCGACGGCGACAGCAGGGTTGGCCAGTGCTCGCCGTCCCAGCGGGAACGACGGCCCATGTGGGTAATCTGGATCATGATCTTGGCGCCATGCTTGTGCATGGCATCGGCCAGGTTCTGGAAGTGCGGAATGATCCGGTCGTCGGCCAGGTTGACCGACTTCCACCAGCCTTGCGGGCTGTCGATGGCCACGCTGGAAGAACCGCCGCAAATCGCCAAGCCGATCCCGCCCTTGGCTTTCTCTTCGTAATACTTGACGTACCGGTCGGTGGTCATGCCGCCATCGGTGGCATACACCTCGGCATGCGCGGTGCTGAGCACGCGGTTACGGATGGTCAGTTTGCCGATCTGGATCGGCTGAAACATTGCTTCGAAAGCCATGGCGGGTTCCTCGACTTACAACGGCTTGACGGTGAACAGGCCGTCGTCGTGGCCTTCTTCGGAGCCACCGTAGACTTGCTCGGCAACTGTACGGATCTTGCTGCCACGGGCTTGCAGAATCTGGTCCATGGCACCGGCAAACCAGCCGGTGAACATGTAGTCGACCTTGCGCCCGACCTTGCCGTACACGTAGACGAACGCCGAGTGTTCGAGCTTGACGCTGGCAGTGCCCTTGTCGAGGTCGATATCCTGGATCTTGAACAGACCCCAGCCACGTTGCGACAGGCGCTTCATGTAGTGCTCGAATACCGCAACGCCTTCCAGGCCGTGGCATTCAGCTTCTTTTTCACACCAGTGCCAGGCGGACTTGTAGCCGGCCTTGTAGAGGATTTCAGCGTAGGCTTCGGCGCCCAGCACTTCCTCGATGCCCATGTGGTTATTTACGAAGAAGTGACGTGGCACGTACAGCATTGGCAGGGCGTCGGAGGTCCAGACACCGGTTTCGCTGTCGACTTCGATTGGCAATTGCGGGGCGATTTTAGCCATGGGTAAAGCTCCAGAATTCAATGTGTTGAGGCGATAGCTAGCCGTAGCAGCTGTCGAGCCTGCGAGGCTGCGTTGGGCTGCGAAGCGGCCCCCGAGGGCGGTCCTTCGGACCGCAACGCAGCCTCGTGCCTCGGCAGCTGCTACAAAGATCGTTGTTTAAAAAGTGGCGTTATTCGCCCCAGACGTCCTTGAGGACGTTCACCCAGTTCTCGCCCATGATCTTGCGCACCACGCGCTCGGAATGGCCGCGCTTGAGCAAGGTTTCGGTCAGGTTCGGGAACTCGCCGACGGTGCGGATGCCCAGCGGGTTGATGATCTTGCCGAAGCTGGTGAGACGGCGGGCGTAGCCTTTGTCGTGGGTCAGGTATTCGAAGAAGTCCTGGCCATGGCCCTGGGTGAAGTCGGTGCCGATACCGATGGCGTCTTCGCCGACGATATTCATCACGTACTCGATGGCTTCGGCGTAATCGTCGATGGTCGAATCGATGCCCTTGGCGAGGAACGGCGCGAACATGGTCACGCCGACGAAACCGCCGTGATCGGCGATGAACTTCAGTTCTTCATCAGACTTGTTGCGCGGGTGAACTTTCAGACCCGATGGCAGGCAGTGGGAGTAGCACACCGGTTTCTTAGATTCGAGGATGACTTCTTCAGAAGTCTTGGAGCCCACATGAGACAGGTCGCACATGACGCCAACGCGGTTCATCTCGGCGACAATTTCACGACCGAAACCCGACAGGCCGCCATCGCGCTCGTAGCAGCCAGTGCCCACCAGGTTCTGGGTGTTGTAGCACATCTGCACAATGCCGACGCCGAGCTGCTTGAACACCTCGACGTAGCCAATCTGGTCTTCGAACGCGTGAGCATTCTGGAAGCCAAAAAGGATGCCGGTCTTGCCTTGCTCTTTGGCCTTGCGGATGTCGGCGGTGGTGCGCACCGGAATCACCAGGTCGCTGTTCTCGCGGATCAACTTCTGGCTCGCAGCAATGTTGTTGACGGTGGCCTGGAAGCCCTCCCACACCGACACGGTGCAGTTGGCCGCGGTCAGACCGCCCTTGCGCATGTCTTCGAACAGCTCACGGTTCCACTTGGCAATAATCAAACCGTCGATAACGATGCTGTCGGCGTGCAATTCGGCTGGGCTCATCAGGCTGTCCCCTATTAGTAATTCATGCGCCGAATCGTGTGCCGGCGCTTTGGGGCCAGCATATGCCTGAGGGAGGGGGCAGCCGGGTGCAAAAACGACAGGGGGTTTGCCGAAAGCGTCAATCTGCGACAAAGGGTCGCCAACGGACGTCATGGGCCACCTGTTCAAGGGCCTGCGCATGGGCCAGAATTCCCGGCATTACTGAATGCACTATTGGATTGGGGCGGCGGCGCAATGAAATCGATCTTCCTGGCTTTGGCACTGATAGCGACTGGCGTACACGCGGCTGAAGAGTCCGAAGACACCCCCTGCGACAAAGTCGAAAACGACATCCAGACCCTGGAATGCTCGGTCTACAGCAGAACCACCGCCGAAAACTTGCTCAAGGACAACTACCAGAGCCTGGCCGAGCGCATGCAAACAGCCTACGGCAAGAACCCGGCACAACTGGCCGACATCACCGCCAAACTCAAGACCGCCCAGCAGCAATGGCTGAAGACCCGGGATGCGGATTGCGCGGTCGAGGCGTTTCCGGCGACCAGCGGTAGCAAGGCGTTCACCATTGCGCAGAATGACTGCGTGGCGCGGATGAGTGATGAGCGGTCGGAGTTTTTGGAGTCGATTGGGCAGGAATAAACTTATAAGAATGGAGAATCATTTGATCCCACACGAAGTTGTCAGCCGCATTGTTGACGGCGCCCTACCCGTCAGGGCTTGGCGCGAACATCTGAACCTTACTCAGGATGAAGTTGCCAAACGCATGGGCATCTCCCAACCGGCCTTCGCCCAACAGGAGACGGTCGCCAAACCCCGCAAGGCAACTCGCGAGAAAATTGCCGCAGCTTTTGGCATCAATGCCGATCAACTTGAGCTGTAAGCTGCACACCATCAGCCAGTTAAGGAATTCAAATGAAAGTCTGCGGCATCGAAATCAAAGGCAGCGAAGCAATCATCGCCGTGGCCTCCCTCGACGACCAAGTGCTGAGCCACGTTGCGCTGGCCACCAAGAAAATCGCCCTCGACGATGACGAGGACGCGGCGAACGTCAAAGTCTTTGCCGCTCAGGTCGCGTCGTTCGTGCGTGAGAACTCCATCGACCGGATCGCGATAAAGAAGCGCAGCAAGAAAGGCGAATTCGCGGGTGGGCCGACCACGTTCAAGATCGAAGGTGTTTTCCAGTTGCTGGAGAATTGCGAGGTGACGCTGCTGTCGCCGCAGACGATTAACGCACAGAACAAGAAGTTTGATTTTGAGCTGCCGGCGACGCTGAACAAGTATCAGCATGAAGCGTTTAAAGCGGCTTGCTCGGCGCTAATGAAGAAGTAGGAGCCACAGCAGATCAACACTGTGGGAGCGAGCCTGCTCGCGATAGCGGTGGATCAGTCGACATCAAGTTGTATGACAGACCGCCATCGCGAGCAGGCTCGCTCCCACAGGGGTCTATGGTGTTGTCGAAATCTGTGTTCAGACCAGCTCCCGCCCATCCCCCAGCCGTCGGCGGTCCTCGCGTGGACACCGCTCAAACTTCGCCCGATAGCTACGCGTGAAATACGACGGCGATTCAAACCCGCACGCAATACTCACCTCCAACACACTCATATCAGTCTGCCGCAACAACTGCCGCGCCTTTTCCAACCGTAAACGCAGGTAGAAATTGCTCGGTGTGTCATTCAGGTGCAGGCGAAACAATCGTTCCAGCTGCCGCCGCGTCACTTTGATCGATTCCGCCAGTTCCAGCGTGCTCAGCGGCGGTTCGCTGTGCTGTTCCATCTCGCCGATAACGTGGACAAGCTTCTTGTTGTTGATGCCATACCGCGTGGCGACTTCCATGCGCTGGTGGTCTTTGCGCGGACGGATACGGCCGAGTACGAATTGTTCGCTGACCTGGATCGCCAGTTCCGGGCCGTGGGCCTGGGCGATGAGGTCGAGCATCAGGTCGATGGAGGCGGTGCCGCCAGCCGAGGTGATGCGTCGGCGGTCGATCTCAAACAGCTCCTGGGTGACGCTGAGCTGTGGATAAGATTCCTTGAACGCGTCGATGGCTTCCCAGTGCAAGGTCAGGCGGTGGCCGTCGAGCAGGCCGGCGTCGGCGAGGATAAAACTGCCGGTGTCGATGCCGCCCAAAGTCACGCCTTCGATGTCCAGCCGGCGCAGCCAGTGCTCCAGCGCCGGGGTGGCAAATTTCAGCGGCTCGAAACCCGCGACGACTAGCAGGATCGCACCTTTCTTCAATGGCTCCAGCGCCGCGTCGGCGTTAACCGACATGCCGTTGCTGGCCAATACCGCCCCACCATCGGCACTCAATACGTGCCAGCGATACAGCTCGCCGCGAAACCGATTGGCGACCCGCAGCGGTTCGATGGCCGAGATAAATCCAATGGCCGAGAAACCCGGCATCAACAAGAAGTAGAAATCCTGGGACATGGAGCGCACTCGCTTAGCAGGTAACAAGAGGCCAGGTAACGAGAGGGCGGGCAGCGTAGGGACGTTGATACGCCACTTGCAAGCGGCATTCAAGAGCACAGGTCGCTGCAGTGCAAGAGCTGGTCGCCGTAGTGCGCTTTCATAGGCCTTGAGCTGCGTAACTTGGCATCACCGGCGCACATAGATGACCGGACCCACAATAACGAACTGCCGAGGAACCTGAGATGAAACGACTGATCAGCAGCTGTGTTCTTGCACTCAGCGGTACCGCTTTGCTGAGCGCCAGTGTCATGGCCGCCGAACCCGCGTCGTGCCAGAACGTACGCATGGGCGTAGTGAACTGGACTGACGTAATCGCTACCAGCGCCATGACCCAGGTCCTGCTCGATGGCCTCGGCTACAACACCAAACAAACCAGCGCCTCCCAGCAAATCATCTTCGCCGGGATCCGCGACCAGCGCCTGGACCTGTTCCTGGGTTACTGGAACCCGCTGATGACCCAGACCATCACTCCGTTCGTCGATGGCAACCAGGTCAAAGTGCTGCAAGCCCCCAGCCTGAAAGACGCCCGCGCCACCCTCGCCGTACCGACCTACCTCGCCGACAAGGGCCTGAAAACCTTCGCCGACATCGCCAAGTTCGAGAAAGAGCTGGGCGGCAAGATTTACGGCATCGAGCCAGGCTCAGGCGCCAATACCCAGATCAAGGCGATGATCGCCAAGAACCAGTTCGGCCTCGGCAAGTTCCAACTGGTCGAGTCCAGCGAAGCCGGCATGCTCGCGGCGGTGGATCGCGCCGTGCGCCGCAATGAGGCCGTGGTGTTCTTTGGCTGGGCGCCGCACCCGATGAACGTCAACGTGAAGATGACCTACCTCACCGGCAGTGACGACGCCCTCGGCCCGAACGAAGGCATGGCCACAGTCTGGACCGTCACCGCACCGAAATACGCCGAGCAGTGCCCGAACATCGGTCGCTTGCTGAGCAACCTGACCTACACCGCCGAAGACGAGAGCCGGATGATGCAGCCGCTGCTGGATCACAAGGACGCCTTCGAATCGGCCAGGCAATGGCTGAAAGATCACCCGAAAGACCAGCAGCGCTGGCTCGAAGGTGTGACCACCTTCGATGGTAAACCCGCGGCTGAAAACCTGAAACTGACCAGTAAATAGACCCGAACCGAACCACCGACTCGCAGCCCGACCGGGCTGCGAACGGGATTATTACGCCTAGCCTTTCTCCTAAAAAGCACTTGCCTGTAAGGAACCGCCCAATGAACCACGACGTCATCATCACCTGCGCACTCACCGGTGCTGGCGACACGACCAGCAAGAGTCCACACGTGCCGGTCACCCCGAAACAAATCGCCGCCGCCGCCGTGGAAGCCGCCAAGGCCGGCGCCACCGTGGTTCACTGCCACGTACGCAACCCCGAAACCGGCAAGTTCAGCCGCGACGTAGCGCTGTACCGTGAAGTGATGGAGCGCATCCGCGAGGCCGATGTCGACATCATCGTCAACCTCACCGCCGGGATGGGCGGCGATCTGGAAATCGGCGCCGGCGAGAACCCGATGGAGTTCGGCCCGAACACTGACCTGGTCGGCCCACTGACCCGTCTGGCCCACGTCGAAGAACTGCTGCCGGAAATCTGCACACTCGATTGCGGCACCCTGAACTTCGGCGATGGCGACACCATTTACGTGTCCACCCCGGCGCAACTTCGAGCGGGCGCGAAGCGAATTCAAGAGCTGGGCGTGAAAGCCGAGCTGGAAATTTTCGACACCGGTCACCTGTGGTTCGCCAAGCAGTTGATCAAGGAAGGCCTGCTCGACGACCCGCTGTTCCAGCTGTGCCTGGGTATCCCGTGGGGCGCGCCGGCCGACACCACCACCATGAAAGCCATGGTCGACAACCTGCCGGCCAACGCGGTGTGGGCAGGCTTTGGTATCGGTCGCATGCAGATGCCGATGGCCGCGCAAGCGGTGCTTCTCGGCGGCAACGTGCGGGTCGGTCTGGAGGACAACATCTGGCTGGACAAAGGTGTGCTGGCGACCAACGGCCAACTGGTCGAGCGTGCCAGCGAAATCCTCAGCCGCCTCGGCGCCCGGGTGCTGACCCCGGCTGAAGGTCGCAAAAAAATGGGCCTGACCAAGCGCGGTTAAACCGTTATCCCCAACCCCTGTAGGAGCCGGCTTGCCGGCGAAGAGGCCGGTACATCCGCCGCATTTTCTGCGGTGCTGAAATCGCCTTCGCCAGGCCGGCTCCTACAGGGGATCACCGAACTCTTTAGGATGTCGCCATGAGCTTTATCACCGAAATCAAAACCTTCGCAGCCCTGGGCAGCGGTGTCATCGGCAGCGGTTGGGTGTCCCGCGCCCTCGCTCACGGCCTCGACGTCGTGGCCTGGGACCCGGCACCCGGTGCCGAAGCTGCCCTGCGCAAACGTGTCGCCAATGCGTGGGGCGCATTGGAGAAACAAGGCTTGGCGCCTGGCGCCTCTCAGGATCGCCTGCGCTTTGTCGCGACGATTGAAGAGTGCGTACGCGATGCGGATTTTATTCAGGAAAGCGCCCCGGAACGCCTGGAGCTGAAACTGGAATTGCACAGCAAAATCAGCGCAGCGGCCAAGCCGAATGCGTTGATCGGTTCCAGCACCTCGGGCCTGTTGCCGAGCGAGTTCTACGAGAGTGCAACGCACCCGGAACGCTGCGTGGTCGGCCACCCGTTCAACCCGGTTTATTTGCTGCCGCTGGTGGAAGTGGTCGGCGGCAAAAACACCGCGCCTGAAGCCGTTCAAGCAGCAATGAAAGTGTATGAATCCTTGGGCATGCGTCCGCTGCATGTGCGCAAGGAAGTACCCGGCTTTATCGCCGACCGCTTGCTCGAAGCGCTGTGGCGCGAGGCGCTGCACCTGGTGAACGACGGTGTGGCGACCACCGGGGAAATCGACGATGCAATCCGCTTCGGCGCAGGCCTGCGCTGGTCGTTCATGGGCACGTTCTTGACGTACACCCTGGCCGGCGGTGATGCCGGGATGCGCCACTTCATGGCGCAGTTCGGGCCGGCCTTGCAGTTGCCGTGGACGTATCTGCCCGCGCCGGAGTTGACCGACAAATTGATTGATGATGTGGTGGATGGCACTACTGACCAGTTGGGCACGCACAGCATTTCGGCGCTGGAGCGCTATCGTGATGATTGCTTGCTGGCAGTGCTGGAGGCGGTGAAGACCACCAAAGAGAAGCATGGAATGGCCTTTGCCGACTAGCGGTGTATCTGTCACACCGCGCTGCCCCCTTCGCCGGCAAGCCGGCTCCTACAGGCTCTCCTTACTACAGGACCTGATCGCATGCCCGCTCTTACGACCTACAGCACCAAAATCATCCCCGACTGGGTCGACTACAACGGCCACCTGCGCGACGCCTTCTATCTGCTGATTTTCAGCTACGCTACCGACGCGCTGATGGATCGCCTCGGCATGGACAGTAACAACCGCGAAGCCAGCGGCCACTCGCTGTTCACCCTCGAATTGCACCTCAATTACCTGCACGAAGTGAAGCTCGACGCCGATGTCGAAGTACATACGCAGATCATTGACCACGACAGCAAACGCCTGCACCTCTATCACAGCCTCCATCTGGTGGGCGATGACAAGGAACTGGCCGGCAACGAGCAAATGTTGCTTCACGTCGACCTCGCCGGGCCACGATCCGCACCGTTCAGCGAACTGTCGCTGAGTAAGCTGCAAGCCATCGTTGCCGAGCAAGCCGACCTGACCACCCCAGACTACATTGGCCGAGTGATCGCTTTACCCCCAAAAAAACAATAAGGAGATCGCCATTGAATACCGCCGCTGCTTTTGCCGACTTCCGTACTTATCCGTTGATCAGCGCGCTGGCTGGCGTGCAAACCTTGGCGGACCGGGTTCTGGTGAAGTGGGCCGATGATCGCGTCAGCCCCTTTCATTACCAATGGTTGCGGGACAACTGCCCGTGCCCGCAATGCGTCTATACGGTGACCCGCGAGCAAGTGCTGGAAATCGTCGATGTCGAGCAAAACCTCATGCCGAGCCAGGCAAACGTCGATACCGGAGGTTGTCTCAGCGTCGAGTGGGAAGATGGCCACCTCAGCCGCTTCGATCCGGGCTGGTTACGCGCCCATGCCTATGACGATGAATCCCGCGCCGAACGCGAGGCCGGCAAACCCAAAGCGCGGCTTTGGTGCAGCGATTTGCAGTTGCCGGTGTTCGATTACCAGGCGCTGATGAATGACAACGACGCCCTACTGCAATGGCTGCTGGCGGTGCGCGATGTCGGCCTGACCCAGGTTCGCGGCGTGCCTACTGAGCCGGGTTCGCTAAAGCTGATCGCCCAGCGGATTTCCTTCATCCGCGAGAGCAATTTCGGCGTGCTGTTCAACGTGCAATCCAAGGCCGATGCCGACAGCAATGCCTACACCGCTTTCAATTTGCCGTTACACAGCGATCTGCCAACCCGGGAGCTTCAACCGGGGCTGCAATTTCTGCATTGCCTGATCAATGACGCCGACGGTGGCGAGAGTATTTTCGTCGACGGTTTTGCCATCGCAGAAGCCTTGCGCAATGAAGATCCCGAGGCGTTCCAAAGCCTTTGCGAAATCCCTGTGGAGTTCCGCAACAAGGACCGTCACAGCGACTACCGCTGCCTGGCGCCGATCATTGCGCTGAATGCTTTGGGACAGGTGTCGGAAATCCGCATGGCGAATTTTCTGCGCGGGCCGTTTGATGCCTCCGTGGAGCAGATGCCCAGGCTGTATCACGCTTACCGACGTTTCATTGCAATGACCCGTGAAGCGCGGTTTCGGGTGATGATGCGGCTCAACCCTGGTGAGCTGTGGTGCTTCGACAATCGCCGCACCCTCCACGCCCGCAATGCGTTCGATCCCGCCAGTGGCGCCCGGCATTTTCAGGGGTGCTATGTGGATCGGGATGAGTTGTTGTCGCGCATCCTTGTATTGCAACGTTAGACCGCGTCATCGTTCTTCGCGAGCAGGCTCGCTCCCACAGTTGACCGAGTTCTCTCAGAGGAATGCGGTTGAGTGTAGGAGTGAGCCTGCTCGCGATGGCGTCAGCCCAGACAACACAACTTTCCCTGATTCACAGACAAAAAAAACCCCGATCAAGCCGTGACAAGATCGGAGCTGAGGAGGGTACTGTCGAGGAGCCGTTGCGCGAGGGTGACCAAACCTTCGTGTTGCCAGCTGAGTCCAGTGTGCCCACTCTCTTGATTCGTAAGATAGCCGAAAACGACCTGCTCATAGGTATTGCAGCCATTGCGACAAATCGCCCTTGCCGCCGCCGCATCCCCCTACGAGAATCGAGCCAAGACACCGTTCCCTGAAGAAGGATTGCGTCATGATGTACGCCGATTTGATCGACCAGGAAGACTTGTTGGGCCAGCTCAAGGCGTTGGGATTTGCAGTGCCCCCGGGCGCCACCGCTGAGCAGGCCTGCGAATGCGCGGTACGGGGCTTGAACAACGAACGGGCAATGGAACTGCGGACCATGGTCAAGCAGATGTACACCAGCAGCGCGACCATCCTGCCGGCGGTGCGTCAGGCCATCGACAAGCAATTGTTGCCGGCATTGGCGGAGTATCAGCAGAGCCCCCGAACCTGATAGAACCCATCGCGAGCAGGCTCGCTCCCACACTGGATCTCCATCACACCGAAGATCCCCTGTAGGAGCCGGGCTTGCCCGCGATGAAGTCGCCTCTGTTTAAAGCCTTACACTGGCGAAAGTCGACTCGTTCCGCGCCTGACTCAAAGCCGACAACGGCCCGGACAACGGCGACAGCACCAGTGCCTGCGGCAGCGGCATCATCGCCACCTGTTGCGTGGTGTTGGAACCTACGCGCTCGTCACGCGGTGGAATGCCGAAGTATTCGCGGTAGCACTTGGAGAAGTGCGGCGTGGAAACAAAGCCACACACCGACGCCACTTCGATGATCGACATCGGCGTTTGCTTGAGCAACTGCCGGGCGCGGATCAGGCGCAGTTTCAGGTAGTAACGCGACGGCGAGCAGTGCAGATACTTCTGGAACAGTCGCTCCAGCTGACGTCGCGACACAGCGACGTACACCGCCAGTTCATCGAGGTCGATCGGCTCTTCGAGGTTGGCTTCCATCAGCGCAACGATTTCCTGCAACTTCGGCTGATTGGTCCCGAGCATGTGCTTGAGCGGCACGCGCTGGTGATCTTGTTCGTTGCGGATACGTTCGTAGACAAACATTTCCGAGATTGCGGCGGACAGTTCACGGCCGTGATCGCGGCTGATCAGGTGCAGCATCATGTCCAGTGGCGCGGTGCCGCCGGAACTGGTGAAACGGTTACGGTCCAGGGTGAACAAGCGCGTGCTCATGACCACACGCGGGAAGGCTTCCTGCATCGAGGCCAGGCATTCCCAGTGCACGCTGCAATCAAAACCGTCCAGCAGGCCGGCGCAGGCCAGGGCCCAGCTGCCGGTGCAGACCGCGCCGAGACGACGTGACTGACGCGCCTGGCTTTGCAGCCATGACACGTGCTCACGAGTGACCGTGCGTTGGATACCGATACCGCCGCAGACAATGATGGTGTCCAGGGCGGGGGCTTTGTGCATGGAACAGTCGGGGGTGATCTGCAGGCCGTCACTGGCCCAGACCTGACCGCCATCGACTGTGATCGTGGTCCAGCGATACAGCTCACGGCCGGACAATTGGTTGGCCATGCGCAGGGGTTCGACTGCGGAGGCCAGAGAAATCAGCGTGAAATTGTCCAACAGCAGAAAGCCGATGGATTGAGGCGCACGGTTCTGGGGTTGGGCCCCGGAGTTGAACGTCGTCATCGCGGTATCTCCTCACACAAAGCGGGTGATGGCCTCAGGCGGAGGCTCTTTTTATTGCCATCGTTCTCGCGTGGGAGACGGGCTTTGTAATGACAGAGCAATTGCCATGCCTAAAATTGAATGCGCGTTCAATAACTCCTGAAAACGACGTCGGAATGTGTCTGGATATGACGCGCGTGGAGTAGGGGATAAAAGTGCCATCAGGCAGAGCAAGTGCCCTGTCCTGCTGGTGGTGAGCAAATCGGTAGCACTTGTGGGAACAGGGCTGTGAGGTGCCTGGAAAGTGTGTCACCGCAGGCACGGGTGACGGGTGGTCGAAGCTTAGTTGGATCCCTGATCTCGGGAAAGGCGCTTATCTGTAAGCGACGCGCCAAAAGGTGGCGCGTTTGGGATCAGGTGTTCACTTAGCGCGCAGTTTTGACTGGTCTGGCGCTATCGCGAGCAAGCTTTGCTCCTACAGAAGCCGGGCGTGCCGACTTTTGGTGATCGGCAACAAACCTGTAGGAGCAAAGCTTGCTCGCGATTGGATCAACTCGGTCTCAGCACTCCACCGCGCTAACCGCCAACCCACCGCGCGAAGTCTCTTTATATTTGTCATGCATATCGGCGCCGGTATCGCGCATGGTGCGGATCACCCGGTCCAGCGAGATAAAGTGCTGACCATCCCCACGCAGCGCCATTTGCGCCGCGTTGATCGCTTTCACCGCCGCAATCGCGTTGCGCTCAATGCATGGCACTTGTACCAGACCGCCCACCGGGTCGCAGGTCAGGCCGAGGTTGTGTTCCAAGCCGATTTCGGCGGCGTTGCACAGCTGTTCCGGCGTGGCGCCGAGAATCTCCGCCAACCCCGCCGCCGCCATCGCGCAGGCCGAACCCACTTCGCCCTGGCAACCGACTTCGGCACCGGAGATCGAAGCGTTCTTTTTGCACAGAATCCCCACGGCTGCGGCGCTGAGGAAATAGTCGACGACATTGGCATCTGTCACCGATTCGCTGAACTTCATAAAGTAGTGCAGCACCGCCGGAATGATCCCCGCCGCGCCGTTGGTCGGCGCTGTCACCATTCGCCCGCCAGCGGCGTTTTCTTCGTTGACCGCCAGCGCGAACAGGTTGACCCACTCCATGGCGCTCAAGGTCGAGCCGATCACGTTCGGCTTGCCCAGCTCCTGCAAGCTGCGGTGCAACTTCGCCGCGCGACGACGCACATTCAAACCGCCGGGCAAGATGCCTTCGTGCTTGAGGCCCTGGTCGACGCAATCCTGCATGGCGCGCCAAAGCTTCATCAGGCCGGCGCGGATTTCTTCCTCACTGCGCCAGACCTTCTCGTTGGCCATCATTAACTCAGCCACGCGCAGGTTGTGCTTCTGGCAAAGGCTCAGCAACTCGACGGCGCTGGAGAAATCGTACGGCAACACGGTGCGATCCAGATCGACCACACCGCTGGACGCCTGGGCTTCATCCACGACAAAACCGCCGCCGACGGAATAGTAGGTGTCGCGATGCAGTTCGCCGTGATCGCCTTCGACGATCAGGGTCATGGCATTGGGGTGGAAAGGCAGGTTTTCGTCGATCAAGCGCATGTCCCGCGCCCAGATGAAGGGCACCGACAAGCGACCGTCGAGGAGCAACGTGCGGGTTTCGCGCAGGGTTTCGATACGGATGCCGATTTGCGACGGGTCGATCGCGTCCGGCCACTCGCCCATCAAGCCCATGATCACCGCGTTGTCGCTGCCGTGACCGATGCCGGTGGCCGACAACGAACCGTACAGTTGAACTTCGACGCGACACACTTGCTCCAGCAAATGCTTCTCCCGCAGCGACTCAACAAACAATGCGGCGGCCCGCATAGGCCCCACGGTGTGTGAACTGGAAGGGCCGATGCCGATTTTGAACAGGTCGAAAACACTGATAGCCATTACTGCCGAACTCCTGGATGTGCCGACTCCAGACGCAAAAAGCGCCCAGTGGCGGAGCTGCTACGCTCAAGCTGCAATCCGCCGAGATGGCCGCATCATCAGGCTTTTGTCATGTCGTTCGACGTCTCACACCGACGCACTCATGCCCACTAACGCCGCAGGGCGGCAACGCAATGTTTTCGCCGTTTTTTAGCGGATCAGAGGGAGAAAGAGGGCTGAAAAAAGCTGTAAACGACGTCACCGACACTAGATGCGACCCTCCCTGTACTGGTTACGACGCACCCTGTAGGCGTCAGATTTTCACTGGTACATGATCGTATCGACTCGATTGCAAGGCGCCGTGGTAGAGATGTCTCCAAAACGCCATCCAACCGCAACCTATAAGTGCGGTGGTCCAGTCGGAACACTGCCAAAAAAAACACCAAGGAGTCCATCCATGAAAGGTTCCCCGTCGTTGTTGTTGGCCGCCATGCTGAGTCTGCCGTTACTGGCTCAAGCTGCTGAACCCGCCCAGTGCAGCACCGTAAACTTCTCCGATGTCGGCTGGACCGACATTACCGCGACAACCGCCACCACCAGCGTCGTGCTCAACGCCCTCGGCTACAAGACCAAAACCACGATGATTTCCGTGCCGGTGACCTACAAGTCCCTCGCTGATGGCAAGAACATGGACATCTTCCTGGGGAACTGGATGCCGACCATGGAAAACGACATCAAGGCCTACCGCGATGCCGGCACCGTCGACGTTGTGCGCACCAACCTGACAGGCGCCAAGTACACCCTCGCCGTGCCGCAAGCGCTGTACGACAAAGGGCTGCATGACTTCGCCGACATCCCAAAATTCAAGAAAGAACTCGACGGCAAAATTTACGGCATCGAGCCAGGAAACGACGGCAATCGCCTGATCCAGAGTATGATCGACAAGAACGCCTTCGGCCTTAAAGACGCTGGTTTCAAAGTGGTCGAGTCCAGCGAAGCCGGCATGTTGTCGCAGGTCGATCGCGCGCAGAAGCGCGACACCGCCGTGGTCTTCCTCGGCTGGGCACCACACCCGATGAACAAGCGCTTCAAGATTCAATACCTGACCGGTGGTGACGAGTTTTTCGGCCCGGACTTCGGCGCCGCCACCGTGGCAACCAACACCCGCAAGGGTTACACCCAGGAATGCAGCAACGTCGGCCAACTGCTGAAGAACCTGGAATTTACCGTCGACATGGAAAGCGCTCTGATGGGCAACATCCTGGACGACAAGATGAAGCCTGACGCGGCCGCCAAGGCCTGGCTGAAAAGTAATCCACAGGTCCTCGATACCTGGCTCGCTGGCGTGACCACCATTGACGGTAAACCTGGCCTGGAGGCCGTGAAAGCCAAGCTCGCGCAGTAAATCGCTTACGCCGGGCGGCTTCGGCCGTCCGGGCTGTTTATTTCCTTGCATGCGGACGTTCACTACCATGCTGATTGATCAGAAAATCCCTTTAGGCCAGTACATCGCGGGCTTCGTTGAATGGTTGACGCAACACGGCGCCAGCACCTTCGACGCAATCGCCATGACACTGGAAACGATGATCCACGGCGTGACTTTTGCGCTGACCTGGTTCAACCCGCTGGCATTGATCGGCCTCATCGCGCTACTGGCACACTTTATTCAACGCAAATGGGGACTGACGGTTTTCGTCATCGCCTCCTTCCTGCTGATCCTCAACCTGGGGTACTGGCAGGAAACCATGGAAACCCTCGCCCAGGTGCTGTTCGCCACCCTGGTCTGCGTGGTCATCGGCGTGCCGTTGGGCATTGTCGCCGCGCACAAACCGATGTTCTACACACTGATGCGCCCGGTGCTCGATCTGATGCAGACCGTGCCGACCTTCGTGTACCTCATTCCTACCCTGACCCTATTCGGGCTGGGTGTGGTCCCGGGCTTGATCTCGACGGTGGTGTTCGCGATTGCCGCGCCTATCCGCCTGACCTACCTGGGCATTCGCGATGTTCCACAGGAACTGATGGACGCCGGCAAAGCCTTCGGCTGCTCGCGCCGTCAACTGCTCTCACGGATTGAACTGCCCCACGCCATGCCAAGCATCGCGGCCGGCATCACCCAGTGCATCATGCTGTCGCTGTCGATGGTGGTGATTGCGGCACTGGTGGGCGCCGACGGCCTGGGCAAACCCGTGGTCAACGCACTGAACACTGCTGATATCGCCCTGGGCTTTGAAGCGGGCCTGGCGATCGTATTGCTGGCGATCATGCTCGACCGTATCTGCAAACAACCCGACGCTAAAGTAGGGGGTGACGCATGAGCATTATTCGCTTCGAAGACGTCGACGTAATCTTCTCCAAAGACCCGCGAGAGGCCCTCAAGCTTCTCGATCAGGGCATGACCCGCGACCAGATCCTGAAAAAGACCGGGCAGATTGTCGGCGTTGAAAAGGCCAGCCTGGACATCGAAAAAGGTGAAATCTGCGTACTGATGGGCCTGTCCGGCTCGGGCAAGTCCAGCCTGCTGCGCTGCATCAACGGCCTCAACACTGTCAGCCGCGGCAAGTTGTTCGTCGAGCACGAAGGCAAGCAGATCGACATTGCCTCGTGCACCCCGGCAGAACTGAAAATGATGCGCACCAAGCGCATTGCGATGGTGTTCCAGAAGTTCGCCCTGATGCCTTGGCTGACAGTGCGCGAGAACATCAGTTTCGGTCTGGAAATGCAGGGTCGCCCGGAAAAAGAACGGCGCAAACTGGTGGACGACAAGCTGGAACTGGTGGGCTTGGCCCAGTGGCGCAACAAGAAACCCGATGAACTCTCAGGCGGTATGCAGCAACGTGTGGGCCTGGCCCGCGCGCTGGCGATGGATGCCGACATTCTGCTGATGGACGAACCGTTTTCGGCACTCGACCCGCTGATCCGCCAAGGCCTGCAAGACGAACTGCTGGAGCTGCAACGCAAGTTGCACAAGACCATCGTGTTCGTGAGCCACGACCTTGATGAAGCGCTGAAACTCGGCAGCCGTATCGCGATCATGAAAGACGGCCGGATCATCCAGTACAGCAAGCCAGAAGAGATCGTACTGAACCCGGCGGACGATTACGTGCGCACGTTCGTGGCCCACACCAATCCGCTGAACGTGTTGTGCGGCCGCAGCCTGATGCGCACGCTGGACAACTGCAAGCGCATCAACGGTTCGGTCTGTCTCGATCCGGGCGGCGATTCGTGGCTGGACCTGGCCGAAGGCAACACCATCAAAGGCGCCCGCCAGAACGGCGCGAGCCTGGACCTGCAGAACTGGATCCCTGGGCAAGCGGTTGAAGGCCTGGGGCGTCGGCCGACACTGGTGGACTCGAACATCGGCATGCGTGATGCGCTGCAGATTCGTTATCAGACCGGCAATAAACTGGTACTGCACGACAATCACAAAGTGGTCGGGATTCTGGGTGACAGCGAGCTGTATCACGCACTGCTCGGCAAGAACCTGGGATAAGGAAGCAGACACAAAAACGCCGCGAGAGAATCGCGGCGTTTTTGTTTGAACAGGTTATTTGTAACGACGCTATCCCTGTAGGAGCCGGCTTGCCGGCGAAGGCGGCGCATCAGGCACACCGCGGTGGGGCATTCGCTGGCAAGCCAGCTCCTACAAAGGCCAGCGAGACTCTGTGGGAGCTGGCTTGCCGGCGAAGGCGGCGCATCAGATACACCGCGGTGGGGCATTCGCTGGCAAGCCAGCTCCTACAAAGGCCAGGTGGTGTTTCCGAGACTCTGTAGGAGCCGGCTTGCCGGCGAAGGCGGCGCATCAGATACACCGCGGTGGGGCATTCGCTGGCAAGCCAGCTCTTACAAAAGCGCTGCGGTGGGTCCAGGCACACCGCAGCGTCATTACTCAGCTGTAAACCCGGCCAAGGAGCTGCCGATGGCTTTCAAACTGATCGAGCACATCACGGGTGATCTGATCCTGGGTGAAGCCCATCAAGTCGTAATCCTGGCTGCCGTTGTGCAGGTACACCTCGGCGCGGTAGTAGCGCGCACGCGGTTCATCAGCACTTTCAGCCGACGCCGTGTCGCTCGCCGCAGCCAGATAGCCATCCAGGCTCACTTCGTAGACAAAAGGGTTGCCCTCTTCCATCTCGATCCGCACGCCCATGCAACGCTTGGACTTGCCCAACAGCGTCTGCACATCCAGACCCTGACCGCGCAATTGCAGCGCCGCGTCTTCCAGCGCCGGGCTGACTTGCTTGTCCATGAAACGCTGAACGATCGACTGGTTCGGCTGCAAGTCCAACTGAGTCAAACGCTCGCTGAAACCACGACGACCGCGTGCAGCCAACTCCGCTTGCTCTTGTTCGATCTGCACGTCCTGGCGCATGGCCTTGTGCAATCCGAACATAAAGAACACCAGCACCACCGAGAACGGCAAACCGGCCAGCACCACCATGGTTTGCATGGCTTCGAAGTTACCGGCGAACAGCAGGCCGATGGTCACCAGCGTGATCACAGCCGACCAGAAGATCCGCAGCCAGTGCGGCGCATCCTCGTCGACGGTGCCACCCTTGCACGAAAGGTTGGCCATCATCACCGCACCGGAATCCGCCGGGGTCAGGAACAGCACGAAACCGACAAAGATCGACACGCCGATCACCACTTTCGATGCCGGGTAATGCTCCAGCAACTGGTAGATCGCCATGGACGGCTGTTCGAGCGCCGTCTTCCCGAGCTCCACCGCCCCATGGTTCATCACCAGGTCCAGGGCCGAGTTACCGAAGATCGACAGCCACGCCAGGGTAAAGCCCAGCGGGATCAGCAGCACACCGGCGACCAGTTCACGCACCGTGCGACCACGGGAAATACGCGCGATGAACATACCCACGAATGGCGCCCAGGAAATCCACCATGCCCAGTAGAACAGTGTCCACAGGCCCAACCAGCGGTCGGACTTCTCACTGTCGCCTTCGTACACGTAGAGGTCGAAGGTTTTCAGGACCACGCCGTTCAGGTAGTCACCAATGTTCTGCACGAAGCCGTTGAGCAGGTGCAGGGTCGGGCCGAACAGCAGCACGAAAATCAGCAAACCGCTGAACAGCACGATGTTCAGGTTGGACAGACGGCGGATACCGTTTTCCACACCGGACACAGCGGCGATGGTCGCCACGGTGCTCATCACGATGATCACGATCAGCAGGTTGGTGTTGCTGTGTTCCATGCCGAACAGGTTTTCGAGGCCCGAGGACACTTGCAACGAACCAATCCCCAGGTTCGTCACCAGACCCAGCAGGGTCACGAACATGCCAAAGCCGTCCACCGCATGACCGGCCGCGCCTTTGACCCAACGCTCGCCCACCAGCGGATACAACGCCGAACGCAACGCCAGCGGCTGGTTGTGACGGTAAGCAAAGTAAGCCACGGCCAGACCGACCAATGCGTAAATCGCCCAGCCATGCAGGCCCCAGTGCAGGAACGTCAGCTGAACGGCCTGACGCGCCGCCATGTTGCTGGCGGCCACGCCTTCCGGCGGGTTGAAGTAGTGATCCAGCGGCTCGGAAGCACCAAAGTACAACAGCGAAATGCCGATACCCGAGGAGAACAACATCCCCGCCCAGGCGCCGTAGCTGAAGTCCGGGGTGTCGTCCTTGCTGCCCAGTTTCAGTTTGCCGTAGGAAGAAAACGCCAAGCCCACCACGAACACCAGGTAAGCGGCGATCACCACCATGTAATACCAGCCGAAGCTGCGGGACAACCAGGCCTGAGCAATACCGAGCAATCTGCCGGCCTCTTGCGGGGCGATGATCAGAATGGCGGTCAACAGCAGGATCAGCGCGGTAGAGGTGTAGAACACCCAACCGTTGACCGTCACCTTATCGGGTGGGGTCTTTATAAGAGAGGCAGAACTCATGGCACAGATGCTCCAGCAAGTGCGAGAGAAGAACACAAGGCAACGCGATACCCGACCAATCGATTAGTTGGCAGCCGACCGGCGGGTGATATAAAGACACCCCGAAAAAAGCCCGAAACCCCAAGAGCGCCAGTGCGCGTAGGTTTCGAGCATTTTCGAATGTCGTTTTTTCGCCAACTACACGTAGGAAAAAACGCAGGTAGCGACGATTTGTCGCAGATCTTATTCTTTGTTGATTGAACGTTCAATCAAAACAAAATAGACTGGCCCTCAACCCGGTAGCCGTTTGACGTCCACCGGAAGGCCTAAGGAGATGTGCAAGATGCCCAAGGTCGGTATGCAACCCATCCGCCGCCAGCAACTGATCGAAGCCACATTGCTGGCCGTCGACCAGGTCGGCATGGGGGACGCCAGCATTGCGCTGATCGCCCGTTTGGCCGGTGTCTCGAATGGCATCATCAGTCACTACTTTCAGGACAAGAATGGCCTGATTGCCGCCACCATGGGGTACCTGATGACTGTCCTCAGCGAGAACGTCACCGCGCGCCGTTTGGCGCTGACAGATGACAGCCCGCGGGCGCATCTGCAGGTGATCATCGAAGGCAACTTCGACGCCAGCCAGGTCAATGGTCCGGCAATGAAAACCTGGCTGGCCTTCTGGGCCACCAGCATGCACCAGCCGTCTTTGCACAGGTTGCAGCGGATCAACGATCACCGTCTGTATTCCAACCTGTGCTGCCAGTTTCGCCGTGTATTGCCGCGCGATGATGCGCGCAGTGCAGCCCGTGGCCTGGCAGCCCTCATTGACGGTTTGTGGTTGCGCGGCGCGCTGTCGGGAGACGCTTTCGACACCGGGCAGGCGCAACAGATCGCTTACGAATACATGGATATCCAACTGGCCAAGCGGGTGAGTTAGAGCACACATAAACGCTCAACCCCCGAACCGCCACTGACCAGCGTCGCCAATGCTTCACGGCACGCCCAGTGGTCAACGCCAACCACTTATGCACTTGCGAGGACACTATGGCCCGTTTCGAACTGCAAAAACTCTACATCGATGGCGGTTACTCTGATGCCAGCAGCGACGCCACTTTCGAAGCCATCAACCCGGCTAACGGTGAAGTCCTCGCAAAAGTACAGCGTGCGACCAAGGAAGACGTTGAGCGCGCTGTCGTCAGTGCCGAAAAGGGCCAGAAAATCTGGGCTGCAATGACCGCCATGGAGCGTTCGCGCATCCTGCGTCGCGCCGTCGACATCCTGCGCGAGCGCAACGATGAACTGGCCGCCCTGGAAACCCTGGACACCGGCAAGTCGTACTCCGAAACCCGCTACGTCGACATCGTTACTGGTGCTGACGTGCTGGAATACTACGCAGGCCTGGTACCGGCCATCGAAGGTGAGCAGATTCCGTTGCGCACCACGTCGTTCGTCTACACCCGTCGCGAGCCGCTGGGCGTCGTGGCCGGTATCGGCGCGTGGAACTACCCGATCCAGATCGCGCTGTGGAAATCCGCACCTGCCCTGGCGGCCGGTAACGCGATGATCTTCAAGCCAAGCGAAGTCACTTCCCTGACGACCCTGAAACTGGCCGAGATCTACACCGAAGCAGGCTTGCCAGCCGGCGTGTTCAACGTACTGACCGGCAGCGGCCGTGAAGTCGGCACTTGGTTGACCGAACACCCACGCATCGAAAAAATCTCCTTCACCGGCGGCACCGACACCGGCAAGAAGGTCATGGCCAGCGCTTCTGCCTCGTCGCTGAAAGACGTGACCATGGAACTGGGCGGCAAATCCCCGCTGATCATTTTCGACGACGCCGACCTCGATCGCGCCGCCGACACCGCGATGATGGCCAACTTCTACAGCTCCGGTCAGGTCTGCACCAACGGCACTCGCGTGTTCGTACCGAGCCACCTGAAAGCCGCTTTCGAAGCCAAGATCGTTGAACGCGTTGCGCGCATCCGCGTTGGCAATCCGGAAGACGAGAACACCAACTTCGGTCCTCTGGTCAGCTTCGCCCACATGGAAAGCGTGCTGGGCTACATCGCCAAAGGTAAGGAAGAAGGCGCTCGCGTGCTGTGCGGCGGCGGTCGTATGACTGACGGCGAATTCGCCAAAGGCGCGTTCGTGGCCCCGACCGTGTTCACCGACTGCACTGACGAGATGACCATCGTTCGCGAAGAAATCTTTGGCCCGGTTATGGCAATCCTGACCTACGAAACCGAAGAAGAAGTGATCCGTCGTGCCAACGACACCGACTTCGGCCTGGCCGCTGGCGTCGTCACCAAAGACCTGAACCGCGCTCACCGCGTGATTCATCAACTGGAAGCCGGTATCTGCTGGATCAACGCCTGGGGCGAGTCCGACGCGAAGATGCCGGTCGGCGGTTACAAGCAGTCGGGCGTGGGTCGTGAAAACGGCATCAGCTCGCTGAACAACTTCACCCGCATCAAATCGGTACAGGTCGAACTGGGCGATTACGCCTCGGTGTTCTAAGGCGCACCCGAAAACCCTGTAGCAGCTGCCGAGGCACGAGGCTGCGTTGCGCGTCCGCAGGACCGCCCTCAAAGGGGTCGCTGCGCAACCCAACGCAGCCTCGTGCCTCGGCAGCTGCTACAGGTGACCTGACCAACTTCAAAGAGGGTGCATTCAATGTCCCAAGAATTCGATTACATCATCATCGGTGCCGGCTCGGCCGGTAACACCCTGGCGACCCGTCTGACTGAAGACGAAGGCGTCACCGTCCTGCTGCTCGAAGCTGGCGGCCCGGACTACCGTTTCGACTTCCGCACACAGATGCCGGCGGCCCTGGCGTTCCCGCTGCAAGGCCGTCGCTACAACTGGGCCTACGAAACCGATCCAGAGCCACACATGGACGGTCGCCGGATGGAATGCGGTCGCGGCAAGGGCCTGGGCGGCTCTTCGCTGATCAACGGCATGTGCTACATCCGTGGCAACGCGATGGATTACGACAACTGGGCCAAGCTGCCAGGTCTGGAAGACTGGGATTACCTGAACTGCCTGCCGTACTTCCGCAAAGCCGAAACCCGTGACATCGGCCCGAACGACTACCACGGTGGCGACGGTCCGGTCAGCGTGACCACGCCGAAAGCTGGCAACAACCCGCTGTTCCACGCCATGGTTGAAGCTGGCGTGCAAGCCGGTTACCCACGCACCGAAGACCTCAACGGTTACCAACAAGAAGGCTTCGGCCCGATGGACCGTACCGTGACGCCGAAGGGCCGTCGCGCCAGCACCGCTCGCGGTTACCTGGACGTCGCCAAGAAGCGGTCGACCCTGACCATCGTCACCCACGCCCTGACCGACAAGATCCTGTTTGAAGGCAAGCGTGCGGTCGGCGTGCGTTACCTGATCGGCGCCGCTGAAGAGCGCGTTGAAGTCCGCGCCCGCAAAGAAGTGCTGCTGTGCTCCGGCGCCATCGCGTCGCCGCAGATCCTGCAACGCTCCGGTGTCGGCCCGGCCGAACTGCTGAACAAGCTCGACATCCCGGTGGTCCACGACCTGCCAGGCGTCGGCGAAAACCTGCAGGATCACCTTGAGCTGTACCTGCAATACGCCTGCACCCAACCGGTCTCGCTGTACCCGTCGCTGCTTTGGTACAACCAGCCAGCCATCGGTGCCGAATGGCTGTTCAACGGCACCGGCATCGGCGCCAGCAACCAGTTCGAAGCCGGCGGTTTCATCCGTACCCGTCCGGAATTCGATTGGCCGAACATCCAGTACCACTTCCTGCCGGTCGCGATTAACTACAACGGCAGCAACGGTGTGAAAGAGCACGGCTTCCAGGCGCACATGGGCTCCATGCGTTCGCCAAGCCGTGGTCGCATTCAAGCCAAGTCGAAAGACCCGCGCGAGTACCCGAGCATCCTGTTCAATTACATGGCCACCGAGCAGGACTGGCAGGAATTCCGGGACGGCATCCGCCTGACCCGTGAAATCATGCAGCAACCTGCGCTGGACGCTTTCCGTGGCCGCGAAATCAGCCCGGGCATCGACGTGCAAACCGATGAGCAACTCGACAAGTTCATCCGCGAACACGCCGAAACCGCGTTCCACCCGTCCTGCTCGTGCAAGATGGGCACCGACGAGATGGCGGTGGTCGATGGCGAAGGTCGTGTGCATGGCATGCAAGGTCTGCGTGTGGTCGATGCCTCGATCATGCCGATCATCACCACCGGCAACCTGAACGCGCCAACGATCATGATCGCCGAGAAAATCGCCGACAAGATTCGTGGCCGCCAGCCGCTGCCGCGCAGCAAGGCTGCCTACTTCGTGGCCGGTGATGCACCGGTGCGGGGCAAGCCGTTGCGGGAAGTGAGCGCTACTGCTCAGTAAGACCGTTACACCGAGGTGCGCCCATCGCGAGCAAGCTCAGCTCCTACAGTTCGAGGTTGAATCACATTTTGTGATCCCCCCAATCCCGTAGGAGCCGAGCTTGCTCGCGATGAGGCCCGACCAGACAACACATCTCTACCAGGCACCCCCTGGCGATCTCTCCTACACCGTTCCAAACTTGATCCTACCCCCGCGCAGGCCTAATCTAGCGCCACGCAAACGTTTCACTCCCCTCGCAGTACCGCTACACCGCCACTCCATTCCAAGGAGGTTCCCGAATGTTCGATTTCCACCCCCAGCTCAAGCAGCGCTTCGCTGCCTTGCGCACGGGCGCTGAATTCTTTTCGCTGCGTTATGTGCGCGAGTCCGGCCAGTACCTGTCGGTGCGCAAGAACGTCGCCGAACCTCCAAGCCTGAGCCGTGACGAAGGCGCGATGCTGACTGTGCGCGTCAACGGCGTCGAAGCCTACGCCGCGACCAACGACCTGTCGCAACAAGGCCTGCAATCAGCGCTGGACCGTGCCGAGCAACAAGCCCGCCGACTCAAGCCCCACGCGCTACTCGACCTGCGCGACCAACCCGTCTCCAGCGACCGCGCCGACTATTTTTCGCCCAACCTCGACCAGCCCTTCCCGTCCCTGAGCGATTGCTACCAACTGCTCGGTGCCGAATCCGCGTCCGTGCCCAAGGACGAGCGATTGGTGAACTGGCAGGTCAGCATCGGCATCACTAATGTGGAGCAGATCTACCTCAACAGCGCCGGCGCTGAACTGCGCCAGGCCCAACGTTTCGTCTATCCGGGCCTCGACGTCACCGCCTACGACGGTAACGATAGCCAGACCCGTAGCCTCGGTCGCGAGAACTTCGGCCAGCAGGGCGGCGCCGATGTGATCAGCCGTTGCGGCCTGATCGGTGCCGGCCCGCAAGTCGCCGATCAGGCGTTGCAATTGCTGCTCGCGCCGAACACCCCGCAAGGCCCGCGCGACCTGCTATTGATGCCCGATCAGATGATGCTGCAAATTCACGAATCCATCGGTCACCCGCTGGAACTGGACCGCATCTTGGGCGATGAGCGCAATTACGCCGGCACCAGTTTCGTCAAGGCAGAAGACTTCGGCCATCTGCAATACGGCTCGAAACTGCTCAACGTGACGTTCGACCCGGACATCCCCGAACAACTCGCCAGCTACGGCCATGACGACGACGGCACCGCCGCCAGCAAGCAATTTCTGATCAAGGAAGGTTTGCTGCTACGCCCATTGGGCGGCGCGCTGTCGCAATTCCGCGCCGGCATGAACGGGGTCGCCAACAGCCGCGCCTGCGGCTGGAACCGTCCACCGATCGACCGCATGGCCAACCTCAACATCGAGCCCGGCGATCAGCCGCTGGAGCAACTGATCGGCAACATCGAACACGGCATCATGATGTCGACTAACCGTTCGTGGTCCATCGACGATGCACGTAACAAGTTCCAGTTCGGCTGCGAATGGGCGCAGTTGATCGAAAACGGTGAACTCAAAGGCGTGGTGAAAAACCCGAACTACCGGGCGATTTCCGCACAGTTCTGGAAAAGCCTCAGCGCCGTCGGCGACGCCAATACCGTCAAGGTGCTGGGCACACCGAACTGCGGCAAAGGTGAGCCAAACCAGGTGATCCGCGTCGGCCACGCCTCGCCGGCCTGTGTGTTCAGCAACGTTGATGTGTTTGGGGGAGATGCCTGATGAGTACTTCAAAAAGTCAGGCTGAGTCGTTCAAGGTCTTGGTCAACTGGCTGCGCGATGCGATTCGCGAGCCGGAACAGTTCACCCTCAGCTACGCCGCCGAGTCGTCGGCCTTCGTGCGTTTCAACCACGCCAAGGTGCGTCAGGCCGGTCAGGTGCAGCAGGCGAGTGTCGGTTTCAAACTGATCAACGATGGCCGACACGCCGACCTCGACATCACGCTGGCCGGCGACCCGGCAGTGGATGTGCAGCGTCTGGCCGAAGGTCTGCAACAGTTGCGCGACATCCTGCCGTTGCTACCTCAGGATCCGTACTTGCTGCTCAACCACAACGGCTGGCAGAGCAAGAATGTGCAGGAGCATCCGCTGCCGGACACCGAACAAGTGGTCGCTGAAATCACTCAGGCCGCCGAAGGCCTGGACCTGGTGGGCATCTACGCGGCAGGCCCGATCAGTCGGGGGTTCGCCAGTTCCTCGGGCGCGTTTGGCTGGCATCAGGCCAATAGTTTCAACTTCGACTTCAGCCTGTTTCACGAAAACGGCCAAGCGGTGAAAGCCAGCTACGCCGGGCATGACTGGAACAGCGAAGGGTTTGCCAAGCGATTCGCTCTGGCACGCGAGCAATTGGCGTTTCTCGGTCGGCCATTGCGCACCTTGGCACCGGGTCAGTACCGCGCCTACCTCGCACCGGCGGCACTCGAAGAAATCATGGGCATGCTCTGCTGGGGCGGGTTTTCGGCGCAGTCGATCGCCAGCAAAACCAGCCCACTGCAAAAGCTTTACGCGGGGGACAGTGCGTTCAGCCCGCAGGTGTCCATTGATGAAAAGGTCAGTGGCTCGTTGAGCCCGGCATTCTCCGGCGAAGGGTATCCACGCAGCGATCTGGGGTTGATCGTCGAAGGCCAGGCCGGCGCGCAAATGGTCAGTTCACGCAGCGCGGCCGAATACGGCTTGACCGCCAACGGGGCGGGTGGCGGTGAGATGCCGAGCGCATTGAACATGGCGGCCGGGAAGTTGCCTGAAGCCGAGATCCTCAAGCAACTGGGCACCGGTTTGTACATCAGCAACCTCTGGTACTTGAACTACTCCGACCAACCGGGGGCACGCATGACCGGCATGACGCGGTTTGCCACGTTCTGGGTCGAGAACGGCGAGATTCAGGCGCCGGTCAGCACCATGCGCTTTGATGACAGTGCCTACAGCTTGCTGGGTTCGCAGTTGGAGGCGTTGACCGACGAGCGGGAATTGTTGCTGTCGGCGAGTACCTACAGTCAGCGAGCGACTGCTTCGGCGTTGCTACCGGGCGCACTGGTCAGCCGACTGACCCTGACCTTGTAAACACGCAACACCTGTAGGAGCTGGCTTGCCAGCGAAGGCGATCGTTCAACCGACAATTACGTTGAGTTACAGATCGTTCCCACGCTCCGCGTGGGAATGCAGCCAGGGACGCTCCGCGTCCCTGCCGAAGCGGACGCGGAGCGTCCATTGAGGCATGCCCACGCAGAGCGTGGGAACGATCAAAACGCAGATACTCCCTGACAAGAGGTCCCATGCCCAACCGCCCGCCTCTCGACGCTGTCACCGCCCGTTGGGTGCCGTGGGTCGTCGCCATCGCTTTTTTCATGCAATCGCTCGACGGCACCATCCTAAATACCGCCCTGCCGGCCATGGCCCGGGACCTGGCGGAAGATCCGTTGCGCATGCAGGGCGTGATCATTGCCTACATGCTCACCGTTGCCTTGCTGATCCCCGCCTCCGGCTGGATCGCCGACCGTTTTGGCACCAAGAAAATCTTCTTCGGCGCGATTATTTTGTTCAGCCTCGGCTCGTTGCTCTGCGCCTTGTCGAGCAGCCTTAGCCTGCTGATCGGCGCCCGGGTGATTCAGGGCCTGGGCGGCGCACTGATGTTGCCGGTCGGGCGCCTCGTGGTGCTGCGCGCCTACCCGCGTTCGGAACTGGTGCGGATCATGGGGTTCATCACCATTCCCGGATTGCTCGGTCCCTTGATCGGCCCGACCATGGGCGGCTGGATGGTGCAGTACCTGACCTGGCACTGGATCTTCCTGATCAACCTGCCCGTCGGGTTGGTCGGCTGCTACGCCGTCTGGAAATTCATCCCGGACCTGCGCGGCTCCGAACGCACCCGTTTCGATAGCCTGGGGTTTGTGCTGTTTGGCGCGGCGATGATTCTGATCACCATCGCCATGGAAGGTCTGGGCGAAATGCACCTTCCCCACCTGCGAGTGATGTTGCTGCTATTCGCTGGCATGGCCTGTCTCGCGGCGTACTGGTTGCGCGCCGGGCATATCGACAATCCGTTATTCGCCCCGTCGCTGTTCAAGACCCGGACCTTCGCCGTCGGCATTCTCGGCAACCTGTTCGCCCGCCTCGGCAGCGGCGCACTGCCCTTCCTCGTGCCATTGCTGCTGCAAGTGGCGCTGGGTTACTCACCGTCTCAGGCCGGGATGAGCATGCTCCCGCTGGCTGCGGCGGCGATGATCGCCAAGTGGGTGGCGCGGCCGCTGATCGAGCGTTTGGGCTATCGAATCGTGCTGACCGGCAACACCCTGGCGCTGGGCATCATGCTCGCGAGCATGGGCCTGGTCAGTGAACAGACGCCGTACTGGCTGCTGCTGTGCCTGCTGGCGATTCTCGGGGCGATCAACTCCCTGCAATTTACCGCGATGAACACCGTCACCCTGATCGACCTCGACGATGCCAGCGCCAGCAGCGGCAACAGCCTCTTGTCGGTGGTCGCGCAATTGTCCCTGAGCCTGGGCGTTGCGTGTGCCGGTGCATTGCTCGGCGGTTTTACGGCAGAGATCGGAAACGATGGCGTTGCGACGGTATTGGGCGCGTTTCAACTGACGTTTGTCACAGTCGGAATCATGGCAATGCTGGCCGCAACCATCTTCTCGCAGCTCTCAAAGGAAGACGGACGGCGCGTCAAGCGTCCGGAAGAACACATCGAGCCTTAGGGTGAATGGCCCTGGGACTGATACACTGCGCGACATTTTGTTTTGCAGGCCAGTCCCGTGACCACCATCGCCACCGCTTTTAATACTTTGCCGCTGTCCGCCGCCATGCTGGCTAACCTCGACTCCCTCGGTTATGCCCAGATGACGCCGATCCAGGCGCAAAGCTTGCCGGTGATCCTCAAGGGGATGGACCTGATCGCCCAGGCCAAGACCGGCAGCGGCAAGACCGCCGCCTTCGGTATCGGCTTGCTGAACCCGATCAATCCGCGCTACTTCGGTTGCCAGGCGCTGATCCTGTGCCCAACCCGCGAGCTGGCTGACCAGGTCGCCAAGGAAATCCGTCGCCTGGCCCGTGCCGAAGACAACATCAAGGTCCTGACCCTGTGCGGCGGTGTATCCCTCGGCCCGCAGATCGCTTCGCTGGAGCATGGCGCACACATCATCGTCGGCACGCCGGGGCGCATTCAACAGCACCTGCGCAAAGGTTCGCTGGTACTGCACGGCCTGAACACGCTGATTCTCGACGAAGCTGACCGCATGCTCGACATGGGTTTCTACGATTCCATCGAAGAAATCATCATGCAGGCCCCGGAACGCCGCCAGACACTGCTGTTCTCCGCCACGTACCCGGTGGGCATCAAGCAGCTTGCGTCAAAGTTCATGCGCAACCCGCAGCAAGTGAAGGCCGAGGCGTTCCACGACGACACGCAGATCGAACAGCGCTTCTACGAGATTTCCCCGGAAGAGCGCATGAGCGTCGTGACCAAGGTCCTCGGCCACTTCCGCCCGGCCTCCTGCGTGGCCTTCTGCTACACCAAGCAGCAGGTTCAGGAAACCGTCGACCACCTGACCGCCAAAGGCATCTCCGCCGTCGGTCTGCATGGCGATCTGGAACAGCGTGATCGCGACCAGGTGCTGGCGATGTTCGCCAACCGCAGTACTTCGGTACTGGTGGCCACCGACGTCGCCGCTCGCGGTCTGGACATCGATTCGCTGGACATGGTGATCAACGTCGAACTGGCCCGTGATTCGGAAATCCACATTCACCGTGTCGGCCGTACCGGTCGTGCCGGTGAGAAAGGCCTCGCGATCAGCCTGGTCGCACCGCCCGAAGCGCAGCGCGCCCAAGCCATCGAACACCTGCAGCAGTCGCCGTTGACCTGGGACCTGGTGGACAACCTCACCAATCAGGGCGGCGGTCCGCTACTGCCGCAGATGAGCACCCTGTGCATCGGCGCTGGCCGTAAAGACAAGGTTCGTCCGGGTGACATTCTGGGCGCACTGACTGGCGATGCCGGTATTCCGGGCGCCCAGGTAGGCAAGATCGCAATTTTCGACTTCCAGGCTTTTGTGGCGGTTGAACGCGGGATCGCCAAGCAAGCCTTGCAGCGCCTGAACGACGGCAAGATCAAGGGCCGTTCGCTGCGCGTGCGTATCCTCTGATCTCCCTGTAGGAGCCGGCTTGCCGGCGAAGGCAGCGCACCTGACACACCTCGTTGCCCGATTCGCTGGCAAGCCAGCTCCTACAGGTGATGTACCCGTTTCGAATTTTGTGTGAGGACACCGTTTTGCGCTCTACCGAAGTCGTGATCATTGGCGCTGGCGCCGCAGGGTTGATGTGTGCGCTGACCGCCGCCGGGCGTGGACGCAAGGTGATGTTGCTCGACCATGCGAACAAAGCCGGCAAGAAAATCCTGATGTCGGGCGGTGGCCGCTGCAATTTCACCAACATGTACACCGAACCTGGCAATTTCCTCTCGCAAAACGAACACTTCTGCAAATCTGCACTGGCGCGCTACACCCAGTGGGATTTCATCGGCATGGTCGCCAAACACGGCGTGCCATACCACGAAAAAAAGCTCGGGCAGTTGTTCTGCGATAACAAATCCAGCGACATCCTCGAGATGCTGCTCAACGAGTGCGATCAGGTCGGCGTGAGCCTGCACCTGGACACCTCGATCCAGACCATCGAAAAACTCGAAAGCGGTTTCCTGCTGGACACCACGATGGGCCAGATCACCTGTGATTCTTTGGTGATCGCCACGGGCGGCCTGTCGATCCCGACCTTGGGCGCGACCGGTTTTGGTTATCAGGTCGCCAAACAGTTCGGTCATGAACTGCTGCCGACCCGCGCCGGCCTCGTGCCGTTCACCATCACCGATCAGCTGAAAGAGCTTTGCACCGAGCTGTCCGGAACGTCGGTGGATTGCCTGGTGAGCTGCAACGATCAGGGTTTCCGCGAAAACATCCTGTTCACTCATCGTGGCCTCAGCGGCCCGGCGATTTTGCAGATTTCTTCGTTCTGGGAATCTGGCGACACGGTTGAGATCAACCTGATGCCGGACCACAACGTGCATGAGTGGCTGCAACAGCAGCAGGCCGAACGCCCGAACAGCGAACTGAAAACCCTGCTGGGGGAAATCTTCACCAAGAAGATGGCCAACCTGCTGGCGGACAACTGGTTCGCGTCCAAACCGATGAAGCAGTACACCCACGCCGAAATCGCCGACATCGCCGAAAAACTGGCGAGCTGGAAAGTAGTCCCGGCCGGCACCGAAGGCTACCGCACCGCCGAAGTCACCTTGGGTGGCGTCAACACCAACGAAGTGTCGTCCAAGACCATGGAATCACTGAAAAGCCCTGGTTTGTACTTCATCGGCGAAGTGCTGGATGTCACCGGACACTTGGGCGGCTTCAACTTCCAGTGGGCCTGGGCCTCCGGCTACGCTGCCGCGCAGTACGTCTGATTGACCCAGTACCTGTAATTGGATGGACTCGCCCACGCCGAGGCGTCAATGCGCCACGGTGGCAGTCTAAGAAGCCAACGGCAGCGAGGGCGAGTCCATGAAAAAGAATACGACGCTTAAACAGTCCCTGTCTTCAACCGATGTGTCGGCCTGTACGA
>NZ_JAHBDK010000029.1 GCF_019956415.1 Pseudomonas sp. GL-B-19
TCGTACAGGCCGACACATCGGTTGAAGACAGGGACTGTTTAAGCGTCGTATTCTTTTTCATGGACTCGCCCTCGCTGCCGTTGGCTTCTTAGACTGCCACCGTGGCGCATTGACGCCTCGGCGTGGGCGAGTCCATCCAATTACAGTGATTTGCGGCGCACACTAAACCTGTAGGAGCGGGCTTGCCCGCGAAGGCGTCAGTGCAGACAACACTTGCATCAGCCCGTTGCCAATAGTCAGATAGGTACTCATAACCATACCGATAAAAACAATAGCCCGGCCCGACGCAACACCGGAGACCGGTACGGAGCCCTCCTTCCATGCGTCAACTGCCCTCGCTCAATATGCTGCGCGTCTTCGAAGAGGTCGCGCGCCATCGCAGTTTCAGCCAGGCGGCGCTGGCCCTGAACGTCACTCAAGGGGCGGTCAGTCGACAGATCAAGCAACTGGAAGACTACCTTGGTGTCGCGCTGTTCGTGCGCACGCCCCAGGGCTTGTCGCTGACCGAATCCGGCATCGCCCTCTCCCCGCACCTGGCGCAAGCCTTTGACCACATTGAACGTGCCCTGCAAGCCGTGCGCGTGCCCAACCTGCGCCAGCGCCTGAGAATCCTCGCGCCGCCGACCTGGGCGACACGCTGGTTGTCCGCGCATTTGCGCGTGTTCTGCCAGCGCTATCCTGACATCAGCCTGAGCGTGACCAACCAGGCCGGCCACGACAGCCTCGCCGAGATCGATTGCCACATCCGCTTCGGCCTCGAAGCCGTCAGCCATTGCAGCAGTCAATTGCTGGTGATGGAGCGGCACATCGCCGTGGCCAGTCCGGAGTTGTTTAGCGAGGGGCAACCGCCGGATCTGCGGCAGTTTCCTTTGCTGCACATCCTGCATGATGGCAAACGCTTGAAGGTCTGGGAAAACTGGCTGGCAGCGACGGGACGCGACGATGTCGATGCGGGGCAAGGACTGGAATTCAGCACGCTGGATCAGGTGATTCACACCGCGCTCGCCGGTGGTGGGCTGGCGGTGATTGATCGGCAGATGATCGAGAAAGAGTTGGCCAATGGCAGCCTGCTGCCGATTACCCCGGTGGAAGTGATCGGGCCGTATGGCTATTGGCTGGATGTGGCGAACGACAAACAGGGATTGTCGAAGGTGCGGTTGTTTACGGATTGGTTGGGGTTGGTCAGTAATCCCTGAGCCCCCCCATACCACTGTGGGAGCGAGCCTGCTCGCGATGGCGGCGGATCAGTCAATATTGATGTCGACTGACACTCCGTCATCGCGAGCAGGCTCACTCCCACATTTGGATCTTTATCAGGTCCTTAGATCTGCGCAGCCACTTTCACCACCGCCGCTGCACCACCCTCCACCGGGCTCTGCGCCTTGCCTGCCTGGCTCAGGGTCAGGGATTTGGTCTCAGGAGCCCACGCCCAGGAAATCAAGGCCCCGAACGCGAGAACCCCGGCCAGAATGGCCATTGTCGGACTCATGCCGATCCCGGCCACGCTCAGCGGCAGTAGAAAGGTACTTACCGCCGAACCCAGACGGCTGACCGCCGTGGCCAGGCCGATACCGCTGGCGCGCACTTCCGTCGGGAAGCTCTCGGCCGGGAACACCCCCACCAGATTGCTCACCGCCGACAGCACCAAGGTGAACACCCCAAACACCAACACCATCAGCCAGGCCGTACTGCTCGGCAACACCGCCAGCAGGAACAACGCCACCGCCAGAATGATGAACGAGTTGATCAGGAAGCCGCGACGGGAAAACTTTACCGTGCACCAAATGCCGATCAGTGCGCCGAGAATCAACAGCAGGTTGAGCATCATCTCAGTGCCGAAGCCTTCGGCCAGTCCCATTTTCTGCAGAATCGTCGGCAGGAAGGTGTAAATCGCAAAATACGGCATGACGATGCAGACGAAGAACAGGCAGTTGAACGCCGTGCGCTTGCGATATTCACGGCTGAACAGCACGGCATAACCGGAGCGGGTTTCGGTGGAACGGGTTTCGTCGAGTTCGACATTATCACCCAGGAATTTTTTGACGACTGCTCGCGCCTCAGCGATACGGCCCTGATTGACTAGCCAGCGCGGCGATTCCGGCGTGCCAATGCGGGCAATCAAAATCACCACCGCCGGGATCGCCGAGGATGCCAGCATCCAGCGCCAGGCATCGTCGCCCAGGCTGAGCATCGCCGTCCCGATGAAGGTCGCGGCAACATAGCCGCAAGTCCAGACGACACTGAACGAGCCGAGCAATATCCCACGGTGCTTTCTCGGCGCAAACTCGGCCAACATGGCATGTCCAACGCTATAGTCGCCGCCCAGGCCGATACCGATCAGGATCCGACACAGCACCAGGCCAATGGCCGTTTCGACATAAAACTGCATGACCGACGCCACAGCGATCAGCAGGAAACTGACCAGGAAAATTTTCTGTCGACCAACGCGATCGGAAAACCAGCCAAAAAACAGACTCCCCAGGAACAGGCCGATCAGTGCCGATGCACCGATCAGGCCCTGCCAGAACGCATCGAGCTGCATTTGCGGATTGAGCAGCGTCAAGGCGATACCGATCAGGCCCAGGATATAGCCATCGGTGAAGTGGGCACCGAAGGTCAGCCCGGCGATCTTGATATGAAATCGACCAATGGGCAGGTCATCGATATGTACCGATTTAACGGACATATAACTCTCCAATTGTTGTTATTGACGGAGAAATGAAATCAATCGTTTCAACTGTGGGAGCGAGCTGGCTCCCACAGGGTTTTTGGGAGGTTACAGACCACCCATCAACAAGTATTTGATTTCCAGATAGTCATCCAGACCGTACTTCGAACCCTCGCGACCGAGGCCCGATTCCTTGATGCCGCCGAACGGCGCCACTTCCGTGGAAATGATCCCTTCGTTGATGCCGACCATGCCCGCTTCCAGGCCTTCGGCCATGCGCCATACGCGACCGATGTCGCGGCTGTAGAAGTAAGCCGACAAACCAAACGGCGTGTCGTTGGCCTTTTGCAGCACTTCGGCTTCGTCCTTGAAACGGAAGCAGGCTGCCACCGGGCCGAAGGTTTCTTCCTGCGCGATCAGCATTTCGCTGCTGGCTTCGGCGAGGATGGTCGGCTCGTAAAACGTACCGCCGAGCGCATGACGACGACCACCGCACAACAGCTTGGCGCCCTTCTCCAGCGCATCGTCGACGTGCAGTTCGACCTTGGCCAGCGCCGCTGCGTTGATCAATGGGCCTTGCTCGGTTTCGCCGTCCAGCGCACGGCCCACGCGCATTGCCGCAACGGCTTCCGCGAGTTTGCCGGTGAAGGCTTCGTAGACGCCGTCCTGAATGAAGAAACGGTTAACACAGACGCAGGTCTGCCCGGTGTTGCGGAACTTCGAGGCCATCGCGCCTTTGACCGCAGCGTCCAGATCAGCGTCGTCGAAGACAATGAACGGCGCGTTGCCACCCAGTTCCAGCGAGACCTTTTTCAGCGTGTCCGCCGCCTGGCGCATCAGCAATTTGCCAGTGCGCGTGGAGCCGGTGAACGACAGTTTGCGCACAATGCTGGACGCTTGCAGCGCACCACCAATCGCGACCGCATCGCCAGACACAATGTTGAACACACCCGCCGGAATACCGGCCTGCTCTGCCAACACCGCCAGTGCAAAGGCCGACAGCGGCGTTTCTTCCGAAGGCTTGAGGATCATCGTGCAACCGGCGGCCAATGCCGGGCCGACCTTGCGCGTGACCATGGCCAAAGGGAAATTCCACGGGGTGATCGCGGCGACCACGCCAATGGCTTCCTTGACCACGATGATCCGTGCATCAGCCTTGTGGCTCGGAATCACGTCGCCGTAAGCGCGCTTGGCTTCTTCAGCAAACCACTCCAGAAAACTCGCGGCATAGACCACCTCACCCATGGCTTCGGCCAACGGCTTGCCTTGTTCGCGGCTGAGCAGGGTCGCCAGATCCTTCTGGTTGCTCAGCATCAACTCGCTCCAGCGCTTGAGCTTCTGGCTGCGTTCCTTGGCGGTGAGCTTGCGCCACGCCGGTAACGCTCGGTTGGCGGCGTCAATGGCCAGGCGGGTCTCTTGGGCTCCGGCCTTTTGTACTTCGGTGATCAACTCGCCGTTGGCCGGGTTGAATACCGAGTAGCTCGGACCACCGGACGACCATTGACCGTCGATGAAATTGCCAGTGCGGATCAGCGCGCTCATGCGACAGCCTCGGTGAGGGTGAAGCGTTCCAGACCCGGACGTGCCGAACGCAAAATTCGTTTGCCGGCGGTGTAATCGTTGATCACGTCGCACGGGGTGTAATTGCGTTCCAGCTCGTGCAGTTCTTCAGCGTCGAGCTGGGTGTCCAGCGCGGCCAGCGCACTGTCGAATTGCTCGGTGGTGTCTGCGCCCACCAACATGCAATCCACACCCGGATGGTTGGCCACCCAAGCCTGGGCGATTTGCGCATTCGAAACGCCACGGGCGCGGGCCACGCGTTGCACCGAATGAGCGATTTCGAACGAGGCTTCGTCGCTGTACATCTGCTGAGTAAAAAAATCGGTCTGGTTGCGCGTCGACTGCACATCGCCGGTCAACAATCCGCGGGCCAGCGGGCTGAACACCGAGACGCCCAGGCCTTGATCACGACAGAACGGGATCATCTCGCGCTCTTCTTCGCGGTAGGCGCAGTTCAATTGCAGCTGCATGTTGATCGGCTTGACCCAACCGTTGCGCTCGCAAGCCATGAGAATCTTCGCCAATTGCCCGGTGAGCATGGTCGAGACGCCGATGTAGCGCGCTTTGCCGGAGCGCACGATGTCGTTCATCGCGCTCATGGTTTCTTCGACCGGCGTGTTCACATCGAAGTAATGCAGCATGAACACATCGACGTAGTCCATGTTAAGGCGCTTCAGCGAGGCGTCGATGCTGTCCATGATGTGCTTGCGCGAATGGCCGCTGGCGTTGATCCCGTTGCGGGTGCCGTAACCGACTTTGGTGGTGATCACCAGGTCTTCGCGACGGACCAGGCGCTTGACGATGCGCCCCACCACTTCTTCGCCGACACCGGCGGAATAGAAGTCCGCCAGGTCGATGAAGTTGACGCCGTTGTCCAGCGCGTGCGCGACGATCGGCTCGCTTTTCTTCTCATCGAAGATCCACGGCTTCCAGTCCGGGGTGCCCATGTTCATTGTGCCAAGGCACAGGCGGGAGACTTGCAGGCCGGAGTTGCCCAAACGAATGTATTGCATGGCGCGGACCTCAGGCTTTTGGCGTGTAGAAAGGGTTGCTGATGTGATTGACCACATCCGCCAGTTGCGCGGTTTCCGGCTTGCCGGTCAGCGCGGCACGAATCGCCGTGCGGCAGGCGTTGTAGTTGTTCAGGTAGACCGCATCGAGGTCATCGCAGGCCGGGTTGACCCAGTTGGCGGTGACGATGGCCCATTCGTCTTCGGCTTCCGGCGGCAAGGTGCCGTCCAGCAGCGCTTCAAGCACGGCCTTGGCGATACCGGCCTGGGACGCGCCCCAGGTGGCGTTGCCGTGCAGGTCGCTGCTGATCGCCGCTTTGTTGACATAAAGGGTCATTGGCTTGACCGGAATGTTTGGCTGGGCGATCACCATGAATGGGCAGTGCCCCTGGCTTGGGGACGCCAGGCTGTTGGCAAACGCCTGGCCGGCCGGACCGTTGCGCGGGCCGATCAGAATATTGATGTGCGCGGCATTTACGCCCGGGCCTTCGAAACCTTCACCGATGTACAGGTCGAGTTCTTTCATGAGTCGTTACTCTTCAGGGAGTTTGGGTTGATCAGAAGCGCACGCAGGCAGCGGGCCTGGCGTGGCAAATGTCGGGGTTCGAAGAGCGCAGCAGGTCGCTGGCGAAGACGCGGCAGTGATGATGAGTCATGGTTGCAAACGCTCTTTTTTGTTGTTGATGAGCTGGTTTGCGATTTTTTAACACTGGGGGTTTGCGGGGCTGTAACCATTAAAAGTCATGAGGGCATGACTTCAAGTCATACCCTGCACACAGCTATGGGAATGTGGGAACTGTGAAGCTGCAAGAACTGTGGGAGCAGGTTCGCTCCCACAGGGATTGAGTCGTATTGGATTACTGCGACGCGGCGTCCTTCTTCATGGCGTCTTTGCTCATGCTGTCCTTGGACATGGCATCTTTTTTCATGGCGTCCTTGGACATTGCATCCTTGGACATGCTGTCTTTCTTCATCGTGTCTTGGGCCATGGAGTCCTTCTTCATCGTCGCGTCTTTGGACATGGCATCCTTGGACATCGAGTCCTTGCTCATGCTGTCGCTGCTCGTGGTATCGGCGGCAAACACGCTTGCGGCGCCCAGTGCGATGCACATGGACAGTACGGTGGTGGCTAACTTTTTCATGATGAAACTCCTTGAAGCTCAGGTTGCGGACAAGTGAAGTTGCGTGTCAGCTGCCACCGAACCAGTTGTAGCCCTGGTCTTCCCAGAAGCCACCGCTGTAGGTGTTGCTGACGAAAATCGCCTGAATGTGTTTGGGATTCTTGTAGCCAAGCTTGGTGGGCATGCGCAGTTTCATGGGGAAGCCGTACTGGCGCGGCAGCACCGCGCCGTCGTAGGTCAGCGTCAGCAAGGTTTGCGCATGCAGCGCGGTGGCCATGTCGATGCTGGTGTAGTAGTCGTCCGCGCATTTGAAACCGACATATTTGGCATCGGTGTCGGCGCCAACGCGCTTGAGGAAATCACTGAACCGCACGCCACCCCAACGGCCGATCGCGCTCCAGCCTTCGACGCAAATGTGCCGGGTAATCTGTTCGGTCTGCGCCATGGCGCGCAGTTCTTCGAGCCGCCAACTGCGCTTGTCCGCGACCAGGCCGGTGACTTCCAGTCGGTAGCTCTCCTCTTCCACTGTCGGCGCCTCGTCAATGCCGTAGTAGGCGTTGAAAGGGAATGGCCGGGTGATCATCGACTCGGGATAGGTCGGTGCCATGGCGTTGGGGTTGAACAGCCAGCCCTGCACCCGGTCGTTGAAGCGGGACATGGCGGACAGCGCGGTGTCGACGCTTTCGTTGTCGGTGATGTTGCAGCCGGACAACATCGCCACACCGCCGAGGGTCAGGCCACGCAGCAGGAACGAGCGACGCGAGCGGTCGGTGATCTGCGGGGCAAGGATTTTCCGGGCGTCTGTCAGGATCGATGACTTGTCCAGCCCGGTACTTTCGATGCGCTTTTTCATACCTGCTCCTTGTGACCGACGATCATGGCCCACAACGTTTTGGGAACCAGCGCGACCATCACCAGATGCACCGCAACGAAGGCCACCAACAAAGACATCGCGAAGAAATGCACCCGTCGCGCGCCTTCGTAACCCGCCATTAACTCGCGCAGCAGCGGGAACTGGACGGACTTCCACAGCACCAGCCCGGAAACCACCAGCAGCGTGATGTCGACCATCACGAACAGGTACGCCAGCCGTTGCACCTGGTTGTAATGACTCAGGTCGGCATGCCCCAACCGTCCTCGCAACGCTGCCCACAGGTCATGCAAGACACCTTTGGGCGAAACGGGAAAGAAACGGCGTTTCAGACGACCGCTGAACAGGTTGAAGGCCAGATAAATCAAGCCATTGATAGCGAGAAACCACATCGCCGCAAAGTGCCATTGCAGTGCGCCGCCCAGCCAGCCGCCGAGCGTGATCGATTTGGGAAAGCTGAAATCGTAAATCGGCGATGCGTTGTAGATTCGCCAACCGCTGGTGACCATGACCAGCACCGCCAGGGCGTTCAGCCAATGGGTCAGCCGTAGCCAGCGCGGATGGCTGCTGACGCGGGGTGAAGCAGATAGCTGCGACATGTCTGGCTCCCGGCAGTTGATCGATGGGGCCGAGTATGTGAGCGGACAGATCGCCAAATCCTCACGTAAAGTTAAATTAAACGTGATAACTCTCGACACGTTGCAACGCGCCTTGCCCCGCAATTGTGGTTAAAATGCCGCCCCCTCAAATTGCCGACCCTGCCCGATGAACCCAGACGCGCTCGCCACCCTCCACACCCATTTGCTGATGGCACTGGCAACGGCCCCCGCAGAAACCCGCCGCTTGTTCCACGGCCGTGGCCGCTGCTGGCCGGGGCTGGAGCAGTTGACCGTCGACTGGCTGCAGGGTGTAGTGCTGGTCGCGCTGTTCAAAGAGCCGGAAGCGTCGCAGCTGGAAGATTTGAAACGACTGTTGATGCAGATCACCCAGTCACACGAGTGGACCCAATCCGGCGCACATACCTTGCTGCTGCAACATCGTTATCTGCTGCAAAGCACCACCGAATGGCTGCTGGGCGAGGTGATCGATGAGATGACCATCACCGAGGGCGGCTTGCGTTATCGCGTGGACCTGGGCCGCAAGCAGAACACCGGCCTGTTTCTCGACATGCGTTACGGCCGCGACTGGGTGCGGGCCAATGCCCAGGGCAAGCGCGTGTTGAACCTGTTTGCCTACACCTGCGGCTTCTCGGTCGCCGCCATCGAGGGTGGCGCCGAGCACGTGGTCAATCTGGACATGTCCAGCCCGGCCCTGAGTCGTGGCCGCGATAATCACCGACTCAACGGGCACGACTTGAGCCAGGTCAGTTTTCTCGGCCATGACCTGTTCAAATCCTGGGGCAAGGTGATTGGCAAGGGGCCTTATGACCTGGTGATCATCGACCCGCCGTCCTTTCAGAAAGGCAGTTTTTTGCTGACCAAGGACTACCAGCGTGTGTTACGCCGGTTGCCGGAACTGCTCAGCCCTGAGGGTACGGTGCTGGCCTGCATGAACGACCCGGCGTTCGGGTCTGACTTCCTCATCGACGGCGTTATGCGTGAGGCACCGAGCCTGCGCTTTGAACAGCGGCTGGAGAATCCGCCGGAGTTTCCGGATGCGGACATTGAGTGTGGCTTGAAGGCACTAGTGTTCAAACTGGGGGATTGAGTTCTGCTCTACCTGTAGGAGTGAGCCTGCTCGCGATAGCGGTGTGTCAGTCGATATCAATGTTGAATTATGAATCGCCATCGCGAGCAGGCTCGCTCCCACATTTGCAGCGCATCAGGCAAACACTGCTTAGTCCTCCAGCACCAGCAGCGGCGTGCCTTTCTTCACAATGTACGTCGCCAGCTCTGACGCCTTGCCGCCACCAACGTTCTTCGCCAAATGCGCCGTACCCGCGGGGATGTACAGCGAATCGCCAGCCTTGAGCGTGACCGGTGGCCGGCCTTCCAGTTGGTACTCGAACGTGCCGTCGATGACGTATGCCACTTCCACGCCTGGATGCGAGTGTTTCGGCGAGACCACGCCCGCGTCGAAATCAACACGCACCTGAATCACCTCACGCTCAGCGACGTCCAGGTCCTGGCGCACCAGGTCCGTGCGGTGGATGCCTGACTGCCAGCTTTTGCCAGGCTGCGCTTCATGGCTTGCCTCGGCAGCCTGCGAAAAGCTCGCGAAGGTAACCAGTGTTACAGCGGCTAGCGCGATGCCGAGCCGGGTGTGACGGGAAGTGATACGGGACATCGCAATTCTCCAATGATGACCGCCGATGCGGTGTGTTCATTTAGAGGGCGCGGTGTATCCCGCTCGTGTCGCATAACCCATGGTTTTGTATGCCAAGTTGGCTGTCGGCACAGGAGATACGTTGCGATACAAGCACCCGTGTGCGCCAGGACCGACTATCCGAAGAAATGTCCTCTGTCACCGGACAGCTAAAATTGACAGGGGGATCACTTCAACGCGTCCTTACAAGCGGGAGTTTCACGATGAAAATCGTATCTTCGCTGGCGTCGGTGGTGGTGGCGGTCGGGTGGCTCTGCGGGTGTTCGACGGTGCCTGACAGTCAGATCACCAACGTTCCCCTGCACGCTACGCCCGTCAATGCCGGGAATATCGCCCGGCCCATCATGATGCCCAACGGCAATACGACCGAGTTCTGGTTTGCCGTCAGCGGTGAAACCATGGGCAGCGCATTGCCCGGTCGTTTGTCGGCTTACATCTATCCCGGAAGCTGCGCCAATCTGGGTTCGAAACCGGCCTATGACATGAACGACGGACCGAATGCGCGGTTCTATTCAATGGCATCGATGCAGTACTTCTGGAAAAGTGCGCCGGTGTCTGTCGAGACACTTCGAGCCGGCGACTATGCCTTGGTGGTGCGTGAAAACCCGGCCGATGGTCATCAAAACATTTTCTGCGGCAATCTAGGCTGAAGCCGTTGGACTTCCCTGCGTTCCCGCCTGTTGTGCGGGAACGTTTTTTTCAGCAATTGCCACATGTGCTGTCACTGGTCCTGAGCCATAACCGGGTCCGCCTCGCCTCGTTGACGGTGTCTAGGAAGCAATTCGGGGTTCAATGCTGTGACATCAGCCCATGCAGGACCCCGAACCTCAAACCCGCCTCCGAAGGCGTCATCTGCAAGATCCCGAAGACCTTGAACGCCGCCAGCATCACCACCAGCCCACCCGGCAAGGTGCTCAAGCGATGGTTTTGCAGACCGGCCAGTTTGAGCTGTTTGACATGCCCCACTTCCAGCAGTCGCAACGATAGGCGCAGCAGACCGCAGTAAGTGATACCGCTTTCGCCGTCGTCGTTCATCCCGTTGGCCTTGAGCACCTTGGCGAGCATCCGTGCCGTCCCCGAAGACCCGATGGCCTGCTGCCAACCCAAGGCCCGGTAACGCCGCGCCACTGTTTCAAATTGCAGCGTGGCCACACGCTCCGCCTCCAGCAACGCCGGGGCGGTTATGCAGCCACCGGAAAAATACCGCGCGCCAAAAGTACCGCTGCCAATGGCAATGCTTTCGGTCAACAGCGGTTGAGCGCCCTGCCCCAGGATCAACTCGGTGGACCCGCCACCGATGTCCACGACCAGTCGCATGCTTTGCGGGCTGGGGATCGAATGGTTGACACCGGCGTACACCAGCTGAGCCTCTTCGTGCCCGGAGATGACGTCAATCCGGAACCCGAGGTGGCGCTCGGCGCTGGCCAGGAACAGCTGCGCATTGTCGGCCTCGCGCACAGCACTGGTCGCCACCGCCCGCACCCGGCCGGCTTCAAAGCCGCGTATTTTTTTGCCAAATCGCGAAAGCGCCTGCCATCCACGATCCAGCGCCATTTCGTCCAGCGCACCGCCCTGAAAACCTTCCGACAAACGGACAGGTTCACGCAGGGTTTTCACCTCGTGGATCATCCATTTCTGGTTCCGTTTGACCGATTGGCCAATCATCATGCGAAACGCATTGGAGCCCAGGTCAATGGCTGCAAACAGGGAGGCGTCTCCTTTCATGGCGGGGATTCCTGGCAATTTCATCAGCCTGCGGAGGGAGTTCCGCGAAGCGTTCAAGATGGTTTGCAAGGATGCTGCCATGGGTTAGGTGACACCAAGATGACACCGCCGTTTTTTCTACGCCCCGGAGGCCAGCCGCCCCCCCGGGCAGCGCTTCCGGTTTACAGAAGCGCTGCTTACAGGGTCGCCTTGGTCATTTGTCGTCCGGTTTGGTTGACGATTGAGGCCGCTGTTCAGCGCTTTCTTCGGCGTTGGGCGGTTCGGGATAACTGCCTGGCATGAACACGTGAGTCAGCAATTCCCTGGCATCGACGTCGACAACGCCCTGAACTGAACGGGTCACTGCAACAACCTGCTCACATTGCCGATGGGTATTGACCCGGCCACTCAACGCCACCGTACCCGCATGGGTCTTGACGTGAATGTGCATGGCAAGGGTGGGCTCGGCCATGGCCAGGGCCGACTTCACCCGGGCCGTCAGCCATGTATCGTGAGCGACCGCTTCCAGTTGATGAGAATACTGCTCGAAGGAACGAAGTTTCATGGTGGATCCCTCTTTCAGAACGAAGGAGCAAACACCTTAATTATAGTGCGCCCCCCGCCTGCGGTCGGGATACCTAGCGTTTGACCGACAAATCGGTCTGCGTCATGCGACTACGAATAGTAAACACGCCGTCTCCGGAGAGAATCGCACTGCGAGCAAACAGCCGACCGCTCTCCCAGTTCGAAAGACCCAGCTCCGGCTTGTTCAGCGCGTACTGTCCGTCGACCCAGCGAGTGATCCCGTTGCCGACAAACGGAGCGTTGACCGCGTTGTAGAAACGCTCATGCGCAGCGTCATCCGCACTGATCAACGACACTGTGAACTGCGGGCTGTAGCGATTGAACAAGGCAATGGCACAGTCCAGATCGTCGACGATCATCAGGCTGACTTCCGGGGTTTCTTCCCATTCCCACTCGCGGCCCAATTGATCCTCTGGCAATGGCTCGACCATTGCCTCGGTCCGGTAGCCTTCGGCGCGGTATACCTCGACGTTTGCACTCAACCACTGAGCCGGCAAGTCCCCCTCGCTGCCTTCGACAATATGCAACTTGCAGCCCTGGCCCCGTGCGTTGCCAGCCTGTTGCAACGCATCGAGAAACAGCGGCACCAATTCGGCGGCGCGGTCGCGCTGGATCAGGCAGACGTTCAAGGTGTTGCAGACCTTGCGGTCCAGAGAGTTGCGTACGACGGCGGCGAAGCGAGTCGCGTCGGCATCCTTGTCGGCGATCAGCCAGGCACCGCCGGTGCCGTGCAGGCTGACGGCGGTGCCGGCCTGTTGGGCGATGCTGCCCAATTGGCTGACCGCACGCCCCGAACCGCGGGCCACGGCCAGGGACAGACGTCGGTCGGCGAACATCGCCCAACCGGCCGCGTGGTTGACGCTTTCGACCAGCGACACCGCGCCGAATGGCAACCCGGCGTCGCTCAGTGCCGGATTCAGGGCATGGGTGACGATGGCTTGGGCGGTGCTCAATGCATCGCTGCCAATGCGCAGCACGGCGGTGTTGCCAGTGCGTAAGACACCGGCAGCGTCGGCGAACACATTCGGTCGGCCTTCAAAGACAAACGCGACGATGCCCAGCGGCGACACCACTTGTTCGACTTTCCAGCCGTCATGCTCAACGCAACTGATCACCTTGCCCCGTGAGGCGGGCGCATCGTGCCAGGCGCGCAGGCCAGCGATCATGTCACTGCGCATGCGTTCATCCGCCAGCAAGCGCGTGGTGGAACGCCCACGGGCCTTGGCGCGTTCGATGTCGGCGAGGTTGGCGGCCGCGATCAAGTCCCAGCACTGCGGGGTTTCCAAGCGCTGGGCAAACAGATCGAAGAAGGCGCTGATTGCTTGATCCGACACCGCCGACATCGCGCTGAACGCCACTGCTGCACGTTCGATCGCAACGCTGGCCGCTTGCTGGTCAGCCACCGGAATCAGCAACAATTCGCCGCTGACCTGTTCTACCAACAGGTGGTCTCCGGGCTGAAAGCGCGCGGCCAGTTCGGGGCTGACCACCGTGACACGATTACCGGCAAAAGGAATCGGCGTGCCAGCGACTAGACGTTCGAGCGCAAGAGACATGAAGCGGTTCACCATGCAGGGGGCGGCTGGAAAATGTATAGGAAATTTTCCAGAGCGTCATTCACCACTAATCCCCTGTGGGAGCGAGCCGGCTCCGGGCGGCGTTCCGACGAATGCGGTGTGTCATTCGACGATGATGCTGACTGATACACCGCATTCGCGAGCAGGCTCGCTCCCACAGGGGGTTGTGCGCCGGGCTTGTATCAGTGTGTATACAGCCCGCCTCCTGACACACCCCGCCCATAAAACCCCGCCGCAAAGACACATCGCAGATACACCGTCTTGATGAACTACGCCTGTCGATTGGCCAAGCCGATCAAAGCGCTCAACTCACTCAATGCTACGGAGTATCACCATGTTCAAACTCTCAACGTCCTCCCTGACCCTCGGCCTGCTCATCGCCGGTGGCCTGGCCTTGTCAAACGTCGCATCGGCCTCCGAATCCGAAGCCTTCAGCATGAAACAACTGGCCCACGGCTACAGCCAGGTCCAGGCCGACACCGCGGAAAAACCCGCCGAAGGCAAATGTGGCGAAGGCAAGTGCGGCGCCGGCGAGTAACCCATCGCGCGGGGCACGCCGTGGCCCCGCATTCCTGCCCCAGTGGAGACCAAACCCATGAACACCTCGCTCTCGTCGGCCGTCAAAAGCCTGCACCTGAACCTCGACCGTGCCGGTAGCTGGCTCGCGCCCCTGACCTTGCGGTTGTTCATCGCCTGGGAGTTTTTTGAGTCAGGCCGGGAAAAATGGAATGGTGAAAACTGGTTTGCCGACATCCAGGACCGTTTTCCGTTTCCATTCGACCACGTGCCAGCCACGCTGAACTGGGAGCTGTCGATGGGGGCCGAGCTGATTGGCGCGCTCGCCATTCTGCTGGGCCTTGGCACACGGCTATCGGCGATCATGCTGATGGTGGTCACGGTGGTCGCCACCGCTGCCGTTCACTGGCCGGCCGATTGGTCTACATTAAGTGAGCTTGCCCAGGGTTACGCCATCAGCAACAAGGGTCACGGTAACTTCAAACTGCCGCTGATCTACCTCGCCGCCCTGCTGCCGTTGTTGCTCTCGGGTGCCGGCAAGCTGAGCCTCGATACGCTGCTGGCGCGATTTTTCTGGCGCCGTCACAATCGTTGAGATGCTACCGTGGCAAGCTTGACTCTTCACCTCACTTGCGTAGACAGGAGCCACCATGAGCGTGACCACCCAATGGATCGAGATCGACGGCGACGAAGGTACATTCGGCGCTTACCTGGCCATTCCGCATACCCAACGAGGCCCGGGGATCGTCTTGATCCAAGAGATCTTCGGTGTCAACGAGCACATCCGCTCGGTCGCCGAGCAATACGCCGCTGACGGGTATCTGGTGATCGTGCCAGACCTGTTCTGGCGTAGCGGCCACCGCATCGAACTGACCTACGACGAAGCCGGCTGGAAACGCGCCGTCGAGTTGATGAACGCCACCGACATCACCAAGGCGCAGGCCGACATCAAACTGGCCATCGACGTGCTCGATGCACAGCCGGGGCTGGATGGTGGCATCGCTTCCATCGGTTATTGCTTTGGCGGCTTGCTGTCTTACCTCACCGCTACCAACGGGCTGGTGGATGTGGCGGTCGCCTACTACGGTGGCGGCATCCAGAATCACCTCGACCGCGCCGATGACATCCAGGTGCCACTGCTGATGCACTTCGGTGAGCAGGACAGCCACATTTCGCTGGAAGCCGTAGAGAATATCGCCGAACGTTTCGACACTAACGACAATGTGGAAATTGTCGTGTACCCAGAGGCAGAACATGGTTTCAACTGCTCGCACCGCGACAGCTACAACCAGCGCGCAGCGGCTGAGGCACATGGTAATACGTTGATTTTCCTGGGCCAGGAGCTCTAATTCAAACGGGCCGGCGGTGCGAATGACCTTCGCACCGCCGGGCTCGCCAGACGCTACTTCGCTACATCAATCGATACGAGGGTCGCCGTCGCCCCTTGCAACTGAAACTCGAAGTTCACCTGATCTCCCACCTTCACCGCAGCCAGTTGCGCCTCTGTAGCCTTGAACCCCATGGTCATCGGCGGCCATTTCACCGCCGGCACGGCACTGTGGGCGATGGTTACCGTGTGTTTCGCACTGTCGATGGCCTTCACGGTACCTGCCGCCTTGGCAACCGGAGCTTGCGCTGCTTGCTCCTTCATTGGCTTACCGTCCATGGCCTTGTCGTCCATCTTCATGCCCGACATATCCTCTGCCTGAGCCGAAAAAGAAAGGGCAATCACGGTGCTTGTCGCTGCGATCAGAGTCAGTTTCATTGGGCGTTTCCTTGAGAGTGAGTGGTTTGTGACAGGAGCTGACGGCGACGCATCAAGCGATACGCCGCCGGAATGACAAACAGCGACAGCAACGGCGCGGTGATCATGCCGCCGACCATGGGCGCTGCGATGCGGCTCATGACCTCGCTGCCAGTGCCGCCGCCCAACAGAATCGGCAACAGGCCGGCAATGATCACGGCCACGGTCATGGCCTTGGGTCGAACACGCTGCACTGCGCCTTCACGAATGGCGGCGACCAATCCGAGTTCCGTGCGGTCGCCCGCGTCTTCGCGCTCGGCCCAGGCATTTTTCAGGTACAGCAGCATGATCACCCCAAACTCGGCGGACACCCCGGCCAGCGCAATGAAGCCGACGCCCGTGGCCACCGACAGATTGAACCCCAGCCAATAGAGGAACCACGCACCACCCGCAAGGGCAAACGGCAGCGTGGTCATAATCAGCAAGGCCTCGTCGAAACGCGCGAACGTCAGATAAAGCAGCACAAAGATGATCAGCAGCGTGGCCGGCACCACCAATTTGAGCCTCGCGTTGGCCCGCTCCAGAAACTCGAACTGCCCGGAGTAACTCAGGCTCATGCCGGGGTGCAACGTGACCTGCTCGCTGACGACCCGGCGCAGATCGGCGACCACCGAAGCGATGTCCCGCCCACGCACGTCGATGTACACCCAGCCCGACGGACGCGCGTTTTCGCTCTTGAGCATCGGTGGCCCGTCCGTGACCTTGACCTTGGCCACCGTGCCGAGGGTGATCTGACTGCCCAGTGGCGTGTAGATCGGAAGTTGCTCCAACGCACCAAGGGAGTCACGCCACTCTCGCGGATAACGCACATTGATCGGGAAGCGCGCGCGATCTTCGATGGTTTCTCCGACGTTTTCACCGCCGATGGCGCCAGCCACGATCGACTGCACATCGGCGATATTGAGCCCATAGCGAGCAGCCGCCTTGCGGTCGATATCCACGTCGATGTAACGCCCACCGGTCAAGCGCTCGGCCAGCGCGGAACTGACGCCCGCAACATTTTTGGCCGCCCTTTCGACGCTTTGTGTCACCGCATCGATCTGCGCCAGATCGCTGCCGGCCACCTTCACCCCGATCGGGCTTTTGATGCCGGTGGCCAGCATGTCGATGCGGTTGCGAATCGGTGGAATCCAGAGGTTGGTCAACCCCGGCACACGGACCACGCGGTCCAGTTCTTCCACGAGTTTTTCCTGGGTCATGCCCGGTCGCCACTGGTCATGGGGCTTGAACTGGATCGTGGTTTCGAACATCTCCAGCGGTGCCGGATCGGTGGCGGTTTCTGCACGCCCGGCCTTGCCGAAAACGTGTTCGACTTCCGGTACGGTTTTGATCAGGCGATCCGTCTGTTGCAGCAGTTGCGCAGCTTTCTGCGTCGACAGGCCGGGTAGCGCCGATGGCATATAAAGCAGATCGCCTTCGTCCAGTGGCGGAAGGAACTCGCCCCCCAGACGCGACATCGGCCACAACGCGCTGGCAAAGACCAGGAACGCGACCAGCAGGGTGATTTTCGGACGACGCAGAACGGCATCCAGTGCCGGTTGGTAGAGCCTGATCAGCCAACGGTTCAGCGGGTTTTGTTGTTCATTGAGGATCCGACCGCGAATCCAGTAGCCCATCAACACCGGCACCAAGGTTACCGACAGCCCCGCCGCAGCCGCCATGGCGTAGGTTTTGGTGAACGCCAACGGGCCGAACAATCGCCCCTCCTGCGCTTCAAGAGTGAACACCGGAATGAACGACAGGGTGATGATCAGCAAGCAAAAGAACAACGCCGGCCCCACTTCCACCGCTGCATCGATCATGACCTGCCAGTGCCGCTCGCCCTTGAGTGCTTCCCCTGGATGAGTCGTGTGCCAGGCCTCGATCTTTTTGTGGGCGTTTTCGATCATCACCACGGCAGCATCGACCATGGCGCCAATGGCGATGGCGATCCCGCCCAGGGACATAATGTTGGCGTTGATCCCTTGATGGCGCATCACGATGAAAGCGATCAACACCCCCACCGGCAACGAGATGATCGCCACCAATGCTGAACGCAGGTGCCAGAGAAAAATCCCGCACACCAACGCCACCACGATGAACTCTTCGATCAACTTGTGGCTGAGGTTTTCCACAGCGCGATCGATCAACTTGCTGCGGTCGTACGTGGTGACGATCTCCACACCGGCCGGCAAGCTGCTTTTGAGCTCTTCAAGCCTGGCCTTGACCGCTGCGATGGTTTCCTTGGCGTTCTTGCCGCTGCGCAGGATCACCACGCCGCCGACGGTCTCGCCTTCGCCGTCGAGTTCAGCCAGGCCCCGGCGCATTTCCGGTCCCAGCTGAATCGTTGCTACATCGCCAAGGGTGACAGGCACGCTTCCCACGCCGAGCTTGAGAGGAATCGCCCGAAAGTCATCAAGCGTCTTCAGATAACCCGAAGCCCGTACGACAAACTCGGTTTCCGCCAACTCCAGCACCCCGCCACCGGTTTCCTGATTGGCCTTGCCAATGGACTCGGTAATTTGTGCCTGGGTAATCCCCAGATTGGCCATTTTCAAAGGGTCGAGCTGGACCTGATACTGCTTGACCATGCCGCCGACGGTGGCCACTTCGGCGACGTTGGGCAAGGTCTTGAGTTCGAACTTGAGGAACCAGTCTTGCAGCGCGCGCAGTTGCGCCAGATCGTGGCCGCCGCTGCGATCAACCAATGCATATTGGAAGATCCAGCCCACCCCGGTGGCGTCCGGTCCCAACGCCGGTTTGGCGCTGGCAGGCAGACGGCTCTGGACCTGGCTCAGGTACTCCAACACCCGTGAACGTGCCCAGTACTGATCAATGCCATCCTCGAACAACACGTACACAAAGCTGTCACCGAAAAAGGAGTAGCCGCGAACGGTCTTCGCCCCGGGCACCGACAACAGGGTGGTTGCCAGTGGATAGGTCACTTGGTTCTCGACAATCTGCGGTGCCTGGCCTGCGTAAGGTGTGCGAATGATCACCTGGACATCGGACAAGTCCGGCAGCGCATCGATGGGTGTGCTTTGTACCGACCACACGCCCCAAGCCGTGACAAACAGCGTTGCCAGCAGCACCAGAAAGCGGTTGGCCACGGACCAGCGGATCAGTGCGGCAATCATGGCTGGTCTCCGGTTTTTTCCAGCGGCTGGGCCTCAATGCCTTTGAGGCTGGCTTCGGAGTCGAGCAGGAACTGCCCCGACGTGACCACCTGCTGCCCTTCCTTCAGGCCATTGAGTACCACCGTTTGACCGTCGCTTTCCGGCCCGGCCTGCACCTCGACCGGACGGTAGCGCCCGCCCTCTTCGGCCACCATCACCAACACGCGTCGCCCCGTGCGGATCAAGGCTTCGCTCGGCACCTGCAAGACTGTTTCGGTGGTGCTGTGCAAGCGCACCTGTGCTGTCAGCCCAGGGCGCAAGCGGCCGTCAGGGTTGGGCAGTTCCACCCGCACGCTGACGGTGCGGCTGTCCGCATTGGTTTGCGGCAGAATCGCGCTGACCGTCCCGTGAAGAACCGTCAGCGCAGAACCCACAAGGCTGGCTTCCACGGTTTGACCTGTCTGGATTGCCCCCGCAACCGCCTCCGGCACCGCTACTGTCAACCAGACACTGTTCAGGCCATTGACCCGGGCCAGCGTTTCTCCAGCGGCCAGGGTCATGCCGACGCGTACGTTCAGTTCCTGCAACGCACCGGCAATCGGCGTGGTGATCGTCTGACTCAACTGCACTTTGGCACTGCGTTCGACCTGGGCGATCAAAGTGGCCGGCATCCCGGTCAGGCGCAATCGCTGTCGGGCAGCGGCCAACAGGCCGGGGTCGCCCAGGCGCTTGAGCACCAGAAACTCCTCCTGAGCGCCAGCCCATTCCGGCACCAGAATGTCCGCCAATGGCGCCCCCGCCTTAAGCACATCGCCCGGTGCACGGGCGTATACCCGCTCGACGAAACCCGCTGTGCGCGCCTGAATCACCGCCACGTCCCGTTCGTTATAAGCCAGCACACCTGCTGCCTCGAGGCTCGAGGCCTGAGCGCCACGGCGGACCTTGGCCAACCGCATACCGAGATTCTGCGCCACGCTCGGATCGATCTGGATAGAGGCCGTGTTGGCTTCGGCGTCGGCGTAACGCGGCACCAGTTCCATTTCCATAAAGGGCGACTTGCCGGGTTTGTCGAACTTCTGCTGCGGGTACATCGGGTCGTACCAGTACAAGGCTTTGGGTTCTCCTCCTGCCATCGCGCCTTGATTGATCGTTGCCGGTTGATGGGCAAGCCAATAGCCGCCGACGCCACCCAGCGCCATGGCGCACGCAACCCCTGCCACGCTTTTTAAACGGCTCATTGGCCATTCTCCCCGTAGGCGAAATACAGCCGCGCGCTGGTCAGTGCTTTCTGTTCGTTGATGTCGATCTGCTTCAGACGGGCCTCGATCAGCTCACGCCGGGTGGCAACAACCGCCGACACATCGCTTTTGCCCGCCCGATAACTGGCGAGGGTCAACTCGGCCTTTTCTTTGGCCAACGGCAATACACTTTCCTGCGTGCGCCGCACTGCACGCTCCAGTCGCTGGTAGTCGGCCAATTGGTCTTCCAGTTGCTGGGTGTGCTCACGAACCAACGCCTCGCGCTCGGCTTCGAGTTGATTGAGCTCAGCGCGTTTGGCGGCGATCTTCGGGTTTTGCCGCGACGCGGGAAACAGTGGCAGGTCGAAGGTGAATTGCACGCTGACCATGTCGCCGAACTCACGCCCACGCTTCTGGTAATCGAGCTCCCAGCTCCAGTCGGATTGTTTGTCGGCTTCGGCTTCGCGGACTTTGGCCTGCGCTTGCCGGGTCATGGGCGCGAAGGCCACCAGTTCCGGGTGATGCTCAAGTTTGTGGGCGTAACGGGTGGTATCGATGGGCCATTGCGGCCAGTTGCCGATGGGTTGCTCATTGGCAGCGGGACCGATCCAGCGTTTGAGGGCGGCGCGTGCCTGGGCTCGCTGGAGCGTCAACTGGTCTTGCTGCTCTTCCAGTTGCGCCGCTTCCTGCTTGGGCGTCACCGCATCGGCGGGTTGCGCGCGACCACTGGCGATCTGCGCGCGCACGGTGTCGGCCAGCAAACGGTTCTCGCGATAAAACTCCTGGAACAACACGTGTTTCAGCTCGACGGCATAGCTGTCGATCCAGGCCAGCGCAGTGGCCTGACGCACCGCCAGGCGCTCGACTTGAGCTTGCGCAGCGGCCACGTCTACGGCCGCGTCGGCGACGTCAGTACGCGCCCGGCGCTTGTCGCCATTGGGCATTTCCTGCATTACGCCGACCATCTGCATGGTCATGAAGTCGTGATCCAGCGTGCCGCGATCAGGGCCGCCCACCGGAAAGTTTTGCACCCCCAGCAACAGCTTGGGGTCAGGTAATTCCCCGGCGGGAATCGCGGCACTGCGGGCCGCCTGGAGTTTTTCTGCTTGAGCGGTGAGCGACGGCGCGTTGTCATCGGCCAATCGCAAGGCTTCATCGAGGGTCAGTGGGGCAGCAACGCACGGCAACGCCAATACGCTTGCGGCCAGGGCAGCCGCGAGCGGCCACCCCGTGCAAAAGCACGTGGGTTTCATGTCTGAAATTCCTGTCATGATCCGCTGCGCGCGTTTTACGGCGCACAGCAACGCCATCCCGCATGGGCGGAATGGGGCTCAACGTGGAACAGGAATCAGGCGCGAGGGGGGCGCCATACCCCGGACGGGGTCTGGACAGGCATCACGTCCGCGAAGAACGTGGCTACCACAGGGCTGAACAGGTTGACAGGAGGTTTGATGATCGAGACTTGCAGCATGCCACCGGTTTTGCATTCCTGACCGGGCTTGCAAGGTTTGCCATGGTCGGGCGCGGTGCTCATGTCCTGGCAGCAGTCCTGATCCATGTCACCCATCATCGCCATGCCCATGGTTTTCATCGGGCAAGGTTCTGCGGGTGCTGAAACGCCCGCCATCCCACTCAAGGGAAGCGCGAGGCTGATCAGGAAAATCAGGCAAAACCGCAGATAGCGTTTCATGGGGCTGGAGTCTAGCGGAGGTAACGGCGCTTTCAAATACCGGACAGCAAAATGAAGTGCCAACGCAACCTGTAGCAGCTGGCGAAGCCTGCGTTCGGCTGCGAAGCAGTCGTGAGACCTGAGTTTGCGGCTTTCCTGAAACACCGCATCGTCTGATTTCACGACTGCTGCGCAGTCGAACGCAGGCTTCGCCAGCTGCTACAAGAATTGCGTTACCGCAGAAATTTCTTAACTGACCGGGGCTTCTCACTTTCGGAGCCCCGGCACGCCATTTCGTTTATTTGATCAGACCTCTTCCGCTTGCGCAGTGACGGCCAACTTCGGCTGAGCATTGCGCTCATGAACATGGCGATGGGGCGTGCGGTCGATGTTCAAACTCAGAATCTCCGGACGGCTGTAGTGACCACGGCCGTCCATTTGGCGTTTGCGGATCTCGATCTCGAACAAGTCGATGTCAGCAATCACTTCGCCTTCGCCTTCGGTCAGCGCACCGACCACTTCACCTTGTGGGTCGATGATCGCGGTGTAGCAACCGCCGGAAATCGGACCGATCTCGCAACCGGTATCGGCCATGATTTGGGCTTGCTGTTCCGGGTACAACCAGGCGGTCGAGTTGACCACGAAGCACGCCGATTCCAGCGCATGCATGCGGATGCTGACTTCCATTTGACGGGTGAACCGTTCGCCGGCAAACGAGCCGGGGTACATCGAGGCGTGAATCTGTTCACCGTCTTCGATCAAGGCATACCGCGCCAGCGGGTTGTAATGTTCCCAGCAAGCCAGTTGACCGATGCGCCCTACCGCGCTGTCGGTGGCGCGCAGGCCGGAGCCATCGCCCATGCCCCAGATCATGCGTTCGTGATAGGTCGGCGAGATCTTGCGACGCGCCTGAATCAGCGTGCCGTCGGCATCAAACAGCAGTTGCGTGTTGTACAGCGTGCTGCCATCGCGCTCATTGACACCGATGGACACCACCATGTTGGCTTCCTTGGCGGCTTTGCCGATTTCATCGGTGGTCGCCGAAGGCACCACCACGGCCTGATCCAGCAACTTGTAGTGCTCGGAACCCATTTTGAAAGGCGCCTGCACAAAGGAGAAATACGGGTAATACGGTACGACGGTTTCCGGGAAAACGGCGAACTGCACACCCTTCTCGCCGAGTTCGCGAATCTTGTTAACGACCTTTTCTACCGTGCCCTCACGGCTGTAGAGCACGGGTGCAATTTGGACGGCAGCGGCTTTGACGATGGTCATGGCGGTGATCTCACTGAGGGATTGGGCTTCAACGAGATCAAGATTACGACAATCATATTTTGTCTTAAATGTCGAATACACCACCTTTCAGGACATACCGGACATCACACTCGATTAGCCCGCTGAATCACCTGCGGCGGTTGCCCGAACGCACGGATAAAGGCCCGACGCATGCGCTCCCGGTCGCCAAAACCGGTTTCGGTCGCCACCACATCGATAGCATGTCGACCGGTTTCCATCATCAGTCGCGCGGCTTCCACCCTCAGGTTTTCGATGGCTTTGGCCGGCGATTGACCGGTTTCGGCGTGGAACACCCGACTGAATTGCCGGGGACTCAGATGGGCGGCGCGGGCCAACTCCTCCACCGACAACGCGGACTTCAGATGCTGTTTGGCGTAGGTCAACGCCGCCTGGATGCGGTCGGTCTTCGGTTCGAGTTCCAACATCACCGAAAACTGCGACTGACCACCCGCGCGGCGGTGGTACACCACCAATTGCCGGGCCACCGTGCGCGCCACGTCGGCACCGAGGTCCTTTTCCACCAGCGCCAGGGCCAGGTCGACACACGCGCTCATGCCGGCGGCGGTCCAGAGATTGCCGTCGTTGATGAAGATGCGGTCCTCTTCGACCAGCACCTTTGGAAACGCTCGCTGCAAGGCCGGCGCATGACACCAATGAGTGGTCGCCCGCCGACCATCCAGCAAACCCGCTTCGGCCAGTGCAATCGCCCCGGTACAGATCGAACCCAGACGCCGCGTGGACGCGCTGGCACGGCGCAAAAACGCAACCATGCCCGGCGACGTTGGCCGGACCAGGTTGTCGCCCATCACCAGCAGCGTATCGAACGCGCGCTGATCGAATGCGCGGGTTTCCACACCGAAACCGGCGGAAGTCTGCACCATGCCACCCTGCTCGGACAGCAGCGAAAGGCTGTACACCGGCTCGTCGGCGCTGTTGTTGGCCAACTCGAAGGTAGCGCACATGGCGAGGCCGAGAACCTGGAAGCCGGGGTAAACGATGAGTCCGATGTTGAGCACGGCAGTTGTCCGTAAACGTGGCATGACAAGTTTCAAGCCATTCGAGCAGGACTTTACTCTGCTGTGGACTGCACCGGTAATGAAAAAAAGTACCCGGCTGGACTAATGGCGATCTTTAAGGCAAGGCGCAAAACCTGTGGGAGCGAGCCTGCTCGCGATGGCGGACTGTCATGTGCCACCACCATCGCGAGCAGGCTCACTCCCACAGGGATTGCGGCACTCCCCGAATGGCGCAATGGACTTCCCCTCGTTCCGGCGTTTTAATCTCAGCGGACTTCAAAGCACCACAAGGGACAACCATGCTCGACATTTCCATGCAGGACAGCGCAGCCCCGGAGGGCGTGTGTTACGGCTGCGGCAGCCGCAACCCTCACGGGCTACACGTCAAAAGCCACTGGCATGCCGATGGCATCCACGTCGTCGCCGAGCATCTGCCCGACGCCAAATACTGCGGCTGGCCGGATCTGGTGTACGGCGGATTGATTGCGATGTTGGTGGATTGCCACTCGAACTGGACCGCCATGGCTTACCACTACCGGGCAGAAAACCGCGAGCCGGGATCACTGCCGCGCATCGACTGCGTCACCGGCAACCTGGGCATCAAGTTCATCAAGCCGACGCCGATGGGCGTTGCGCTGACCTTGCACGCCAAGGTCGAGGGCGATGTCGGGCGCAAAAGCCGGGTCATCTGCGAGGTGTACGCCGACGGCGTGCTCACGGCAGTGGGAGACTCGGTGTTTGTTCGGGTCGATACCGGGCAACTGGCCGCTGCGGCGCATGGTCGTGAGGTGTAAGGGTTTTACAGCTGAGAGTTGGGCGACCTACTTCGCCGACCCATCGTGCGGCTTGTAGAACACAAACAAGCCGATACTCGCCGTTTTGATGTACTTCTTGGCCCAGACAGGCTTCACCGTCTTGTCATGGAAGTACATCGCGCCACCGGTGCGATCCGGCAGCTGCTTGTTCAGTGCCTTGCGCGCGATTTCCTTGGCCAACTCATATTGGGTTTCTTCCTGGACCGTGTCCGGGCGCCCGTCGCACCACCAGGAAAACTGGCAGCTTTTGGTTTCGGAGCCTTGCTTGACCACCCCGCACACGGTGTCAGGAAAACCTTCGTGGCCGAGACGGTTCATCACCACGTTGGCCACCGCTTCCATATCAGCCATGTTCTCGCCTTTGGCTTCCCAGTAAATGGAGCGGGCCATGCAAGTAATCGCATCGTCCAATGGAGACTTGCCGGCCGGGTCGACAGCCTGGACTTCGGACGGGGTGATGGCCTGGGACTTGGGCACTGAGACGTTGCTGCCCTTCTCGGCCGCCTTCTGTTCAAGCACCTGCGCCTTGTCTTCCGCCACGTCCTGCTTTTGTTGTTGATCGTCCGCAATAGCCTGACCGGTGAGCAGTGAAACGGCGAGGTACGCGGCGATCCATTTGACGGGCATGGCGCAAACACTCTGGGAGGCGTCGGTTCAGTTTAGTAGCCAAATCATGTCAGCTACTGAGTCACAAACTGCAAAAAGCCATTGCCTTGTACGGGGGGAGTTCGCGCATCATGGGCTCAGTCCGTCCAAGGGGGTTTTCATGCACGTCTTATCATCCGCTATGCGCTTAGCAGGGTTGTCGCTGGGTTTGGTGCTTGCCACTACGGCCATGGCGTCCGAAGAAACGCAGCTGACCGACTCGATCAACGCCTTTCGCAGCCTGGCGCAGCGTTGCGCCGGTCAGGTCTCGCCGGAGTTGCCACCGCTGAACAGCGATCCGCGTCTGGTATTGCCGGCCAGCGGACCGGTCGATTTGCAGCAGGCCATGGTGCGTGCGTCGTATCCAATGTTCAATGTGCAAGCGATTACCTTGACCGGCCCGCGTGATGCGCAAGCGGCGATGATGGCGGTGCAGGAAAGCTTCTGCCAGGTCGTGCTGGACCCTAAATTCATCGACATCGGTGTCAGCCGCCAAGGCAGCGATTGGCGTATTGTGCTCGCCCGTCCCCTGTTACCCGCGCGCCAGGGCGATGCCGCCGCCGAAGGCCAGAAGCTGTTGGTCGAGCTCAACGCCGCGCGCACCCAACCCCGTCAGTGCGGCGGCCAGGCGTTTGCCGCGACCACACCGCTGGCGTGGAACGCCTTATTGGCGTCAGCCGCCGAAACCCACTCCCGGGCAATGGCCAACGGCAATTACTTTGATCACAAGGACCGCGACGGCCACATGCCCGGTGACCGCGCGGAACTGGCGGGTTACAACTTTCAGCAGATCGGCGAGAACATTGCCGCCGGGCAAGACACCGTGCACAAGGTGGTTAACGGCTGGCTGGCCAGCCCAGGTCATTGCGCCAACCTGATGAATCCACAGTTCCGTGAGCTCGGCGCCGCTTACGCGGTGGACCCGAAGAGCGATGCGGGGATTTACTGGACGGCCATGTTCGGTACGCAGTTAGGACAATGATCAGAGCGGTGATAAGCCGCTCTCACAGCGTTTGCTGACTGTTGCCGACGGTTTTGGCTTTTTCGATGGCCCACGCCATCGCTGCCTCGAAGTCCAGCCGATGCGGGGACGGATGGTGGTCCTCTTCAATCACCGAGCCGTCCGGCCGGTACACACCGATCAGCATTTCCAGGGAGCCGTCTTTCAGTATTTCGGCTGTGACCTTGATCGAGCATCCGTTGGAAAGCGTCTCCTTGTGTTCCTCATGGCGTTCAGTCATCGCTGTCTCCCTCTCGTGGTGCATGGGGGCGGGTCAGTTATCCTCTCTCAGCGTAGTAGAAGTTCGCCCGGGATCTCGCTGACCAAGGCACCTTTCAATGATGACGAACCTCCCCGAGTCAGCGGCGTAATGCCACCTATACTCCTTTCCACCAACCCCGCCCGGGGCCTGCACTACCGACAATAAAAAGCAGAGGTGGAACATGGTTTGGCAACAAGTCTACGATCCCTTCGGTAATCCGGTCATTTCAACCCTCATGGCAGCCGTGCCGGTAGTGGTGATGCTGGCCTCCCTGGCGTTTTTCCACATCAAGGCGCACATGGCGGCGTTGCTCGCACTGGCGTCTGCCTTGCTGATCGCGATCCTGGCTTTCGGCATGCCGGCGAACATGGCCGGCTCGGCGGCGTTATTCGGCGCTGCCAACGGCTTGCTGCCGATTGGCTGGATCGTGCTCAACATCATCTTCCTGCACCGACTGACCACCGAGAACGGCTCGTTCAAAGTGCTGCAGGATTCCCTGGCGCGCATCACCGACGACCGACGTTTGCAATTGTTGCTCATCGCCTTCTGTTTCGGCGCGTTTTTTGAAGGCGCGGCCGGCTTCGGTACGCCGGTGGCGGTGACCGGTGCGATCCTGATCGGGCTCGGCTTCTCGCCTTTGGCTGCCTCCGGCCTGGCCTTGATCGCCAATACCGCGCCGGTTGCGTTTGGCGCACTGGGTACACCGATCATTACCCTGGCCAAAGTGACCGGGCTGGATGAAATGGAGCTGTCGATGATGGTCGGTCGCCAGCTGCCATTTTTCTCGGTACTCGTGCCGTTTTGGTTGATCTGGGCCTTCGCCGGCTGGCGCAAGATGCTGGAGATCTGGCCAGCAATCCTCGTGGCCGGGGTCAGTTTCGCGGTACCGCAATTCCTGGTGTCCAACTACCACGGCCCGATGCTCGTGGACGTGATCGCCGCGCTGATTTCCATGGCCTGCCTGACGGGTTTCCTCAGGGTCTGGAAACCCGCCACGGTGCACACCTCGGCCGCCTTGACCGGGCGCGTCGACACCTCGAAGATCGACGCCGAACATGAGCAGGCACCGACGGCGAGCGCGACCTTTTCCAATGAAGCCAAACCGGCGGTAATGCGCGCGTGGATGCCGTGGATCATCCTCACGGTCTTTGTCTTCGCCTGGGGCACACAGAGCTTCAAAAACTTGTTCGATACCCGCCCGGCGATCGATCCGGCAACCAGCTCGGCCAAGCTCGACCCGCAAGGCAAACCGATGCGCGAAGCGAACCCGATCTTCGCCCCGATCGTGACCTTTACCACCCTGCACCAGCAGGTTGAAAAAGTACCGCCGGTGGTGCCTGCGCCTAAAACCGAGGACGCGATCTACAAGTTCACCTGGTTCACCGCCACTGGCAGCGGCATCTTGCTGTCAGCCATCCTCGGCGGGCTGCTGATGGGCTACTCGATTCCGCAACTGGTACACCAATACCTGCGAACGCTGTGGGTGGTGCGCTACTCGCTGATCACCATTGTGGCGATGCTGGCCTTGGGTTACCTCACGCGCTACTCGGGACTGGACGCCACCATGGGCCTGGCCTTCGCCGCGACCGGTATTTTCTACCCCATGTTCGGCACCCTCCTTGGCTGGCTCGGCGTGGCGTTGACCGGCTCCGACACGGCCTCCAACGTGCTGTTCGGCGGCTTGCAACGGGTGACCGCCGAACAACTGGGGATCAGCCCGGTGCTGATGGCGGCGGCGAACAGTTCTGGCGGGGTCATGGGCAAAATGGTCGACGCGCAGTCGATTGTGGTGGCGTCCACGGCGACGCGCTGGTACGGGCATGAAGGGGAAATTCTGCGGTATGTGTTCTTCCACTCGATTGTGCTGGCGATTCTGGTCGGTGGGTTGGTGACGTTGCAGGCGTATGTGGCGCCGTTCAGTCACATGGTGGTGGGTGGGCATTAGTCCGCACGTCCCCCTGTTTGCCACAACCCGGACGAACTGTCCGGGTTGTGCGCCAAACGCTGCTTTACTGGATTAAATCCTGATCAAACGGGAAGCGCCCCGATGGAACGTCTCACCGCCAAAGATTTCGCCCCCGAACTGCTCGAACTCTACGATTACTACGTCCATGGCAAGATCAACCGCCGAGAGTTTCTTGATCGCGCAGCGTTGTTCGCCCTGGGCGGTTTGACTGCCAGCGCACTGCTCGCGTCCCTGAGCCCCAACTATGCGCTCGCCGAACAAGTGGAATTCACCGACCCGGACATCATCGCCGAGTACATCACCTACCCCTCACCCAAGGGCCACGGCAATGTGCGCGGCTATCTGGTGCGCCCGGCCAAAGCTACCGGCAAAGTGCCGGCTGTGGTGGTGGTGCATGAAAACCGCGGGCTTAATCCTTACATCGAAGACGTCGCCCGACGCGTCGCCAAAGCCGGGTTCATTGCGCTCGCCCCCGACGGTCTGAGTTCGGTCGGCGGCTACCCAGGCAACGATGATAAGGGCCGCGAGCTACAGGCGAAGGTCGATCCGGAAAAGCTCATGAATGATTTTTTCGCCGCCATCGAGTGGCTATCGAAAAACGACGCGACCACAGGAAAAGTCGGCATCACCGGCTTCTGCTATGGCGGGGGTGTCTCCAACGCGGCGGCCGTGGCCTATCCGGAACTGGCGGCGGCCGTGCCTTTTTATGGCCGCCAGCCAAAAGCTGAAGATGTGGCCAGAATCCAGGCGCCATTGCTGCTGCATTACGGCGAGCTGGACAAGGGCATCAATGATGGATGGCCAGCGTACGAATCCGCGTTGAAAGCAGCCGGCAAAACCTATGAGGCCTATATTTATCCAGGTTGCAATCATGGTTTCCATAACGACTCGACGCCTCGCTACGATGAGGCCGCTGCCAAACTGGCGTGGGACCGTACGATCGCGTGGTTTCGCAAGTATCTGGTTTAGGGGGCGTGCTGTAAGCGCAGGCAGCAGGTATCAATTCCTTCGATCATTCACATCACGAAGCCGAATTTTTTATTTTCCTCCGACGTATTCAAGATGGCGACATCTCGAATACGTCGGACGACATCTTCATGAACCTGAATTTTGCCTTTGCCTGCTTCATCGTTGTGTCGTTTGCGATTGCGCTGGGACATGGTTGAGCTCAGGCGTCTACCTGAACCACCTCAATACCCAACCGCTGATAATCCTCAACGTTGCCCGACGCCAGCTGTTGCTCGGTGATCAGCGTGTGGATGCGATTGCACGGTGCGACAACGAACGGCTCCACCGCGCCCAGTTTGTCCGCCGTGGTCACGGCCACCACGTGCGACGCGCTGTCGATCATCGCCAGTTTTACTGGCACCTCATCGAAATGCAGCGAGCTGATGCCGACTTCCGGGTGAATCACACAGATACCGGTGAACAGCAGATCAGCCTTGATGCCCTCGATCAGCCGAAGGGTTTCATGCCCGCTGGCCGACATCGTCGCGCGATTGAGTTGCCCACCGGCAAGGATCACTTTGATGCCTGTGTATTCGGCCAAGGCAATAGCGATCATTGGCGACGCAGTAATGGCCGTGATGGCAATGTCCGAGGGCAGCGACCGCGCGATCTGCAGCGTTGTGCTGCCTGAATCGAACATCACAATCTGGCCATCCTGCACCCAGCGCGCGGCAAGTTGGGCCAGCTGCGTTTTTACCTCATCGGTTTCACCGACCCGGGTGAAGAAATCCTTGCCCGTGTCTTTAGGTCGCGGCAACGCGCCGCCATGCACCCGTTGCACCAACCCTGCAGTCGCGAGTTCTGACAGGTCGCGGCGAATGGTGTCTTCGGAAACGGCGAAATGCTGACTCAGCTCGGAGGCCATGACCTTGCCGTCGCGCTCAAGGAGCAGGAGGATTTTTTGCCGGCGCACCGACGGTAGCTCGGCTGCGGCGTGCTGATCGTGCATGTTTTTGCCTGATATTGCGGGTTTATGCGAGATTAGCCAAGCCACCGATAAAACACAATTGAGCGTTTCTGGCACACTTCCACGGCACCTTCATCCAAAGCAGCCATCACCCATGCCATTTGCCCTTGTCTCAAACGGTTCACCGCTCACGCCTGCACAGCCTGATGTGACGGTTCCCTGGTGGAGTTTTACCAAGACCGTGCTCTGCGCCGCCGCCCTGTCGCTGGTGCGTGATGGCCTGGTCGATCTGGACGATACTCTGCCGGAAGGACCGTTCACCCTGCGCCAAGTGCTGCGGCATGAAGCCGGCTTGGCGGATTATGGCGAGCTGGCGGAGTACCACACCGCCGTGGCGCGCAACGAAACGCCGTGGCCCGCTGATGACATGTTGCGACGCCTGGAGGCGACCCGATTGCGCTACGCACCCGGCGACGGCTGGCGGTATTCGAACGTGGGTTACCTGTACGTGGCCAGGTTCATCGAGCGCCTGACCGGTCTGGCGCTGGAAGAGGCGCTGACCCGACTGGTTTTTTCACCCCTCGGTTTGTCACGTGTGCGCCTGGCCACGACGCGAACCGATCTGAAGGGCGTGACCATGGGCGCTGCGCAAGCGTATGACCCGGGCTGGGTGTATCACGGCCTGTTGGTCGGCCCGCTGAATGAAGCCGCGCTTTGTCTGGATCGTCTACTGGCCGGCCAGACCTTGCCGTCATCGTTACTGCGGGAGATGCAAACGGCCCGCGTGCTCGGCGGGCCGATGGCCGGGCGACCCTGGGTTGCGCCTGGCTATGCCCTGGGCCTGATGCAAGGCGCGGTCGAGGGCGGGCTGGTCTTGAGCGGGCACACCGGCGGCGGGCCGGGCAGCGTGATCGCGGTCTACCGCTGCACGAAAGGCGACGACTCCGCGAGTTGCGCGGTTTTTGCCGAAGGTGGCGCCGATGGGGCTGTTGAAGCAGAGGCTGTCAGTCACTTGGTGAATTGCCTTAAATGACTCGGACCTATGCGCTAAAAAATCAGCTCGGATGAGTGGTCATTCATTGCGTGTGTGATGGGACTAACGTTGTAAGTCCACACCGGGCAATCCGGTATTCTCACAGCGGTGAACTTCCATGGACAAGATCGCCCGACAGTTAATCGACTCTTCGACAATCCGCTTCGCTGGCGCCGGATTGGCATTAATAGTGGGATTGAGCATTCCGAACGCCGCCCATGCCGATGAGGCGTACGCAAAAAATTTACTCAAGAGCATGTCCGACTACCTGACCGCGCAAAAAAACATATCGTTCAACTACGACACAAACTTTGAAGTCATCACCAAAGAAAAACAGAACCTTGCGCTGGCCGCTTCCGGCACGACAGTCATCAGCCGCCCCGACAAGATACGCAACATGCGCGCGGGTGGCTTTGTCGACATGGAAGTGCTGTTCGACGGCACCACCCTGACCTTGTTCGGCAAAAACACCAACACGTACACGCAAGTGGCTGTGCCCGGCACACTTGATCATTTGATTGATGAACTAAGGGAAAAATACGACCGACCGGTGCCTGGCGCCGACCTGTTCGTGTCCAACCCTCAAGAGTCGTTGATGAACGGCGTGACCAACATAAAGGACTTGGGCAGTGGCGTCATTGGAGGCGTCGAATGCGATCACCTGGCCTTCAGAAGCAAAGCCGTGGATTGGCAGATCTGGATCGCCCAAGGCGAGCGTCCTTACCCTTGCCGCTATGTCATCACCTCAAAACAGGTCGCGGGCGGGCCGCAATACAGCATTCAGTTTAGTAACTGGAAGACTGGTGATGAGGTCGCCGCCGACGATTTCACCTTTAACAACTCGACGAATGCGCAGAAAATCGACTTGAAAGACCTCCCCGGCGATACGTTGCCAAAGAACTTTGTGCGAGGACCTGGCAAATGAACCTTTTGATAAAAACAGGCGGTTTGCTACTGGGCGGCTTCGTGCTGATCGCAGCGCTTGAACTCGGTGAAACCCTGTCGATCCCGGGCGTACACAGCGTTATATCCCAGGCCGAAGCGGTTGTCGGACGCCCTCTCACCCCGGTCAGCGTGGCCGGGGTGGCGCGGCGTAGCAATCGGTGATGACAACCCAGGCTTGAACGCGGGAGCTGCGTCAGTTACTGGCAACGTGCGCCACACTGTCCGACTTCACCAACGCCTTCAGCGAAGCATCAAATTGCTTCAGCGCGCTCACTTGCAACTCGGTTTGCTGGTCGATTTGCGCAGCAATTTCCGGCGCTGCTTTGCCATGCACCCAGACCGAAGGCATTTGCTGTGCGCGTGAGCCTTCGGCCTGGCCGATGTACTGCAGGTTTGCATCGTAGAACTTGGCCATGAAGCGCGCTTCGACCTGATTATTGCGCTTGGACACCAGACGGCTGTAGGTATCCAGCATCACCACCACGTCGGGATGGGCTTGCACCAGTGCGTCGAGGTTGTCGTAGACGGTCACCGAGCCGAACTCTTTTTGCAGCGAGCCCTTGAGCCAGTTGATCGCAAGCTTCGGATCGGAGCTGTTGACGAACGCGTTGCTGATGCGCGAATCCAGCTGAGGATTCTTCGCGCCGTTCACCGCTACCGCGTGGTACTGCTCAAGGTATTGGAGGGTGTTGAGGGTATTTTCGCTGTAGAGCACGCCCACCGATCGGGCATGCTGCAGGCTGGTTGCGCTGTCGGCGATCGGTAGGAAATGGCAAGACGGGTCAGCCGCGTAAGCCGGCACGGTGGCGGCGACGCTGCCGCTGAATACGGCGATAAAAGCCACCAAGGTAGACATTCTCATCGCGCAGGTTCCTTCAAGGGCGAATTCGGTATGTGCCTATCCTCCTCTCTTGGCGAAAAAACAGAACTTGCGTTCCTTGATGGTAACTATTGATTAAACCAATGGTGGCGCGATGAGCCTGGGCTACGCTGTTCTGATGCCCTTGTTTCTGCCCTCACCCATGGAGCCCAAACGTGCATCGAATTTCCTCTGCCGCTATCGCCTTGACCCTGTTATTCGCCTTGACCCTGTTATTCACCTTTTCAGATTCAGCCTCTGTGGATACCCCCGCCCTGAATGAAGCCCGCACCCTCGTCGCCAAAGCCCACATGGGCAGCAATCTCCCGGCCCTTGCACTGTCGACGGCGCAGGGAACGGTCTCCTACTCGGTGATCGCCGAGAAACTGGGGGCTGACGATGCCAGGCGCATCGTGTCCGAGGAAATCACCGCATTGCTGCCCAAGTATCAGCCGGAATGGGATAAGAACCTGGCGCGGGCCTATGAAAAGTCGTTCTCTGAAGAAGAACTGTCATCGCTCGTCGCTGATGGGCCGGCCTCACCCTACGTGGAAAAAGTAAAAGCACAGCTAGCCACCGTCGGTGCAGAGATGCGCTCGACTTCAGAACCGATTGTGACGGCACTGGTGACTGAGGCGCTGAAGGCGACCATGGAAAAGCACGTGCCTTAAGGCGGATGCCCTCGTAAGCGGTCTACGCTGCTTCAGGTACGCCACTTCCCACGTGTACCCTGGAGACACCGTCATGCTGCGCACCCTGCTGACCGCTTCCTTGCTGCTTGCACTCAGCCTCCCGGCCCTGGCCGGGGTGACGCCATTCCCTGCTGACTTTCGTACGCAAGACATCACCGTCGAAGGCGTGAAAATCCATGTGCGCGTCGGCGGCAAAGGGCCTGCCGTGGTGATGCTGCATGGTTTTGGTGACACCGGCGACATGTGGGCGCCACTGGCGGCTGACCTGGCCAAGGATCACACCGTTGTGGTGCCGGACTTGCGCGGCCTGGGGCTGTCGTCGATCCCGGACAACGGCTACGACAAGAAGACCCAGGCGGGCGACATCCGTGGCGTGTTGGCCGCATTGGGGATCGAGCACTCGGTGGTCATCGGCCATGACATCGGCACCATGGTCGCCTTCGCTTACGCCTCGCGATATCCGCAGCTGACGGATCGCCTGGTGGTGATGGACGCCCCGGTGCCCGGCATCCCGCCCTGGAACGATATCGTCCGCTCACCGATGCTTTGGCACTTCGACTTTGGCGGGCCGGACGCCGAGCGGCTGGTGGCAGGTCGTGAACGCATCTACCTGGACCGGTTCTGGAACGAATTCGCGGGGGACCGCAGCAAAATCGATGAAGCCACCCGTCAGCATTACGCCAACCTCTATGCCCGCCCCGGTGTGATGCACGCGGCCTTCGCCCAGTTCGGCAGCATTCGTCAGGACGCCGTGGACAATGAAGCCTCAATGAAGACGCGGCTGACGATGCCGGTACTAGCCATCGGCGGGGAAAAATCCTTTGGGGCCAATGAAGCGATCGTGATGCGCAACGCGGCGGACAACGTGACCGAAGTGGTGATCCCGGGGGCTGGTCACTGGCTGATGGAGGAAGCGCCGACGCCGACCATTCAGGCGATTCGCGATTTCATTGCGCAGTGACGCGAGTGCTGGGGAATGCGCGCCAACATTGGTTGATACGCCACTGTTTCGTGGCTGATTCCGACGACATCCTCGCTGTTACCTTACCGACCGTGTTGTCACTTCTGCGGGCTTTGGCAGGCCAATAAACCGGGTGAAGTGACCGGAACCAATGCCAGCCGAAAAATGACCTACACCGGCCTGGTCAATCACACCATGTTCGATAACAAGCTGATCGAGGTCGCCAAAGGCAAACGTAACAGCTGGAACTTCACCTTTGCTGACGCAACGGCGGGGCGGTCAAACGGCCGCCCCTCTGTTTCATCGGTTGATACACCGCCGTTACGCACGCTGTTACCTGCCGGGCAGGAACAGTGTTGATAAGCCCTCTGACTGTAACGCCAAGACACTTCGCCGCCCTGCCCCGCCCGCCTACAGTGAAGCCGTCAATGAGCTCAAAGGGCCATTGACTGCCCGACACACCACACCAAGGAATAGGGAAATCATGAGCAAATCCAATGCGGTAAGTGCCCATCAACAGCAGCTGCATGATGACGTGCAAGCGGCCGTCAAATCGATCCTGGCCGCTCCAACGGCCCTGAAATCCACCGACTACAGCAAGGTGTTGACCTCAACCCTGGCCGCCACACAAAAGTCGGTGAAGATCCAGATCGCCGCTGGCGACCTGACCACGCTGAAACAGTCCGGCTACAAGCTGTGTTTTGCCAAGAAGGTCGGTACCGAAGCCTACAACGTGGTCTGGCAGTCTTATGTCCAATACTTGAGTAACAGCACCTTCAGCTGGACCCCGCAATATCAGCTGTTCGGTTCCAACTCGTTCCAGGCCAACGTGCAAGTGGATGTCTCGACCAACCTCATCACTATCGGCCTGGGCCAACAGTCCGTGCTAGACAGTTCCGGCCTGCTGGGTTCGGCGACGAGCGGCGGCCCTGACACGGCGATCACCCTGATCAACAATTACGGCAATATCCACCCCGGCGTCAGCCAATTGTCCACCGGCATCGATGGCAAGCAGGTCAGCACGCCGATCTACGTGGCTTCCAGTCCAGTGGTCCTCGGCTCCACGGCGCTGACCCCGATCGAAACCATATTGGTGTGGTTCGAACAGAATGTGCAGACCAGCACCATGTTCAGTACCTCGCGCTCTCAATCTGTCGAAATCGACCTGACCTTCGACAACACCGCCACCCGCCTCTACTCCGGCGGCAGCTGGACCGTCGTGTAAAACCTGCATCCGGGGCAACCTTGCGGTTGCCCCGTCTACTCAAGCGTCACCGCCACCCCGGGCGAAATACCCGGTCAATGACTGGCAGATGGATTGCGCCAGATCTTCCTGAGTGGCAATGCCGTAAGGGCGATTGCGATCAAACTGTTCTGACCAGCGAATCCGCCCCTGAGCGACATCAATCAGGCGCACCGAGGCCCGGACCCGGGACGATTCAACCCGTACGCTGCCCTCCAGTGAATAATTGCCGCGCCCGACCCGCACAAGGTCCGAGGCTTTGACGCTGTTGCGCGGCACCTTCATCAACACGTGGTTGCCATGGCTTTGCGTCTGCTCGAACGACTCGAACAGCCGGCAGCTCAGCTCTTCACACAAGCCCCGGGCAAAGTCATCGCCGTCGCGAGTGATGCAGGTGAACGGCTGAATCTGCAGCACCGGATGGCGCGTCGCGATCGCTTTGGGCCGGAGTCGTTGATAAGCAAGCCGATAGCACCCGGCCGGAATGCTCAGGCGTACCGGGTCTTGCTGACCGGTGGTGGTGTAATGGGTCGCGAGTTTGCGTCGCAGCCGCCCCACCTGCACGCGCACCACCGGATCGTCGCCGGTGCAGTAAATCGCCGGATCACGGCGAAACACCGCCAGGCCGATAGCGTGCTCGGTGAGCGCAATGCCCGGAGATTGAAGGTCATGCTCGAGCAGATAGCGCAGCAGATCGCCCATCCGTCGGGACTTGGCAAACACCGGGCTGGACAACAGCTGCGCCAGCACCCGCTCCATTTCTTCACGATCAAGTGGCTCGGGGACACCCTCGGCACTCGAATTGCTTACGTGCTTGATCACCATTGCCTGCCTCCGTGCAGGATACCGACAATCGCTCGCCACCTCTTTTGAAGTGGAATTGATACTGAAGTCGTACTCCTTGCCCTTGTGCAACGCCCACGCCCGGGAAGGCTCGGACGCTGCAACGTCGAAGCTTAGCAGTCGAAACGCGATAGCGAGAACATTGTGCTGATTGCGGCGTTCACAGAGGCGTTCAGCAGCAACGCGTCGTGCATTGCTTGCCGCCGTAGCGGGCCTCCTGACGCTCACGAATAAACATCGAGTAGCTCAAGACCGGCTGGTCCGGGTGTTTGAGCACCATTTGCGCGACGTAGTTGTCGTAGTCAGGGACGCCGACCATCAAACGTGCGCTCTGACTGAGGAATCGGGCGGCTTGCTGCAATTTGCGGTACATGGCAATGCTCTCATTGTGGTGTTGGACTGCCCCATGAAAGCGCACTCATGTATCTGCAATGTGTCCGCTGCAACGCCTCCCCTGTAGCAGCTGCCGAGCCTGCGAGGCTGCGTTCGGCGGCGAAGCCGTCGTAAACCCTGAGTGCACGGTGGGCCTGACACACCGCATTGACTGATTTCACGACGGCTTCGTCCGAACGCGGCCCGCACCGAACGCAGCCTCGCAGGCTCGGCAGCTGCTACAAGGATCGCGTTATGGCTACTGATCCGTAGTTTTCTTCCGGTTCTGTCTCTGTACCGCAACCCGCGCCGGTCCGACAATGCGCAGCACAGCGCAACAGTTTGTTAATATCCACGCGCTTTTTTCGTCTGATTCATCAGCCGCCACAGATTTCACGTCGCTACACAGGATTTCCCCTCCATGAGTACGTTGTATACCCGTCGCACTGTCCTGCGCGGCATGAGCCTGTTGAGCCTCGGCCTGCTGGCCGGTTGCGATGACAGCAGCAAACTGTCGTTCAAACACGGCAAGGACCTCAGCGACAAGATCATGGGCCGTACTTTCAAGCTCAAGGACGCCGATGGCGAAACCCGGATGCTGACCAGCTATCGCGGGATGATGCCGATGGTTTTCTTCGGCTTCACCCAATGCCCGGCCGTGTGCCCGACCACATTGGCCCGCGCCGCCCAAGCGAAAAAGCTGATGGGCCGCGATGGCGAAAAGCTGCAAGTGATCTTCATCACCCTGGACCCGGAACGCGACACGCCGCAGATGCTCGACAAATACGTCAAATCATTCGACCCGACGTTCGAAGCGCTGCACGGCACGCTGGAAGAGACCGCCGCCACCGCCAAGGAATTCGGGGTGTTCTTCGAAAAGGTCCCCAGCGGTTCGAGCTACACCGTCTCCCACACCGCGACCAGCTATGTCTTCGACTCCCGGGGCACTTTGCGCCTGGGACTGTCTGCGTCCCTTACCGCCCAAGAGTGCGCAGAAGACCTGCTCACCGTCATGGAGGTCTGCTAATGACTTCAACATCCTTCAAACGCATCAAACAACTGGCCCTCGGTCTGTCGCTGATTGGCCTGGCCTTCCAGGTGTCCGCGCAAACTCAGGTCCACGATGCCTGGGTCCGCGCGACCGTTGCCGACCAACCGTCCACCGGCGCCTTCATGACCCTGCAAGCCGACAGCGACAGCACCCTGCTGAGCGTTCAATCCCCGGTGGCTAAAACGGTACAGATTCACCAAATGAGCATGAAAGACGATGTGATGAAAATGGGAATGGTCGAGTCCGTCGCGCTGCCGGCAGGCAAGCCTGTGAACTTCGATCCCCATGGCTACCACGTGATGCTCATTGACCTGACCGCTCAGGTTAAGGAAGGCGATAAAGTCCCGCTGACCCTGACCGTGAAAAACGCCAAGGGCGAGCAGGAAATTATCGAAGTGCAGGCCGACGTCCGCGCGCTCGGCATGGCGGATCACAGCAAGATGCATTAATGCCCCGCCAGACCCGCCGCCCAGGCGGGTCTAATCTCTCTGCCGGTCAGGCTGGCGTGGGTGAACACCTGAGCAAACTCGGCGTGCCTCACCTGCAAAGGATGTCTGCGGTTTAAAACGTAAAGGAAGTCCCCTGTTTCTACCTTTGCAACCCAATCCCCCTGTGGGAGCGAGCCTGCTCGCGAAGAGGCCCTGACCTTCAACATCAATTGAACTGCCAGCTCTAAATCGCGAGCACCCCGCTCACTCCGCCCAAAAAACCTGAAATTTAATCAACCCAGCCCACAGCGATTCACCTAACTGAATGACTATCAGGAGGGTGGCGAATGCAAACCGAAACAATCTGGATCGTACTCACAGCGGTACTTTTGCTGGTCGAGCTATGGGCAATCAACCGAGTCCGAAAAGCCGAAGGCAAATCGAGCAACAAACTCTTGTGGATCGTGGTGATCGTGTTCGTGCCGATGATTGGCGTCCTGGCATGGGCAGCGTTCGGCCCGAAACACACCGAACACAACCCGCATTCGCCGCAGGCCAGGCAGTGGGGCGAACGATCCGCAACATCGATTTTGGTAACTGCACAAAGTCCCGATGATTCGGGGCTTTGTCTTTTCTGGCCATCCGAAAAACGTGTAGGAAAGCGCCCTCTGTGGCGAGGGAGCATGCTCCCGCTGGGCAGCGAAGCCACCCCATCCCGTACCGCATTTCTAAACACGCCCAAATCCTGTAGCAGCTGGCGAAGCCTGCGTCCGGCTGCGCAGCAGCCGCAAACCCTGCAGGCAACGTCCACCTGACACTAAACAACCTCTGATATCACGATTGCCGATCAACAAAACGTCGTCTTAACCATCCCCCCAAACCCGCATTTACGTCCTACAACCCCTTTTTCAGCCGCCAAAATCGACGCCTATATTCGACCCGTCGCTGACCGCAGTCAGCGATAGGGTTTCGCAGCCCTAAAGGAAGACACCAAGCGCCGCCATGTTTATGGCGGCTGTGATTTTCTTTTAAGGACTGACATTTATGACCAATCAGAACCCGCCCCGCCGCTTCACCCCAATGTCCCAACTCGCCACCGACTACCCCGTCCTGCTCATCGACAGCGACGCCCCACTGTGCGAACTCCACAATTGCGTCAGCGAGCGCCTCAACGTCGTCCTCAAATACCTCAACCTCATGGCCTGCACCAGCCTCCCCGACTACGCCGAAAACGACATCAACACCGTCACAAACATCGCCCGGATTCTGATCCAGGATGTGAGTGATGTGTTTCGGGTGATTGAGCAGCGTGGGTTTGATACGCCCAAGAAGCAGAGCGCTTGCTTTAGTCAGTAATAGGTGACCTGCAAAAGGTGACACCGCTATTTATTAAATAGATTTGTCACCTTTTTGAGAAATTCGCTCTGAAACGGCAAACATTCACAGATCAGCCAACCCCCAACAAAAGCCCCTCAGCCTTAATTAAATAACCTAATTTCCACATAGAGAATGTAATCAGATAAAAACCACTCATCCAATTTAATATTCGAAAACTCACCCTTCCAGACAACATCCTACCCACAGCATCACCGCTTAACGCATAAACCATTTGGCAAACGAAGCTACCAATAAAAAAACCTGAAATAAATGCAGGAATATTGACCGCTACCCCACCTGAATGGTTGGCAAAAACGTAAGAAGTGATTGCAACGATGGTCAGTGGATTGGTCATCGTCAAAGCAAAAACAGAAATGAACCCAGCCTGTTGCGAAACCGACATATCGGGATCTGCATACTTCAGTATCTTTACCCCCAAATAAAACAGATAGACGATGGATGCAAAGACCAACAGGTTCCGATATTGCAACACGAACACACTCACAAGTGCTGCACCCAATAACGCAATCACGGCATATAAAACATCGGCGACTGCGGCGCCTAGTGCACTTGGCACCGCACTAAATCGGCCATGCAATATTGACTGCCGCAATATAATTAATGCAATCGGTCCGAACGAAATCGACAGCACCATCGAGAACAGCAGAGACTGCTGAAAATCGCGCACTTACTTTCCGACTTCCGTGAACATTTTTTTCTTGGTTCGGCAATAAGGATATTTAATGCCTGCTGCCACATTGAACGCTTCCTGAATGTTCATCAGTCTCTCCGTTTATTCCTTGATTTTATTTTTGTCGATCCCTGTTGCGCTATCCTGCGCCGGAGAAATATTCAATCTCACAAAATAAATGTCAACCGTTTTTGGCTTCGGACGCAGCCTTCGGCAGCTGCTACAGGGCTGCGTCCATTTTTGGTATCAGAAGTTTGCCGGGGTATTGGCGCTGATGATTTCCGCTTCATCCTGGCCAATGTTGCGAAACTTGTGCGGCAGGGTTGTCGGGAAGTAGTAACCATCCCCAGCGTTGAGCACACTAATCTGCCCATCAACCGTCAACTCAACCGTCCCCCGCGTCACCAGCCCACACTCCTCCCCTTCCGAATGCACAATCGGCTCTTCCCCCGAACTTGCCCCAGGCGCGTACTGCTCGCGCAACAACCGCATCTGCCGACTCGGCACCGAAGCCCCAATCAGCAACAACCGCAGACCATGACGGCCCAGATCCGGCTGTTCATTAGCCCGAAACACGTATTGATGCTCACGCGGCGGTTGATCAAAGGTAAAGAAGTCCGCCAGAGACATCGGTATGCCTTCGAGCAGTTTTTTCAGGGAGCTGACGGAGGGGCTGACGCGATTCTGTTCGATCAGGGAGATGGTGGCATTGGTGACGCCGCTACGCCGGGCCAGCTCGCGCTGGGACAGCTTATAGCTTTCGCGTACTAATTTGAGTCTTGAGCCCGTGTCCATGACAGCCTTATGCGTGAATTACTTAAGGGGTAATGGGGGTGGATGGCGGGCGACTTTTGGCCGCGAAAACACCGCTTCCCTGTCCCGGAAATTTGAAAGGCGGGTATTAAATCACGTTTGTTCGTGTTGCTCAGCAGGTTCGATAAGTGGTTGGGTAAAAAGGTTGTTTTGACCTGAATTCAGGGGGTTTGGCTGTGAAAACTGTAGGGGCGGTTGCTGTGTGTCAGCTGGCATTGATGGCGACGGGGATGGCCTCATCGCGAGCAAGCTCGGCTCCTACAGGGTAGTGGTGTGTCAGGCGATATCGATGCTGGCGGATATGGCCTCTTCGCGGGCAAGCCCGCTCCCACAGTTTTGACCTGAGCGAATACAAATTTTGTGCATTCCATAGATCTCTGTAGGAGCCGAGCTTGCTCGCGATGGCGGTGTGTCAGGCGACATCAATGTTGGCTGTGCCGCCGCCATCGCGAGCGAGCTCGGCTCCTACAGGGATTGCAGCAGGTTTAGATGCCGATACGATCGCGCAGCGAGTAGTACACGGCGCCGAGGGCGGTCAACGGTGCTGAAAAGGTGCGGCCGCCGATCATTGGCATGTGTGGCAGGGAGGCGAACGCGTCGAAGCGTTCGGCGTCGCCGCGGATCATTTCCGAGATCAGTTTGCCGGCCAGGTGCGAGCAGGTGACGCCGTGGCCGCTGTAGCCTTGCATGTAGTAGGCGTTTTTCTCGATGCGGCCGAATTGCGGCATGCGGGACATGGTCAACAGGAAGTTGCCGGTCCAGCGGTAGTCGATTTTCACGTCCTTCAATTGCGGGAAGGTCTTGAGGATTTTCGGCTTGATCAGTTGTTCAATGTCGTCCGGTTCCCGCGCGCCATAGACCACGCCACCGCCGTACAGCAGGCGGTTGTCGGCGGTGAGGCGGTAGTAGTCGAGCAGGTAGTTGCAGTCTTCGACGCAGTAGTTGTTTTTGATCAGGCTGCGCGCAACCTTTTCGGACAACGGTTCGGTGACGACGATTTGCGAGCCGCACGGCATGCTCTTGCTGGTCACGCGATTGTCGAGGCCCTGCGGCAGATAAGCGTTACCGGCGATCAGCAGGTATTTGGCGCGCACTACGCCTTTGGCGGTGCGTACGGTGATCGGTTCGCCGTAAGTGATTTCTACTGCCGCCGATTGTTCGTAGATTTTGCCGCCCAGACCGATGATGGCCGAAGCTTCGCCGAGGGCCAGGTTCAGCGGGTGGATGTGGCCGCCCTGCATGTCGAGCAGGCCGCCGACGTAGGCGTCGGAACCGACTTCACGCTTGATGTCAGCCGTGTCGAGCATTTTCAGGTTCTTGTTGCCGTAGCGCTCCCAGCTTTTCTTCTGCTCGGCCAGGCCTTTGAGTTGCTTTTTGTTCATCGCGGCGAAGATGCCGCCCGGACGGTAGTCGCACTGGATGTCGTAGTGTTGTATGCGCTGACGGATGATGTCGGCGCCTTCAAAAATCATGCTGCCGAGGACTTCGGCGGTTTTGTCGCCGTAGCGCTCTTCGATGACATCAACGTCGCGGCTGTAGGAGTTGACCAGTTGGCCACCGTTGCGACCGCTGGCGCCGAAACCGACTTTGGCGGCTTCCAGTACGGTGACGCTGTAGCCGGCTTCGGCGAGGAACAGGGCCGAGGACAAACCGGTGTAGCCGGCGCCGATGATGCAGACGTCGCATTCCACCAACTCTTCAAGCACCGGGAAATCGCCGGTGAAGTTGCGGGTGGCGGCGTAGTAGCTGTTTACGTGGGTTTGTTTCACAGAATCTTGTTTCATAGCTTTCTCCGATGGCCACCGGCAGCGTGCCGGCGCCCGTCGCTTTTTTTATAGGTATTAGAGCTTGATCCAGGTCGCTTTGAGTTCGGTGTATTTGTCGAACGCGTGCAGCGATTTGTCCCGACCGTTACCCGACTGCTTGTACCCGCCGAACGGCGCGGTCATGTCACCGCCGTCGTACTGGTTGACCCAGACGCTGCCGGCGCGCAAGCCGCGAGCGAAGGTGTGGGCCTTGCTCAGGTTGCTGGTCCAGACGCCAGCGGCCAGGCCGAAGATGCTGTCGTTGGCGATGGCCAGAGCTTCTTCAACGGTGTCGAAGGTGATCAGCGACAGCACCGGGCCGAAGATCTCTTCACGGGCGATGGTCATGGCGTTGGTCACGCCGTCGAAAATCGCCGGTTCCACGTAAAGGCCGCCGGTGCTTTCGAGGGTGCGGCTGCCGCCGGCGATCAGTTGCGCGCCCTGGTCTTTGCCTACCTGGATGTAACGCAACACGTTGTCCAGTTGGCGCTGATCGACGACTGCGCCGACGGTGGTTTCCGGGTCCAGTGCGTGCCCCGGTTTCCACGCTTGCAGCGCTTCCACCAACAGCGGAATGAACTGCTCGCGGATCGAACGCTCCACCAGCAAGCGCGAACCGGCGGTGCAGACTTCGCCCTGGTTAAAGGCAATCGCACCGGCCGCCGCTTGTGCTGCCGCGCGCAGATCCGGCGCGTCGGCGAACACCACGTTCGGGCTCTTGCCGCCGGCTTCGAGCCAGACGCGTTTCATGTTGCTTTGCCCGGCGTAGATCATCAGTTGCTTGGCAATCGCGGTCGAACCGGTGAAGGCCAGCACGTCGACGTCCATGTGCAGCGCCAGCGCCTTGCCGACAGTGTGGCCGTAGCCCGGCAGGACGTTGAACACGCCTTTCGGGATGCCAGCGTCCAGCGCCAGTTGCGCAATGCGAATGGCCGTGAGCGGCGACTTTTCCGAAGGCTTGAGGATGAACGAGTTACCGGCAGCCAGCGCCGGGGCGAACTTCCAGCTGGCCATGATCAACGGGAAGTTCCACGGCACGATGGCGGCGACCACACCGGCAGGTTCGCGGGTAATCAGGCCGAGTTGATCGTGCGGGGTGGCGGCGACTTCGTCGTAGATCTTGTCGATGGCTTCGGCGCTCCAGCGGATCGCGTTGGCGGTCGCTGGAATGTCGATGTTCATCGAGTCGTTGATCGGCTTGCCCATGTCGAGGGTTTCGAGCAGGGCCAGTTCTTCCCGGTTGGCCAGGATCAGGTCGGCGAAGCGGATCAGGGTGCGCTTGCGCTCGGCCGGGGCAAGGTTGGCCCAGATGCCGGATTCGAAGGTGCGGCGCGCGACGGCGACGGCCGCATTGGCGTCGGCTTCGTCGGTGCTGGCGACGTTGGCCAGAAAGCGACCGTCGACCGGGCTCATGCATTCAAAGGTGTCGCCGCTGAGTGCAGGGCAATATTGGCCGTCGATGAATGCACGGCCTTCGAGTGTTAGGGACTGGAAGCGTTGTTCCCAGTCGCTGCGAGTGTTTGTCATGGTTGTGACTCGACGCAGAGGAATATTGGATATCGGTGTGTCAGACGACGGGGGCTGGCTGATCGACCGCCTTCGCTGGCAAGCCAGCTCCTACAGTTGATCCATGTCGCTCACAGATGCTGCGCCCGACACACAACCCTGTAGGAGCTGGCTTGCCAGCGAAGGCGGTGCATCAGGCGACATCGAAGAATCAGACAGTGTGCAAGTACCAGTTGTACTCAAGGTCGGAGATGGAGTTCTCGAACTCGGCCAACTCGCTTTCCTTGCACGCCACGAACACGTCGATGTACAGCGGGTCGATGTAACGGGCCATGACTTCGCTGTCGTCCAGCTCGCGCAGTGCATCACGCAGGTTGTTCGGCAGGCTCTGCTCGTTTTGCTCGTAGCTGTTGCCTTCGACCGGGGCGCCCGGTTCGATCTGGTTGGTCAGGCCGTGGTGAATACCGGCCAAAACCGAGGCCATCAACAGGTACGGGTTGGCGTCGGCACCGGCTACACGATGCTCGATGCGCACTGAGTCCGGCGAACCGGTCGGTACACGCACGGCTACGGTACGGTTGTCGATGCCCCAGCTTGGCGAGTTCGGCACGTAGAACTGGGCGCCGAAACGACGGTACGAGTTGACGTTCGGGCACAGGAACGCCATCTGCGCCGGCAGGGTCTCGAGCACACCGCCGATCGCGTGTCGCAGCGCGGCGTTCTGCTCGGGATCCTCGCTGGCAAAGATGTTGTTGCCTTCTTTGTCGAGAATCGAAATGTGCACGTGCAAACCGTTGCCCGCCTGACCCGGATACGGCTTGGCCATAAACGTGGTGTCCATCTCGTGGTCGTAGGCGATGTTCTTCACCAGACGCTTGAGCAACACCGCGTAGTCGCAGGCCTTGATCGGGTCGTTGACGTGATGCAGGTTCACTTCGAACTGCGCCGGGGCGCTTTCCTTGACGATGGCGTCGGCAGGAATGCCCTGCTCTTTCGCGCCTTCGAGGATGTCTTGCAGACAATCGACGTATTCGTCGAGGTCGTCGATCAGGTACACCTGAGTCGACACCGGACGCTTGCCGGACACCGGCGAGCGCGGCGATTGCGGACGGCCGTTCACGTTGTCCTGGTCGATCAGATAAAACTCGAGTTCGAACGCAGCGCAGATGGTCAGGCCCATGTCGTCGAACTTGCGCACGATATTGGCCAGCACTTCACGCGGGTCGGCGAAGAATGGCTGGCCTTCTAGTTCATGCATGGTCATCAACAGTTGCGCGGTCGGGCGCTTCTGCCAAGGCTCGATGCTGAGGGTGCCAGGAATGGGGAAACAGATCCGGTCAGAGTCGCCGATGTCCAGACCCAGGCCAGTGCTTTCCACCGTAGAACCGTTGATGTCCAGAGCAAACAGAGACGCCGGCAGGTTAATGCCTTTTTCGTAGACCTTATGAAGACTGGTGCGCTCGATGCGCTTGCCGCGCACCACGCCGTTCATATCCGCAATCAGAAGGTCGACGTACAAAACCTCAGGATATTTCTTAAGGAATGCGTTTGCTTCGTTGAGTTGAACGGCACGCAGAGGGACCGACATGATGCACCTATTTTTTAGCTGTTAATTATTATGTTCACTACCCTTTCACGAGCCCAGTCAACCCGAACGGCAAAGTGAAGTCAATAGCGAACACTTGACCCTTCAACCTTTATTTTCTGGCCTTTTTAGGGGACGAGAGTGCCAGATCGATCTTGCGCACCGTGTAATTGCTGGAGATCGGACGTGCGGCGTTTAGAATTTTTTACATGAGAGTTGTTAATTAAAATCAACAAGGCTAAGCTCCGGAAAAGCTCGTTCAAGTGTGAAACTTCGAGGTGATAAAAATGGCATTCAAGCCATTGATCGGCGTTACTGCATGCGTCAAACAGATTGGCCTGCACCCCTACCACGTCAGCGGCGACAAGTACTTGCGTGCTGTCAGCGTCGCGGCTTTGGGGCTGCCTGTGGTCATCCCTTCCCTGGGCGAACTGACTGAAATCGAGGATGTGCTCGCGCATCTCGACGGTCTGTTGCTGACCGGCTCCCCCTCGAATGTGGAACCTTTCCACTATCAAGGCCTGGCCAGCGCTCCCGGCACGGATCACGATCCGGCGCGGGACGCCACGACCCTTCCTTTATTACGTGCGGCCATTGCGGCCGGCGTGCCGGTGCTCGGCATCTGCCGGGGCTTTCAGGAAATGAACGTGGCGTTTGGTGGCAGCCTGCATCAGAAGGTCCACGAACTGCCGGGCATGCTGGACCACCGCGAAGCGGACAGTCCGGAGCTGGCGGTGCAATACGCACCGGCACATACGGTCACTGTGCAACCGGGCGGCGTGTTCGAAGCCCTGGAGTTGCCGGCGGAGCTCATGGTCAATTCGATTCACAGTCAGGGTATCGACCGATTGGCGCCCGGCCTGCGTGCCGAAGCGATTGCGCCGGACGGCTTGATCGAGGCGATTTCCGTCGACCACAGCCCAACGTTTGCAGTCGGCGTGCAATGGCACCCGGAGTGGCAGGTGCTTTCGAATCCTCCTTATTTGAGTATTTTCCAGGCGTTCGGCGATGCGTGCCGGCGACGGGCCGCGCTGCGTAAAAGCCGCTGACTGAATACACAAACAACTGATTACTGCCCCCGCGAGTCAGACGGGCGTGCCTTTGCGCGCCCGCCCCTCGCGACAGCAACACACTGCGATAACAACAAGTACTACCAGGCAGCCAGGACGGCGGCGCCGAATAAGCCCAAGCGGTACGGGCCAGTGAATCCAACGCAACACCCCTGTAGGAGCTGGCTTGCCAGCGATGGCGGTCTGTCAGTCGACACTGATGTCGACTGCCACGGCCTCTTCGCTGGCAAGCCAGCTCCTACAGGGGACGCGAGTGAATTGACTGGCACCACACGGTTCGGGCTTGCAATCAACTATTAAGTCAGGCCGCGTTGGCCCGACGACTGAAACCTGTTGGGAGTTTCACATGGCAAACGCCTCCAGCACTTACAGGAAGGCTCTTGAAGGTCACCAGACATCGAAAAAGGTGTTGTTGAAGGTCGACCGCGTCACCAAGAAGTTCGACGAAACCTGCGCAGTAGACGATGTCTCGCTTGAGATTCATCAAGGCGAGATCTTCGCCCTGCTCGGCGGTTCCGGTTCCGGCAAATCAACCCTGCTGCGCATGCTCGCAGGCTTCGAGCGCCCGACCGATGGCCGGATTTTCCTCGACGGCGTGGACATCACCGACATGCCGCCGTACGAGCGGCCGATCAACATGATGTTCCAGTCGTACGCCTTGTTCCCGCACATGACCGTGGCGCAGAACATTGCCTTCGGCCTCAAGCAGGACCGTTTGCCCGCCAGCGAAATCGACGCCCGCGTTGAAGAAATGCTGCGCCTGGTGCACATGACCCAATACGCCAAGCGCAAGCCGCATCAACTGTCCGGCGGTCAGCGTCAGCGTGTGGCATTGGCTCGCTCCCTGGCCAAGCGTCCGAAGCTGCTGCTGCTCGACGAACCGATGGGCGCGCTGGATAAGAAGCTGCGTTCGCAGATGCAACTGGAGCTGGTGGAAATCATCGAGCGTGTCGGCGTGACATGCGTGATGGTGACCCACGACCAGGAAGAGGCCATGACCATGGCCCAGCGCATCGCGATCATGCACCTGGGCTGGATCGCGCAAATCGGCAGCCCGGTCGACATCTACGAAGCACCGGTCAGCCGCATGGTCTGCGAGTTCATCGGCAACGTGAACGCCTTCGACGGCACGGTGGTGGAAGACCTTGAAGGTCACGCAATCATCCACAGCCCAGACCTTGAGCAGAAGATTTACGTGGGTCACGGCGTCAGCACCTCGGTGCAGGACAAGTCGATCACCTACGCCATCCGCCCGGAAAAAATGCTGGTCAGCACGGTCAAGCCCGAGAACCGCTACAACTGGTCCCAAGGCAAAGTGCATGACATCGCCTACCTCGGCGGTCACTCGGTGTTCTACGTCGAACTGCCAAGCGGCAAAGTTGTGCAATCGTTCATGGCCAACGCCGAACGCCGTGGCGCGCGCCCGACCTGGGATGACACCGTCTACGTGTGGTGGGAAGACGACAGCGGCGTGGTACTGCGCTCATGAAAACACTCAATCAGCAGTTCATGCGGCTGATGCCGAGTGGTCGAAAGCTCGTCATCGGGGTTCCCTTCCTGTGGCTGTGCCTGTTTTTCCTGTTGCCGTTCTTCCTGGTGATGAAGATCAGCTTCTCGGAAGCGGCGCTGGCCATTCCTCCTTATTCGGAGATTTACACCTACGCCGAACAGAAGTTTCAGCTGTTTTTGAACGTCGGCAACTACCTGTTGCTGACCGACGATGAGCTGTACATCTCGGCCTACCTCGGCTCATTGAAGGTCGCGTTGTTCAGCACGCTGATTTGCCTGGTGCTCGGTTTCCCGATGGCCTACGCCATTACCAAGGCCAACAAGGAAACGCAAAACGTCCTGATGCTGTTGATCATGATGCCGACCTGGACCGCGATCCTGATCCGCGTGTATGCGTGGATGGGCATTCTCAGCAACAACGGATTGCTAAACGGGTTTTTGATGTGGACCGGACTGACCGATCACCCGATCGAGATCCTCAACACCAACACGGCCGTGTACATCGGCGTGGTTTACGCCTACTTGCCGTTCATGGTGTTGCCGCTGTACGCCAACCTGGTCAAGCACGATCAAAGCCTGCTGGAAGCGGCTTCAGATTTGGGTTCGAGCAACTTCAACAACTTCTGGAAAATCACCGTGCCGCTGGCCAAGAACGGCATCATCGCAGGCTGCATGCTGGTGTTCATCCCGGTGGTGGGTGAGTTCGTGATTCCGGAACTGCTGGGCGGCCCGGAGACCCTGATGATCGGTCGCGTGCTGTGGCAAGAGTTCTTCAACAACCGCGACTGGCCGGTGGCGTCTGCACTGGCGGTGGTGATGCTGTTGATCCTGATTGTGCCGATTCTGCTGTTTAACCGCAGCCAGGCCAAAGAGATGGAGGCACGGGGATGAAACGTTTCGGTTTTTCAAAAATGATGCTGGTGTTCGGCCTGTCGTTTATCTACCTGCCGATGCTGATCCTGGTGATCTACTCGTTCAACGCCTCGAAATTGGTGACCGTGTGGGGCGGCTGGTCGTTCAAGTGGTACGCCGGTTTGCTCGACAACACGCAACTGATGGGCTCGGTGGTGCGCTCGCTGGAAATCGCCTGCTACACGGCGGTGGCTGCGGTTGCACTGGGGACCTTGGCGGCGTTTGTGCTGACCCGCGTCACGCGCTTCAAAGGTCGCACATTGTTCGGCGGCCTGGTCACTGCGCCGCTAGTGATGCCGGAAGTGATCACCGGTCTGTCGCTGTTGCTGCTGTTCGTGGCGATGGCGCAGTTGATCGGTTGGCCGCAGGAACGCGGCATCATCACCATCTGGATCGCTCACACGACGTTCTGTGCGGCGTATGTGGCGGTGGTCGTTTCCGCGCGCTTGCGTGAGCTGGACCTGTCCATCGAAGAAGCGGCCATGGACCTTGGGGCCAAGCCATTCAAGGTGTTTTTCCTGATCACCATTCCGATGATCGCGCCATCGTTGGCGGCCGGCGGCATGATGTCGTTTGCCCTGTCGCTGGATGATCTGGTGTTGGCGAGTTTCGTGTCGGGGCCGGGTTCGACGACCCTGCCGATGGAAGTGTTCTCGGCGGTGCGTCTGGGCGTGAAGCCTGAGATCAACGCCGTGGCCAGTTTGATCCTGTTGGCGGTATCGATTGTGACCTTCATGGTCTGGTACTTCAGCCGCCGCGCCGAAGCCACCCGCAAGCGTGCGATCCAGGAAGCAATGGACCAGACCGCCAATGAGTCGTGGCAGCAACCTGACAAGCAAATGGTAGAAGCGACGGCTTAAGGGCCTGCAGCACGCACACTTTGTAGCAGCTGGCGAAGCCTGCGTTCGGCTGCGAAGCAGTCGTGAATTCAGACACTGCGGTTCTTTCTGGAAGATTGAATTCGCAGGTTTTACGACTGCTTCGCAGCCGAGCGCAGGCTTCGCCAGCTGCTACAAGGGGTGCGCCAAGACTGCAATTGTTTTGCGAATTTGAATAAAAAAGAATGGAGTTGTACCGATGAAAATGTTTGGCAGGACTCTGCTGACACTGTCCTTATTGGGCGCTATGGCTACCGGCGCCCAGGCCAATGACAAGGTACTGCGCGTCTACAACTGGTCGGATTACATCGCACCGGACACCGTCAAGAAGTTCGAAGACGAGACCGGCATTCGCGTGACCTACGATGTGTTCGACAGCAATGAAACCCTTGAGGCACGCCTGCTCGCGGGCAAATCCGGCTACGACATTGTCGTGCCGTCCAACAGTTTTCTGGCCAAGCAGATCAAGGCTGGCGTCTATCAGACACTGGACAAATCGAAGCTGCCGAACTGGAAAAACCTCAACTCTGTCCTGCTGAAAAACGCCTCCGCCAGCGATCCGGATAACGCTCACGCCTTCCCGTACATGTGGGGCTCGATTGGCATCGGTTTCAACCCGGTCAAGGTCAAGGAAGTACTCGGCGCCAACGCACCGACCAACTCCTGGGACCTGCTATTCAAACCGGAAAACGCGGAAAAACTCAAAGCCTGCGGCATCAGTTTCCTCGACTCGCCAACCGAAATGCTCCCGGCCGCCCTGCACTACCTGGGCTACCCGGTGAACTCGCAAGACAAAGGCCAGATCGCCGAAGCTGAAGCGCTGTTCATGAAGATTCGCCCTTCTGTGGCGTACTTCCATTCGTCGAAGTACATCTCCGACCTGGCCAATGGCAACATCTGCGTGGCGGTCGGCTATTCCGGCGACGTCCTGCAAGCCAAGGCCCGCGCCCAGGAATCGGGTAACACGGTGCAGATCGACTACAGCATCCCGAAAGAAGGCGCCGGCAGTTTCTACGACATGGTCGCCATCCCTCGGGATGCGGCGAACGTCGAGAACGCTTACCTGTTCATGAACTTCCTGATGCGCCCGGACATCATCGCCGAGATCACCAACAACATCGGCTACAGCAACGCCAACGCCGCAGCGACGCCGCTGGTGGATGAGGCGATTCGGGATGATCCGGGCTCGTATCCGCCGCAGGAGGTGATGGCGACGCTGTATGCGATTCCGGATATGCCGATCGGGATTCAGCGGGTGATGACCCGGGGCTGGACGCGGGTCAAGCTCGGGAAATAATCGCTGAATGTGAAATCGCTTTCGCGAGCAGGCTCGCTCCCACAGTGGTTTGTGGTGAGACACAGATTTGTGCACGACGCCAATCCCTGTGGGAGCGAGCCTGCTCGCGAAGAGGCCAGCACTGGCAACACAAGACTCAACCGTTTTCCGTTCCCGCAGCGCCTTACCACCGCTGCACGCTCCCTGCAGCAGAACGGCCTCACCTGGCTTCCTCGGTTAAGGTGAATTTGGGCGCTCTCCTCGGGCGCCATTTTTTATGCGGGAACGAGTGGCCATTCGGCCAATGCCCGATAACGTCCCTTATGCGATTCAAACAACGCAAAGCGATCAGCCCGCAGGAAAAACTCGGGCGGCGTCACGGACTCAGGCACCGGCAGCCGGTAGTCACGCATCAAGGTCAAATGCGGCCGAAACTCCTTCGGCGCATCCTCAAACCCAAACGGCAACATCGCCTGTTCCAGCGCATACACCAACCGCAATAACTCCGGCGGCGCTTGCTCGGGTGCGAGCACCAGCACGCCTGCCCTGCGCCAGACATCCAGCCGATCAAGCGCCAACTTCAACGGCCCACCCGGCACGCGAACCTTCGCGGCAGCGGTGCAGATATCGGCGATCTGCGCCACGCCCACCGCGCCCAAAAACTTCAACGTCAGGTGAAAGTTTTCCGCCGGCACCGGGCGCCCGCTGCGCAGTTCAAGCGCGCTACACCATTGCGCAATCGCCTTGCGTTGCTCGGGCGGGCAGTTCAGGGCAAAAAACAGCCGTTTCAGCGGCTCATGGGATTCGTCGCTCACGCCTGGCACCTCCTGACATGCACGTTATAGTTGAACCAACCGAAAACAACGGGAGGGGCTATGCGGGAGATCATCAGCAAAGAGCCATGGTGGGCGATGCCACCGAAACCTGGGCAGGATGAGTCCGAGCTGGAATGGGGCTGGCTGGTTCACTATAGCGAAGGTGAGCCACGTTTCGAGTTCGTCAGGGAGCGGCCGACGGATAACGAGATCCGTAATCGCAAGAGTTGCAGGATCACCCCGACAGCGGAGTGATCCTGGGGTGTGTTTCAGGCCTGAGTGATGATGTTGAAGCCGCCGAAGATCATCCGCTGACCATCGAACGGCATTGAATTGACGTCCGGTTGCATGCGCGGGTCGGCCATCATTTTCTGCATGCCGGCATTGCGGGTCGGCTTGTCTGGCCAGACGATCCAGGAAAACACCACTGTTTCGTCTTCCTTGAGTTTCACCGCCATCGGAAACGAGGTCACTTTGCCGTCTGGCACGTCGTCGCCCCAGCATTCAACAATGCTCAAGGCACCGTTCTCCTTGAAAATCGCGCTGGTGATTTCGGCGTGCTTCTTGAATTGCTCGCGGTTGGCGGTCGGTACGGCAATCACACAGCCATCGACATAAGACATGGTCATTCTCCTGCAGGGGGGTGAGGGTCGAGCTGATGGTTAGTCGATTCCGTCGGGCTCCAATCGACAGGCCTGCTGGCCGAATTGACCGACGGTGGTTCGGCAGTTACCGCCAGGTTGCCCTCGATCTGCCCCGCCATGTACAGCGTCCCTGCCATCACGCCGGTCGTCGGATTTTGCACCAGCTTCATCCAGGCTTTGTCGAACGTATTGCCCAAACTGCTGCGAATCAGCGCCTCGCTGTCCGGCCGGTCGGCAGCCTGGATGAGCGCGCGAATCCCGGCCACGCCGACGGTGATCAAGCCCCCGGCGAGTTTCCCGGCGGCGGCGGCCACCGCACTGGCGGCCCCGCGAGGGGCCATTTCGGCTTCCATGCGCTGACTGGCGCGCTTGGCCACTGGCGCCATGGCAGTGTCCGTCGAACCGATCCCCTTGTCGCCCCCCGCCTTGTGGATCTTGTCAATCAACGCTGCGTAAGCCGGCAGTGAGTCCAACGGCTGCGTACGGACGACCTGGTAAAGCGAGGCATTGCGCGCGGGCGGTGGCCCGAGGGCGATGGCGGGGACTTTCTGGATGCGGCCATTGAGCTGCGCCATCGGTATGCCGTGACGCTTGGAGGTTTTCTGCAGTTCTTCCTGAAGAATGTCTACGTAGAACGCGGTGGACTGGCCGAGAATCGCGTCGGGATCAATCTCGACCGCTACCGGCGCCAGCACCCGTTCCTGATATTGCTCGAGCAGATAGCCCGCCAAACGCTTGGCCGAGGCATCCTGCTCGCCCTTGGCACTGAGGGTGTACCAGCTGACTTTCATCGATAGCCATTCCTGGGTCCAGTAACTGCTGAACCAGGGGATGAAGTTCTCTTCGGTCAATTGGTAGACCCGTGTGCGCCAGTATTCCATGGCCCCGCGCGAGTAGATTCTGGTCTGCTCGGTGGCCGATTGCGACGCCGCGACGATTTCGCGATCCACCTGCCGCCACGTGCTATCGGACACGACCACCACAACCGGCGCTACCACAGGGGCACGCTCAGGCGTGGCGCATCCCGCCAATACCACCAACACGGCGACGATCAGCGAACGCAGGTTCAAGATCGCGGTTTCCTACAGTCGCCCTTGGGCAGAATGCCCGAAACTCAAAGGCCTATTGGTTTGAGTATAGGTGGCGCAGTTTGTTCGCCGTGGGTTGGATGGAAGGTTCAAGGGCCTCTTCGCGAGCAGGCTCGCTCCCACAGTTTTGAACTCACCGCGATCCAAATGTGGGAGCGAGACCGGCTTGCCGGCGATAAGGCCCTCAAGAACACCATCACTACCATCGATATTCACCATCGCGACGAATGCCTTCCGCAATAAACCCCTCAGGCGCACGATCACCCCATTCCAACGCAAACCCCGCCTCGGAGGGCCACATCATGTTGATCCATCTCCTGACCTGCCTGGCCCTGACGGCCGTGACGCTGACGCTTTTTTCCCGTTTTATCCTGGACATCGGCCAGACCGAGGAGCGCCCATCATGATCCACTCCGTCAGCCTGGCCGTGAGTTTTCCGGTGTTTGGCAGCAACTACTACGCGCAAGAATTCCTGTCACGCAAAGAACTGTCACTGGTGTTCGACCCGAATTTCGAAGCGTTGCTGATGCCGGCAGCGGCCAACCACTTCAGTAACGAAGTGGTCGGTCTCAACGATCAATTCCGCTTTCTCAATGACGTGCTGGTTGAACACCTGCTGGAGATCGAGCTGGCCCAGAGCGCACCTCGCTCGTCGCGCCAGTTTACGTTCTAGGAAGACACGGGCCGACGAACGGCCCGCACTTTGCCGCTTTTGCCACCGCCACAGAAAAACCGCTCGGCGCCGTCTGACTCAAGGCCTGACACCCCCACCCCTGGCGGCATTTCGACAGTTTCCAGGACTTTACCGGTGATCGGGTCAATTCGTCGCAACTCACTTTCATCCTCCTCCCACGTGCCATGCCACAGATCGCCGTCCACCCAAGTCACCCCGGTGACAAAGCGGTTGGATTCGATGGTGTGCAGAATGGCCCCGGTATCGGGGTTGATCTGATGGATTTTGCGGGCCCGGTACTGACCGACCCACAGATTGCCTTCCGCCCACGCCAGCCCCGAATCAGCGCCACCGCCGGGTGCCGGGATGGTGGCGAGTACACGGCCGCTTTGCGGATCGATCTTGTGAATGTGTTTACCGGCAATCTGGAACAAGTGCTGGCCATCGAAGGCGGTTCCCGCATCAGCGGCGACGTCGATCGAGCGCAGCGGTTGGCCGCTCTCCGGATCCAGGGCGTTGAGTCTTTCTCCGGAGGCGAACCAGACCTGCCGGCCGTCAAACGAGACGCCATGCACACTGTCGACGTCGGGAAACGGGCCATATTCACGAATGATTTCAGCAGTTGATCGTTTCATGAATGCATCCTCTTCACTGGGTGTGTGGAGTGGATCCTAATCACCCGGCAACAAAGCCGTGAGTAACAAAGTCGTCGCGAATCCCGGCAGCGGTGGTGTCATCCAGCGCCGGGCCCGGCCACGGCCAAAGGTCTGCACTTTGCCGGCGACCGCCAGCGCATCAAGCGCCCGTTGCACGCTACGCTGACCGGTGCCCAGCGCCAGTGCCAGGGCCGAACTCGACCACGACTCACCGTCCGCCAGAAACGCCAGCAGCGCCGCGTGCTGCTCCTCGACCGGGCGCGCCAGCACCACGACGTCCGGCGACACCAGGGCAAAGCCACGCTTCGTCGCGGTGACCCCGGCCAACGGTCGAAGCGCCGCTCGCAGCCGTCCGACTTCGACGCGCAACCGCGCACGATGGGATTCATCACTGAGTTTCAAGCGAAAAGCATAGGCGATGAGTGTTTCCCGGGGGACATCAGCCGGCCAGGCTTCGGCCAATGCCCGCGCGAGGGTGAACAACACCGGGCGCCTGGCCAGGGACACCGACATGCCAGCGCCGCGCACCACATAACGACACGCGTCGACCACCAGCGACGTTGAGGCGAGCAGCGTTTCTACCTCATCCAGCATCAGCGGTCGCGCCTCGCCCCGGCTGATTAAGCGGGCTGCGGGGGTGTTCATGACGCGAGCTACAGTGTCGACTTCGGCGCTGAGCGCCGGGATCCCGGCCTCGCCTGCAAAGCGTTCGGCCCGCTCCAGCGCAGACCGCGCCTTTTTGATCTCCAGCCGGCGCATCGCGATGCCAGCCACCACCAGTTCATGCGCGGCACGCAGGGCCGGAGGCAAGGGCGCCGGGTCCAGCCGGGCGAGCCGTTCCTCGACCTGATCGAGATGCCCGATCAGCAACAACCGTCGAATCTGCAGATACCGCGCGTGCGCCGCATTCACCCAATCCCCATGGACTTCGAGCGTTGCCAGCGCCGTGTCGAGGGCTTTTTCCGGCCAGCTCAAATCGCGAGCCGCCAGGGCAATTTCGGCTTCGGCCACCACACAGCGCGCACGAGCCATGGGCTCTTTTGGGCCAAATGCCCGCGCTGCACGCTTGACCAGCACCTTCGCGCGCTCCAGATCGCCGAGCTGGGCCATGGCAATGCCGCGAAGTGCCAGCGCCGGCGCATCGTCGCGCAAGGCAACCCGGTTTAATGCGCCGAGCGGATCACCCGCGGCCAGCGCACGGGCGGCAGCGGTGATCAGCGAGTCCATTTGATTTTCGCCACGTTCGACACTCCCATGGTTCGACGCTCGCTGTTCAGTCTATCTCATGCCCCTCAAACAGCCCTTGAAGCCACAACAGCGTTATCGCGAACGTTTGCCTTCTTGCGCCCACTCACGCGGGCTAATGCCGGTTTTTCGGCGAAAGGCCCGGGCCAGCGCCGAGGGGCTTTCGTAGCCCACTTCATCGGCGATCAGCGCAATTGACTTGCCTTCGCGCAAGCGTTTCTGGGCCAGACTGATACGCCAGCTCACCAGATAGTCGACCGGCGTCTGCCCGACCACTAGACGAAAGTGTTCGGCAAAACTGGCACGCGACATGTTGGCCGCCGCCGACAGTTGGGCCACGGTCCAGGATTTTTCGGGCGAGTCATGCATCAGGTTCATGGCCCTCGCCAGACGTGTATCCGCGAGACCGGCCATCATGCCGGGCCGTTGATCGCGGCTTGCCAGGAGATGGCGCAGCAACTGAATCACCAGCAACTCGAACAGTCGATCCATCATCGCTTCACGGCCGCAGGTGTCGCCGAAGGCTTCGTTGAACAGCCATTCCAGCGTGCCGGCCATCGTAGGAACGCTGTCGAGTGGGAGCAGCAAATAATCAGGCAGCGCGGACGCCAGGGCATTACCGGCACCGCCGTAGAAATCCAGCGAAGCGCACACCAGTTGCGTGCCCGAGGCTTTGCTGGCAAGTAAACGATGACGGTAAGGTCTCGGGAAAAAGATCAGCGTGGGCTCAGTCAGCAATCTGTCTGGTTCATCGGCCAATTTCAGCATCAGTTCCCCCGCCTGCAACAGGTGAACGTGCCCCGTTGACTGCTCACCATCAAAGGCCACTGAGTCGCAAAAACTTCCACTGAAGAAGCTCCCGGCACTGACGCCGAAGTGGGTGAGCAAGGTGGACAAGCGATCCATGGAAAGTCTCCCGGGCGACATGTTTGGACGATCTGTCGCATATCCTCGACGATTTGCACCCTAAAGGCCACCGCCGTTCCATAGCATAGACCCCGTACCCAGCGCACACCGCGCTTGAATCTACGGAGCACCACCATGAGCCGCATCACCGCCCTGAGCCTCGAACACGCCACTGAAACCACCCGTCCGCTGCTGGAAGGCGTGCAGAAAAAAATCGGCTTTTTGCCGAATGTCTTCAAAACCCTGGCCCATGCCCCTGCGGTCCTGGCAGCCTACCTGCAACACAGCGCGGCGCTGGGCAAAACGTCCCTGAGCGCGACGGAAAAAGAAGCCATCTTCCTGGCCACCTCGCAGGTTAACGGCTGCGACTACTGCCTGGCGGCTCATACGCTGTTTGCCGGTAAAGCCGGGTTATCTGTGCAAGATATCTTCAGCGCCCGGCACGGCCAACTCAACGCCTTCGCCACCCTCGCCCGGCAAATCACCGAAAGCCGTGGCCACTTGAACGATGAGCAGATCGACGCAGCGCGCGCGGCCGGCATCAACGACGCCAAGATCGTTGAAGTGGTTGCCCACATTGCTGCGCAGACCTTGACCAATTACCTCAACAATCTCGCCCTGACCGAGATCGACTTCCCCGCCATCGATGGTTGAACCCGGCGATTGATTTCAGGAGTACTGACAATGAACAACGTAACGATCTACACCACCGACACCTGCCCCTATTGCCGCAACGCCAAGGCACTGCTGGCCAGTAAAGGCATCGCCGCCGAGGAAATAAACATTCAATCCAGCCCGGGCAAATTCCAGGAGATGCTCAACCGAAGCGGGCGTCGCAGCGTGCCGCAGATTTTTATCGGCGACACTCACGTCGGCGGCTTCGATGACTTGGCCAAACTGGATCGGCAGGGCGGTTTACTGTCAATGCTGGCTTGAAATGCACTGCGCCCGGCATGGCCTAATACAGATCGTGCCGGGTATTTTCTTAATCCTTCTTAGGTTGTACGATGACAGACGAGTCACCCTACCCCATAACAACAAGGAACCACCTATGAAGAACGTCAAGCTGCTAGTCGGTTTTCTCTGCCTGTTCAATGGCTACGTAGTGGCCGCCCCGGTGTCGGGCGAGAAAGAGGTCGCGAGCGCTGTCGACCATCTGACCCAAGCCATGCTGCACAAGAACATTCCCGAGCTTAAAGCGCTGACCGCCGAGAACCTGACCTACGGGCATTCCAGCGGCAAGGTTCAGGACAAGACCGACTTCATCGCTGATATCGAAACCGGGAAAAGCGCCTTCAAAACCCTGGAAATGCAGAATCAGACCATTAACGTGTCCGGTGACGTAGCGCTGGTTCGCAATCATTTCTCGGCACAAGCGCTCAAGGGCACCGAAGTAGTTCCGACCGAAATCGAGAACTTCCAGATTTGGCAAAAGAAGGGTGGCAAGTGGCTGCTGGTCGGCCGCCAAGCTTTCCGCATCTAAAAAAAATCCCGCTCAAGGTGACTTGAGCGGGATTTTTCTATCCACGCTACGGGATCAAGACATCGGTGTTATGCCACCGGGATCATCGGATCCGCGGCTGCCAACGCATTGGCACGGTCGGCGGCTGGCGGGTAGATCCAGACAGTATTGATCTGGGTTTTCAGCTCTTTGCCTTCCTGCTTGACCAGTTTGACCTGACGATCCCAACCCTCGGTATAGACCGCACCCCAGGCGCCCAGATCCAGGCACGTCACGTACTTGGGTTGACTATAAGGCGTCGGGTCCACGCCCAGAATGTGCGCCGCCACGTTATTACCGGCGTGACGCCCCAGCGAGATGGCGTGCTGGCAGGTCATCATTGCGTAGTTGCCGATGTCATCGCAGGCCGCGTAAGCCACATCACCCGTAGCAAAGATGTCGTCCTGGCCGATGACTTTCAGATGACTGTCCACGTGCAGACGGCCTTGGCTATCACGCTCAGCGGGGATCTGTTCAGTCAGCGAACTGGCGCGCACACCGGTGGTCCAGACCACGGTTTTGGCATCGATGCGTTGGCCATCGGCTAAGGTCACACCGTTCTTGTCAACGGCAACAACCGATGACTTCAGGCGCCATTTCACCCCCAGCTCCGTGCTCGCTTGAGCAATCGACTGGCTGATTTCGGCGCCCATCGAAGCCCCGACCTTCTCGCCACGGTCGACGATGATCACTTCAATGTCGGCACCCTCACCGAGGATAGCCCGCAGACGTGCCGGCATTTCGGTCGCCGTTTCAATCCCGGTGAAACCGCCGCCCGCCACTACGACGGTGTTGCGGGCTTTGCTGTCTGGCAGGCTGGCCAGGGATTTGAGGTGGTTTTCCAGGCGCACGGCTTGTTCGATCTGGTCCACGTCAAAGGCATATTCGGACACGCCTGGAGTGTTCGGCAAGGCCAGGCGGCTGCCGGTCGCCAGAACGAGTTTGTCGTAGCTGCACGTCTGTCGGGTGCCCGAAGCATCGGTGTAGCCGACACGTTTTTGCTCCACGTCGATGGTGTCTGCGGCGCCCTTGATGAACTTCACACCCACGGCATCGAACAGCTCACCGATCGGTGCCGCCAGTTGATGAGCGTTCGGCTCGTAAAAGCGTGGACGCACGCGCAGCTCGGCCTGAGGCGCCAGAACCGTGACCTCTACGCCGTTGTGATCATGTAGGTCGAACAGGCGTGTTGCGCTCAACGCCGTCCACATACCGCCGAAACCTGCGCCGATGACCAGAATGTGCTGTTTCATGGTTTTAACTCCGGGGAAGACCAAAAGCTGAACTCGTTACCGAGCGGACATCGGCGACTATAGTGATCCGAGTTAAAGCTCGCAATATCCAATTTACAATGGTTACTATCGCCAATGCTGATACCTCGACAATCCTTCAACAGCTTTAATCAACAAGGAGCACCGAGCAGCTAGCCTCGCCAGCGGATCATTGCCCGCCCTAGCCATCGACTGATAACATTGGCGACTTATTCAGTCGGAGATCCAGATGTCTCTTTATAGCGCAGGCGTTGAATACGGCATTCATTGCCTGATTTTTTTGGTGGGCGATTCCGGCGATAGCCGTGAGGCGAGCGTGCGCGACCTTGCCGAGTTGCAAGGCGTGCCGCTGGATTACCTGGCCAAGATCTTCACCCGGCTGGCCAAGGCAAAACTGGTGATCGCCACCGAAGGCGTGCGCGGCGGGTTCAAACTGGCCCGGCCGGCGGACGAAATCAGCGTGCTGGACATCGTCAATGCCATTGATGGCCAGAAGCTGATCTTCGATTGCCGCGAGATTCGCGGGCGTTGCGCCGTGTTCGACGGCGCCCCACCGGCGTGGGCCCTCGACGGTCCCTGCTCGGTGCACGCCGTCATGATGACCGCGCAAAAACGCATGGAAGACGCGCTCGCCCAGCAGACCATTCTCGATTTGGCCAGACGAGTCGGACGCAAAGCCCCAGCCGAATTCGGTGCCCGGTTGAACACCTGGATGAATGATCGGCGGGAAAAGAAAACTGCCAGCAGTGCGCCGGTTGAGGATGAGCAGATTATCCCGACGACCGAAATCTCAGACTGACGATTCAGCTATGGGCAAACCGGATTAGAGCGCTCTATGATTGAACCCCATGACCACCTCCGCTCCGATCCGCTCACCCTGCCCGCCCGGCGCCTGCAACTGCGGGCGTGACCCACTGCTTGAAACACCGGGGGCGGACGTGCGCATCCTGTTTCTGACCCGCCAGGAAGAAAAGCGCCTGCTCGACCGCCTGGAAAACCTCCAGAGCCTGGCCGACCTCGAACGCCTGCAACAGCGGATGTATGAGCAATTGGGCATCCGTGTCGAGATCGTCCCCAGCTTCAACGAAGTGCGCACGATGCGCGGCATCGGCATCACCCTCGGCGAGCAACCGGGGCTATGCCGTAAAACCCGCCAGTCGATCCCGGCCGCCATTCGCCGCAGCCTGGAAAATCGCCCGGAAATCGCCTACGACATCCTCAACGCCAATGACCTGTTGCGGGATGCGTAAGGGCAGCATCGATGAAAACTACAAGTCGCCGCCCATGTTTCGCGGGTGAAACAGGCACCGCGCGTGACGTTATTCAATCCATGAAAAGATAACTAAAGAGGATCAGCGGTCGTACGCGGACTGCCGGTCGCTGCTATGCCTTCACAGAGGATAAAGAGGCTCAGCGTAACCGTGGTCCCGGCGCCAGCCAGGTGCGCGAAGACAAACAGGTGCCAATCCGTATCAGGAGGTGGCCGATGTTATTCATCGTCAGTTGGTCCATTGACCCGGAAAACCGTAACAAGGCGATCGAGCGTTTTCTCAATTCCGGGGGTGCTCCGCCCACAGGCGCCAAGATGCTCGGACGCTGGCATGCCGTAGGCGGTTCGAGCGGTATGGGGATTGTAGAGGCGAGTGATCTGGTGCCCATCCAGCAATGGGTGCTGGAGTGGAGCGACATCATGAAGATGGACATCCATGCGGCATTGACCGATGAGCAGATGGCGCCGCTGTTGGCAGCCACTACCAGTCAGTAGCAGGCATCGGGGCGGTGGATCACCGCCCCGTTCCTGGTGTTGGCCTATTTCACTTTGCGCAACAGAAAGTGTGCGGGAAAAGTACTGGAAGGGATCGTTGCGCAACATCAGCTGAAGACACAGCCAGCGTCTGTTCCGGGTCACGCAGGCTCGGAGCAGACGCTGCTGAAATCAGTGCGTCCAGGGCTTGCAAACGCTGATCATGGCGGTGTCACCACGGTGTAATACACCCCGTTGGCGCCATAGGCAGGTTGCAACCAGGAATTGCCGCATTGGTAGTACGTGCTCTGGGAAAAAGTCTGCAAATTACATCCGGGAGGCAGGCTGGCATAGGTCTGGCCCAAGGGCATCGTCGGCGGTCCCGAAGCGACCATCCCGGCGTTATAGCCAGCGCCGAACGCGTTGTCGTCGGCATCCTCGTCGGCCACCGCCCCTGCAGCCTCACCCACCGCCACGCCCGTCGCAGCGGCGGCTACCGGATTGACACCGCCGCAGTAATAACAGCCGCTGCTGGCAATCACAGCGGCGGGCGGATGGTAGTAGGCAGTCCCGTATGGAACTGACTGGTAAGCGGACCCGCCATAAGCGGGCCCCCGGTAAGCCGTCGTACCATAACCGTCCGCGTGGTAGCCATAAGCGTTGGCGCCATCTTCACCTTGTGCATGCCAGGCACCGTCCTGACCGGAAGCCGTTCCGCCTTCGGCACCTGTGCCCGCCCAGGACCCACCGCCACCGGAGGCCGAACCGCCGCGATAGCCTGAACCGCTCCAGCTGCCGTCACCGCCGGAGGCCGAGCCGCCGCGATTGGTTTCGCCACTCCAACTGCCATCGCCGCCCGAAGCCGAGCCAAATTCGCCGGAACGACTCCATGAACCGCCACCACCGTATGAACGCCCAAAACCACCGGCGTGCGACCAGGCTGCCGCCTCGTTACACATCAGCGCGGCGATTAACAGGCCCGCGAACTTCAAGGTAGATCTGCTCATGATTCAACCTCCTCGTTCAGGGTTTTGTGACCGGATCCTTAACGCCTTGCGGGGCGCGAAGGGCGGGAGGCGGGGAAAATTTGATCCGGTGCGCCGACTCGATCTGGTCAGGTTTGAAGAACGCCGCAGGCATCGCTGAGCTGAGCTTCCAGTCACTGAAATCGACCTGATGCCGGGATCGGGTCGGGTCATCGAGAAACACTGCCCGCAACCGGCGCGGGAGCTTGTCCTCGGTACCGATCCAGGCTTGGACGAACACGGTGTCGCTGGTGTATGCGATCACATCGGTGGTGGTATCGCCGACCACCGTGGACTGGCCGATGTAGAACGCCACACGCATGTCCCTGGACAAGTCTTTATAAGGATCAGCGACGATAACGTCGGTAAACGGAAAATAGATTGCCGCACGCTGGTACGCGGCCTCCAGCGTCGCATCGATGGTGGGAGGCGCATCGACTTGGGCGAGCAGTTTGTCCTTGCGCTCAAAGGCATAGGCTTGCTTGCCGTCGTAATAGAACTCGGTGGCCGGACCATCGCCGGAGGTCATGACACGCAGCTGGTCCGGGCGCTGCTCAGTGACCAGCGCCACCGAACTATAGGCCAGGGGCGGCCCAAGCCGGCTGGGCTTTTCGTAGGTGGTAACGGCTTTGAAACTCAGGCCCTTGGCGCTGGTCAGGCGAGCGCTCATGGCCTTCAGAATATCCAGCGCCTTGGGCTCCAATTGCACCGCCGACACATCGACCGCCGGTGTCTGGGCGGCGTGCAACGGAGTGACAACGACAGCCATCACCATGCTGACCGTGAACAAGCGGACATACTGCTGGAGGGTTAGCATCTTTTGTTCTCCGCAGAGAGAGGTCTGGCGTTAAACGACGGGTGACGGAAATGACGTCGTAACGGACTCGTATTCCGATGAACACGTATTGATGATTCATGCCTTGCACCGGTTTGCAGTCATCGACCATCCGGAAATATCAGCAAAGCTCAATTTGCTGTCATTCGCCATTCAATCGAAAAAATAACCCGACAAATCCGGGCAAAAAAGTCAGCGTGGAACGCATTGGCTGGATATTTCAGCATTGCTACCTACGCTCTCTTCAGAAATGTTTGCATTTCGACGCAGGTGGGCGATGGCCGACTGCATTAACAGCGAAACGCTCGACTTTATTCCGGGAGAACACACCACCATGAACATGTACCGAAACCTGCTCATCGGCACCGCATTGGCCGGACTCCTGCTCGGCGGTTGCACCTCGAAAGTCACCGAGACGACGCAGTACTCCGGTTTCCTGTCGAGCTACAGCGACCTGAAGGAAGTCGAAACGCCTAGCGGTGGCACGGCGCTGCGCTGGGTGAGCCCGTCGTTTGACCGGAATGCGTATACCACCGTGGCGTTCAATACGCTGGAGTTCTACCCCGCGCCAAAACCCAACGAGCGGGTCAATAAGCAGACGTTGCTCGACTTGCAGAGCTACATGACCAGCACGGCCAAAAGCGTGCTGGGCCAGAAATACCGGATAGTGCCTAGCGCGGCCGCAGCACCGGCCGGAGCAAGAACCTTGATCCTGCGCGCGGCAATCACCGGGGTCAGCGCCACGAACGAAGGCATGAAGTGGTATGAAGTGGTGCCGATTGCGGCCGTTGTCGGAGCGACACAGGCCGCCACCGGTCACCGGGATCAGAACACTAACCTGTTCATCGAAGCTGAGCTCATCGACGCCGGGACCAATCAAACCGTCGTCAAAGTGGTGCGCAAAATATTCGGCACCCCGCTGGAGAACGACAAGCAGGCAATCACCACCCAGGACTTCAAAGCCGCGATCGACAAATTGAACGCCGATATCTGGGCGTTCATCCGCAGTTGAACCCTGTTTCAATCACCAAAAAAGGTTGGTGGTTGAATTAACCTGAAGCAGAGGTCATTCGACATGCAACCGCACTCATCAAATCCGTTATCAAATGTGTGCAGAACGCTGTTCTTCACCGCGCTCTTCGCCGGTGTACTGGCGTTAAACGGCTGCGCGACGGTGGAGGCCCAAACAACCCAGTATGTTGGGGTCCCGCAGTATCCGCCGACCATTCCGGCCGAAGTCCAGGTGTTACGCACAGACCCGACTCGCCCCTTCGTGCGGTTAGGAGAAATTCTGATTGATGCCAGCATCGAACCGGCGCCCCCTATGGCCGAGATCGAACTCAAACTGCAGGACGAAGGCGCCAAGCTTGGCGCAGACGCGGTAGTCGTGGTTTACGACCAGATTGCGACCGTCGGGGCCTACGTGTCCGGCCCGGTATGGGCCCGCGACGTCAATACGATCCAGGGGCGCAAGCTCAAAGCCATTGCCATCAAATACAAATAATCGACTATCGATAAAGAGGTACACCGCATGAAAGCAATCCTGTCCTGGATGACCCTCACGTTGGCGACTGTGTTAATCAGTGCCTGCTCTGCCGTCGGATCAACCTCTGGCGGTGCCGGTGAGATGGAGATTCGATCAGGGAAGATCGAGCAGATATCGCTGACACAGATGCAGACCAATCACGACAGTGGCGTCGGTGCCGTACTCGGCGGCATTGGCGGTCTGGGTATCGGCAGCTTGATCGGTCATGGCACCGGGCGCGATGTCGCCATGGTTGCCGGTGCGCTCGCCGGTGCTGCGGGCGGTAATTATGTAGAGAAGAAAAAGTACGACCAACCGGTAACAGCGCAACAGATCATCGTACGGGTCACCAGTGGCGTGCTGGTATCGGTTACCCAGCCGATCAATCCGAACTTGAGTAAAGGCATGAAAGTGTATATCGAAGGCTCAGGCAATGATGCCCGAGTGGTACAGCAAGGCGGTTAAGGCGACGAGATCAACTTGAGCGGGCTGGGGGTTCATCGGGGAAACAAAAACGTAATCGCCGCGCGAAATCCCCAGCCCCGCGCACAGTCCTCGGGACTGTCGGCCCAATAGCGAGGGCCAACCTGAATGGTCAGCGGCTGACCACCCAGCTTGAGCAGCTGAGTCACCATGGCATTGACGGGGACCGACCATTCCTTGGTTTGCCAGTTGTAGGTCGACTCGGTGTTCACACCAAACGTGGTGTAGGTGTGAGTGGTGTACGACCAAAAGGGCTGCAAGAACGTCTGATTGACCTTTGGCGCATTCGGCTGCTCAGGTCGCAGGCGCAGCATGCTTAAACACGTGGATGTTTAAGGCATTAGCAAAACGCAGTTTCCTCACACGCGCCATTCAAACGCTAAACAAATTGAAGTTTTGAGCACGCTTTGCCTGTTTTAAGAGGGCTGCTTCTGGAAATTTCACAATACCTACCTAATCTCTTCGCGGGGGGATCCAATATTTCAGGAGAAGCCTGGGGGCTTCTTTTCAACGTGTGAACCGCCGTACACAGGATCTTCATATGAACCGGAAAAAGATTTTCTCCGTACTCGCAACGCCTTTGCTGATGTCGGCAATGTTTATCCCCGGTATGACTTATGCCGCCGATAAGCCGCCCAACATCCTGGTGATCATGGGTGACGATATTGGCTGGTCCAACATCGGTGTCTACAACCAGGGCATGATGTCCGGCCGCACTCCTCATCTCGACCAGCTCGCCAACGAAGGCATGCGCTTTACCGACTATTATGCCGAGGCCAGTTGCACCGCTGGGCGCGCCAACTTCATTACCGGTGAACTGCCGATCCGTACGGGCATGACCACCGTCGGCCAGGCCGGTTCGCCCATCGGCATTCCCGCCGAAGCCGTGACCATCGCCACAACCCTGAAATCCATGGGTTACGCCACCGGCCAGTTCGGCAAGAACCACCTGGGCGACTTGAACGAATTCCTGCCCACCGTCCACGGCTTCGATGAGTTCTTCGGTTACCTCTATCACCTCGACGCCATGGAAGACCCGGCACACCCCAACTATCCAAAGGACCTGCTGGACAAGGTCGGTCCGCGCAATATGGTCCACAGCTGGGCTACCACCACCGACGACACCACCGTCATGCCGCGCTGGGGCAAGGTCGGCAAACAGAAAATCGAAGACGCCGGTACGCTCTATCCAGAGCGGATGAAAACCGTCGACGAGGAAATTCGCGACAAGACCTTCACCTTTATCGACAAGGCCAAGCAGGACAACAAACCGTTTTTCGTCTGGCTGAACCCGACCCGCATGCACATCGTCACTCACCTGTCCGACAAGTACGAAGCCATGCGCAATTCGGAAAACGGCTGGTCGGAACAGGAAGCCGGTATGGCACAGCTTGATGACATCGTCGGCGATGTCATGGCCAAGCTGAAAAAAGAAGGCATGGATGACAACACCATTGTGGTTTTCACCACCGACAATGGCGCGGAAAACTTCACCTGGCCGGACGGCGGCACCACCCCGTTTGCCATGGGTAAAGGCACCGTCATGGAAGGCGGTTTCCGGGTGCCGGCGATCGTTCGCTGGCCGGGTAAAGTGCCGGCTAACACGGTCGGTAACGGCATCATGTCGGGGATGGACTGGTTCCCGACTCTGGTCGCTGCGGCGGGCAACCCGAACATCACCACGGAACTAATCAAGGGCAAGCAACTGGGCGATACCACCTACAAGGTGCACCTCGACGGCTACGACCAGACGCCGATGATCACCGGTAAAGGTCCGTCGAACCGGCATGAAATCTTCTACTTTGGAGAGAGTACGCTGGGTGCGGTGCGCATTGATGATTACAAGTATCGTTTCATTGACCAACCCGGTGGGTGGCTGGGAGCTAAAGTAGCTGTGGATGTTCCGTTCCTGACCAACCTTCGTCTTGACCCTTTTGAACGCATGGGCTGGCCGGAAAATCAGTCAGCACAGGGCTCCCAACAGTACTTCGACTGGTTCAAGTTCCAGTTCTGGCGTTTCGTATTCGTCCAGCAGCAGGTGGCTAAACTGGCTGAAACCGCGATAGAGTTCCCGCCCATGCAAAAAGGCGCGAGTTTTAACCTCGATTCTGTCAAGGCCAAGATCGAGGCAGCCCGCGCGGCAATGGCCAAGTAAGCAATCAAATTCACGGGTGGCCGGGTGAGCCACCCGTTTTCGAATAGACATTTGGTAAGGACAATCATGCCAACAAAAACAGTTGCCCTACCCACTTTCACGCTCCTTGCCCTGTGCTGCCAGCAAGCCTGGGCCGGCGGCATCAGTCTTTACGAAATCGGCACGGATAACGTCGGCCTGGCCAATGCTGGCGCCGCCGCCCGCGCTCAAGGCCCCTCGACCATCGCCTACAACCCGGCGGGCATGAGTTACTTGTCGGGCACGCAAATCACCGGCGGTTTGCAAGTGCTCTACGGTGACTTGTCCTTCGATCGCGATTCCGGCACCAACACCGCTGGCAGCGGCAGTGGCAACGCCCTAGATCCGATTCCCGGCGGCAGCTTCTTCGTCACCCATGAGCTGGACGATCACTGGAGCGTCGGTTTCGGTACCTACGGCGACTTCGGGCTTGCCATCAATTACGACAACGATTGGTCAGGCCGTTATTTTGTGCAAAACGCCAGCATCGTCGGTTTGTCCATGGTGCCCAGTGTCTCTTACCGCTTCAACGAGCAATGGTCGGTAGGCGTGGGCGTCAAGGCCATGTACGGCGAGTTGAAAGCGCAAACCGCCATTGACCGTAGCCCCTTCGGTTTCACCGACCGCACGGACGGCCAGTTCAAGTACAGGGATGGCACCTGGGGCTATGGCGCCAACGTGGGGGTGATCTATGCCCCGCAACCCGGCACGCGCATTGGTCTGACCTATACCAGCCAGGTCGATCTGGACTTCGAAGACCGGCTGGATGTGAAAGGCGATGGTCGGCTGCTGGAGCGCGTCAACAACACTCAAACCGACCTCGACGTTAAGGTTCCACAAACCGTCACCCTGAGTCTGTTCCAACAAATGGACCCGAAATTGGCATTGTTGGCCTCGGTCAACTGGCAGGACTGGTCGGAGTTCGGAGAAATCGGCGTACAGGTCGACACCACGGCGTTTGGTGCGCAGTCGACAACGGTCGACGCGAATTTCAAGGACACCTGGCACCTCTCCCTTGGCGCGCAATACCAGGCCACCGAGCAATGGCTGTGGAACGTCGGTGTGGCGTACGACAGCAGCGCCGTGTCGGACAGCAACCGCAGCGTGATCCTGCCGGTGAATGAAGCCTGGCGCCTTGGGACGGGAGCCACCTATGCTCTTGACAAGGACACCGACGTTAATGTCAGTTGGGCCCTGATCTGGCTCGGTGACATGCCCGACCAACAGACAAAGACCGTTTCGGGCAATCAAATTTCCGGGCAATTCGACAATGCATGGATTCAAGCGCTGACCGGGAACATGACTTGGCGTTTTTGATGCGTAGCAAAAAAAAAAACACGACTTAAACCATGGAGTAAACACCACTATGATTCTGTCCCGAAGCTTGTTCATCGGTGCTGCACTCACCGGCGTCCTGTTGGGCGGTTGCACCTCGAAAGTCACGGAGACGACGCAGTACTCCGGTTTCCTGTCGAGCTACAACAACCTGAAGGAAGTCGAAACCCCAAGCGGTGGTACCGCGATGCGTTGGGTGAGCCCATCCTGGAACCCGAATGCGTATAACACCGTGGTGTTCAACAAGTTGGATTTCTATCCAGCGCCGAAACCCAATGAACGGGTCAATCAGCAGACGCTGACCGATATTCAGAACTACATGACCACCAAAGCCCGGGCCACACTGGGCACGAAATACCAGGTAGTCAGCACTCCGGCAGCCGCTCCGGCCGGTGCCAAAACCTTGATCCTGCGCGCGGCAATCACTGGGGTCAGCGCCTCGAACGAAGGTATGAAGTGGTATGAAGTGGTGCCTATTGCGGCCGTCGTCGGGGCGACACAAGCAGCCACCGGCCACCGCGACCAGGACACCGAGCTGTATATCGAGGCGGAATTCATCGACGCCAAAAGCAACCAGACCGTGGGCCGAGTAGTGCGCAAGGTGTTTGGCACGACCCTGGAAAACGAAAGCCAGAATGTCACTGCGAAAGATTTCAAAACCGCTATCGACAAACTGAACTCTGACCTCCAGCAATTCATCAAGTAACTGCTTTCAAGCAATAAAGAGGTCCGACCGGCGCCCCGTGAACGGGGCGTCGGCATTTTCACCTCCGATCACTTTTTCATTCCCACCCGCCGTCGCATCTCAGCCGTAATCGTCTGCCGGGTCTTCTTCAGATCCGCCCAAGGCGCATCTCCCACCTCGGCCAGGCGTTCATGCACAGTGTGCACGTTCCATTGATTGCCGCCCTTGAGTTCGGCGACCTCCTCGCGAAAGATCGGCACCGACACCGGCAACCCTTCACGGGTTCGTACGGCGTAGGCGCAAATGGTGGTGGCGCCGTAACCGTTGCGCAGGTAATCGATGAAGATCCGCCCTACCCTGTTTTTCGGTCCCGACACCGCGCAAAACCGTTCCGGCAACAGCTTGGCCATGTGGCTGACAATCGCATGGCTGAAGTCTTTTACTTCATCCCAGCCGAGCTTGCGGATCAGCGGCACCACCAGGTGCATACCTTTGCCGCCGCTGGTTTTGAGAAACGCCTTGAGCCCCAGTTCATCGAGCACTGACAGCGTCAGGTGAGTCGCTTCGACCATGCTCTTCCAGGGCAGCGCCGGGTCCGGGTCAAGGTCCAGCACGAAGCGGTCAGGCCGGTCGAGGTTGTCTGCGGTGGCATTCCAGGTGTGCAGTTCCACGGTGCTCATCTGCACGGCGCCGATCAGCGCTTGGGCGTTGTTGATGATCATCACCGGTTGGCCGGTCAGTTCCTTGTCCAGCGTGGTGATGCCTGGAATGGCCAGGCGCTCGGCGTTTTTCTGGAAAAACAGTTCACCGGCAATGCCGTCCGGCGCGCGAACCAGCGCCACCGGGCGATCCTTTAGTTCAGGCAAAACCCACTCGGCAACGCTGGCGTAATACTCGGCCAGTTGCACTTTGGTGGTGCCGCTGGAGGCGTCGATGACCCGGTCGGGGTGGGTGATGCGCACCTTGCCTTCGCCCAGACCCATTTGTGACGGTGCGGGTTGGGCCGGTTTTTTCTCTGGGGACTTCACCACTTTCGGCTGCTCCTCTGTAATGCCTTTGGCGGGTTTGTCATCGCGCAGGCCATGGAACACCGCATGGCGCACCGAGCCTTCCTTGGTCATCTCAGCGAATGCCACTTGCGCCAGCAGCACGGGGTTGAGCCAGTGCACACCCTTGGCCTCGAAACCACTCGGTGGATTAACCACCGAAGGCTTCTTCGCCTGCAACGGTTTCAGCTGTTCGTAAATGCGCTTGAGCGTGGTCTCGTTGAACCCGGTGCCGACCTTGCCGGCGTAACGCAACTGGCCGCTGTCACGGTCATGCAACCCGAGCAGCAACGCACCGAAGGCGTTGCGCGAACCTTTCGGATCGGAGTAGCCGACCACCACGAATTCTTGCCGGTGTTTGCACTTGAGCTTGATCCAGTCGCTGCTGCGCCGGGACACGTAAGGCGAGCCCAGACGTTTGCCGATCAACCCTTCCATCTGCATTTGGCAGGCGCTGTCGAGCAAGGCTTCCGGCGCTTCGTCGAACGAGTCCGAGAAGCGCAGCAATGGGTCCTGATTGAGTTTGAGCACGGTGGACAGCGCCCCCCTGCGCTCTTCGACCGGCACCTCGCGCAGGTCCACGCCATTGAGGTAAGGCAGGTCGAACAGGTAATACAGGATGTTGGCGCTGGCACCGGCGTCGAAGGCATTTTGCAACGCCTGAAAGTCCGGCACACCCTGCTCGTCGGCCAGCACCATTTCGCCGTCGAGCCAGGCCGATTCGAGGTTCAGCGCCGCTAACGCTTGGGCTTGCTTTGGCAATTTGTGGGTCCAGTCGTGACCGTTACGGGTGAAGAGTTTGACGTCGCCGTGGTCGATGCGGGCCATGATCCGGTAGCCATCAAACTTGATTTCGTAGCTCCACCGCCCCTGCGGGGCCTTCTCCACTAGCGTCGCCAGTTCGGGTTTGAGTTGGTCGGGCAGTTTGGCTTTGTGGGCGCCGTTGAGTGGCGCCGACGGCGCACCAGCGCCGTAGTGCCCCTCCGGAATCCTGCCCTCGAACGTCGCGTAGTCCAGCGGATGGTCTTCGACGTGGACCGCCAGGCGCTTGACTTTGGGGTCGAGCGAGGGGCCTTTGGGCACCGCCCAGCTTTTCAGCGCACCATCGAGTTCCAGGCGAAAGTCATAATGCAGTCGTGAGGCGTCGTGCTTCTGAATGCAGAACTGCAGCGCGTGGTCTTGCGCGGTTTTTTGGGTTGGGCGCTTGGTCGCCGCGGGTTCGGAAGTCGCCGAAAAGTCGCGCAGGCGGTTGTAATCATCCAGGTTCTTGTTCATGGCGCACCTGCTGCCGATGCCTCGGTCATGATGGCGTCTCTACTCAGCAGAGCGACCGGGCCGGATAAAAATTCCATCGGCATTGAAATCACCCGGACAAACGGGCCTGAGGTGCGGCACCCGACGGCCCACGTGTGCAAGGTGGCGGGCCGCCGCCGCACTTTCATCCATGGGACGAGGCGTTTTATGTGGTCGACGGCGAGGTTGAAATGACAGTGGCGGGTACGTCCACCACGGTTTCGGCCGGGGGCTACGTGCATATTCCCGGTGGGTCGATCCATGCTTACAAGAACATCAGCCCGACCGCGAAAATGATTGGCGTGGTCTCAGATCCGCGGGGCGGGCAGTTCTTTGCGGCGGTGGATCGGCTACGGGTACCGGAGGATTTGCCGCGGATACTTGAGATTGCCGAGGCGCATGGCATTACGTTTCTGGTGTAGATAGTCGAGCCAGACAGTCGATCGCGTAATCGTTCTTCGTCGGAACGCCGCCCGGAGCCTGCTCGCTCCCACATGGGTATGCATTCCAATGTGGGAGCGAGCCTGCTCGCGAAAGCAATCTGATAGCCAACATGATTTATGTGGCGGCCCCTCAGGCAGCACCACCCTTGGCCTGCTGTTCCAGATGCACCTGCAACTCGGGATCGATGTTCAGCGCTGCCGCCAGTTCGTCCAGCCAGGTACGCTCGACCTCACCCTGATCATTCACCAGCATCACACTGGCCAGGTACATTTCCGCCGCGATCGCCGGATCGGTTGCCGACAGCGACACATCGGTGGCATCCAGCGGCCGGGCCACTTCTTCATCCAGCCATTGCTGAAGGTCCGGGTCATCGGTGTGTTTGCCGATTTCAGCGCTGATCATCTGCTTCTCTGCATCATCAATGCGGCCATCGGCCTTCGCCGCAGCAATCAACGCGCGCAGCACGGCATGGCTGTGGTCTTCGACGTCCGGGCCAGACAATAAATCGACTGTGCGCGGCGGCTGTTGTGGCGCCGAGGCCTGACTGCGCTGCCAGGCCTGATACGCCTGAAAAGCCATCATTCCCAGCGATGCCAGGGCGGCATAACTTGTGCCGCCACCGGAGCGATTTTGAGTCACACCGCCCGTCGGTGCGCCGCCCCCCAGCAATCCGCCGAGCAAGTCATCCAATCCACCACCGGCACTGCTTCGGCCGCCCCCACCGCCTATCAGGCGACCCAGTAACCCGCCCAGTCCGCCTAGCGGATCTTGAGACGATGCGCTTGCGCCGCTCTGTTGCGAAATCGAGCCCTGGCCGGCCCGCAGTAATTGTTCGAGTAAATCGCTGGTGTTCATGACGATGTCCTCCTGAAGGGAAGTGAATCAGTCACGCAACGATAGTCCTCGGCGGCAAATGCGCCACCACCGTTGGGCTGGCGTGAAACCTGACACGCCGCCAGGATTTACAGATGGTGAACCTTATCTCTGGATTCCCGGTCGATACCTGCAACCCGACCCGGTTTGCCAACACCCTCACTTGAAGGGTGATAACAGGCTTGCTTCACTTTCTGGAGAACGCCCCGTGATTTCGACCGTACACATTGCCAGGCTCAAAGCATGGGGAGCCCATGGTTTCACCGCGACCGGCGTAGTGACCGCCTTCCTTGCCACCCTCGCGCTGCTGGAAAACCAGCCGACCCACTGCCTGCTGTGGCTGGGGGTCGCGCTGATCGTCGACGGGCTGGACGGCGCACTCGCGCGCAAGGTCAATGTGCAGTCGGTGTTGCCAGGTTTCGATGGCTCGATTCTGGACCTGGTGATCGACTACCTGACCTATGTGTTCATCCCGGCGCTGTTTATTTATCGCTACGTGCCGCTGCCGGATTACACGCTGCTGCTGACGGTGTCGCTGATTCTGGTGTCGTCACTGTTGTGCTTCTGCAACGTCAACATGAAAAGCAAAGACAACTACTTCCAGGGTTTTCCGGCCGCATGGAACGTGGTTGCGCTATGCCTGTACATCATCGCGCCGACACCGTGGGTGACTTTGTTTACGGTCATCGGCCTGGCCTTGTTGACCGTGACGCGGATGAAGTTTCTGCACCCGTTTCGCGTGCGCCGCTTCATGCCGATCAACATCGCCGTGACGGCCATCTGGTTGCTGTGCAGTTTGTCGTTGGTGCTCAACCATCCGGTCATTAACCCGATGGTGATGGGGATTTGGCTACTGATGTCGGCTTACTTTCTGGGGGTCTGCATCTTGCGCACGGCCCGGGAGTGGTTTGATGGCTCGCGTCAGCCATAATGCTGACATGGCTATTCATATCGTTCGACTCGGTTCACCGCGCGCACTCGATGAAGGTCTGCGTTTAGGAACGGTACGCCGCCCGCCCCGCGGCGTACCGAAGGCCGAGTTTGCCCGCCGGGATTTTTATGATGTCTGGCAGCCGCTGCTGTCACCCAGCGCAGAGTTGCTCGCCGAAGCCAAAGCGGCCACCGATGACAAAGCCTGGGAAGCCTTCAAACGCAAGTTCAAGGCTGAAATGAACTATCCCGCGCCCAGTCAGTTACTGGACCTGCTGGCGGCCCTCTCCCATCAAACATCGCTGGCCGTTGGTTGTTACTGCGAGGAAGAAGTGCACTGTCACCGCTCGGTATTGCGCGAGCTATTGAAGGCTCGTGGTGCCAGCATCTCGTAGAACTAAAAAACACCATAATCCCCCTGTAGGAGCGGGCTTGCCCGCGAAGGCGGTGTATCAGTCAACCTATATATCGACTGATACACCGCCTTCGCGAGCAAGCTCGCTCCTACATTAGATCTACGCCAGCTCAGCGCCTTGTGATGACGACTTCGAGGTATTCGCTCGGCACCACCAGTGACTTCTCCCCTGCCCGGTTCGCCCGGTTCAGCAGCTCGGTCAGGCCCTGTTCCAACGCCTGGGCACCCTCGGGAGGCAGCGCCGCGAAGGCTTTATGGAGCGGACCGTACCAGTTGCGGAAGACGTCGATGAAGTGCGCCGCCGAGCGATAGCGGAAGTTGAAGGTGCGGCGCGTCACCTGGACCAGAAAGTCGCGTTCATCGAAGTGTGAATGCAGCCAGGCTTCGGTGCCCCAATTGGACGGCGGCTGTGCCCCCGCCGGTGGCGGCATGTGCCGGCCCAGGGTCTTGAACATCTGCCCGACAAAGCCTTCCGGCGTCCAGTTGGCCAGGCCGATCCGCCCACCGGGGCGACAAACCCGCGCCAGTTCGGCCGCAGCTTTGGGCTGGTCGGGCGTGAACATCACGCCGAAGGTCGACAACACGGCATCGAAGCTGGCGTCCTCGAACGGCAACGCTTCAGCGTCAGCCACCTGGAAGGTCACCTCCAGTCGTTCTGCCCTGGCCCGGTCTTCGCCACGTTCCAGCAATGCGGCCACGTAATCAGTCGAGGTGACGTTACAGCCTCGGCGTGCGGCGGCGAGTGTCGCATTGCCGTTGCCGGCGGCCACGTCCAGCACCCGCTCGTCACAGAGCAGGTCGCAGGCTTCGGCGAGTTGCTCGCCGACAATCTGCAACGTGGTGCCTATAACGGCGTAGTCGCCGCTGGCCCAGGAGGCCATCTGGCGGTTTTTCAGGGCAGTGAGATCAATCGGTGTACTCATGAAGTCTGCTCCGTAAGGATTGCAACGCGATCGCGGCCTATTCCGCCGTGGTGGGATCGATAATGCTCGCCACTTGGGAAATGCGGTTGGCCGGGAAACCACTGCGGGTGGCGTGTTCTTTGATGAGCGCTTCGTTGGGTGCGATGTACACGCAGTAGAGTTTGTCACCGGTGACGTAACTCTGAAGCCACTGCACTTCTGGCAGCTCGCGCAACACATTGCAGGACTTTAGCGAGGCGGCTTTCAAATCGCGCTCTGACAGTATTCCAGCGCCCGGGATCTCGCGTTCTATGACGAACTTTGGCATGGCAACCTCTCATTTTTGTTATTGATGACGGGGTCGGAAGCGGCCCCGTTGGCCAACTATCGCCCCAGCGCAGGCCAGCGTCCTGCCCGATCGTCGGCCAACTCTGTCCGATCGTCCGGAGGTTGGGCGCGGGGCCTCGACAGGCTCACAATCAACACCATCCGCACATCGGGAAACCGCCATGGACGCCCTGTCACAAACCTTGCGTGTCGTGCGCCTGGTCGGCGCGATTTTCATCAATGCCCGGTTCACCGCGCCCTGGTGCTATCAGTCGCCCAGCGCCGACACGGCGGCACCGTTTCTGGAACCCGGTGCGGAACGTGTGGTGATCTTTCACTTGATCACCGAGGGCGAGTGTTACGTAGAACTCGGTGATGACCCTCCGTTGCTGCTGACGGCCGGCGATGTGGTGGTTTTCCCGCAAGGGCATGCTCATCGCATGTGTTCTAAACCGGGCCTGCCGCCCGCCACCGGTGCACGGCTGGACGCGGTGCTGGCGCGGCGGCCACGGCAGTTGAGTTATGGTGGTGGCGGCGCGGTCACGCGGTTGGTGTGCGGTTATCTGGCGTGCGATACGCGGTTGGCCGGCATGTTGTTGACAGGGCTGCCGGCAGTGGTCCGGGTCAACGTGCGCGGCTCGAATGCCGGCATGTGGCTCGAATCTTCGGTGCGTTATGCCTTGGCCGAAGCCCGCTCGCCAAGGCCCGGTGGTGAAGGTGTGCTGGCGAAACTGGCCGAAGTGTTGTTCATCGAAGTGCTGCGCCTGTACATGAACGAACAGGGCGAAGGGCGTACCGGGTGGCTGGCCGGAGTTGGTGACCGGATTGTCGGCGGTGCGTTGAACGCACTGCACAAAAAGCCCTGTCACGCCTGGACGCTGGATGAGCTGGCGCGCACAGCCGGCACCTCAAGATCAGTCTTGGCCGAGCGCTTTCAGCAATTGGTCGGGAGTTCGCCGATGCAGTACCTGACGCAATGGCGGATGTTGCTGGCGGCTAACCTGTTACGCAGCAGTAACAGTTCATTGATGCGCATTGCCGAAGAAGTGGGTTACCAAACCGATACAGCGTTCAGCCGGGCCTTTCGTCGCGAGTTCGGTGCACCCCCGGCCGCGTGGCGGCGCAGTCAGGCGAACAAACCAATGACCCAAGGCGCGTAGCCTGTGGGCCATTGATTTGATCGATTATGCAGCCGGGGCTTTCGCCTCTTCCAACAGTTGCTGGATCACCTTCTCCTGAGTGTCGTAGCTGCCTTCACCAAAGTGGGTGTAACGCACCTGCCCCTTGGCGTCGATCAGGTAATGCGCGGGCCAGTACTGATTGTCGAAGTTGCGCCAGATCGCGTAATTGTTGTCGATGGCCACCGGGTAGGTAATGCCAAGCTTTTTCACCTGATCCTTGACGTTGTCGATGATGCGCTCGAAACCGTATTCCGGGGTGTGCACGCCGATCACCACCAGGCCGTCCTTCTCGTATTTCTTCGCCCAGTCCTTCACATACGGCAGCGTGTGCTGGCAGTTGATGCAGTCGTAGGTCCAGAAATCCACCAGCACCACTTTACCTTTCAGGGAATCGTTGGTCAGGGCGGGCGAGTTGAGCCATTCGACGGCGCCGTTCAGTGACGGCATGGCGCCTTGAGCGTTGTCCATCGTATCGGCCTTCACTTTGCTGACGAAGTAATCGACTACTTTCGGCACGGTTTCCAGCACCCCTTTCTCGAGGCTGCTGACGCCTTCGGAGGAAGTGCCGGCCAGCAGGGTTTTGTCGGCTCCGGTGGAAATCACCGCCGCCGCAGCCAGCACCGCAACACCGGTACCTCGACGCAGCCACCCGGTGACCGGGATCGACGCTTTCAAACGGTTGACCAGACCGCGACCGGCGAAAATCAAGGTGCCCAGCGACAACGCGCTGCCCAGGCCGTACGCCAGCAGCAACAGGCTGGTTTGCGCATTGGCGCCTTGCAGCATGGCCCCTGTCAGGATCACACCGAGGATCGGCCCGGCGCAGGGTGCCCACAGCAGGCCGGTGGCAACACCGATCATCACCGAACTCAACGGACCGGACAGGTTGCGGTTGTCGGGGTCAAGGCGATTGCCAAGCGCCACAAACGGACCGGCCATCAAGTCACCGACCCGGGCAGAGATCAGCGACACGGCAAACAGCACCATCACGATCAGGGCGACCTGACGACCGGTGTTGTTGGCTTGCACCACCCACTCACTGCTGACCACGGCCAGGCTGGAGATCAGGGCAAAGGTCAGGACCATGCCGCCGAGGGTGAGCAGGATGGAGGAACGGGTATGTTTGACCCCGGCGAACAGGAACGGTACGACCGGCAGGATGCAGGGACTGAGGACGGTCAAAATGCCGCCCAGAAAAGCGATGATGAACATGGGATCACCTTTGAAATGATGGAGGGCGACAAACAACACAATCCCCCTGTAGGAGCGGGCTTGCCCGCGAAAGCTGAGTGTCAGTCGACATCAATATTGAATGTACTGGCCTCTTCGCGGGCAAGCTGATCTGGTCCAGTAATTTTGGACATTGTTTTCGGTTCTCACGCCGCCATCTTTTCTGCCGCTACCGGCGAGTGGTAACCGTTGTAGCTGTGGCGCCTTACATTGTTGTAGCGCGCCACATATCGGT
>NZ_JAHBDK010000030.1 GCF_019956415.1 Pseudomonas sp. GL-B-19
ACCGATATGTGGCGCGCTACAACAATGTAAGGCGCCACAGCTACAACGGTTACCACTCGCCGGTAGCGGCAGAAAAGATGGCGGCGTGAGAACCGAAAACAATGTCCAAAATTACTGGACCAGATCACTGTAAGTGCTGTAGGAGATTTAGCGTTGTCGCGTAGGGATGGAAAAGGACTACTCATCGTCCAACAAAAAAGCCCCGATCAGATCGGGGCTTTTGCTTTTTCGACTCAACGACTCAGACTGCAATCGTCAAATTGCGGCGAGCTCGGAAATCAATCCCAGCTCAATGCCCCACCAGTCTGATACTCAATAACTCTCGTCTCAAAGAAATTCTTCTCTTTCTTCAAGTCCATAATCTCGCTCATCCAAGGGAACGGGTTCGTAGTCCCCGGATACTCTTCCTTCAACCCAATCTGCGACAAACGACGGTTAGCGATGAACTTCAGATAGTCCTCCATCATCGCCGCATTCATGCCCAACACGCCGCGAGGCATGGTGTCCCGAGCGTATTCAATCTCAAGTTGAGTCCCCTGCAGAATCATCTGCGAAGCCTCTTCCTTCATCTCAGCATCCCACAAGTGCGGGTTTTCGATTTTGATCTGGTTGATCACGTCGATGCCGAAGTTCAGGTGCATGGATTCGTCGCGCAGGATGTACTGGAACTGCTCGGCGACGCCGGTCATTTTGTTGCGGCGGCCCATGGAGAGGATTTGGGTGAAACCGCAGTAGAAGAAGATGCCTTCCAGAACGCAGTAGTAGGCGATCAGGTTGCGCAGCAACTCTTTGTCGGTTTCGACGGTGCCGGTTTCGAACTTCGGATCGGAGATCGAACGGGTGTATTTGAGGCCCCAGGTGGCTTTTTTCGCGACCGATGGGATCTCGTGGTACATGTTGAAGATCTCGCCTTCATCCATGGCCAGCGATTCGATGCAGTACTGGTAGGCGTGGGTGTGGATCGCCTCTTCGAAGGCCTGGCGCAGGATGTACTGGCGGCATTCCGGGTTGGTGATCAGGCGGTACACGGCCAGGACCAGGTTGTTGGCAACCAGGGAGTCGGCGGTGGAGAAGAAGCCGAGGTTGCGCATGACGATGCGGCGCTCGTCGTCGGTCAGGCCTTCCGGGTCTTTCCAGAGGGCGATGTCGGCGGTCATGTTGACTTCTTGCGGCATCCAGTGGTTTGCGCAACCGTCCAGATACTTCTGCCAGGCCCAGTCGTACTTGAACGGCACGAGTTGGTTGAGGTCGGCGCGGCAGTTGATCATGCGCTTTTCGTCGACAGCGACACGGGCGGAGGCGCCTTCGAGTTCGGCGAGGCCTTCGGCGACGTCGAGGGTGTCCAGGGCAGCTTTGGCACGGGCGATTGCGGCAGAGTCGTTCGCGGTAACGGCGCGAGCTTCTTGAGCGGCGACACCACCAGCGGTGTCGAGTCGGTCCATGTTGGCTTCGGTCGCGTGGCCGGCGTTAGCGCCTTTTACCACGGCTTCGCCGCTGTCTTCTTTGTCGAATTCGTCCCAGCTCAGCATGACGTGTCGTCTCCTGCGTGAGGGCCAGATGCCCGTGTGATGGTTGTTCACACGGTCGCTCTGACCGCGTTGGATCTAAAGGAATCGTTTTTTGCAGCCGAGGCAGGCAATAAAACAGAATTTTGTACGGGGTTCCGAGAGCCACTGATGGGCGCAACCAGCGTTAAACGCTACTGCGGGGCTTCAGACTGGCGTTCCATCCCTGTAAGGGAATATTGCAGGCCCGTTAAGGCGGCATTATAGGGAAATTTTCACCGGCGTGGTGCGGCGAATCGGCTCATGGAATGGCCGGAAGGGCGGGTTTTTCGGGCAAACCGAGGGAATACAGGGCTTTGGCCGGTGTAGATTTTTTTTCGTAAATTTTGACGCTGGATTGTTTCTGCTCAAAAAATAGCCAAAAAGGCTGTTTTTCACTACATGTTGTGTTTCGTAGCGGTTTTCGCCGTCTGCAAACACAACTGAGCCCGACCGGAGCCGGGCTGGAATAGACCTTCAACGATCAGCTGAAATGATCCGATTCGGTACAGTCGAGATCAGCCGTTAGAGCAGCCGTTACCCATCACGCTGTAGTTAAGAATATGGCGTTGGCCCTTGGAGTCTTCGTATTCCATTTTCATCGGGACAACTTCACACACGTTCGGTACTTCGCTCATGGAAACAACTTTGGCGATGTCCAGGTGAGTGGCGTAAGTGTATTGCTCAACGGCCGGTTGTTGCTGTGCGACATCAGTCGGGGCCTCGTCTGCCATGGCGGTTGCGCACAAGCTGCTGAGGGCCAGAACTAATAAAGCTTTCATTTCAGATTTACCTTTTAGAGGTCGAATGGGGTCACGCAACCTTTGTGGGGTTGCGTGTGGAGCTTGGGTGTCGGGGTATTTGATTAACTGCCTTCGTGGGGGCTGCAACTCGGTTAATCAGGTTGCCTTGTTGGCGGGGCAGATTTTAGGCGTGGAGTTTTCATTCATATAGGCGTGGTTTTGATAAACACCTTTGACGGAATTCGTAACAATCTTCGATTAACGTTGTAAGAGGCGGTTGGCTGGCGATCTTGGTGATGGAGTTACTTCAGGTGGACCGCGTTATCGTTCTTCGCGGGCAAGCCTCGCTCCTACAGGGGGGCGGTGTGTTTGGGACGTGTGTTCCAAGCTTGTTTTGGGCTTTTCAGGGCATTTTGTAGGGGCTTGTTACTACCATCGTCGAATGGTTCTATAGGGCCGGCCCGGCTAAAACGGTGTCATACAAAAACAACTATTCCACCGAGGTAAGAAAGATGAGTGCGGCTTCTCTGTATCCCGTTCGTCCCGAGGTCCTGGCTAACACGCTGACTGACGAGGCGACCTACAAGGCCATGTACCAGCAGTCGGTCGTCAACCCGGACGGCTTCTGGCGCGAGCAAGCCAAGCGCCTCGACTGGATCAAGCCTTTCACCACGGTGAAACAGACGTCTTTCGACGATCACCATGTCGACATCAAATGGTTCGCCGACGGCACGCTGAACGTTTCCTACAACTGCCTCGACCGTCATCTGGCCGAGCGCGGCGATCAAATCGCGATCATTTGGGAAGGGGATGATCCTTCCGAAAGCCGCAACATCACCTACCGTGAGCTGCACGAGCAAGTCTGCAAGTTCGCCAACGCCTTGCGCGGCCAGGATGTGCACCGCGGCGACGTGGTGACTATCTATATGCCGATGATCCCCGAAGCCGTGGTCGCCATGCTGGCGTGCACCCGGATCGGCGCGATTCACTCGGTGGTGTTCGGTGGTTTCTCGCCGGAAGCCCTGGCCGGTCGCATCATCGACTGCAAATCCAAAGTGGTGATCACCGCGGACGAAGGTATTCGTGCCGGCAAGAAGATTCCGCTCAAGGCCAACGTCGACGACGCGCTGACCAACCCGGAAACCAGCAGCATTCAGAAAGTCATCGTGTGCCAACGCACCGGTGGCGAGATCAAGTGGAACCAGCATCGCGACATCTGGTACGAAGACCTGATGAAAGTGGCCGGCACTGTCTGCGCGCCGAAAGAGATGGGCGCCGAAGAAGCGCTGTTCATCCTTTACACCTCCGGTTCGACCGGCAAGCCGAAGGGCGTGCAGCACACCACCGGCGGTTACCTGCTGTATGCGGCCATGACCCATGAGCGCGTGTTCGACTACCGCCCGGGCGAAATCTACTGGTGCACCGCCGACGTCGGTTGGGTCACCGGCCACACTTATATCGTCTACGGCCCGTTGGCCAATGGCGCGACCACGCTGCTGTTCGAAGGCGTACCGAACTATCCGGACATCACCCGGGTGGCGAAGATCGTCGACAAGCACAAGGTCAACATCCTCTACACCGCTCCGACCGCGATCCGCGCGATGATGGCATCGGGCACCGCTGCCGTTGAGGGCGCGGATGGCAGCAGCCTGCGTCTGTTGGGTTCGGTTGGTGAGCCGATCAACCCGGAAGCGTGGGATTGGTACTACAAGAACGTCGGCCAATCCCGTTGCCCGATTGTCGATACCTGGTGGCAGACTGAAACCGGCGCAACCTTGATGAGCCCGTTGCCGGGGGCTCATGGCCTCAAGCCGGGTTCGGCGGCGCGTCCGTTCTTCGGCGTGGTGCCGGCCTTGGTCGACAACCTGGGCAACATCATCGAAGGCGTTGCCGAGGGCAACCTGGTGATTCTCGATTCGTGGCCAGGTCAGGCGCGCACGCTGTACGGTGACCATGACCGCTTCGTCGATACCTATTTCAAGACGTTCCGCGGCATGTATTTCACCGGTGACGGTGCGCGTCGTGATGCGGATGGCTACTACTGGATCACCGGTCGCGTGGATGACGTGCTCAACGTGTCCGGCCACCGCATGGGCACCGCCGAAATTGAAAGCGCGATGGTCGCTCACCCGAAAGTCGCCGAAGCGGCCGTGGTTGGTGTACCGCACGACATCAAGGGGCAGGGCATTTATGTCTACGTCACCCTGAGCGGCGGCGAAGAGCCGAGCGAGCAACTGCGCCTGGAACTGAAAAACTGGGTGCGTAAGGAGATTGGTCCGATTGCGTCGCCGGATGTGATCCAGTGGGCGCCGGGGCTGCCGAAAACCCGTTCGGGCAAGATCATGCGGCGGATTCTGCGCAAGATTGCGACGGCTGAGTACGATGGGTTGGGGGATATCTCCACCCTGGCCGATCCGGGTGTGGTGCAGCATTTGATTGATACGCACAAGACCATGAACGTTGCTTAAGTAGCGGTTCTTGAGTCATCGAAACCCTGCCAGGTGTTGAGCCTGGTGGGGTTTTTTTGTGCTCTGGGTTTTTGTGTGGGCAGTTCGGGCCTCTTCGCGGGCAAGCCTTGCTCCTACAGGATTTGGGTAGATCGCCACATTTGCGGATGACCTCGATCCGTAGGAGCAAGGCTTGCCCGCGATGACAATCTGTCAGACACCTCATAAACAACGGCCAATAAATATCGACTCTGTTCGTAGTCCGCTTCCCACTGTTACCCATCACCCTTCAAGTAACTAAATGTGTAACCGCCCGCGCCGATCCGGGGCATTGGGAAACGCCAAACCCCATTACCGGGCCTACTCAGTCCCCCTGAAAAATAAGACATAACGCCAAGCTTGCCGGATTAGAAGGGTTTGCCAATAATAGGCCCGCAATTTGCAATATAGATCGGTTCACTGTCTTTTGCTCCTGCATGAATTTGCAGGGCTGTCAACGCGCTCAGGCGGCTTTCTCGGTGCTTCTGTAATTAGTTGTCGCATTGAAGAAATATCGGCTTCGGGCCTGTCGTTAGAATGCCGATCACTCGCTCGTTGTGGCTCGCGTTGAAAAAAGCGCGCGATTCCTACAGCGCAGCATCGCTTTGTGGTTCTACTCACTCGCATATTGGGCTGTCGCTCACTCTGCCGTTTTTGCCCTTTACCGATGGAGTCCCAAGATGAAGAAACTCGTGCTGCTTGGCGCCCTGGCACTGTCCGTGCTGTCCTTGCCAACCTTCGCCGATGAAAAGCCTCTGAAAATTGGCATCGAAGCGGCTTACCCTCCGTTCGCTTCGAAAGCGCCGGACGGCAGCATCGTGGGTTTCGACTATGACATCGGCAACGCCCTGTGCGAGCAGATGCAGGTCAAGTGCGTGTGGGTCGAGCAAGAGTTCGACGGTCTGATCCCGGCACTGAAAGTGCGCAAGATCGACGCGATCCTGTCGTCGATGTCGATCACTGAAGATCGCAAGAAGTCGGTCGACTTCACCAACAAGTACTACAACACTCCGGCGCGCCTGGTCATGAAGGCTGGCACTCAAGTCAGCGAAGGCCTGACTGAATTGAAGGGCAAGAACATCGGCGTGCAACGTGGTTCGATCCACGAGCGTTTCGCCCGCGAAGTCCTGGCCCCGCTGGGTGCCGAGGTCAAGCCTTACGGTTCGCAGAACGAAATTTACCTCGATGTGGCCGCTGGCCGCCTCGATGGCACCGTGGCAGACGCTACGCTGTTGAATGACGGCTTCTTGAAAACCGACGCAGGTAAAGGCTTCGCGTTCGTGGGCCCGGCCTTCACCGACATCAAATACTTCGGTGACGGCGTAGGTATTGCTGTTCGCAAAGGTGACAAGGCTGATCTGGACAAGCTCAACGCCGCCATCGCCGCCATTCGTGAGAACGGCAAGTACAAGCAAATCCAGGACAAGTACTTCGACTTCGACATTTACGGCAAGTAAATACGTCGCAACGAAAAGTCCGAAATGGCGCAAGCAACAGGATCACTGAGGTTTGCGCCATTTTTTCATCCCAACTTTCGAGGACCTGAATCATGTTGAAAGGCTACGGGGCTGTCATCCTCGATGGCGCATGGCTGACGCTTCAGCTCGCCTTGTCGTCCATGGTCCTGGCCATCGTTCTGGGGCTGATCGGCGTGGCGCTGCGTCTGTCGCCGATTCGCTGGCTGGCCTGGCTGGGCGATCTGTATTCCACGGTGATCCGCGGTATTCCCGATCTGGTGCTGATCCTGCTGATTTTCTACGGCGGCCAGGACCTGCTCAACCGCGTCGCACCGCTGCTCGGTTTTGACGACTACATCGACCTGAACCCGTTGGCCGCCGGTATCGGCACCCTGGGTTTTATCTTCGGTGCGTACCTGTCGGAAACTTTCCGTGGCGCCTTTATGGCGATTCCGAAAGGGCAGGCAGAGGCCGGCATGGCGTACGGCATGAGCAGCTTTCAGGTGTTCTTCCGGGTATTGGTGCCTCAGATGATTCGCTTGGCGATTCCGGGCTTTACCAACAACTGGCTGGTGTTGACCAAAGCTACTGCGCTGATTTCGGTAGTGGGGCTGCAAGACATGATGTTCAAGGCCAAGCAGGCGGCAGATGCCACCCGCGAGCCTTTCACCTTCTTCCTCGCGGTGGCGGCAATGTACCTGGTGATCACCAGTGTCTCGTTGCTGGCATTGCGTCACCTTGAGAAGCGCTACTCGGTAGGCGTAAGGGCGGCTGATCTATGATCTTCGACTACAACGTCATTTGGGAGGCCTTGCCGCTGTACCTCGGCGGCTTGGTGACTACCCTCAAATTGCTCGCGCTGTCGCTGTTTTTCGGCCTGCTGTGCGCGTTGCCACTGGGCCTGATGCGTGTCTCGAAGAACGCGGCCGTAAACATGTCCGCCTGGCTCTACACCTACGTGATCCGCGGCACGCCGATGCTGGTGCAGCTGTTTTTGATCTACTACGGGTTGGCGCAATTCGAAGCGGTGCGTGAAAGCTTCCTCTGGCCGTGGCTGTCCAGCGCAACGTTCTGTGCATGCCTGGCCTTTGCGATCAACACCAGCGCCTACACCGCCGAGATCATCGCCGGCAGCCTGCGTGCCACGCCGAACGGCGAGATCGAAGCCGCCAAGGCGATGGGCATGTCGCGCTACAAATTGTACAAGCGCATCCTGCTGCCATCGGCCCTGCGCCGGGCGCTGCCGCAGTACAGCAACGAAGTGATCATGATGCTGCAAACCACCAGTCTGGCGTCCATCGTGACCCTGATCGACATCACCGGTGCCGCGCGCACGGTCAACGCCCAGTTCTACCTGCCGTTCGAGGCCTACATCACCGCCGGCGTGTTCTATCTGTGCCTGACCTTCATTCTGGTGAAGCTGTTCAAAATGGCCGAGCGTCGCTGGCTGGGCTATCTGGCCCCGCGGAAGCACTGAAATGGAACGCATCGATCATGCATTGCCGTGGAGCCACCTGGGCAGCGAACGCCAGATTTCGGTGTTCCGCTTCGGTAGTGGCGAGCGCAAGGCCTACATTCAGGCCAGCCTGCACGCCGATGAGCTGCCGGGGATGCGCACGGCTTGGGAGCTGAAAAAGCGCCTGGCCGAGCTCGAAGCCCAAGGCTTGCTCAACGGTGTGATCGAGTTGGTGCCGGTGGCCAACCCGATGGGCCTCGGTCAACTGCTTCAAGGCAATCATCAAGGGCGTTTCGAGGCGGGCAGCGGCAAGAATTTCAATCGCGATTTCGTCGAGCTGAGCGCGCCGGTTGCGGCTGCGTTGGCAGAAAGCCTGGGTGACGATCCGCACGCCAATATTCGCCTGATCCGTCAGGCAATGGCTGATCATCTGGCCGCATTGCCAGAGGCGAGTAGCCAGTTGCAAGGCATGCAGCGCATCTTGCTCAGCCACGCCTGCACCGCCGATGTTGTGCTGGATTTGCACTGCGATGCTGAAGCGGCGCTGCACATGTACGCCTTGCCGCAACACTGGCCGCAGTGGCGTTCATTGGCGGCGCACTTGAATGTGCGGGTCGGCCTGCTGGCGGAAGATTCCGGCGGCAGTTCTTTTGACGAAGCCTGCTCGCTGCCATGGCTGCGTCTGTCGCGCCTGTTCCCTGATGCACAGATTCCGCTGGCCTGTCTGGCGACTACCATTGAATTAGGTGGTCAGGCCGATACCGGTCGTCTTGAGTCTGAGGCTCACGCCGAAGGCATTCTGGCGTTCCTCGCCGAGCAAGGCTTGATCAGCGGCGAATGGCCCAAACCTGCGCAAGAAGCGTGCGAAGGCCTGCCGTTCGACGGCACCGAATTGCTGTTTGCACCGCACCCTGGTGTGGTGAGTTTTCTGCGTAAACCCGGTGAGTGGATCGAAGCCGGTGACGAGATTTTTGAAGTGATCGATCCGTTGTCGGATCGGGTCAGCACGGTGTGTGCTGGTACGTCCGGGGTGCTGTTTGCCATTGAACGGCTGCGTTATGCCCAACCCGGTTTCTGGCTGGCCAAGGTGGCGGGGCGCGAAGCGCTGCGTCACGGGCGCTTGCTCAACGACTGACTGACTGTTTTTGTGAGAACCGACCGCATGTACAAACTTGAAGTCCAAGACCTGCATAAACGCTATGGCAGTCACGAAGTGCTCAAGGGCGTGTCCCTGAAAGCGGCGGCTGGCGATGTGATCAGCATCATCGGCTCCAGTGGCTCCGGCAAAAGTACCTTCCTGCGTTGCATCAACCTGCTGGAGCAGCCGCACGCGGGCAAGATTCTGCTCAACAACGAAGAGCTGAAACTGGTCGCCAACAAGGACGGCGCGCTGAAGGCGGCCGACCCGAAACAGCTGCAACGCATGCGTTCGCGCCTGTCGATGGTGTTCCAGCATTTCAACCTGTGGTCGCACATGACCGCGCTGGAAAACATCATGGAAGCACCGGTTCACGTACTGGGCATGTCCAAGGCCGAAGCCCGCGAAAAAGCCGAGCACTACCTGAATAAAGTAGGCGTGGGCCACCGTAAAGACGCCTACCCTGGCCACATGTCCGGCGGCGAGCAGCAGCGTGTGGCCATTGCCCGTGCGCTGGCGATGGAACCCGAGGTAATGCTGTTTGACGAACCGACGTCGGCACTCGACCCGGAACTGGTCGGCGACGTGCTGAAAGTCATGCAGGCCCTGGCCCAGGAAGGCCGGACCATGGTGGTGGTGACGCACGAAATGGGCTTTGCTCGTGAAGTGTCGAACCAGTTGGTATTCCTGCACAAAGGTGTCGTTGAAGAAAGTGGCAACCCGCGTGAAGTGCTGGTTAATCCGCAGTCTGAACGTTTGCAACAATTCCTCTCGGGCAGCCTCAAGTAATAGCTCCCGTTACGCACCAAATTAGGTCATGCTGCGCACCGCGCGCCAGATGGTCTAATTTGGTTGCAGCCGCTTTCGGCTTCTAACACTGTTCTCGTTTCGGATTGCCCGCCATGACTGCCCATCGAATTGGTTTCCTGATTTGGCCCAGCACTAAAGCCCTGACGCTTGCGCTGGCTGAGGAGGCCTTGCGTGTTGCCCAGCGTGTGCATCCGGATGTGGTTTACGAACTGTCGTTTTTGCAGGCCGAACCGCCGACCGAAGGCGCCTGGCAATTGCCGGGTGAACCGTGGGTCGGCAAGCTCGAAAACTTCCAGAAACTGTTTCTGCTCGCCGATGAGCCGCCGACCGCACTCGCGCCGGCGCTCAGCAGTGCGTTGAAACAATTGGTCCGGGCCGGTTGTGTGATTGGCGGTTTGTCGGCCGGTGTGTACCCGCTGGCGCAATTGGGTTTGCTCGACGGGTATCGCGCTGCCGTGCATTGGCGCTGGCAGGACGATTTCGCCGAACGCTTCCCGAAAGTCATCGCCACTAGTCACCTGTTCGATTGGGATCGCGATCGACTGACCGCGTGTGGCGGCCTGTCGGTACTCGATTTGCTGTTGGCAGTATTGGCCCGTGATCACGGCGCAGAACTGGCCGGTGCCGTGTCCGAAGAACTGGTGGTCGAACGTATCCGCGAGGGCGGCGAGCGTCAACGTATCCCGCTGCAAAACCGTCTCGGTTCCAGCCATCCGAAGCTCACCCAAGCGGTGTTGCTGATGGAAGCCAACATCGAAGAGCCGCTGACCACCGACGAAATCGCCCAGCATGTGTGCGTGTCCCGTCGGCAGTTGGAGCGGATCTTCAAGCAATACCTCAATCGTGTGCCGAGCCAGTACTACCTGGAATTACGCCTGAACAAGGCCCGGCAAATGTTGATGCAAACCAGCAAGTCGATCATCCAGATCGGCTTGTCGTGTGGCTTCTCTTCGGGGCCGCATTTCTCCAGCGCCTACCGCAATTTCTTCGGTGCCACACCGCGGGAAGATCGCAACCAGCGGCGCAGCAGCAGTCCGTTCGAGTTGTCGTCGGTGCCGTCCGAGCGCGGCTGAGTTACTCGTCGACCTCGGAGCCTTCAGAGGTGGACATTTGCACTTCACCTCGATCGATGACTTCGTCCACGCCGAAATCTGCTCCCGTGCGTTCGTAGTAACTGATCAGCCGTAACAGGCTTTCCTCCGACAACGGGTTGCCTCGCAACGTAATGTTCTCTGCCGTTTCCACTGGCAGTTCCATCAAGTCGCTGGGCAGTTCGGTGATCGCATTGGCGCTCAGGTCTACCCAGTCCAGATCGGTCAGATGAAGCAGGCCGTTTGGTATTTCGGTGATGCCAGTGTTGTCGAGCAGGAGGGTCGACAGGTCCGGCATCTGGCTGAGATCAACGGTTTGTCCCAGTGGGTTGGAGCCTAGGTCTAGGTAATCGAGCTGTTCCATTCCGGCCAATGCGTTCGCTGACTCTACTGACAGTCTGACGCGGCAAGCGGGAAGTGAAAGGGATCGCAATTGGCCCATGTTGAACACGGCTTCTGGAATGTTGCCCAGCGTGCAGTCGCGCAGCCGCAGGCTTTTGAGGCTGGGGAAGGACTCCAGGAAGCGACCGATATATGTCACGCCACTGGCACTCTGAATCTCCAGCGCTGAAACATGGCTGAAGTCTGCATTCAGTGTAGGTAATTGTCCGTTGATGACCGAGCGGACAGTAAGTTCGTAGGTGGGCGTTATACCGTCGTTGAAATCATCCAGTTCGGATTCATGCTGCCAGCATTGCTCCAGCGCCTGCTTGAGCTCGTCACGGTTGGCTTGTTCGACAAAGAGTTCGGCGGCGGTGAAAGGCTGACCCGTCAGCGGGTGTCGAGCGGGAAGGTCGGCGGTCCAGGTAGACAGATCAGTTCTCAAACGAGTCAGCTCCGCTTCCAGGCGCGTCAGTTCTGCCCGACCATCCTCCAGCGTGCCCGGCAACTCGTAGACAAACTCGCTCGCTTGCTCGACCTCCATGCCTGGGTACAGCGTTTTAACGCGATCAATGTCCGCCTCGGGTGCATAGACGCCCATGTCGTAGTCACTGTCGAAGTGATGTTGTTTGACGAGTTCCCGTGAACGGTTGGAAATCGGGTTGTGCGTAAGGTGCACACCGCGCTTGTCGTACAGTGAGCTCTCGAATAACTCGACAGGTAATTCACTGATCTTGTTGTTCATCAGCAGGAGTGTGTCGAGCTTTGGATGTTGCAGGGCTCCGGTCGGAATATCGGTCAGATTGGTGTCGCTTAGATCAAGGTGAACCAGCTCATTCATCGAGTCGATGCGAGGTACGATTTCGAACGGGTTTTTGTACAGGTCCAGCATGACCAGTTTGTCTAATGCAGTCACTTTCGACCACGTGGCTGTGTTCATCCTGATACCGCAATTACTTAACACCAGCGCATCGAGGTTCGGCATTCGGGTGATGGCCTCGGGGAGGGTGGTCAAGGCGAAACGGCGCAGCTCCAGGCGACGAAGCCCACTAAATCTGTCCAGGAACTCCGATACACCCTGCGCAGCATGATTGCCTTCCAGAGAAAGCAGCGACACATGACTGAAGCCAGCGGTCAGCGACGGCAAGTCGCCCAGGATCGGTTCTGCAAACCTCAGTACATACTGCTCGCTGCCATCGGGCGCATCGAAATCGCGCTCGGATTGGCGGCGCCAGCTGCGCTGGATTTCCTGGGCAAGCTGGGTGCGATTGCGACGCGCGATCTCGCGGTCCAGGTCGCTCAATGCAAGTCGGGTTTGCGGGTGGACGGTCGGGGCGTCGTTTATCCAGCGCCCCAGATCCTGGTGCAGACGGGCCAACTCGTTTGCCAGCCGTGAAAGTTCTACACGGGCGCCACTGGGATGACGCTGCAGCATGAGGACCATGGACTGGATTTCGTCCTCGGAGAGGCTTGGGTAAACCTCGCGCACCCTTTCGTTGAGCGTTGGAGTTGCGGGACCAATGTGCGGGTAACCTTCCGTACCTCCGGGCAGGCGCATGGTCGTTGGGTCATAAAAGGGTTTTCGATGGGGGTTTTTCGCAAAGAGTGCACGTAGCTTTGGGTGGTCCAGAGCCTGCTCGGCAATGCGTTGTTTGAGCATTTGTCCTTCCCCGATGGAAAAGCCCAATGTGGTGCGCTCGGTATCCGGCAGTGCTTGAAGGATGGCCTGATAAAAAACGCCCGAGAACTGCTGAGTTTGCTTGTCATCAAGTACTTGATAAGCGCCGTCTTCACTGCGCACCAGCGTTTTTCGGATCGATGCGTCGACTGGGCCAATGCTGTTGCGCACGGTCCCGTCATGGGCAAAGTCCCTCACCTCGATGCGCACGTTGGCAGGCCATCCGGGTAGCAAATCCAGGCTGTGCAAGGCGAGCGTGTGGGTGTCTGCGGTCACCAGGGCGTCAGAAAAGAGGCCTTCATAAGCTCGGGATGCGCGCACAGCCTCCAGGGCTTTCCTTGCGACGTCTTTCAGGCGTTGAGGTGTGGCCCCGTTGTGCAATTGCCTCAGTTCGTTGCCCGACGCATTGCTCACTAGCTCTTGAGCGATATCGGTGGGTAATCCCTCAAAGTCGGCAAGCAGCTGTTGGGTAGCTGGATCGGCAGTCATTTCCTGTTCGCGATAGCGAAGCTCGAACAGCGACTTGCGGTTGTTTCGGGCGATATCCGCGGTCTGCTTTCGCAAGGCTTGTGTCTGGGCTCTCGGCTCCGGCAAGGCGGTATCGACAGGCCATGAGTCGAATCGGGTCAGCAACTGATGCTGCATGAGCGGATCAGCCTTGCTGTATTGCTCAGGCTGGTCGCTGCCAATCTGTTCGATAAACGTCTGAATATCCCGGTCGATCCTGAAACGCTTGATCGTGTCGGTCAGCAGCGATGGCGGGCGATGGTTTTCGACATGGGTTTCTCGCAGCACGTTGTCGTGAAAACCACTGATTCGCAGAATCTGTTCACGCTCGGCGCTGGAAAACGATTCGACACTGTGCCCTAGACGCCGCATGACGGTTTCCCGGTCCCAATGCAGGGGTTGCTCCAGTTCTGTTTGCCAGGCGCCATGACCGTTGTGCTGCAATGACGGCTTATAGCTGTCGACGCGGCTTGGGTGTTCAATCTGAAACTGACCGGTATCGCGAGTTGGCCGTACGGCATACAGCTTTCCTTCAAGGGGCAGAAGCGTTTTGCCCTCGTGGCGGTACAGGCCCAGGAGATCGGGGTTTTTCTCTGCCGGCAGTTCGATGGTTTGTTCGTACGGCGCCAGATCCGGCTTCCAGTATTTGGTTTTGCCCTCTGGTGTGGGTACGGGTTTTAGCGGCGCGATCAGTGCCGCCGTTTCGCGGGATAGGAGGCGACTGAAGGTGCCGGCGGCGATGGCGCCGCCCACCGCGAAGGTTCCCACTTGCACCGCCGTTTCGACGATGCCGATCAAGTGCTCGAACGCTTGTTTTTTCAGCCCTTGCGCCCAGTCAATGATCCCTTCAAAGGTCTCGTCGAGGAGCTGGTAGGCCATATAGGCCAGCATCAACTCGCCCAGAAACGGCACAAAGGGCAGGGCAACAAACGTCGCTACTTCAAGGATCGTGGAGGCAATTTTGCTGAACGCGTCCCACAGCGCCCATCGCGCAGTTTGATCGGCACGAGCGGTGGAGACGGCGAGTGTGCTCGCGTCATTGATGATTTTGTTTAGTTGTCGCTGGTACAGGTGATTCCACAGGCCCGCTCTGAACGGCGTCATCGAAAATTGCAGGTTAGGCTTGTCGATGGGCGTTTCGCGCCAGCTTGGCAGTGGATCGCCGTGAGTGTGTTGATGCCATGTCACTGTTCGCAAGCGACTGTTGAGGTCGGCAAAAAAATGCCCTCGTTCCGCGTGATCGACGAAGCGGCTGAAGAAGGTTTGATAAGCGGCCGAACGCAGCTTGCGGGTCAGTTCGGTCATGAACGCCACGGTGTCGGCGTACAGCTTGAGCGGATGCTGCGGGTCATCCGGAATGTAGGCAATGATGCGGGTAGCCTTGGTTGCCCGGCTCGATTTTGCACCAAAAATCACAATGCCGGTCAGCGATGAGGACATCATCGTCAGGTCGTGACAATGCAGGGGGTGGCCATCCCAAAGCATCGCCGAGCGTCCTTCCAGTACGCGGTAGATCGCGTTAAAGGCGTCGCTATCAATGTCCTGGCGCGTGTGGGCCAGGTGCAACGCCGAGCGCAGTGCCGCTTTGTTCGCGCTCATGACATTCGGTTTCAAGACGGCCCCGGCCACCGGGTTGGTCAACCCCAGGTTTTCTTTAAGGTAGGCGTTGTACTGGCCGCCGATGTCCAGCTCCCGGCACAACCGGATAAAACCCTGAATCGTGATTTTCCGGGTGACCTGCGGCAGGGTATCGAACTGCCCTGTAGGCGACGGTTCGGTGATCAAGGTCGACGCCGGCTCGTAGGCATCCGCTTCAGTCTCTGACGCCTGGAAGTTGTGTAGCGCGGCATCAAGCAGCGATACCGTCCATGTGCGGGCGGCGCCGGTCTTGATCGCGAAAAAGGGCGTGGCCTGAGGGATGTACAGACGCAGGAAGGTGGTTTTTACGTCTATGTCCAGGTCGAAACGGGCTTTCAGGGCCGGACCCAGTATCGATTCGGCAAAATCCCGGGCGTTTTGCAGTTTTGCCAGCATCGAGCCCAGTCGGTTTCGCTGGGCCAAGTGAGTCTGGCCTGAGGCTTTCAGCACCTGATGTTGCAGTCGAGTCGCGGTGCGGTGCCAGTGTGGCACCTCAAGGTTGGCGTTCTTCAGGGCGCTGCGGGTTTCGACTGAAGACTCCAATACCCACGAGGGCAGGTTTCGGTAAGCGTGATGAAAGTGGGTGTCCGGTTGTGTGCCGAACTCAAAATCGTCTTGGTTCATGCGCTATTCCCTTAGCGTTTGGTTTGAGCCCAAGCAAAACAGACGACGATGCACAGCGTGCGGTACATATTTACCGCACCGTTCATCAAGCCTGCCTATAACCTGTGCCGGCGGTTTAAACTGCGCCTTTGCGACGCTATATGTCGCATTGCCGTAAACCCGGCTGAAACCGGGGTTTGCGCTATAAGAAGTTGTCGCTTGGCGGCAAGGCCGGGCTGAAAACTGTCCTTACAATCCCCCCATCGCTCGCCAGTTTCAGGCGAGTGTTTTCTCTTCAGGAGACTCCGATGTCCGTTGAGCACGCTGCGGTACAACGCGCCGATTTCGATCAGGTAATGGTTCCCAACTACGCGCCTGCCGCATTCATCCCTGTGCGCGGTGCCGGTTCCCGCGTTTGGGACCAGTCTGGCCGCGAGCTGATCGACTTCGCCGGCGGGATTGCCGTTAACGTATTGGGCCACGCACACCCTGCGCTGGTCGGTGCCTTGACCGAGCAGGCGAACAAGCTGTGGCACGTGTCCAACGTGTTCACCAATGAGCCGGCCTTGCGCCTGGCGCATAAGCTGATCGACGCCACCTTTGCCGACCGCGCCTTCTTCTGTAACTCTGGCGCCGAAGCCAACGAGGCCGCCTTCAAGTTGGCCCGTCGTGTCGGTTTCGACCGTTTCGGCAGCGAGAAGTACGAAATCATCGCCGCGCTCAACAGCTTCCACGGCCGTACCCTGTTCACCGTCAACGTCGGTGGCCAGTCGAAGTACTCCGACGGCTTCGGTCCGAAAATCACCGGTATCACCCACGTGCCGTACAACGATCTGGCCGCGCTGAAAGCCGCCATTTCCGACAAGACTTGCGCAGTGGTGCTGGAGCCGATTCAGGGCGAAAGCGGTGTGATCCCGGCCGAACTCGAATACCTGCAAGGCGCCCGCGAACTTTGCACCGCGCACAACGCGCTGCTGATCTTCGACGAAGTGCAAACCGGCATGGGCCGTACCGGCCATCTGTTTGCCTACCAGCATTACGGCGTGATCCCGGACATCCTGACCAGCGCCAAGAGCCTGGGCGGCGGTTTCCCGATCGCGGCGATGCTGACCACCGAAGATCTGGCCAAACACCTGGTCGTCGGTACCCACGGCACCACCTACGGCGGCAACCCGCTGGCGTGTGCGGTCGCGGAAGCGGTGATCGACGTGGTCAACACTCCTGAAGTGCTGGCTGGCGTCAACGCCAAGCACGACAAGTTCAAGGCGCGCCTTGAGCAGATCGGCGAGAAGTACGGCCTGTTCACCAAGGTCCGTGGCATGGGCCTGTTGATCGGCTGCGTGCTGAGCGATGCCTGGAAAGGCAAGGCCAAGGACATTTTCAACGCCGCCGAACGTGAAGGCCTGATGATTCTGCAAGCCGGCCCGGACGTGGTGCGTTTTGCGCCTAGCCTGGTGGTTGAAGATGCGGACATCGATGCCGGCCTGGACCGCTTCGAACGTGCTGCTGCAAAACTGACGCAAGCCTGATAGGCCCTTCGGCGCCTGAGTTTCAGGCGTCGAACCCAATTTTTATGCTGGGCCTGCCTGAAGCGTTTACCCATTGTAGGAGCTGGCTTGCCAGCGAAGAGGCCCGAAAGCCTTGCGGCGATCAACCGGCCGTCTTCGCTGGCAAGCCAGCTCCTACAGGGACACGATGCCTTGCAATCCCGGTATTTTTTTCCTGTCGATCATTCGGGTCGACCTGTTTCTTGATTAAGGAGTGACACCATGCTGGTGATGCGCCCCGCGCAAATGGCTGATCTGGGCGAGGTACAGCGTCTGGCTGCGGATAGCCCGATTGGTGTCACTTCCTTGCCGGATGACGTTGAACGCCTGAGCGACAAGATCGCCGCAAGCGAAGCCTCGTTTGCTGCCGAAGTCAGCTTCAATGGTGAAGAGAGCTATTTCTTCGTCCTCGAAGACACGACCACCGGCAAACTGGCCGGTTGCTCGGCCATCGTGGCCTCGGCGGGTTATTCCGAGCCGTTCTACAGCTTCCGTAATGAAACCTTCGTGCACGCTTCTCGCGAGCTGAAGATTCATAACAAGATCCACGTGCTCTCCCAGTGCCACGACCTGACCGGCAACAGTTTGCTGACCAGTTTCTACGTACAGCGCGAGTTGGTGGGGTCGCCTTGGGCCGAGCTCAATTCCCGTGGTCGCTTGCTGTTCGTGGCCAGCCATCCGGAGCGCTTTGCCGATTCCGTGGTGACCGAGATCGTGGGCTACAGCGATGAAAACGGTGACTCGCCATTCTGGGATGCCATCGGCCGCAACTTTTTCGACCTCAACTACGCTGAAGCCGAACGTCTGTGCGGTCTGAAGAGCCGCACGTTCCTGGCCGAACTGATGCCGCATTACCCGATTTATGTGCCGCTGCTGCCGGACTCTGCTCAAGAGGCGATGGGCCAGGTGCACCCACGGGCGCAGATCACTTTCGACATCCTGATGCGCGAAGGTTTTGAAACCGATCACTACATCGACATTTTCGATGGCGGCCCGACCTTGCACGCACGTGTGACGGGGATCCGTTCGATCGCCCAGAGCCGCGTTGTGCCGGTGAAAATCGGTGAGCCGGTCAAAGGTGCCGGTCGTCAGTACCTGGTGGCCAATGCCCAGTTGCAGGATTACCGCGCCGTGTTGCTTGAGCTCGATTATGCGCCAGGCAAACCAGTGACCCTGGATCTGGAAGCGGCCGAAGCCTTGGGCGTCGGTGAAGGTGCCAGCGTGCGCCTGGTGGCGGTTTAACGCCGGCTTCGATTTCCAGAAAGAAATGCCTGGAAAGCAGCGAAATTTCACGGGTGGCGCAAGCGACCCGTTTGAGGAGATAGCATGATCGTTCGTCCCGTACGCAGCAGCGATTTACCCGCTCTGATCGACCTGGCCCGCAGCACTGGCACCGGCCTGACCACATTGCCGGCCAACGAAGAACGTCTGGCCCATCGGGTCGGCTGGGCCGAGAAGACCTTTCGCGGCGAAGCCGGGCGCGCTGATGCGGACTACCTGTTCGTACTCGAAGACGACACGGGTCGTGTGGTGGGCATTTCCGCCATCGCCGGTGCGGTCGGCCTGCGCGAGCCCTGGTACAACTTCCGGGTCGGCCTGACGGTCAGCGCTTCGCAAGAGCTGAACATCTACCGCGAGATCCCGACGCTGTTCCTGGCCAATGACCTGACCGGTAACTCGGAATTGTGCTCGTTGTTCCTGCACGCCGATTACCGCACCGGCCTTAATGGACGCATGCTGGCCAAGGCGCGGATGCTGTTCATTGCCGAGTTCCCGCAACTATTCGGCAACAAGATCATCGCCGAGATGCGCGGTGTGTCCGACGAAGCCGGGCGCTCGCCGTTCTGGGAAAGCCTGGGCCGTCACTTCTTCAAGATGGAATTCAGCCAGGCCGATTACCTGACCGGCGTGGGCAACAAGGCGTTCATCGCCGAACTGATGCCGAAGTTTCCGCTGTACACCTGCTTCCTGTCGCCAGACGCGCGCAACGTCATCGGCCAGGTGCACCCGGACACCGAGCCGGCGCTGGCCATGCTCAAGAGCGAAGGTTTCAGCTACCAGGGTTACGTCGACATCTTCGACGCCGGCCCGGCCGTCGAGTGCGAAACCAGCAAGATCCGCGCGGTACGTGACAGCGAGGCGCTGGTGTTGGCCATCGGCACGCCAGGTGACGACGCGACGCCTTTCCTGATTCACAACCGCAAGCGCGAAGACTGCCGGATGACTGCCGCGCCAGCACGCCTCGCCGCCGGCACGCTTGTGGTTGATCCGCTGACCGCTAAACGCCTTCAACTCAACGCTGGTGATCAAGTGCGCGCCGTTCCGTTGTCCGCTGCTCGGGAGTCGAAATAATGAATTCGCTATACATCGCAGGTGAATGGCTGGCCGGCCAGGGTGAATCCTTCCAGTCGCTGAACCCGGTGACCCAGCAAGTGCTATGGTCCGGCGAAGGCGCTACGGCTGCTCAGGTTGAATCCGCCGTGCAAGCCGCGCGTCAGGCATTCCCCGGCTGGGCCCGTCGTACGCTGGACGAGCGCATTGCCGTGCTTGAGGCCTTTGCTGCGGCACTGAAAAGCAAGGCTGACGAGCTGGCGCACTGCATCGGTGAGGAAACCGGCAAACCACTGTGGGAGTCGGCGACTGAAGTGACCAGCATGGTCAACAAGATCGCGATTTCGGTGCAGAGCTACCGCGAACGTACCGGCGAGAAGAGCGGCCCTCTGGGCGACGCCACTGCGGTACTGCGTCACAAGCCTCATGGCGTAGTGGCGGTGTTTGGTCCTTACAATTTCCCTGGCCACTTGCCAAACGGTCACATCGTGCCAGCGCTGCTGGCCGGTAATAGTGTGTTGTTCAAGCCGAGCGAACTGACTCCGAAAGTCGCCGAGCTGACGGTTAAATGCTGGATCGAAGCCGGTCTGCCAGCAGGTGTATTGAACCTGCTGCAAGGCGCTCGCGAAACCGGTATCGCCCTGGCGGCGAACCCGGGCATCGACGGCCTGTTTTTCACCGGTTCCAGCCGCACGGGCAACCATTTGCATCAGCAATTCGCTGGTCGTCCAGACAAGATCCTTGCGCTGGAAATGGGCGGCAACAACCCGCTGGTGGTCGACGAAGTGGCGGACCTCGATGCCGCCGTTTACACCATCATTCAGTCGGCTTTCATTTCTGCCGGTCAGCGTTGCACCTGTGCTCGCCGTCTGCTGGTGCCGCAGGGTGCCTGGGGCGACACGCTGCTGGCGCGTCTGGTGGCGGTCTGCGCGACGATCGAAGTCGGTGCATTTGATCAACAACCGGCACCGTTCATGGGTTCGGTCATCTCCCTCGGTGCTGCGAAAGCGCTGATGGATGGGCAAGAACACTTGCTGGCCAATGGCGCAGTGGCCTTGCTGGAAATGACCCAGCCGCAGGCGCAAGCCGCGTTGCTGACCCCAGGTATTCTGGACGTGACAGCCGTGGCTGATCGTCCTGACGAAGAGTTGTTCGGCCCGTTGCTGCAAGTGATCCGCTACGCTGATTTTGAAGCCGCGATCGCCGAAGCCAACGACACCGACTATGGCCTGGCGGCAGGTCTGCTGTCGGATTCCGAAGCGCGTTATCAGCAGTTCTGGCTGGAAAGCCGTGCCGGTATCGTCAACTGGAACAAGCAACTGACCGGTGCGGCAAGCAGCGCGCCATTCGGCGGTGTCGGCGCCTCGGGCAACCATCGCGCAAGCGCCTACTACGCAGCAGATTACTGCGCGTATCCGGTGGCGTCGCTGGAAACCCCGAGCCTGGTGTTGCCTGCGGCCCTGACACCAGGCGTGAAGATGGCGTGATGCCCATCGCCAGCAGGCTGGCTCCCACAGGTTCGGTGGTGTTCACACACTTTGTGTACGGCTCAATCACTGTGGGAGCCAGCCTGCTGGCGATGGCCGCGCCTCGGTCTAAAAGAACAGTTACTTGAAGCCTATAACAACAGATTCTCGTGGAGCCTCGCTATGAAATCCTATGAAGTCAATTTTGACGGTCTAGTGGGGCCGACCCATAACTACGGCGGTTTGTCCTACGGTAACGTCGCGTCCCAGAGCAACAGCCAGCAGTCCTCGAACCCGAAGGAAGCCGCGCTGCAAGGCCTGGCGAAGATGAAAGCGTTGATGGAAATGGGCTTTCAGCAGGGCGTGCTGGCGCCGCAAGAGCGCCCGGACGTAGCCGCACTGCGCCGTTTGGGTTTCAGCGGTACCGATGCTCAAGTGATCGAGCAAGCAGCTAAAGACGCTATGCCGTTGCTGGTCGCCAGTTGCTCGGCGTCGAGCATGTGGGTGGCTAACGCCGCCACAGTCAGCCCAAGTGCCGACACGGCGGATGGCCGCGTGCATTTCACCGCTGCCAACCTCAACTGCAAATACCACCGCAGCATCGAACACCCGACCACCAGTCGCGTGCTGGGCGCCATGTTCGCCGATCAGAAGCACTTTGCTCACCACGCCGCGCTGCCGGCCGTGGCGCAGTTCGGTGACGAAGGCGCCGCCAACCACACCCGTTTCTGCCGTGAATACGGTGAAGCGGGCGTCGAGTTCTTCGTTTTCGGTCGCAGCGCCTTCGACACCCGTTACCCCGCACCGCAGAAATACCCGGCGCGCCAGACACTGGAAGCGTCCCAGGCCGTTGTCCGCCTGCACGGTTTGAGCGAAGACGGCGTGGTCTACGCGCAGCAAAATCCGTCGGTGATCGATCAGGGCGTATTCCACAACGACGTGATCGCAGTGGGTAACGGTGAGGTGTTGTTCTATCACGAGGACGCCTTCCTCGACACCGAACAGATGCTCGCCGAACTGCAAAGCAAACTTGCCAAAGTCGGCGGGAAATTTCAGTCGGTCTGCGTACCGCGTTCCGCAGTAACCGTGGAAGACGCCGTTCGTTCCTACTTGTTCAATAGCCAACTACTGTCGCGTCCTGACGGCTCGATGCTGTTGATCGTGCCGGAAGAGTGCCGTGGCAATGAGCGTGTCTGGCAATACCTGCAAGGTTTGACCAGCTCCGGCGGCCTGATCCGCGAAGTGAAAGTGTTCGATCTGAAACAAAGTATGCAGAACGGTGGTGGCCCGGCTTGCCTGCGGCTGCGCGTCGCACTGAATGAAACCGAACTGGCAGCCGTCAATCCAGGGGTTATCATGACGGCACCGTTGTACGGCACGTTGACCGAATGGGTCGACAAGCACTACCGCGACCGCATGACTGAAAACGATCTTGCGGACCCGCAATTGCTGCTTGAGTGCCGGACGGCACTGGATGAACTGACGCAAATCCTTAAACTGGGCGCGGTTTATCCATTCCAGATCAATTGAAAGTCTCAAACGAGAGCGTAAAAAACATGAGCGATACCCTGCAGCTGATCCTTGAAGACACCGACGGCACGCAACTGGAAACTTCCTGCACCCGCGTCGCGGTCATGTGGCAAGGCAAAGAGCTGTGGATCCAGCACGATGGCCGCGGCCAACTGCTAATCGGTGTGGACGTTGAAGAAGGCGATGCTGAATACGCTAACCTGCTGCTGCGCCCATTGGCGACTAATCTGGTAAGTCTGCAACTGGAAATGGAACCGGCTGAAGTCGGTGACGAAGACCACGAGCACGGCCCGGATTGCGCACACGACCACTAAGGAAACCGCTCTATGCTCGCCCTCGGCAAACTGCTTGAACTGACCCTCGCCGGCCGCGAACCGGCGGAGAAGACTCAACTGACTGTCGAAGGCGTGCGGATGCGCTGGTTGAGCGAAGGTGCGCTGGAAGTCCGGCCACCTGAAGCTCGCGACAATGGCCTGGACCTGCTGCTGTCGGCCGGTATCCACGGCAACGAAACAGCGCCGATCGAGTTGCTTGATCGCCTGTTGCATGACATCGCTCGTGGCGACTTGAAGCCACGCGCACGAATTCTGTTTCTGTTCGGTAACCCCGACGCGATCCGTAAAGGCGAGCGCTTCATCGAACAGGACGTCAATCGGCTGTTCAATGGCCGGCACGAACAGAGCAGCGGCTCAGAAGCCTTGCGCGCTTGTGAGCTGGAGCGGCTGGCGGCGGTTTTCTTCAGCCTGCCGGATCGCCAGCGTCTGCACTACGACCTGCACACCGCGATTCGCGGCTCGAAAATCGAGCAGTTCGCCTTGTACCCCTGGAAGGAAGGTCGCCAGCATTCGCGTCAGGAACTGGCGCGCCTGCGTGCTGCCGGCATGGAGGCGGTGCTGTTGCAGAACAAGCCATCCATCGTCTTCAGTTCCTACACCTACGACAAGCTGGGCGCCGAGTCCTTCACCCTCGAACTGGGCAAGGCGCGGCCGTTCGGGCAAAACGCCGGGGTCAATGTTTCCCTGCTGGAAACCCGCCTGAAACAGATCATCGAAGGCACCGAACCGGAACTGACCGAATCGGCGCTGGACGGTTTGCAGCTGTACAGCGTGGCGCGGGAAATCATCAAGCACAGCGATAGCTTCCGCTTGAACCTTCCGGCGGACATCGAGAACTTTTCTGAGTTGGACGTGGGTTACCTGCTGGCGGAAGACATCGCCAATACCCGATGGATCATCGAAGAAGAGGGCGCCCGGATCATCTTCCCGAACCCCAAGGTGAAGAATGGCTTGCGCGCCGGCATCCTGGTCGTGCCAGCCACCGACGAAAACCTGGCCTGACAAACAATCTCTGTAGGAGCCGGCTTGCCGGCGAAGGCGGAGTGTCAGTCACATCAATGCTGGATGTTCCGCCGTCTTCGCTGGCAAGCCAGCTCCTACAGGGTTTGCGTTAAACGGCCACTGCGCGCGGCTCACTACGACGCAACGCCCGCATCTTGTGCAGCGTATCCGCGCACGTTTTCGCCGCTTCCTGACCTTTATGCACAAAATGCTCGAAGAAGAATTTCTGATGTTCTTCGCCGGCATGGAAGTGGTGCGGGGTCAAAACCACCGAGAACACTGGCACTTCGGTTTCCAGCTGGACCTGCATCAGGCCGCTGATCACCGACTGCGCCACGAATTCGTGACGGTAGATCCCGCCATCGACCACCAGGCCTGCGGCGACGATACCGGCGTAACGACCGGACTTGGCCAGCAGCTTGGCGTGCAACGGGATTTCAAAGGCGCCGCCGACTTCGAAGAAATCGATTTCCGATTCCTGATAACCCTGAGCAATCATTTCGGCCACGAAGCCTTTGCGGCTCTGGTCGACGATTTCTTTGTGCCAGCAGGCCTGGATGAACGCAACGCGCTCGCCCTGATGGTTTTTGCTTTTGCTATCGATTGCGGTGGGTTGCATGTTCTGACTCCTGTTTATGTATAAAACAGGGCATATGAATCGAATGGGATTTCAGGGTGCGCACGCTTGCACGAATGCTTGCGTACGGCCCTTTGGCGTCAATCCCGTTCTCTCTTCATCCGGACTATGACCGTCGGCCCCGGGATCACACCGGGTCTGCTGACCTTGTCGTCATACACAGCCATTTGCCGTGCCTGTCGCCAAGCGCTCGCGGGCTATGCGCGTTGCGCGCAATTACCGCCGGTGGGGAGTTGCACCCCGCCCTGAGAACGTTTTGCCGTCAGAATGTCTGGCAGCGCAGCGTTTTTAACACATATTTCAGAGCCGCGCATCGCTGCTATCCGATGATTGCAATCGACTTTTTCGCTGGCTTGAGAGGCCTTTTCCCGCTCAAGGGTTGATTATTCGTTGCCATGCCCGCAGTAATTCCTACCTGGAAGGGATATCCCCTGCTTACCGAGGCCAGATTCATGAGTGTTATCGATCTTCGCAGCGACACCGTCACCCAACCCTCTGTCGGGATGCTCGACGCGATGGCCAAAGCGGCCACCGGTGATGACGTTTATGGTGAGGACCCAACGGTCAACGGTCTGGAAGCCGAACTGGCAAAACGCCTTGGTTTCGCCGCAGTGCTGTTCGTACCGACGGGAACCATGAGCAACTTGCTGGGTTTGATGGCGCATTGCGAACGCGGTGATGAATATATTGTTGGCCAGCAGGCTCACACCTATAAGTACGAAGGCGGTGGGGCGGCGGTGCTTGGTTCGATCCAGCCGCAGCCGCTGGAAGTGCAGGCCGACGGCTCGCTGGACTTGGCTCATGTTGCCGCCGCGATTAAACCGGACGATTTCCACTTTGCCCGTACCCGTTTGCTGGCGCTGGAAAACACCATGCAAGGCAAAGTGCTGCCGCTTGAGTATCTGGCGCGGGCCCGAAGCTTTACCCGTGAACATGGGTTGCAGCTGCACCTGGACGGCGCGCGGCTATACAACGCAGCCGTCAAACTGGGGGTTGATGCCAGGGAAATCACACAGCACTTCGATTCCGTTTCGGTCTGCCTGTCCAAAGGCCTGGGCGCGCCAGTCGGTTCAGTGTTGTGCGGCTCTGCCGAGTTGATCGGCAAGGCGCGCCGTTTGCGCAAAATGGTCGGGGGCGGCATGCGACAAGCCGGGCTTCTGGCCGCAGCGGGTTTGTATGCCCTGAACAACAACGTCCAGCGTCTGGCTGACGACCACGCCAATGCACAATTCCTGGCCGAAGGCTTGCGTGCGGCGGGTTACGACGTCGAGCCGGTGCAGACCAACATGGTTTACGTGCAGATGGGCGAAAAGGCTGAAGCAATCAAGACGTTCGCCGCCGAGCGCGGGATCAAGTTGAGCGCGGCAGGGCGCCTGCGTATGGTCACGCACATGAACGTCAGTCGTGAGCAAATCGAGCAGGTCGTCGCGGCATTCGTCGACTTTTCGCGCAAGTGATAGCGTTAGCGCTCCAATTGACTGTTTCTATCGTATAAACACGCTGTACCCCGCGCGCAGGGCCGATATAATGCGGCCCTTTGCCGTCGCTTCGTCTGTTGACGTTTCGAACAGGCCTTTGGCCGCAGCCTCCGTGGAAGAACCTAATGAAAAGCGCAGAAATCCGTGAAGCCTTCCTTCGCTTCTTCGAAGAGCAAGGCCACACCCGTGTAGCCTCCAGCTCTTTGATTCCGGGCAACGACCCAACCCTGCTGTTCACTAACGCGGGGATGAACCAGTTCAAGGACTGCTTCCTGGGCCAGGAAAAACGCGCGTACACCCGCGCGGTCAGCAGCCAGAAATGCGTGCGCGCCGGCGGCAAGCACAACGACCTGGAAAACGTCGGTTATACCGCCCGTCACCACACCTTCTTCGAAATGCTGGGCAACTTCAGCTTCGGTGATTATTTCAAGCGTGACGCCATCACCTACGCCTGGAACTTCTTGACGTCCGACCAGTGGCTGAACCTGCCAAAGGAAAAGCTCTGGGTCACTGTCTACGCCAGCGATGACGAGGCGTACGACATCTGGACCAAGGAAATCGGTGTGCCAGCCGAGCGCATGGTTCGTATCGGCGACAACAAAGGCGCGCCGTACGCGTCCGACAACTTCTGGACCATGGGCGATACCGGCCCGTGCGGCCCTTGCACCGAGATTTTCTACGATCACGGCGCCGACATCTGGGGCGGCCCACCGGGTTCGCCGGAAGAAGACGGTGACCGTTACATCGAAATCTGGAACAACGTGTTCATGCAGTTCAACCGCACCGCCGATGGCGTGTTGCACCCGCTGCCAGCACCGTCGGTCGACACCGGCATGGGCCTGGAGCGGATCAGTGCAGTGCTGCAGCACGTTCACTCGAACTATGAAATCGACCTGTTCCAGAGCCTGCTGATCGCTTCGGCCAAGGCCATTGGTTGCACCAACGACGCTCAGGCTTCCCTGAAAGTCGTGGCGGACCACATCCGCTCCTGCGGCTTCCTGATTGCCGACGGTGTGCTGCCGTCCAACGAAGGTCGCGGCTATGTACTGCGCCGGATCATTCGTCGCGCTTGCCGTCACGGCAACAAGCTGGGGGCCAAGGGCAGCTTCTTCTACCAGATCGTTGCGGCCCTGGTCGCCGAGATGGGCGAAGCCTTCCCGGAACTGAAATCCCAGCAGGCGCATATCGAACGCGTTCTGAAAGCCGAAGAAGAGCAGTTCGCCAAAACCCTGGAGCAGGGCCTGAAAATCCTCGAGCAGGATCTGGCTGATCTCAAAGGCGACGTGGTGCCGGGCGACGTAGTGTTCAAACTCTACGACACCTACGGCTTTCCGATGGACCTGACCGGCGACATCGCTCGCGAGCGCAGCCTGACCATCGACGAAGAAGGTTTTGAACGTGAAATGGAAGCCCAGCGCGTCCGTGCCCGTTCTGCCAGCTCCTTCGGCATGGACTACAACAGCCTGGTCAAGGTTGATGTGGCCACTGAATTTACCGGTTACAAAGCGACCAGCGGTTCGGCGAAAGTGGTTGGTCTGTATAAAGATGGTCAAGCGGTCGACGTATTGAGTGAAGGTGAAGAGGGCGTGATCGTCCTGAACCAGACACCTTTCTACGCTGAGTCGGGTGGTCAGGTCGGTGACTGCGGTTACTTGCAGGCCGGCGCTTCGCGTTTCGACGTGCGTGACACCACCAAGACCGGTGGCGCGTTCCTGCACCACGGCGTGCTGGCTTCGGGCAGCTTGTTGATCGGCGCTCCAGTGGAAGCTCACGTTGAAGCCGACGTGCGGCACGCGACTTCGCTGAACCACTCGGCGACTCACTTGCTGCACGCTGCATTGCGTCAGGTGCTGGGCGATCACGTTCAGCAGAAAGGCTCGTTGGTCGACAGTCAGCGCCTGCGCTTTGACTTCAGCCACTTCGAAGCCATCAAGCCTGAGCAGTTGAAGGCGCTGGAAGACATCGTCAACGCCGAGATTCGCAAGAACTCGGTTGTTGAAACCGAAGAAACCGACATCGAGACCGCCAAGAAAAAAGGCGCCATGGCGCTGTTCGGCGAGAAGTACGGCGACAGCGTGCGCGTGCTGAGCATGGGCGGTGATTTCTCGGTTGAGCTGTGTGGTGGTATCCACGTCAACCGTACCGGCGACATCGGCCTGCTGAAAATCATCAGCGAAGGCGGTGTGGCGTCGGGCGTACGTCGTATTGAGGCAGTCACCGGTGCGCAAGCGCTGGCCTACTTGAACGCTGCTGAAGAACAACTCAAGGAAGCGGCCAACCTGGTAAAAGGTAGCCGCGACAACCTGATCGACAAGCTGTCGGCTGTGCTGGAGCGCAACCGTCTGCTGGAGAAGCAACTCGAGCAGTTGCAAGCCAAGGCTGCCAGTGCGGCGGGCGACGATTTGTCGGCCTCTGCGCTGGACGTCAAAGGCGTGAAAGTGCTGGCCGTGCGTCTGGACGGTCAGGATGGCAAGGCGCTGCTGGCGCTGGTCGATCAACTGAAAAACAAACTCGGCCGCGCAGTGATCCTGCTCGGCAGTGTCCATGAGGAAAAGGTCGTGCTGGTTGCAGGCGTGACCAAAGACCTGACTGGCCAACTCAAAGCCGGTGATTTGATGAAGCAAGCCGCTGCGGCAGTGGGCGGGAAGGGCGGTGGTCGTCCAGACATGGCGCAGGGCGGCGGTACAGACGCCGGCGCTCTGGATGCAGCATTGGCCCTGACCGTTCCATTTGTAGAGCAGGGTTTATAAGGCAGCATCTGGCTCGCGGTCTAGTCGCGGGCCAGAACGCTGTTTGAGTGATAATTTGGGCGCCCTTCATGGGCAGAGGCGGCTTTGAAATGGCTTTGATCGTACAGAAATTTGGAGGCACCTCGGTCGGCACTGTCGAGAGAATCGAGCAGGTCGCCGACAAGGTTAAGAAATTCCGCGATGCCGGCGATGACCTGGTGGTTGTGCTGTCTGCAATGAGCGGCGAAACCAACCGTCTGATCGATCTGGCCAAGCAAATCAGTGGCGGCGATCAGCCGGTTCCTCGCGAGCTGGATGTGATCGTCTCCACCGGTGAGCAGGTGACGATTGCGCTGTTGGCCATGGCGCTGATCAAGCGCGGCGTGCCAGCGGTGTCCTACACCGGTAATCAGGTACGGATTCTGACGGACAGCGCGCACAATAAAGCGCGTATCTTGCAGATTGATGACCAGAAGATTCGTGGTGATCTGAAAGCTGGTCGCGTGGTGGTTGTCGCCGGTTTCCAGGGCGTCGACGAGCACGGCAACATTACCACCCTCGGTCGTGGTGGTTCCGATACTACCGGCGTGGCGCTGGCAGCAGCCTTGAAGGCTGATGAATGCCAGATCTACACCGACGTCGATGGTGTCTACACCACCGACCCGCGTGTGGTGTCCGTGGCTCAGCGCCTGGACAAGATTACCTTTGAAGAGATGCTGGAAATGGCCAGCCTCGGTTCCAAGGTATTGCAGATCCGTGCGGTCGAGTTCGCCGGCAAGTACAACGTTCCGCTGCGCGTACTGCACAGCTTCAAGGAGGGTCCGGGCACCCTCATTACTATTGATGAAGAGGAAACCATGGAACAGCCGATCATTTCCGGTATCGCTTTCAACCGCGATGAAGCCAAGCTGACCATCCGTGGCGTGCCAGACATCCCGGGCGTTGCCTTCAAGATTCTCGGCCCGATCAGTGCCGCGAACATCGAAGTCGACATGATCGTGCAGAACGTTGCGCACGATAACACCACCGACTTCACCTTCACCGTGCACCGCAACGACTACCAGGCGGCGCAAACCGTGCTGGAAAAAACCGCTGGCGAGCTGGGTGCCCGTGAAGTCATCGGCGACACCAAGATCGCCAAGGTATCGATTGTCGGCGTTGGTATGCGCTCCCACGCAGGCGTCGCCAGCCGCATGTTCGAAGCACTGGCCAAGGAAACCATCAACATCCAGATGATCTCGACGTCGGAAATCAAAGTCTCCGTCGTGATCGAAGAGAAGTACCTGGAACTGGCTGTGCGCGCTCTGCACACGGCTTTCGAACTGGACGCGCCGGCCCGACAGGGCGAGTGATGCGTTTGCCGAAGGGCGCGGTCTGACCGCGCCTTTTGTTTTTTTGAATAGCGCGACCCAAGACTGTTCTTTTGCTCGCGCTGGTCAATACTCAGGCATGTAGGGCTGCGATCATTCTGGTTGTGGGTCGAGTGCCCTTTTTTTTGCAGACTGTTGTCCCTGAAATGAAATGCGTTAGGAGAAAGGTATGCTGATTCTGACCCGGCGGTGCGCTGAAAGCCTGATTATTGGTGATGGCGAAATCACCGTGACCGTGCTCGGCGTCAAAGGAAATCAAGTGCGTATCGGTGTCAACGCCCCGAAAGAGGTTGCTGTGCACCGTGAAGAAATTTACCTGCGTATAAAGAAAGAGAAGGACGAAGAACCAAGCCATTAATTTTTATCGTTTTTTATGTTTGCAAACGGGGAAAAGGTTGGTTAAGATACGCCCCGTGTTGCGGAGAGCTGGCCGAGTGGCCGAAGGCGCTCCCCTGCTAAGGGAGTACACCTCAAAAGGGTGTCGGGGGTTCGAATCCCCCGTTCTCCGCCATTATTTGCGTAGTACGTTGTAATCTGGCTTCTTCGGTAAGTTGTTGAAATTACTAGAAAAAGTGTTTGACATAGAGATTAGACGGCCTATAATGCGCGGCAACAAATGCACTCGTAGCTCAGCTGGATAGAGTACTCGGCTACGAACCGAGCGGTCACAGGTTCGAATCCTGTCGAGTGCACCATTTAAGAGTTGTTTGCAGTGATGCGAGCAACTTTGCTTCAGCCAGTTGTGGTCTGGTTTAAAAACACAAAATGCACTCGTAGCTCAGCTGGATAGAGTACTCGGCTACGAACCGAGCGGTCACAGGTTCGAATCCTGTCGAGTGCACCAAACACCAAAAAGCCCGCGTTTAACGCGGGCTTTTTGCCGTCTGGGATTTGGCTTTTCCTTTCGTGCATCCTTTCTCATCGAACTCGACGTGTGCGCTACGACCTCGCTTGGTGTCGTAGCGGTAGGTCGTTGATGAATTCCTGATACTGATCTTGTCTGGCTTGCCGAGAGCGCTCTCGACGTCCTGCTGGCTCATGCCGGCGACGACACGTTGATTGATGATCGCTGTGCGTCGCTCCTTGGCGTTGATCAGATTCCCGCATTTGTCCTCGGCCTGACCCACGATGGTCGGCGCTCTCCTTTGGTTTTTTATACCTGATGTTTCGCCAATGTTGGCTTCTGGCATGAGCGCCATCGTGCTGCCGGGTGTGAACGTGTGCACATCCTGCAAAGACAGGCGCTCTCCGGCCGTGCAGCTCAAGGTGGTGAAGGTGACCTGTCCGTTGGGGGCTTCGCATCGGTGAACAGTCCCTGCCTGCAGTCGAGGCGGCAGGCAGAGCAGGGCGGTCAGCAAAAAATAGCGCGCAATCGATGGCATTTGACGTCCTCCATGACGGTCGATATCAAGGGTAGCTGCTACATTTTTTGAGGGTGGTGTGTTTTCTTTTCAGAATGAGTCGTCGCAATTGGATAGATAGGGTGGCGCTCAGGTTTGTCTTGCAAGCGCTTGTTTCAGCCACGATTTTTTAACGTTTAAAACCGTTGGGCGGTGTATCATTGCGCCCGTCAGCCCCGCCGGGGCTTGTGGAATACCTCCATGGACTTACCCAGTAGTTACTCAGTACCCCGTTTTACCAATCATGAATTGACTGATTGATCCTTCCGGCGTGCCCCGCTGCTGGGAGTGGAGTTCGCCTATGTCTGAAGTTGAAGTAAAGAAAACGCAAGAAAGCCTGCAGGACCGCCTCGCTCAAGTTGTTGAGCTGTTGCAGCGTCAGCGGGTCATCGAAGACCTGACTCATCGCCAGGAAGGTCCGCATCACGACCGGGTCGAGAACCTGGTTCACCGGCAAAATCTCGTCGAGCTGCAACGCAAGCTCGATGATCTGCACTCCGCCGACGTCGCTTACATACTTGAAGCGCTGCCGCTGCACGATCGTCTGACGCTTTGGCAGTTGGTCAAGGCGGATCGCGACGGCGACATCCTGCTTGAAGTATCCGATTCGGTCCGCGAAACCCTGATCGCCGACATGGACGATCATGAGCTCCTGGCTGCGGCCAAGGACATGGACGCTGACGAACTGGCTGACCTGGCTTCCGAGCTGCCGCGAGACGTCGTCCACGAGCTGATGGAAACCCTCGATGGTCAACAGCGTGAGCGCGTTCGCTCTGCGTTGTCCTATGACGAGGAGCAGGTCGGTGCGCTGATGGACTTCGAGATGGTGACCATCCGTGAGGATGTCAGTCTCGAAGTGGTTCTGCGTTACCTGCGTCGCCTCAAGGAGTTGCCGAGCCATACCGACAAATTGTTTGTGGTCGACTATGACGGCGTGCTCAAGGGTGTGCTGCCGATCAAGCGCCTGCTGGTCAACGATCCGGAAAAACAGGTTTCGGAGGTCATGGCCAGTGATCCGGTGAGTTTTCACCCGGACGAGGACGCCTATGACGCTGCTCAGGCGTTCGAACGTTACGACTTGATCTCGGCGCCCGTGGTCGACAAAAACGGCAAGCTGATCGGTCGTCTGACCATCGATGAAATGGTCGACCTGATTCGTGAAGAGAGCGAAAACGAAGTTCTCAACATGGCAGGTCTGCGCGAAGAGGAAGATATTTTTGCGTCAGTCTGGAAATCCCTGCGCAACCGTTGGGCCTGGCTGGCGGTAAACCTGATTACCGCGTTTATTGCCTCCCGAGTGATCGGCCTGTTTGAAGGCTCCATCGAAAAACTGGTCGCACTGGCGGCGTTGATGCCGATCGTGGCCGGTATCGGTGGCAACTCCGGTAACCAGACCATCACCATGATTGTTCGAGCCATGGCGCTGGATCAGGTGAGTACCGGTAATACTTCGCGACTGATGCGCAAAGAGTTGGCGGTCGGTTTGATCAATGGTCTGGTCTGGGGTGGGGTGATTGGGGCGGTGGCCTACATGCTGTACGGCAGTTGGTCCCTTGGCGTGGTCATGACTGCCGCCATGACGCTCAACCTGTTGCTGGCGGCATTGATGGGTGTGTTGATTCCGATGACCCTGGCGCGGCTTGGACGCGATCCGGCGATGGGCGCGAGTGTGATGATCACCGCCATGACCGACAGCGGCGGCTTCTTCATCTTCCTCGGGCTGGCGACGATTTTCCTGCTCTGAATTGCCCGCTGTTAGAAACCCGCCATCGGCGGGTTTTTTTTCGCCAAATTTCAGGCAAAAAAAAGCCAGCGATTATGCTGGCTTGAGCTTTCGGGGTGAATCAGGAAGCGTCTGCGGTCAATTCAGCGTCATGGGCGATCAGCGAAACAAGTGCGTTTTGCTGACGGTGGGAGAGTTGACGGAAACGTTGCAGTAATTCGCGTTCGTGCAATGACAGCTCCGGGCTGTCCAGGCGCATGCTCAGCTCTTCGCCCAGAGCGCCTTCCTGAATAAGGCTCTGCTCAAGGCGCGCAATGATTTCGGAGTTCATGCTGCGATGATGATTGCGAGCCACTTCGGCAATGCGTTCACGCATTCCGTCTGGCAGACGTACGACGAACTTGTCAGCCGTACGGCTGGAATAAATTGCCTGTTTCAATGGGCGCATATATTTAACCGGGTTAGTTCAGGGGAGCGGTTCTCGGGATTGGCCGCAGGATGTCTGTTAGGACAAGCGCTCTGGCCAAATGTTCAACCTGAATTGAAGAGGCGCGCATCATGCCTCAAAGCAGCCAGATCATTGGCGTCAATTCTGTGACAAATATTGAACCGGGTAACGGCGTTATGCCAGCACCTGTATTCAGAAATGCGGACTGGTTGGAAAAGTTTGTCCATTGCCGTATCTATGACCGCGCCGTCTGCCCAGCAGGTGATGTCTCAAGTCGCCCGAAGGTGCATGCTATGCGGATTCGATCTTTGATCCTTGTCTGATACAGGATAGTGGCAAATGGCCGATTTACTAGGGGCGGACACGCAGTGGGGGATGATTCAAGATGGATGGCAGGCTGATTTATTTGATGGGGCCTTCCGGATCCGGTAAAGACAGCCTCATCGAAGCGGCTCGAGAACCTTTACGTTCCATGAACGGTGAAGTGGTGCGGCGAGTCATCACGCGCTCCGCAGAAAGTGTGGGCGAGGATGCCATCGGTGTATCCCGCGAAGATTTCCAGCGTCGCAAAGAAGAGGGTGAATTCGCATTGTCCTGGCATGCTAATGGTCTGGATTATGGTATTCCGATTCAAATTGATCAGTGGCTCAAGGACGGCCGACCTGTATTGATCAACGGTTCTCGCGGTCATCTTGCCGAGGCCCTGCATCGCTACCCGGCGCTTTTGCCGGTACTGTTGACCGTCAAGGATGAAGTGTTGCGTGAACGCTTGGTGCGGCGGGGCCGTGAGAGTCTTGCGGAGATTGAAGCGCGACTGAGTCGCAATAGGCAATTCACCGCGGGCGATTTGCCTGGTGATAGGCAGATCCAGCGACTCGATAACTCCGGCGAGCTCGCCGTAACCGTTGCCCATCTACTCAATCTGCTGAAACTTAACGCAGAACCGGATCAAACTTGATTTTTCGCCCGGCAATCAGCGCAAACACAAAAAACACGCCAAAAACGCCGCAAGCAATCAGGGGCAGGGTGATAACTGCCTCCTGCACCAACGCCACATGAAGAATGCCGCTCAGTAAGGCAAGGATCAAAAATCCTGCAGCTGATTTGGACATGCTGTGCTCCTGATAGGGGGTAATTCAAAATACCAAGCGTTCTGAAGACTGCGACTCCGGTCTTGCTTCCTGGCTGACATCCTGGCGAATCAAGCCGCGCTGATCGTTCATGACCGCCAATTGCGGGGCTTTTTGCAGTTGAAGGTAATGCGGTATGCGTTGAGCGACCTGCACCGCGCTGCTCTCGGGGGCAAAATGAAAACCCGCCAGGACTGCAAGGGCGATCGCATTCGAGAGTAAAAAGGCGCGGTTCATGAGGCTCACCTCAGTTGTTCTGAGAACAGCTGAAGCAGCCCGCGCGCCAAGAGTTTAACGGCTATTAATTCCTTTAAAAACAACGAATTACCTTATATTTGGCAAAGCTCTATCTTGCAAACTGCAATGCTGGCATTTTGAGAGGATGCAATTTGCACGGTAAACAAAGCCACGGTCATACGGGGCGCCTGCCTACATTTAAAAAGCCCTACGGACGACATGACAAACGCAGGGCCGCCCGTTAACATGCTCGCCGTCTACTGCATCTCGTGCGGGCGACTTGTGTCCCAGTAGCTCAATTGGATAGAGCATCCCCCTCCTAAGGGGAAGGTTGGCAGTTCGAACCTGCCCTGGGACACCATCTATTTCATGGCGCCTTGCGCAACGTAGCGTTTGAAACCTGAATGGGTTTGCGCTCCGTCAAAAGAATCAGAATGCCTTTCTGTTAGTACCTGGTACCCGCTCGCACACTACCTGCTGATTCGTTTCCAGAGGCTTTGACACCCATGGATGAAGAAGAGCTGTCGAGGCCGCAAGCGATCAGTTTTCGTGAGGCGTTCTGGTTCTGGTTGAAGCTCGGCTTCATCAGCTTCGGTGGGCCGGCGGGGCAGATCTCGATCATGCATCAGGAACTGGTGGAGCGGCGGCGCTGGATATCCGAGCGTAGATTCCTGCATGCCCTCAACTACTGCATGTTGCTCCCAGGGCCAGAGGCTCAGCAGTTGGCAACCTATATCGGCTGGCTGATGCATCGAACCTGGGGCGGGGTGGTTGCTGGCGTGCTGTTTGTGCTGCCCTCATTGTTCATCCTGATCGCTTTGTCGTGGATGTACATCGCCTTCGGCGAAGTGCCTGTGGTGGCTGGGCTTTTCTATGGCATCAAGCCTGCCGTAACCGCCATCGTCGTGCAGGCGGCCCATCGAATCGGCTCTCGGGCATTGAAAAACAATTGGCTATGGGCGATAGCGGCCGCTTCATTCATCGCAATCTTCGCGTTCAATCTTCCCTTCCCGTTGATCGTTCTGGGCGCCGCGCTGATCGGCTATGTCGGCGGCCGCCTGGCGCCCGAGAAGTTCAGGGTCGGTGGTCATGGCGCCGCCAAAAAGTCCTTCGGCCCGGCCTTGATCGATGACGACACCCCGACCCCGGAACATGCCCGATTCAGCTGGTTGAAACTGGTATCGCTCGCACTGATTGGCGCCGCACTGTGGGCATTGCCGATGGGGGTTTTGACCGCATTGTATGGCTGGGAAGGCACCCTGACCCAGATGGGCTGGTTCTTTACCAAGGCGGCGCTGCTGACATTTGGCGGTGCGTATGCCGTACTTCCCTATGTCTATCAAGGTGCAGTCGGCCATTATGGCTGGCTGACACCGACACAAATGATCGATGGCCTGGCGCTAGGTGAAACCACACCCGGACCGTTGATCATGGTCGTGGCGTTCGTCAGCTTTGTCGGGGCGTATGTCGCACAGGTGTTCGGTAGCGATCACGTTTTTCTGGCAGGAGCTGTCGCAGCCTCCCTGGTGACCTGGTTTACCTTCTTGCCCTCGTTCCTGTTCATCCTGGCGGGCGGCCCTTTGGTGGAATCGACCCACAACGAGCTCAAGTTCACCGCACCTCTCACTGCCATTACGGCAGCAGTCGTCGGTGTGATTCTCAATCTGGCGTGTTTCTTCGGCTATCACGTGCTTTGGCCGAAGGGTTTTAGCGGCAGCCTCGATTGGCCCTCTGCACTGATCGCGATTGCAGCGGCAATTGCGTTGTTCCGCTTCAAACGGGGTGTGATTCAGGTGCTGATGGCCTGTGCGGTCGTCGGCTTGGCCGTGCATTTGCTGCGCTAAATGAAGTGAGAGTCTGATAACAGTCTGTGGCGGGCGTCGGGCCCGCCAGATCGCCCGGTAGATGAGCCCTCTCAGTCTAAAGGTAACGGTACTGTTGGCCGATAACCCGTACGGTCATGCTCTTCTTCTTAACATTGCCTGGAAATCTTCGATGCTGTCGTATCACCAAAAGAGTTTTCTGATCGTCGATGATTTCTCGGATTTCCGCAGTTCCGTCAGGTCCATGCTGCGTGAGCTGGGCGTCAAGGACGTGGATACCGCGGACACGGGCGAACAGGCGCTACGTATGTGTTCGCAGAAGTCCTACGATTTCATCCTGCAGGATTTCCATCTCGGCGACGGTAAAAAGAACGGTCAACAGGTCCTCGAAGACTTGATGATCGAGAAGCTGATCAGCCATGAAAGTGTGTTTGTCATGGTCACTGCCGAAACCAGCCAGGCCATGGTGCTCAGTGCGCTGGAGCACGAACCGGACGCCTACCTGACCAAGCCGTTCAACCGTTCTGGCCTGGCTCAGCGCCTGGAGCGTCTGGAGCAGCGCAAGAATTTGCTCAAGCCGATCCTGCAAGCACTCGACCGTGGCAAGCCGCTTGAAGTGCTCAATGCTTGTATCGAGCTGTGCAAGAAGGACATCCGTTATTCGCCGCTGTGCCTGCGCTACCGCGCGGATGCATTGCGCGACTTGAATCAGAACGAAGCGCTGGAGCGCCTCTACGACAGCATCATTGCTGATCGGCCGTTGCCGTGGGCGTTTGCCGGGTTGGGCCAGTTGCTGTTCAAGCGTGGCCAGGTCAGCCAGGCCAAGGGCATCTACGAAAAAGCCCTGAAAGTGTTTCCGATGATGCCGGCGCTGTATGACGGCATGGCCGACGTGCTGGTGGTCGAAGGCGACACCCGAGGCGCACAGAGAGTATTGGAAGAGGCCATTCGCCTGTCGCCACTGGCGGTGCGTCGGCAAGCGCTGTTGGGCAAACTGGCGATGACCAACGAAGATTTCGACACTGCCTCCCGGGCTTATCGCCAGGCGGTGTCCCAAGGCGCTCAGTCGCGCTTCAAGGATGCGGAAAGCAATCTGGGGTTGGCCCACGCCTTGATCTGCAAAGGCAGCGAGAAAGGGTTGGATACCCGCACCCGCCTGGAAATCAACACGACGCTCAGCCTGGTGGCCAAGGAGAATCCGAGCGACCCTGGCCTGCAGATTCGTGCGCGTCTGATGAAAGCCACCAGCCTGTTACTCAACGATGCCGAAACTGCCGAGAAGCTCACCGAACAAGCAATGATGCGCCTCGACGGTATGGAGCAATTCATGAGTGCCGAGGCGGCGCTGCTGGTAGCCAAGCAGTTGCAAATGCTTGGTCAGGCGGGTGCCGGTGCGTCGATGTTGAAAAACTGCGCGGAAATCTACGGTGACGATCCGGTGGTGATGAAGGGCATCGCCAAACTGACCGATGACCCGACGATCCTCAGTTCGAGCAGCGCGGCCGCCGACCTGAACCGTCAGGGCGTACGGGTGTACAAGACCGGCAACCTGGTGGAGGCCCGTGCGGTATTTCGCAAAGCGCTGGCGATGCAGCCGAAAAACATCAGTATTGCCCTGAACATGGCGCAGTCGCTGCTGCACGGTACTGATACCAGTGTGCCGTCGGCCGAAATCGAAGAATGTCGGGTCTGCCTGAAAATGGTCGGATTGATGCCCGATACCGACGCGCGTTATCCGCGCTATCAGAAACTGAAAATCAAGGCGTTCGGCGGATGAGCCAAGACAACCCGGCACTGGATTTCTCGACGGTGATTGCTTCCACCGTGCACGACATGAAGAACTCGTTGGCCTTGCTGATTCAGGCTCACAGCCAGTGGCTGGCCCGCTTGCCCGATCCGGCGCAGCACAGCCCGGAGCAGGGCGTCATCGAGTATGAGTTCGCGCACCTCAATGGCATGCTGGTGCAGTTGTTGGGCCTGTACAAGCTAGGCGTCAATCAGCTGCCGGTGCAACCGGCCTACCATGATCTGGATGACTTTCTCGAAGCGCAACTGGCGAGCCATCAAGAGGTGTTCGCCAGTCGCGGCATTCTCGCGACCTATGAAGTCGACCCGTTGTGCCCGCTGGGTTTCTTCGACCGCGAGCTGGTCGCCTCGGTGCTGGCCAACATCATCAACAACGCCATTCGTTACGCGCGCGAGTCACTGCTGATCAGCGTCAGTGACGAGGGCGGCCAGTTGGTGCTGACCATCAACGACGATGGCGACGGTTATCCAGCCGAGATGATCGAGTTTCAGGCTGACTATGTGCCGGGCATCAATTACAGCAGCAGTAGCACCGGTCTGGGCCTGTACTTTGCCGGGCGGATCGCCGCGCTGCATCAGCGCAATGGTGTCGGCGGAAGCACCCGGCTCAGCAATGGCGGCCCGTTGGGCGGCGGTGTGTTCAGCCTTTACCTGCCCTGACGGTTCTTTATTGTGTGGCGCTGCTTGATATTCTGAACAGGTGGAGCCTATTTTGTACGGGTCGCCGTTTGCGGCTCGCACAACGAAGGATTGCGTCATGACTACCGATGGACATCGTTCACTCGCCCAGCGATTGGCGGGCATTGATGAGATTGAATGTGTCACGCCGGACTTGAATGGCGTGCCTCGGGGCAAAGTCATGACGGCCAAGGGCTTCCTTGAAGGACGTCGGTTGCAGTTGGCGCGGGGTGTGCTGCTGCAATGCATCATGGGTGGCTATCCACCTGTACGTTTTTACGGCAGCGATGATGGCGACCTGGCGTTGGTGCCTGACCCTGCGCACATCTATCGCTTGCCCTGGAGCCAGCAGCCTCGGGCGTTGGCCATTTGCGATGCGGATGAATTGAGCGGTGAAAGCTCGAGTCTGTCGACCCGCGGCCAACTCAAGTCAGTGATCGCGCGCTACGCAGCTCGCGGTCTGGCGCCGGTGGTGGCGACCGAGCTGGAGTTCTTCGTGTTCGCGCCCAATCCCGACCCGACTCAACCGTTCCAGCCGCCACTGGGCCTGGACGGTCGTCGTGAGGTCGGTCAGTCGGCGTTCAGTGTCAGCTCCAATAACGGCTTGCGGCCGTTCTTCAGGGAAGTCTACGCATCCATGGCGGCGCTGGGCTTGCCGCGCGATACCTTTATGCACGAAATGGGTGTGAGCCAGTTCGAGATCAACCTGCTGCACGGCGATCCGCTGCTGATGGCCGACCAGACGTTTCTGTTCAAGCACCTGCTCAAGGAAGTCGCGCTCAAGCATGGCTTGAACGTGGTGTGCATGGCCAAGCCGCTGGCGCACACGCCGGGTAGTTCGATGCATATTCACCAAAGCATTGTCGACATCGCCACCGGGCGTAACGTGTTCAGCGACGAGGCCGGTCAGCCGACTGCCATCTTCCGTCACTTCATCGGCGGTCTGCAGGCCAGCATGGCCGACTTCACGGCGCTGTTCGCACCGAACGTGAACTCTTATCAGCGCTTGTGCCATCCGTATGCGTCACCGAACAATGCCTGCTGGTCCCACGACAATCGTGCCGCAGGGTTGCGCATTCCGGCCAGTTCACCGGTCGCTCGTCGGGTCGAGAACCGTTTGCCGGGGGCCGACGCCAATCCGTACCTGGCCATCGCGGCCTGCCTTGCCGCCGGGTTGTACGGCATTGAAAACCAGCTGGAGCCCAGCGAGGCGGTCCAGGGTGAGTTTGAAGTGCCAGATAATCTTTCGTTGCCGTGTACCTTGCATGCGGCTCTTGAGCGTCTGAAACGTAGCCAATTGGCGAAGGAACTGTTTGGCAATGAGTTCATCGAAGGCTACATCGCTTCGAAGTCCATGGAGCTGACCAGCTACTTTGATGAAATTACCCCCTGGGAACGGCGTGTTTTAGCAACCCAGGCCTGACGCTTCGTCGTCTTCAGTCTATTGTTTCGGTAGTCTGATCCCCACTGCAAGGAGCCGCTCGGAACGCCGATGCGCCAAATCTGGAAATCCTTTCGAGCGCTGTATTTCGCCTCGCTGATGATGTTGATCGGCTCGGGCCTGTTAAGCACTTACCTGGCCTTGCGCCTGGCAGCCGATCACGTCGACAGCTTGTGGGTCGGTGCGTTGATGGCGGCCAACTACTTCGGCCTGGTGCTGGGCGGCAAGATCGGTCACCGACTGATTGCCAGGGTCGGGCATATTCGTGCGTATGCCGCGTGCGCCGGGATCGTCGGCGCGGCGGTATTGGGCCATGGGTTGACTGACTGGCTGCCGGCCTGGCTGTTCCTGCGGGTGATTGTCGGCCTGGGCATGATGTGCCAGTACATGGTCATCGAGAGTTGGCTCAACGAACAAGCCGATGCCCACATGCGCGGCAAGGTATTTAGCGGCTACATGATCGCGTCTTATCTGGGGTTGGTACTGGGTCAGCTGATACTGGTCATGCACCCCGGCCTGGGCCTGGAACTGCTGATGCTGGTCGCCTTGTGCTTCGCCCTGTGCTTGGTGCCGGTGGCACTCACTCGACGAATTCACCCGGCGGCGTTGCACCCGGCCCCAATGGAGCCGCGATTCTTCATCAAGCGCGTGCCGCAGTCATTGAGTACGGTGTTGGGGGCAGGGTTGATCGTAGGGTCGTTCTACGGTCTGGCGCCGTTGTATGCGTCCCAGCAGGGGTTGTCCAACGAACAGGTCGGCCTGTTCATGGGTAGCTGCATTTTTGCCGGTCTTTTGGTGCAGTGGCCGTTAGGGTGGCTGTCTGACCGCTATGACCGGGCGCTGTTGATTCGCTGTTTTGCCTTCAGCCTGGCTTTGGCCGCGTTGCCGCTGGCGATCTTGCAGACCGTGCCGATTGAGGTGTTGTTCATCTCCGGGTTCCTGTGTTCGCTGGTGCAGTTCTGCCTGTATCCGTTGGCGGTAGCATTCTCCAATGACCACGTCGAAGGAGATCGCCGGGTCTCGCTGACGGCGATGCTGCTGGTGACTTACGGTGTCGGCGCCAGCATCGGGCCACTGGTCGCCGGGGTGCTGATGAAGCTGTTCGGCAGCCACATGCTCTATGCATTTTTCAGTTTCTTCGCGCTGGTGCTGGTGTGGCGGATCCGCCCGAAAGCGGTCACCAATCTGCATCAGGTCGACGATGCGCCGTTGCATCACGTGGCCATGCCGGACAGCATGTCGAGTTCGCCGCTGGTGGCGTGTCTTGACCCGCGTGTCGATGAGCAGGTCGTGCAGGAGCAGATGCACAGCCCGCCCCATCCGGAGTCGGATTCAGAGCCGGAACCGGAAGCAGATCCGACGCCACGGGAAGACCCGGACTCAGGACGCGAACAAAGTTTTACTGAAGCCAGACCCTGACTTTTGATGCATAAAAAACGGGCAGTCACCGCAAGGGACTGCCCGTTTTTTGTTGACGCGTCGTATCAGAAGTCGTCTTTGTCGAAGCGCCGTGCTTCACGCTGAAGCTGGTACACGAACCGCTCGACCTGACGCTGCACCATCCCGCTCATGTTGTGAAAGCGGATACCGGCAAAGGTGGTGGAGATCTTTTCTTCGAAGTGCAGGTAACGCAATTCCGCTGGTGTGGTCATGCTGCCGAAGGGCAGGGCGGCAACGAAGCGGTCGTAGACCTGACCCAATTGCAGTTTGCCAGTGATGTCACCGTCAAAGCGCAGCTTGCAGCCGGTGGCGGAAATATCCAGCAGCTTGCCGCTGATCGGCGATTTGAGCTTTTCACCGCCCAGTTCGACCTCGACCAGTTGCGCCAGCTTCAATGCCGCCCGGAAGGCGTTGCGGCGCTGGTGGTAAACCACTTGGTCGGGGAGTTTGCCGCGATAGCAGCGCGTGTTGTCGGATTCGTCAATGCTCAGTGGACCGTTGCTTTCCCAGGCGATGCGCACGCCCTCATGGAAGCCTTCGACCCGAAACGATTCGCCCGCCAGCAGATAGCGTTCGCCATCGCGGGGCACCATTTCGTCCAGGGCGATCATGTCGGCGTCACGATCGACATCTACCAGATAGCTCTGGAAACGCTGGTTGCGTTCATGGAACGTAATAATCAGCGGGTCATGACTCTCTTGTAGTTGCCGAAGGTTGCCAGCGATCTCCATTGGTGTGGAAAGCACCTTGGGTGGCTGTGGAGCATCTTCCGCGTTTAAGGCATTGGACACGGTTCATCATTCTCCGGACAAAATATGTTTGCGCATTGCCAGTATATTGCCAGCATGTGGCGCGCCTAGATAGAGCGAACTCATCGACAGGTTCAAGCCTGGCTGAGCGGGCGTGGCTTTGCTAACTTGGAGGTTGATCCGCGGGCATCGTAAAGCGCAGGTGGTTCGCCGCCGGTGAGGATTTTCAGCTGATTGGCCGTGGCGGCCTGCTGAATCAGGATCGACTGGCCATTATTGACATTGATTGTCTGGCACTGAGTCAGCAGGGCTGTCAGCGCGTCACTCTGCTCCAGCAGCTGCTCACCGACACTTGATTGGCTGGCGAGTTGCTCCAGGCCCTGGCGATTGGTGGGCAGGTTGAGGCTGGCGAGGATTTCGCTGCGTTTGCGGCCATGCTGTTCGAGCAGAATGATCATTGCTTGTTTGCGCGCCAGAATGTCTTCGAGCAGTGGCATGTCGCGACCATGCAAGGCCAGGGACTCGGTTTGCAGCAATTCCAGCAAGTGTTGCGCTGGAGCAAAGTCGTCGATGATCAGTTGCAGTAAATTAGTGTCGTGCATGGCTGGCCTTGGGTTTTAAGCGTCCAAAAGCCTGGCGCAGGCCGTGGCCTAGCGCTGGGCTTCGAAGTTGAGCAGTTTGCTGGCTACACGGTTGCTGTCGACTTTATAGCTGCCATCGGCAATCGCTGCTTTCAACTCGGCCACGCGGGCGTTATCGACGGCAGGCTGATCGCGCAGCTTGTCAGTGACCTTCTGCAACTGCTGAGCCTCATTGCTGAGGTGTACCGATTCCCCGCTTTTGGCGGTACTGGCCTGTTCGGCCGGGGTATTCAGCGGCGCGGATTTGCCGGCTTCGGCAGTGTCCTTGTTGGCGCTGGTACGCGTACTGCCGGTAAGTGACGAGGAACTGTTCAAACGGCTGAAATCGATGACCATGATAAAAAACCTCTGGGAATTTGGACGCTTGCCATGTTTTCGGCTCTCCCTGCAAAAACTTTAGGCCCATTTATCAATGAGCGTGCATGCGCCGGCGCATTTCCTGCGTGCGGCACAGTTTAGGGAACAGCCACGGTCAGCGCCATGTTTTCACCCACAGAGATCTCTACATGGCCACTTCCACCTGGCCCGGCGCGATGACCTGCGCCTTGATGACCCGTTGGGAGTTGAGGTTTTTCACCCGAATCTGTTCACGCAAGCCTCCATTCGACAGGGCTTCGCCCGGCATGCGCACGCTGAGCGTACCACTGCGGGCGGTAATCACCACCTGGTCGCCCTTGGTGATGACTTCGGCCTGTTCGAGATGAACCTGCGTCAGGACCTGATCGGTGACCGTTGGTCGGGTCAGTTTCTGTCCGATCGCCTGATCCGTGGAGGTGAAGTAACCCTGGCTGATCAGGCTGATGTCTCGTTCGCGCAGCACCACGTCACCCTGCTCGATAAAGCCGGCTCGCTTGAGCGGCCGAGTGGTGGTGACGACGTCGCGAAACAGGCGGACTTGAGCGGGTACGAAGACAGTCCAGGGGGTGGTGCTGTCGCAACGGACCTTGACCGTGACCCGGCCAATCGGGGTCGCCGGGCTCTCTAAAGTGGCTGTCAATTCCTTGTCGCACAATGGCATGCGCAGACGCGGATCGAGCTGATTGACCTGAATCTCATAGCGACCTTCGGTTTGGCTGGTCGCCAAATAGTCTTCGACTGTGAACTCAAGAAAGCCCTGAGTGACGCCGATAAGCATGTCAGGCAAGGTAACTGCGTCAGCAAGGGCAGGGCTGCCAGCGTTGAACAGGCAGACGGCCGATATCGCACAAAGCCATTGGCGAGCGATTGATGTCAGGCGTCGAAAAAATGTCGGTTCTGTGTTCATAAGCGTTAAAAAGCAAGCGCCGTGCCGTTTTGTGATGACAGCGCGTCGCAACACACTCAAGCGTTGTGTAGGAGTCGGTGCATGGCTGGTGTAATGGATGCGGTAAACCAGCGCACGCAACTGGTAGGGCAGAATCGCCTTGAGCTGTTGTTGTTCCGTCTCGACGGCCAGCAGCTTTATGGGATCAACGTGTTCAAGGTTCGGGAAGTGCTGCAATGCCCCAAACTCACGCTGATGCCCAAATCCAGTCCTGTCGTGTGCGGTGTCGCAAGTATCCGGGGGGCGACCATTCCGATTCTTGATCTGGCGATGGCGACCGGCTCCGGCGCGTTGAAAGATCAAAGCAGTCCGTTCGTGATCATCACGGAGTACAACACCAAGACCCAGGGTTTCCTGGTGCGCTCGGTGGAGCGCATCGTCAACATGAACTGGGAGGAGATTCATCCGCCACCCAAGGGCACGGGGCGCGATCATTACCTGACGGCTGTGACACGGGTCGACAACCAGCTGGTCGAAATCATCGACGTCGAAAAAGTGCTGGCGGAAGTAGCGCCGACACCGGAAGCGATTTCGGTCGGTGTGGTCGATGTCGAAACCCAGCACAAGGCCTTGTCCTTGAAGGTCTTGACGGTCGATGACTCGTCGGTGGCGCGCAAACAGGTGTCTCGTTGCCTGCAAACCGTCGGCGTTGAAGTGGTGGCGTTGAACGACGGCAAGCAAGCACTGGATTACCTGCGCAAGCTGGTCGACGAAGGGAAAAAGCCGGAAGAAGAGTTCCTGATGATGATTTCCGACATCGAGATGCCGGAGATGGACGGGTACACGCTGACGGCCGAGATCCGCAACGACCCTCGCATGCAAAAGCTTCATATCATCCTGCATACTTCGTTGTCGGGGGTTTTCAATCAGGCGATGGTCAAGAAAGTCGGTGCCGATGACTTCCTTGCCAAGTTCCGTCCTGATGACCTGGCATCCCGGGTAGTCGACCGGATCAGAGCAGCAGACATCAGCTAGGGGCCTTCTGCCCCCGGTGGTTCACACGATTTAAGAGGCGGCATCTTTGTCTACGGGTAATTTGGATTTCGAACAGTTCCGGGTCTTCCTGGAAAAAGCCTGTGGCATTTTGCTCGGTGAAAACAAGCAGTACCTGGTCTCGAGCCGTCTCAACAAACTGATGGAACAGCAGGGCATCAAATCGCTGGGTGAGCTGGTCCAGCGTATTCAGACCCAGCCACGCAGCGGTTTGCGCGAGATGGTGGTGGATGCCATGACCACCAACGAAACGTTGTGGTTTCGTGACACCTATCCCTTCGAAGTGTTGAAGAACAAGGTGTTGCCGGAAGCGATCAAAGCCGCACCCGGTCAGCGCTTGCGGATCTGGTCGGCGGCCTGTTCGTCGGGTCAGGAGCCCTACTCGCTGTCGATGTCCATCGATGAGTTCGAACGCGTCAACCTGGGCCAATTGAAGATGGGCGCGCAGATTGTGGCCACCGATCTGTCCGGCACCATGCTGGCCAACTGCAAGACCGGCGAGTACGACAGCCTGGCGATTGGCCGTGGTCTGTCGCCCGAGCGCCTTCAGCGTTACTTCGACCCGAAAGGGCCAGGGCGCTGGGCGATCAAGGCGCCGATCAAGAGCCGGGTGGAGTTTCGCTCGTTCAACTTGCTGGACAGCTACGCAGCTCTGGGCAAATTCGACATCGTGTTCTGCCGCAACGTGCTGATCTACTTCTCCGCCGAGGTGAAGAAAGACATCCTGTTGCGCATTCACAGCACGCTCAAGCCAGGTGGCTATTTGTTCCTCGGCGCTTCCGAAGCGCTGAACGGTTTGCCGGATCATTACCAGATGGTCCAGTGCAGCCCGGGGATCATTTACCAGGCGAAGTGATTGTTCACCGGCAATACAAAAAAACGGGAGTCCTCAGGGGCTAATGCCGATCAGTTAAGCCCTTTCGCTTGACCTTTGGCCGCAAGAAATCAAAATCCGATGCCTGTATCGGCATCGGATTTTTTTCATGTGCAGTTCAAGCCCGTCATCAGATCAGGGGTCCGGACATCCTTGAACAATAGATATTGCTTGTCGCCCTCCCATGAAGATGACAGGCGCTTGGCAATATCAATCAAAAGTATATTTCCCCTCTACCATGAATATCGGTTCTCTCCAGTTAGGGCCCCTCCTAATCCCGGTTCCATCCATTTTTACAAATCCAGCGTCACGCATTTTCCAAACAAGATGCAATAATCCCATGTTGTCTCCCACATGCGCCCAACTAGCCCGATTATAAAGCCCGTCAAGCCGAGGAAGATCGATACCTAGTTCATTTTTGGTAAGAAATAGAATTACCTCTTCAGGTTTCTCGTTGAGCACGATGGTTGTTATGACACTCATTGCTTTGCCCCTCCCAACTGTTTGTATTCTCTCTCTGTCTGCTTGTTATCTGCTTCTATAGCTTCAGGCGTGTAGAGCAACTCAAACTCACCCTTTAGTTTGTAGTCTTCTAGTGTTGCGGCGTGAGTATTATTCCAAATGACACCGCCATCATTCGGCTTTACACCATCCGCCACACCTAATGCTCTGAAACGTTCAAGCTCTCTCAGCTCATGAGTATAGAAACGTTTGTCGATAGCCGTAGTTATCAATTCACCTCGCAGATTTTTTTCCAATCGGTCAACCATGATGGCATTGGCGTCCGAAGGGTCGAAGCGGCCCGTATGCAATTTGACAAGGTCAATACCCGCTTTCGTCACGGTAGCATTGGTCCAATCCAAATCCAGAATTGGGCCTCCAGCTTTGGCAGGATTGAAAAATCGACCGCTGTACTTCCCTCTCGTGGTAGCCCCTTCATAAGGACTATTGAAAACAATGTAAATCGGCGGCAAGCCGCTGTTGACCGGAAAGCAGTAAATACAATCCCTGAAGTCGGGTAACTCGAACGCAGGCAATGGTTCGGGCCGCACGAGTAGTGGCAACAGTTCAACGCCACTGTAATGCGGTACTTCCACTGGTCTAGCAGGTGAAGTTGTCGAACTGCTTTCCCAGTGGATAATTGGAAAACCGAGGGTGATGGGCGGTGTGTCGGCGGAGGTGAAACTGTAGCTGTTAGTCTTCTGGTCGAACTCCAGCGCCCGAACTGGCACCGCTGATGAAATGCTCCCTCCCGCCGGTGTTGCAACGAGGGTGTATTGGCCAAGGTCACCATAAATCCGGTAGGGAAGATCGATGGTTCCTTCGGTAGCGGCGATTTCATTCAGGTTAGACGGTGCATCTGGCAAGACTGTACTGCCAGATAGTTTGAGAGCCGTTTGAGGATAACGCTCGCCGTTACCCAGAGCGGGTGAATAGAGCAAAGCCCCGATCCCAATCGCCGTCGCTCGACTGAGAAGTACGTCCCCCAGCCCTGTCAACAACAAAATGCTTTTACGGATGGCTGCCTCGAAGGTCCAACCGTCCGCGTTTTGGAGAGTAGCGGCACCCGCCACAGTGACCACCTGCGCGGATTGACTAAGGGTTAAATTGAAACTGTAGGCAGTTTCACCTCTAGCCAAGGCAGAATGGATCGCAGCATCTATAGCTGGAGAAGCGTCCTCTAAAATGGAAACAGCCTCGACAAGGATTCGTTTAATGTAGGCGGCTGTCAGAGATTTCAGAAAGTTTTCGTAATAGGCTCGGCGCTCCTCCTCGTGTTCTACTGTATCCAAATAAGCCGCGAATAACTCGGCACTTTCCATACTGTCCAATGACAATGCATCTATGCCAAAAAAACTATCTGCTTCATACCAGCTGCTACTCATTCTAATTTGTTGCAGGAGCTTGACAATAATGGCTTTCTTTTTTAAGGCGTCCTCCAGTTTATTGAATGGGTGGGTATCAGTAGACGAGCCTATGCGCCCCTCTATTTCATTTCGCACGCCCGACGTGCCATTCGAAAAAACACTTCCTATCTGATCTTGCACCGAATGTGCTATGGCTACCAACTGTGCATATGCGTCGCGCTCTTGGTTGATGGTTTCAATTTTGTGAGCCACAGTAATCGTCGGAATAGCTCCATTCCAATTCAGAGCGCTGTCAAAATTTGATATATCGATAGATTTTTGCATGCGGCATTCCTTGCCATGATTTGAATTCCAATTAGCAGAAGCGCCTAGTTATGCCGCAACAAGGGCGCCACATCAACAGTAGAATATTTACTGTTGATGTCGTGATTGAAGATTGGGTAATTACAATGTGAGCGATACCTGTAGTAAAACTTCTTACATTAAATAATCCGATTTCAGGCAGAATTTTTGATGCATTCTGTAGAGAAAATATCGGATTAAAACTTAGCTGATAGGACTATTGCCTATCAGTTAAGCCCCGAAACAACAGGTAGCGGCTGGCGAAGGCTGTATTTGGCTGCGTAGCAGTCATCGCCAGCTCCTACAACGACCGGCGCACGATTCGAGAAAGCGGCAGAAAAGCGGCAGATGGCGGAGACCGGTTGCCGCTTTTCTGGCATTGCCGCCTTGCCACTCCCCGCAAAGCCCCGGTTTATGGGCTTTTTTTATTTGGCACGCCGCTTGCTATGTCTCTGTTACGAAAAATCAGGTCACCCGAAGGTTTCCCGACATGAGCATCAGCTTCGATAAAGCGCTCGGTATCCACGAACAAGCCCTGGGCTTCCGCGCTCAGCGTGCCGAAGTCCTGGCCAACAACATCGCCAACGCCGACACCCCGAACTACAAGGCTCGGGATCTGGACTTCTCGAAAGTGCTCGCCGCACAAAACGAGAAAACCAAGAGCGGTACTTTTGCCTTGAACATGACCAACAGCCGTCACATCGAAGCTGAAGGCCTGGGCAATGGCGACGAGTCGCTGCTGTATCGCACGCCGATGCAACCGTCGATCGACCAGAACACCGTGGACGCCCAGCTGGAACAGTCGAACTACGCGGAAAACGCCGTCGGCTTCCAGGCCAGCTTCACCCTGCTCAACAGCAAATTCAAAGGGCTGGTATCAGCCCTGCGCGGAGAGTAAGTCATGTCCCTATCCAGTGTTTTCAACATTGCCGGTAGCGGCATGAGTGCTCAAACCACTCGCTTGAATACCGTGGCCTCGAACATCGCCAACGCCGAAACCGTTTCGTCGAGCATCGACCAGACCTATCGCGCCCGTCACCCGGTGTTCGCCACCATGTTCCAGGGCGGCCAGAACGGCGGTAGCGATTCGCTGTTCCAGAGCCAGGACGCTGCCGGTCAAGGCGTGCAAGTACTGGGCGTGGTCGAAGACCAGAGCAACCTTGAAGCGCGCTACGAGCCGAACCATCCGGCTGCTGATGCCAAGGGCTACGTCTACTACCCGAACGTCAACGTCGTCGAAGAAATGGCCGACATGATTTCCGCGAGCCGTTCGTTCCAGACCAACGCCGAAATGATGAACACCGCCAAAACCATGATGCAGAAGGTCCTGACTCTCGGTCAGTGATAAGGGGCGACTCTGATGAGTGTTATCGATACGACCAGTGGCTTGAGCCTCAATGATGTTTTGGCCAATTCTTCGGTCAAGACCAACAATACCAGCAGTGATGGTCTGGCTTCAGCGACCCAAAGTGCCGCTGGTAAAAAAGAGTTGGGCAAAGACGCGTTCCTGCAATTGCTGGTGACCCAGCTGAAAAACCAGAACCCGCTTGAACCGCAGGACAACGGCGCGTTCGTCGCTCAGTTGGCGCAGTTCAGCAGTCTGGAAGGCATCACCACGCTGAACGATACGGTCAGCGGCATTGCCGGCAATTACAACTCCTCGCAAGCGTTGCAAGCCTCTTCGCTGGTAGGCCGCTCGGTTATCGCCCAGACCGACACCGCAGTGGTTGATACCTCCAAGAGTTTCAACGGTACGGCAGTCGTGCCGGCATCGACGGACCCGGTGACGGTCAAGATCACCGATGCCGATGGCAAAGTCGTTCGCACCATCGACCTGGGCAGCCAGCCAGCCGGCAACGCCAGTTTTATCTGGGACGGCAAGAACGATGCGGGCGAAGTGGCCGCGGCTGGAACGTACAAGTTCGCCGCCACCGCGACTTACGACAGCCAGGCGACCTCGCTGGTGACTTACCTGCCGGCAACCGTTAACAGCGTGACCATCAGCCAGACCGGCGGTGAGTTGATGCTGAACCTGGCCGGCCTGGGCAGTATTGCCCTGTCCAAAGTACAAACCATCGGTATATAGAGCCGGCTAACACGGCACAAAGGAGTGGAGTATGTCTTTCAATATCGGCCTTAGCGGTCTCTATGCCGCCAACAAACAACTGGACGTAACCGGCAACAACATCGCCAACGTCGCGACCACCGGTTTCAAATCCTCCCGTGCAGAATTCGAAGACGTGTACTCGGCCACCCGCCTGGGCACTGGCAGCAAGACCATCGGCAACGGCGTGCGCCTGGCCAACGTTTCCCAGCAGTTCAGCCAGGGCGACGTGAGCAACACCGGCAACGTGTTGGACATGGGTATCCAGGGCAACGGTTTCTTCATCCTCAGCGACAACGGTTCGATGAGCTACACCCGTGCCGGCACGTTCAAGACTGACGCCGAAAATTACGTGGTCGATAACAACGGCAACCGTTTGCAGGGTTATGGCGTAGACGCCAACGGCAAGATCATCAACGGCGTGCTGACCGACTTGAAAATCGATACGTCGAATCTGACACCGCATGCGACCACTCGTGTCGATCAGACGATGAACCTGAACTCCTCGGACGCACTTCCAACCGTGACGCCGTTCAACGTCAAAGACACCAACAGCTACAACAAAACCATTTCGACCCCGGTGTACGACACGCAGGGTAACAAGCACTCGATGGACCAGTACTACGTAAAAAATCCGGGGGCCAACTCCTGGACTGTTTACACCTACATGGACGGCCGCAGCCCAAGCGACCCGACGCAAAACCCACCGGAGCCGATGATAGCGGACATCACCTTCAATCCGGATGGCAGCATCAATACGCTGACGACCCCTCCACCTCCAGCCACGGGATGGACGCTGACCGGTACCACGCTGACCATGACAGGCTGGAAGCCGGGCGTGGTGGTTGACGCCAACGCCAACCCGCCAACCTGGGCCCTGAACGGCTCGGACGCCGCTGCTGGCGGTGTTGCGTTCGACATGGGTAAAACCACTTCGTACGCTTCACCGACCGCACGTACTGCGCAGTACCAGGACGGCTATGCCACTGGCCAGATTTCCAGTCTGACCATCGACGAAAGCGGTGTCATGACCGCCAATTTCAGCAACGGGCAAACCAAGGCCGTCGGCCAGGTAGCCGTGGCCAGCTTCGCCAACGAACAAGGCTTGCAGCCAATTGGTGGTACCCGCTGGAAAGAAACCTACTCTTCGGGCGTGGCCGGCGTCGATGCACCGAAAACCGGTACGCTGGGTTCAATCGTGTCCAACTCGCTGGAAGAGTCCAACGTCAATCTGACCAACGAACTGGTTGATTTGATCAAGGCGCAGAGCAACTACCAGGCGAACGCCAAGACTATCTCCACCGAAAGCACCATCATGCAGACCATCATTCAAATGGCTTGATGCCTGATAGCGCTACTTGAAGAACCCCTCGTAAGAGGGGTTTTTTTATGGGCGGGATTTGTCTCGGGTCCTGACATCCTGGTTGTCTGTATTGGCCTTATCGCGAGCCGGCTCTCAGCTTTGTAGTTGTTCGAGCTGACGCCATCGCGGGCAAGCCTTGCTCCTACAAGATTGGTGCCGTGTCCAACAAACGCGGCAGACATAAACTCTGTAGGAGCAAGGCTTGCCCGCGATGGCGTCATCGTCAGCACCACAAAACTACCTGGCAGCCACCTCAGCGACTTTCACCGAAGGCTTCAACACCAACCACAACGCCGCTGCAATCAATACCCCGCCATAGATATGCGCCATGGACAACGGCTCATCCAGCAACAATGCTCCCCACAACACCCCGAACGGCGGGATCAGGAAGGTCGTGGTCATCGACTTCACCGGCCCGACCGAGCTGAGCAAACGGAAGTAAATGATGTACGCAAGCGCGGTACACACCAGCCCCAACCCAAGCAACGACAACCAGACATTCCAGCCACCCCAGCTCGCTGGAGGATGGCTGATCACGCTGTACCCGAACAGCGGCAACAGAAACAGCGTCGCCCCCAGCATGCTGCCTACCGCAGACAAACGGCTGTCGAGTCCGCCGGCCTGATCCAGCCAGCGGCGGGCGAGGAAACCGGCAAAGCCATAACAGGTGGTGGCGAGCAGGCAGGCGAGGGCGCCCATCAGCAATTGCATGTCGAACGCGACCGGGCCCGCGCGAGTCAGCACGCCAACACCGAACAATCCGAGGAATACTCCGCCGAGCTTGGCGGCGGTGAGTCGTTCATGAAAGAACAACCCGCCGATCAGCACGCCCATCAGCGGTGTGGTGGCGTTGAAAATGGCCGAGTACCCGGCCGGCAGCACTTGGGCGGCCACGGAATAGAGCGTCGCCGGAATTCCGGAGTTGATCACCCCGAGTAGCATCACGGTCTTGAGTTTGCCTTTGAAATCCCAGCTGATGCGCATCAACCCGAGAATCACCAACAAGCCGGCAGCGGCAATCGACACGCGGAAAAACGCAGTGGGGATTGTGCCAATCACTGGGGCGATGATGCGCATGAACAGAAAGCTCGCACCCCAAATGGCCGCCAGTGACAGTAAACGGACGATATCGACGGGGTTCACGGTGCTCTCCTTCCTTGATGGGGACGAGAGTGTTGCTGAGCGCCAGATCGATGGCAACCGAAAAACGGGCAAATAATCCGAGCGAAAAATTACGCTTCTCCTGCACCCGGTTCACTGGCTAAGCTCAGGGCTCACGAATTCCCGCAGAGGTCTCACCCATGCCGCAGCAATGGCCAGCCGCCGATATCGCCCGAATGATCCTCGATGGCTTTGACGATTACCGCGAGCATTTCCGTCAGATCACCGACGGCGCACGGGCCCGTTTCGAGCAGGCCAAATGGCAGGAGACGCAAGTCGCGTCAGCTGCGCGGATCAATCTCTATGAAGAAAAAGTCAGCGAAACGGTGGAACGGCTGCGCATCGCGTTTGACGCCGACACGCTGGATGTCAGCTGCTGGCCGCTGGTCAAAAGCGCGTACATCACATTGATCGACCTGCGCTTCGACGATGAACTCTCCGAGACCTGGTACAACTCGATTTTCTGCGGTTTGTTCAGCCATGACCTGATCAGCGACGGCTGCATGTTCATCCACACCACCCGCCCGAGCCTGCGTCGGGCCCGCGCTGCACAAACCCGCACCTACAAACCTCAGGGTCAATTGTCCGGCATGCTGGCGAGCATATTTGCCGACTACCGCTTCAGCGAGGATTACGCCGACCTGGCCGGTGACTTGAGCCGCCTCGAAGCGCAACTGCGCGAGAACCTGCCGGACTGGGTGTGCAAAGACCCGGAGTTGAGCGTCGAACTGTTTTCCTCGGTGCTTTATCGCAATAAAGGGGCGTATCTGGTTGGGCGCATTTACACCCACGACGAACAGTGGCCGTTGGTGATTCCGCTGCTGCACCGCGAAGGTCGCGGGATTCAGATCGATGCGCTGATTACCGATGAAGCGGACGTGTCGATTATCTTCTCGTTCACCCGTTCGTACTTCATGGTCGACGTGCCGGTACCGGCGGAGTTCATTGGTTTCCTCAAGCGTATTCTGCCGGGCAAGCACATCGCCGAGCTGTACACCTCGATCGGTTTCTACAAACACGGCAAGTCCGAGTTCTACCGGGCGTTGATCAATCACCTGGCCAACACCGACGACCAGTTCATCATGGCCCCCGGTGTGCGCGGCATGGTCATGAGCGTGTTTACCCTGCCGGGTTTCAACACCGTGTTCAAAATCATCAAGGACCGTTTCTCGCCGTCGAAAAACGTCGACCGCGCCACAGTGATCGAGAAATACCGCTTGGTAAAAAGCGTCGACCGCGTCGGGCGCATGGCCGACACCCAGGAGTTCGCCGATTTCCGTTTCCCGTTGAGCAAATTCGACCCGGCGTGCCTGGAGGAATTGCTCGAAGTCGCCGCGTCCACGGTGTCGGTGGAAGGTGACACCGTGCTGATCCGCCACTGCTGGACCGAACGGCGGATGACGCCGTTGAACCTGTACCTGGAAAACGCCAACGAGGCGCAGGTGCACGAGGCGCTGGAAGATTACGGCCTGGCGATCAAGCAACTGGCGGCGGCGAACATCTTTCCCGGCGACATGTTGCTGAAAAACTTCGGCGTCACCCGCCACGGTCGCGTGGTGTTTTATGACTATGACGAGATTTGCTTCCTGACCGAGGCCAACTTCCGGCACATCCCGCAGCCGCGCACGCCGGAAGACGAGATGGCGTCGGAGCCCTGGTATTCGATCGGGCCGCTGGATGTGTTTCCTGAAGAGTTTCCGCCGTTTCTGTTTGCCGATTCGGGGCAGCGGCGGCTGTTTGATCAGTTGCATGGTGAGTTGTACAACGCCGATTACTGGAAAAGCCTGCAGGAGGCGATTCGCACCGGCAAAGTGATCGACGTGTTCCCGTATCGGCGCAAGGGCCTCGATAACGAATAACCTCGTTTGGGCGACCACAAACCTGTAGGAGCCCGGCTTGCCGGCGATGGCGTCCGTAAGATCGCTATCGCCGGCAAGCCGGGCTCCTACAGGGAACAGTGGCCATTCGAAAAATCGCCGCGCTCATTTGTACCGCCAAATCTGCGACAATCGCCCCCCTGCGCCACTAGACGACTGAATTGCGTACCCGATGACCGACGAATCGCCCTCCATCGACAAACTGCTGAAAAACCTCGATCACGCCATGCTTGCCGACCGCCACCGGCTGCGGCGGCAGTTGCTTGAGCTGCGCAAGAAACCTGACGAGGCCAAGCTGGCCCTGTGGGTGACGCGGATGCAGGCATCCTGTGATCAGGTGTTGGCGCGGCGGGCCAGCCTGCCGGTGATTCGGTACGACGACAGTTTGCCGATTGCCGCCAAGCGCGACGAAATCAAAGAAGCGCTGCTCAAGCATCAGGTGCTGATCATCGCCGGCGAAACCGGCTCGGGTAAAACCACCCAGTTGCCGAAGATCTGCCTGGAAATCGGTCGCGGCCAGCATGGCCTGATCGGCCACACCCAGCCCCGTCGAATCGCCGCCCGCAGCGTGGCCAGCCGCGTGGCCGAAGAACTGGCGACGCCACTGGGCGCGCTGGTCGGTTATCAGGTGCGATTCGAGGATCAGAGCGATTCCAACACCCTGATCAAACTGATGACCGACGGCATCCTGCTGGCGGAAACCCAGAACGACCGCTACCTCGAACGCTATGACACGATCATCGTCGACGAAGCCCACGAACGCAGCCTGAACATCGACTTCCTGCTCGGTTACCTGAAAACCCTGCTGCCGCGTCGCCCTGACCTGAAAGTCATCATCACCTCGGCAACCATCGACCTGGAGCGCTTCTCCAAACATTTCGATGACGCGCCGATTGTCGAAGTCTCCGGCCGCACCTTCCCGGTAGTAACCTGGTATCGCCCGCTGACCCTGGAGCAGGACGAAGAGGGCAACCGCGTCGAGGATGACTTGACCGTGGACCAGGCAATCCTCGCCACCCTGGACGAAATAGCCGCATTCGAACGCAGCGAGCGCAAGAGCCCCGGTGATGTGCTGGTGTTCCTGCCCGGCGAGCGCGAGATTCGTGACGCGGCCGACATGCTGCGCAAGGCCCAGCTCAAGCACACTGAAATCCTGCCGTTGTACGCGCGCCTGTCGCCGGCCGAGCAGCAGCGGATTTTCCAGTCGCACCCAGGCCGCCGCGTCGTCCTGGCGACCAACGTCGCGGAAACCTCGCTGACGGTGCCGGGCATTCGTTACGTGATCGACAGCGGTACCGCGCGCATCAGCCGTTACAGCTACCGCGCCAAGGTCCAGCGCCTGCCCATCGAAGCGATTTCCCAGGCCAGCGCCAACCAGCGTAAAGGTCGCTGTGGTCGGGTCGAGCCCGGTATCTGCATTCGCCTTTACGGTGAAGACGATTTCATTGGCCGTCCGGAATTTACCGACCCGGAAATCCTGCGCACCAACCTTGCCGCCGTGATCTTGCAGATGCTGCATCTGCGCCTCGGCGAGATCACCGATTTCCCGTTTATCGAACCGCCGGACGGTAAGGCGATCAGTGACGGTTTCAACCTGCTGCAAGAACTCTCGGCGGTGGACCGCAACAGCCAGCTGACCCCGCTGGGACGCAATCTGGCGCGTTTGCCGGTGGACCCGCGCATGGGCCGCATGCTGCTGGAAGCGGCGAAACTCGGCAGCTTGCAGGAAGTGCTGATCGTCGCCAGCGCCATGTCGATTCAAGACCCGCGCGAGCGTCCGCCGGAGCGTCAGCAAGCGGCGGATCAGGCCCACGCACAATGGAAAGACGTGGACTCGGACTTCGCCGGGTTGGTCAATCTGTGGCGCGGTTTTGAAGAACAACGCCAGGCACTGACGGCGAGCCCGTTGCGTAATTGGTGCCGCAAGAACTTCCTGAATTACCTGCGTCTGCGCGAATGGCGCGACTCGCACCGCCAGTTGAGCCTGATCTGCCGCGACATGCAGCTGAGCATCAACAAAGAGCCGGCGGACTACCCGAAACTGCACAAAGCCGTGCTCTCGGGCCTGCTCAGTCAGATCGGTCAGAAAACCGATGAAGGCGATTACCTGGGGGCCCGTCAGCGGCGTTTCTGGATTCACCCGTCATCCGGGCTGGGTAAAAAACGCCCGCAATGGCTGATGACTGCTGAGCTGGTGGAAACCACCAAACTCTATGCGCGCATGGTCGCCAAGATCGACGCCGACTGGATCGAGCCGCTGGCCGGGCACCTGATCAAGAAAAACCACTTCGAACCGCATTGGGAGAAGAAGCGCGGTCAGGTCGTGGCCTTCGAGCAGATCACCTTGTTCGGGCTGATCGTGGTCGGCCGCCGGCCGGTGCATTACGGGCCGATTGACCCGGTGGTGTCCCGTGAGTTTTTCATTCGTGAAGGCCTGGTGCGTGGCGAAATTCAATCCAGGGCCAAATGCCTGACGGCCAACGCGCAACTGCTGGAACAACTTGACGAACTGGAAGCCAAGGCCCGCCGTCGCGACATTCTGGCCGACGAAGAAACCCTGTTCGCCTTTTACGATGCGCGATTGCCGGCGGAGATCCACCAGACCGCGACCTTCGACAGCTGGTATCGGGTCAACAGCCAGAAAGACCCACAGCTGCTGATCATGCGCGAAGAAGACGTGCTGGCCCGCGAGGCCAGCGAAGTCACCGCCATGCATTACCCGGACACCTTGCACATCGGCGATCTGGAACTGGCGCTGAGTTATCACTTCGAACCCAATCATCCACGCGACGGTGTGACCTTACGCGTACCGGCACCGTTGCTGCCGATGCTGCCACCGGAACGTCTGGAGTGGCTGGTACCGGGTGTGATCGAAGCCAAATGCATCGCGCTGGTGCGCAACCTGCCCAAGGCACTGCGCAAGAATTTTGTGCCGGTGCCGGACTTCGTCAAAGCGGCGCTGCAGCGCATGACGTTCGCCGAAGGTTCGTTGCCTCAGGCGCTGGGCCGCGAATTGCTGCGCATGACCGGCGCGCGGGTCAGCGATGAAGCGTGGGCCGAGGCGTCGCAGCAGGTCGACAGCCATTTGCGCATGAACCTGGAAATCGTCGACGGCCAGGGCAAGTTCCTTGGCGAAGGGCGTGATCTGGCCGAACTGACCGCGCGTTTTGCTGAAGCGAGTCAGGCGGCGTTGGCTGTACCGCAATCCGCGAAAAGCCAGCAGCCGGTAGAAGCGAAAGTCTTTGCCGCGGTTGCCGAGAAAACCCAGCAGAAGATCGCCGGGCTGTCGATGACGGTCTACCCGGCGCTGGTGGAAGAAGGTGGCACGGTCAAGGAAGGGCGTTTCTCGACGCCGGCTGAAGCCGAGTTCCAGCATCGCCGCGCCTTGCAACGTTTGCTGATGCAGCAACTGGCGGAACCGGCGAAATTCCTGCGCGGCAAATTGCCGGGGCTCACGGAACTGGGCCTGATGTACCGCGATATGGGGCGTATCGACAGTCTGGTGGAAGACATTCTGCTGGCCAGTCTCGACAGCTGCATTCTCGAGGGTGAAGAACCGTTGCCGCGCGATGGCGCCGGGTTGGCGGCGTTGGCCGAGCGCAAGCGCGGTGGCTGGACTGACCACGCCGAGCGTCTGGCGAAGCTGACGCTGGAAATCCTCAAGCTCTGGCATGGTCTGCAAAAACGCTTCAAGGGCAAGATCGACCTGGCGCAAGCCGTGGCCCTGAACGACATCAAGCAGCAGCTCAGTCATTTGGTGTATCCCGGTTTTGTCCGTGAAACGCCGATGCTGTGGCTCAAGGAGTTGCCGCGTTACCTGAAAGCGGTCGAGCAGCGCTTTGAAAAAATCGCTGCTCAAGTGCAGAGGGATCGGGTGTGGAGCGGCGAATTGTCCGGCCTCTGGACCCAATACCAGGCCCGCGCCAGTAAACACGCCCAGGAAGGCAAGCGTGATCCGCAGCTGGAACTCTATCGCTGGTGGCTGGAGGAATACCGGGTTTCGCTGTTTGCCCAGCAATTGGGGACCAAGGTGCCGATCTCCGACAAGCGCCTGAACAAACAGTGGACCCAGGTCGAACTGTAGGAGCCGAGCTTGCTCGCGATGGCGGCATCAAAGACGCCATCGCCGGCAAGCCGTGCTCCTACAGTTGGGGGAGGTACTTCATCTCGCAAAAGGCGCCAAAACCCAATGTTTATGGCAAACTTCGCGCCTATAAACGCCGGTTCCGCGGTTTTGAGCCCTTCAAGGTTCGGGGGATCGGAATAAAGCGATGCCTGGTTGGCTTCCCATGACGGGAACAGACCCCTTGTGTGTTGGTACGTCGGTGCCAATGCTTTCTGCCTGAACAGATTAGAGAAACAACCATGCATAACGTCGTCATCAGCGGCACTGGCCTGTACACCCCGGCCAATAGCATCTCCAACGAAGAGCTGGTGCAGTCTTTCAACGCCTACGTTGCTCAATTCAACGCCGACAACGCCGAGGCCATCGCCCGTGGCGAAGTCGAAGCGTTGATCGAATCCAACGCGGCGTTTATCGAGAAAGCCTCCGGTATCAAAAGCCGCTTTGTCATGGACAAGGACGGCATTCTCGACCCGCAACGCATGGCGCCACGCCTGCCGGAACGTTCGAACGACGAATGGTCGGTACTCTGCCAAATGGCTATCGGCGCCGCCGAACAAGCCTTGCAGCGCGCCGGCAAGACCGCCGCGGACATCGACGGCGTGATCGTCGCCTGCTCCAACCTGCAACGCGCCTACCCGGCCATCGCCATCGAAGTCCAGGAAGCGCTGGGCATCCAGGGTTTCGGTTTCGACATGAACGTTGCCTGCTCCTCGGCAACCTTCGGCATTCAAGCGGCCACCAACAGCGTGCAACTGGGCCAGGCCCGGGCCATCCTGATGGTCAACCCGGAAGTCTGCACCGGTCACCTGAACTTCCGCGACCGCGACAGCCACTTCATCTTCGGCGACGCTGCCACGGCCGTGATCATCGAACGTGCTGACCTGGCGACGTCCAAGTACCAGTTCGACATCGTCAGCACCAAGCTGCTGACCAAGTTCTCCAACAACATCCGCAACAACTTCGGCTTCCTCAACCGCACGGCGGAAGAGGGCATCGGTGCCAAGGACAAACTGTTCGTGCAGGAAGGCCGCAAGGTGTTCCGCGACGTATGCCCTATGGTTGCCGAACTGATCGCGACGCATCTGGAAGAGAACGCGCTGAACATCAGCGACGTGAAGCGCTTCTGGCTGCACCAGGCCAACCTCAGCATGAACCACCTGATCGTCAAGAAACTGCTGGGTCGCGAGGCCACCGAAGAAGAAGCACCGGTGATTCTCGACACCTACGCCAACACCAGCTCCGCAGGTTCGGTGATTGCGTTTCACAAGAATCAGGATGATCTGGCCGCCGGTTCGCTGGCCGTGCTCAGTTCGTTTGGCGCCGGTTATTCGATTGGTAGCGTGATTCTGCGCAAGCGTTGAGCTCACGGATGAGAGGTATACATGGCTGTCGCTGACGACACCCGATTGCTCGACCGTCTGTTGGCGGGCGAGCAGAAGGCTTATAAGGAATTGGTCAGCACTTACCAGAGTGCGATGCGTGCGGTGGCCTATGCGATTGTCGGCAACCGGCATGCCGACGAAGTGGTGCAGGACGCCTGGTTGTCGGTCGTGCGCAATCTCAAAGGATTCGAGGGGCGTTCGAGTCTCAAGACCTGGTTGCTGACCATTACCGCCAACTCGGCCAAAGGTCGCTACAAGCAAAACCGCCGCGAGGTTTTGCTTGATGACCTTCCGTCGCCCCACGGCACCATCGATGACGATCGTTTCTCGCCGGGCGATGGTCATTGGCTGGTGGCGCCGTTTGCCTGGCACCAGGACACCCCGGAAGCGCTGCTGACCGAAAACGAGCTGCGTGAATGCCTGGAACACACATTGCTCAGTCTGTCGGAACTGCAAAGCAGCGTGTTGTTATTGCGCGAGCGTCAGGGGGTGGAGCTGGAAGAAATCTGTAATCTTCTGGAAATCTCGCTCTCCAATGTTCGCGTGCTGCTGCACAGGGCGCGGTTGAAAGTGTTTGCGACGGTGGAGCATTTTGAGGAGACCGGGGAATGTTGACCTGCAAGGAACAAGTGGCACGCTCCAGTGATTATCTTGACGGTCAGTTGAGTTTTCGTGAGCGGCTGATGGTGCGTCATCACCTGATGTTCTGCCCTAATTGCCGGCGCTTCATTCGTCAGATGCGGCTGATGCAGGCGACATTACGCGCCATGCCCGAAGAAACGATGCCGAACGCCGATGCGCTGGCCGAACGTCTCGCTGCCGAACGTCGCAAGGACATTCCGTAGCAGAGGGGGCATGCGGGGGCAAGAAACAGGCTCGCGTGGATGTATCGAGCGGATGATGGGATCAATCCATCCACACCACGAATGCGCTGACGGTCCGGGTCAAAGAAGTGGAGAGGAAGTTGATGCCGCTGCAACGTTTGGAAAAACTTTCGGCAATAGCACCGCATACCTGGGATGCGCTCGTACCTGAGCGTCAGCCATTTCTGCGCCATGCCTTTCTCAGTGCCCTTGAAGACAGCGGCAGTGTCGGTCCGCATTCCGGCTGGCAACCCGAGCATCTGTTGCACGTCGAGGGTGATCGACTGATCGCCGCACTGCCCAGTTACCGCAAGTGGCATTCCTATGGCGAGTACGTGTTCGATCATGCCTGGGCGGATGCCTGTGCGCGGGCCGGCATCGACTATTACCCCAAATTATTGACCGCCGTGCCCTTCAGTCCCGTCAGCGGCCCGCGCTTGCTGGCGTCCAGCGTCGAGGACGGTTTCGAGCTACTCAAAAGCCTGCCGGGCTACCTTGAGATCGAGGAGCTTTCCAGCGCGCACATCAACTTCACCGACCCGTTCACCGACGCGGCACTGGCCGAACAGCCCGGCTGGTTGCAGCGAATTGGCTGTCAGTATCACTGGCAGAATCGCGGCTATCGGGACTTTCAGGACTTCCTCGACGTCCTGAGTTCACGTAAACGCAAGCAGATGCGCAAAGAGCGTGAGCAAGTCGCGGGGCAGGGCATTGATTTCGAATGGCTTGAAGGTCGACAGCTGGATCAGGTGCAGTGGGATTTTGTCTACGCGTGCTACGCCAATACCTACGCGGTGCGGCGGCAAAGGCCTTATTTGACGCGCGAGTTTTTCAGCCTGTTAGCCGAACGCATGCCGGAATCGATTCGTGTGGTGCTGGCCAAACAAGGCTCACGGCCGGTGGCCATGGCCTTCAGTCTGGTGGGGGGCGACAGTTTTTACGGTCGCTACTGGGGCTGTCTGGCGGAGTTTGATCGACTGCACTTTGAAACCTGTTTCTATCAGGGCATGGATTATGCGATTGCCAATGGCTTTCAACGTTTTGACGCCGGTGCCCAAGGCGAGCACAAATTGATTCGCGGGTTTGAACCGGTGATCACGCATTCCTGGCATTACCTGCGTCACGCGGGTCTGAAAGCGGCGGTCAAAGACTTCCTGCAACAAGAGCGCGTTGGGGTGCTGGCGTATGCAGAAGAGGCGAGGACCGCCTTGCCCTACCGGCAAGACTGATCCTCGTCCGAGGCTTTAGGTACCTTCTTTGCCCAGCCAGCGATAGGTTATGCCGCCGATCACCGCGCCCAGCAGCGGTGCGACCCAGAACATCCACAGCTGTTGAATGGCCCAGCCACCGACAATCAGTGCCGGGCCGGTGCTGCGCGCCGGGTTGACCGAGGTATTGGTGACCGGGATCGAGATCAGGTGGATCAGGGTCAGCCCCAGGCCGATGGCGATGGGCGCAAGTCCTGCCGGGGCGCGCTTGTCGGTGGCGCCGAGGATGATCAGGATGAACATCGCCGTCATCACCAGTTCACAGACAAACCCTGCCACCATGGAATAGCCGCCGGGGGAGTGTTCGCCATAGCCGTTGGATGCCAGGCCACCGGCCAGGTCGAAACCGGGTTTGCCGCTGGCAATGAAGTACAGCAAAGCCGCTGCAATCACCCCGCCAATCACCTGAGCAATGATGTAAGCCGGCAGCTCCTTGGCCGGGAACCGTCCGCCGACCACCAGCCCCAGCGACACTGCCGGGTTGAGGTGGCAACCGGAGATATGGCCGATAGCAAACGCCATGGTCAGCACCGTCAACCCAAACGCCAGGGCCACCCCCAGTAAACCGATTCCTACATCCGGGAAGGCGGCGGCCAGCACCGCACTGCCACACCCCCCCAACACCAGCCAGAACGTACCTACCAACTCTGTCGCTGAACGTTTGAATAGAGACATAGAGCGTGCCCTTTCGAGGTTTTACTGCCTATCGCATCCAGCAGATGGACTGCAGAACCATCACCAGAACCTTGGCTGAGTACAGCAGGGTTTTTTCAGAATTCCAGTGCCATAAAAAACCGCCAGAGCCCGTGGTTGATAGGCTGCGGCGGTTTTTTGCATGAAGACGGTCCCCTGTAGGAGCTGGCTTGCCAGCGAAGGGGCCGGCACATTCAACATCCCTGTTGACTGACCCACCGCTATCGCGAGCAAGCTCGCTCCCACAGGGGATAGGGGGATTGCGAATTAATCGATTCCGACAAAGCCCCCGGTCTGGTGCTGCCACAACCGTGAATACAACCCGCCATGGGCCAGCAGTTCGGCGTGTGTTCCGGTTTCGGCGATCTTGCCGTTTTCCAGCACCACCAAGCGGTCCATCCGGGCAATGGTCGAGAGACGGTGGGCGATGGCGATCACGGTTTTGCCCTGCATCAGGGTTTCCAGACTTTCCTGGATTGCCGCTTCCACTTCCGAATCGAGGGCTGATGTGGCCTCGTCCATGATCAGGATCGGCGCATCCTTGAGCAGCACGCGGGCAATCGCTATCCGCTGACGCTGACCGCCAGACAGTTTCACCCCACGCTCACCCACATGCGCATCAAAACCAGTGCGACCTTCGGCATCCGAGAGCAACGGGATGAACTCGTCGGCGCGAGCCTTGTGCACCGCTTCCCAGAGTTCGGCATCGGTGGCGTCGGGTTTGCCGTACAGCAAATTGTCGCGGATCGAGCGGTGCAGCAGCGACGTGTCCTGAGTGATCATGCCGATACGTTCTCGCAGGCTCTCCTGGCCGACTTCAGCGATGTTCTGGCCGTCGATGAGGATTCGTCCTCCCTCTACGTCATACAGGCGCAACAGCAGGTTGACCAAGGTTGATTTACCGGCGCCGGACGGTCCAATCAAGCCGATCTTTTCACCCGCTTTGATGTTGAGATTGAGGTCGCCGATGATCCCGCTCTTCTTGCCGTAGTGGAAATCCACGTGCTCGAAACGCACCTCGCCACGGGCGACGGCCAATGGTTTGGCCTCGTCTCGATCCATCACGCTGACCGGTTGAGAGATGGTCTGCAAGCCGTCCTGAACCATGCCGATGTTTTCGAAGATGCCGGTCACCACCCACATGATCCAGCCGGACATGTTGACGATGCGAATCACCAGGCCCGTGGCCAGGGCAATTGCACCCACGGTGATCAGCGACTGCGTCCACAGCCACAGGGCCAGGCCAGTGGTGGTGACGATCAGCAAGCCGTTCATGCTGGTGATGACCACGTCCATGCTGGTGACCACACGGCCGGCCAGTTGCGCCTTGACCGTCTGTTCTTCGATGGCTTCCTTGGCGTACTGCTGTTCGAAATTGGTGTGGGCGAACAGTTTCAGCGTGGTGATGTTGGTGTAGCCGTCGACGATCCGCCCCATCAGTTTGGAGCGCGCATCGGAAGACACCACCGAACGCTCTTTGACCCGTGGCACGAAGTAATAGAGCGCACCCATGTAGGCTGCGATCCAGCTCAGCAGCGGGATCATCAGGCGCCAGTCGGCTTCGGCAAACAACACCAGCGAACTGATCGCGTAGATCAGCACGTGCCACAGCGCGTCCACTGCTTGCACCGCCGAATCGCGCAACGAGTTGCCGGTCTGCATGATGCGCTGGGCGATGCGCCCGGCGAAGTCGTTCTGGAAGAAATTGAGGCTCTGTTTGAGCACGTAACTGTGGTTCTGCCAGCGAATCATGCTGGTCATGCTGGGGCTCAGGGTCTGGTGCACCAGCAGGTCATGCAGGCCGACGAACACCGGACGCAGGATCAGCGCCACCACCGCCATCCAGGCCAGTTCGATGCCGTGTTCCTTGAAGAAATTGACGTTGGGCGTGCCCTGGGCGAGGTCGATGATGCGGCTCAGGTAGCTGAACAGCGCCACTTCGATCAGCGCGCCAAACAGGCCGACGATCAGCAGGGCGGCGAAACTCGGCCAGACCTGCTTCAGGTAATAGGTATAGAAAGGGAAAACCCGATCCGGAGGGGCTGCCGTCGGTGCATCGCGGAATACGTCGATCAGTTTTTCAAAACGGCGATAAAGCATCAGTTCTCCGCCCGCGCACGGGCTCTCCTTTGAACAATGTGAGCGGCGCCGGTGGCCGGCAGCCGCTCAAGACTTCCTGTGAAGCTTAGTCGATGACTTTGGCTGACTTGATGAACACTGGATCGGCGGGCACGTCCTTCATGCCGCCACGGGTAGTGGTTGGCGAGTTGACGATGACGTCCACCACGTCCATCCCTTTCACGACTTTACCGAACACGGCATAACCATCACCGTTGTCGAGGAAATCGTTGTCCTTGACGTTGATAAAGAACTGGCTGGTGGCCGAATCAGGCGCCGAGGTGCGTGCCATGGACAAGGTGCCACGAACGTTAACCAGGCCATTCTTGTGTTCGTTCTTGATCGCGTCCTTGGTCACCTTTTGTTCCATTTGTTGGGTGAAGCCGCCGCCCTGGACCATGAACCCAGGAATCACACGGTGGAAAATCGTGTTGTTGTAGAAGCCGCTGTTCACGTAATCAAGGAAGTTCTTGGTACTGATCGGCGCCTTGACCGGGTCCAGTTCGATTTCGATCTGGCCGTTGGTAGTTTCCAGCAGAACGTGCGGCGCCTTGGCGGGCGTTGCAGCCATCAGGTTGGCAGCAAACAGTACGGAGCCGGCGACGAGGGCGATTTTCTTTAGCATGGGTCAGTGATCCTGAGTGAGGTGGTGTCGACTGCGGTGAGAAACTCGAGCAGTGTGTGGTTGAAGTGTTCGGGCTGGTCCAGCGGGGTGGCGTGGCGCGAATCGGCAATCACTACCAGCCGTGCATCGGGCAGTAGTTTTACATAGGATTCCTTCAGCGCGACCGGCGTGTAATCACGGTCGGCGCTGACGATGAGGGTTGGGCAGGTGACCTTCGAAAGTCGTTCCTGAACACCCCAGCCAACGATGGCATCGAAGCTGGCGAGATAAGCATGTTTGTCGTTTTTTGCCCAGCGTTCAGCCATCTTTCGTCGCAGATCCGCCTGTTCCGGTTTCGGGAACAACTTGCCGCCGAGGGCCTTGCCGATGGTGCCGAGGCTGAGGGCGCGCATCAGGCTCCAGCGTTTGAACCACTGCCAGTAATCGTCTCGACTGCGCAGTTTGACCTCTGGCGCACTGTTGACGATGGTCAGGCTCTTGAGCAATTGCGGTTGATCCACGGCCAGTTGAAAACCGATCATGCCGCCCATCGACAGCCCCACGTAGTGCACCGGGCCGAGGTTCAGATGCTCGATCAGCGCGACCACGTCGGCGCTGAAGCCGGCGATGCTGTAGCGCTCGCGGGGTTTATCGGAACGACCGTGGCCGCGTACATCCGGGACGATCACCCGGTAGCGTGCGGACAGTGCCGGGATCTGCATTTCCCAGTCCAGCGTGCTGGACCCTAAGCCGTGGATCAGTAGCAACGGCGTGCCATGGCCGTATTCCTCGTAGTGCAGATTGCAACCTTCGTGTTCGAAATAGGCCATGCATTCACTCCTTGTCAGGCTTGTTCAGGGGCGGCGAAAGGCGCGTCCAGCGGTGCGGTGTCGAAGGTGCGCAGTAGTTCAATGAGAATCTGCGTCGCCGGTCCCAGGGGTTTGTCCTTGTTCGAGTACAGATAAAAGCTCGGGTTACGACTGCCGCCCTGATCCAACGGTAGCAGCTTGAGCGTGCCTTCTTTGAGTTCCCGTTCAATCATGTGCCTGGGCAGCCAGGCGAACCCCAGTCCGCTGCTGACAAACGTTGCGGCGGTGGCCAGGCTGCCGACGGTCCAGCGCTGTTCGGCACCGAGCCAGCCGACATCGCGCGGCTGCTGCCGCCCGGAGTCGCGGATCACCACTTGCATCTGGCTTTCCAGGTCCTGGAAGTTCAATTCTCGGTTGAGGCGGTGCAGCGCATGTTCGGGGTGGGCCACTGCGACGAATTCGACATCGCTCAACTCCGCCCCCAGGTAACCCGGGATGCTGAAACCAGTGATCGCCAGATCGGCTACGCCTTCGAGCAGGACTTCCTCTACGCCCGACAGCACCTCCTCGCGCAGACGAACCCGGCAGCCGCGACTTTGTGGCATGAACGCGGTCAAGGCGCGGACGAGGCGAGCGCTCGGGTACGCCGCGTCGACCACAAGCCGCACTTCGGCTTCCCAACCTTGTTCCATGTGATGGGCCAGGTCTTCCAGCTGACTGGCCTGTTTCACTAGTTGCCGCGAGCGACGCAGCAACACGCCACCGGCTTCGGTCAATACGGCTTTGCGCCCGTCGATGCGCAACAGCGGCACACCGAGTTGGTCCTGCATGCGTGCCACGGTGTAGCTCACCGACGATTGCGAGCGGTGCAGCGCTTCGGCGGCCTGGGCGAAACCACCGTGGTCGACCACGGCCTGCAACGTTCGCCATTGATCAAGGGTCACGCGGGGCGCTTTCATGAATGGCTCCTCTTGTCCTAAGCTGGCAGCCCTTTATGGAGACTGCTGAATGAAAAAGCTTTGTTGTGTGCTGCTGGCGATGCTGCCGCTGACGGCGTTTGCTTATCCGATTGATGTGCAGAAAAACCTCAACGGCATGAAGATCGACTACACCACCTACGACACGGATAACGACATGGGCTCCATCCGGGTGGCTAACTACGGCGACGTTGATGCGAGCTGCAAAGCGGTTTTCAGCAATGGCCCGGAAGCACCGCGTACTCGCAAGATCGATGTGCCGGCGGGAAAACACAAAGACGCCACCGCCAAGTTCACCCGTAGCATTATCAAGCTGCGCATTGAGCTGACCTGCACACCTAAATGACTTCAATCCCTTGTAGGAGCTGAGCTTGCTCGCGATAGCGGTGTGTCATTTAATTTGATGTCGGCTGACACACCGCTATCGCGAGCAAGCTCAGCTCCTACAGGGGTATGCTCAGCTTATAAACGAATTAATTGATGGGTTATAGCAGTTTTTTGCGCTTTTTCATCGATATGACTCTGTTTAATCTTCACTCCATCGCCTTACAGCATTCTCAGATGGAGCCTACATCCCATGTCACGCGTTCTGATCATCGAAAGCAGCGCCCGTCAGCAAGACTCGGTTTCCCGTCAACTGACCCAGACCTTCATCAGCCAGTGGAAAACGGCTCATCCGGCCGACCAGATCACCGTGCGTGACCTGGCCGTCAAGCCGGTGCCGCACCTGGATATCAATCTGCTGGGCGGCTGGATGAAACCTGCCGAGCAACGCAGTGACCTCGAACAGGCTTCGCTGGAGCGCTCCAACCAGTTGACCGATGAGCTGCTGGCCGCCGACGTGCTGGTCATGGCTGCCCCGATGTACAACTTCGCCATCCCCAGCACGCTTAAAGCCTGGCTCGACCATGTGCTGCGTGCGGGCGTGACCTTCAAATACACCGACACCGGCCCGCAAGGTCTGCTCAGCGGCAAACGTGCCTACGTGTTGACCGCTCGCGGCGGGATCTACGCCGGCAGCACCGCGGATCACCAGGAACCGTACTTGCGTCAGGTCATGGCTTTCATCGGTATCCATGATGTGACCTTTATTCACGCCGAAGGCATGAACCTGGGCGGCGACTTCCACGAGAAGGGCCTGAACCAGGCCAACGCCAAGCTTTCCCAGGTGGCATGAGGCTTTAATCGCCAGATAATCCCTTGATGTTCAAGTGACCTGGCGCAACCCCTTCAAGGCTTTACGCGCATCGAACCTCCCTTTGCACTTATTGCTCCTGAGTGCTGTTGCCCGATTGAACGCTTTAGCGAGATCGGGCTTTTTTTCGCCCACGATTTGATGGGCGCGCACATAACCCTGTAGGAGCTGAGCTTGCTCGCGATGAGGGCTGGTACACCGCTATCGCGAGCAAGCTCAGCTCCTAAAGGGTTGTGTGTCGCCTGACGATTCGCAGTGATCGGTAAAACCCGCTATCGTCGCCGCCATTCAAAACGAGGCGAGCATGGGCTATCTACTTTTTGTCACGCTGATCCAGGCGTTTTCCTTCAGTTTGATCGGCGAATACCTGGCCGGTCACGTCGACAGTTATTTCGCGGTCCTGGTGCGCGTGGTGCTGGCGGGGCTGGTGTTCATTCCGCTGACGCGTTGGCGTTCGGTGGAGCCGGCATTCATGCGCGGCATGCTGTTGATCGGCGCGTTGCAGTTCGGCGTGACGTACGTTTGCCTGTACCTCAGCTTCCGCGTGCTGACAGTGCCGGAAGTGTTGTTGTTCACCATCCTCACGCCGTTGCATGTGACCCTGATCGAAGATGCGCTGAACCGGCGTTTCAATCCGTGGGCATTGATTGCTGCGCTGGTGGCGGTGATGGGGGCGGCGGTGATTCGCTACGACCGGATCAACCCGGATTTCTTCATGGGTTTCCTGCTGCTGCAACTGGCCAACTTCACCTACGCCGCCGGGCAAGTGCTTTATAAACATCTGGTGGCGCGCCATCCGAGCGATCTGCCGCACTACCGCCGATTCGGTTACTTCTATTTAGGTGCATTGGCGGTGGCCTTGCCGGCGTTTCTGCTGTTCGGCAAACAGAACTTCCTGCCCGAAGCGCCACTGCAATGGGGCGTGCTGGTATTCCTCGGCCTGGTCTCGACTGCATTGGGGTTGTACTGGTGGAACAAAGGCGCCTGCATGGTCAACGGCGGAACGCTGGCGGTGATGAACAACCTGCATGTGCCCGTGGGGTTGCTGATCAATCTGCTGATCTGGAATCAGCATGAGGAATTGGGGCGGTTGTTCCTCGGTGGGTCGGTGATTTTGATGGCGGTGTGGATCAGTCGTTTGGGGATCAGGCGCGCAGCCAAATTCGTGTAGGTGCTGCCGCAGTTGCAGCGGATGGGCCAGCAGGCAGAGGTTCAGCTGGTCAGCCATGGAGAAGTGAACTAAGGGAATGCCTGCATGAAAACTGCGTACAAAAAAATAGCGTTGGCTGTCTGCCTGTGTGCTGGCTTGACGGGGCCGGACGTTGAAGCCGAAGAGCCACCACCTACAAAAGATTGGAAGAATCTAACTATCAATGATCTTTCTGTCATGCGGCAACGGATAGTGACTTCTCATCCAGGCGCTATTGATAGTAATAATGAGGTTTTTACAGATTGGGTTGAACGGGGTTATTTGGAAGCAAGTCAGCTGTCTGAACGCGTCAACTCAAGGAAAGACTCTCAAGCCGTGCTGAATTTTTACATTGCGGGCTTCAAGGATGGACACGTAGGGCTGAATCAACCCGATCAAGGAAACTCTTCTTGGGCGGGTTTCATTTTGGAGATGCAGGGGCAGAATTTCGTTGTAAAACAGCTCGCTAAAAATTGGTCTGTACCGTTGCCGCCGATTGGTTCCAAGGTTATATCGTGTGATAACAAGTCAGTTCGCGAGATACTCCAGAGTGAAATATCTCCTTATGTTGATCGTCGCCTTGATCTGAAATCGACTTGGTTGCATTTGGCTAAGCAGCTAACTGTCGATGATGCCAACTATCCCGTGCTGGCGAGGGTCTTATCCAAAAGCTGTCTGGTTGTTCTGCCTAATGGAGTAAGACAAAATTTTAATTTATTGTGGCAAGAAGATCGCGGGCAATTGGACGCTTTTTTGCGCCAGCCTCAACCACTCCAATCGCTCCAGAATTTAGGGGGCGGGAGATATTGGATACATGTATCAAACTTTATGCCGTCAGCAGCCGAGAACGCTTCCCTCGATAAAATGCTCGACGTCATCAAGAGTATTGATGATGCCAAACTGGTTGTGCTTGATACACGAGGCAATCGCGGCGGTAACAGTTTAGTTGGTACTGAAATACTTTCTGCTTTGCTAGGCTCGCAAATGGTAAAAAGCCTGGATGAGTCATCTGCGTATGCAATGTGGCGGGTTTCTCCTTTTGCACTCACAACGCTCAATAATGCTCTAACTACCATGGGGCGTGACTACGGAGGCAATAGTGAAGCTTATAATTTTGTTTTTAGTTTAACCAGGTCGATGGAACTAGCGCTTCAGGAGAAAAAAGACTGGTTGCGACAACCGAGCACTTCCTCTGTCGATCAAGAGGGTTCGAGAGGATTCAATGCCCGAGGTTTTAAAGGTAAGCTTGCACTGGTGACTGACTCATTTTGCGCGAGTGCCTGTCTAGACTTTGTGGACGTCGTACTTTCCATTCCGGGGGTTGTCCATTTAGGGGCGTCAACGAGCGGCGATACAGATTATATTGATATAGGCTCTCAAGTGCTGCCGAGTGGTGCACAGTTCTGGATACCGTTAAAAGTATGGCGGGGGCGAGCGCGGGGGAATAATCAAAGTTATGATCCGTCATTTGTTTTTGATGGCGATATAAATGACACAGCGGCAGTCCAAAAGTGGGTACTTAATAACTTATGATCCGATCAGCGCCATTCCTCAAGCACAACGATAACCTTCCACACGAACTGCTCACCGCCATCGAGCAGGTGTACAAACCAGCAGGCCTGACATTGACGCAGGAGGCTCAACGCGAGCCGGAGAGTGCCGAGTACGAAGCCTGCCGTCTTGGCCTCGATGACCAGGAAGTGGTCTTCCGTGTGGCGAAGACCACGCCGACCAAGATTGGCCAGTTCGTTACGCTATGGAAGCGGCCGACGTCGACCAGCGAGATTGCCCCGTTCGACACCGGCGATGGCGTCGCCTTTGTGGTGGTGAGCGTTGCTGATGACACGCACCGCGGACAGTTTGTTTTTGATCAAAAAATACTGGCCGCCAAAGGGGTCATGTCGATTGACGGTGACGGTGGCAAGCGCGCAATTCGCGTCTATCCGCCGTGGGCCAGACCTGTCGCAAAACAGGCGATCAAGACGCAGCAATGGCAGCTGAAGTATTTCCTCGCGCTTGAACAGGACGGCGGCGCAGACGTGGATCAGGTGTGCCGACTCTTCGGAAAATAGACACCTGACCCTGTAGGAGTGAGCCTGCTCGCGATAGCGATGTAGCAGCCAACATCCATATCGACTGACACTCCGCCTTCGCGAGCAAGCTCGCTCCTACATGGGATGGGCGTTACTTCGCTGCCAACTGCGCCACCAAAAACTCAATAAACGTCCGGGTCTTCTGCGGGACCCGCCGTGCCGAAGGGTACACCGCGTTAATGGTGATCGCGGGCGCCTGCCATTCGCTCATCACTGGCACCAGGCGGCCTGCCGCCAGTGCATCCTCGACAATGAAGTCAGGCAGCAGGGCGATGCCCATTCCGGCTTCGGCGGCCTGAGCGAGCAAGTCGCCGTTGTTGGCATGCAAGGGGCCAGTCACGTTGACCCGCTGGGTTTCCTGGCCGTTGCACAACTGCAGGCTGACGCCGCTTTGCAGGTACCCGTAATTGAGGCACTGGTGAGCGCGCAAGTCTTGCGGGGTCTGCGGTATGCCGGCGCGCGCCAGATACGCCGGGGACGCCACCATGATTCGCGGGGCCGGCGCCAGTTGCCGGGCAATCATCGTCGAGTCCGGCAGGCTGGCGATGCGTATGGTCACGTCGAAACCACCGCGCACCGGGTCAACCTGCTGGTCGCTGAGCACCAGTTGCAGCTCGATGTTCGGGTGCTGCTCATGAAACAGCGGGATCAGTGGCCCCAGTCGACGCAAGCCAAAAGACATCGGGGCATTGACCCGCAACACCCCGCGCAATTCGCCGATGCCGTTACGCGCTCGCTGTTCGGCCTCGTCCAGCGAGGCCAGCACTTCGCGCGCCGCGTCGAAGTATTCGGCACCTGCCTCGGTCAGGTGCAGGCTGCGGGTGGTGCGCTGCAGCAATTGCACACCGATCGCGTCCTCCAGCGCCTGAATCTGTTTGCTGACTTTTGATCGCGGCACATCCATTGCCCGTGCAGCGGCGGCGAAGCCGTTTTCGCCGACCGTGACGACAAAGGCGCGCATGCATTCGATGCGATCCATGATTGTCCCTGTTTTAGAATCAATGATTCTCGATTTTAGGGAATTGTCCCTTTGTATGCCAGCCCCTAAAGTGACATCCAAGCCGACGACAATACCGCTGAAGGCAACGTCGACTCACCCATGACTCACTTTGAAAATCGACATCAAAAGGAACGCGCCATGTCTATCCGTGAACTGCTCAACCCAACCAATTCCGCCCTGATCCTGATCGACCACCAGCCTCAAATGGCGTTCGGCGTGCAGTCGATCGACCGTCAAACGCTGAAGAACAACACGGTAGGCTTGGCCAAGGCCGCGAAGATCTTCAACGTGCCGACCATCTACACCTCGGTGGAAACCGAAAGCTTCAGCGGTTACATCTGGCCCGAGCTGCTGGCGGTTCACCCGGAGCAAAAGCCGATCGAGCGCACTTCGATGAACTCGTGGGAAGACAAGGCGCTGGTTGACGCGGTGAAAGCCACCGGGCGCAAAAAACTGATCATTGCCGCGCTGTGGACCGAGGTCTGCCTGACCTTCCCGGCACTGGAAGCGTTGGCTGAAGGTTACGAGGTTTACATCGTCACGGACGCCTCAGGCGGCACCACCAAGGAAGCGCACGACATGTCGGTGCAGCGGATGATTCAGGCCGGTGCGGTGCCGGTGACCTGGCAACAGGTGCTGCTTGAGTACCAACGTGACTGGGCGCACAAGGACACCTACGAAGCTGTAATGGAATTGGTGCTGGAACACAGCGGCGCGTATGGCATGGGCGTTGATTACGCTTACACCATGGTGCACAAGGCGCCTCAGCGTCAGGCCAAGTAACGCGCCAACCTCGGAAACGATTCAATCCCTGTGGGAGTGAGCCTGCTCGCGATGACGGAGTGTCAGTCGATATGAATGTGACTGTCAGACCGCTATCGCGAGCAGGCTGATCTGGCCTAATGAAATTGGACACATCAATAGGGCGCTATGATGGCGCCCAAATCTAAGGTGTGCATGATGATGCGAAAGTCCTATTCCAGCGAGTTCAAGCTCAATGCTGCAAGCATGGTGCTTGATGAAGACCAGCCCATTCTTGAGGTCTGCGCCAACTTCGATATCGGCCCTACTGCGTTGCGCCGCTGGGTCGAGCAGGTCAGGAAAGAACGTGCAGGCTCGACGCTAGCGGG
>NZ_JAHBDK010000042.1 GCF_019956415.1 Pseudomonas sp. GL-B-19
GTGGCGGGGCTGGAGGTGGAGGTGGGGCAGCCACTACCGGTTTTGGTGGTGGAACTGGTTTAGGTGGCGGGATCGGCTTGGGTTCCGGTGCCGGCTTTGGTGGCGGGACCGGCTTGGGCTCCGGTACCGGTTCTGGTGTGGGTTCCGGTGCCGGAACAGGTTCCGGTTCCACGACAGGCTCGGGGACAGGCTCGATTGGTTTCTCAACCGGTTTCTCAACCGGCGTCACCACCGGCGGCGCTGGCGCTACAGGCGGAACCACGACAACCGGTTCACGGTGCAGGAACCACCAGAGCCACAGCGCCAGAAGAAGCAACAGCAGCGCGAGCAAAGCCGCCGCGATCCACCAGCCACGACGCGACGGCGGTACCACCGGCACCATCGGAACTACCGGAGGCACGATCGGTTTGGGCGGACGCTGGTTCCAGCGCACCACCAATGGCTCACCGTTGAGGCTGTAGAGTTTGTCCAGCTCAGGCGTGCCGAGCAGGCTGCGTAGGTCATCCGCTACCGTCGGTTGACCGCGTTTTTGCAGTTCATCCGCCAGCTGTCCGAGGGACGTCTGACGCACTTCATAGGTTTCCAGCAAACGTCGTTGCGCGTCCTCGTTGAGGTCGGCATAGGGCGTGGGTTGGCCACCCAGTTCGGTCCACCATTCCAGCACGTCGCCGCTGCCCATCCGCGGGATAGCAAACAGACTGGCGACGGTCGGCGGAAAGTGTTTCTGGATGAGGGCGACTTTGGCTTGCAGCGCACTCATCCCCTCCGATGTGGCTTGCGCATCCCTGATGACCCGCTGCATGACGACGATTCCTGAAAAAGTGCAGGCATCCGTCGGGATGCCCTGCGGGGTGAAAAGTTACTCTTCGTAGCCGAGGCTGAATTGCAGCTGATTGACCTTCTTCTGCAACGTCTTCAGCTCTTGCTGCTTGGCCGCCAGCGTTGCGGGCGTTGATTTGGTCGTTGGCGCCGCTTGCGAAGCCTTGAGCTGCCGTTCGAGGTCGGCAATCTGCTTCTGCACCTGGGCTTCATTGCCACGCCGGGTCTTGAGCGAGTTCAGCAGTTGCGTCAGCGACTGATTCAGCGCCACCTGGGATTTCTGCTGGCTGGCCAGATCGGTTTTGGTGCTGAGTTGTTGGGCCTGAATGTTCTCGTACACCTGACGGAACATTGCGTTTTGCTGACGGGACTCGCTCAGGGCCTGTTCATTCTGCTTGACCTGATCGCTGTAACCACCGGAGTAGTCGCAGTTCATCTTGGTCAGCATGCTGCTGTCGCGATTGGTCGCATCGCATTCGCCAGGCTTGGCCGCGCAACCGCTCAGGGCCAGGGCGGCAGTGATGACCATCAGTTGTCTTAGCGTCATGTGCTTAGCCCAGGGTGATTGCGGAGCGTTGGCTGTACAGAGCGTCGACTTCCTTCTGCAGGCTGACGACTTTCTGGTTCATTTTCTGAATGTTCATGTCTACCTGCTTCATCTCGGCGCTGGTGCCTTGTGCGCGTTCGGCGTCTGCCACTTTGCTGTACTCGGTGACTTTGGTGCGCATGTTGGCAAGGTCTTTACGCAGGCGCGCGATGTCCGAATCGATCCCGGCGATTTGTGCCTGAGCCTTGCTCTTGTCGACTTTCTTGTTGGCGATGTCCTTTTTGATCTGGGCGATTTGCGCCTGGTCATCATTGATCACTTGTTGAGCGGTCGCGGTACGGGCGATCACGTTCTGCGTGTCTTGTTGGACGTCGCTGTTCATCTTCGCCAAACGGGTGGTGGTGTCGGCGTATTCGCTGCGACGTTGATCCAGGTAATAGTTGGCGCCCATGGCCACGCCACATGCGGTAATACCGGCGGCGATGACACACACGGTTTTGTTGTTGCTGTTGGACAGTGCGCAAGCGAGGATGCCGACACCGGCGCCGACGGCGCAGGCCTGGTATCCGGATTTGCTGAAGAACTCTGCGTCATTGCCCTGGGTCAGGCGCGGGTCGGCACCGTCGCCTTCGCCGAGCATAGAGCTGCCGGTGTTGGCGCAACCGGTCATTAGCAGGCTGCCGGCGACCACGAAAGCGATCTGTAGCTTGAAGCGAGTCCAAAGGCTGCGCGACATGGTGAAACTCCTAGGTAACGGTGTTGACGCGTTGTTATTGAGTGACGGTTTTGCAGCTGTTCAACCAGGCTTCAGTATCGATTTTCTGCTTTTGCAGGAACGCCTTCTGATTGGCCCAGTGGGTGCGCAAGTAAGGTTTGAGGTCTTGCAGCTGTTTGTTGCGGCTGATGATTTCTTCCATTACCGGGACTTGCGTTTCAAGCAGTGGCTGGCCGTACAAGGTAGCCGATTCCACCAGGCTGCTGGCGTAGTAACGGCTAAGTTTGTGCAGGCGATCCTTTTGCTCGTCGAGCTTGCCTTTACGCATGTCGCAACTGGCATCTTTGTCTGCGCTTTCGCAGTTGAGCTTGTAGTTCTTTTGCAGGAAGTCCACGTATTGACCGTCGTCGAGCATTTTGGTGCACAGGAATGCACCCAGGTTGAGGCTGGCGCGGATCGCCTGGTCGCGGGTTTCTTCCTGCTGCTGGTTGCTGGCGCGCAGCTGGTTTTCCAGGGCCTGGAGTTTTTCCTTGAGCGCTTTGTCTTCGACGCCCGAGGCGAGGTTGTTCAGGGATTGTACGGTGCCTTTGTCGGCGGATTCGGCTTCCTTGCTGCCGGTGCCGAGTTTCTTCCAGCTGCTTTCGATGCTGGCGACCCGCTCGCGAGAGGTGAGGGTCGGTGAGACCAGCACCAGTCGCAGGCCGGTGGTCTTGTTTTTCACCTGGCCTTCGGCGTTGTAATACGGCTCTTCCTTACGCAATGCCGTACGCAGGTCGGCCTGAGCGGTCAGGTAGTTGCCGCCACGGACGACGTAGCCGCCGGCCTGACCGTGCTGGCGGTCGAGTTTGTTCAGGCGAAACGGCTCGAACATCATTTCGTCGACGTTACCGAGCATGTCATGCAGGCCCAGCGGGTTGGGCTTTTGCAGTCCGGTCAATTGCACTTTGCCGTTGGACGATTGCGCCCCGGCGAACCACTCGTAGGCGTTGATGCCTTCTGGCATCGGGTAGTGCGTGTCGCGGAATTCAGCGGCACCGACTTCCAGCCCGCCGCGCGCGGCGAACTCCCACTCGACTTCGGTGGGCAGGCGCAGGAAGCCTTGGGCGCCGTCTTCCTTGGGCAGCTTGCCGGCGGCGTTTTTGCGCAGCCACAAGTTGTACTTGTCGGCGGCGTCGATGGCTTGCACCCAGCTCACCGCCGTTTGCGGCAAGCGCATCTTGGTGGCGGCGGTGGGGCAGGTTGCTTCGGTCAGCGCGGCGTATTGCAGTTGACTCATCTCGTACTTGGCCATCAGGTAGTAGCGGGATTTGTCGTTCTTGGCCCCGGTAAAGCTGCCTGCGATAAAGGTCGGACGGGTCTGTTCGACGTAGCCGTATTCCGCACCGTCCTGACCGATGTTGATCGGGTAGTCATCCAGCGGACCGGCCACCGGAATGAACACCTTGCGAAACACCATCGAGCCTTCACAGGGCATCGGCAGCACGACGTCGCTAGCCTCGGGCATCGGGTTGTAATACTTCTCTTCCCAGCCCGCCGCCGAGGCGTCGAGCAAGTAGCCGAGGCTCAGGGGTAACAGCAAGCCAAAACGTTTATAGCTCACGCAGACTCTCCGCAGGTTGGATGTTGATGGCCCGCAGGGCGCCGATCACGGCCACCAGTGCAGCGACCAAAAAGGTCAGGAGCAGGGCGGCCAGGCCATGCCAGACAGTGATGTGGCAAACGAAGGTGCCGGTGGCCTGGCTGCTGCCGAGCAGGTAGTCGAACAAATGACTGCCCACGGCATAAAACCCCAGCCCGCCCACGTAGCCGGCCAGGCTCAGCAATAGCGCTTGCAGGACCACGAAACCGCCGACGGCCCTGCGTTTGAAGCCCAGCAGACGCAGGACCGCCAGGCTTTTGCGTTTGCGGTCGATGTTGGCCAGGAACGCGCCGACCATCGACGCCACGCAGCCGATCAGCGCCGCCATGGCGATCACACCGAAGATCAGCCCCAGCACATGGTTGATGGCTTTGACGTTGTCGATGTCGGCCAGTCGGCTCGAGGTTTCGATGTGTTGTTCGTTGAGCCAGTGTTCCAGCGGCGCGACCTGATCGATGTCGCGCGCATACACGCGGGCGCGGGCATACAGCGGTTGCAGATCACCCTGAGGCTTGCCGGTGGTCACACCGAACCCACTGACCTGATAACCGTCACGAAAGCGCTCCAGATCCAGCAGCAGCGGCGGGGCGACAAACCCGGCAGCGCGACCGAAACGGGCTCCGTCGAGCACGGCCAGTACCGTCAGCGTCATCTCGCCGCGTTCATTGACACCTTCCAGGCGGCGCAAGGCCCGCATCTGCACGCTGTCGCCGGCCTTGGCCTGCAAGCGTTGCGCTGCACTGGCGCTGAGGATCACTTGATTGCCGACGGGGTTGAGTGACGCCAGGTTCAGTTGTGGGTCGCCGGGTTCGGTGGCGATGATTTCCGCACCTTCGACAAACCGTTGCATGCCGATCAGCAGGTCAGCCTGGGTATTGAGCGAGCGGGTCTGGCCGAGGGCAAAACCGGTCTCGGGGCGCAGGCGTAAACGCTCGATCCAGGCCGTGTCGTAGTTGCCGTTGCTGAGCATCTTCACTTCAAGGTTGCGCGGGTCGCGCAGCAGTTCGTCCTGCAGCTGGCTGACCACCCCGTGTTTGAGCCCGAACAGCAGCAACAACGGCGCGATCACCGCCACCAGGGAGGCGGCGATGCACAGCGAGACCTTGCGGTCGTGCCAGAGGTCTTGCAGCGCCAGTGAACCCAGCAGGTGCAAGCGATCAGTCCATCGGTTCAAACAGAGTCTCTCCCTGATGGCTGATAGCGCCGAGACGCGGCAAGCCGAAATCCTTCAGCAAGGCCCAGTCATGGGACACAACGAGTGCACTCAAACCCATGCTCGACACCAGGCTCAGCAGCAACTCGAACAAACGCCGGGCACTGTGAGGGTCTAGCGCGGCGGTCGGCTCGTCGGCCAACAGCAGCAGCGGTTCATGGGCAATTGCCCGAACGCAGGCCACGCGCTGGCGTTCGCCGATCGACAAGGCCTGAGGTTGTTTATCCAGCAGCCCTTGCAGGCGCAACACGTCAACGGCGTGGTCGATGTGCTCGCTCTTTGCCGGCATCCCGAGCAAACGGCGCGGCAGGCTGATGTTGTCACGCACGCTCAGGAACGGCAGCAAGCCGCCGCTCTGCAAAATGAATCCCAGATGCCGTGAACGCACCGCTGCAAGAGCAGGCTGGTCGTCAGTGGCCAGCAGTTGGGCGATATCCTGAGCGTGCGTCGGGCCCAGCCGGAAGCGCTCGAGTTCCACCGGCGCGAGCAACAGGCCGATGGCTTCGAGCAACGTGCTTTTGCCGCTGCCGCTCTCGCCGGTGATGGCGAGGATTTCCCCGGCGCCGACCTGCAAGTGCGGCAATCGCACGTGATGAGCCTGTGCGCCTTCACCACGGCGCACCAGCAGGTTCTTGATATCAAGCATCGGCGTCTCGTTAAGGCATCATTTCCAGTGGCACGGGGTATACGTTGTCCCGCGCATCACTGTCTTTGGCTAAAGCCACCCAACGGTCGACATCGGCGTTGTAACGCTGGTAATGCCGCAGTTTGGTGTTCAGCGTGCGGATGAATTTCTCTTGCGCCAGACCGTCCCAGCTCTTCCAGGTCTCTTCATCCAGATTCAGCACTTCACTGTGATAAGGCAGGTCTTCGAGGTACTCGCCGAGGACGTGCATGTCCGCCAGTTTGGCGTTGCCGTTCTGCTTGAGCTGATTGGGATCGGCGCCCATGGTCGCCGCCACCGAGCGCAGGCGATCGAACATTTCCGTGGGTGAAATCAGGCCTTCGTTGGCGGCATCGAGAATCTGCTTCATCACGTCACTCAAGTCGCTGAGCTGTGACTTGGTCAGTAGCACCCGCACGTCGGTGGTCGGGATGTTCTGCTTGATCAGGTCGCGGTCGGTGATCCACGCCTTGAACACTGGCGGGGCCTTGCTGTTGGTTTTCTCGCCGAGATAGGCGAGTTGCATGGCGTGGCCGATCAGCGCCGCGTCTTCGAGCATTTTCTTCTCGGCCGGGTCCTGCTTGGCGTTCGCCGCACTGCCGATGGCGTCTTCGCCCATGTAGGCGGCTTTGACTTGTGTAGTGATCGCCGCGGCCAGTGCGTCGACCTTGCGCCCGAATTCCTGCACATCGCCGGCGTTCACCGGGTAATACAGCGAGGTGTTGGTGCCCGGGTAGGTCGACAGGTTCTTGTACTGCGCCTCGGCCTTGGCGTGGTCCTTGGCCCCGGCCGGGGTTTTCAAGTGCAGGGTGTAAATCGCCACGCCCGGGTTGGCGGCTTCCATACGCACCTGCGCGGCGCTCAAACCGGTCTTCGACAGTTTGTCGTCGCCTTCGATGGCACCCGCGTCGGTGATCAACACCACGTAGCGCGCGCCGAACTGGCTCCAGTCGACCTTGTCGATGCTCTCCATTACGCCGGCAAACGAGTCTTCATCAAAGCTGCTGCTCGACACGGTGGCTTGTTTGAGGTCGGCGATCTTGGCGAAAAAGTCGGCGCTGTCTTTCACCTTCGTCGGGTCGGCGTACATCTTGGTGGTGTATTCCAGCCCCGGCACCGCCTGGGTGTTGGAGCGGAAAGCCACCAGGCCGAATTTGACCTGCTTGCCGAGATTCTGCGCTTCGATCTTCTGGTAAACCTTGCGGATCGCCTCGCGGGTGCGGTCGATGTAGGGGTCCATCGAGATCGTCGAGTCGATGACAAATACCACGGCCGCACTGAATTCCTTCAGCTGGTTGGCCTTTTTGTCTTCGGCTTCCTTGCTGCCGGCAGGGCTGTTTGCAGCACCGCCCTTGGCGTTCTTGTCATCCGGCTTGCTGACGGAGGCGACGTTGAGCAGGCGCGTGCGGAAACCGCTTTCGGTCATGACTTCTTCGCCACTGAGCACCGGCAGCAGGTAGAACTGCTTTTGCAGGTCGACGAAGTATTCCGGCTCTTCAGCCAGTACGCCCGGTGCTTGCTGGCCCTTTTTCAGCGTGGCCCGCAGCGGCGCGACTTTGCTGACCGGGTCCGGCGCATCAAGGATGCCTTCGACGGTGGCGCGGTCCTTGAAAAACAGCAATCGGTCGCGGTTGGCCGGGTTGGTGAAGGCCAGCGTCAGTTGCATCTTCCAGTCGGTGGTGCAGCTGGCAGGCAGCCAGCCAATGGTTTTGCCGTAGCTGTCGGGGCCGACTTTCAGCCACTCGGCGTTGTTTGCTTGCGCGCGCTCGTACACATAAAAGCGGCTAAAGACTGGTTGTGCGTCACCTTCGGCACCGCCCGCCTTCGGGCTTATTTTGCAGCCGGGCGTGGTCAGCACGCGTTGGAACAGGGTCTTTTTACCGGCCTGGATCAGCGGTTTGTCTTCGGCCTGGGACAGCGGGCTGATGCACAGCGCCAGTAATGCGGCACCGCTCAGCAGGAATCGACTCATGGGCGAGCGCATCACTTCTGCAACTCCTCGAAGCGCTGCTTGGCTTCGGCGTTGTTCGGGTCCTGGGTGAGGATGGTTTCATACCAATAAGCGGCGGTGGCGTTGTCCGCGGTCGGGAAGCACTCGCTGGCCTTCAGGTATTTAGGGTCGTATTCGCGGGCATAGGCGTTGGCGATCAGCGCGTCACCGGCCTGGGCACGGTTGGCGTACAGACGCTGGGCGACGCCGCAGTGTTTACCGGCCTTGGCCTGGTTGATGATCTCCAGCAACTTGGCACTGTCGGGTGCTGCCTTGATGCAGGTCTGGACGAAGGTCAACTCGGGCAGGCTGTTCATGCTGTCGAGGGTGCAGGCTTGAGCGTCGGCGCCGGCGGGTGCGGCGGCAGTGGCTGCAACCGCAGGGGCCGGGGTGCGTTTGTAGAACCAGAATCCGGCGCCCGCTGCCAGCAACAACACGACAATCAACAGACCGATCAGGCCTTTGTTGCTTTTCTTCACCGGTGCGGGAGGCGGCGTGTAGTCGGGCTCGGTGAGTACCGACTCCAACTCCACTTCTGGCTCGGCGGTGGACAGGATCAGTTCAGGCATCTCCGGGATCTCCGGGATCTCCGGTGCCGGTGCGCTCGGTGCCGTCAGTTCGGCACCGCCGTAAGTCGAGCGTGTCTGGCCGCCGGCCGTGGACGGCAGCAAACCAACGCCCGGGCGAACCACACCTTTATCGGCATGACCGTGGTTCTGTTCGCGCAGTTCGATCTGGAATTGCGAGTTGGCGCCGCCTTCCAGCAGCGGGTCGACCACGTCCGGGCCGACCTGCGTTTCCAAAGCTTCGCCGTTGGCCGTGAGGTTGAAACGCGAGACCTTGAACCAGAATGGATTGTTGCTCCAGGCCTTGTGGTCCTGAAGGTAAAAACCGTCCTGGTTGCGCTGAATGGAAAACTCCAGCTGTTCCTCGCCACCCTGCCATTTCTTCACAGTGAGGCGGGCCTGGCCAGGCACATTGGGCTCTAACGCGAGCAGGTCGACACGAATTGGCATTGCTTATCTCGCTGCGAAGGCTGTGAGCACTTGGCCCAGCCGTTCGTTCTGTTCAGGGGTGATTTCACGTCCGGCACCATGGCCGGCATTGTCCTGCGTGATGTAGGCCAAGCCCGAGAGCCAGTCGCCTAGATACCGCTGCGCCTGATTCGCCGGTTGCGCCGGCAGCACGGGGACTTGTCCCGGACTAATGTCGGTGTAGAACGAAAACAACGGCTCCTTGGCACCGGCGCGACTGTTCGGACGCTCGCTCACCGGCTTCTGGAGGTAGCCGAACCAGGACACGAAATCGCGCAGCACACGTTGCACTTCCAGTACCTGGCGTTCGACCAGTTGATCGCGCCGCGCGCCACTCTGTGCACGTTTGAGGACGGCGCGGCTCAGTTGCCCCGGCAAGTCCTGGCGATAGCCGGCGGTGATCAGTTCATCGACCACCGCTTCCAGCAAGGCCTTTTCCAGCCCCAGCAGGTTGAGCAGGCTTTGCCGGGTGGTCAGTTCACGCAGGTGCGCGATCCAGGCCTTGAATGCCGCTTTGGCAAAACGGTGCTCGTTGCTTTGCAGTTCGGGCGCCGGGGTGCCGGTTTTGCTGCTGACTGGCGCATCGTGGCTCAGGTCGTCACTGAAGTCGAAATCGAAACCGGCGTCGTTGCCATACAGGCTCTGGCTCGGTGTCGGGGCAGTCGGTTCGTCGTTCACGGCCGGCTCGTCATCGGTTTCGTACACGCCGCTGAGGTACAGGTCGCGCACCTCTTCACTCGGCATGTCGAGTTGATCGATCAATTCGCCAAGCACCGCAGGGCGACGGCCCAGGCCCGTCAAAATCATTTGCGCCTTGGCTTTCTTGGCGGCTGCGGCACCGTCCCCGTCTGCGTGGTACCAAGTGCTGAGACCATGAGTGGTCAGGCCTTCGAGGCACTCGCTCAATTGCTCGCGAATGCGCTGCAATTTGAATTCGATATTGGCCACGCCTTTGAAACTGCCGCTGAAGTGGCTGATGCCACCGTCATCGTTGCGCAGCATTTCTGCCCAGGCGTTGGCCGGGTTCTTGATGTGTTTGCACACCAGAGCGTTGCTGGCGAAGCTGGTGCCCAGCGCGCTGACACGTTCCTGATAGATGGCATTGAGGCCGGTTTCCGCACCGGTCGCGTCCTGCCCGATGAACGCCGCGTCCATACGCGGTTTGCGCACCAGATAGGTGTTCTGAAACGGTGTGCCGGCCCAGTCGTTCATCCAGCTCAGGCTGCCGAAGCGCTCCAGCATGGTCAGCTTGACCATGCCGTTCCAGCTCTCGTCGTACTGATCCGGTGTCAGGCTGAGGGAGTTGGTAATGCGCAGATCGAGCATGGTCAGCGCCCAGATCAGACCGGTATCGCGCTTGCTGCGAGCGGCCGAGTCGGCGCCCTGTGTCTTTTCGATCCAGCGGGTGAGTACCGGGCCCACGTCGTTGACGTCGCTCTGCTTGGTCGAGCCGGTGCAGACCACCAGCGCGTTCATTTCCTGGTTGTCGGTGTAGCGTTCGAACAGGTAGGCGACCTTGCCGCGCAGGATCAGCTGGGAAACGGAGTTGTCCTTGGCGGTGGATTGCGGGTCGTTGGAATCGGCGATCTCGTGCAGTTTCTGGCGCCCGCGATAACCGGGGAAATCCAGCAGGTCGACCTGATTGACGATGTCATCCACCGGCGCTTCGATCAGGCGGAAGGTCATTTCGGCGGTCAGTGCCGCCAGTTGCGCGACCGCAATCGCCTGACTGTTTTGCAGGCGATCGCCAACCAGTGGTCGAACATCGATCGGCAAGTCCAGCGGGCTGCCGAAGCGTTCGAGGATGTCGACGTTCATGATGCTGTCGCGCTGGCTGTAGGTGTCGTTTTCGAAACTCACCAAGGCCTTCAACGGTGCGAACACGGTCTCGGGCAGGCCCAGTTTGTGCAACGCGCCGGCCAGTTGCTGGTACACGCGCGTCAACTCGCTTTGCTCGCCCCAGAGAATCGAAAACAGCTCGGCCCGTTCCTGGAAATTCAGGCGTGGCGCCAATTGCAACGCTTTGGGCCAGTACAGGTGCTCAAGCTTCTTCACCGAGTTGCGGAAGTTGTCGCGCAGGTAATCCCACAGCGACACCAGATCGTCAGCATTGACCCCCGTTTGCAGCGGCCCGGTTTCGCGGCCTTCGAACGGTTTGAGCACGCGCTGGATGCGCTCTTCGTCGATCTCGTAGGAAATCCGTTCAAGGTCAAAATCCTTGAACCAGGCGTTGGCGAGAATCTTTGCCAGCTCGATTTCCTTGAACAACGTGAGTTCTACCGGGAAGTCCTTGTCCTGACTTTCCGTCGCCCGACGGCTGAAGCGCGTTACCAGGCCGGTGGCTTCCTTGCCACCACCCACCGGGTTGATGTGCTTGATGAAGTCCAGGTGCTGGCCGCCGAAATCGGTTTCCAGTTTGCCGTTCTGACCGGCGGCGAGGGCCGAAATCAGGTAGGACTTGCCGGCCTGGGACAAGCCGAAAAAGCCAATGGTCATCGGCGTGCAGGCCACGCGACCGAGGCTTTGGGCCAGGTTGCGGGCGCGGTGCAGGCGGATGTTCAGGTTGTCGGCTTCGCTGTCCAGACGCGGCGCATTGCCGCGCGTTTGGCTGATCCAGTCCAGCGCCTGACCGGCGCCTTCATAAACAGCGGCCCAACTGGCAGAGAGCTGAGTTTGATCGGGGGTCAGGTCTTTCATTTGCGTTTCACACTTCCACTGTCGAGCCAGTACTTGGTCTCGCTCAGGCCGGCGTCGAGCATGGTGTTGAGTTCCAGCTCGAGGTCGCTGCGCGGGTTGAAGTTGACGTTGTTGCTGTTGGATTCGATGTCGCGGACCGAGAGGCGGTCGCTGACCAGATCCTGCTTGCGCGTGTATTTGTCTGCCGGTTTGACCTCAAACCGCACCTTGAGCAGCGGCGCGCTGCCGTTTTCACCGATTGCCCGGGAAAACTTCTCCCGACCCGCCTTGGTGAACCGCAAGGTGTACAGCGGCGAGGCGGCCCAGCGGTCAGCGGCCAACTGGCGGAAACCGAGGCGCAGATCGCCGCGCATTTCCAGCTGCGGCGTGTCGGCGGCGTCGCCAACGCCAATTTCAGGCAGCTTGATTTTGTAGTCTTCGGACTGGATGTCGCGGTACAGCACGTCAGCATCCTTGATCACGTTGTTCAGGTCGATGACGCCGATGTGCTTGACCGTCGAATACGGCTTGAGCGCCGATGCCCGGAAGTAGAAGTTCGGCACGCTGTGGTTGGCGCACAACAGGCAGAGCATGGCGCCGACCGATGCGGTGCTTTTCGGGTCGTCGATCCGGCCGTTCTTGTGGAACGGATACCAGCCGCCGGTGCGGTAGTTTTGAAGCGCCAGAATGCGCCCCGGTGGCAGCGGCAACACCTTGCGAATGAACGCCTGGATGCCGGGCAGGCGCGAAGGGCGGCCGGTCAGCAGCAAGACATCGCACGGGTACTGCGCGACCACTTCACACAGCGCACCAAGGATTTTGGTGATGTTGATCTGGTCGTTGAGGAACGCGGCGTGGAGCTTTTGCAGGTCGAAGCTGATCGGCGCGGCATACAGGTCGAAACCACTCTGACTGCCGACATCGCGACGCACGGCGGCGTTGACGTAGTCGAGCACGGTCTTGCTGATCGCGTTGTCACCGAGCAATTGGCGGTAGCTTTGCGGGGTGACTTCTTGCGGGACCTGCGGATCGTAATGCTCGTACGCCTTGAGCAGCGCCAGGCCCAGCGGGGCGAACACCTGGAGGTTCAATTGCTGACGCAGGATCATGTCCTGGGCGCTGACCGATTCATCGCCACACAGCCGTGACATCAGCGAATCCGGGGCTTTCACGCCGGCGTTCTGCAAGGCTTTTTCGAAACTCGGCAGGATGAAGTCCTGAATCACGTCCAGCAGGATGTCGTCGCCGGCCACTTTGAAGCCATCGCGAAAACGCTGTTCGGGCACGATGTGCACGTTGCTGCCGCTGCCGGTATTACCCGCGCGGTCAAGGCGATAGTCGGTGATCACCAGGTCGGTGGTGCCGCCGCCGATGTCGATGGTCGCGAGGGTGATGCGTTGGCGGTCGGTCTTGTCCGGCCGGGCGATGGTGTCAAAAAACTCCTCCGGATGACCGGCGAAGTTCTCGTTGACCTCGGTGTACAGGTACACCAACTGGCCGCAGGACGCTTCGTCCCATTCCACGCGGATACTCGGGATCGGCGTGCGCGGGCTGACGGCCTGATCCTGATGTGGATCTTCTTCGCCGGCATGCCAGCCGAGGCTTTTCCACACCAGGCCGATGGCTTGCAGCATGCGTTCGTTGAGGATGCTGCGCTCGGCCTGCGGCATGCCCGGCGGCACGGTCAGGGTAATGCTGTTGAGCTGGCGCGGCACGCGGGTGTGCCCCTGACGTGAGCGTTGGGCCGGGCTGTTGATTTGCGACAGCGCCTGGGCCAGCACTTCGGCGAGCATGAAGGTCATTAGCGAGCTGCGTGAATAACGCGGCATGAACACCGGCAGACGATCGTCTTCTTCGAGACTGTATAGCGCCTCGCCGGTTTCGTTGATCAGATGCGAGAACGGCGCGGCGGTGGCGTACGGCTCGTTATCGGTCTTGATGTACGAGCAGTTGAAACGCCAGCCGTGACCATAGGCGTTTTCGTCCCACAGATAGCGTTTCGGGCTGGACAGGCCAGTGGAGCCTTCGGTGCCGCGACGACGGCTGGCCAGACGGCTGGCCTCATTGCCGACACGGGCAATCGTCGCCCATTGGAACGCATCGTGACGGCCGCTCTTGACTGAGCAGTGGTCCTTGCCGAAGTACGCCTGGGCGAATTCCACGCGGCTTTCGAACGGCAGATTGTAGGTGTGTTCGGGGGTGATCAGGTCGCGCAGTTCCAGCACGTAGTTCTGCTTCAGCCCGGAGCCGGCCTGACCGTGGTTTTCGATCAGGATGCCGCAGGTGCGCGAGTTGCCGACGTCCAGCACCAGGTCCACCGGAATCGGTTTGACCAGGCCATTGCTGTCGTTGGCGACCACTTTCAGCTCGGGGATTTCAACTTTCGCCCGGGCCGTCGATTGTTGGGCCGCCGACGGTTTGCTCAACAGGCTGAGCAAGTTGAGGTAGTGCGCCAGGTGATAGTTGGCGCGGATATCGATGTCCAGCTCTGCGCGCGAACGGTGGGCATTGCCCTCGTTGAACACTTCGAGCAGCCACTCGTTGACCCACGGCTGCGCCAGGAACCAGCGGGTTTCGCTGGCCTTGGTCGCCAGTTTGAAAGACACGCCGGAGCTGATGTCTTCTTCGTTTGGCGCCAGGTAAGCAGTGCCGTCACGCTTGGGCATGACGCGGCTGTCGAACGCCATCGTCAGGCGGTGGGTGTTGCCGTCGATGTCGGGTGTCGCCAGTTTCGCCAGACGCATGCGCGACCAGTTGGTCGGGCCTTCATCGAAGCGATGTGGCGGCATGAAGCGGAAAAACGGGGTCGGCAGCCAGATACCGTCGAGCAAATCGAGGCTGCTTTTCATGTCGACGCTGAACGCAGGTTTGGCCTTTTCGACCTTTTCCGGTTCGGGCTCGTAGAAAAAGAAGTCTTTCTCTTCGTTGTACGCCAAGCGGCAGATCAGCCCGCTGATCATCGGTGCGAACTCGCCCGCCGGTTCCTTGCGGGGATCCAGGCGCAGGGCGAAATCCATGAACTGGATGCCGGTGTCGCTGACCAGCGTGACGGTGTCTTCGAATTGTGTGACTTCAGGCAACATGTCAGGTTATTCCGTTTTTATTCGCCCACGTGCCGCATGGACATGGGGAATTGATCTTTTCCGTAACCGCCGGTGCAGTCCGCGACCGTGGTCGCCCCTTTGCGGCAGTTGATCTTGGGCATGTCGTAAGTGCTGCCGTCGCCGCAAACGGCCTGGCCCTGGCTGTCGATGGCCAGGCTGCCACCCTTCATAGTAGCGCTCACCGGCCCGCTACATTTCGAGCCGTCGGCCTGGTGTACGGTGACTTGGCCCTTACCGTCCTTGAGCTGGTATTCCAGACGCAGCGGCTTGCCGGTCCGGCGGTCCTGTATCCCGGCGCCTGCGCTGTACTGACCATCGAGAAACTTGGCGGCACCGTCGGCGGCGTCTGGCGGGATGCTCAGGGGCGGGCCGGTTTTTGCGGCGGCGGATTTTTCTGCTTCGGGCGATGTGACATCCGGCGGCGCGGTTTTGTTTTCGGGTGGCACGGTTTTGTTTTCGGCTGCCGGGTCTTTGGCTGGGTCTTTGGTCAAGTCGGCGGGCGCTGCGTCAGCCTCGTTACCCTCGACGTCCGGCGCTTCCACACCCTGTGTTCCGGTCACTGCAGTGTCGGCGCCGGTGCCGTTGGTGGTACCTACGACAGTGCCGGTCACGGGGACGCCATTGAGCGTCGTGACATTGCCGGTCCGTGGTGGCTCTTCCAATTGTTTCTCCACCGGCACGACGCCCTTAGGCAGCAAATCTACCGCCACCAACGGAATCGGGACGCAACCGCGCAGGCCGAGCAACAGCCACAAAAGCAGCAGCAGGAGCGGCAGCAGCAACAGCCACCACCAGCGCCGCCACCACGGACGAGCCACCACCGGCACGATGGGCGCAACAACAGGCGCTTCGACTACGGGTGGCAGCGGCGGAACCTGATAGAGGCAGTGCAGGGGATCGCGATTGAGGTCGGTACCTGCGTGCTCGAAACCCCAAAAGGTCAGCACCGGTTTGCCTTGCACCAGGTACACGAAGTTTTCGTCAGGGATATGAATGACGCGCTTGAGCAACTTGCCGAACACGGCTTTGTCGCCTTGCTGCTGTTCGCCGGAATCAGTGCCCAGGAAACGCTGGCTCAATTCTTCGAGCGCGGTCTTCAGGGCTTCAAGCTGGCGGCGGGCAGGGGCGCGTTCTTCTTCGGTCGCGCTGCTCCACGGAATCACATCGCCGTCGAGGGCGCTGTACCAATCGATCTGGTTGCCGAGTTCATCGCTTTGAGGGATGGCCAGATGATCGACCAAATCGGGATTCTTGCGGCGAATGGCTTCGCGCAATTGCAGGGCTGCCCGGTAGACCGGTTGACCTGTTTCGCCGAGGGCAGTGAATGACCCGCTCTTACCGCTGCGTAATAGTGCCCCGCGCATTCAAACTCCATACGATCCGTTGCGCAAAAATGACAGACAAAGATGTCTGTGCTTGCTCCTGCATTAAGCGGGCGACCTTAATGTCATCATGATATCGCCGTCAATCTGCAGGAGGTTCAAACCTTATGAGACTAACGTAAGCGTGCGGAGGTTGCATAAGGTCAATTTTAATTGGCTTGGGAAGGCTCGGGTGTAAGTTTTTTTAAGCTTGCTGAATCGTTTCATCAGCGCTATAAAAAATGCACAACTCCAAGAAAGGCTTTCCCCATGACCCCGCTCAAACTCCTCGTCGCCCTTGGCGCGCTGTCCGCCTCCCACGCCATGGCCTGGGATTTCGTCCTGCTCGACAGCGACAAAGCCGCGCAAAACTGGCAGATCACCAGCCAGCAACTCGGTGTGAAGACCGACCAACCCTTCTCCGTGACCCTTCGTACCTTGCACGGCGGTCGGCAAGAGGGCGTCAGCATCGTCGACATCGATAACGGCACGATGAAACTCTCGGTGGTGCCGACTCGTGGGATGAACGTCCTGCAGGCGTCGGTCGGTAATGTGCGCATGGGCTGGGATTCGCCGGTCAAGGACGTGGTCAATCCGTCCTTCATTGAACTCAACGGTCGTGGCGGTCTGGGCTGGCTGGAAGGCTTCAACGAACTCGTCACTCGCTGCGGCTACGAATGGGTCGGCCATCCTGGCATGGACAACGGCGAACTGCTGACCCTGCATGGCCGCGCCGCCAACATCCCGGCCAGCAAAGTCACGCTGCATATTGATGAAAAACCGCCTTACGCGATCAGCCTGCGTGGCGAACTCAAAGAGCAGGCGTTCAAGAAAGTCGATTTCTCGGTGATGACTGAGCTGGTCACTGAGCCCGGAAGCGTCGCGTTTGTCCTCAATGACACCCTGACCAACAACGGTGATTATCCGAAGGAATACCAGGCGCTTTACCACAGTAACTTCAGTACGCCGTTCCTTGAACAGGGCGCCCGATTTGTGGCGCCGGTCAAACAGGTGTCGCCGTTCAACGACAAGGCCAAAGGGGATCTGGCGGATTGGCAGACATATCGCGCGCCGACCAAGGACTATGACGAAACGGTTTATAACGTTGTGCCTTATGGCGATGCCAAAGGGGACACGTTGACCGTGTTGCATAACAAGGCTGGGAGCCTTGGGGTGTCGGTTGGGTTTAATACTCAGCAGTTGCCCGTATTTTCGTTGTGGAAGAACACCGATACGCAAGGGCAGGGATATGTGACCGGGTTGGAGCCGGGGACGAGTTTTTCTTACAACCGTCGTTATCAGCGGCCGATTGGCTTGGTGCCGACGATTGGGGTTAAAGAGCAGAAGCAGTTTCAGATCAGGTACAGCTTGCTGGCGGATAAGGGGGCTGTGGATAAGGCTCTGAAGCGGGTGAGTGATATTCAAGGTGGACGGGAGACTGAGGTGAGGCCTACACCGTTGGTGGACCTCGGCAAAGAATAATCCCGGCTAGTTTGTGGTTGGCCGGTATTGAAGCGCCTCGGCCAAGTGCTCGCGAGTGATAGCGTCGACTTGTTCAAGGTCCGCCAAAGTGCGTGCGACTTTGAGCAGTCGATGGGCCGCTCGTAGCGACAAGGTCAACCGCTCACACGCCGTTTCCAGCCAGGTCTCGTCGGTTGTGGATAACTTGCAGTGTTTGCGCAGGCCCGGCAGATCAAGGAAAGCGTTCGCGCAGCCCTGGCGTTTTTGTTGTCGCTCTCGTGCGTCGGCAACCAGTACTGCGGCGGTAGCGGTGTCGTCACCGGGTTTCAGAGCAGGATTCAACGCCGTGGCTTCCCGAGCGACGGTCAGGTGCAGGTCGATTCGATCCAGTAACGGCCCCGACAGTTTGTTGCGGTAACGCTGGACCATGTCCGGCGTACAACTGCATTTGCCGCTGGGTTCGCCAAGATATCCACAGGGGCACGGGTTCATCGCGGCCACTAATTGAAAGCGGGCCGGAAACCTGACGCGATCCTTGGCGCGGGAAATCACGATGTGGCCGGATTCCAGCGGTTCCCTCAAAACCTCCAGCACCTTGCGATCGAATTCCGGGAGTTCATCGAGGAATAGAACGCCGTGATGGGCGAGGGTGATTTCGCCAGGTTGCGGTTTCGAACCGCCGCCTACCAATGCCGGGCCGGATGCCGAGTGATGAGGCTGGCGGAACGGTCGTTGCGGCCAATGACTCAGCGGCGCGCAACAGGCGACCGATTGAATCGCCGCCACCTCCAGTGCTTCGCTTTCCGCCAGCGGCGGCAACAGCCCTGGCAAACGGCTGGCCAGCAGTGTTTTTCCGGTACCGGGCGGACCGCTGAACAACAGGTTATGAGCGCCCGCTGCCGCAATCAGCAAGGCGCGTTTGGCCGAGAGCTGGCCCTGGACTTCATTCAAGTCGGGATAGGGTTTGCTGGCGTACAGCAGGCCATTCGACACGTAAGGTTCGATGGGCGTGTGACCGTTGAAGTGCGCCACCGCTTGCAGCAGATGATCTACTGCAATCACCTTCAAGCCCGAGGCCAGGCACGCTTCCTCGGCATTTGCGCGCGGCACCATCAGCGACCGTCCAGCCTTGCGCGCTGCCAGTGCTGCCGGCAATACACCCCGAACTGCCCTCACCGCGCCTGAAAGCGCCAACTCCCCAAGGCATTCCACATCGTCCAGCGTCAACGTCGGCACCTGCACGCTGGCGGATAGAATCCCCAAGGCAATCGCCAGATCAAACCGGCCACCGTCCTTCGGCAAATCCGCAGGGGCGAGATTCAGCGTGATGCGCCGCGCCGGGAATTGCAGCCCCGAATTGATGATCGCGCTGCGCACCCGATCCTTGCTTTCCTTCACCGCCGCCTCCGGCAAACCGACCATGGTCAGCGAGGGCAAACCGTTGGCCAAGTGGACTTCAACGGTGACGGCAGGCGCATCCACGCCAATCTGGGCGCGGCTGTGGACGATGGAGAGGGACATGGTCGTTCCTTGAGCTGTACGGGGGCCGCTTCCTGCGGATTTTTGAAGGGTAGTCGTGGAGTCTGGCCGGAGAGGAGGGAAACCTTCGCAAGATATTGCTGGTTCGCATGATATGTAGCAGCTGGCGCAGCCTTCGGCAGCTGCATAGGTTGCGTCGGGGCTGGTATTGGCTGCATAGACATTAGTATTTGTAGGACTGAGCCGAGAAGCATCAAGGACGTCGGCTAAAGCACACGGACGCTCTTGTGCGCTAGAGGGCGCTGCTTATGCTCACAGCAGATCAAGCCCTCAGGAGGGGAAATGCATACAAATGGAATGCGGCCGATTCATCCCGGCGAAATCCTTGAAAAGGAGTTTCTTGAGCCGTTGGGTATTACGGTGGCTGTGAAATGCGTGAGTTGGTGGCGCAGAGCGTAGGCGTCAGCCTTGATCTGGCCAAGAAGCTTTCCATTCACCTGAACACCACGCCCGAATTCTGGCTGAATCTGCAATCAAACCACGATGTGCAGATCGCCGAAACTGACCGGATGCCCCGTTAGTGGCTCAAACCACGGCGCGGGCCGAGCCCCGGGGAACCTCGGCAAGGGCTACACATTACCCGCGCGTATATCTCGAAACTCCCTTCCCGAAGCTGTCAGATGAAATGCAGGGCGACTTTTCAGGCGCCCACTGTTTCGACGCGCGTATGCCCTCGGGCAAAGCGGGTCGCCGATGTCTGCAGCAACAGAGTGACGGTCAATGTGACCAGCAGGAAAGGAAGCAGCCAGGCGTTCTCGATCATTGCCAATTGCAGGCTGAGGATCAACAGCAGCACCGGCGTGGCCAAGGCATTCGCCCGGCTGACATACGCGCCCACCGCGGCCTCGCTATAGCGGCAGGCGATGGCGACACGGATATGCACCCGCGCACCGCCGAAAGCCATACCGAGAATCAACAGGCTCAGTGCTTTCAGTATCAAAGTGTCTGGCATCAGCAACCACATAGACGTGGAAATCACCGCAAGCGCGATCAGGGCTGAGAGATAAGCCAACAGGTTACGACCGGTATTGGCAATGATGACCAGTACCCCGATCAGCGCCATGCCCATGCCGAACACCGCATCGAGCACACCAAGTTCAAACAGCGCCCAGCCGTGGCTCGACACATAGACGGGCAGCATAAAGTTGAACGCCCCGAGGATTGGCCAGATCAGTACCATCGGCACAAACAACGTCAGCGGAAGCCTGGCTGGAGCGGCTGCTTCGCCAGCCTCCTGCGCCAGCACCGGTAGACTGTCGCGCGTGTAACAGATGGCTGCAACCAACAAGAAGCCGGCGCACAGCAGAATTGAAAAACCCATACCGGTCAGAATCGGCATCAGGCCCGCCGCGAGCAAAGGGCCAATCATCAGGGCTGCCTGGCTGGTGGCAGTGGTTGCACCGCTGATCCGGCGCACCTTCGTTTCATCCATGCCACGTTGAATCTGGGTGAACCACATATCCAGACTGGCCTCGAGCGCCATGATCATCAGCCAGACAAACAGATTGGTGATCAGCAGGCCGATCGTGAAGTCTCTGGACACTCCCGATACCAGGGCGAGGCCGGTCAGGCACATCAGAAACCAGCTGCTCATCTGGCGACCGTTCATTCGGCTCGACAGGCGCTTGATCATCACGGGCGTGACAAAGGCCGGTATGAACGAGCAGAAAATGGCCAGCGCCAACGGCAGGTAATCGCCTTCGTTCTGATTGAGGATGGTCCACGTCAACGAGACCAGCAGCGCGCCGGAAAACAGTCGATAAACCGTCGAGCAGACCAGGAACATGGCCAGCTCTTTTGAAGTGCTTTTCATCATGACTTGTCGTTCATTCATGTAATCGATCCTTGCCCTTGAGTACGCGGCGATTCTTGATTGAATGGCTGACGCCAGCGATTGCACTAGCGTTGTGCAAGTGCATGAGGCTGACGTCGACCAGGACTGGGCGTCAGACCAGAGTGCGCATCACTCTGAGGGTCCTGTCGATGTCTTGCGGCGTGTTGATGATCCCGGCCGAGAACCGCACCGTCGAATGGCGGTAGGGCGTGGCACTGGCGATGATCTTCTGCGCCTTCAGCTTGGCCACCACCTCTTTAGGGTCCCGGCCTTTTACATCACAGCAGACGATTCCCGCGGAAAACTGCGCAGACTGGGGCGTGTGCAGGTGCACACCGGGCAGCTTCGACAATCCTTCCTTCAGCTGTCCATTGAGTTCAGCGACGCGGTCAGCAATGCGCTTGCGGCCGATCTGCTTGATGAACTCGAATGCCTCGATCACGCCCCACTGGTTTTCGAACGCCAGGAATCCTCCGGGACTGACCCAGGCAGCCTGTGTATCTCCCTGAGGATCGCGCTGTTGTCGCCACGCATTAGCGGGCTCGGCTGCCATGATGGTAGGAATGGTCGGCATGATCTGTGCCCATTGACCTTCACGAGCCCAGACCAGGCCCGTACCGTGCGGGCCAAGGATCCACTTGTGCGTCCCTGCGCAGAAAAAGTCGCAACCCAGGCTGGCAATCTGCGCCTCGGAACAACCGAAGCCGTGTACGCCGTCGATCACATAGATGATTCTGTCTGCCTCGGCGCGATCCTGATTGACTCGCGCCACGAGTGCCCCGATCTCCTTCAGCGGTAAACGCACGCCGGTACCCGAATGCACCCAGGTCATTGCGAGGATCCGGGTCGAGGGCCTGATGGCTGCTTCAATTCGGCCGACGATTGCGTCAACACTGACATCCTCGGGCCGTTCGTAAAGGTCAATCCGTCTCACGCTCCCGCCCCATTTGACGACAGCCAGGCGCATGGCCTCGTCGTGGGTGTACCACTCGTGGTTTGTCGTCAGGATTTCCTGGTCTGGTGCCAGTTTGAGACCGTTGTAGACCAGCGCCAGGCCCTGCGTGGTACTGGTTGTCAGTGCGATGTCCTCAGCCCGTCCACCGGTATAGTCTGCCGCCGTTGCGCAGACCTTGCGCCAAACCATGTCCTCGGGTCTGGCGAACATATTGTCCTCCAGGTAGGTATAGGGGTTTTCATCGAATGCCTGCCGGTGGCGGGCCATCGCGTCGCGCACGGGCTTGGGGTTGGAGGCCAGAAAGAAGTTGGAAATGTGTACGAACTCTGGCGACAGCTTGAACTGCGCCCGCACGGACGCCCAGTCGTTGGGGTCCAGCGCTGCTACCAAATCATCCTGAACAGGTTTGTTACCCACCTGTGCACCCGCCACGCCTGCGATCATGCTGCCTCCAACCAGGGTCGCGCCAACAGCCGCACCCACGAATTCACGTCTTCCCAGACTCATACCAACTCCCTGTCGATTCATATTGAAGTGCGCGCAGGACGCGCGAACATAGCATTGAAAATGCGCTGTCCATAGAGGCCGACGGCCAGGCCGAGCACGATCAGAACCACCGCCAGTACTTTGCTCGGCGGCACACTTTCGTTGAATACGAAAACAGAACCGAGCATGCCGAAGATCGGCACCAACAACGACAGTGGCGCTACCGTCGAAACCGGATAGGTCTTGAGCAGCGAGTTCCATATCCAGTAGGCGAACAGGGTATTGGGGTAGACCTGAAACAGAATCGACAGCACGGCGGTCGTGTCGACCTGATTGACGAACGTGGTATAGCCGGCGCTGCCGTTCACCGCGTAGTCGAGGGCGAACAACGGAATCGGCGCGAAGGCGCTGGACCAGACCAGAAAACCAAAGACATCCTTGGTGCTGGCCTTCTTGTTGATGATATTGGCTACGCTCCATGAGGCCGCGCCAACCAGTACCAGAAGCACGCCAGGCAGGCTGACCGAGCCATCGCTGATCATGATGATGCACAAGAGCCCGCCGAATGCGATCAACATGCCCAGCACCTGAAAGCGGGTCAGCGCCTCCTTGAATACCCACCCGCCCAGCAGGATGGTGAAGAACGCGCTGAACTGCAGCACCAGCGAGGCGATGCCTGCCGAGAGTCCGGCCTTGATGCCCAGGTTTACTATGCCCCACAGTCCGATGCCGAACACCAGTCCGTATCCGATGATGTAGCGCCACGGCACATCGGGCTTGCGGATGAAGAAGATCGCCGGTAACGCACAGAGACTGAAGCGGATGCCCGCCAGGATGAACGGATCTACGGTGGCCAGTCCCAGTTTGATCACTGAGAAATTGACACCCCAGATTGCCGTGATCAGTACAGCCAACACTACGTGCAGTGGTTTCATTGATGAGTCGCCTTGATAAGGGTGGGCAATGTCACGCTACGGAAGTCAGGTTTTCGGCGAGGCTCACTCGGGAAAACAGCGCTTGCATCCAGGCCTGGGTCTGTTGCGGGTCTGCTGTCTTGACGATGCCTGCCAGCGGTGCCTCGAAGGCCGAATAAGTCACGTGCCCCGGCAGGAGCGCGCCCGGTTGCAGTTCGTTCCACTGCACGACGAATGGGTTTTCACGCAGTTCGTCTGCGCCGTGCAGTCCTTGATAGATCCGCTCGGGGTGAGTGTGCCCAGGGAATACAAACCAGCCGAAGCCCAGGTTTGGCTGCTGCTTGGTCAGATGCGCGATGTCCAGTTCGCCCTCAATGTGGATGCGCAACTCCAGCGACGGCATGTGGATGCCGGTGGCCAACTCATAGGTCGCTACCACATCGGCGCCACCCACCCGGTTACCCACCTCAAGGAACACCGGTTCGTCACCCTCCATGATGGCTTCCAGATGGAACGCGCCATTGCGGATCTGCACCGCTTCCAGCGCAGCGCTGACCCATACCTGCATCTGCGCGGTGGTCTCCAGGTGCCAGGAGCCCAGAGGATGGCCGCGCTCCATGTAGTCCAGGCACGTACCTACATATTGGCTGGAAAGCATGGTGAGGATCCGGCCGTTCTGTACCAGGCCGTCGAAATGGCGGATGGGACCACTGATGTATTCTTCGACCTGAAAATCTTCGATGCACAAGGACAGGTCGCTGATCTTGCGACTGATCTCATCAAAGGTTCGAGCCGGCTGCTGGTGAATGCTGACATCCATGCTCGATGCGCCACTGTGTGGCTTGAGCACGGTGGCCCCGTGCCACGGTACCCGGCCCTGAAGTGCCAGGTAGCGATCAAGCGACATGAAGCTTGGTACTCGCAGCTGTCGGGCCTGAACCGCCGCTTTCATGTCCAGCTTGTTGCGCGCCAGGTTCACCATCTCCAGCGAAGCACCTTCGACATTCAGCGCTTCGCGCAGGCGCGCAGCGTCGAGCAATTCGTACTCGGACATCGAGATGATCCGGTCAAAGCGTTGTGGAAACTGTGCCAGCCACTGCAGCGCTTCATCGTAGGCGCTGGCCGACCCCGGCCGGACTACGCTGTTGCAGCGCAGTCCTGGCGGCAGCGTATCGATCGCCGATTGTTTTCCCAAGTACGTGACATCGTGCAGTTCATGGTCGATGCCACGGTGATACTCGATGCGCGGGTAGGGCACCCGATGAAGGATGAGAATTTTCATGAAAATGGTCTCGAAGCGTAAAAGATAGGGGTCAGGACGCAACCTTGAACAGACGCTCGGACGCCAGGCTGCGGTCCAGTACGACCAGCCACTGCTCGCGCAGCACCTTCACCAGATCGCGGATGTCGACGCTCGGGTCATGCAGCGCGACGCATGCGTGGGCCACGAAGTCGCTGTTGTCTCGGGGGATTGCATGGATCAGCCGTGACTCGCTAGCGATCCACGCGCACTCGATGAGGGCGATATTTTCCTTCGTCAGGATCAACGCCCGCGCCGCCAGGGCCAGCGCGTGGTGGACCAGTGCCTGTATATCGCCCAGCTCGGCCACGTCGATCGTCACATCGCGAGGCACACCGAACATCACCGTCGCGGCGCTGCAGGTGGCGGCTGGCAGCACATCCGGCACTTGCCCGGCAAAGACCGAGTCAACCCAGGCCGCATACAGGTCAAGACCATGAACGGCTTGCGCCAGCGTCCAGATCTTCATGCCGCCGGGACGACGGTTCGGCTCGATCACTGCAGTCTTGTAGCCGGTATCGCTGAGCTTGATTTCGTTGTGAAACGGACCGATGCGCTGGCCGACCAGTCGATTGACGTGCTCGCCCGCCACTCGAATGGCACGTTGCTCTTCCTCGCTCAGGCGGGCAGGCAGGATCTGCGCCACTTCCACGGGGTAGCGCCCGGTAGCGCTGACTTTCTCCGTGACGAACCACAGACTCCCCAGCCCGTCATAGGAGTATTCGCGAGTGAACGTGATGAAAGCCTCTGCCAGCACGCCCTTGTCAAGATAAGGCGCCACTTCCGAAAAGGCCTGCTCACAGTCACCTCCCGGCGCTACCATCACCACGCCGCGGTTGTTGCCTTCGCAAGCGGGTTTGATCACGAAACCGCGCTCCTGGCGGACGGCAAAATTGCGCACATCGTTCAAACAATCGATCCGCACGAAGTCCGGCAACATCACCCCCTGCTGGTTCAGCAGGGGACGGATGCGATTTTCGGCGATGCGGTACACCAGTTTGTCAAACGCTCCAAGCGCAAGTTCTGCCTCGTCCACTGGCAGCCCGAGCCGTTCAAGCAGCGCTGCACCGCTGGCCACCGCGTTGTCGGAAAAGACCATTCCAGCTGTGATCCTGGCAGCGTCATCGCCCAGCTGTCTCAGTGCATGACTGATGAAATCAGGATCCAGCGGATCGGCATCGATCACTCTGTCGCTGATGTCCTTGTCATGGTCCTGGGGGTTGGCCCTGACCAGCCAGGTCTGCGCACCCCACTGTTTGCGCGCATAGTCGCGCATGTGCAGGACATCGCCGATCCGGCTCAGGTTGTAGTCCACAATTAGCAATACAGGCGCTCGCAGCGGCATGTTCGTCATCCTCATCCGGGGGGGCATGGACAGCAGTGATGTTCCAGGCGATTGCTCGCCGATTTTTTAATGGCTTTGGGCCTGATACCGGATATCCAGCGCTGTAGCGGAAATGCTGGCCAGGTGTTTAAGCTCCGATGCCTGACTGGCACGTTCGAACGTCCACAACAATTGACCCAGGAACACTTCACGGGCATGCGCAGGAATCACATCGCCTGCTTTCAAAAGGATGTGCTTCACGACCGGGGCGAGCGGCAACTCGTTCAACGTCACTGAACTCAGCGTTCCCGGCTTCGCGAAATACACCCGAAAGAATGTCGCCACGGACTGTGCGCTGGTGCCATCCGCACGCCAGCCATACTGAGCCAGGCGCTGCACGAGTTCTTTGCGTGGCTGCGCATCGTCCTGGCTGGCCAGCAGAAGGTCCAACCACAGTGAAAGCATGCTGTGACCGAGGGTGACAGCCTCGACGCTGTGAGAAATCAGGCTGCCGCCGACTCGCGGATTGATTTCGATCAGGTCCCAGTGCTCCCCGGTGAAGCGCGCTTCCACGTGATAGCAGCCCCACTTGAGCTCCATGCAGCCCAGTACATTTTCGAGCCAGTGCAGACCTGCAACGATCTGGGCCTGGTCGAGGCTTACCGGGGGCGTGGTGCAACTGTCCTCCAGCACCGTCTCGGCGGTCTCGGTCACTTCGTATTTTTCATGGATGGCCACGACATGGACCTGACCATCGACCAGCAGAGTCTCGAAACTGAATTCGTGGCCGGGGATGTAATTCTCCGCCATGAACGCCAGTCCATCGTTGAACGCAGACGCGTACACCGTGTCTTCGGCAGAGGCCAGACGCAGAGCTTCGAGTGCATTCCACGTAGTGTCTTCGCGCATGGGAAATGCAGCGTAGGAAGCAATCCCATGAATCGGTTTGATGAAATAGCGCTGATCCTGCGCCTTCAGCAATTCCAGCACAGGTGCAGTCAGCGCGTGGGCGTTAGCCTGCGACAAGCCCGCCTCGGCGAGTCGGTTGCGCACATTGAGCTTGTTACGCAGTGCCAGTGCCTGCCCGGCATCAATGTCATAAGTCCCGAGCGAAGCGTTGGCCGCCGCCATCAGGTGGCGATAGCCTTCCCATACACTGATGCAGCACGTGACCTGCTCGCCCGACTTGCGCAGGGTCTGCAGTGCATTCTGTACATCCTCGAGCCTCAACTGGTGAGAGTCGGTGGTGTAAAGCCGGTCCGTCCAGGTCTGAATCTGTTCCAGCCTGGACGGCACATGTTCTGGGAGCGGCAATGAAGACAGCACGAAACACCGGAGCTGCCGTCGATGCAGCTCCTCCTTCAAGTCCTCCAGGAAAGAAAAGCCGCAGTGGCTCAGGATCAGAACACCGGGTCGGTTTGAATTCATTGCCTGCTCCATGGCTTAAGCTGCCTTGTCTTGCGGCTTGGCCAGGGTGTTGATGTACAGCTCGCTGAAGTACATCGCGAGGATCTTCTGGTGCTCTTCGAGGTAGCGTTTCAGCGCATTGATGTCCTGCTCGCCCTTGATCAGGAAGCGCAGTGCCGCCCAGACTTCACCCGGGTGGTCATCATTGATGTCGGTATGCGAGTGGGAAACCTGGCCAACAATCTTGGTCTCGCCGATCGAAGACTTGAGCGCTTCGAGCTTGCGCGGTTCAAGCTTCACGTTGACGTACTCGACCAGGTAGGAATAAGCGACCACGCCGAGCGGTCCTTCATGGTCCAGCAGGTAAGAGAAGAAACCGGCCAGCAGTTTGGTGGACAGGTAAGGTTCGGTGGCGAGGAACTCCTCGCGGCTGACGCCTACACGCTCCAGGTCCTGAATGAACAAGTCGTCGTGGAGCATCTCTTCCTGCTCGTAGTGAGCCCAGATCTGCGCAGCTTCCGGGCTGACCTTAGCCACTTCCACTAGCGCTTTTGCTTCGGCAACCCGCAGCAGACGGATACGCCATGCGGTTTCGATCAGATGACGCTTGTAGTACAGGCTGTTTACGTCCTTGCCTTCCAGGTGAGCGGCTTGAGGTACGGTTTCGTACCATTGCTCTACTTGCCCGTCGATGATCTTGTCGATTTCTGCGCGCAGATTCACCGAGCCAGCGGCGTTGAGAAAAGGAGTGCGATCACCATAGCCAACATTCTTTACACGGTTAAGCATAATCAAGCCTCTATTTTTAGTTTGTTTAAAACGCTTTAATTACAACCACAGTTCAATTGCAACGGTTAGCCCATAACATCAATGGCCACTTCACCTCTTATCAAGCATTGACAGGCCAGCCGGTATTCTTCGCCGCTGTAACCCAGAACCTCGATAAAAGCCTCTTCATCGTCATCCCGAGGATTCAACGCCTCGATACCTGATGTAACCCTGATCAGACAGGCGCCACACGCCCCTACGCGACACCCCAGAGGAATCACGTTTTTCCCTCCGGCTTCGTACTCTATGTCCGTGAAGGGCGCATTGACCGGTAGCTGGAATTCAAGTTGATGCGAAGTAATTGTTAATGTGTGCAGTGCCATACATGCCTCATGTCAATATTAAAATTCGTGTGGCAGGCACACAGTTTTACGCCAGAGTTTATAAACTATGGAGAGGGGCTTGGTTAATTTTGAAGTTATCGGTGAGTCAGCTCAAGATACAACCAATACAACAACGCTATTCCACTAATGGCAGCCCCCAACAGGCAAACGCTCACCCAGCCAAAGTTGGCATAAGTGTAAGTTGCAGCTATGGCGCCCGCACCGCTACCCACCGAGTAGAAGCACATATAGGCGCCCACCAGGCGGCTTTGTGCATCGGGCCGTGCGGCGAAGATCAGGCTTTGGTTGGTCACATGCACCGCTTGCACGGCGAAGTCCAGCAGTACCACTCCTACCACCATGGCCAGCAATGAGCTTTCAACAAACGCGGTTGGCAGCCAGGACAAAGTCAATAACGCCAGAGCAATGCCTGTCGTGCGATTGCCGAAGCCTTGGTCGGCCAGTCGTCCGGCCCGTGCCGCTGCTAGTGCGCCCGCCACTCCCGCGAGACCGAACAGGCCGATCTGGGTATGTGACAGCGATAGCGGAGGCGCGCTAAGCGGAAGGACCATTGCGGTCCACAACACGCTGAATGCAGCGAATATGAGCAGGGCGAAGGTGCCTCTGACTCGTAGCGTGGGTTCGGTCAGATACAACTGGAAGACCGAACGCAGTAACTGCCAGTAGCTGCCTTTGGCTGGCGGCGTTGTCGATGCCGGCATGGTTCGATACAGCACCAACGCCATGCCGATCATCAAGGCTGCCGACATGAAGTACACGCCTCGCCACCCGGCCAGGTCGGCCACCGCGCCGGAGACGAAGCGGGCGAGCAGAATGCCCAGCACTACCCCACTGGTCACCGTTCCGATGGCTTGACCGCGCTGGTCCGGGCTCGCCAGTGTGGCAGCGTAGGCGACCACCACTTGAACCACGACGGCCATCAAGCCGACCAGCACCATTGCGCCGAGCAGCATGCCCCAATCCTGGGCCAGTCCTACTGCGCACAAAGCCACGGACGACAGCAGCATCTGCGTCAGAATCAGTCTCTTGCGGTTCAGCAGATCGCCCAGAGGGACGATGAAAAGCAGCCCCACCGCATATCCGGCTTGAGTAGCAGTGACCACCACGCCAATAGTGCCGGGTGCAACCGAGAGGCTGGCTGCCATGGACTCCAGCAACGGTTGTGCGAAATAGACATTGGCCACGGCCATGGCGCAGGTGATGGCGAAGAGAAATGTCTGGTAACGACTTAAGCCGGTGGCTGCACGTCCCTGAGGGGGCAGGGTGGTGCCTCCGCCAGCTGATATTTCGGCTTCTACGCCCATTTTCGAAGGCTTTAGAGGGTTCAGCGACATCATTCCATCCTTGGAACCAAGTGGTTTCTAAACAAAACCGATGCGTTGATTTTTAACAAAACTAGTTTTAATCTACAACTACTTTTACAAAATATTTTCGTCTGACGTTAGGACTTTTTTTAAACGATCTATCCCTCAAATTTGGAGAGACATGGCCAGACAGCAGCTACTGGCACAAAGTGAATGCCCTGTGGCCCGCACGCTTGAAGCTATCGGAGATCGTTGGGTGCTGATGATCATCCGCGACGCTTTCGATGATGTTCGCCGCTTCAGTGAATTCCAGAAGCGTCTTGGCCTCGCCAGAAACATCCTTACGGTAAAACTCAAGATGTTGGTCGAGTTGGGCGTATTCGAAATCCAGCCGGCATCCGACGGCAGTGCCTACAAGGAGTATGTTTTGAGCGAGATGGGGCGCGCCGTGTTTCCCATAGTGGTCAGCATGCGCCAGTGGGGTGAGCGCTTCCTCTTCAGCAAGGGCGAGCGTTATTCGGTGCTGCTGGACAACGATCTGTCGGAACCGGTCGAGATCATCACGGTTCGTTCCAGAGCGGGCAAGATATTGACCCCGGCAGATTGCCACCGGCGCGTGGTCAAGCGCGATGCTTGATAGTCGCGGCTGGGTACTGGACTGCGGGTGACTGTCGATTGTGCTCGCGGTACAGCGATGTGCCGCGAGGGTATCGAGATCGCGTCATCAGCTCTTGAACATGCGGCAAGTCGGATCGCCGCACCACCGATCCCACATTAGATCGGGTTTCAAAGTGGGAGCGGTGGTGTTACTCGGTTGGCGGATTGAGCTTCGCTTCCAGCTCTGCCACCTTCGCCTCAAGACTCTCCAGTCGTGCCCGGGTGCGTGCGAGCACGACCATCTGGCTATCAAACTCTTCACGGCTCACCAGGTCGAGCTTGCTGAAGCCGCTCTGCAACAGCGCCTTGAACTGGCTTTCGATTTCGCTTTTCGGCAGCGGGGTTTCGCCGCTGAAGAGGCGGGAGGCGGTGCCCGTCAGGGCGTCTAGGAAGTCTTTGGGCGCGAGCATGGGAAAGGTCCTGGAAACATTGGCGGGCAGTGTATCACGCAGTGTCTATAGTCAATTCCGGTAGCCAGCTAGTGCACGTTTTTCGCGCATGCGGACGGACGGCGGCGCACCGTTGTTGTGCGTTAGTTCCCGGGTAATTCAGGGCGGTGGCTTGTGGTATTGGCCAAGAGATTGAATTCAATGGGTTTTGTTGAGATGGCAAGCTTTCTGCTTAGTGACTATCAACCCATGCACTGATGCAGTCGCTGTGTCGAATGCAGTGCGCCAGGCGAAACAGGGGGGAAGTGTTTCGTACGGGGTGGTTAGCTGGAGTCGGACGGGCATTCAAGGCCGACGATGCGTTACAAAGCCAGGCACTGCGCTTAGACTTGAGACGGGTTTGTTTTCCTGGGGCAAGTCCACCAATTCGGGAGAGAGTTTTCATGAAGCTAGTCACTGCCATCATCAAGCCGTTCAAACTGGACGACGTGCGCGAGTCGCTGTCCGAGATCGGCGTGCAGGGCATTACTGTTACTGAAGTCAAAGGCTTCGGTCGGCAGAAGGGTCACACCGAGCTGTATCGCGGCGCGGAATACGTGGTCGATTTTCTGCCTAAGGTGAAGATCGATGTCGCCATTGACGACAAGGATCTGGATCGGGTTATCGAGGCGATAACCAAGGCGGCCAACACCGGCAAGATCGGTGACGGCAAGATCTTCGTGGTCAATCTGGAACAGGCGATTCGCATCCGTACCGGCGAAACCGATACCGACGCAATCTAAGCCGCCACAAACCCAACGCCCCAGGAGAAAACAATATGACTCTGCGTAAATTCGCAGGGCTAGGAGCCCTGTTGTCCCTCGTAATGCCCGGCTTGGCTATGGCGGCAGACGAAGTGGCGGCCCCAGTCCTAAACTCCGGCGATACCGCCTGGATGATGACCTCGACAGCCCTTGTGCTGTTCATGACCATTCCTGGCCTCGCGCTGTTCTACGGCGGCATGGTGCGGTCCAAAAACATTCTTTCCGTGATGATGCAGTGCTTCGCCATTACTGGTCTGATCAGCGTCCTGTGGGTCATTTATGGCTACAGCATCGCGTTCGACACGACTGGCATGGAGCAGGGCGTCGTCAACTTCAATTCGTTCGTCGGCGGCATGGGCAAGGCATTCCTCGCCGGCGTCACGCCATCGAGCCTGACCGGTCCTGCGGCGCTGTTCCCTGAGGCGGTGTTCATCACCTTCCAGATGACCTTCGCCATCATCACCCCTGCGCTGATCGTCGGTGCCTTCGCCGAGCGGATGAAGTTCTCCGCCATGCTGATCTTCATGGGCGTGTGGTTCACCCTGGTTTACGCACCGATTGCACACATGGTCTGGTCCGGTAACGGCGGCCTGTTGTGGGACTGGGGCGTGCTCGACTTCGCCGGCGGCACCGTGGTGCACATCAACGCCGGTGTGGCCGGACTGATTGCCTGCCTGGTACTGGGCAAGCGCAAAGGCTTCCCGACCACCCCGATGGCTCCGCACAACCTCGGTTACACCCTGATGGGCGCCGCGATGTTGTGGGTCGGCTGGTTCGGCTTCAACGCCGGCTCCGCTGCTGCGGCCAACGGCACGGCCGGCATGGCGATGCTGGTGACCCAGATCGCAACCGGCGCTGCGGCACTGGGCTGGATGTTCGCCGAGTGGATCACTCACGGCAAACCAAGTGCACTGGGTATCGCCTCGGGTGTTGTCGCCGGTCTGGTGGCAATCACGCCAGCCGCTGGCACCGTGGGCCCGATGGGCGCGCTGGTCATCGGCCTGGCGGCCGGCGTGGTGTGCTTCTTCTGCGCCACGACCCTGAAACGCAAACTCGGTTATGACGATTCCCTGGACGCGTTCGGTGTACACGGTATCGGCGGTATCCTCGGCGCGATCCTGACTGGCGTGTTCGCTGCGCCATCCCTGGGTGGCTTCGGCACCGTCACCGACATTGCCGCACAAGTCTGGATCCAGTGCAAAGGCGTGGGCTTCACGGTGATCTACACCGCGATCGTCACCTTCATCATTCTCAAGGTCCTGGACGCCGTCATGGGCCTGCGGATCACGGAAGAAGAAGAGGCTGTCGGCATCGACCTGGCACTTCATAACGAGCGCGGCTACAACTTGTAAGACGCGCATAAAAAACTTGCCCGGCTTGCCGGGCATTTTTTTGTCTGGTGTTTGTCAGTGAAGGAACTGCTGAAAGGTTTTTTCGTACACGTTCAGGGGCGTTTACGACGGGCGTTTTTCTGCGGCCAATGGCTTACATCATTGAAGGAATATTAGGGCCTTTGTTTTTTCCCAGAGCGCGCTAGAATGCGCCCCGAAGGTGCGGAGAACTGTATGTGGCAACAGACTCTGATTACCCTGCGGGCTCGGCCCCGGGGCTTTCATCTGGTAACGGACGAGTTACTCGCCGGCTTGCCTGAACTCAAGGCGTGTCGGGTCGGTCTGTTGCATTTGTGGCTGCAGCATACCTCGGCGTCGTTGACCATCAACGAGAACGCCGATCCGGCGGTACGTCGCGACTTCGAACGATTTTTCAATCGTCTGATCCCACAAGGAACAGACGGCTATGAGCATAACGACGAAGGCCTGGACGACCTCCCGGCGCACTTCAAGGCCAGCGTGCTTGGCTGTCAGCTCAGTTTGCCGATCTCGGCAGGCCGACTGGCGCTGGGGACCTGGCAAGGTGTTTATCTGGGCGAGCACCGTGATTTTGGCGGTGCCCGTAAAGTCCTCGCCACCGTGCACGGTGAAGAGGCATGAACCGCTGGTCACCGGCGGTTATTGAATTTTTCCGGCGACTGTCGACAGACGGTGAAGCTGGGCTATAACTAATCTGCTTTTCGCAAGTCATGAGGTAGAACATGAGCGACGATGATCTGGAAAACGACGACCTCGAAGTAGGCGACGACGACGAAACCGAAGAAGGTCTGGAAGCAGCGGCCGAAGACGTCGCTGAAGACGATGGTGGTGAAGCGCCTGTTCCGACCGCCAAAGGCAAAGCCAAGGCTGCGGTGTCGGTCGATGAGCTGCCGAGCGTTGAAGCCAAGAACAAGGAACGCGATGCACTCGCGCGGGCCATGGAAGAGTTTTTGGCCAAAGGCGGTAAGGTGCAGGAAGTGGAGGCCAATGTGGTCGCCGACCCTCCCAAGAAGCCTGATAACAAGTACGGCAGCCGGCCTATCTAAGCGCCTGCCACTTGCTTGCTGAAAAAGCCCGCCGTCGCTGCGGGCTTTTTCATGGGCGGAACAAAAGCCTTGGGGCCTGACGCAACCCTGTAGGAGCTGAGCTTGCTCCGGGCGGCGTTCCGACGATTGTGGTGCGCCAGTCGATATAAATTCTGAATGTTATGCAGCCATCGCGAGCAAGCTCGGCTCCTACACGGGCGGTGTGTGGATTGCGGTCAGTGCTGGGAATTCCAGAGGGCCAACAACGCCGGCAATTCGGTCAGGCTGCGAATCTCCGCGTCAGGCAGGCGATCAGCTTCCCACAACTTGCCTTGCGGGTTAAACCAGACCGCCCGCAACCCTGCCTGCTGCGCCCCGGCAATGTCATCGCCCGGATGATCGCCGATGTGCACGGCCGTTTCCGCCGTCGCCCCACCCCGTTGCAACGCCTCATGAAACAAGCGTGCGTCCGGTTTGGCGATGCCGATATCTTCGGCGCACAGCGCAAACTTGAAGTAATCCGCCAGCCCTAACCGGCGTACATCGGCGTTGCCGTTGGTGATCACGCCCAAGGCGTAGTGCTTGGCCAGTGTTATCAGGGTCGGCTCGACTTCGGGGAACACTTCGATCTGATGCCGCGCATGCAAAAACACTTCAAAGCTTTTTTCGGCGAGTTCGGTTGCCTGGCCGTGGTCGTAACCGGCCTCTTCCAGCGCATGGAACAACACCCGACGGCGCAACGCGCTGATGCGGTGCTTGAGACCCGGCTCGCTGCTCAGGATCCGCTCTCGAATGGCCCACAAATGCTCTACAGGCACGCCCCCAAGGTTCGGCGCATGCTCGGTCAGCCATTCACGCAGTACGGCTTCGGCGCTGAGGATCACCGGGGCGGTGTCCCACAGGGTGTCGTCGAGGTCGAAGGTGATCAATTGGATGGTCATGAGTCATCGCCTTTAATGCGTTTGGCCCGTGGATGGGCGCTGTCGTAAACCGTGGCCAGGTGCTGGAAGTCCAGGTGGGTGTAGATCTGGGTGGTCTTGATGTCTGAGTGGCCGAGCAATTCCTGCACCGCGCGCAAGTCTTGCGAGGATTCCAGCAAGTGACTGGCAAAGGAGTGCCGCAGCATGTGCGGGTGCAGATTTTGCCCCAGCTCGCGCTCACCCGCAGACTTGACCCGCACCTGAATGGCTCGTGGGCCGAGGCGCCGGCCTTGCTGGCTGACGAACACGGCGTCGTCCGCCGGGTTGGTCATGGCCCGCAGCGGTAACCACAGTTCCAGCGCTTCGCGCGCCTTTTTGCCAACCGGCAGCAGACGGGTTTTGCTGCCCTTGCCCAGCACTTGAACCATGCCGTCGGCCAGATCCAACTGATCCAGATTGAGCCCGGTCAGTTCTGAAAGGCGCAGGCCAGAGGAGTAGAACAACTCCAGAATCGCCTGATCCCGCCGCGCCAGGAAATCATCCTCGACTGCGCCTTCCAGCAGTTGCAGTGCGCGGTCGGTGTCGAGGGTTTTCGGCAGGCGACGCTCACCCTTGGGCGGCGCCAGGCCATTGGCCGGGTCGTGGTCGCACAGACCTTCGCGATTCAGATAGTGATAAAGCCCGCGCACCGCCGATAGCAGCCGCGCGAGGCTGCGGGATGATTGACCTTGTGAATGCAGGCGGGCTATCAGGCTGCGCAGGCGCTGGATGTCCAGGGCGGCCCAGCTGTCGATGTTCTGTTTGGCGCACCAGCCCAGCACCTTGTCGAGGTCGCGGCGGTAGGCGTACAGCGTGTGAGGCGACACCTGTCGCTCACTGCGCAGGTGTTCGCAGTAAGCGTCCAGTTGCCGTTCCATGCTCAGCGTACCGAGCGCAGGGAGGTGTTGACCCGTGGCAGCACGCGGCCCATGACTTCGGCGATGTAACTCAGGAACAGGGTGCCGACCGAGCTTTTGTAGTGTTGCGGATCACGGCTGGCGATGGCCAGGATGCCGTGAATACCTTGGTGGCTGATCGCGACGACGGCGGTGGAGCCGATTTGCTTGCGCTGTTCTTCGCCGAACAGGAAGTCCAGTTCGTGTTCACGCAGGCTGCCGCTGATGCTTTTGTCTTCCGTAAGCAAGCCGCCGATGGCCGTTTGCGCTTCGGCGTGAGTGGCCCAGCGACCCACCGGCATCGGGTTGTCACCCAGCAGAATCAGGCTGACAAAGGGCACCTGAAAGTCCTGGCGCAAGCTGTCTTCGACGCTGATCACCACGTCTTCCAGGCTGGTGGCGTCCATCAGCGCGAGAATAAGGCGGCGGGTCTTATCGAAAAGTCGGTCGTTATCGCGGGCCACGTCCATCAAGTGCGAGAGGCGATGACGCAGCTCAATGTTGCGGTCGCGCAGGATGGTCATCTGCCGTTCGACCAGCGAAATGGTGTCACCTCGACGGTGCGGAATACGCATGGCCGGGAGCAGTTCTTCGTGGTCGATGAAGAAATCCGGATGAGCCTCCAGGTACGCGGCAATCGCCGCCGCCTCAAGGCTTTCGCAAGGGGCTTCGTCGGGCTGCAGGGCGGGAACCTGGGGCTTATCGGTCATGGATTTCGCTCACTTAAAGACGCACTTGTCCTTCATACACGCGTACTGCCGGGCCGGTCATCATGACCGGTTGGCCTGGGCCTGCCCACTCAATGGACAAACGCCCGCCAGGCAGGTCGATCAATAGCGGCGAATCCATCCACCCCTGGCTGATTGCGGCCACTGCGGCTGCACAGGCACCGGTTCCGCAGGCCTGGGTTTCCCCGGCACCGCGTTCCCAGACGCGCAACTGCGCACGGCTCCGGTCGATGACCTGGAGAAAACCGACATTGACCCGCGCCGGGAAGCGCGGGTGGTGTTCGATTTTTGGACCCAGTTCATGCACCGGCGCATTGTTGATGTCGCTGACCCGCAGCACGGCATGGGGGTTGCCCATGGACACGGCGGCCAGTTCGACCGGGGTGCCATCGACGTCAACCGGATAGCTCAGTGCCTGTTCCGGGGCAACAAACGGAATGTCGGCCGGCACCAGGCGCGGTGCGCCCATGTTGACGCTGATCTGGCCGTCGCTACGCACATCGAGTTCGATGATGCCGCTTTTGGTTTCGACGCGTATCTGCCGTTTTGCGGTCAGGCGTTTGTCGAGTACGAAGCGGGCGAAACAGCGCGCACCGTTGCCGCACTGTTCCACTTCGGAGCCGTCGGAATTGAAGATCCGATAACGGAAATCCACGTCCGGGTTGCTCGGCGCTTCGACGATCAGCAGCTGGTCAAAACCGATACCAGTGTGCCGGTCGCCCCATTGCTTGGCGTGCTTGGGCAGAATATGCGCGTGCTGGCTGACCAGGTCGAGGACCATGAAGTCATTGCCCAGGCCGTGCATCTTGGTAAAACGCAGCAGCATGGGGTTACTCCGGCAGCAGGCTTTCGCCAGCAAACAACTCGGCTACCGTCTCACGGCGACGCACTTCAACTGCCTGATCACCGTCCACCAACACTTCAGCGGCGCGGCCGCGGGTGTTGTAGTTGGAACTCATGACAAACCCATAGGCGCCGGCCGAATGCACAGCCAGCAGATCGCCTTCTTCCAGGGCCAGCTGACGGTCCTTGGCCAGGAAGTCGCCGGTTTCGCAGATCGGGCCGACGATGTCGTAGGCACGAGCCGCCGTATCACGCGGGCGCACAGCGGTGACGTCCATCCAGGCCTGATACAGCGCCGGGCGGATCAAGTCGTTCATGGCCGCGTCGACGATGGCGAAGTCTTTGTGTTCGGTGTGCTTGAGGTATTCGACTTGCGTCAGCAGCACGCCGGCGTTGGCCACGATGAAGCGACCCGGTTCAAACACCAGCGCCAGGTCACGCCCGTCGAGACGCTCGCGCACAGCCTTGATGTAGTCGCCAGCCAATGGCGGCTCCTCATCACGGTAACGCACGCCCAAACCACCACCGAGATCGATGTGGCGCAGGTAGATGCCGCAATCGCCGAGGCGGTCGACCAGGCCCAGCAGGCGGTCGAGGGCATCGATGAACGGGGGCAGGGTGGTCAGTTGCGAACCGATGTGGCAATCGACGCCGACGATTTCCAGGTTCGGCAACTGCGCGGCACGGATGTACACGTCTTCCGCGTCAGCAATGGCGATGCCGAACTTGTTCTCTTTGAGACCGGTGGAAATGTACGGGTGCGTGCCGGCATCAACGTCCGGGTTCACGCGCAGCGAGATCGGTGCGCGAACGCCCAGCTCGGCGGCAACCACTTGCAGGCGTTCCAGCTCATCGGTGGATTCGACGTTAAAGCAGTGCACGCCGACTTCCAGGGCGCGACGCATGTCGTCACGGGTCTTGCCGACACCGGAGAACACGATCTTGTCAGCGCTGCCGCCAGCGGCCAGAACACGCTCCAGCTCGCCGCGGGAGACGATGTCAAAACCGGCACCCAAACGCGCCAGGACATTCAGCACACCCAGGTTGGAGTTGGCCTTGACTGCAAAGCAAACCAGATGCGGCATGCCGGTCAGTGCATCGGCGTATGCCAGATACTGAGCTTCGATGTGCGCGCGGGAGTAGACGTAGGTCGGTGTGCCGAAACGTTCGGCGATGGCAGACAGGGCCACACCTTCCGCGAACAGCTCACCGCCACGGTAATTAAAAGCGTCCATGTCGTTCCCTTATTGGTAGACGTCGTGCTTGTGTGCTTTGGATGCAGGCTGCTGCTGCGACGACTTGGCCTGCTCGACAGGGTCCAGGTTTTCGTCTGGCAAATACAGCGGGCCTTTTTGACCACAGGCCGATAATAAGCAGGCAAAAGCGACGAGCGAAGCGAGCGCAGCAAAGGACGAGATCAGGCGCTTCATGGCGAAATCCTTGAAAATGCGTTAATTGCGCCGGAGTATACCGGCCACCCGACAGCTTGCCTATGCGATGGGGCTCCCGTCCGGCGGGGCTTCGCACGATGCTGGTCAGCCATGCACAATCCCTGTAGGAGCGGGCTTGCCCGCGAAAGCGATAGTTCAGTCAACAAAGATATTGAATGTGCCGGCCTCTTCGCGAGCAGGCTCGCTCCCACAAGTACAGTGCTTACCGTATCGATATCGACGCTGGGTCGTTATCCTTTGCAATCACTGGGGCTCGCCCGTATCTTGCGGCGCTTGAGCGAGAACAGACACTTTTTGAGGTTGCCGCAATGAGTTTGACCGAAGCCCGTTTCCACGATCTGGTCGATGCCACCCAGCAGACGCTGGAAGATATTTTCGACGAAAGTGGCCTGGATATTGATCTGGAGAGCTCGGCCGGTGTGCTGAGCGTGAAATTCGAAAACGGCAGCCAGTTGATCTTCAGTCGACAGGAACCGCTGCGTCAGCTGTGGCTGGCAGCTGTGTCCGGTGGTTTCCACTTCGACTATGACGAAGAGAGCGAGCGCTGGATGTGCGACAAGAGCGAAGAGCAACTGGGCGAAATGCTGGAGCGCATCGTCAAGCAGCAAGCTGACGTCGAACTCGATTTCGAAGGTCTGTGAGATCGTGACCGAGCCTGCCGTCGTTCGCCCGCCCAAGCCGCTCTACAGCAATGTCAGCCCGGCGGTGCCTTCGCCGTGCAGCGGTGTGTGCCGGCTGGACGAGCAAAAGGTTTGCCTGGGGTGTTTTCGCCATGTCGAAGACATCCGCGAATGGCGCTCGGCGGATGATGAACGGCGGCGCGTTATTTGTGCGCAGGCGGTCCAGCGCAAATCTTGCGTCTGACGCATAACCTTGTGGGAGCGAGCAGGCTCGCTCCCACAAGGTCTCTCTGTGTCATTTACAATTTCCACCTGTCGGCACCGTGGTCGCGCCTGACTTGTATATTTATTGAGCTGTGATAGTGTCCAGAAACGCCTCAACCCATCGAGGCTCCGTGAAAACCCCGTCTTTTTCTGGCGGGGTTTTGCTTTTTCTGCGCAGAAGAAAGGAGTCTGCCTCAATCATGACCGCACCTTCCATCACCCTTACTCGTCTGGACGTGCAACGTCTGGAGCGCCTTATCGACAGCCTGGATGACACGCTGCCGGGCGTTATTGCGCTGCAAACCGAACTGGATCGCGCCGATGCCGTGGTCGGTCACGACGAAGTGCCTGCCGATGTCGTGACCATGAACTCCCGTGTGCATTGCCGTGAAGAAAGCAGTGGCAAGGACTATCACTTGACCTTGGTTTATCCCAAGAATGCCAACGCCGACGAAGGCAAGATTTCCATTCTGGCGCCGGTCGGCAGTGCGTTGCTGGGTCTCAAGGTCGGTCAGCACATCGACTGGCCGGCTCCGGGCGGCAAGACTCTCAAGCTGACGTTGCTGGAAGTCGAATCACAGCCGGCCAATGGCGGCGATTTCCCGGAATAACGCTCCTCAGACCTGTTCGAGCGCCTCGTTTAACGAGCGCTCCAGGTCGGCCTTATAGCGCAGGTACAGATTGCTGGAACTCTGACCGTCACCGATCAGGCCCGAGAGGTCCAGGTCGGTGATGTAGCAGCGATAACGTTCCGTTTCGCGACGCTGCTCGACGATTTCTTGCGCGACCACGCTGAACAGTTGGTCGCCATGCTCCAGCTCTGAAAACTCTCGCTGATTGCAATACAACGTTACCTGCACCTTGCCCGGTGCGGCTTTGCCGATGATCGCCTGCACGTCGTAGAACGGCTTGTTGACTGGCGTTTGCGGCGCTGGCCGCACTTCAACCCGGCGCGCCCGCCCGGGGCCGGACGGCAGCAGTTGGTAATACAGCGTGTCCAGGCTCAAGGGCTGCGCGGCGTCCATCGGCAACAAGGCATCGCGCCGATATTGGATCGATTGCAGGAAACGTTGCAGCGGCACCAACAGACTTTGTTCGTCGTGATAGGGCAAGCGTTGTTGCCACAGCGCATTGAATTCATCCAGAACGTAGAGGTCGGCCTGATCCTCGTTGATTCTGTAGAACACCTGAATGCACTCGGGCTGACCCATCGGCAGGATCAGCGCGAGGTCGTGGTCTTCCAGCGCCATCGGGTCCAGGTGCAGCGGGCTGTACTCTGCCAGTTCCTCCCCCAGGTAATCGATCAGCGCCGGCAAGGTGGCGATGGCGACGTGATGAACCTGGCCTGGCACCAACTCCAGCACGTGATAGTGCTGTTGGACCTGTATCAGGTAACGGTGATTGAGGTTGCTCAGCAGCAGGTTCTGCGCGGTGTCGATCACCTCTTCAACCCGTCGGGCAATGAACTGCGCACGGTTATGGCAGAAACAGCGAACCCGTAGTTTGGGCTGCTGTGGTCTGCTCGGCAGATTGTTGAGATAAGCGCTCAGGCAGTCGAGCAATGCGTGAGGGCCGTCGTAGCGGCTGACCAGCACTTCGTTCCAGCTGTTGAGCGTGACCTGGTCCAGTGTCAGCACCAGGTTCTCGCGGACCCCGGCATAGCTCAGGGAGTCGGTGCGCTCGGTGGTCATCAGGATGTTCAAGTCGCGATGGTGCTTGAGCGGATCGACGCCAACGTTCACCAGAATCAGCACCTCGCTCGGTACGCTGGCGCGCAGCAAAGGCTCCTCTGCGACGGTAGGCAGGGGTAGCGCGATGCTCTGTTGCAGGCTGCCGAGGAGGTTGAACAGTTCGAACTCGCTCAGGTCGCTGGTTCCGGGGTGCAGGGCGAGCCGCGTGCTGCTGTCGATCACGCCATTGCGGTGGCACCAGGTCAGGAGTTCCAGTAGTTGGCGGCTGCGCTTGATCGGCGCGAAATGCTCCCACTCCTGAGCAGTCAGGCTGCCGTTGTACAAACCCCATTGGGTTTGCCCCGGCTCTTTCTTGTTGGGTGCCTGCACCAGCGTCAGCGTGTCTTCGGCCAGGTCCGGGGCGATGCCCGGGTTGATGAATTCGACCTTGTCGGCCTTGCGCTCAAAAGCCGCATACAGCCGGCGACCCAACACGTTGAGGTCGCGCTTGTTGATCAGGCTGGCGGTGCGTTCAGTGCGGGCGAACTGGGTCAGGAAGCGGTAGCTGTAATTCAGTTCGTTGACCAGCGCGCGGCGTTCGGCGCTGACCTGGCGCACTTTCCATTGGCTGCGGCTATCGAGCAGCGCCAGTTGCCGTTGATCCCAGCCCCATTCCTGAGCCAGCCGCTCAAGCAATGAGCGTTGCCAACTTTGAGTGCGGCTGTTGCCGGTGAGTTTGCGATTGACCTTCAAGTACAGCGCGCGGCGCACCAATTCCAGCCGTTCCGGTTCGCCCCGAGTCATGAGGTATTCCTCGATGCGCCGGTAGACCACGATGTAAGGGTCCAGCTCGTCGAGGTCCAGTTGATTGGCGAATACGGCTTGCTTGAAACGCAGGCTCAGGCAATGAACCTTCGGGTGTTCGCTGGCGTAGACCTCGGTCAGCAGCAGTTTGAGCACCGACTTGTAGGGCGACTCGATGCCCTTGAACAACTGCCAGAGCCCGGCGCCGATGAATTCGCCGGGAGGAATGTAGGCCAGATGCCCCAGGTCCAGGCTTTCATCGGCACGAATGAAGCGTTTGGACAGGAGCGTGTGGGTATATCGGTCGTAGGCTGATTCTTCGTAGACCGGCACTAGCCACCAGATGGGTGTGCGGCCCGCCAGCCAGATGGCGGTGCGGTAGAACTCGTCCAGCAGCAAGTAGTGCTGGGTGGTGCCGCAGTCTTCGGAACTCAACCGGGAGTCACGCTCGCCAAGAACGAAGCGCGTTGGGTCGATCAGGAAGAAATGCGCCTCGGCACCCTGGCTGGCGGCCCAGATCTCCAGTAGCTGGCACTTTTTACGCAGCTCGGCGAGTTCGCTTTCGCTGAGGTCCGGCGCATGACAGACCCAAACGTCCATGTCGCTTTGATCGGCTTGAGCCAGCGTGCCAAGGCTACCCATCAGGAACAGGCCGTGGATCGGTCGCGGCGGATTGCTGCCGTGGCGCGGTTTGTAAGAGAACGAGCGGGTCAGGCGTTGCGCTTCAGCGAGGGCATTGGCATCCGGCTCGAAGTTCGACAGCCCGGCCGGCGTGCTGCCGGAAACATACCCCGGCAATAACGGATGATTAACGTGGAAAAACAGCGGTAGCAGTGTCAGCACCGTTTGCTGGCGGGTCGACAACCCTTCCATGGCCCGGGCCATGCGACCTTCATTAAGCTTTAGAAAGCGTGCACGCAGTTGGCTGAGAACCTTGCGGTCGATTCCCTCGTCCAGATCAGGGCGGATTTCATGGGTGCGGGTCATGTCAGCTCAAACCGGCTCGCGAGGCTCGGAAGTGGGGTCGGCAGATGAGGGGCAGTTTAGCGCCTCGGGCCTGGCACTTTTAAGCTGAATTTGGATTTTGACGTCAGATTTATATCGAGGGTCGACGGCGGGTCACCGGGTTTGCCCGCGGAAATCCCGTCGCTGGGGTTTCCGTGGGCGATGCGGTGAACTTCAGGCAGTTTCTTCGACGCTCAGGATGGTCAGCACTGTTTGCACATTTTGCGCGGCGTCACGCCCCAGGCTGGTCAGATAACCGCCATCGGGCTGGTCGATCAGGTCTTTTTCGAAAAGGCGTTTGGCAGCGGCGATGTGTTTCGGGGCAGCGGTCTGATGAATTTTCAAACCTTCCTGGGAACTGTCCAGGTTGAAGAGTGCGAGGACTTCCAGTTCGGCAACCAACTCAGGGGTAAGCGACATAAGGACTCCAGACTTTCTAGGAATTGGACGACAGCGCCTCTAAGGTGAGCCCACTTGTGCGGCATGTCCAGTGCCTGCATCAGGGTTTTTTCACCTCGGGAAGCATTCCCCGGCAGTGGTGCGGCAGCGGGGTGCTGTAGGAGCAAGGCTTGCCCGCGATTGTCGCACCGCGATCTGTCAGATGAATCGTGTCATCGTTCATCGTAGGCAAGCCTTGCTCCTGCCGGCTTCTGGCTTACTTCTTTTCCGGTGGCAATTCCGGCAGCGCACGCAGCGCAGTTTCGTACCATTCAGTATTGAACGCGCGGTCTTCTTCGAGGATCGCGTCGATTTCTACCGCTAAAACGTGGGCCATCAGGTTGAGGATTTCCTCGCGCTCGTAACCGACCAGCGTCAGCTTGTTGAAAGTTGCCTTGGCCGCAGGCGGATTGTCGCTTTCGATCTGGTTTTCGATGGCTTCGATCAGGGTGTTTTCGGCGAACTCTTCTTCGTCGATTTCGTCGTTGTTGATGCCGGGGGTTGGCTCGCTCATGGCAGGCTCCTCAAGTTAAGGCGGCCAGTTTACCTGCATTCAGCGCTGTGATGCTGCTGGCAAGAATCGCCCGGGCGTTCTATAAAACAGGACTGCCAACCCCGCACGGCCTGGAGGCTATGTGATGCTCAAGCTTTATGGATTTTGCGTCAGCAACTACTACAACATGGTGAAACTGGCACTGCTGGAGAAGGGGCTGTCGTTCGAAGAGGTGCCGTTTTATGGCGGCACCACCCCGCAAGCACTGGCCGTCAGCCCGCGCGGCAAGGTGCCAGTGCTGCACACCGAGCAAGGTTTCATCAACGAAACCGCGGTGATTCTTGAATACATCGAACAAAGCCAGCAAGGCACGCCGCTGTTGCCGAGCGATCATTTCGAGCGTGCCCAGGTGCTGGCGCTGGCCAAGGAAATCGAGCTGTACATCGAGTTACCGGGACGCATGTGCTACGGCGAGGCGTTTTTTGGCATGCAGGTGCCGGAGGCGATCAAGGAAAGGACCCAAACCGAGTTGCTGCTGGGGTTTGCCTCGTTGGCCCGGCACGGCAAGTTCGCCCCTTATGTGGCGGGCGACAGCCTGAGCATTGCCGACGTTTATTTCCTATATAGCGTGCCGTTGGCGTGTGCGGTGGGGCAGAAACTGTTTGGCCTGGATTTGTTGGCCGAGATGCCAGCGGCCAAGGCGCTGTTGGAGCGTCTGGGAGAGAATCCGAATGTGCAGCGGATTGCGGCGGACAAGGAAGCGGCGATGCCAGCGTTTATGGCGATGATCGCGTCCAAAAAGTAGGTTTTATAGTGTTCTGAAGTCAGTCATCGTCGGAACGCCGCCCGGAGCCGGCTTGCTCCCACATTAGATCTCCAGTGAGCACAGATTTTGTGAACACCAAAGATCCCCTGTGGGAGCGAGCCTGCTCGCGAAGCTTTTAGCGGCTGGCGAGCAAAGCCTGGCCGCGAACCACTGCCAGCTTGACCTGTGCCGGCGCAGTGCCGCCGATATGGTTGCGCGCATTGACCGAACCTTCCAGGGTCAGCACGGCAAACACGTCCTGATCAATCTGGTCGCTGAATTTGCGCAGCTCTTCCAGGCTCATTTCCGCCAGATCTTTACCACTTTCCACACCGTACTTCACGGCATGACCAACGATTTCGTGGCAGTCACGAAACGGCAGGCCACGGCGCACCAGGTAGTCGGCCAGGTCGGTGGCGGTGGAGAACCCGCGTAGCGCTGCTTCACGCATCATCGCGTGCTTGGGTTTGATCGCCGGGATCATGTCGGCAAAGGCCCGCAACGAGTCGCGCAAGGTATCAGCGGCGTCGAACAGCGGCTCTTTGTCTTCCTGGTTGTCCTTGTTGTAGGCCAGCGGCTGACCCTTCATCAAGGTCAGCAAGCCCATCAGCGCGCCGAAGACACGGCCGGACTTGCCGCGAACCAGTTCTGGCACGTCGGGGTTTTTCTTTTGCGGCATGATCGAGCTGCCGGTGCAGAAACGGTCTGGCAGATCGATGAACTGGAACTGCGCGCTGGTCCACAGCACCAGTTCTTCGGAGAAGCGCGACAGGTGCATCATCGCGATGCTTGCCGCCGAGCAGAACTCGATGGCGAAGTCACGATCGGACACGTTGTCCAGCGAGTTGCCGCCGACGGCGTCGAAGCCCAGCAGCTGCGCGGTGTATTCGCGGTCGATCGGGTAGGTGGTACCGGCGAGCGCGGCGCTGCCCAATGGCATGCGGTTGGTGCGCTTGCGGCAGTCGACCAGACGCTCGTAGTCGCGGCTGAGCATTTCGAACCAGGCCAGCATGTGGTGCCCGAAGGTCACGGGCTGCGCGGTTTGCAGGTGGGTGAAACCGGGCATGATGCTACCGGCTTCGCGCTCGGCCTGCTCCAGCAAGCCTTTTTGCAGGCGGGTAATTTCGCCCAGGATCAGGTCGATCTCGTCACGCAGCCACAGGCGAATGTCGGTGGCAACCTGATCGTTACGACTGCGGCCGGTGTGCAGCTTCTTACCGGTGACGCCGATGCGATCGGTCAGGCGCGCCTCGATGTTCATGTGCACGTCTTCGAGGTCGATGCGCCAGTCGAATTGACCGGCCTCGATTTCACCCTGGATGGTGTTCAGGCCATCGATGATGCTGTCGCGCTCGGCATCGGTCAGCACGCCGACCTTGGCCAGCATGCTGGCGTGGGCGATCGAGCCCATGATGTCGTGGCGATACAGGCGCTGGTCGAAAGTGACGGAGGCGGTGAAGCGGGCGACGAAGGCGTCGACGGGTTCACTGAAGCGGCCGCCCCAGGACTGATTGGTCTTGTCAGTGCTCATGAATTCGCTCGTATCGGCTGGAGAAAAGTGACGTTGAAAGCTGTCGCGGATAATAACAGGGTTGCCAATCCTGTCGCTGACACTGGTCGATACGTTTTTTTCTTATACCTCGGTCCATACTCAAGGTAAGTCTTTGCGAAATTGCGCAACGATATTTGTCAATTGAGCAATATCGTCCCGGCAACCGTCTACAGTTGGACAGTAGTATCCGCGCACTTCTTGGTGCAACAACCGACTATAAGAAGAGGGGGTGTTCATATTGTGTATCGGCAAACCCTACGGCGATCCCTCGCTAACGCGGGCCAGAGCCTCCGATCACGCGGCAGTTGAAAATTTAGCCGCCGATTACGCGGCACTTTTTGGCCCTCGCGCTAGTCTTAGCGTGGATCGCGGTGACGGACGTCACTTCACCTGTCTACGCTATCCTTGTGCGAGACTCACGCAGGAATCCAGCGCAATATGAATGTCCTGATCGTTGATGACGAACCCTTGGCCCGCGAGCGCCTGAGCCGAATGGTCGGCGAACTCGAGGGATACAGTGTCCTGGAGCCCAGCGCCACGAACGGCGAAGAGGCGTTGGCTCTTATCGACAGTCACAAGCCGGATATCGTGCTGCTCGATATCCGCATGCCAGGCCTCGATGGCCTGCAAGTGGCTGCGCGGTTGTGTGAACGCGAAACTCCGCCCGCGGTGGTGTTTTGTGCAGGACCCGATGAATTTGCCGTGGAAGCCTTACAGGCCAGCGCCGTAGGCTATGTGGTGAAACCAGTGCGTACTGAACATCTTCACGAAGCATTAAAGAAAGCCGAGCGACCCAACCGTATCCAGCTCGCTGCCCTGACACGCCCCGCCGCCGAAAGTGGCAGCGGTCCCCGTAGCCACATTAGCGCGCGAACCCGCAAGGGGATCGAGCTGATCCCGTTGGATCAGGTGGTGTACTTCATTGCCGATCACAAATACGTGACCTTGCGCCACGAAGGCGGCGAAGTGTTGCTGGATGAGCCGCTGAAGGCCCTTGAGGATGAGTTTGGCGACCGATTCGTGCGTATCCACCGCAACGCTCTGGTCGCCCGCGAGCGCATCGAACGCCTGCAGCGCACGCCTCTGGGGCATTTCCAGCTGTTCCTTAAAGGCTTGAACGGTGACGCATTGATCGTCAGCCGGCGGCATGTGGCCGGCGTGCGCAAGATGATGCAGCAGCTTTAAACCGCCATTTACCGGCGAATTTTACACCCGCTTGCAGGACGTCAAGGCCAGGGAGGCCACGCAGTTTCTGATACAAGTCAAAGTGGATTTGGCTGAGCTGTTATTATCCGCCGTATCTATTCAGTACGGATTGATCCATGTCCACTCGCGAAATCCGCATCGCCACCCGCAAAAGTGCCCTGGCCCTATGGCAGGCCGAGCACGTCAAAGCCCGTCTGGAAGAGGCCCATCCCGGTCTGCTCGTGACGTTGGTACCCATGGTCAGTCGCGGCGACAAGCTGCTGGACTCGCCACTGTCGAAAATCGGCGGCAAGGGCCTGTTCGTCAAAGAACTGGAAACCGCGCTGCTGGACAACGAAGCCGACATCGCTGTGCACTCCATGAAAGATGTGCCGATGGACTTCCCCGAAAACCTCGGCCTGTTTTGCATCTGCGAGCGTGAAGACCCGCGCGATGCTTTCGTCTCCAACACCTACGCCAGCCTGGACGAATTGCCAAAGGGCAGCATCGTCGGTACCTCCAGCCTGCGTCGTCAGGCACAGTTGCTGACCCACCGTCCGGATCTGGAAATCCGTTTCCTGCGTGGCAACGTCAATACGCGCCTGGCCAAGCTCGATGCCGGTGAATACGACGCCATCATCCTCGCCGCCGCTGGCCTGATTCGCCTGGGCTTCGAAGACCGCATTACGTCGGCGATCAGCGTTGACGACAGCTTGCCGGCCGGTGGCCAGGGCGCAGTCGGTATCGAATGCCGCACGGCGGACAGCGAAATTCATGCCTTGTTGGCGCCGTTGCATCATCAGGACACCGCCACTCGCGTGACCGCCGAACGTGCGCTTAACAAACATTTGAATGGCGGTTGCCAGGTGCCGATCGCCTGCTATGCCGTGCTGGAAGGCGACCAGATCTGGTTGCGTGGTCTGGTCGGTGACCCAAGTGGCGGTCTGTTGCTCAGTGCCGAGGCCCGCGCGCCACGCGCCGACGCCGAATCCTTGGGCATACAAGTGGCCGAAGACCTTTTGAGCCAGGGCGCTGACGATATTCTGAAAGCGGTTTATGGCGAGGCAGGTCACGAGTGACGGGTTGGCGCTTGCTGCTGACGCGCCCTGCGGATGAGTCCGCGGCACTGAGCGATATTCTTGCGCAAGCGGGGATATTCAGCAGTTGCTTGCCGCTTTTGGAAATCGAGCCGATTCCAGTCTCTGACACAATGTGCGCGGCGATTCAGAGGCTGGATCGTTTTTGCGCGGTGATCGTGGTCAGTAAACCCGCGGCCAGAATCGGCGTCGAACTGGTCAGCCAGTATTGGCCGAATCCCCCTGCGCTGAAGTGGTTCAGTGTAGGCGCCGCCACCGCGCAAATCCTTGAAGACGGCGGGCTGGACGTGATCTGTCCAGCCGAAGGTGATGACAGCGAAGCATTGCTTGAGCTTGCGCAGTTGCGCGAGGCTATCATCCGGCCCGATCCGCGAGTGTTGATCATGCGCGGGGAGGGCGGGCGCGAACTCCTGGCTGAGCGTTTGCGCGAGCTTGGTGCTAGTGTCGAGTATCTGGAGTTGTACCGCCGCGGCCTGCCTCACTACCCGCTGGCGGCACTGCCTGACCGGATCGAAGCGGAACGCTTGAACGCGCTGGTGGTCAGCAGTGGGCAAGGTTTTGAGTATCTGCATCAACTGGCCGGCGCTGCCTGGCCACAATTGGCGCGGTTGCCGTTGTTTGTTCCAAGCCCCAGGGTCGCCGAGCTGGCACGTGCTGCCGGGGCCCAAACAGTTGTGGATTGTCGTGGCGCCAGCGCCGCGGCATTGCTGACGGCGTTGCGGGAGCATCCCGAACCCGTTCTCTAACGCAAAGGATGGATACGTGAGCGAAACTGCCTTGCCTAAAGATGACGCCCGGTCGGTACTCGATGCGCCGGTTGAAGCACCGGTTGAAACTGCACCGCCTGCCGCCGTGCAGCGCCCAGGCAATGGGCTGGCAATCGTCGCGCTGTTGCTCGGCGCTGCCGGTGTTGCGGTGGGTGGTTGGGGCGTCTGGCAGGTGCGTCACCTGCAGGCCTATAACCAGCAGCAACTGGCTCAGGTACAGGCGCTGAACGATCAGGCGCAAAACCTCAAGCTCAATGAGCAACGCATTAGCGCACGCCTGGAGCAGTTGCCTGCCGTTGATGAACTGGAAGCGCGCGCCCGTCTGGTGACACAGTTGCAGGGCGATCAACAGCGCCTGAACCAGCGCCTGGAAACCGTCCTCGGTGCCAGCCGCAAGGACTGGCGTCTGGCCGAGGCCGAGCACTTGCTGCGGCTGGCCAGCCTGCGTCTGTCGGCATTGCAGGACATCAGCAGCGCCCAGGCGCTGGTGCAGGGTGCCGACGAAATTCTCCGTGACCAAAACGATCCGGGCTCCTTCGCCGCTCGCGAGCAAGTAGCCAAAACCCTGGTGGCGTTGCGCAGCACCGAGCAGCCGGATCGCACCGGGTTGTTCCTGCGACTGGGCGCTTTGCGTGATCAGGTGATCGACCTGACCGAGCTTGCGCCCGAGTACAAGGACCGGGGTGATTCGCTGCTGGGCCTGACTGCCGATGGCGACGGTGCCAGTCGTTGGGCGCAGTGGTGGGATCAGATCTCTCGCTACATCCGCATCGACTTCAACGCTGACAAAAATGTTCGGCCACTGTTGGCCGGGCAGAGCCTGAGCCAGGTGCGTCTTGCCCTGAGCCTGGCACTGGAGCAGGCGCAATGGGCCGCGCTCAATGGCCAGGCAGCGGTTTACACCCAGTCGCTGGCGGAAGCACGGGATGTGTTGACCGGCAACTTCAACCCGGACAATCCCCAGAGCAAAGTGATGCTCGAGCAGGTGGGTGAATTGAGCAAACAACGGGTCACGGTCGTGACGCCGGATCTGACCGGTACGCTAAGCGCTGTCCAGGGTTATCTGGAGCGACGTAACGTCAACGCCGAAGACTCGATCAAGCCGATGGCTAAACCGGCTGCAGATACCGTTCAGGAGGCAACGCCATGAAACGCCTCTATGTGGTCGTGTTCCTGGTGATCGCCGCTGCTGCTGCGCTGGGATTGGCGATTGCCGAGCATGCAGGTTACGTGCTGATTGCCTACAAGAGCTTTCGTTACGAATCGAGCCTGTGGGCGACCCTGGCGTTGGTCGCGGTATTGTGGCTGGTGTTCTGGGGCATCAAGGTGTTGATTGAGCTGGTGATGACCTCCAGCGGCGTGGTCAATCCCTGGTCGCGCCGTAATCGCAGCCGTCGGGTGCAAGTGGCAATCGAGCACGGTCAGTTGGATTTGGCAGAAGGTCGCTGGGCGAGTGCGCAGCGTCATTTGCAGCGGGCTGCCGAAGCCGAGCGTCAACCATTGCTCTTTTACCTGGGCGCTGCTCGTGCCGCAAACGAACAAGGTCATTACGAAGAAAGCGACAACTTGCTGGAGCGTGCACTCGAGCGCCAGCCGCAGGCTGAATTGGCGATTGCCTTGAATCACGCTCAATTGCAGACCGACCGTGGCGACACCGACAGCGCCTTGGCAACGCTTCAGGTCATGCATGAACGTCATCCCCATAACGCCCAGATGTTGCGCCAGTTACAGCGCCTGCTGCAGCAGCGGGGTGACTGGTCGGCGGTGATTCGCCTGTTGCCCGAGCTGCGCAAGGATAAAGTCCTGCCGCCCGCCGAACTGGCCGAACTGGAGCGCCGTGCGTGGGGCGAAAACCTGTCTCTGGCGGCGCATCAGGAAGAGGACGGCAAGGTCGGTTTGCAATCACTCGGTCGCGCTTGGCAGCAGCTCACCTCGGCTCAGCGCCAGGAGCCTCAACTGGTGCTGGCCTATGCCGAGCAGCTGCGGCAGCTGGGCGCGCAGGTCGAAGCGGAAGAGGTGTTGCGCACCGCCCTCAAGCGCAATTACGACAGCCATCTGGCGCGTCTGTATGGGCTGGTTCGCGGCAGCGATCCGGCTCGGCAGCTACAGACTGCCGAGGGCTGGCTCAAAGGTCATCCGGGCGACCCAAGCCTGTTGCTGACATTGGGCCGCTTGTGTCTGCAAAACAGTTTGTGGGGCAAGGCGCGAGATTATCTGGAAAGCAGCCTGCGGGTTCAACGCAATCCGGAAGCCTGTGCAGAATTGGCGCGATTGCTGGCGCAACTGGGTGACACTGAACGCAGTAATCAGCTGTTTCAAGAAGGGCTCGGGATGCTTGACGAGCGCCTGCTGGCGGCACCGCTTCCGGCGCTGGCTCACGCGTGAAGTGCTGAGCAAGGGGCGCTCAAAGGGCGCTCCGAAGGCTTAAAAGTCGCCGCGTGTTTAGCTTTGTAGTCCCTTGTCGGCATCGTCCTACAGTGGACTACATCAATTCCTCTCGACGCTGTCGGGAATTCCCTACACTTCTGGTGAAGTGTCCGTGCCGGCCTGCCTTGAAAGGCTGGCGCGCTTTCCTCTACCGTAACCACCTGTCTCTACTGGTACGGAAAAGCCATGTCTTTGGCCTGCTCACGCTCCTTGTTTTTCATGATTTTCATTACAGGCTCCCTGGCCTTGGGTGTTTCCTTTTACCTGGAATATGCGGTCGGACTCAGACCTTGCGGCTTGTGCCTTTTGCAGCGTCTTTGCCTGGTGTTACTAACGGGTGTTTGCCTGACGGCCTCCGTGCAAGGGCCCGGGCGTTTTGGATCATTCCTGTATTGGTTGCTCGGATTTTTCTGCAGCCTCGCGGGAACGATTACGGCGTGGCGGCAGATTTTGTTGCAGAGTGATCCTTTGCATGAGTTATCGACATGTCCGCCCAACCTGGAAGCGGCGTACGAGAACATGCCCTGGTTATGCCAGGTCACGCAGATGTTCCAAGGGGACGCCGATTGTGCCGAGATTTCCTGGACGTTATTCGATCTGAGCGTTCCGGAATGGAGTCTGTTGCTCTTTGTAGCGATGACGATTCTGGGGATTTATCAGTTGCTGCACATCGTCTGGCTTGCGTGTGAGCGACCGCTCAGCGGCGAGTCGTCGCACCGGGTGCAATTGAGCGATTAAACACTTGTATGAACTTTATCTGCTGCGTACCTTGAAGCCACAGCCGCGCGGGCATAATCTGGCCCGCACGTGTCATTGGAATTATGTTGCTCGATGACGCTCTGCCTGACCGGTACTTGACCTTCAAGTGTGCGACAGGTGTAGGGCAGCATGACCCACAAGGGAAGAGAGATCACCATGCTCGAAAGTTGTCAGAATGCTCAGGAACGTTGGGGTGGAGTGCATCTGCTGATCGATCGTTGGTTGCAGGAACGTCACGAGCTGGTTCGAGCCTATGATGCTCTCGGCGCCAAGCCAGAGGCTCTCGGCGACAACCGCAAGCCGTTGCAGGAGTTCTGCGGCGTGCTGGTCGATTACGTGTCTGCCGGACACTTCGAGATCTACGAGCAGTTGACGGGGGAGGCCAAGGCCTTCAACGACAAGCGTGGTCTGGAACTGGCCGAGACCATCTACCCGCGCATCGATGTCATCACCGAGAAGCTGCTGGCGTTCAATGACCTGTGTGATGCAGGAAAGTGTGTCGCCGAAGAGTTCCAGAAACTCGGCGGACTGTTACATGAGCGCTTTGAACTGGAAGACTGCCTGATCGAAGTGCTGCACACAGCTCACAAGCAAGAAGACTCGGTTCAGGCCTGAATCTCTTCCTGCAAGCTAAAAACGGTGCGCTATGCGCGCCGTTTTTTGTGTCTGCGATTCAGCTGGTGGCGCCGCGCAATTCGACTTCAAACACGAGTGGTGTGAACGGTGCGATCAGGTCGCCGGCACCCTCCGCGCCATAGGCCTGAGACGATGGAATCACCAGCCGCCATTTCGCACCGACCGGCATGTTTTGCAGTGCACTGCGCCAGCCGCTGATCACGCTGTCGAGACTGAACCACTGCGGCTGACTGTTCTGATCGAACACCGTGCCATCCGGCAGGCGCCCGACATACAAAACCTGGACCTTACCGTCAGGGCCAGCCTTGGCCCCCGTACCGGGAGTCAGCTCGGTCAGCAATACACCATCCGCTAATTCGCGAACGCCCGGCCTGGCTTTTTCTTCAGTGAGAAAACGCTGCTCTTTTTCGAGTGCGGCTTCGCTTTGCGGGAGTGCCGGTTGCTCGGCGATCCGGGCTTCATGCTCGGCCAGGATCTGCTCGATCTGCTCGTCTTTCAATGCCAGCGGCTTGCCTTGATACGCTTGTTGCAAGCCTTCCAGCAGTGCCTGAAGTTGCAGGTCGGGAACCTCCTGGCGCAGGCGTTCACCGAGGCTCGCCCCCAGGCTGTAGGCAAGATCGTGAGCGTTATTTGCGGAAGTTTTTTCGTCGGCCTGAGCCACCGAAAAAAACACGCACAGCGATAAAAAAAGGTAGCGCGACATGGGCACTCTCCAGCCTGAGATGCGCTGGATTATGCCAGTGTGAATGCGCACAAAGGTGAACTGGTTTTGCGCAAGCGCAGAAGATTGTCGATCCGTTGCAACGCAGCGCTTTCGATACTGTCAACATGCCCTAGCGGCGGTAGCAGCAGAGGTCTAGTATGAGCCGCACCCACGTCAGCCAGGAGGTAAACCATGTCGGCCACCAAGAAGCCTGTAAATACCCCGTTGCACTTACTCCAACAACTGTCGGGCAGCCTGCTCGATCATTTGGAAAACGCTTGTTCACAAGCTTTGGCTGATGCTGAAAAACTGCTCGCCAAACTGGAAAAGCAGCGCGGAAAAGCGCAAGAAAAATTGCACAAGTCCCGTACCAAATTGCAGGACGCCGCGGCGGCTGGCAAGGCCAAGGCACAAGCCAAAGCCAAGGGCGCGGTGAGTGAACTTGAGGAATTGCTCGATGCCCTCAAAGATCGTCAGTCGCAAACCCGCAGCTACATTCTGCAACTCAAGCGCGATGCTCAAGAAAGCCTGAAACTGGCCCAGGGCGTCGGTCGTGTCCAAGAGGCTGTCGGCAAGGCATTGTCCCTGCGCGCGGCCAAGCCTGCTGCGGCACCTGCCAAGAAAGCCGCTGCCAAACCCGCTGCTGCAAAAGCACCGGCTAAACCTGCCGCTAAAACAGTTGCTGCGAAACCTGCCGCCAAGCCAGCCGCTGCGAGAACCGCTGCTGCCAAGCCCGCTGCAAAATCGCCTGCTGCCAAGCCCGCTGCAGCAAGAACCGCAGCAGCCAAACCCGCTGCCAAACCGGCCGCTAAAACTGCAGCTGCGAAACCAGCCGCCGCGAGAACTGCCACTGCCAAGCCAGCCGCGAAACCAGCTGTAAAAGTTGCAGCCAAGCCAGCCGCAAAACCGGCTGTAAAAGCTGCGGCCAAGCCAGCCGCAAAACCGGCTGTAAAAGCTGCGGTCAAGCCAGCCGCGAAACCGGCTGTAAAAGCTGCAGCCAAACCTGCTGCTAAACCGGCTGCCAGAACTGCTGCTGCGAAACCCGCTGTTGCCGCCAAGCCGGCCACCGCCGCCAAACCTGCCGCAGCGAAACCAGCCGTTAAACCGGCTGCAGCAAAACCAGCTGCAAAACCAGCAACCAAGCCTGTAGCCAAACCTGCTGCTGCCAAACCTGCTTTTGCCAAGCCGACCCCTGCGCCCGCTGCCAAGCCAGTGGCTCCAGCGCCAGTCGCATCGGCTGCACCGGCAGCAACCACCTCGACAGCCACGACTGCGCCAACGCCAGCCGCACCGTCGAGCACCAGCACCACCCCAACCAGCGCTTCCTAAGTGCCGGTTACCGCGACGCGCAGCTGATGCAGCGCGTCGCGGTCCAGGTTGGCGGCGCCTGCCGCCACACCTTCCAGCCAGGCCGTTAGATCGGTCGCCTCACCCTGCGGCCAACTCTGTGCCGTTCGCTCCAGTCGCAACAACAGATGCCGCTCGGCTTCCAGCTCCAGTGCCTTCACTTGTTCGCGCAACTTTTTCAATTCTGCATCCTCAGTCGCGCAGGCTTTCCATTGCATACGCAATGCGCGCAGCGGTTGCACAACATCCGCATCCCAAGGTTGTGCTTCGTCGCGTAGCCGCTGTAATCGCTGTTCATTGCAGGCGACGCCACGTTGTCCCAACCACGATCCACAGAGCAGCAAACACACATTGACGCCTGCCGACTGCAATTGCAGGCAAGCGCGTTCAACGCCGGGACGGGCGTAAGTCGTCAGGGAAAAGCTCCACAGGTCAGAGGACATAGTGCTACTCGCGCCAGTTGCGAGCGAAGCTGGTAGACTCCGCCGCCATTATGATTCGACTTCAGAACCTGACTTTACAGCGTGGCCCTCAACGTCTGCTAGAAGACGCTGAGCTGACCCTGCACGCCGGCCACAAAGCCGGCCTCATCGGTGCCAACGGCGCCGGCAAATCGAGCCTGTTCGCCTTGATCCGGGGCGAACTGCACCCGGACTCGGGTGACTGCTTTCTGCCGGCCGACTGGCGCATCGCCCACATGCGCCAGGAAATCGAGACGCTCGAACGCCTGGCGGTCGACTACGTGCTCGATGGCGACCTGCGACTGCGTGAGGTGCAACGCGACCTCGCCGCAGCCGAAGCGGTGCATGACGGTGCCGCTCAGGCCCGCCTGCACTCGGAACTCGACAGCGCTGACGGTTACACCGCCGACGCCCGGGCCCGCAAGCTGCTGGCCGGCCTTGGGTTCACCAACGAGCAGATGGATCGCCCGGTAGGAGATTTCTCCGGTGGCTGGCGGATGCGTCTGAACCTGGCGCAGGCTTTGATGTGCCCCTCGGACCTGCTGCTGCTCGACGAACCGACCAACCACTTGGACCTCGACGCCATCATCTGGCTCGAAGAGTGGCTTAAAAGTTACCCCGGCACTTTGTTGCTGATTTCCCACGATCGGGACTTCCTCGATGCCGTGGTCGATCACGTGGCTCACGTCGATCAACGCAAGATCACGCTGTATCGCGGTGGTTATAGCGCCTTCGAACGCGCCCGCGCCGAGCGTCTGGCCCAGCAACAGCAGGCTTACGAGAAGCAGCAGGCGCAACGTGCGCACATGGAAAGCTACATCGCCCGCTTCAAGGCCCAGGCCACCAAGGCCCGTCAGGCCCAGAGCCGGATCAAGGCGCTGGAGCGGATGGAAGAACTGTCCGCCGCCCACGTTGATTCGCCGTTCGATTTCGTTTTCCGTGAATCGCAGAAAATCTCCAGCCCGCTGATCGACCTGTCCGATGCCCGTTTGGGTTATGGCGACAAAGCCGTGCTGGAGAAGGTCAAGCTGCAACTGACCCCTGGCGCGCGCATCGGTTTGCTTGGCCCGAACGGCGCGGGTAAATCGACGCTGATCAAAAACCTCGCCGGTGAGCTCGAGCCGTTGGCCGGTCGCCTGACCCGTGGCGAAAATACCGTGGTGGGTTACTTCGCCCAGCATCAGTTGGACTCTCTCGACTCCAAGGCCAGCCCGTTGCTGCACTTGCAGCGTCTGGCCCCGACCGAGCGTGAGCAGACCCTGCGCGACTTCCTCGGCGGTTTTGACTTCCGGGGTGCGCGTATCGATGAGCCGGTACTGAACTTCTCCGGTGGCGAAAAGGCGCGTCTGGCCCTGGCGTTGATCGCTTGGGATCGGCCGAACCTGCTGCTGCTCGACGAACCGACCAACCACCTGGACCTGGAAATGCGCTTGGCATTGACCATGGCGCTGCAGGAGTTCAGTGGTGCAGTTCTGGTGGTCTCCCACGATCGTCATTTGCTCAAAAGCACCACGGACAATTTCTATCTGGTGGCGGACGGCAAGGTCGAGGAATTCGACGGCGACCTGGAAGACTACGCCCGTTGGCTGGTCGACTATCGCCAGCGCAATGCGCCGGTCAGCAACACGCCGGTTAATCCGGACAAGACCGACAAGAAAGCCCAGCGCCAGGCCGCTGCTGCATTGCGTCAGCAACTTGCGCCGCACAAGCGTGAGGCTGACAAGCTGGAAGCCGAGCTGGGCAAGCTGCACGAGAAGCTGGCGAAGATAGATACGAGCCTCGGCGACAGCGATATCTACGAACCGGCGCGCAAGAATGATTTGCGCGATCTGCTGGCTGAACAGGCCAAGCTGAAGGTGCGTGAAGCCGAGCTGGAAGAAGCCTGGATGGAAGCGCTGGAACTGCTTGAAAGCATGCAGGCGGAGCTGGAGGCATTGTCTTGATGGAGGCGTTCAAGCTGCCGTTGCCGGCGGTGTGGATCGAACCCCTCTGGCTCGTCGTGCAAATCCTGCTGATTCTGCTGGCCGGTTATTTCGCCCAGCGCTTCGTTGCCAAGGGTCTGACCCGGCTGGGCGAGCGTTATCCGTTTCCGCCGCAGTTGCTGATGCCACTGCGAGGCGGACTGCGCTGGCTGATCATGGGCAGCGCATTGATTTTCGTACTCGAACGCCTCGGGGTGTCGGCCACGGTACTCTGGACCGCGCTGTCCGGCTTCGTCGCGGTGGCGGCGGTGGCGTTCTTCGCCATGTGGAGCGTGCTCTCCAACCTGCTGTGCGCGATCCTGATCTTCACTGTCGGCCCGTTTCGCCTCGGCGACGTGGTCGAGTTGGTGGATACCACCGACAAGCCGGGTGTCAAAGGTCGGGTGGTGGCGATCAATCTGCTTTACACCACGTTGATCGAAGCGGAAGAACTCGGCACCGGCAGCGCCATGGTTCAGGTGCCTAACAGCCTGTTCTTCCAGCGCTCGGTTCGACGCTGGCGCGGTAGTGATGTACTTCCTTCCAACGGGTTTGAAAAGTAAGACTGCTGTCGCCTGACATACCGCCATCGCGAGCAGGCTCACTCCTACATTGGATCTCGGTTGTTCAAAAAATTTCTGTCCACTGAAGATCCACAGTGGGAGCGAGCCTGCTCGCGATGGGGCCCGAAGGCCGAAAACGCTGGTCGACAGCCGCAACATCCTGCAAAAAATCGGTAGTCACCAACCCAAAGCCGCATTAGCTTAGACGTCTGTCACGAGTCTGAGTCGAGGTGTGCAATGGAGCTTCAAACATGGTTGGCGTTTTTCGCCGCCTGCTGGGTGATCAGTCTGTCTCCCGGTGCCGGCGCCATTGCGTCGATGTCCAGCGGTTTGCAGTACGGTTTCTGGCGCGGTTACTGGAATGCCCTGGGCCTGCAATTGGGCCTGGCGGTGCAGATCGCGATTGTCGGCGCCGGTGTGGGCGCGATTCTCACGGCTTCAGCATCGGCCTTTTATGCGATCAAATGGTTCGGCGTGGCGTACCTGGTTTACCTCGCCATCAAGCAATGGCGCGCGCTGCCCAGCGACATGAGCGATGACGCGGCGGTGCGTCAGATCGGCAAGCCGATGGCGCTGGTGTTCCGTGGTTTCCTGGTCAACATCAGCAACCCCAAGGCGCTGGTGTTCATGCTGGCGGTATTGCCGCAGTTCATTGACCCGCATGCTCCATTGCTGGCCCAGTACCTGATCATCGGCGTGACCATGATCTGCGTCGACTTGATCGTCATGGCCGGTTACACCGGGCTGGCCTCCAAGGTGCTGCGTCTGTTGCGCACGCCCCAGCAGCAAAAACGCATGAACCGCACCTTTGCCGGGCTGTTCATCGGCGCGGCGGCGTTCATGGCGACACTGCGTAAAGCCGCGGTTTAAAAAGCAGTCAGATCCAAAAAAGGCGACCCTTGAGGTCGCCTTTTTCATGTCTGAACAAGCACAGAACCTGCGGCGCTCGCGAACAAAGCTTGAGTGAAAGTCATTGGGAGGGAACAATGTGTTACTTCGTATTACCAATTGAGATTCATTCATGACTGCCCCGTCCCGTTTTCTGGCCTGGCTGGTGCTTCCGCTGTTTGCCTTGTGCAGTTCCAATCTGCTGGCCGACACCGTGGAAGGCGCGCCGCAAGCGCTGCATTTGCTCGATTACATCAGCGCGGATTACCCGCCAACCGTGCAAACGGGCAAGGTGATCGATGAGTCCGAATACCGCGAGCAGCTGGAATCCATCAAAACCTTGCAAGGCTTGATCGGTGCGATGCCGGCCAAGCCGGAGAAAGCAGGGCTGGAGCAGGGCGTCAGTTCGCTGGCCAGTGCCATTGCAGCCCGTCAGGACGGTGCGGACGTGGCCCGTCAGGCTCGGCAACTCGGTGCGAAGCTGGCCGTGACTTATGAAATCAGTCAGGCACCGATCATAACCCCGGACCCGACCCGTGGTGCGCCGCTGTATGCCCAGCATTGCTCGGTTTGCCACGGTGATGCAGGCGCTGGCGACGGCCCGGCAGGTGTCGGCCTGATGCCGCCACCGTCCGATCTGCGTGATACGGCACGCCTGGATCATCTGAGCCTCTACGCGCTCTACAGCACCTTGGGCCAGGGTATCGAAGGCACCGACATGCCGGCCTTCGCCGATCAGCTTGACGATCGTCAGCGCTGGGATCTGGCGACCTACATCGCCAGCTTCAGCGCCGATCCGGCGGCTGCCAAATCCGACAAGATCTACAACATCGCCGACCTCGGGCGTCAGACGCCGGCCGAAGTGCAGGCCGCTGATGGCCCACAAGCCGCCGCCACGTTCCGTGCGCAGCGGGCGCAACCGCCGCAGGTCAAGCGTGGCCCGGCGCAGTTGCTCGATTACACGGCTGCCACCCTGGACAAGAGCATCGCTGCCTACCGTGCCGGCGATCACGACCAAGCCTATGACCTGTCTGTCGCAGCGTATCTGGAAGGCTTCGAGCTGGTCGAAAGCTCTCTGGACAACGTCGATGCCAACGTGCGCAAAGACACTGAAAAATCGCTAATGGCATATCGGCAGTCGTTGCAGGATGGTTTGCCGGTGGCCCAGGCCCAACAGCGCCTGGACACGGCCAAGGCCAAGTTGAAGGAATCGGCAGGCCTGCTGGGCAGCGATGGCCTGAGTTGGTCCCTGAGCTTCATCTCCGGTTTGCTGATTCTGCTGCGTGAAGGTCTGGAAGCCATTCTGGTGCTGGCGGCCATCCTGGCCTTCCTGCGCAACACCGGTCAGCAATCGGTCGTGCGCAGCGTCAACGTCGGCTGGGGGCTGGCGCTGGTGGCTGGTCTGGCGACTTGGGCGCTGGCGGCGTATGTGATCGATGTCAGCGGCTCGCAGCGTGAATTGCTGGAAGGCGCGACGGCGCTGTTTGCCTCGGTCATGGTGCTCTGGCTCGGGGTGTGGATGCATGATCGTCGTCACGCGGCGGCATGGCAGGATTACATCAAGAGCAGCCTGGTGGGTGGCGGCGGGCGTTTCGGCTTTGCGATCCTGGCGTTCTTCTCGGTGTATCGCGAGTTGTTCGAAGTGATTCTGTTCTACGAAACCCTGTGGCTGCAGGCCGGGCCTGCGGGGCACAACGCCGTGCTGGCCGGCGGCGCCACGGCGCTGGTGCTGTTGGTGGGTCTGGCGTGGGTCATCCTGCGCGGTTCGGCGAAACTGCCGCTGTCGTTGTTCTTCAGCATCAACGCCGGTCTGCTGTGCGCGCTGTCGGTGGTGTTCGCCGGGCATGGCGTGAAAGCGCTGCAAGAAGCCGGGATCTTCGGCACCCGGCCGGTGCCGTTCTTTGAATTCGACTGGCTGGGCATCCATGCGGATGCGTATTCGCTGAGTGCTCAGGCGGTGGCGATCATTGCGATTGTTGTGTTGTATAGCCGCAGTTGGATGGCCGAGAAGCGGCGGGTGCAGGTTTCTTAAACAGCATTCGCTGCGCTCATAATCGCGAGCAGGCTCGCTCCCACAGGATGGCGTATAACTTGTGGGAGCGAGCCTGCTCGCGATTTTTTTGGAAGAGGAAAAAATGATGCGTGTCTGGATCGACGCCGACGCCTGCCCTCGGGCGGCCAAGGATCTGGTGGTGAAGTTCGCCCTCAAGCGCCAGTACGAAGTGGTGCTGGTGGCGGGGCAGCCGCAGATCAAGCCGGGGCTGGCGCTGGTGAAGTTGATCGTGGTGCCGAGTGGCCCGGACGCCGCCGATGATTACCTGGTGGAGCATGCGGTGCCGGGTGAGCTGGTGATTTGCAGCGATGTGCCGCTGGCGGATCGCCTGGTGAAGAAGGGCGTGGCCGCGTTGGACCCGCGTGGCAAGGAGTTCGATGCGCAGAACATGGGTGACCGACTTGCGGTGCGCAATCTGTTCACCGACCTGAGGGAGCAGGGGCAGATGGGCGGTGGACCGGCACCGTTTGGCGAGCGAGAGAAGCAGGCGTTTGCCAATGCGCTGGACCGGATACTCACCCGGCTGACCCGAAAACCCTGAGCCAAGTAGTAATCCCTGTAGGAGCTGGCTTGCCAGCGAAGACGGCGGCACATCCAGCATCGATGTGGCTGACCCACCGCTTTCGCTGGCAAGCCAGCTCCTACAGTGGAATAGGGTCAGGCGTCGTTTTCGTGGGTCAGTTCCAGGACGCGGTCGACCATTTTGTTGATGCCGGACGCCGCTTCGCTGATGCTCTGCGCCAGCATGTACGCCGGTGTACTCACCAGTTTACGTGCCCTGTCTTCGACGATTTCGGTCACGGCGCAATCGGTGTGGGTCGCGCCCATTTTGTTCATGGCTGCCGCGGTCTGGGCGTCGTTGCCGATGGTGCAGTTCACCCCCGGGCCATAGATCTTCGCCGCCAGCGCAGGCGAGATGCACATCAAGCCGACAGGTTTCCCTGCTTCGGCGAAGGCTTCGGTCAGCGCCAGGACATCCGGTTGCACGGTGCAACCCGCGCCTTCGATGGCGAAGTTCGACAGGTTCTTGGCAGAGCCAAATCCGCCGGGAACGATCAGCGCGTCGAAGTCGTCGACGTCGGCCTCGCGAATATCCTTGATGTTGCCCCGGGCGATCCGTGCCGACTCCACCAATACATTGCGCGACTCAGGCATTTCGTCGCCGGTCAGGTGGTTGATCACATGCAATTGCGCGATGTTCGGGGCAAAGCACTGCACCTGAGCGCCACGCTGGTCCAGTCTCAGCAGGGTAATCACGCTTTCATGGATCTCGGCGCCGTCGTACACGCCACAGCCGGAAAGGATCACTGCAATTTTTTTGCTCATGGGTTGTTCTCCAGATTCATGGCGTTAAATGTCCACTAATTTGACGCTCGTTGCCATAGGGTAAATACGCGGTTACACCTAGCATCTGTCCTCAAGATTCCGATCAGAGCGCGTCATGGACTTCATTCTGTATGCGGTGCCGTTTTTCTTTGTGCTGATTGCCGTGGAGCTGCTGGCCGATCGTTGGCGCGGGGTCAGCAATTACCGTGTGGCCGATGCGATCAACAGCTTGAGCACCGGTGTGCTGTCGACCACCACGGGCCTGTTGACCAAAGGTGTCGGGCTGGTGACCTATGCGTTTGCTCTTGAGCATATGGCGCTATTCGAGCTATCGGCCGACAGCGTTTGGGTCTGGGTATTTGCCTTTGTTCTCTACGACTTCTGCTACTACTGGCTGCACCGAATGGGCCATGAACGCAATATCCTCTGGGCCGCACACTCGGTGCATCACCAGAGCGAGGAGTACAACCTGTCAACAGCGTTGCGTCAGACCAGCACCGGCTTCCTGCTGAGCTGGATTTTCTACCTGCCGATGGCCGTGCTCGGCGTGCCGCTGCTGGTGTTGGTCTGCGTGGCGGCGCTGAATCTGCTGTATCAGTTCTGGGTGCATACCAAGCACATTCCCAAGCTCGGCTGGTTCGAATGGTTCTTCGTGACGCCGTCCAATCACCGGGCTCACCATGCGCAGAATGCTCTCTACATGGATCGCAACTACGGTGGGGTGTTCATTATTTGGGACCGTCTATTTGGCTCGTTTCAAGAAGAAGACGACAACGAGCCGGTGATTTTCGGCGTGACCATGCCGTTGGCGAGCTGGAATCCGCTGTGGGCCAACGTGCAGTTCTATACGCAATTGTGGGATGACGCGCGGCGTGCCGAGAGCACGTGGGACAAGCTGCGGATCTGGTTGATGCGCACCGGTTGGCGTCCGGCGGATGTGGCGGCCAGGTTCCCGACGAGCAAGCCTGACTTGAGTCTGTTCCGTAAGTTCGAGGTGCCGCTGGACAGCCGTCAGCAACTGTATGTGGTGTTGCAGTTTTGCGCCTACATCGCGCTCGGCAGCTACTTGATGAACCTGGGAAGTAACCTGCCAACTGCCGCGTTGGTACTGGGCTGGGGTGCGGTGGCGCTGGGGTTGTTTACGTTGGGCGTGGCCCTGGAGAATCGCCCGTGGGCGTTGAAGCTGGAGCTGCTGCGGCTGGCATCGAACGTGCCGCTGATATGGCTGGCGCCGGTAGTCGGGCTGTGGCCGGCCAGCGCGGTGGGTTGGGTCGGCCTGCTCAGTTACAGCTTGTTCAGTGTCATCGGTCTCTACTGTTGCAGAAACCGCTTCACTCGCTTGGCGTCTTAGGTACTTCTACATTGATCCGTTCGGCTTTCAGGGCTTGCTCGTCGGCGTAGACTTTCTTCGCCAGGCGGGCATTCTTGAAACGACGACGCAGCCAGAGGCCCAGGCCCACTACCAGCAAGGCCCCGAGCACCCACAGTTCGTACTTCTTGACGCTGCCGAGCATGCTCTCCAGCACGGCGCCAAAGTGATAAGCCGCCGCAGCCAGTGCGGCCGCCCAGATCGCCGCACCAATCCCGTTCAACAGCAGATAACGTCCCGGTGGATAGCCCGACAGGCCGATGGCCACCGGCATCACCGTGCGCAAACCGTAGACAAAGCGGAAGCTCAGCACCCAGATGTCCGGGTGCTTGCGGATGTGCTCCAGCGCCCGATCACCCATCATTTGCCAGCGCGGCTTGCGGGCCAGCAATTTGCGACCGTGCTTGCGCCCCATGAAGTACCACAGCTGATCACCGGCATAACTGCCGAAGAACGCCACGACCACCACCAGATTGATGTCCATGTATCCGCGGAACGCGAGGAAGCCGGCGAGCACAAGGATGGTTTCGCCTTCGAAGAACGTGCCGAGAAACAGGGCAAAATAGCCAAAGTCGTGCAGAAATTGTTGGAGCATTGTCTGGGTGCTGGCGAAATGAACGCGCAGCCTAACCCTTCGTGCACATTCATGAAAGTGTCCAAATGTGTCTCGACGTGAACATTTCCTGCAACGACAATGGAATGCGGCTACCTGTCGCAGGGGTGCACATAACTGTAATGCGTTAGTCATAATGATCGCTTATAACTGTCACGCTCGCCCGCCAGCGCGAGCTCAGGAGTCTGCCGTGAGCTTTACCCCCGCCAACCGTCTGTTTCCCGCCACCCGTCTGCGCCGCAACCGTCGTGATGAATTTTCGCGACGACTGGTCCGTGAAAACGTTCTGACCGTCGATGATCTGATCTTGCCGGTGTTCGTCCTGGACGGTGAAAACCGTCGTGAGGCGGTGGCCTCGATGCCGGGCGTCGAACGCCTGACCATCGATTTGTTGCTGGAAGAAGCCGCGAAGTGGGTCGAGCTGGGAATTCCGGCGTTGGCGCTGTTCCCGGTCACGCCGCCGGAGCTCAAGACACTGGATGCCGCAGAAGCCTGGAACCCGAACGGTATTGCCCAGCGCGCCACTCGCGCACTACGGGCGCAGTTCCCTGAGCTGGGGGTGATCACCGATGTTGCCCTGGACCCGTTTACCACCCACGGTCAGGACGGCATTATCGACGAAGAAGGCTACGTGCAGAACGACATTACCGTCGATGCACTGGTCAGGCAGGCCCTGTCCCACGCCGAAGCCGGCGCGCAGGTGGTGGCACCGTCCGACATGATGGACGGGCGCATCCAGGCCATCCGCGAAGCCCTGGAGCTGGCCGATCACGTCAACGTGCGCATCATGGCCTATTCGGCAAAATACGCCAGCGCCTACTATGGTCCGTTCCGCGACGCGGTCGGTTCGGCGCTGAACCTGGGCAAGGCCAACAAGGCCAGTTATCAGATGGACCCGGCCAACAGCAACGAAGCCCTGCACGAAGTGGCGGCAGACTTGTCAGAAGGCGCGGACATGGTCATGGTCAAACCAGGCATGCCGTATCTGGACATTCTTTACCGGGTCAAAGAAGAATTCAAAGTGCCGACGTTTGTTTATCAAGTCAGTGGCGAATACGCCATGCATATGGCGGCGATCCAGAATGGCTGGTTGAGCGAAGGGGTTATTCTCGAATCCCTGACCGCTTTTAAACGTGCAGGCGCCGATGGCATCCTGACTTACTTTGCCGTCCGCGCCGCTCAATTGTTACGAGAGCAACAATAGCCCTCACAGGAACATTCCATGAATACCGAAGTACTCACTGAAGTTGCTGTAAAAGAGGCTCAACCTGTGGTCGAGCAAATCGCCGAAACCCCGCCGGAGCTGGAGCCTGCTCCGCCCGCGGTGGTGGCCGAAACCGTAGCCGCGGTGCCGGCGATTGCCATTCCCGGACTGGATGACAGCAGCCTGTACATCCATCGCGAGCTTTCGCAACTGCAGTTCAACATCCGCGTGCTGGAACAGGCGCTCGATGAGTCCTACCCCTTGCTGGAGCGGCTGAAGTTTTTGCTGATCTTCTCCAGCAACCTGGACGAGTTCTTCGAAATTCGTGTGGCCGGCTTGAAGAAGCAGATCACCTTCGCCCGTGAACAAGCCGGCGCCGATGGTCTGCAACCGCATCAGGCCCTGGCCCGCATCAGCGAATTGGTGCACGGTCATGTTGACCGCCAGTACGCGATCCTCAACGACATTCTGTTGCCGGAGCTGGAAAAACATCAGGTCCGCTTCATCCGTCGTCGTCACTGGACCACCAAGCTCAAGACCTGGGTTCGCCGTTATTTCCGCGACGAAATCGCGCCGATCATCACCCCGATCGGTCTCGATCCGACGCACCCGTTCCCGTTGCTGGTGAACAAGAGCCTGAACTTCATCGTCGAGCTTGAAGGCATCGACGCCTTCGGTCGCGATTCCGGTCTGGCGATTATCCCGGCGCCGCGTCTGCTGCCGCGAGTCATCAAGGTGCCGGAAGAAGTCGGCGGCGCCGGCGACAACTATGTGTTCCTGTCGTCGATGATCCACGCCCACGCCGATGACCTGTTCCAGGGCATGAAGGTCAAGGGCTGCTACCAGTTCCGTCTGACCCGAAACGCCGACCTGGCGCTGGATTCCGAGGATGTCGAAGACCTGGCCCGCGCGCTGCGCGGCGAACTGTTCTCGCGTCGCTACGGTGATGCAGTGCGTCTGGAAGTGGCTGACACCTGCCCGAAACACCTGTCGGACTACCTGCTCAAGCAATTCAACTTGAGCGAGTCCGAGCTGTATCAGGTCAACGGTCCGGTGAACCTGACGCGTCTGTTCAGCATCACCGGCCTGGACAGCCAGCGCGAGCTGCAATACCTGCCGTTCACGCCGCAGATCCCGAAACTGCTGCAAAACAGCGAGAACATCTTCAGCGTGATCAGCAAGCAGGACATCCTGCTGTTGCACCCATTCGAATCGTTTACCCCGGTGGTCGACCTGCTGCGTCAGGCCGCCAAGGACCCGCACGTGCTGGCCGTGCGTCAGACCCTGTACCGGTCTGGCGCCAACTCGGAAATCGTCGATGCGCTGGTGGATGCGGCGCGTAACGGTAAAGAGGTCACGGCGGTGATCGAATTGCGTGCACGGTTCGACGAAGAATCCAACCTGCAACTGGCCAGCCGCCTGCAAGCGGCCGGTGCGGTGGTGATCTACGGCGTGGTCGGTTTCAAGACCCACGCCAAGATGATGCTGATTCTGCGTCGCGAGGCGGGTGAAATTGTCCGTTACGCACACTTGGGCACGGGCAACTATCACGCCGGCAACGCTCGCCTCTACACCGACTACAGCCTGCTGACCTCCGACGACGCCTTGTGCGAAGACGTCGGCAAACTGTTCAGCCAGTTAATCGGCATGGGTAAAACCCTGCGCATGAAGAAGCTGCTGCATGCGCCGTTCACGCTGAAGAAGGGCATGCTCGACATGATTGCCCGGGAGACTCAGTTCGCCCTCGACGGCAAGCCGGCGCACATCATTGCCAAGTTCAACTCGCTGACCGATCCCAAGATCATCCGCGCGCTGTACAAGGCCAGTCAGTCCGGGGTGCGAATCGATCTGATAGTGCGCGGCATGTGCTGCCTGCGGCCGGGTATCGCCGGGGTTTCGCACAACATCCACGTGCGCTCGATTATCGGTCGCTTCCTGGAGCACACCCGGGTCTTCTACTTCCTCAATGGCGGCGAAGAACAGATGTTCCTCTCCAGTGCCGACTGGATGGAGCGCAATCTCGACAAGCGCGTCGAGACCTGCTTCCCGGTGGAAGGTCGCAAGCTGATTGTGCGGGTCAAAAAAGAGCTGGAGCTGTACCTCACCGATAACACGCATAGCTGGAGCTTGCAGTCGGACGGTCGTTACGTCCGTAACACGCCGACCGGCAACCAGAACCCGCGCAGTGCCCAGGCCACATTGCTGGAGCGCTTGGGCAGTCCGATCCTGACGGTGCGTTAACGCTGGCCTGATGTAAAAAAATGGCGATCCCAAGGGATCGCCATTTTTGTTTCACCACCGCCCCCTGTAGGAGCACGGCTTGCCGGCGATGGCGCCCGTGAGATCGCCATCGCCGGCAAGCCGTGCTCCTACAAGAGCGTGTTTCAGCGAGCGTTCAGGACAATGTCGACGCGGGTGAGCCATTCCGCTTCGATGGCGAAATCGGCCTGGGTCAGTTGGTTGTCGTCCAGCCATTTCTCCGGGAACAGCACCTCAAGGCTGTTGCCATTGGCGCGCAGCTCTACCTGAGGCATTTGCTGGGTGCCGCGGATGTGATGGAACAGAATCGCAAAGCGCAGCAATACGCACAGACGAATCAACTTGATGCCGTCATCGCCGAACTCGGCGAATTTGTCCTTGGGAATGTTGCGTCGGTGACCACGTACCAGCAGGGCCAGCATTTGCTGGTCCTCGCGGGAGAACCCGGCCAGGTCCGAGTGCTCAATCAGGTAGGCGCCATGCTTGTGGTACTGATAGTGCGCGATGTCCAGGCCCACTTCGTGGACTTTGGCGGCCCAGCCGAGCAGTTCACGCCAGACACCGTCATCCAGATCCCAGTCCTTGGCGACTTGATCGAAGGCATGCAGCGCCTTGCGTTCGACCCGCACCGCTTGTTCCTGATCGACGTGATAACGCTCCATCAGCGAGCTGAGCGTGCGTTCACGGACGTCTTCGTGGTGATGACGGCCCAACAGGTCGTAGAGCACGCCTTCACGCAGGGCGCCTTCGCAGTGGTCCATGCGCTGGAGTTCGAGGGCGTCGAAAATCGCTTCGAGAATCGCCAGGCCCGCCGGGAAAATGGCCCGGCGGTCGGGCTTGATGCCGTCGAAGTCGATTTTCTCGACGTCGCCGAGCTTGATCAGCTTGCGCTTGAGCCAGGCCAGGCCTTCGGCATTCACCTCGCCAGTGCCGTGGCCGCCGGCCTTCAGCGCCAGGCCGATGGCGCGGATGGTGCCCGAGGAGCCAATGGCTTCATCCCAGGTCAGGCGGTGCAGGGCGTGTTCAATGCTCATGATCTCCAGCCGTGCCGCGGTGTACGCCTGGGCGTAGCGGGCCGGGGTGATCTTGCCGTCCTTGAAATAACGCTGGGTGTAGCTGACGCAGCCCATTTGCAAACTTTCGCGTAGCAGCGGCTCAAAACGCTGGCCGATGATGAATTCGGTACTGCCGCCGCCAATGTCTGCCACCAGGCGTTTGCCCGGGGTGTCGGCGAGGGTGTGGGACACGCCAAGGTAGATCAGGCGCGCTTCTTCACGGCCGGAGATGACTTCTACCGGGTGGCCGAGGATTTCTTCGGCGCGGCGGATGAATTCGACGCGGTTACGAGCCTCACGCAGGGCGTTGGTGCCGACGATGCGCACGGCGCCCGGGGGCATGCCGCTGATCAGTTGGGCAAAACGCTTGAGGCAGTCGAGCCCGCGTTGCATGGATTCTTCGCTGAGATGGCGCTCTTCGTCGATGCCGGCGGCCAGCTGAACCTTCTCCCCGAGGCGCTCGAGAATGCGGATCTCGCCGTTCTGGGCCTTGGCCACGACCATGTGAAAGCTGTTGGAGCCCAGGTCGATTGCGGCGATCAGGGACAGATTCTTGGCTTGGGATTGCGGCATGGTCAGGGGGTCTCGGTCGATAACCTCGACATCCTGCCACGATCAAAGGCTGGCGCCAACGCGCAGTGTTCAAAGCCGTGATCCAGTGCAGTGACGCCGGTGACCGCTGCGCGGTCAATCGCGAGCAGGCTCGCTCCCACAGGTCCTATGTTGCCCTTATTCTCGCGGCCGACGCAGAACCAATGTGGGAGCGAGCCTGCTCGCGAAGGCGGCCTTACAGACGCTAAAGTTCTTTCAAACCGCCGCTTCCACTGTGCCAATGAAATTCGCCAGCTCCGCCGTCTGCGGATTGGCGAATAGCACTTTCGGATCCCCCACCTCATGCACCTTGCCCTGATGCATGAACACCAACTTATCCCCAACCTCCCGGGCAAATCGCATTTCGTGGGTGACCATGATCAGCGTCATCCCGTCCCTGGCCAGTTGTCGAACCACACTCAGCACTTCATTGACCAGCTCCGGGTCCAGCGCCGAGGTAATTTCATCGCACAGCAACACCTTGGGCGACATTGCCAGCGCTCGGGCAATGGCCACCCGCTGTTGTTGCCCGCCGGACAGCCGGTCGGGGAAGGCGTCAAACTTTTCCCCCAGCCCTACGCGTTCCAGCATCTGCCGCGCCAACACGGCCGCTTTGGCTTTCGGTACTTTCTGCACCACTTGCGGCGCGAGCATGACGTTCTCGCCAACGGTCAGGTGCGGAAACAGGTTGAACTGCTGGAACACCATGCCGACTTTCTGCCGCAGGCTGCGCAAGTCTGCGCGGGCGGCGTCGAGGTATTCGCCGTCCACTTCGATCACGCCGTCGTTGATCGACTCCAGGCCATTGAGGGTGCGCAATAACGTGGATTTGCCCGAGCCGCTACGGCCGATGATCGCCACCACCTGGCCTTCCTCGACACTCAAGTCGATGCCTTTGAGCACATGGTGATCGCCGTAATATTTATGCAGGGCGGAAATTCTAAGCAGAGGCATGCAGTCTCCTTTCCAGGTAGCGCGCGCTGAGGGACAAGGGGTAGCAGAGCAGGAAGTAACCGAGGGCAACCAGTCCATACACCATGAAGGGTTCGAAGGTGGCGTTGGCGAGCATGCCGCCGGTTTTGGTCAGTTCAGTGAAACCGATGATGGACGTCACGGCGGTGCCTTTGACCACTTGCACCGAAAAGCCCACGGTCGGCGCCACGGCGATTCGCAACGCTTGCGGCAGGATCACGTAACGCAGTTGCTCCAGTGGATTGAGCGCCAGGCTTGATGAAGCTTCCCACTGGCCGTCGGGAATCGATTCGACGCAACCGCGCCAGATCTCCGCCAGATACGCGCTGGTAAACAGCGTCAAGGCAACCGCAGCGGCCATCCACGGCGAAATGTCCATGCCGGCCAGCGCCACGCCGAAGAACACCAGAAACAGCTGCATCAATAGCGGCGTCCCCTGGAACAGTTCGATGTAAGTGCGAGCAAAGCTGCGCGGCACGGATTTTTTCGAAATACGCATGACCATGATCAGCAAGCCAATCAACCCGCCGCCGATAAACGCCACCAGCGACAGCGCCAGGGTCCATTGCAGGCCCGTGAGCAAGTTGCGCACGACGTCCCAAAAGGTGAAATCGCTCATTGGCTACTCCTGGCGATATACCGGCGACCGATCCAGTTAAGCAATTGGCGGATCAACAACGCCATGCACAAGTAGAGCAGGGTGGTCAGGGCATAGGTTTCAAAGGCGCGGAAGTTGCGCGATTGAATGAAGTTGGCGGCGAAACTCAGTTCTTCGGTCGCGATCTGCGAGCAGACGGCGGAACCCAGCATGACGATGATGATCTGGCTGCTCAGCGCCGGCCACACCTTGCCCAGGGCCGGCAGCAGGACCACGTGGCGGAACGCTTCGAAGCGGTTCATCGCCAAGGCGGCTGCGGCTTCAAGCTGCCCCCGGGGAATCGCCTGGATGCCGGCGCGAATGATCTCGGTGGAATAGGCGCCAAGGTTGATCACCATCGCCAGCACCGCGGCCTGCCATTCTGAAATCTGCACGCCCAGGGATGGCAATCCGAAGAAGATGAAAAACAATTGCACCAGAAACGGTGTGTTGCGGATCAGCTCGACGTAAACCCCGAAAATTGCCGAGAACGGTCGAATGTTCCACGCCCGCACCAGCGCTCCCACGATGCCAAGGCTTACGCCAAGCACGGCACCGACTGCCGTCAGCTCGAGGGTGAAGAGCGCACCGCGCAGCAACAGGTCGGTGTTGTGCACCACCGGCAGAAAGTCGAACTGATAAGCCATGCTCAGTCTCCTTGGTGAAAATCAGAGATCGGCCGGCAATGGTTCTTTCAGCCAGGTCCGGGAATTTTTCTCCAGCGCACCATCAGTCTTGGCGGTGGCGAGGATCTGATTGACCTTGCTCAACAGCGCGGGCTCGTTCTTGTTCACGCCAACGTAGACCGGCGAATCCTTGAGCTTCACTTTCAGTGCGGGTACGCGTTTCGGGTTTTTCTCGCTGATCGCCACCATCACCACGTTGCCGCTGGCGATCAGGTCGACCTGGCCGGCGAGGTAGGCGGCAATGGTCGAGTTGTTGTCTTCGAAGCGCTTGATGGTCACGCCTTCGGGGGCCACCTTGGTCAGCTCGATGTCTTCGATGGCGCCACGGGTGACGCTGACGGTTTTGCCCTTGAGGTCGTCCAGGCTTTTGATGTCGGCATCTGGCGGGCCGAACACCGCGAGGTAGAACGGTGCGTAGGCGCTGGAGAAGTCGATGACTTTCTCGCGTTCGGGGTTCTTGCCGAGACTGGATATCACCAGATCCACCTTGCCGGTGGTCAGGAACGGGATGCGGTTGGTGCTGTTGACCGGGGTCAGTTCGAGGTTGACCTTGAGCTGATCGGCCAGCAGTTTCGCGGTATCGATATCCAGGCCGCGCGGTTTCATGTCCGGGCCGACCGAGCCGAACGGCGGGAAGTCCTGCGGCACGGCGACTTTGAGAACGCCGCGCTTGACCACATCCTCCAGACCGTCGGCGTGGGCGGGCGCCTGGCTCAGCATCAGGCTGGCAAACAGGGCGGCAAGGAGGGCGCTGTAACGCTGGGTCATGGCAAATCTCCGGATCGGCGAGAAGTAAATTCTGCGGATCGACAGAGCACAGGCCATGCCAAGAGTCGGTTTTGGGGGCGCAGACCACAGGTTTACTGGCATTGTTCGGTCTTACTGGTCTGAACAGTCAGGTGGTGTTTCGCACCCCGATAGAGCATCGCCGGAAACCACCGAACCCCCATGGGGCACGACTTGCCGGGCGCTGCGATTAGCTTTACAACTGACCGCTCTTTGGCCTGGCTCGTTTGAAAAACCATGAATTCGATCTCCCGCGCCGTTCCAGAAGTGGCACTGCAAGCCATTCGTAAACTGATCACCGAGCAAGGGTTCGGGCCGGGGGATGCCTTGCCCTCGCAACGGGACCTGGCGGTGCAGTTGGGGGTCAGTCGAGCGTCATTGCGTGAGGCGTTGTCGTCGCTGAGCGCGGTGGGTGTGATCAATATCCAGCCAGGCAAAGGCGTATTCGTGCAGTCGCCGGTGGACCTGCCGCGTGGAGAGGCTGTCGTGAGCTGGCCGTTCGCTGCCCAAGCCTCGCCGCTGGATATTTTCCAGTTGCGTTATGCCCTGGAGGGTTTTGCCGCCGGTTTGGCGGCGGTGACCCTGAGCACTCAAGAGCTTGATGCGCTGGAAGACAACGTCGCTGCCATGCGCAAGGAATTGAAGGCCGGCGACTTCGAGGCGGCGGCACGGCTGGATTTCGAGTTCCACCGGCGCATCCTGCTGGCCAGCGGGAATCAGGCGATGCTGAGCATCCTGAGCGCCAGCGCCGAGATCTTTCTGGAGAGCCAAAAGCTACCGTTCATCCGGGCTGAACGGGCCCTGGAAACCTGGCAGGAACACCGAAAAATCCTCCGCGCGCTGACCCGCCGGGCCTCCGGCGCGGCACAGAAAGCTATGCAAGAACATGTACGAAACGCGGCGCTGCGTACAGGTATTGCCTTCGTTGCTCCCGCCGCCTCATGACTTGAGCTATACCCAAACTCATGGACCACCATAGCGAGACTCAATCATCTGCACCTTCCTGAACGAAGGAAGGGCGGCTATGATGGGCCACGTTTTTTTGCTTACAACCTGGAGACTTCCATGAGCAGCGATCTTATCAAACACGTTAGCGACGCTAGCTTCGAGGCCGACGTACTCAAGGCCGAAGGCGCTGTACTGGTCGACTACTGGGCTGAATGGTGCGGCCCTTGCAAAATGATCGCTCCTGTTCTGGACGAAATTGCTGAAACCTACAAAGGCAAGCTGACCGTTGCCAAACTGAACATCGACGAAAACCAGGAAACACCGGCCAAGCATGGCGTGCGTGGTATCCCGACGCTGATGCTGTTCAAGAACGGCAACGTTGAAGCGACCAAGGTCGGCGCACTGTCCAAGTCGCAGCTGGCTGCTTTCCTCGACGCCAACATTTAAGCGTCGATTTAAGCGTCATCAAAAAGGCCCCGCACATTGCGGGGCCTTTTCGTTATTCAGGGCTAGACGCTCCGAAACTCAGGTGTTACATTCGGCCCCGCACTGGTTTCTCCATTGCCCCCTGCTAGCCGTCGCCGACGCACTCCTTTTCGAATAAGTACGCGATCCTGTCGCCTTCTCTGCGGCGCGGCCTCATTAAGCCAAAAGCTTAATTTCCCCCCTCCATAAATGATTACGTCATTCCTATATGAATCTGACTGAACTCAAGCAAAAGCCGATTACCGAACTGCTCGAATTGGCCGAACAGATGGGCATAGAAAATATGGCCCGTTCGCGCAAGCAGGACGTGATTTTCTCCCTGCTCAAAAAGCACGCTAAAAGCGGCGAGGAAATCTCCGGTGATGGCGTGCTGGAGATTCTCCAGGACGGCTTCGGCTTCCTGCGCTCCGCTGACGCTTCCTATCTGGCCGGCCCGGACGATATCTACGTCTCGCCAAGCCAGATCCGCCGCTTTAACTTGCGCACCGGTGACACCATCGTTGGCAAGATCCGCCCTCCAAAGGAAGGCGAGCGTTATTTCGCGCTGCTCAAGGTTGATACGATCAACTACGATCGTCCCGAGAACGCGAAAAACAAGATTCTCTTCGAGAACCTGACCCCGCTGTTCCCGACTGTGCGCATGAAGATGGAAGCCGGTAACGGTTCCACCGAAGACTTGACCGGTCGTGTCATCGACCTGTGCGCCCCGATCGGCAAAGGCCAGCGCGGTCTGATCGTTGCACCGCCGAAAGCCGGTAAAACCATCATGCTGCAGAACATTGCAGCGAACATCGCCCGTAACAATCCTGAAGTTCATCTGATCGTTCTGCTGATCGACGAACGTCCGGAAGAAGTAACCGAAATGCAGCGCACCGTGCGCGGCGAAGTGGTTGCCTCGACGTTCGACGAGCCGCCAACCCGCCACGTGCAGGTTGCCGAAATGGTGATCGAGAAGGCCAAGCGCCTGGTCGAACATAAGAAAGACGTGGTGATCCTGCTCGACTCCATCACCCGTCTGGCTCGCGCCTACAACACCGTGATCCCGAGCTCCGGCAAGGTACTGACCGGTGGTGTCGATGCCCACGCCCTGGAGAAACCGAAACGTTTCTTCGGCGCCGCGCGGAACATCGAGGAAGGCGGTTCGCTGACCATCATCGCCACCGCGCTGGTTGAAACCGGCTCGAAGATGGACGAAGTGATCTACGAAGAATTCAAAGGCACCGGCAACATGGAACTGCCTCTGGATCGTCGTATCGCTGAAAAACGCGTTTTCCCGGCCATCAACATCAACCGCTCCGGCACGCGCCGCGAAGAGTTGCTGACAGCCGACGACGAGTTGCAGCGCATGTGGATCCTGCGCAAGCTGCTGCACCCGATGGACGAAATCGCTGCCATCGAGTTCCTGGTCGACAAGCTGAAAACGACCAAGACCAACGATGAGTTCTTCCTGTCGATGAAACGCAAGTAAGTCGATAAGGGCTGTGCCCTGTGTGGCTGTCTCGTTAGTTCAAATTCGGATGCCGCAAGCTCATAGCCAAGGCGCTGCGACGAGTCATAGCTAGCTATGGCGAGGAGCAGCAACGCAGGATATGAGCTTGCGGCGCCGAAGTTGACTAACAGAGACAGCCATACAGGGCACTAGAGCCGGGGAAACCCGGCTTTTTGCTATCTGATTTTTGATCAATCCGCAGTTCATGGTTCTGAATAGAGGGGTTCGGCGCTAAACTGCCACCCCCGAACGGCACGGCCAATACGAGGCTCACGCATGCAGTATCGCGACTTGCGCGACTTTATCAGCGGCCTGGAAAAGCGCGGCGAACTCAAGCGCATCCAGGTTCCGGTGTCCCCAGTGCTCGAAATGACCGAGGTCTGCGACCGCACCCTGCGTGCCAAAGGTCCGGCGCTGCTTTTCGAAAAGCCCACGGGTTATGACATCCCGGTGCTCGGCAATCTGTTCGGCACCCCTGAGCGCGTGGCGCTAGGCATGGGCGCCGAGGCGGTCAGTGAGCTGCGCGAGATCGGCAAGCTGCTGGCCTTCCTCAAAGAGCCCGAGCCTCCGAAGGGCTTGAAAGACGCCTGGTCGAAGTTGCCGATCTTCCGCAAGATCATCGCCATGGCGCCGAAAGTCGTCAAAGACGCGGTGTGCCAGGAAGTGGTCATCGAAGGCGACGACGTCGATCTGGCGATGCTCCCCGTGCAAACCTGCTGGCCGGGCGATGTCGGTCCGCTGATCACCTGGGGTCTGACCGTCACCAAAGGTCCGAACAAGGACCGCCAGAACCTCGGCATCTATCGTCAGCAAGTGATTGGCCGCAACAAAGTCATCATGCGTTGGTTGAGCCACCGTGGCGGTGCACTGGATTATCGCGAGTGGTGCGAGAAGCATCCTGGCCAGCCATTCCCGGTGTCCGTGGCGTTGGGCGCTGACCCGGCGACCATCCTCGGTGCCGTAACGCCGGTACCGGACAGTCTTTCCGAATACGCGTTTGCCGGTCTGCTGCGCGGTAATCGCACCGAGCTGGTGAAGTGCCGTGGCAATGACCTGCAAGTCCCGGCCACTGCCGAGATCATCCTTGAAGGCGTGATCCATCCGGGTGAGATGGCCGATGAAGGTCCGTATGGCGACCACACCGGTTACTACAACGAAGTCGACAGCTTCCCGGTGTTCACCGTCGAACGCATCACCCACCGGATCAAGCCGATCTACCACAGCACCTACACCGGCCGTCCACCGGATGAGCCGGCGATTCTCGGCGTGGCGCTGAACGAAGTGTTCGTACCGATCCTGCAGAAGCAGTTCCCGGAAATCACCGACTTCTACCTGCCGCCGGAAGGCTGTTCTTACCGCATGGCCATCGTGACCATGAAGAAGTCGTATCCGGGGCATGCCAAGCGGGTAATGCTCGGTGTCTGGTCGTTTTTGCGACAGTTCATGTACACCAAGTTCGTTATCGTCACTGATGACGACATCAACGCGCGGGACTGGAACGACGTGATCTGGGCCATCACCACGCGCATGGACCCCAAGCGCGACACGGTGATGATCGACAACACGCCGATCGACTACCTCGACTTCGCCTCGCCGGTCTCAGGCCTGGGGTCGAAAATGGGGCTCGATGCCACGCATAAATGGCCGGGCGAAACCACTCGCGAGTGGGGCCGGGTGATCGTCAAGGACGACGCCGTGACCCAACGGATCGATGCCATCTGGAATCAGTTAGGAATAGATTGATGCGTGTAACCTTGCAGCCCTCCGGAGCAGTGCTGGATATTCTGCCCGGCGAGCGGATTCTCGATGGTGCGCGGCGCCTGGGCTATGAATGCCCGCAAAGCTGCCGTAACGGCAATTGCCACGTGTGCGCGGCGTTGCTGGTGGAAGGGCGGGTCGAACAAGCCGGTAATGTGCGCGACCATGGCGAGTTCTACACTTGCATAGCAGAGCCGCTGGAAGACTGCATCGTGCTGTGGGATGGCGTGCTCGCGCTGGGAGAACTGCCGGTGCGTAGCGTGTCGTGTCAGGTCATTGAATGCAGGGACGTCGGCGGCGACACCTGGCGTGTGCGTCTGCGCGCGCCGGCCGGTAAACCACCGCGTTATCACGCGGGCCAGTACCTGATGATCGAGCGTGAAAGCGGCGAAAAATCCGCGTTTTCCCTGGCGTCCGCACCCCATGGTGGGCGTGATCTGGAAATTCATGTATTGGCGCGCGAAAGCAGTGCGTTGAATCTGATCAACCAGCTTCAGCGCAATCCGATGGTGCGAGTCGAACTGCCATTTGGCGATACGCATCTGGCGGAATTGCCGGACGGCCCGCTGGTGTTGATCGCCGCGGGCACCGGCATGGGCCAGATCCACAGCCTGATCGAACACTGCCGCGCCACGGGCTTCAAGTATCCGGTTCACCTGTACTGGGGCGTGCGCCGTCCTGAAGACTTCTACCAGATTGAACATTGGGATGAATGGTTGAAGCTGCCCAATTTGTTCCTGCACAAAGTCGTGAGTGATCAGTGTGGTTGGGGAGGGCGCTGTGGGATGCTGCATGAAGCGGTGTGCGAGGATTTTCCGGACCTGAAATCCTTGCATGTCTATGCCAGCGGCTCACCGGCCATGGTCTACGGCACGCTGGATGCGCTGGTTGAAGCCGGAATGGATGCTCATCAGATGCGTGCGGATGTGTTTGCGTACGCGCCGCGATCTTGATCCGCGATTTTGATCCTCGATCTTGATCCGCAGTCTTATCCGATATAACTCCACATATAGCCGATCGGTATTTATAGATTTATATAAATGCCGGTAGGTTATATCTCGTTAGGGCAATAATTTAATAACTGTGCCATGGCACCTAAATTGCCTTAAAACTTATGTGCCTTATTGTTACAGCGGTGCGTTCTATTAAGTAATTCATTACACGCGGGGAGCTGAACGCTATTCGCCATGAGCGCCATTGAATCGGCTTTTTTGAATCTGGCTTACCCTCCGCGGCTCGACTTGGGGCCGCAGCTTACGCACGAGCAGTTGCTCGGCTCGATGCAGTCGACCATGGCGCGCCACAAGGGCGGGCCTGTCTGGTTGTTCGCTTACGGTTCATTGATCTGGCGTCCAGAGTGCACGGCGGTAGAGCGCGTTCGCGGTCGGGTGCATGGTTACCATCGCGGTTTGTACCTGTGGTCTCACGAGCATCGCGGCACACCGGAAATGCCTGGCCTGGTGTTCGGTCTGGATCGTGGCGGCTCTTGCAGTGGCTTCGCTTATCGCTTGCCCGAAGAACAACTGGAAGCCTCGCTTTACGCGCTGTGGCAGCGCGAAATGCCCGTCCCCTCCTATCGCCCGCACTGGCTCAACTGCCGTCTCGAAGACGGAAACCAGGTTCAGGCATTGGGATTTGTATTGGAGCGGCACCTGCCCAGCTATGCCGGCAACTTGCCGGATCATGTGCTGAGCCAAGTGTTCGAAAGCGCTTGCGGGCGGTATGGCACCACTCGCGATTATGTGGAGCAGACGGCGCATGCCCTGCGTAGCCACGCCATGCCAGACCGAAATCTGGAGGCGCGGCTCAAACGCTGCAAGTCAAAGTCCGATCAGGCGATCGCTGCTTCGCGGGTCTGACTGGCGGTTTGCTTGTGTCCCAGCGTGGGTGCCAGGAAGGCCATCGCCAGCAAACAAGCGGCGACTAACAGGATGAAACCGCCATCCCAGCCGAAGTAGTCCACGGTGTAACCCATCAGGGCACTGGCCGCGACTGAGCCACCCAGATAACCGAACAGGCCGGTAAAGCCAGCCGCTGTGCCGGCGGCTTTCTTCGGCACCAGTTCCAGTGCTTGCAAGCCGACCAGCATCACCGGGCCATAGATCAGGAAGCCGATCGCGAACAGTGAAATCATGTCGACCATCGGGTTGCCCGGCGGATTCAGCCAGTAGACGATTGTCGCGACGGTCACCAGCGCCATGAACACCATGCCGGTCAGGCCACGGTTGCCGCGAAAGATCTTGTCCGACATCCAGCCGCACAGCAGTGTGCCGGGAATGCCTGCCCACTCGTACAGGAAGTAAGCCCACGACGTCTTGTCGAAGTCGAAGTGTTTGACCTCTTTGAGGTAGGTCGGCGCCCAATCCAGAATGCCGTAGCGCAGCAGGTAGACGAAGACGTTGGCCAGCGCGATGAACCAGAGCATTTTGTTGCGCAGCACGTATTTGACGAAGATGTCCTTGGCGCTGAATTCTTCTTCGTGGCTGGCGTCGTAGCCTTCCGGGTAATCGTTCTTGTACTTCTCGATGGGCGGCAGGCCCGTCGATTGCGGTGTATCGCGCATCACAATGAAGGCAAACACGGCGACCAGCAGCGCCACGGCGGCAGGTACATAGAACTTGCTGTGCCAGTCGTTGAACCAGCCCATGCCAAGAATCGCCAACGGGCCGATCAAGCCACCGCCCACGTTATGCGCGGTGTTCCACACCGACACCACCTGACCGCGTTCTTTCTGCGACCACCAATGCACCATGGTCCGCCCGCTCGGCGGCCAGCCCATGCCTTGCGCCCAGCCGTTGATGAACAACAGGATGAACATCATGGTCACGCTGGACGTCGCCCAAGGTGCGAAACCGAACACGAACATGACTCCGGCGGATACCACCAGGCCAAAAGGCAGAAAGTAACGCGGGTTGGAGCGGTCGGACACGATGCCCATCAGAAACTTGGACAGGCCATAGGCGATCGCAATCGCCGACATGGCCACGCCCAGCTGACCCTTTGTGTAGCCTTGGGCAATCAGGTCCGGGAACGCCAGGGTGAAGTTCTTGCGCAGCAGGTAATAACCCGCATACCCAATGAAAATCCCGGCGAAGATCTGCCAGCGAAGGCGTTTGTACGTGTCGTCTATTTTTTCTTCAGGCAATGGAGCCTGATGTGCGGCAGGGCGAAAGAAAGCAAACATTCAAGAGCTCCAGATTTCTTGTTTTGACTGCGGATGCGAATGTTACAGTTTCGTTACCGAAAATAGCACTGGTTCGTATTGGCCAAAAAGCGGAAATGTGGGCGATCGTGTGTTCCTTTATGAACATGTCGTACAGGCATAAGTGAAGGGCGGTGTGGGAAACGTCCTTCGCGGCCCTTAAAGACGCATTGCGCTCCGGAGTAGGACATAGCTTTGGGAAATGTCCTGCGTTGGTATGGGAGGTTGTGGCGTCCTGTTTTGGGGGCCGAGCCTTGACCTTTGTGCGGGGCCAGGTCCGGCATTTCAGTGGCGAGGGGAGGGGGCATTGCCGGAGGGAGGATGTTCGGAAGTTGTTTTAGTCTCGGCCAATAAAAACGCGGTCTGGACAACCCAGACCGCATTTTCAGGCTCAGCGAACCTGAACCACCACTTTCCCGACCGCCTTGCGCTGGCCAAGATCATTGATCGCCTGCGCGGCATTGCTCAGCGGATACACCTGCGACACCAACGGCTTCAACTTGCCCTCGGCAAACCAGCCAAACAACTGCTGGAAGTTCGCCGCGTTGTCTTGAGGCTGGCGTTGGGCAAAGGCACCCCAGAACACGCCGACCACAGCGGCACCTTTGAGCAGCGCCAGGTTCACTGGAAATTCCGGAATGCGTCCACTGGCGAAGCCAACCACCAACAAGCGGCCGTTCCAGGCGATGGCGCGCACGGCCTGGTCAAACAGGTCGCCGCCGACCGGGTCGTAGATCACGTCGGCGCCTTGGCCGTCGGTCAGGCGTTTGATCTCGTCCTTGAGGTTGGTTTCGCTGTAGTTGATCAGTTCATCGGCGCCGGCAGCCTTGGCCACCGCAAGTTTTTCGGCACTGCTGGCGGCGGCGATCACGCGGGCGCCCATGGCTTTGCCGATTTCCACGGCGGCCAGGCCCACACCGCCGGAAGCACCGAGCACCAGCAGGGTTTCGCCGGGTTGCAGATTGGCGCGTTGCTTGAGGGCATGCATGGAAGTGCCGTAGGTCATGCTGAAAGCGGCGGCGGTGTTGAAGTCCATCGACGGTGGGATCGGCAGTACGTTGTAGCCCGGCACGGCAACCTGTTCGGCGAAGCTGCCCCAGCCGGTCAGCGCCATGACTCGATCACCGACCTTGAGGTGGCTGACCTTTTCGCCCACCGCACTAACCACGCCAGCCGCTTCACCGCCCGGAGAGAACGGAAAGGGTGGCTTGAACTGGTATTTGCCCTCGATGATCAGCGTGTCCGGGAAATTGACCCCGGCGGCGTGCACGTCCAGCAGGATTTCATTCTTCTTGGCGACAGGACTGGCGACGTCTTCCAGTACCAGCGATTCGGCAGGGCCGAAGGCTTTGCACAGCACGGCTTTCATCAGGGCTATTCCTTTGGGAGTGATGGCCGATAAGTGTAAGTGTGTGAGTCGATGGGTCAACGAGCATGCCCGACCCTGATAGTCAGCCATAAGCTTGTGCTTGAGCGGCGGGTCGTTATGCTTGGCCGCAAACCGGATAAGGAGCGAATTGTGAAAGCGTGGATCATGTTGTTGCTGGCCCTGTCTCTGCCTGTGGCAGCGATGGCCGAAGAAGCTAAAGAAGGTGAAGCTCCGAAGGTCAATTACATCACCCTCAGCCCGCCGTTCGTGGGCAACTATGGGCTGGACGGTACGCCCAAGCTCAAGGTGTACAAGGCTGATGTGGCCTTGCGCGTGACCGGTGAGGATGCCACCAAAGCGGTGAAGGCCAACGAGCCGCTGATCCGCAATCAGCTGGTGGCGTTGTTTGCTCAGCAGACGACCGAGACGATGAGCAACGTTGAGGCCAAGGAAAAACTGCGGCAGGAAGCCCTGAAGCAGACTCAGCAGGTAATGAACGACGAAACCGGCAAACCGGTGATTGAGGATTTGTTGTTTAACAACCTGATCATCCAGTAATGCTGGATCCTGTAGGAGCATGGCTTGCCAGCGATAGCAATCTCAAGGACGCCATCGCCGGCAAGCCGTGCTCCTACAAAAGGCGCGATCTCAAGGACGCAATCGCCGGCAAGCCGTACTCCTACAAAAGGCGCAATCTCAAGGACGCCATCGCCGGCAAGCCGTGCTCCTACAAAAGCGCCTCAGCAAGTAACGGCCATTAAAAAAACATTTCAGCGCAGTGCTATAACCGCCGCCCACTGCTCAGCAGTAACCGGCATCACCGACAATCTCGAACCTTTCTGCACCAACGGCATCTCCGCCAACGCGGTCTGTTGCTTCAGATAATCCAGCTTCAGCACCCTGAAAAACGTCTCGACATGCGCCACATCGATCGCGCTCCAGGCATTTTTCTCGGCAGTGGCCTTCGGGTCGAAGTAATGACTCTCAGGCTCCAGCGCCGTCGGGTCCGGGTACGCGGCTTCGACAATCTTGCCGATCCCGGCAATTCCCGGCTCCGGGCAGCTGGAGTGATAAAAGAAAAACTCGTCACCAACCGCCATGGCCCGCAAAAAGTTACGTGCCTGATAGTTGCGAACCCCATCCCAGCGCGCTCGGCCAAGTTTCTCCAGGCCTTTGATCGAGAGTTCGTCGGGCTCGGATTTCATCAGCCAATAGGCCATGGATTTTGCTCCTTGCGAGATGAGTGGAGAGGTTGTCAGGTCATTTTATGACAAACCGACAGTCGGTTGACGCCAGCGTTTGCGTGTCAGATCACGTTGTCGCAAAATGCCGGCCTTCTTAGCTTGACGCTGCTGCACGGCCTACACCTACAACGGAACCGCTGCTGTCATCGTGTTGATGTGCCTTTGGGGGGCAATCGATGAAACGCAAACCGGATTTACTATGGATTTTGGTTATTTTGTTCGGCCTCGGCGTCGTAACCACCGGTTATGCCCAAAGCCTGTGGAACAACAAGACTGACGCGCCGATCGAAATCGCTCAGCAACAACAGCCGTCGGCCTTCAAGCGCTAAACCTGTCTTTTGGACGCCGCTGATGGCAGTGGCGTCTAGTCTGCGAAATACCACGCCTTGTCTGTTACCGTTCCTTGCAACGGCACATCCCAGCTCGCTTGAGCCAATCGTTCGACTTTCTGACATTCATGGGCTAGCCCCAACAGCGTCGGCTTGCGCCAGGTTTTGCGGCGCGCCAGATAGGCCAGGCTTCGGTCATAGAACCCTCCGCCCATTCCGAGCCGCCCGCCGACATCGTCAAATCCCACCAATGGCAACAGCACGAGATCCAGTGTCCAAACCTTGCGTTGTCGGGCAAGGTTGGCTCGGGGTTCGAGAATACGGAAACGGTTGGGTTGGAGTTTTTCGCCCGGGCGAATTCGCTGGAATACCATTTTGGTTCGCGGCCAGGCACTGAGCACCGGCAAATACGTCGCCTTGCCCCGGCGTTGAGCGGCGCGCAGCAGTACGCGCGGGTCGATTTCACCGTCGGTCGGCAGGTACAGGGAAATGTGTTTGGCGCGGCGAAACAACGGTTGTTGAGCCAATTGCTTGTACAGCCCGCGAGCAGCCTGGCGCTGCTGACTGGGGGTCAGTGCGCGGCGGGCCTTACGCAGCATGCGTCGAAGTAGCGGGCGGGGAAGCAGCGCAAGTTCGGTCATGGATTCAGGCTTCAACAGGACGAATACGTAAAGCGTACCCGTAAAAAAGCCGATGCCGGTAATTAAACCGGCATCGGACTGGAATCAGGCTCCCCGGATGAACCGCTGCTGACTTAGCCCTTGAACCCGAAAGTTCAAGGTGGAAGATGCAGTAGGCTTTAAGGCTTTCCGTCTAGCGGACATGCACACCAGCCCAACGTGCAGCCTCCAGGGTAGTGCGAATCGGCTCAGGGACGTGGTCAACTGGCAAGCACCCCAGGGAGTGTTGCGAGTATAACCCAAGCGGTTCGACGAATCAGCCCTTGGTGACGTCCGGATCGGTCGCGAGCACCAGATCGACGCGGTCCAGCAGGTCGCGAACCTGTTCGCGAGTCGAGCCGCTGGCTTGTACGTCCGGCCTTTCTTCCTTGTGCAGCAGGTCGTGCGTGATGTTCAGCGCGGCCATTACTGCAATGCGGTCGGCGCCGATGACTTTGCCGCTGCTGCGGATTTCGCGCATTTTGCCGTCCAGGTAGCGGGCGGCGCTCACCAGGTTGCTGCGTTCTTCCTGGGGGCAAATGATCGAATATTCTTTGTCGAGGATCTGCACGGTGACGCTATTGCTTGAACTCATGAGTCTTGCTCCAGGGCCTTGAGGCGCGAAATCATCGATTCGACCTTACGCCGGGCGATTTCGTTTTTTTCAATGAGGTGTGCGCGTTCCTCGCGCCAGGTCTTTTCCTGAGCTAGTAAGAGTCCGTTTTGACTCTTTAGTTGCTCGACTCGACTAATCAGCAGTTCGAGTCTGGCCATCAGCGCTTGCAGGTCGGTGTCGTCCATAGTGTCCACATAGAGAGTCTGATGGGTGGTAACTGGCGGACAGCCTTTAATAGTCTTGGCGAGTCTGTCGATGTAGGATACAAGGCCTTCATTCTAGACATAGCGCCGTCTGGCGCCTAGCTGCCCATGACCATTCAGAATTCCCCGTACCAAGCCTTCGCCACCCTGCTGACTTCCAGCGGTCATAACGTCTCACCTGCTGAACTGCATGGCCTGTTGCTCGGCCGCAGTTGCGCCGGTGCCGGCTTCGATGCCGAAGGCTGGCTGGTCGATGCCGCCGAGTTGCTCGAAAACGAACCGCAGGACAACGTCCGCAACGCCTTGATCGGCTTGCAGGCGATGGTCAAGGGCGAGCTCACTGGCGACGACGTGACCGTCGTTCTGCTGCTGCCGACCGACGACGCACCGCTGGCTGAGCGTGCCGTCGCACTGGGCCAATGGTGCCAGGGCTTCCTCAGCGGTTTCGGTTTGAACTGCCGGGACAGCAGCATGCTCAGCACCGAGGCCACCGAAGTGTTGCAGGACCTGGCGGCGATTTCTCAGGTGCAAGATGCCCTGGAAGAGTCCGAAGACGGCGAAAGCGATTACATGGAAGTCATGGAGTACCTGCGCGTCGCTCCGCTGCTGCTGTTCTCCGAAACCAAAAAAGCGGACGTGCCACCAGCCGCCAAACCGTCTTTGCATTAATCGCGTGCCAGGAAAAGCCATCTGCCCATGATTCATATCCCGAAATCGGAATACAGCCGTCGCCGCAAGGCCTTGATGGCGCAGATGGAACCCAACAGCATCGCGATCCTGCCCGCCGCCGCGGTTGCCATCCGCAACCGCGACGTCGAGCACGTCTATCGTCAAGACAGCGATTTTCAGTACCTCAGCGGTTTCCCCGAGCCTCAGGCGGTTCTCGTGTTGATGCCGGGGCGCGTGCATGGCGAATACATCCTGTTTTGCCGTGAGCGCAACGCCGAGCGAGAGTTGTGGGACGGTTTGCGCGCCGGCCAGGAAGGCGCGATTCGCGACTTCGGTGCCGACGACGCCTTTCCCATCACTGACATCGACGACATCCTGCCGGGCCTGATTGAAGGGCGCGACCGGGTGTATTCGGCCATGGGCAGCAACCCCGAATTTGACCGGCACCTGATGGACTGGATCAACGTGATCCGCTCTAAGGCGCACCTCGGCGCCCAGCCGCCAAACGAATTTGTTGCCCTGGATCACCTGCTTCACGACATGCGCCTGTATAAATCGGCGGCAGAAGTGAAGGTCATGCGCGAAGCCGCACGGATTTCCGCCCAGGCGCACATCCGCGCGATGCAAGCCAGCCGGGTCGGGCTGCACGAGTTCAGCCTCGAAGCCGAGCTCGATTACGAGTTCCGTAAGGGCGGCGCGAAAATGCCGGCCTACGGTTCAATCGTCGCCGCCGGGCGCAACAGCTGCATCCTGCATTACCAGCAGAATGACGCGGTGCTCAAGGACGGCGATCTGGTGCTGATCGACGCCGGTTGCGAGATCGATTGCTACGCCAGCGACATCACCCGTACCTGGCCGGTCAACGGCAAGTATTCACCGGAACAGAAAGCGATCTATGAGTTGGTGCTGGCCTCGCAAGAAGCCGCCTTCGCCGAAATCGCCCCGAACAAACACTGGAATCAGGCGCACGAAGCCACGGTCCGGGTGATTACCACCGGGCTGGTGACGCTCGGCTTGTTGCAGGGTGACGTCGACGAATTGATCGCCAGCGAAGCCTACAAGGCGTTTTACATGCACCGCGCCGGCCACTGGCTGGGGATGGATGTGCATGACGTCGGCGAGTACAAGGTCGGCGGCGAATGGCGGGTGCTGGAGGTCGGCATGGCGCTGACGGTGGAGCCGGGGATCTACATTTCCCCGAACAACCAGAACGTGGCGAAGAAATGGCGCGGCATCGGCGTGCGCATCGAGGACGACGTGGTGGTGACCAAGAGCGGTTGTGAAATTTTGACCAAAGGCGTGCCGAAAACGGTCGCCGACATCGAGGCCCTGATGGCGCAAGCGCGGACACAAGCAGCATGAGCCGGGTCAATCTGGCGATCATCGGTGGCGGCCTGGTCGGCGCCAGTCTCGCGTTGGCGTTGCAGGCCGGGGCCAAGGCGCGCGGCTGGAAGATCGTCCTCATCGAGCCCTTCGCCCCCGGCGATACCTATCAGCCGAGCTACGACGCCCGCTCTTCGGCGCTGTCCTATGGCGCCAAACAGATTTACCAACGGTTGGGCGTGTGGCAGGAAATCTCCCGCCGCGCCGAGCCGATCAAGCAGATTCATGTCTCCGACCGTGGACGTTTTTCCACCGCACGTTTATCGGCGATGGAAGAAGGCGTTCCGGCGCTGGGTTACGTGGTGGAAAACGCCTGGCTCGGCCAATGCCTCTGGCAAGGTCTGGACAAGGACGTGGTCGCTTGGCGTTGCCCGGCGGAAGTCACGCGCATGGAGCCGCTGACCGATGGCTACCGCCTGACCCTCAATGACGAAACCACCCTGGAATGCGATCTTGCAGTGCTTGCCGATGGCGGCCGTTCAGGCCTGCGCGAGCAACTGGGGATCGGCATCAAGAAGCGTCCGTACAACCAGAGCGCGCTGATTGCCAACATCACCCCGAGCGAAGCGCACAACGGCATGGCCTTTGAGCGGTTCACTGACGATGGCCCGATGGCGCTGTTGCCGCTGCCGGAAAACCGCTGCGCGCTGGTCTGGACCCGTCTGGGCATGGACGCGCAACGGCTGGCGGCGCTCGATGAAAAGAGCTTCCTCAGTGAGTTGCAGGGTGTGTTTGGTTATCGCCTCGGCACCCTCAAACAGGTCGGCGCGCGGCATCTTTACCCGCTGACGCTGATCGAAGCCGAAGAGCAGGTGCGTCCGCATCTGGCGATTCTCGGCAACGCGGCTCACAGCCTGCACCCGATTGCCGGCCAGGGCTTCAACCTGTCGCTGCGCGATGCCCAGGCCTTGGCCGATGCGCTTTTGGCGAGCGAGACATCGCCCGGCGACTTCGCAACCTTGCAGGCGTACCGCGAGCGCCAACGTCTGGATCAGAACCTGACGGTAGGCTTCTCCGATCAGGTCACCCGTTTGTTCGGCAGCACCCAGCCGCTGGTGTCGCTGGGGCGCAACCTCGGCTTGCTGGGTCTCGATCTGTTGCCGCCGGCCAAGCGCTGGTTCGCCCGGCAGGCCATGGGATTGGGTACCCGTCCCGATGCTTAAGTGGCTAACGAACACATTCGGCAAAGCGCGGTTGATGCGATGGTTCATGTCCTTTTACCCGCCGTACCTGGGCGCCGGAGTCCGGGTGCGGCACATCAGCGATGACTTTCGGGACGTCACGGTGACCATGGGCCTGAGCTGGTACAACCGCAATTACGTAGGCACCCAGTTTGGCGGCAGCCTGTATTCGATGGTCGATCCGTTCTACATGCTGATGCTGATGGAAAACCTCGGACGCCAATACATCGTCTGGGACAAAACCGCTGACATCGATTTCATTTCGCCGGGCAAAGGCCCGGTGTTCGCCAATTTTCGGATCGATGAGACCTTGCTCGACGAGATCCGTCGGCAAACGGCCGATGGCGAAAAATACCTGCCGCAGTTGCAGGTCGATATCCACGACGGCGCCGGCACCTTGGTGGCGCGGGTCGAAAAAACCCTTTACGTGCGGCTCAAGCCGCAAGCGAGACAGGCTTAAAGCATGGACATGCGCGCAGATCTGCTGATTGTCGGGGCCGGAATGGTCGGCAGCGCCTTGGCGCTGGCGTTGCAGGACAGTGGGCTGGAGGTTCTGTTGCTGGACGGCAGCCCCCTGAGCGTCAAACCCTTCGATGGCCAGGCGCCGTTCGAACCGCGGGTGAGCGCCTTGTCGGCAGCCAGCCAGCGGATTCTCGAACGCCTGGGCGTGTGGGACGGCATCACCAAGCGACGCAGCAGTCCTTACACCGACATGCACGTCTGGGATGGCAGTGGCACCGGGCAGATCCATTTCTCGGCTGCCAGCGTGCATGCCGAGGTGCTTGGGCACATTGTCGAGAACCGTGTGGTTCAAGATGCTTTGCTCGACCGTCTGCACGACTGCGACTTGGGAATGTTGGCCAATGCGCGTCTGGAACAGATGCGCCGCTCGGGCGATGACTGGCTGCTGACCCTGGCCGACGGCCGTACGTTGCGCGCACCGTTGGTGATTGCGGCGGACGGCGCCAACTCGGCCGTTCGGCGTCTGACCGGCATGGCTACGCGCGAGTGGGACTATATGCACCACGCGATTGTCACCAGCGTACGCAGCTCCAAAGCGCATCAAATGACGGCCTGGCAGCGCTTCACGGACAACGGTCCATTGGCGTTTTTGCCGCTGGAGCGCGATGGTCAGCAGGATTGGTGTTCGATCGTCTGGTCAACGACGCCGAGTGAAGCCGAACGCCTGATGGCGCTGGACGACGACGGCTTCTGCCGCGAGCTGGAACGCGCTTTTGAAGGCCGACTCGGTACCGTGCTCAGTGCCGACCCGCGTCTGTGCGTGCCGCTTCGTCAGCGTCACGCCAAGCGCTATGTGGCCGAAGGCCTGGCGCTGATCGGCGACGCGGCACACACCATTCACCCGCTGGCCGGGCAGGGTGTGAACCTTGGCTTCCTTGACGCCGCAGTGCTGGCGGAAGTGCTGCTGCAAGCGTTGGCTCGTGGCGAACAGTTGGCGGATGTGAAGGTGCTGAGCCGTTACGAACGGCGGCGCATGCCCCACAATCTGGCGCTGATGGCGGCGATGGAAGGGTTTGAGCGGTTGTTTCAGGCTGATCCGCTGCCAGTGCGCTGGTTGCGTAATGCCGGGTTGAAGTTGGTTGAGCAGATGCCTGAGGCCAAGGCGTTGTTTGTGCGTGAGGCGCTGGGGTTGACTGGTGATTTGCCGGCGCTGGCCAAGGCCTGACATTTTCGTTGCGGCTCATGGCCCCTTCGTCGGAACGCCGCCCGGAGCCGGCTCGCTCCCACAATTGATCTCCAGTGGACACAAAGTAGATGTCTGTCACAGAACCACTGTGGGAGCGAGCCTGCTCGCGATGAGGCCGGAACATTCACCACACAATCCAAGCAGTGCAACATCTGGTAACTCCTCCGCAAACTGATCGATTGAGATGCTAAATGTGATTCCTTATCATTTGCCCTCACTTTTTCAATCGAGAGATCGCTCCCATGTTGCCGAAGCGTCTACTGACCGCACTCGCCCTGACCCTGATTGGCAGCACCGCCGCCCAGGCCGCTGACGAGGTGGTGGTTTACTCCTCGCGTATCGACGAGCTGATCAAACCGGTCTTCGACGCCTACACCGCCAAAACCGGAGTGAAGGTGAAGTTCATCACCGACAAGGAAGCGCCGTTGATGCAGCGGATCAAGGCCGAGGGCGAGAACGCCACCGCCGACCTGCTGCTGACCGTTGACGCCGGTAACCTTTGGCAAGCCGAGCAAATGGGCATCCTGCAGCCGTTCACCTCCCCGGTGATCGACGCCAACATTCCGCTGCAATACCGAGCGTCCTCCCATGCCTGGACCGGCCTGAGCCTGCGGGCGCGGACCATCGCTTATTCCACGAATCGAGTGAAGCCGGGCGAGCTGACCACTTATGAAGCGTTGGCCGACAAGAACTGGGAAGGGCGCCTGTGCCTGCGCACGGCGAAGAAGGTCTACAACCAGTCCCTGACCGCCACCATGATCGAAACCCACGGTGCCGAAAAAACCGAGAAGATCCTCAAGGGCTGGGTGAGCAACCTGTCCACCGACGTGTTCTCGGATGACGTCGCGGTACTGGAAGCGATCAATGCGGGTCAATGCGATGTGGGCATCGTCAACACGTACTACTACGGTCGCCTGCACAAGCAAAAGCCCGACCTGGGCGTGAAGCTGTTCTGGCCGAACCAGGCTGATCGCGGTGTGCACGTCAACCTGTCGGGTATTGGCCTGACCAAACACGCTCCTCACCCGGAAGCGGCCAAGGCGCTGGTGGAATGGATGACCACCCCTGAAGCGCAGAAGATCTTCGCCGATGTGAATCAGGAATTCCCGGCCAACCCGGTGGTAGCGCCTTCGGAAGAAGTCGCGGCCTGGGGCAAGTTCGTGGCCGATACCTTGCCGGTGGAAGTGGCGGGCAAGCGTCAGGCTGAAGCGATCCGCATGATGGATCGCGCTGGCTGGAACTGACACCACTGTAATGGTGGTGAGTGACTTACCTGTGGCGAGGGGGCAAGCCCTAATGCCGATCAGTTAAGGCGCAAAACCTGTGGGAGCGAGCCTGCTCGCGATGGCGGATTGTCAGGCAACGCAAGTGTTGACTGTGCCACCGTCATCGCGAGCAGGCTCGCTCCCACAAGGATTGCGGCGTTCAACGCCTTAACTGATCGGCATTAGGGCAAGCCCCCTCGCCACAAGTAAGATCGCTCGCTTCTCGGCCAGTGGCCCAACATTTTCTAGAGAACCTCCTTGGCACACCCCGCCCAACGCCGCTGGTATCCCCTGGTCTTCGCCATCGCTGCGCTGGTCTTGTTGCCCCTCAGTGTTTTACTGCTGTCATGGCAAACCATCGATCAACAGATCTGGTCCCACCTCTGGGACACCCAGATGCCGCGTCTTTTGGGCAATACGCTGACCCTGATACTCGGCGTCGGCATCGGCGTTTCCCTGCTGGGCGTCAGTCTTGCCTGGCTCACCAGCCTCTGTGAGTTTCCTGGTCGGCGCTGGCTGGACTGGGCGTTGATGCTGCCGTTTGCGATTCCGGCCTACGTGCTGGCGTTTGTCTTCGTCGGTTTGCTGGATTTCGCCGGCCCCGTGCAAACCCTGATGCGCGAATGGTTTGGCAGCGGCCTGAGGCTACCGCGCGTGCGCTCCACTGGCGGTGTCATCCTCGTGCTGGTGCTGGTTTTCTATCCCTACGTGTATCTCCTGGCCCGCACCGCGTTCCTCGCTCAGGGCAAAGGCCTGATGGAAGCGGCTCGGGTTCTCGGTCAGTCCCCGTGGCAGGCGTTCTGGCGAGTGGCGTTGCCAATGGCTCGCCCGGCCATCGGCGCGGGGGTGGCGTTGGCATTGATGGAAACCCTGGCCGATTTCGGTGCGGTGTCGGTGTTCAACTTCGACACGTTCACCACCGCCATCTACAAAACCTGGTACGGTTTTTTCAGCCTTTCCACGGCAGCACAACTGGCCAGCCTGTTGCTGTTGGTGGTGATGGTGGTGCTGTACGGCGAGCGTCGTGCGCGCGGGGCCAACCGCGCGAGCAACGAGCGGCCGCGGGTCAAGGCGCTGTATCACCTGCGCGGGGTCAAGGCGCTGGCGGCGATGAGCTGGTGCGGCCTGGTGTTCGCCTGTGCGTTCGTCATCCCGGTGCTGCAACTGGTGGTGTGGTTCTGGCAGCGTGGGCGTTTCGATCTGGACGAACGTTACACCGGGCTGATCCTTCATACCTTGTACCTGGGCGGCATGGCGGCATTGATTACAGTCAGCGTTGCTTTGGTGCTGGCCTTTGCCCGACGCCTGGCACCCACCCGAGCGATCCGCTCCGGTATTGGCCTGGCGAATCTCGGCTACGCTTTACCGGGATCGGTGTTGGCGGTCTCGATCATGTTGGCGTTCAGTTACCTGGATCGCGAGCTGGTCATCCCGTTGTCCGGCTGGCTCGGTGGCGCCGGCAAACCCTTGCTGCTGGGCAGTCTGTCGGCGTTGTTGCTGGCCTATCTGGTGCGGTTTATCGCGGTGGCTTATGGGCCACTGGAAAGCAGCCTGGCGCGTATACGGCCATCTTTGCCCGAAGCAGCACGTAGCCTTGGCGTCAGTGGGCCACGGCTTTTTTTCAAGGTGTATCTGCCATTGTTGTTGCCGGGTACGTTGAGCGCCGCATTGCTGGTGTTTGTCGATGTGCTCAAGGAAATGCCCGCGACCCTGCTGATGCGCCCGTTTGGCTGGGACACGCTGGCTGTTCGGATTTTTGAAATGACCAGTGAAGGTGAGTGGGCGAGGGCGTCTTTGCCGGCACTGACCCTGGTGTTGGTCGGGCTGTTGCCGGTCATCGGATTGATTCGACGATCGGCACATCGAAACAGCTAGGTGCCAGTCCTACACCTTGCGGCTACAATGCGCGGCATTCGGTGCGGTCCGTCTGACAGACCCGGTGGCTGAAATCGGCTGGGAGCCTTCTACTTCAAGGTTTTCACCCCGTGCAGCACCTGTCCGCACCCTCGCCACGCCCGGAAGGAGAAACCCATGGGACAGCGTACGCCTCTGTATGACCTTCATCTCGCCCTTGGCGCGAAGATGGTCGATTTTGGCGGTTGGGATATGCCTCTGCATTACGGCTCGCAGGTCGAGGAACACCATCAGGTGCGCCGCGATTGCGGGGTTTTCGATGTATCCCACATGACCGTGATCGATGTCAGCGGCCCTCAGGCCAAGGCCTGGCTCCAGCATTTGCTGGCCAATGACGTCGAACGTCTGCACAGCCCTGGCCGTGCCTTGTACAGCACCATGCTCAACGAGCGCGGCGGCATCGTCGACGACATGATCGTCTACCGTCTCGACGAAGGTTATCGGCTGGTGGTCAACGCCTCCACCCGTAATCAGGACCTGGCCTGGATGCAGGCTCACCTCGATGGTTTCAAGGTGCGGCTCAACGAGCGCTCCGAATTGGCGATGCTGGCCATTCAAGGTCCTCAGGCCCGGCACAAAGTCTCCGAACTGGTGACCCAGTCCCGCGGCAACCTGATCCAGATGCTCAAGCCCTTCGAAGGCCAGGCCGATGGTGACTGGTTCATCGCGCGCACGGGTTACACCGGCGAAGATGGCCTGGAAATCGTGCTGCCGGCCAATCAAGCGCCAGGATTCTTCAACGATCTGGTGGGCGCGGGCATCTCGCCGATCGGCCTCGGGGCGCGCGATACTCTGCGCGTCGAAGCCGGCATGAACCTGTACGGCCAGGACATCCATCAAGATGTATCGCCGCTGGCCTCTAATATGGCCTGGAGCATTGCCTGGGAGCCGGACACTCGCCAGTTCATCGGGCGTACGGCCCTGGAAGCCGAACGGGCCGGTGGCGTGCAGCACAAACTGGTGGGGCTGGTCCTTGAGGAGCGAGGGGTTTTGCGCGCTCATCAAGTGGTCCGTATCGCCAATGTTGGCGAAGGGGAGATCACCAGTGGTAGTTTCTCTCCTACGCTAAGCAAGTCGATAGCACTGGCGCGCGTGCCGATGGCAACTGCCGACCGCGCAGAAGTGGAAATCCGTGGCAAGTGGTACCCGGTCCGAGTGGTCAAGCCGACCTTCGTACGCCACGGCAAAACCTTGATCTAACCTTTTTTGGCGGACTAAAACCGCTGACATTTTTCTTGAGGACACAGAACATGAGCGATATTCCTGCCGACCTGCGTTTTGCCGAAAGTCACGAATGGGCCCGCCTGGAAGCCGACGGCACCGTCACCGTGGGCATTAGCGATCACGCGCAGGAAGCGCTGGGTGATGTGGTGTTCGTGGAGCTGACTGAAGTTGGCAACGTGTTTGCTGCCGAAGATCAAGCCGGTGTAGTGGAGTCGGTTAAAGCCGCCTCCGATATCTACTCCCCGGTTGCCGGTGAAGTGATTGCGATCAACGAAGAGTTGAGCACTACCCCGGAATTGCTCAACACTGACCCGTACGGCGCGTGGATCTTCAAGCTCAAGCCAAGCAACACGGCTGAACTGGAAAAGCTGCTCGATGCGGCAGGCTATAAAGCCGCCATCGGCGAATAACGTTGCTCTTGTAGGAGCATGGCTTGCCAGCGATGGCGTCCTCGAAAGCGCCATCGCAGGCAAGCCGTGCTCCTACAAGGCACGATTCAAGGCTTTAGAACGGCCTTGACCGCCGCGACCGAACGCTCGACATCCGCTTTGCTCATGGCCGTGAACATCGGCAACGAGACAATCAGGCGGCCGACCCGCTCGGCGACCGGGAACATGCCTTCCTTGAAACCGCGCTCGCGGTAAAGGCTCAGCAAGTGAATCGGCGGGTAGTGATAGCCGATACCGACGCCCAATGCCTGCATCTGCTCCATGAAGGCAGCCCGTGCCGGCTGGCCATCCCTGCGCTCCGGCAACACCAGTTGGAACAAATGCCAGTTGCTGTTCTCGAAATCCGCCGGGGGCAGTTGAGCCCCGTACAACGATTCGAAATCCTCACCAAAACACGCGAAATAGTGCCTGGCCAGTTCACGGCGATGAGCAGTGATCGCTTCGATGTGAGCAAACTGCCCAAGACCAATGGCTGCCGCGACGTCGGTCATGTTGAACTTGCCGCCCAGCACATCGACATCCAGACCATCGAAGCCGCTGCGGGTCACACCCTGTAAACGGTACTTCTGCGCCAGTCGCACCTCTTCGGCATTGTTTAGCACCAGGCAGCCGCCCTCTGACGAGGTGACGTTTTTGTTCGCCTGGAAACTGAAAGACACGAAATCCCCGGTCGAGCCAATGCGCTGACCATTCCAGCTGGAGCCCAGCGCCTGGGCTGCATCCTCCAGCACCCGCAGGTCGTAATTCTTCGCCAGCGCGTACAGACGCGTCATGTCCACCGGCAGCCCGGCGAGAAACACCGGCAGGATGGCTTTGGTGCGCGGGGTGATGGCGGCTTCGAGTTGTGCCAGGTCGATGTTGCGGGTGATCGGGTCAATGTCGGCAAACACCGGGGTGGCGCCGACTTCCAGAATGACGTTGGCCGTGGCCACCCAGGAAATCGGCGTGGTGATCACTTCATCGCCCGGCCCGACCCCGGCAACGCGCAAGGCGATTTCCATGGTGCAGGTGCCGGAATTGAAGGTGAGCACCGGGCGTCCGCCAAAATACGCCGAGAGTTGTTGCTCAAAGGCCTGAACCTTGGGGCCGCTGGTAATCCAGCCCGAGCGCAACACGTCGCCGACCGCGGCAATTGTCGCTTCATCGATGGTGGGTTTGGAGAACGGCAGGAAAGGCAGTTGGCTCATAAATACAGGCACCTGATCAGCGGACATTAGGCAGATGCCGAGCATGATGTCCGCAATGGACGTCGGCGCCAAGCCATCCGCTTGGATATCGACTGCTATGCTGGTTTGACCGTGTTGCATCGACGCTGAGCGCCAGACAAGAGAGAGCCCGTCATGTCCCAGTTGCCGTCCTTGAGTCAGTTACGCGATCCCAATGCCTTCCTGCGCCGCCATCTCGGGCCTGATGCCGCCGAGCAGCAGGCGATGCTCGACAGTCTCGGCCTCGGCAGCCGGGTTGAACTGATCGAGCAGACGGTGCCGCCGGGAATCCGCCTGAACAGGCCGCTCGATCTGCCGCCCGCCCTCGACGAAGAAGCCGCGCTGGCCAAACTGCGCGGTTACGCCGAGCAAAACCAGGTCTGGACCAGCCTGATCGGCATGGGCTACCACGGCACCCTCACGCCGACCGTGATTGTGCGCAACGTGCTCGAGAATCCCGGTTGGTACACCGCGTACACGCCTTATCAGCCAGAGATTGCCCAAGGGCGGCTCGAAACGCTGCTGAACTTCCAGCAACTGACCATCGACCTCACCGGCCTGGAACTGGCCAACGCCTCACTGCTGGATGAGGCCACGGCAGCGGCGGAAGCCATGGCGCTGGCCAAGCGTGTCGCCAAGTCCAAAAGCAATCTGTTCTTCGTCGACGAGCATTGTCATCCGCAGACCATTTCCGTAGTGCAGACCCGGGCCGAAGGGTTCGGGTTCGAGCTGGTCATCGACTCAGTGGATAACTTGAAACAACACAAGGTGTTCGGTGCCCTGCTGCAATACCCCGACACCCACGGAGAGATCTGTGATCTTCGGCCGTTGATCGATCACCTGCACGCGCAGCAAGCCCTGGCGTGTGTCGCCACGGACTTGCTGAGCCTGTTGTTGCTGACGCCGCCGGGGGAGTTGGGTGCCGATGTGGTCTTCGGCTCATCCCAACGTTTCGGCGTGCCCATGGGCTACGGCGGACCGCACGCGGCGTTTTTTGCCAGTCGCGATGAGTACAAACGAGCGATTCCGGGGCGGATCATCGGCGTGTCCAAGGATGCTCGCGGCAATGTTGCCTTGCGCATGGCCCTGCAAACCCGCGAGCAACATATCCGGCGGGAGAAAGCCAACTCGAACATTTGCACCGCTCAAGTGCTGCTGGCCAACATCGCCAGTTTCTACGCGGTCTACCACGGTCCCGAAGGGCTCAAGCGAATTGCCCAACGCGTGCACCGCTTGACCTGCATCCTCGCCGCCGGCCTTGAGCGTCGTGGCGTCAGCCGCCTCAACAAACACTATTTCGACACCCTGACCCTGGAGGTCGGAGGCACCCAGACCGCGATCATCGAAAGCGCTCAAGCGGCGCAGATCAATTTACGGATTTTGGGGCGAGGGCAGTTGGGGTTGAGCCTCGACGAAACCTCGGACGAAACCACCGTCGCGAAGTTGTTCGATGTGTTCCTCGGTGCCAATCATGGCCTGAGTGTCGACGAACTGGACGCCGAAAAGCTGGAGTCCGGCATTCCTGACGGGCTGCTGCGCACCTCGCCTTATCTGCGCCACCCCGTGTTCAATGCGCACCACAGCGAAACCGAAATGCTGCGCTACCTCAAGCAACTGGAGAACAAGGACCTTGCCCTCAACCAGTCAATGATCCCGCTGGGCTCCTGCACCATGAAGCTCAATGCTACCAGCGAGATGATCCCCATCACCTGGCCGCAGTTCGCCAACCTGCACCCGTTTGTGCCGAAGGATCAGGCCATGGGTTATTCGCTGATGATCGAAGAACTTGAACGCTGGCTCTGCGCGATCACCGGTTTCGATGCGATTTGCATGCAACCCAACTCCGGCGCTCAGGGCGAATACGCCGGGTTGCTGGCGATCCGCAAATACCACGAGAGCCGTCATCAAGGGGCGAGGGACATTTGCCTGATTCCGTCCTCGGCCCACGGCACCAACCCGGCATCGGCGCAAATGGCCGGGATGCGCGTGGTCATTGTCGAGTGCGACGACGCCGGCAACGTCGATCTGGATGACCTCAAGCAAAAAGCCTCGGAGGCGGGGGACAAACTCGCCTGCCTGATGGCGACGTATCCGTCGACCCACGGCGTATACGAGGAAGGCATCAGCGAGATCTGTGAAGTCATCCACAGCCACGGCGGTCAGGTGTACATGGATGGCGCCAACCTCAACGCCCAGGTCGGCCTGGCACGCCCGGCGGACATTGGCGCCGACGTGTCGCACATGAACCTGCACAAAACGTTCTGCATTCCCCATGGCGGCGGCGGGCCGGGCATGGGGCCGATTGGTGTGCGGGCGCACCTGGCGCCGTTCGTGGCCAATCACCCGGTGGTGCCCATCGACGGACCTTTGCCGCAGAACGGCGCAGTGAGCGCAGCGCCTTGGGGTAGCGCGAGCATTCTGCCGATCAGCTGGATGTACATCGCGATGATGGGGCCGCAACTGGCTGACGCCAGCGAAGTGGCGATCCTCGCTGCAAATTACCTGGCGCAGCATTTATCCGGGGCGTTCCCGGTGCTCTACACCGGGCGCAACGAGCGGGTGGCTCACGAGTGCATCCTGGATTTGCGACCGCTGAAAGTGCTGACCGGCATCAGCGAAGAAGACGTTGCCAAGCGCCTGATGGATTATGGTTTCCACGCGCCGACCATGTCGTTTCCCGTACCGGGGACCTTGATGGTTGAGCCGACTGAAAGTGAGTCGAAGGCAGAGCTGGATCGGTTTATCGGGGCGATGCTGAGTATCCGGGCGGAAATCAGTGAGGTGGAAAACGGCAATTGGCCGGCCGAGGACAACCCGCTGAAGCGTTCGCCACACACATTGGCGGACATCACCGGGGTATGGGAGCGGCCATACAGCATGGAGCAGGCGGTGACGCCGGATGCGCATACCAAACTGCACAAATACTGGCCGGTGGTGAACCGGGTTGATAACGTCTACGGCGATAGAAACCTGTTTTGCGCCTGCGTTCCAGTGGATGATTACCGCTGAAATCTCGCCGCACACCTAACCCCTGTAGGAGCACGGCTTGCCGGCGATGGCGATCTTAAGGACGCCATCGCCGGCAAGCCGTGCTCCTACAGGGGATTTGTGTTGGGCATAAAAATGCCGCTCAGTTGAGCGGCATTTTGGCATCTGCGAACTTACTCCGAAGCAACGGCATTCTTCGCCAGAATCGCATTCGCCAGTTCCATGTCCGTGGCCTGCAAGCCTGGGTTGTCGGCGCGGACTTTCTGCATTGCCGCTTCCAGGTAAGGGCCGCGAATGCCGCCGTCACTGGCAACAAAGCTGCTGGCATCGTCCTGGGCGGCGACGACCATTTTGTTGTCCTTGGACGTCAGGTAGGTCGAGGCGGTGGTTGCACCGGAGGTGAGGACATTTTGCCAAAAGCTATCATCGGCCATCGCGCTACCGACTGGAAGAGACAGCAGCGCGACGGTGGCGACAGCAAGTTTGAAACGCATGATGGGTGACTCCACTGGGTTAACTGCGGCGTTGGATAGCCAACCCCCAATCGAGTTCCATGGCGAGCGCGTTTACTTTTGCTCGCTCTGCGGCGTCACTCGCAACACCTCTTCAATGGTGGTCAAACCCGCAGCGACTTTCTGGGCTCCGGATAGCCGCAAGCTGCGCATGCCTTCCTTGAACGCTTGACGCCGGATCGCCAGCAAGTCGGTGTCCGGATTGATCAACGCTTTGACCCCGTCAGTCAGCTGCATGATTTCGTAAACCCCGGCGCGGCCGTGATAGCCGGTGTCGCGACATTCCAGGCAGCCGATGGCACGTTGGGCATTAGTGGGCAGGGGGGCTTGCCAGGGTTTGGTCAGGGTTTGCCAATCCTCTTCACCCAACGTCAGCGGTGCCTTGCAATGGGGGCATAAGGTGCGCACCAGGCGCTGGGCCATAACGCCGAGCACCGTGGCTTTGATCAGGTAGTGCGGCACACCGAGTTCCAGCAGGCGACTGATCGCGCTCGGCGCGTCGTTGGTGTGCAATGTCGAGAGCACCAAGTGGCCAGTGAGCGCTGCCTGAATCGCCATTTCGGCGGTTTCGAGGTCGCGAATCTCGCCGATCATGATGATGTCCGGGTCTTGTCGCATCAGCGCGCGCACGCCGGCGGCGAAGGTCAGGTCGATGTTGTGCTGGACCTGCATCTGGTTAAACGCGGACTCGACCATTTCAATCGGGTCTTCGATGGTGCAGAGGTTGACCTCCGGCGTCGCCAGTTTCTTTAGCGTGGTGTACAGCGTGGTGGTTTTGCCCGAACCGGTCGGCCCGGTGACCAGAATGATGCCGTTGGGTTGACGGGTCATGTCCTGCCAGCGGCGCAAGTCTTCGGCGGAAAAGCCTAGCTGGTCGAAATCCTTTAGCAGGACTTCCGGGTCGAAGATCCGCATGACCATTTTTTCACCGAATGCCGTCGGTAACGTCGACAGCCGCAGCTCGACCTCACCGCCGTCCGGGGTCTTGGTTTTCACCCGGCCGTCCTGGGGTTTGCGCTTTTCCGCGACGTTCATCCGCCCGAGGCTCTTGAGGCGACTGACGATGGCCATGGTCACCTGTGGCGGGAATTGATAGACGTTATGCAACACGCCGTCGATGCGAAAGCGCACCGTGCCTTGCTCGCGTCGGGGTTCGATGTGGATATCGCTGGCGCGCTGCTGGAAGGCGTACTGAAACAGCCAGTCAACGATGTTGACGATGTGCGCGTCATTGGCGTCCGGCTCCTGGTCGCTGGCGCCGAGGTTGAGCAGCTGCTCGAAGTTGCCCAAGGTGCTGGTCTGCTGATCGGCGCTGGTCGCGCCGCTGACCGATTTGGCCAAGCGGAAAAACTCGACGCTAAAGCGCTGGATGTCGACAGGGTTGGCCACCACCCGTTTGATCGGCAGCTTCAACACGTGGGTCAGGTCGGCTTCCCAGCCTTTGACGTAGGGCTGGGCGCTGGCCACGGTGACCGCGTCGCGGTCGATGGACACCGCGAGTATCTTGTGGCGCTGGGCAAAGGCGTAGGACATCAGCGGCGTAATGGCCGCGACGTTGATCTTCAGCGGATCGATGCGCAAATAAGGCTGGCCGGCCTGTTGCGACAGCCACAGGGTCAGGCTTTCCAGGTCCAGGTGTTTACCGGGACGGCTAAGATCGTCGAGGTGTTGGCTGGCAATGAATTCGAGCGGATGCAGCTGGCCATTGGTGGCGTGTCGGCGGCGAGCATTGAGCGCGTGCTCGGCCGAGTCATGGCTGATAAAGCCTTGGGCGACCAGTTCGCGCAGCAAATCATTGAGATCCAGCCAGCGGTCCTGAATGGCAAGTTGAACGGACATGCGGGCTCCTCATGAACACAGTCCGCAAAGGATAGTCGCGGACCTGTCGACTGCTGGGCCACTACTGGACAAAGCCGTGTCGAGGTTTTTCAACCCGCGGCCTGGACCGGCTCATCCCACGCCGCATCAGCCGCTTGCAGCTCGACCGAGCAGACGCTGATCAAGTTACGAAGTTTTTCTGCAATCACCTGGGCGCGGTGCCAGCTGAGACCGTCCATGACAATGTCGATCGATAGCAATTCATCCTGTCGCTGCACGTTGACCTGTTGTGGCGTCAGAAACTGCAAGGCGAACAGATTGAGCGCCCGGCACAGCAGGTCCGGTTCCGCTTCGGCGAGCAATAGATAGTGAACCCGGCAGTGGGTGTTGCTGACGCTCCAGACGTCGGCACGGGTTGGCGGGGTATGGACAGCTTCTAAATGCGGCATGGTCGGTCTCCAAAATCACTGGAGGAATTTTTACATTCGTTGTCGGGCATTTCTTATCTATGATTGAGTCAATTGGCGACTTATCGAATTGTCTAATTCAAATAGAGAAGGTTTTAAGGTTTTTCTATGCAAAGCGAGCTGGATGGCTACGACCGCAAGATTCTCGCGTTGCTGCAAGAGGACGCTTCGCTCTCCAGCGCGCAGATCGCCGAACAGGTGGGGCTCTCGCAGTCGCCGTGCTGGCGGCGGATTCAGCGGATGAAGGAAGAGGGGATCATTCGCGCGCAGGTGACGCTGCTTGATCGTAAGAAGATCGGGCTGAACACGCAGATCTTTGCCGAGATCAAACTCAACGCGCACGGGCGTTCGAACTTCACAGAGTTCACCGAGGCGATTCGCGGGTTTCCGCAAGTGCTGGAGTGTTATGTGCTGATGGGGTCGGTGGATTTTTTACTGCGCATTGTCACGGCGGACATTGAGGCGTATGAGCGGTTTTTCTTCGAGAAACTGTCGATGGTGCCGGGGATACAGGAAGTGAACTCGATTGTGGCGTTGTCGGAAATCAAGTCTACGACGAGTTTGCCGGTCTGAGGTTTTGCGGTGAGTGGGCTGGCCTCATCGCGGGCAAGCCTTGCTCCTACAGGATTCGAGTCGGTCTCCCAATTGGGTTTGACACAAAACCTGTAGGAGCAAGGCTTGCCCGCGATGGCGGTATTACATACGCAGCAGCATTTTCCAGGCGCGATTCTGATAAACAGCAATCGCCTGCTGCTTACGCGCATCCAGCGATTCATCAGTGATCGGCTCGTTAGCTAGCAGGGCAAGCTGCTTCAACTCACCGTACAGGCGATCCATTTCCGGGATGTCCAGCACGTGACGGGCATGGTGCAGCCAGGCCTGGATGCGTTCGATGCGCGGCAGTTGCTCGGCCAGGTCTTCCGGCTGTTGCTGATAACGCTGCAATTGCAGGGAGGTCGCTTCTTCACCCAGCAAACGCGGCAGCCAGCTACCGAGTTGCGCCGCGCCCTGGCGATTGCCACGGACGTTGCGATCAGCCGCCCAGGTGCGGGCCAGCAACCAGCGTGAGGTGCTCAGCGAGAACAGGCCCCAGCGCGGGTCTTCCAGTTCTTCGAGGAATTGTTCCGGCGCGGCTTTGCGCACGTCTTCGTCCTCGATACCGGCCTGAACCAGCGGCCGCCAGTCTTCCAGCAACGCGTCCAGCGCAAGGCGCAGATCGTGCGTCGACTGGCGTGGGGCGGCTTGGCCCAGGCTGCTGAGCAGTGCGCGCAATTCAGCGAGGTTTTCGACCCAGTCCTGCAACAGGCGCCAATGGCCGTTGAAGCGATATTGCTCGGCCAGACGCTGGCTGCTGCCCAGCAAATGCCAGCTCAGCGCGGCGAAGGCGTCGTCCAGCGGGGTTTCGGCGGTGATTTGCGGCGCTGGCAGGCTCAGCGAATAGCTGTTGGCGTCGTACAAACGATAACCGCGCTCGGCCTTGCTGATGTCACACGGCATCAGGGCCAGGGTCGCGGCCAGTTCGGCAGCCAGTTCCAGCAGGGCCGCCGGCTCGCCTTCGCGCAATTCCAGTTCCAGCTCGCAGATTTCTTCTTTCTGCTTACCGACGATCACGTGGCCCAGGTCCAGTGCGGCTTCGATGACCACTTTGGTCTTGCCACGGCCCCAGGCGATTTCAGCGCGTTCGCGAACGAAGTCGGTGGTGAAAATCGGCTTGAGGGTTTTTTTGTCCAGCTCGGCCAGTTCCTCGGGCCAGCATTCGCCGTCGAGTTTCTTCACGTCGAGCTTGGCTTTGGGCAAGTTCCAGTCGTATTCGTTACGCTCGGACAGGCCGGCGACGCTCTGGCCGCGGGTCTTGAGCGTTTGAATCACTTCTTCGCCATCGCGGCGCAGGCGCAGGGCAACCTTGGCACGGGCCAGGTCGCGCTCAGGCGTGTCGAAGTACTGATTCATCAACTCACGGCGTTCCCAGCCACTTTTGTTGCGTTTTTTCAGGAGCGGGTGCTCGCGCAGGGCGGCGAGGGTTTCGCGGCTGACGCGGAGCTTGATTTCGGTTTCTTTCTGCATGGCCGGAAAATCCAGGATCGGGAGCGCAGCCGGGGGAATGTGTGGCTGCCAAGGTCGTGCAGTGTACAGGACTCGCCGGCCCTCCGTGCCGCGACGGTTTATTCCTGTCGCCGGATGGTTCTATGATGGACTTCCATTCGGGAGTTGGAGTCAGCGATGCCTTTGCCATCCATGAAAGATCAGTTCGCTGCGCTGATCGCTGCGCCGTCGGTCAGCTGCACCCAACCGAACCTGGATCAGACCAACCGCCCGGTGATCGATTTGCTGGCGACGTGGCTGGGTGATCTGGGTTTTGCCTGTGATATCCAGCAAGTCAGCCCTGGTAAGTTCAACCTGCTGGCCAGTTTTGGTTCCGGCCCCGGTGGCCTGGTGCTGGCCGGCCACAGTGACACGGTGCCATTCGACGGCGCATTGTGGCAGACCGATCCGCTGAAGCTCACCGAAGTTGATGGCCGTTGGATTGGCCTGGGCAGTTGCGACATGAAGGGCTTTTTCGCCCTGGCCATCGAAGCGGTGATCCCGCTGCTCGATCAGCCGTTCAAGCAACCGCTGTTGATCCTCGCTACCTGCGATGAAGAAAGCTCCATGTCCGGTGCTCGGGCCCTGGCCGCAGCCGGGCGTCCATTGGGCCGCGCGGCGGTCATCGGCGAGCCGACCGGGTTGAAGCCGATCCGCATGCACAAAGGCATCATGATGGAGCGCATCGACATTCTCGGTCAGAGCGGCCACTCCTCGGACCCAAGCTTGGGCCATAGCGCCCTTGAGGCCATGCACGATGCCATCGGCGAATTACGCGGTCTGCGCCTGTTGTGGCAGCGCGAATTTCGCAACCTGCAGTTTGGCGTGCCGACGCCGACCATGAACTTTGGCTGCATCCATGGTGGCGATAACCCTAACCGTATCTGCGGTCAGTGCTCACTGGAGTTTGACCTGCGGCCATTGCCGGGCATGGACCCCAAAGCCTTGCGCGCGGAGATTCTGCAGCGGCTCAAACCGGTTGCCGAACGGCATCAGGTGAAGATTGATTACGCGCCGCTGTTCCCCGAAGTCCCCCCCTTCGAACAGGCCGAGGACGCGGAATTGGTCCGGGTTGCCGAGAAGCTCACCGGCCATCGCGCCGAAGCAGTGGCGTTCGGCACCGAAGCGCCTTATCTTCAGCAACTTGGCTGCGAGACGCTGGTACTTGGCCCGGGCGATATCGCCTGCGCCCACCAGCCGGGGGAATACCTCGAAATGTCACGTTTGCAGCCTACGGTGCATCTATTACGTCAGCTGATCGAACATTACTGCCTGACACCGGCCGTCACGCAATCCTTGTAGGAGCCGAGCTTGCTCGCGATGAGGCCATAACATTCAACATCATCGTCGACTGTTATACCGCCTTCGCGAGCAAGCTCGCTCCTACAGGGTTTTGTGTTTTGGCGGAATAACCGTATAAATTGCCGATGTTCAAACCCGTATCCATGAGGAGAACGCGCGTGTCGCCAAGCCTGTTCCGACGATAACCATCAGCCCGCTGTGCGTTTTCAGTGTCGCCCATTTTTTGGCTGCTATTTATTACAGGCCCAGGTTCATGCCCGAATACGTTAATTGGCTTCGTCACGCTTCGCCTTACATCAATGCCCACCGCGATTGCACCTTTGTCGTCATGCTCCCCGGCGATGGAGTGGAGCACCCGAATTTCGGCAATATCGTCCACGACCTGGTGCTGTTGCACAGCCTTGGCGTACGGCTGGTGCTGGTTCACGGTTCCCGTCCGCAAATTGAAACCCGCCTCGCCGCGCGCGGTCTGACCCCGCATTACCATCACGGCATGCGCATCACCGATGCCGCGACGCTGGAGTGTGTGATCGATGCGGTTGGTCAGCTGCGTATCGCCATTGAAGCGCGCCTGTCCATGGATATGGCCTCGTCGCCGATGCAGGGCTCGCGCCTGCGGGTGGCCAGCGGCAATCTGGTCACGGCGCGGCCGATTGGTGTGCTCGAAGGCGTGGATTATCACCACACCGGCGAAGTACGTCGTGTCGATCGCAAAGGCATCAATCGCCTGTTGGACGAGCGCTCCATCGTGTTGTTGTCGCCGTTGGGCTACTCGCCGACCGGTGAGATCTTCAATCTCGCCTGCGAAGACGTCGCCACCCGCGCGGCCATCGACCTGGGCGCGGACAAGTTACTGCTGTTCGGCGCCGACCTGGGCTTGATCGACGAAAACGGTCGTCTGGTGCGTGAATTGCGTCCGCAACAAGTACCGGCGCATTTGCAGCGCTTGGGCAACAACTATCAGGCTGAGCTGTTGGATGCGGCGGCTGAAGCGTGCCGGGGCGGCGTGGCGCGCAGCCATATCGTCAGTTATGCCGAAAACGGTGCACTGCTGACCGAACTGTTCACCCGCGACGGGGGCGGTACGCTGGTGGCGCAGGAGCAATTTGAAATTGTGCGCGAAGCGGCGATTGAGGATGTCGGCGGTTTGCTGGATTTGATCAGCCCGCTGGAAGAACAGGGGATTCTGGTACGTCGCTCCCGTGAAGTGCTGGAACGTGAGATCGAGCAGTTCAGCGTGGTGGAGCGCGAAGGCATGATCATCGCCTGTGCGGCGCTGTATCAGATTGCCGATTCGGACGCAGGGGAGCTGGCGTGTCTGGCGGTGAACCCGGAATACCGCCATGGCGGGCGCGGTGATGAGCTGCTGGAACGCATCGAAACCCGTGCCCGGGCCCAGGGATTGAAAACCCTGTTCGTGCTGACGACCCGTACCGCTCACTGGTTCCGCGAACGCGGGTTTGTGCCGAGCAGCGTCGAACGCCTGCCGTCGGCGCGGGCTTCTCTGTACAACTATCAGCGTAATTCGAAGATCTTCGAAAAAACCTTATAACCGTGGCGCCCCCTTCGCGAGCGGGCTCGCTCCCACAGGAGATCTCCAGTGTATGCAGATCCAGTGTGGGAGCGAGCCTGCTCGCGATCGGCTGCGTAGCAGCCGCCAACAATCACTCAGCGACAAACTTCGCACTGACATACGCCGAATAATCCGGTAGCACCGTTTCAACCTTCCCCTGCTCCTTCAAGAACTTCGCCGTCTGGCCAATCGCCTTGGCCGTGCCGCCATCCAATAGAGCGGTGGTCTGCTGCGTCTTGGCATCCGGGAACGTAGAACCGGCCAACAACTCCGGTACATCGACCGCGTTGGCACCGGTCAGTTTGGCGATTTTCTGCACGGGCACTGAATCGGCGGTCCAGCTGTCTTTATGCGCGGCGTAGTCGGCGAACGAGTCCAGGGTGACCTTGGCAAATTTGGCCACCACCTCAGGATGTTTTTCGGCGTAATCCTTACGCGCGACCCAGACTTCAAACGTCGGCGCCCCCCACTGACCGACCTGCGCGGCATCCGTCAACGTCTTGCCTGTCTTGCGAATTTCCCCCAGCGCCGGCGACCAGACAAACGCGCCATCAATATCACCACGCTTCCACGCTGCCGCGATCTCCGCCGGCTGCAAATTCACCACTTTGACTTTCGAGGCGTTCAGGCCCCAGTGCTTCAGTGCGCCGAGCAAACTGTAGTGAGAGGTTGAAACGAAGGGGGTGGCGATGGTCTTGCCGATCAGATCTTGCGGATTGTCGATACCGCTCCCGTTGCGCACCACTAGGGCTTCAGCCGCATTGATCTGGGCTGACACGATGAACGCGACTATCGGCAGATTGCGCGAGGCGGCCGCGGCCAAAGGACTGGAGCCGAGGTTGCCAATCTGAACATCACCGGAAGCGATGGCGGTCACCACTTCAGGGCCGCTGTTGAAGCGGCGCCAGTCAATTTTCTGGCCGATGGTTTGCTCATACAGGCCGTCCGCCTGAGGGACTTTGCTGGGGTCGATGCCGGTTTGATAACCCACAGTCAGGTTGACCGCTTGAGCGGAATGAGAAAATATCAGGGACACACAAACTGTAACAATTAGGCTGGATAGTTCGCGTCTGGTCGTCATGGCGTCGCCTTTCGGTGGGGGGTTGTTTCCGAATTGCTTCAAACGCTAAACGATCTAAAAAATGTCTAATAAATACCATTTGGTAATTAGCTTATGAGCTGGGGCCTCTATTCCGGGGCCGCGTGGGGTGCAGCGCTAAATTCCTAAAAGGTATGAGGAACGAATGGGCTCGTTCTTTGCAGATTTGTAACGAGCTCATGACCAACATGGACCAAAAAACGGGGGATTAGACCATGGTCGTAGACACACATAGTTACGATTGACTTGTGAGTCACGCTCTGGCGCTAATCGCGCATCTTAGGATCTTCGGCCATCGAACCGAGGCCAGGAACACAAGAATTAGAAACGAGAGGAGTTAGACAATGAACAAGTCCACCTTGGCCCTGGCCGTGGCCGTAGGGGTTTTGGCGCAGCAGGCAGGCGCCGCAGGTTTCATCGAAGACAGCAAGGCTTCCGTTAGTTCCCGCACCATGTATTACAACAACGATAACCGTGAAACCGGCCCCGATCAGAAAGAGAGCGCTGAAGGCCTCAAGTTCGATTACTTGTCTGGTTTCACTCAGGGTACTGTCGGCTTCGGTATCGACGCCCAGGCACTGGTCGGCATCCATCTGGACGGCGGCAAGGGGCATCACCCGGATAACAACACCTTCTTCCCAAGCGACAGCGATGGTTCGGCTGTGAACGAGTGGAGCCGCGCAGCGGCCAACGTCAAGGCGCGCATCTCCAAGACCGAAGCCCACCTGGGCGGCGCTATGCAACCGAACATGCCGATTCTGGTAGCGAACGATAGCCGCCTGCTGCCACAGACCTTTGACGGTGGCACCCTCTCCTCGAAAGAAATCGACAACTTGACCCTCAACGTAGGTCAGTTCGAACACGCGGCGGGTCGTGCCTCTTCAAACTCCTCCGGCCTGGCCGTGGCGGGCGGTACTGAGGCCAGTAACCAGTTCCGTTACGGCGGTGTTGACTGGAAGGCCACCAAAGACCTCACCCTGCAGTACTACCACTCGGAACTGAAGGATTACTACAAGCAGGACTTCCTGGGGATGGTTCACGTCTGGACGATCGATGCCAAGCAGTCGTTCAAGTCGGATTTTCGCTACTTCGACAGCAGCTCTAATGGCAAGAACGGCGACCCCGGTTTCCGCTTCAACAACAACAACGGTTTCGCCAGGACTCCGGGCGAGGTCGACAACAAGACCTGGAGCGGTATGTTCACCTACACCCTGGGTGGCAACGCATTCCTGCTGGGTCACCAGCGCGTGAGCGATGACGGTGGCTTCGTCTACCTGAACCAGGCCAACGTGGTTGATAGCAACGGTAATAACCAAGGTGAGGGCGGTGCCAGCTTCTACCTGTTCACCGATTCCATGATCAACGGTTTTGTCCGTGCCGGTGAAAACACCACCTTTGGCCAGTACTCCTATGATTTCGCGGCGCTGGGTGTGCCGGGCCTGAAAACCTCGATCGCCTACCTGCACGGCGATGACATCAAAGCAACGAACGGCACGGGCCCTGATGCGTCCGAGTGGGAGCGCGACATGCGGGTCGACTACACCATCCAGCAGGGCGCCCTCAAAGGTTTCGGTGTGACGGTGCGTAATGGCGTCTATCGCGGCAGTGAAGTCTCCAACAACCCCGATGTTGACCAGACTCGTGTGATCTTCAACTACACCTACAGCTTCTTGTAAAAAGCCGTCCAAAGAAGCCTCGCCTGCTGGCGAGGCTTTTTTTTGTTTGCGTATATTCCAATAACTGCTGTTGTGCGTATTTTTTATTCTTTTTGGTTTTTTTCGCAAGCACCTAAAGTAAGCCCCGTCCGGTACTCATCATGGGGCTCGGCTTTAGCACATTGATTCCCGACAGCAGAGCAGGTCAAGGAATGGGCGTTTTTGCCGATACCTCGAATCTGTGCTGCATAGGCATATTCCCAAACGGAATTAAAAAGAAACACAAAATTCTTTTTGGCTTTATTGAACTGTATCCTGCACCACCAAAACGACCGGGCTAGACAGCTCGGCAAAAATTGCGCGTCTTAGGATCCAGGGCGCTAGACCCAGGACCAGGACCACAAGCATTAGAAATGAGGAGCGAAACAATGAACAAGTCCACCTTGGCCATGGCTGTGGCCGTTGGGGTTCTGGCGCAGCAAGCAAGCGCCGCCGGTTTCATCGAAGACAGCAAGGCCACCCTGGGGCTGCGTAACTTCTACATCAACACCGATTACCGTGATGGTACGGGCCCGAACAAAAACGAAGAATGGGGCCAAGGCTTCGATCTGCGTTTCATCTCTGGTTATACCCAAGGCCCTGTCGGCTTCGGTATTGATGCAATCGGCCTGTTGGGCGTGAAGCTGGATTCGGGCGGCGGCACCAATGGCGCCACTGCAACCTCCTACGGCGGCACTGTTTTCCCAACCAAATCCAACGGCGAAGCGGTTGATGACTTCTCCAGCCTGGGCCTGACTGCCAAAGCCAAGATCTCCCAGACCGAACTGAAGCTGGGTACCCTGCAACCAAAACTGCCGGTCATCGTGACCAACGACGGTCGACTGCTGCCGCAGACCTGGCAGGGTGGCCAGCTCTCTTCCGGTGACATCAAGGACCTGACGCTGATCGGTGGCCAGATCGAAGCCGTTAAGGGGCGTAACTCCAGCAACAACGAGCAGATGTCCATTTCGGGTGCGAACACTCGTGGTCCCAAATTCCGCGACAGCAACAAGTTCAACTTTGCCGGCGGCGATTACAAAATCACCAAGGACCTGACGGCCCAGTATTACTACGGCAACCTGGAAGAGTTCTACAAGCAACACTTCCTGGGTCTGGTTCACAACTGGGCAATCGGCCCGGGCGTGTTGAAGTCGGATTTACGTTATTTCAACAGCTCTGATGATGGTGCCAACGGTCACGACCCGCTGTACTTCAGCACTGGCAACTACAACGCGCCGAGCGGTAAAGGTAAGGTCGACAACAACTTGTACAGCGGCCTGTTCCTGTACTCCGTTGCCGGTCATACCTTCGGTGGCGGTTACCAGGTCAGCAACGGTAGTAGCGACTTCCCTTTCCTTAACCAGGGTGACGGAGCGTCGGCTTACATCATCACCGACTCGCAAATCCAGAAGTTCGCCCGTGCTGGCGAACACACCTGGCAGGCACGCTACTTGTATGACTTCGCCACGGTCGGCGTACCTGGCCTGACGGCAGGTATGGTTTACCTGCACGGTGACGACATCGATACCGTTAACGCCAGCGGTGGAGAGGCGGCCAACGGCGCTTCCGAGTGGGAACGCGATCTGACCGTTGCTTACGTCCTTCAGCAAGGCCCGCTGAAGAACCTCGGCGTTACCTGGAAAAATGCGACCTGGCGTACAGACCTGCCGAACACTCGCACCCAGGATGAAAACCGTCTGATCGTCAGCTACTCGATCCCGCTGTTGTAATAGCGCTCGTGTAACAGAGACAAAAAAGCCCCGCCCGGCATCACGCCCGGCGGGGCTTTTGCGTTTCAAGGCGGGATCACCCCCGTAAACCCGTCTCGAAATTTCCTTCTTTTGCAGCACTCAAGGCCTTCTCGAACCTTGTGGGCGATGTTCGTCTCGTTGCCCGATCACGTCCAGTGAACAGATCTTTAATATTCATTTATGTTCTAAATAAATCGATATTTATTCTTTTTACTTATTCGCAAATGCAGGCACAGTCGAGCTCAACAAGCACTCATCAGGAGCAGCACCATGAGCCTCAGACTGGGCGATATCGCCCCCGACTTTGAACAGGATTCCAGCGCCGGCACCCTTCGTTTCCACGAGTGGTTGGGCGATAGCTGGGGCGTGCTGTTTTCCCATCCGGCGGACTTCACTCCGGTCTGCACCACCGAACTGGGTTTCACCGCCAGGCTCAAGGATGAGTTTGCCAGCCGTGGGGTGAAAGCCATTGCCCTGTCGGTTGACCCGGTGGACTCACACAACAAGTGGATCGAGGACATCAACGAAACCCAGAACACCCTCGTCAACTTCCCGATTCTCGCCGACGCCGACCGCAAGGTGTCGGACCTTTACGACCTGATCCATCCCAACGCCAATGACACTCTGACCGTGCGTTCGCTGTTCGTGATCGATCCGAACAAAAAGATTCGACTGACCATCACGTACCCGGCGAGTACCGGCCGCAACTTCCACGAAATTCTGCGGGTGATCGACTCGCTGCAACTCACCGACCACTACAAAGTGGCCACCCCGGCCAACTGGCAGGACGGTGATGAAGTGGTGATCGTGCCGTCGCTCAAGGATGAGGATGAAATCAAGCAGCGGTTTCCCAAGGGCTATCGTGCCGTTAAGCCTTATTTGCGTCTGACGCCTCAGCCGAACAGGTAAGCATTTTCAGCGTGGCTTGAATCGCCATCGCGAGCAGGCTCACTCCCACATTTGGAATGCATTTCCCTGTGGGAGCGAGCCTGCTCGCGAAGACGGCCTGACAGGCGCCGCAGTATTCAGATTCACAAAGCAGGGGATTTCAGGCCGTTTCGACGGCCTTTTTTTATACCTCGAAATCAGTGTTTGTATATATCTGAAAAGAATAACTAAATGAATAAATATGATTTAAAGATATATAAGTCACCTGTTAAGGTCACTCCCATCACAGCGAGATCGCAAACCGCGAATCGCCAACAACGGTCAAGGAATCATCTGAATGTTGGTCGTCTCACTCGGTGGCAGTCCCAGCCAACGCTCCCGTTCCGGGGTGTTGCTGGAACGCTCCCAACGCTGGTTACAGGAGCAAGGGGTGGAGGTGGTGAGTTACCAGGTTCGGGACTTCCCGGCAGAAGACTTGATGCATGCACGCTTTGACAGCCCCAAGGTCATCGACCTGCTACAACAGATTGAAAACGCCGACGGCCTGCTGATTGCCACACCGGTTTACAAGGCGTCGTTCTCGGGCGCACTGAAAACCGTGCTGGACCTGCTGCCGGAGCGCGCGCTCAGCCACAAGGTCGTGTTGCCGATGGCCACCGGCGGCAGCATCGCCCACATGCTGGCGGTGGATTACGCACTCAAACCGGTGCTGTCGGCGCTCAAAGCTCAGGAAATGCTTCACGGAATTTTTGCTGTAGACAGCCAGATCGCTTACGGCGAAGGCCGCGCCCAGGCGCAATTGGCGCCGGAGCTGGAGCAACGATTGAACGAGTCGCTGGAACTGTTTTTCAGCGCCATGGCGAGGCGGCCAAAGCCGCTCGACCCGAATCTGTTGAATGAACGTTTGTTGAGTGCTCGCTGGAGCATTTAAAGCTTTTTCATTTTTTAGTTTGAAAAGTCGCCGAGCGAAGCTCAGGCACTTTTCGAACAAAAAATCACCTTACTCAGCCGCCAACGGCTTAGCAGGTGCAGCCAAAACCTCACTGCAAAAAGGAGAGCGCTATGCGCACTGTCATTTTGCGTCGTGGTCTGGTCGCTCTGTTTGTTGCGGCTGTGTCCTTCGGCGCCATTACTCAAGCTCAAGCCGAGACCTTGCGAATCGGTTATCAAAAGTACGGCACCCTGGTGCTGCTCAAAGCCAAAGGCACGCTGGAAAAACGTCTCGCCGCCCAAGGCGTGGACGTGCAATGGACTGAATTCCCCGGTGGCCCGCAACTGCTCGAAGGCCTGAACGTCGGCTCCATCGACTTCGGCGTGACCGGCGAAACCCCGCCGGTATTTGCTCAAGCTGCGGGTGCTGATCTGCTCTACGTCGCCTACGAACCACCGGCGCCACACAGCGAAGCGATCCTGGTGCCGAAGGACTCGCCGATCAAATCGGTGAAGGACCTCAAGGGCAAGAAAGTCGTGCTCAACAAAGGCTCCAACGTGCACTACCTGTTGGTACGTGCGCTGGAGGACGCCGGCCTCAAATACACCGATATCCAGACCGTGTTCCTGCCGCCGGCCGATGCCCGCGCTGCCTTTGAACGTGGCAGCGTCGACGCCTGGGTCATCTGGGACCCGTACCAGGCCGCCGCTGAAAAACAACTGCAAGCGCACACCCTGCGCGACGGCCAGGGCATCGTCGACAACCATCAGTTCTACCTCGCAAGCAAACCTTACGCGCAGAAAAATCCTGAGGTGATCAAGACCCTCGTCGAAGAAGTGCGCGCAGTCGGTGAATGGTCCAAGGCCAATCCCGAAGACGTCACCCAACAGGTTTCGCCACTGCTCGGCTTGCCGGCGGACATCACCCTGACCTCGATGAAACGCCAGGGCTTCGGTGCGTTGTTCCTCACCCCTGAAGTGGTCGCCGCGCAACAGAAAATCGCCGACAGCTTCTACGAGCTCAAGCTGATTCCGAAGCAGCTGAGCATCAAAGACGTGATCTGGACGCCACCGGCAGCCGTTGCCCAAAGCTCAGTAACCAAAGCGCAGTAATTCGATTCCCTGAAGGAGACCACTCCATGAGCCTCAATATCTTCTGGTTCCTGCCTACCCACGGCGACGGCCATTACCTTGGCACCGCCGAAGGCGCTCGCGCCGTTGACCACGGTTACTTGCAACAAGTCGCGCAAGCGGCGGATCGTCTGGGTTTCGGCGGGGTGCTGATTCCTACCGGTCGCTCCTGCGAAGACTCGTGGCTGGTGGCCGCGTCACTGATCCCGGTGACCCAGCGGTTGAAGTTTCTTGTTGCGCTACGCCCCGGGATCATTTCCCCGACGGTGGCGGCGCGTCAGGCAGCAACGCTGGATCGTCTGTCTGGCGGTCGTGCGTTGTTCAATCTGGTCACCGGCGGTGATCCGGAAGAATTGGCCGGCGACGGTTTGTTCCTCAGCCACGAAGAGCGCTATCAGGCCTCGGTGGAATTCACCCGCATCTGGCGTCGGGTGCTGGAAGGCGAAACCGTTGATTACGACGGTCAGCACATCAGCGTGAAAGGGGCGAAGTTGCTCTATCCGCCGATCCAGCAACCGCGTCCACCGCTGTACTTCGGCGGCTCGTCGGAAGCGGCACAAGACCTCGCGGCAGAGCAAGTGGAAATGGTCCTGACCTGGGGCGAACCACCGGCCGCCGTTGCCGAGAAGATTGAACAAGTGCGCGCCAAAGCCGCGAAGCTGGGTCGTACTGTGCGCTTCGGTATTCGTCTGCATGTGATCGTTCGTGAGACCAATGCCGAGGCGTGGCAAGCGGCTGACAAACTGATCTCGCATCTGGACGACGACACCATCGCCCGCGCTCAGGCCTCTCTGGCGCGCTTCGATTCCGTCGGCCAGCAGCGCATGGCCGCACTGCATGGCGGCAGCCGCGACAACCTCGAAGTCAGCCCCAACCTGTGGGCCGGTGTCGGTCTGGTGCGTGGCGGTGCTGGTACTGCATTGGTTGGCGACGGTCTGACCGTGGCGGCTCGTGTGAAGGAATACGCGGATTTGGGCATCGACACGTTCATCTTCTCCGGTTATCCACACCTTGAAGAGTCGTACCGCGTGGCCGAATTGCTGTTCCCGCACCTCGACATTGAGCGTCCCGAGTTGCCGAAAAGCGCGGGTTACGTCAGCCCGTTTGGTGAGATGGTCGCCAACGACATTCTTCCCAAAGCTGCGTCCCAGAGCTGAGGCGTGCCATGAAGAAAATTATCCACAGTCTTGCGCCCTGGGCGTTGCCGGTGTTGTTGCTTGCGGTGTGGCAGTTGTCGGTGTCGGCGGGTTGGTTGTCAACACGGATTCTGCCGGCACCCATCGCGGTGATCGAGGCCGGCGTCAGTCTGGTGCGCAGCGGCGAAATCTGGACGCACCTGGCAATCAGTGGCTGGCGCGCTGCGCTGGGCTTCACCATCGGCGGCAGTATCGGTCTGGCGCTGGGCTTCATCACGGGCCTGTCGAAATGGGGCGAACGCCTGCTCGACAGTTCGGTGCAGATGATCCGCAACGTGCCGCATCTGGCGCTGATTCCTCTGGTGATTTTATGGTTTGGCATCGACGAGTCGGCGAAGATTTTTCTGGTGGCGTTGGGCACATTGTTCCCGATCTACCTCAACACGTATCACGGTATCCGCAACGTCGATCCAGCACTGGTGGAGATGGCACGCAGTTATGGCTTGTCCGGTTTCAGCCTGTTTTGCCAGGTGATCCTGCCGGGCGCGTTGCCTTCGATTCTGGTCGGCGTGCGCTTCGCTCTGGGCTTCATGTGGCTGACGCTGATCGTTGCGGAAACCATCTCCGCCAGTTCCGGCATCGGTTATCTGGCGATGAACGCCCGGGAGTTTTTGCAGACCGACGTGGTGGTGCTGGCGATTCTTCTGTACGCGGTACTCGGCAAACTGGCCGACCTCGCGGCCCGTGGGCTTGAGCGTGTATGGCTGCGCTGGCACCCGGCTTATCAGGTTGCCAAAGGAGGTGCGGCATGACGGCTCAACAACCTCCACGCCTGCTGCGCGGGATTCCGCTGGTGGTGCGCAAACTGCAAAAAACCTTTGGCTCGCGGCAGGTGTTGCGCGAGATCGACTTGCACATACCGGCGGGCCAATTCGTTGCGGTCGTCGGTCGTAGTGGCTGTGGCAAAAGTACCTTGTTGCGCCTGCTGGCCGGTCTCGACCAACCCACGGGCGGTTTATTGCTCGCCGGTGCCGCGCCGCTGAGTGACGCGCGGGAAGACACGCGTTTGATGTTTCAAGAAGCGCGTTTGTTGCCCTGGAAAAAGGTCATCGACAACGTCGGCCTCGGGCTCAAGGGCAACTGGCGGCCACAAGCACTGGAAGCGCTGGCGTCAGTCGGTCTGGCCGATCGCGCCACTGAATGGCCTGCCGCCTTGTCCGGTGGACAGAAACAGCGTGTGGCCCTGGCTCGGGCGCTGATCCATCAACCGCGTTTGCTGTTGCTCGACGAACCGCTGGGTGCACTGGACGCCCTGACCCGAATTGAAATGCAGCAACTGATCGAGCGGCTCTGGCGCAAGCACGGCTTCACCGTGTTGCTGGTGACCCACGACGTCAGTGAAGCAGTGGCGATTGCCGATCGGGTGATCCTGATCGAAGAGGGTGAAGTCGGCCTCGACCTGCTAGTGGAACTACCGCGCCTTCGGGTTCGCGGCTCGCATCGGCTGGCGGCGCTGGAAACCCAAGTGCTCAATCGTGTGCTCGAACTGCCCGGCGAACCGCCGGAACCGGAACCCGTTTCACCCTTGCCCACGCAATTGCGTTGGGCTCATTAACCGAACTTATTCAACGACAGGAATCAAGCTCATGACTATCAAGGCCATCAACGTTCGCAACCAATTCAAAGGCTCCATCAAGGAAATCGTACTGGGTGACGTGCTGTCGGAAATCGACGTGCAAACCGCGTCCGGCATCGTCACTTCGGTGATCACCACGCGCTCGGTGAAAGAGCTGGAACTGGTGGTTGGCAGTGAAGTGATCGCGTTTGTGAAATCCACCGAAGTGTCGATCGCCAAGTTGTAAGCCTGTGGGCAAACAACAACCCCGGAGGGTGTGAGCCCTTCGGGGTTTTTTATGTCAGGGCTCGGGGGCGCAGCGCCAACCCGTTTCAGGCGCGTAGGTGCCGAGTGATGACAGCACGCGCGGGTCGCTGAACAGGTCGCCGGCAGTTGGGTCAATGTCTGCCGGCAACAAGGGCAGGCCGGTTTGCCGGGGCAGTGTGGAGTAGTCGATCTGCCACGGGGTTTGCCCGCCATGGTGACGGCCAAAGGATAACTCCGTCGTGAGCAATTGGTGTGCAGCCGCAGCGTTCATGTGATCACGCAGATGACCGCCGAGGGCCAACGTGACAACCCGGCTGGCGGCGAATAGAAAGTAATCGCCGGCCAGCACCAGGCAGGCAACCCGCGTTGGATCATCGGCGGCCTGCAACCATTGACCGCGACAGATGCCGCGAGAGTCGGGCAGTCGCTCCCAGACTTCGTAGTAGTCATCGTCCAGGGCGGTTTCGATCAGGCGCTCACTGGTTTCAAAGTGCATGCGCCCGATGTCTTGCCCGGCGCTGTCAGGTTGATAGTCCAGTTTGCGATGCCACTGGCAAATGTCACCCTCGACCTCGGTCACACCGGCGAAGCCCTTTTGTTCGCTTAAGGTCAACAGGTCCGTGTGATTGAGCTGTTCCAGGGGCAGCGCCGGGAGCGCGGCGGGCGGGATGCGCAGGTCGGCAAACAGGCGTGGGGTTTGCAGCCAGTACACCGCTGTTTCACTGTCGGTGCGCCCGGACTGGAAGGCGATCAGGCGTCGTTTCCACACGCCAAGGTAGTTGTCGGGTACGTGCGCCATGAACAGAACACCTCGTTGCGTTATATGTCGCGCCTGGCCAAGTACGGCGGCAGGTACAGGCCCAGATAAGCATCAAATACACGCATGCCTTCTTCGGCCATGCGTGGCGTGATCTGGCCGTGTTGTTGCACCGAGCGTGCGTAGACGCGATCGCCGAGCTCCATGGCCAGGGCAAACACGTCGACGTCCGTGGGCAGCTTGGGCAATTCGAAGTGGTGATCGAAGAGCTTGTGCATCAGGTCGCCCAGTTCGATGTCGTGCTGGCGGTCGGCCTGGGTGACTTCGGTCAAGCCATGCTGGGCGAGGATCAATTGGCGGGCGGCGGCGTCTTCACTGTAGATCGCGAGCATGCGTTGCTCCACCAGTCGTGACAGGTCACGCCAGCCGCTGAGGGCGTCGTGATCGATGGGCGCTTGCAGGCAGGCGCGGAACGCGGCGTGGACGTCGGCCGTCAAGGCTTCAAGCAGTGCCGGGACACTGGCGAAGAAGTGATAGACGGAGGAGGGCGGGATCTCCGCGCGCTCGGCGACGCTGTAGATCGACAGACTTCCCACGCCCTCGGCGGCCAGCAGCGTACGGGCGGCATCGAGTATCGAATCGATCCGGGCCTGGCTGCGGGCGCGGGGTTTGCGTGGGGTGGCGAGTCGGGTCATTGAAGTCTCCTGCGGGGGCAGCGGGCATTGTACGAGCAGGGTTTGATGTTGTCTGCCAGGACGCCATCGCGAGCAGGCTCACTCCCACAGTTGATCTCCGGTGAATATAAATTCTGTGTTCACAGTAAATCCCCTGTAGGAGTGAGCCTGCTCGCGATCCGCCGAAGGCGGCCATAAAAAAACGCCGCAAGCTGTAAAGCCGGCGGCGTTGTTTTTTACTGCAACCACTTACACGGTATGCAGGTACCAGTTGTACTCAAGGTCGGAGATGGAGTGTTCGAACTCCTCCAGCTCGCTTTCCTTACAGGCCACGAAGATATCGATGTATTTCGGATCGATGTACTTGGCCATGACTTCGCTGTCGTCCAGCTCGCGCAGTGCATCGCGCAGGTTGTTCGGCAGGCTCTGCTCGTTTTGCTCGTAGCTGTTGCCTTCGACCGGAGCGCCCGGCTCGATCTTGTTGGTCAGGCCGTGATGTACGCCTGCCAGGACCGAAGCCATCAGCAGGTACGGGTTGGCATCGGCGCCGGCAACACGGTGTTCGATGCGCACGGCATCGGAGGAACCGGTTGGAACGCGGATCGCCACGGTGCGGTTGTCCAGGCCCCAGCATGGCGAGTTCGGCACGTAGAACTGTGCGCCGAAACGACGGTAGGAGTTAACGTTCGGGCAGAGGAAAGCCATCTGCGCGGGCAGGGTCTCGAGCACACCGCCGATCGCGTGACGCAGTGCGGCGTTCTGCTCGGGATCCTCGCTGGCAAAAATATTCTTGCCATCTTTATCAAGAATCGAGATATGGACATGCAGACCGTTGCCCGCCTGGCCCGGGTAAGGCTTGGCCATGAAGGTGGTGTCCATTTCATGGTCGTAGGCGATGTTTTTGATCAGACGCTTGAGCAGGACCGCGTAGTCGCAGGCCTTGATCGGGTCGGCCACGTGGTGCAGGTTGACTTCGAATTGCGCCGGGGCGCTTTCCTTGACGATCGCGTCGGCAGGGATGCCTTGCTCTTTCGCACCTTCCAGAATGTCCTGGAGGCAGTCGACGTATTCGTCGAGGTCGTCGATCAGGTAGACCTGAGTCGAATGCGGGCGTTTGCCGGAGATTGGCGAGCGCGGCGGTTGTGGGCGGCCGTTCACGTTCTCCTGATCGATCAGGTAGAACTCCAACTCGAAGGCCGCGCAGATGGTCAGACCCATCTCGTCAAACTTGGCGACCACTTGACGCAGGACTTCACGGGGATCCGCGAAGAAAGGGTCACCTTCGAGTTCGTGCATGGTCATCAACAGTTGCGCGGTAGGGCGCTTCTGCCAAGGCTCGTTGCACAGGGTGTCAGGGATTGGATAGCAGATTCGGTCAGCATCACCGATGTCCAGGCCCAGGCCGGTGCTTTCCACCGTCGAGCCATTGATATCCAGAGCAAATAGAGAGGCCGGCAGGTTGATGCCTTTCTCGTAAACCTTGTGGAGGCTGGTGCGTTCAATGCGCTTGCCGCGCACCACACCATTCATATCCGCAATCAGAAGGTCAACGTACAGAACCTCAGGATGTTCCTTAAGGAACGCGTTCGCTTCGTTAAGCTGAACGGCACGCGGGGGTACCGACATGATGCAACACCTTTGTTGTTAAAAATATCAATCATTGAACACTTCGGATTCCAGTCAACCCGAACGGCATGCCGAAGTCAAGCGAGGCCTTTTTTGCCCTAAAAAAGCGCTCGTAAGGCTTTTTTGAGGCAGTTTGGGGCGTTTTTATGCCTTTGAACGCTTTAGCTGCCGCGGGCTTGAGCGGGGCGTGTTGTATTTTTTACGGGGGTGTTGTGTAAAAAAATGAACAAGGCTAAGCTCGATTCAAACCCATAACACCAATAATACCGGGGTGCTTCATGTCTCGCCTGCCGTTAATCGGCGTCACCGACTGCTCTAAGCTCATCGGTCTGCATGCTTATCACATCAGTGGCGACACCTACGTCCGCGCAGTGGCCTCAGCGCCTGCGGACCGGGCGGTAATCCTGTCATCCATGACGGATCGACTGTCTCCGTCCGATATTCTGGACGGCCTTGATAGCACCCCCATTACGGTTACTTCATTCAATATAGAACCGATTCACAATAGCGGCCCGACTATCGCTTGTGATGCCGCACGCCTGGCGTTTGCCGCACCGTGCGAAAAATCACGATAGCCTGTCGAAGACACCCGTTTTAACGCGACGCCGATGCGTCAACCATTGCCTGACGCAAGCAAGCGGCAGGAAACTCAAAGCCTAGAGGCATTTATGAGTAACAACCTCGACCAGCTCACCGATTGGTTGAAAGACCACAAGATCACAGAAGTCGAATGCATGATCGCCGACTTGACCGGGATTACCCGTGGCAAGATCTCGCCGACCAACAAGTTCATCGCTGAAAAAGGCATGCGCCTGCCCGAAAGCGTTCTGTTGCAGACAGTGACCGGCGACTATGTCGAAGACGACATCTATTACGAACTGCTCGACCCGGCCGACATCGACATGATCTGCCGCCCCGACCAGAACGCCGTATTCCTCGTGCCGTGGGCCATCGAACCGACCGCCCAGGTGATCCACGACACCTACGACAAGCAAGGCAACCCGATCGAGCTGTCGCCGCGCAACGTGCTCAAGAAGGTCCTCAAACTCTATTCCGACCGCGGCTGGCAACCCATCGTGGCGCCGGAAATGGAGTTCTACCTGACCAAGCGCAGCGACGACCCCGACTACCCGCTGCAACCCCCGGTTGGCCGCTCCGGGCGTCCGGAAATCGGTCGTCAGTCGTTCTCGATCGAAGCGGCGAACGAATTCGACCCACTGTTCGAAGACGTCTACGACTGGTGCGAGTTGCAGGAGCTGGACCTCGATACGTTGATCCACGAGGACGGCACGGCGCAGATGGAAATCAACTTCCGTCACGGCGACGCCTTGTCCCTGGCCGACCAGATCCTGGTGTTCAAACGCACCATGCGCGAAGCCGCGCTCAAGCATGACGTGGCGGCGACTTTCATGGCCAAGCCCATGACCGGCGAGCCAGGCAGTGCGATGCACTTGCACCAGAGCATTATCGACATCGAAACCGGCAAGAACGTCTTCTCCAATGAAGACGGGACCATGAGCCAACTGTTCCTGCACCACATCGGTGGCTTGCAGAAACTGATCCCCGAGCTGTTGCCGCTGTTCGCCCCGAACGTGAACTCGTTCCGCCGCTTCCTGCCAGATACTTCGGCACCGGTGAACGTGGAGTGGGGCGAAGAGAACCGCACCGTGGGCCTGCGGGTTCCGGATGCCGGCCCGCAAAACCGTCGGGTGGAAAACCGCCTGCCGGGCGCCGACGCCAACCCGTACCTGGCGATTGCCGCGAGCCTGCTCTGCGGCTACATCGGCATGGTCGAAGGCCTCAACCCGAGCGCGCCGGTGGTGGGCCGTGGCTATGAACGCCGCAACCTGCGCCTGCCGCTGACCATCGAGGACGCGCTGGAACGCATGGAAAACAGCGCAACCATCGAGAAGTACCTGGGCAAAAAATTCATCACTGGCTACGTCGCGGTCAAGCGGGCCGAGCATGAAAACTTCAAGCGCGTGATCAGTTCGTGGGAGCGCGAGTTCCTGCTCTTCGCCGTCTGATACGCCGGGCGCCGTCGTAGTCGGGCGGCGCTTTCACCTGATTTTTTTTAGGAGATTTGTATGACCAGCAATAATCCGCAAACCCGTGAATGGCAAACCCTGAGCAACGATCACCACCTGGCCCCGTTCAGCGATTTCAAGCAGCTGAAAGAGAAAGGCCCGCGGATCATCACAAACGCCAAGGGCGTTTACCTGTGGGACAGCGAAGGCAACAAGATACTCGACGGCATGGCCGGTCTGTGGTGTGTAGCGATCGGTTACGGTCGTGATGAACTGGCCGATGCCGCCAGCAAGCAAATGCGCGAACTGCCTTACTACAACCTGTTCTTCCAGACCGCTCACCCGCCGGTACTGGAACTGGCCAAGGCCATCGCCGACATCGCACCTGAGGGCATGAACCACGTGTTCTTCACCGGTTCGGGTTCGGAAGGCAACGACACCATGCTGCGTATGGTTCGTCACTACTGGGCGATCAAGGGCCAGCCGAAGAAAAAAGTCATCATCAGTCGCAAGAACGGTTATCACGGTTCCACCGTGGCCGGCGCGAGCCTGGGTGGCATGACGTACATGCACGAACAAGGCGACTTGCCTATTCCGGGCATCGTCCACATCGCGCAGCCGTACTGGTTCACCGAAGGCGGTGACATGACGCCTGAAGAGTTCGGCGTCTGGGCGGCCAATCAGCTGGAAGAGAAGATTCTGGAAGTCGGCGTGGACAACGTCGGTGCCTTTATTGCCGAGCCGATCCAGGGTGCCGGCGGCGTGATCATTCCGCCAGACATCTACTGGCCGCGCATCAAGGAAATCCTCGCCAAGTACGACATCCTGTTCGTGGCGGATGAAGTGATTTGTGGTTTTGGCCGCACCGGTGAGTGGTTCGGTACCGATTACTACGACCTCAAGCCCGACATGATGACCATCGCCAAAGGCCTGACGTCCGGCTACATCCCTATGGGTGGCCTGATCGTGCGTGACGAAGTGGTCGAGGTGCTCAACGAAGGTGGCGATTTCAACCACGGTTTCACCTATTCCGGGCACCCGGTGGCCGCTGCGGTGGCACTGGAGAACATCCGCATCCTGCGCGAAGAAAAAATTGTCGAACGCGTACGCACAGAAACGGCACCCTATTTGCAGAGTCGCCTACGAGAACTGAACGATCATCCCCTGGTGGGTGAAGTGCGCGGGGTCGGTCTGTTGGGGGCCATCGAACTGGTTCAGGACAAAGCCACTCGCAAACGTTACGAAGGCAAGGGCGTCGGCATGATTTGCCGCCAGTTCTGCTTCGACAACGGCCTGATCATGCGCGCCGTGGGCGACACCATGATCATTGCTCCGCCACTGGTGATTACACCGGCTGAAATCGATGAGTTGGTGGCCAAGGCACGCAAGTGTCTGGACCTGACCCTGAGTGCGTTGCAGGGCTAAGTGCTAGGCTCTGAGCGGGTGTGACGTTACATTTCGCTCAGAGCAAACAAAGGAGGGGTCTTTCCTTGAAAGCCTGCCTTGGATCTTGCCAGACTACCGGTTGTTTCAGATGCCCAGGAAAGGCCGCTGAGCACGTGGTTAAAAAGAAAAAATTGGAGCATTACCGATGAAGGCATTAGGTATGAAGATAGCTGGCAAGACCCTTCTCGCCATGTCCCTGATGGGCGTGATGGCGGGTGCAGTTCAGGCGGACGACAAGGTTCTTCACGTGTACAACTGGTCCGACTACATCGCACCGGACACCGTCAAGAAGTTTGAAGACGAGTCGGGCATCAAAGTGGTCTACGACGTCTTCGACAGCAACGAAACCCTGGAAGCCAAATTGCTGGCGGGCAAGTCCGGTTACGACATCGTCGTGCCGTCGAACAACTTCCTGGCCAAGCAAATCAAGGCTGGCGTTTACCAGAAACTGGACAAGTCCAAGCTGCCTAACTGGAAAAACCTGAACCCTGAGCTGCTCAAAGCGGTATCGGTGAGTGACCCGGGCAACGAACACGCCTTCCCGTATATGTGGGGTTCGATCGGTATCGGTTTCAACGCCGAGAAGGTCAAGGCTGCACTGGGTGCCGATGCGCCGACCAACTCCTGGGACCTGATCTTCAAACCTGAAAACGCTGCCAAGCTGAAGTCGTGCGGTATCAGCTTGCTGGACTCGCCAACCGAGATGATTCCGGTAGCGTTGCACTACCTGGGCCTGCCAACCGACAGCCAGAAGAAAGAAGACATCGACAAAGCCGAAGCGCTGATCATGAAGGTCCGTCCTTCGATCGCTTACTTCCACTCGTCCAAGTACATCTCTGACCTGGCCAACGGCAACATCTGCGTAGCCGTGGGTTATTCGGGTGACATTTACCAGGCCAAGTCCCGCGCGGCTGAAGCCGGTGACAAGGTGAAAGTCAGCTACAACATTCCGAAAGAAGGTGCGGGCAGCTTCTATGACATGGTCGCCATGCCTAAAGATGCCGAAAACGTTGAAGGCGCCTACAAGTTCATGAACTTCCTGATGAAGCCGGAAATCATGGCGGAAATCACCAACGCCGTGCGCTTCCCGAACGGTAACGCGGCCGCCACACCGTTGGTTGATAAAGACATCACCAGCGATCCAGGCATCTACCCGCCAGCGGACGTGCTGGCCAAGCTGTACGCGATTGCCGACTTGCCGGCCGCGACCCAGCGGCTCCTGACTCGCAGCTGGACCAAGATCAAATCGGGTAAATAAGAAGTAAATTTGTAGCAGCTGCCGAAGGCTGCGTTGAGGTCCGAAGGACCTCCGCGTTTTCAACAGCACAACTGCTTCGCAGTTGAACGCAGCCTGCGGCAGCTGCTACAGATCTTCATAAAGTTTGCTGGAACGGTTTTTCGAGGGTAAGTTGCGCGCCGGTTTTGTTGCCGGGCAGCCATGGCTGTCATGTAACGCGGGGCAACTTGGGCCCAACTCATTTTAGAGGACCTCCACTTGCCAATTTTTTCTTTGTTTCGCAATGCCATGCTGGTTGGCGCCGGGCTGACGCTTGCCGTTAGTGTCCAGGCCGCCGGCACTGTGCATATTTATAACTGGTCGGATTACATCGGTCCGACGACCCTGGCGGACTTCCAGAAAGAGACCGGCATCAAGCCGGTTTATGACGTTTTCGATTCCAACGAAACCCTGGAAGGCAAGTTGCTGGCCGGGCGTACCGGTTACGACGTCGTCGTGCCGTCCAACCACTTCCTCGGCAAGCAGATCAAGGCGGGCGCTTTCCAGAAGCTCGACAAGTCGAAGCTGACTAACTATTCCAACCTTGATCCGGTGCTGCTCAAGCGTCTGGAGCAAAACGATCCGGGTAATCTTTACGCTGTTCCCTACCTGTGGGGTACTAACGGCATCGGTTACAACGTCGAAAAAATCAAGGCGGTACTGGGTGTCGACAAGATCGACTCCTGGGATGTGGTGTTCGAGCCGGAAAACATCAAGAAACTGCACGGCTGCGGCGTAGCGTTCCTCGATTCTGCCGATGAAATGATGCCAACGGTCCTCAACTACATGGGCCTGAACGCCAACAGCACTAACCCCGAAGATTACAAAAAGGCTGAAGCCAAATTGCTGGCGGTGCGGCCTTACGTCACGTACTTCCATTCGTCCAAGTACATCTCGGACCTGGCCAACGGCGACATCTGCATCGCCATCGGTTTCTCCGGTGACATGTTCCAGGCCAAGGCCCGGGCGGAAGAGGCCGGCAAAGGCGTAAACGTTGCCTACACCATTCCCAAAGAGGGTGGCGCGTTGTGGTTCGACATGCTGGCGATTCCCAAGGATTCGGCCAACGTCAAAGAGGCCCACGCCTTCATCAACTATTTGTTGAAACCCGAGGTGATCGCACAAGTCAGTGATTCTGTTGGCTATGCGAACCCCAACCCCGGCTCGGACAAACTGATGGAACAGTCCATCCGCACCGATGAGTCGGTGTATCCACCGCAAGCCGTCCTCGACAAGACTTACGTGTCGGTCGAGTTACCACCAAACATTCAACGTTTGATGACCCGCAGCTGGACCAAGGTCAAGTCGGGTAAATAGCTTCAGGGCTCAAACTATCCAAGGTTGGCTCACCTTGAGCGAACTGCACTCTTTTTTTCTGGGAGTTTCGTAAATGGCAGTTGCCTCCGGCGCCTATAAGAAAGCCCTCGAGGGCGACCAGTCACCTAAACAGGTGCTGGTCAAAATCGACCGGGTCACGAAGAAGTTCGACGAGACGATTGCCGTGGACGATGTGTCCCTGGAAATCAAGAAAGGTGAAATTTTCGCCCTGCTCGGCGGCTCGGGATCGGGCAAATCCACGTTGCTGCGTATGCTCGCCGGCTTCGAGCGACCGACCGAAGGGCGGATTTTCCTCGATGGCGTAGACATCACCGACATGCCGCCGTACGAGCGGCCGATCAACATGATGTTCCAGTCGTACGCCTTGTTCCCGCACATGACCGTGGCGCAGAACATCGCCTTCGGCCTCAAGCAGGACAAGCTGCCCGCGGCTGAAGTCGATGCGCGCGTGGCCGACATGCTCAAGCTGGTACAGATGAGCCAGTTCGCCAAGCGCAAGCCGCATCAGCTGTCCGGTGGCCAGCGTCAACGTGTGGCACTGGCGCGTTCGCTGGCCAAGCGACCGAAGCTGTTGCTGCTCGACGAACCGATGGGCGCACTGGACAAAAAGCTGCGCTCGCAGATGCAGCTTGAGCTGGTCGAGATCATCGAGCGCGTCGGTGTAACCTGCGTCATGGTGACCCACGATCAGGAAGAGGCCATGACCATGGCCGAGCGCATTGCGATTATGCACCTGGGCTGGATCGCCCAGATCGGCAGCCCGATCGACATCTACGAAACCCCGACCAGCCGTCTGGTCTGCGAGTTCATCGGCAACGTCAACATCTTCGACGGTGAAGTGATCGACGACGCCGAAGGCCACGCCACCATCACCTGCAAGGACCTGGACCGTCAGATCTATGTGGGCCACGGCATCAGCACCTCGGTGCAGGACAAATCCGTGACCTACGCGATCCGTCCGGAAAAACTGCTGGTGACGCCGATCATGCCGACCTGCGAATACAACTGGTCCAGCGGCAAGGTGCACGACATTGCCTACCTCGGTGGTCACTCGGTGTTCTACGTCGAATTGCCGAGCGGCAAGATCGTCCAGTCGTTCGTCGCTAACGCCGAGCGCCGCGGTCAGCGCCCAACCTGGGGTGACCAGGTTTTCGTGTATTGGGAAGACGACAGCGGCGTGGTACTTCGCTCATGAACATGCGCAAATTCAAACGCCGCCTCAATCGAATAATTCCCGGTGGCCGCCAGTTGGTCATCGGGGTTCCGTTCATCTGGTTGTTCATGTTCTTCATGTTGCCGTTCTTCATCGTCTTGAAGATCAGCTTCGCCGAAGCCGACGTGGCCATTCCGCCGTACACCGAGATTTACAACTTCGTCGACCAGAAGTTGCAGGTGCTGCTCAACCTCGCCAACTACGCGATGCTGGCGGGCGACGAGTTGTACATCGCAGCCTACCTCGGCTCGTTGAAGATGGCGCTGATCAGCACCGTCCTTTGCCTGCTGATCGGTTACCCCATGGCCTACGCCATTGCCAGTGCCCGTAAAGAGATGCAAACGGTGCTGGTGCTGCTGATCATGATGCCGACCTGGACCGCGATCCTGATTCGCGTGTATGCGTGGATGGGCATCCTCAGTAACAACGGTTTGCTCAACGGTTTCCTGATGAGCATGGGCTGGATCAACGAACCGCTGCAGATCCTCAACACCAACCTCGCGGTCTACATTGGTGTCGTTTACTCCTATCTGCCGTTCATGATCCTGCCGCTCTACGCCAACCTGGTGAAGCACGACCACAGTCTGCTGGAAGCCGCCTCGGACCTCGGTTCGAGCACCTTCAACAGCTTCTGGAAGATCACCATTCCACTGTCCAAGAACGGGATCGTCGCCGGCTGCATGCTGGTGTTCATTCCGGTGGTGGGCGAGTTCGTGATCCCGGAACTGCTCGGCGGTCCGGAAACCCTGATGATCGGTAAAGTGCTGTGGCAAGAGTTCTTCAACAACCGTGACTGGCCGGTGGCGTCTGCCCTGGCGGTGGTGATGCTGGCGATCCTGATTGTGCCGATCATCCTGTTCAACCGTAGTCAGGCCAAAGAAATGGAGGGCAAAGAATGAAGCGCTTCAGATTCTCCAGCCTGATGCTGGTGTCCGGTTTGCTGTTTATCTACGCACCGATGCTGATCCTGGTGATCTACTCGTTCAACGCCTCGAAACTGGTGACAGTGTGGGGCGGCTGGTCGATCAAGTGGTACGTCGGCCTGCTCGACAACACCCAACTGATGGGCTCGGTGGTGCGCTCGCTGGAAATCGCCTGCTACACGGCGGTGGCAGCGGTCGCACTCGGTACGTTGGCGGCGTTTGTGCTGACCCGCATCACACGCTTCAAGGGTCGCACGCTGTTTGGCGGCCTCGTTACCGCGCCGTTGGTGATGCCCGAAGTGATCACCGGTCTGTCGTTGTTGCTGCTGTTCGTGGCGATGGCGCAGATGATCGGTTGGCCACAGGAACGCGGCATCATCACCATCTGGATCGCGCACACGACCTTTTGTGCCGCCTATGTCGCGGTGGTCGTTTCCGCCCGCTTGCGTGAGCTGGACCTGTCCATTGAAGAAGCGGCCATGGACCTCGGGGCCAAGCCATTCAAGGTGTTCTTCCTGATCACCATCCCGATGATTGCGCCATCGCTGGCGGCAGGCGGCATGATGTCGTTTGCCCTGTCGCTGGATGACCTGGTGCTGGCGAGCTTCGTGTCGGGGCCGGGTTCCACGACCCTGCCGATGGAAGTGTTCTCGGCGGTACGCCTGGGCGTGAAGCCTGAGATCAACGCCGTGGCCAGCCTGATTCTGCTGGCGGTGTCGATCGTGACCTTCCTGGTCTGGTTCTTCAGCCGCCGCGCCGAAGAAAGCCGCAAGCGTGCGATTCAACAAGCCATCGAAGAAGGCGCTGCCGACTCCTGGAAACAACCGGACGTGCGCCGCGCGCAGGCGCCGGAAGCGGCCTGAGCTTGATGCGGGTTGACCACATTCATGTGGTCAACCCAGTTCCAATGTGGGAGCGAGCAAGCCCGCTCCCACATTTGGTTTAGGCAATCCAAGGGGATTGGCGGATGATCTCGACGAAGTCCATCGGCTTGAACCCCGCCTCGCTGTCGACCAGCACATCCGCATTCACCGTGCCGAACGTAGTGTCCGGCTTATGCTTGAAGCCGTTGGCGAACGCACACAGGATGCACTCCTTGAACCCTTCACCCCGTGGATGCGCATGCACCACCGCCTCACGCTGCTCGGTGGAAAACGCCGCGTAGTCGATGCCCAACACGTCCATTTCAACGCCTGCGGTCACCAGCGCCACGTTCGGCCGCAAGTGCTGTGGCACGCCCGGTGTGGTGTGCAGCGCAATCGACAACCAGACCTGCTCGATATCGTCGTCGTTTAGCCCGAAAGGCTTGAGGAACGCTTTGGCGGCGTTGGCGCTGTCGACTTCAAAACGCTCGTCATCGCTGCGATGACCTTCCACCAGGCCGAGGTCATGGAACATCGCGCCGACGTACAACAGTTCCGGGTTATAGGCCAGTTGCTTGCGCTCGCCGCTCAAGGCACCGAACAAAAACACCCGGCGCGAGTGGTGATACAGCAGGTCGGATTCGACGTCGCGGATGTATTCGGTGGTGGCCTTGGCCAGTGCGCTGTCGGGGATGTTGATACCGGCAATGTTGCTGCTCATGGTGCTGTCCTCGCGGGGAACGCCGTGGCGGCGCTGATGGGCAAAGTCTGTGCTGGCCCCCGGAAGTGGACAATCGATCCATGGCTGCGATCCTTGCCAATGAACCTGCATATCGCGCCAACCTCGCTTGTTGTGCGTGGATTGGCTAAGTTTGATGGACCACGCAGCCCCGTAGCAGCTGCCGAGCCTGCGAGGCTGCGTTCGGCTGCGCAGCAGTCGTAAACCCTGAAAATGCGGTTTATCTGTAAGACCGAGGCGCTTGATTTCACGACTGCTTCGCAGCCGAACGCAGCCTCGCAGGCTCGGCAGCTGCTACAGGTCGTGTAATGGCTAACAATTGAGGGCGTTTCTCGCCATGAGTAAAACCATCGCCATCGTGGTCTTCGCCGGCGTTCAGTCCCTGGACGTCACCGGTCCCATGGATGTGTTTTCTGAAGCCAATCGTTTTCTCGAGCCGCAAGACCACTATCGGCTGGAGGTGATCGGCGTCGGGCGCGGAGTAATGCCGTGTTCCAACGGTCTGTCGCTCAATGCCCACACGCATTTCAGCGAGGCGATAGAGGCGTATGACTTGCTGCTGGTGGCCGGTGGGCCGCAGTTGCCGTTCATGGATTTTGGCGGCGCGTTCGATGCCTGGCTGCGGGGTGCCTGCGCGCGGGCACAACGCTTTGGCTCGATCTGCAATGGCGCGTTCATACTCGCCCGGGCCGGATTGCTCGATGGACGAACCGTGACGACCCACTGGGGCGACGCTGCCGCTCTGGCACAGTTGTGTCCGTCGACCCGGGTCGAGGCGGATCGCTTGTACGTGCAGGACGGCGAGCTCTATACCTCCGCCGGTGTCACCGCGGGAATCGACTTGTCGTTGTATTTACTGGCCAGGGACCACGGGCCGGACGTTGCGTTGAACGTGGCCAAGCGTCTGGTGGTGTTCACTCAGCGTTCGGGCGGGCAATCTCAGTTCAGCCCGTTTCTGATGCCCCACGCTGAACCCACTTCTGTCGTGGCGATGGTTCAGCTCTACGTGCTAGCCAACCTTACAGGCGATCTGACCCTTGCTGACCTGGCGATTGCGGCCAACATGAGCTCGCGCAATTTTTCCCGGGTGTTCGCCAAGGAAGCAAAAATCACCCCGGCGGAGTTCGTCGAGCGGGCGAGGGTGGATGCGGCGCGAGTGCTGCTGGAGAGCACGCATTCGCCGCTCAAGACCGTGGCCTACCAATGTGGATTTCGCGATGCCCAGCACATGCGCAGCGTGTTCAACCGCAGGCTGGGGGTAACGCCGCAGCAGTTCAGACGGAATTTTGCTGCGATGGTTTGAACACAAATTGTTGTTGTCTGGTTAGGCCTCTTCGCGAGCAGGCACCGAAAATCTACGGCACATCTCGCGCTGGCAAAAATTTCAGCGTGCTACGCGTATTGGCCGTGACTTCTTCGTTGTTGAAATGCGCTTCGTAGTAAACCCCTTCGACATACGCCTCGGCCTGGTCGTCGTAGTGGCTGTCGAACGGTACGCCGCTCTGGCCGACCGGGTTGATGGTCAGGCTGTGAGCCGGGTCGGCAAAGTCGACCAGGCGCCGCGTCGACGGGCCGTAAGTCACCGGCCAGGGCGCCGGGCCGATTTTGGCCGAGAGGTTGTTCGGTACTTCATGCGTGCCGGGTGCGGCGAACGGCCCGACGTTGAAGATCCGGTCCAGCGGCTTCTGCATGCCCAGTGGATGGCCATGCGTCAGGGTATGTGCCTTGCCCCACTGCCACTGCGCCGAATCCGCACCCAGGGTGGTCTTGAGGTGAGCGATGCTCGCTTGCCAGGCAACCTTGACCGTATCGGCCCGGGTTTCCTTGTCGAGGGTGTTGCGGTTGTCCCACCACGGTGAATCAGGCGTGGCAGCCAGTCGTGGCAGTGCAGTGTCGATCACCCGGGTCGAGAGCAAGGTCTCGAAAAAATCATTCCCCAGCTCATCGTGCATCGTTGCGTCGGCCAGGTTGAACAGGAACTGGTTGAACAGCGTGGCGCTGGTGGAGTCGAGCGGGTAGTCGCCTGTCCACTGCGCCAGTTGCTCCACCAGCTTGAGTTCTGCGGGATCGCTCACCACCTCACGCAGCACCGGCAACAACGGCGCCAACAGACGGGGGGCGTAGGCAGTGGTGGTGCCCAGTTGCAGCTTCTTGCTGGCGTCGATGTCCCACTTCACGTTTTTGTCGCTGAGCTGGTGATTGAGTTGCTGGCCGCGATCGGCGAGGTTGTAGTAGCCCGGAATTTCCATGCCGGTCGGCGACAGCGGTTGGAAGTTGGCCGAGACGATGTAGCCGCGTGCCGGGTTTTCTTCTTGCGGGTTGGCGCTGAACGGGTAGAAGCCGTCCTTGTCCGGCTGATTGGTGCTGCCGTCGAGGATGAAACCGGGCTTCACCCCAACCGCGCGTTTAGGCAGTAGCGCCGAGGCCCACCAGCCGATGTCACCCTTGGCGTTGGCGTAGACAATGTTCAACCCCGGCGCCTGAACCTTGGCGGCTGCGGTGCGCGCCTTGGCCAGGGTGTCGGCGCGGTTGAGCTGGTAGAAGCCTTCGAGAATCGGGTTTGGTGTTTCAAGGAAAGCCCACCACATGGCCACCGGCGTCTTGCCGGCCGCCGTGCCGAGTGCGTCGTTGATGATCGGCCCGTGGGGCGATTGACGTAGCGTCAGCTTGACCGGTGCCTGGCCCTTCACGGCGATCTGTTGCTCGGTGGTGACCATGTCCACCCACTTGCCGCGATACCAGACCTGATTGGGGTTGTCCGGGTTGGTCTTCTCGGCGATCAGGTCCAGATCATCGTTCTGGAACATGGTCAGGCTCCAGCCGAAATCCAGGTTGTGGCCCAGAAACGCAAACGGCACCAGCGCCTGATGGTGGCCGTACAGTTCAAAGCCTGGCGTCGAGAGTTGCGCCTCGTACCAGACCGCCGGCACCGAGAAGCGAATATGCGGGTCGCCGGCCAGCAGTGGCTTGGCGCTTTTGGTGCGGTTGCCGGCAATCACCCAGGCGTTACTGCCCTCGAATTGTGGCAGGCCATTGTCGGCCAGCGCCTGTTCGCTCAAGCGGGCAAGAGCGTTGAGGTCTTTCCAGTCACTGGCGGACAGTGCTGGAGCAGATTTGGAATGCCCCTCGGCCAACACGCCTTTGGGCTGCCAGTCGAGGTCGAAGATGTTCAGGTAGTCGGCGCCCAGTTGGTCGCGCACAAACGTCAGCAAGGGTTCGGTGCGAAACGCTGCGGCAAAGCTGTACGCCATGTAACCGGCGACGCTGATGCTGTCTTCAGCCGTGAACGGGCGTTTGTGGATGCCCAGCACGTCGAACTCGGCGGGCGCAGCGTGGCTGTCCTGATATTGATTGATCCCGTCCAGATAGGCTTCCAGGGCCTTCCATGCCGGCGACTGCCGATCCAGCGCGGCCACATAGCTTGCGGCACGTTCACGAATACGCAGGCTGCGGAACAGTTTGTCGGTGTCGATCAGTTTCGGGCCGAGGATTTCCGCCAGTTCACCACGGGCCAGGCGCCGCATGGCTTCCATCTGGAACAAGCGGTCCTGGGTCTGCACATAGCCGAGGGTACGGTAGAGGTCGATTTCGTTTTCAGCGCGAATATGCGGTACGCCGCGCTCGTCGTAGCGCACGGTCACCGAGCTTTGCAGGCGTTGCAATTCCACTTGGCCCTGGCGCGTCGGTTGCTTGCTGTACACGTACCCGCCGACCCCGATGGTGAGCACGACTACCAGCGAGGCAAGTACGGTCAGGACGCGTTTCATGGTGACTCCTTGTTCTTATAGGATTGCCGCCCGTGTGGGCTGCAAACATGTAACACAGACCTTCTGTGTCGGGCATTGCGGTCCTGCAAAAGTCAGGAATGCCTTACTTCACTTCCACCGGCCAAGGGCAGTAGCAACCGATGGCCAGCGTATGGGTTGCGCTCACCGCGCGCCCTTCGCTCAGTGCTTGCAGAATGGGTTCGATAAAGCTGTTGTTCGAATTGCAGGTCAGGCCTTCGCTGTACGGACCGAAATAGGCCAGTTTGCCGCTGCGGTCCCAGATCGCTACGGCCGGGCTGGCGGGGATCTGTTCGGCGCCAGGCAGCACGTTGATGGTTTTCAGGCTGCTCAGCGTGGTGGGTAGCTGGCCGTGACTGCCGGGTTTTTGCACGGCGTAAAACTCAACGCCTTGCGGCACATAGCGCTCAACCAGTTCGCTCAAGTGTTGTTGGTTGCCGACGTTGCACGGGCAGGCCGGGTCCCAGAAGTGCACCAGACGGATGGCGCCGGGGCCGGCGAGGTCGTCGGGCAGGCGCAACGGGTCGCCGGAAAACACCGCGGTGTGTTCGCTGAACGCGCGCAAGTAGCGCCCCTGAAACCAGTCATATGCGGCCCACAAAACGCCGGCACACACGAGGGCGAGCAGGCTGGCAAGCAGTGGGGTGCGGTAGGCCGGACGCATGGGTTTGAATCCTCGAAGGTCGGCTAGCTTGCCATGCTTGCTGCGACAGATGAATATCGCAGGCCTATAAAGTCTGTTTAACGCTCTGGAATCCTTCATGTCCGCCACTTTTGCCCCCGATCACTTGCGCGCCAGCCTGCGGCCATTGGCCGAAGGGCAGGCGCTGTCGACCGAGGCCATGGCATATCAGCGTTTTTACGGGCTGGATTTTCCGGGTCGTACGCTGCGCGGGGGGCTGGGGCGTTTCGAGATCGATGGCTATGAATTGGTCAGTCAGTACTGGTGGCCTGAGCGGGCGAAGGCGACGTTGTTTATGTTCCACGGGTTCTACGATCACACCGGGCTCTACCGCCATGTGATCGAGTGGGCGCTGGATCAGGGGTTCGCCGTGATCGCCTGCGACCTGCCGGGGCATGGTCTGTCCAGCGGCGAGCGGGCGAGCATCAAGGAATTCGCCGAGTATCAGGACACGCTGGAAGGCTTGTTCGCCGAGGCGTTGTCCATCGACCTGCCGCAGCCGTGGCACCTGTGCGGGCAGAGCACGGGCGGGGCGATCGTGATTGATCATGTGCTCAATCAAGGCGCGAACAGCCCCGCTCAAGGTCAGGTGATTCTATTGTCACCCCTGGTCAGGCCGCGTGCCTGGGGTTGGTCAAAGCTCAGCTATTACCTGCTCAAACCTTTCGTCAAAGCCATCGCCCGGCGCTTTAGCGAGAACTCCAACGACCCTGATTTCTTGCCGTTCCTCCAGGCCGATCCTTTGCAGCCGCAGCGTCTGCCAACGGCGTGGGTCGGGGCGTTGGCGCGCTGGATCAAGCAAATCGAGGCCGCACCGAACAGCCCGCGTCGGCCGCTGATCGTGCAGGGGCAGGCGGACATGACGGTGGATTGGGAGCATAACCTTGAGGTGTTGAAGGCCAAGTTCGACCGGCCTCAGGTGTTGATGTTGCCAGAGGCACGGCATCATCTGGCGAATGAGACGCTGGTGATGCGGGAGGAGTATTTCGGGTTTTTGACCAAGCGGATCAAAGGCCGGAATCTGTAGCGACAGTTCTGGCCCCTTCGCTGGCAAGCCAGCTCCTACAGTTGGAATGCGTTCCCCTGTAGGAGCTGGCTTGCCAGCGAAGGGGCCTTCACAGACACCAACAATTACTGGGCCAAATTCGAAGCAGGTTGCCCCACCGCCAACCCCGCCCGAATCGCCGCCAGCGCCGCCTGGTAATAAGCCTGGCCCTCGGTGGACTCGGCAAACGTGGCGAACTCTTCCAGTTCGTCATCCGAAAGGTCGCGATAGACATACAGCAACGTGTTGTTCAGGTCGCTGCCGATCTGGTCCATCAAGCGCTGACGCTGACCGTTCAACATCCCTTGCGCCTGACCACCACCGAGCAACCCTGGGATCATTGAACTCAGGCTGTCGGCCGCAACGCCTGCAATCGCCAGGCTGACTTCAGCCCCCGCCTCGCGGGCGGGCAGGGCCTGGGCCAGATGGCCGATGATCAACTGACGGCTGTCGCTGGCCTGAATCTTCGGCAGACCCTTGGCGTTTTTCGCCAATTGGTCGCGACGGGTTGCCAGCAGTTCGGCAGCAACGACCTTTTTGCCAAGGGGCGATTGAAAGAAGGTCAGTGCGGGTTTGGGGTCGGCGAGACTCTTGCGCATTTGCGCTTCGGCACGCTGATCGACGGACTGGGCAGCGAAACGCTGATTGCTGTTATTGACCAGTGCTTGAAACACCGCGGGTGGCAGGCTGCTCTCGTAGCGTTTTTGTGCGGCCGTGAGAGCATCGTTGAAATGCGCGCGTTGCTCTGGCCAGCCGGCGACCTTGTACAACTGGTCGTGGCCGTCTGCCCAAGCGGGCAAAACACAGAGCATCAACAGTGAAAAAAGCAACCGGCGCATAGGGACTCCTGTCAGCAGCCGACTATTCTCCGTGTGGCATCCGCGCTTGTCGAGAATTCGTATCAACCCGCTGCGTGGCTCTGTCGGATTTTCAGGCACAGGAATACTATGCGCGGCATGCAAATACCCTCTGATCACCCGCTGCTGTTGCGTATCGTTGACGACCTGGCTGCACGCGGCTGGTCGCAACAGAATATTTTCCTGCCTCAGGATCTGACCCGAGCGCTGGCGGCTGAGTGCCGTAAACGTGCGGCCGAGGGTGAACTGGCCCCAGCCGCCGTAGGCCGAGGTCCCTCATCGGAGGTTCGCGAGGGGATTCGCGGTGACCATATTCAGTGGATCGACCCCGGCCAGGCCGAGGCGTGCGACAGCTACCTAGCGTTGATGGACAGCCTGCGACAAGCGATGAATCGCGGTTTGTTTCTGGGTCTGGAAGATTTCGAAAGCCATTTCGCGCTGTACCCGCCCGGCGCGTTCTACCTCAAGCATGTCGACCGTTTCCGCGATGACGACCGGCGCATGGTGTCGGCGGTCGTCTACCTCAATGACGCCTGGCTGCCCGAGCACGGCGGTCAATTGCGCATGTATCTGGATGAGGGTGTGGAATACGATGTCGTGCCCACCGGCGGATGCCTGGTGGTGTTTCTGTCGGGCGAAGTGCCCCACGAAGTCCTGCCCGCCACCCGGGATCGCCTGTCGTTGACTGGCTGGTTCCGGCGTCGGGGTAATGAGCCGTTCTGATCATGCAAAAGATTCTGGTAAGCCGCTGCCTGCTGGGCCACCGCGTCCGTTACGACGGCGGGGCCAGCGGGCCATTCGATCAGCTTCAGCAGTGGCTGGATGAAGGTCGGGTCGTACCGTTGTGTCCCGAGGTTGCCGGCGGTTTGCCGACGCCCAGGGCAGCGGCGGAAATCCCCGGCGGGCAGGGCGCTGAAGTGCTGGATGGCCAGGCCTGCGTGATCACCACCGAGGGCGAGGATGTCAGTGCCGAGTTTCTATCCGGGGCTTATCAGGCGCTGGAACTGGTGCAAAAGCACGGCATCCGCATCGCCGTGCTCAAGGCCAACAGCCCGTCCTGCGGGAATTTGCTGACGTATGACGGAAGCTTCAGTGGCGTGAAGGTTACGGGCGAAGGTGTGACGGCGGCTTTGCTCAGGCGCAATGGCGTGCAGGTCTTCAGTGAGCTGGAGTTGGCCGAGGCGGTGGCTGCTTTGGCCATGCAGGACTGACAACCGACACAAAACCAATGTGGGAGCGAGCCTGCTCGCGATAGCGAATTAACATTCAACATCTTTGTTGACTGGTCCACCGCTATCGCGAGTAGGCTCGCTCCCACAGGTATATCACTGACTTTTAGATCTGCAGTGCCTCACGGCTTCGGCGCCACACTCGCATCCGCCGTAAACCACTTCTGCTCCAGCGCTTGCAGTCGCCCGTCATCCTTGATCCGCTGCAGCGCGTTTTCCAGGCTGGCATGAAACGCCGGGTTACCTTTCTGAAACGGAATCGCCAGGCTCACGGGTGAGGCGGCGTTTGGTTTCTCTTCTGTAAACGACTGCACCAACACCATCGGACGCGGTTGCTCTTCTTTCTGCGCGATCAATTGCGCATTGGTTTGAACGTAAGGCTCGCTGAAGTCGAAACGTTCTTTCAGGTCCGGGGTCATTGCTATGTGATTGATGGCGACGTCGTACTTGCCGCTTTCAACGCCGGTCAACAGATCGCCGGAATCGGTGACAACGAAGTCGGCCCGCACATCCAGTTCGTTGGCCAGCATTCGACCTAGTTCGACTTCAAAGCCCGCGAGTTTGTCGTCTTCCTTGAAATTGAAGGGCGGTGTATTGGCCTCAAGCGCAATACGCAGTTCGCCGCGGTCGTTTATGTCGTCAATCAGTTCGGCATGAGCCAGAGGGCTCAGAAGGGGTAGCAAACAGATCAGGCCAGGCAGAAAACGCATGGTCACTCCTTTGAATTCATTATCGCGATGCTCTGATTCAGGATCGCTTTGCTATGGTTATCGAGTGCCTTCGACAACGATTGACCATGAAGTTGTCATGGTCACGCGGATTTTACGGAAAAACTGGAGAAGAGAATGAAAACGTTTATGTTTCGTGCTGCTTTGGCTGGCCTGCTGATGGGTGTTTCGGTGCTGGCCAGTGCGGCTACACCGGCCCCGAAGGGCGCTGAAGTGTTCTTCGTTGATCTTGAGAACGGTGACACGGTGCCGCAAACTGTCATCGTCAAGTTCGCTGTCGAGAACATTTCCTTGGCTCCGGCGGGCAATACCACAAAGAACACCGGTCATCACCACTTGCTGATCGACGTCGACGAGCTGCCAGCCGCCGGTGCGCCGATTCCCAAAGATGCCAACCACCAGCATTTCGGCGGCGCGCAGACCCAGGGTGAAGTAACGCTTACGCCGGGCAAACACACCTTGCAGCTTGAACTGGGCGATAGCAACCACATACCGTTCGATCCGCCGATCGTTTCCGAGAAGATCACCGTCAACGTTAAGTAACCTGCTCGGAATAAAGAACCGCGCCCATGAAAAAGGAGACCCCAAGGTCTCCTTTTCTTGTCGCTCAAGTCACTATCAGAACAACACGCGGCAACGAATGGTGCCGTTGATGTGCTGCAGTTTCTCTTGGGCGATTTCCGAGTAATCGGCGTCGACGTCGATTACCACGTAGCCGACTTTCTCGTTGGTCTGCAGGAACTGACCGGAGATGTTGATGCCGTTTTCGGCGAAGACCTTGTTGATCTCGCTGAGCACGCCCGGAATGTTTTCGTGGATGTGCAGCAGGCGGTGCTTGCCAGGGTGAGCCGGCAGGGCCACTTCCGGGAAGTTCACGGACGATACCGAAGTACCGTTGTCGCTGTACTTGACCAGTTTTTCCGCCACTTCCAGACCGATGTTAGCCTGGGCTTCAGCGGTGGAACCACCGATGTGCGGGGTCAGGATCACGTTGTCCAGGCCACGCAACGGGCTTTCGAACTCTTCGTCGTTGGAGCGTGGCTCCACCGGGAATACGTCGATGGCCGCGCCGATCAGGTGCTTGTCCTTGATGGCCGCAGCCAGGTGGTCCAGTTCGACCACGGTGCCGCGGGCGGCGTTGATCAGGATGCCGCCTTTCTTGATGGCGCGGATTTCCTTCTCGCCCATCATCCACTGGGTGGCGGCGGTTTCCGGTACGTGCAGCGAAACGATGTCGGACATCGCCAGCAGTTCGTGCAGGTTGCCTACCTGAGTAGCGTTACCCAGTGGCAGCTTGGTGATGGTGTCGTAGAAGTACACCTGCATGCCCAGGCCTTCAGCCAGAACCGACAGTTGAGTGCCGATCGAGCCGTAACCGACGATGCCCAGCTTCTTGCCACGGATCTCGAAGGAATTGGCCGCGCTCTTGATCCAGCCGCCGCGGTGGCAGGAAGCGTTCTTCTCAGGGATGCCGCGCAGCAGCAGGATCGCTTCGGCCAGCACCAGTTCGGCAACGGAGCGGGTGTTGGAGTACGGTGCGTTGAACACCGCGATGCCGCGTTCGCGAGCTGCGTTCAGGTCAACCTGGTTGGTGCCGATGCAGAAACACCCTACAGCCACGAGCTTCTTCGCGTGATCGAAGATCTCTTCGGTCAGTTGAGTGCGGGAGCGAATGCCGATGAAGTGCGCATCAGCGATCTTTTCCTTCAGCTGGGCTTCCGGCAGAGAACCAGTGAGGTACTCGATGCTGGTGTAACCCGCCGACTTGAGAACGTCGACAGCCGATTGGTGGACGCCTTCGAGAAGAAGGAACTTGATCTTGCTCTTATCGAGAGAAGTCTTGCTCATCTGCGTAAACCTGTATCCCGGAGAAAAATGGCAGGAAATGGTCAACAGACGCTGACCCCGACGGCAAGAAAGCCGTCGCCGCAGAACAGCCTTTGGGCACTATCCTGCGGGGTCGATATGCTAGCATAGGCGCCCCGCTAAACACTCATTCCTGCGACGTGAAGCGTTCTCAGGATGACCATGAATTGTTCGAGAGTTCTGTCGATGACCAATCCTGCCTTGATTGAAGAGCTGAAGACCCTGGTTGAGCCTGGCAAGGTGCTGACCGATGCCGACTCCCTGAATGCTTACGGTAAGGATTGGACCAAGCATTTCGCCCCGGCCCCGACCGCTATCGTGTTTCCCAAGACCACCGAGCAGGTGCAGGCTATTGTCCGTTGGGCCAATGAACACAAGGTGGCGCTGGTGCCGTCCGGCGGTCGTACCGGGCTTTCCGCCGCGGCGGTGGCCGCCAATGGCGAAGTAGTCGTGTCGTTCGACTACATGAACCAGATTCTCGACGTGAACCTCACTGACCGCACGGCCGTTTGTCAGCCAGGTGTGGTCACCGAGCATTTGCAGAACGTCGCTGAAGAAAAAGGCCTGTACTACCCGGTGGACTTCGCTTCGGCAGGTTCCAGCCAGATTGGCGGCAATATCGGCACCAATGCCGGCGGGATCAAGGTCATTCGCTACGGCATGACCCGCAACTGGGTTGCGGGCATGAAAGTCGTGACTGGCAAGGGCGACTTGCTGGAACTGAACCGCGACCTGATCAAGAACGCCACCGGCTACGACATGCGTCAGCTGTTCATCGGTGCCGAAGGTACCCTCGGTTTTGTGGTTGAAGCGACCATGCGTCTGGACCGGGCCCCGAAAAACCTCACTGCCATGGTACTTGGCACCACTGATTTCGACTCGATCATGCCGGTATTGCACGCGTTCCAGAGCAAACTCGACCTGACCGCCTTCGAATTCTTTTCCGATAAAGCCTTGGCCAAAGTCATGGCGCGCGGCGATGTCCCGGCACCCTTCGAAACCGATTGCCCGTTCTACGCGCTGCTGGAATTCGAAGCGACCACCGAAGAAGTGGCCAACCACGCCCTGGAAACTTTCGAGCACTGCGTCGAGCAGGGCTGGGTGCTGGACGGCGTGATGAGCCAGAGCGAAACCCAGTTGCAGAACCTCTGGAAGCTGCGCGAGTACATCTCCGAAACCATTTCCCACTGGACGCCGTACAAGAACGACATCTCGGTCACCGTGTCGAAAGTCCCGGCGTTTCTCAAGGAAATCGACGCGATCGTCGGCGAACATTACCCGGACTTCGAAATCGTCTGGTTCGGCCACATCGGCGACGGCAACCTGCACTTGAACATCCTCAAGCCGGATAACCTGAGCAAGGACGAGTTCTTCGCCAAATGCGCGACCGTCAACAAGTGGGTGTTCGAAACCGTCGAGAAGTACAACGGTTCGATTTCCGCCGAGCACGGCGTGGGCATGACCAAGCGTGATTATTTGACCTACAGCCGTTCCCCGGTCGAGATCGAGTACATGAAAGCAGTTAAAGCGGTGTTCGACCCGAACGGCATCATGAACCCGGGCAAGATCTTTGCTGTTTGATTTTCGAATGTTAAGAGCACGAACCAGGAGTCGGAAATGAGCTATCAGCACCAGTATGTCGACGGTACGCGTATTCATTTTCCGCTGGGGAAAGTGGTGTGCATTGGCCGCAACTACGCCGAACACGCCAAGGAACTGGACAACCCGGTGCCTACCGAGCCGCTGCTGTTCATCAAGCCGGGCAGTTGTGTCGTGCCGCTGGAAGGCAGTTTTACGATTCCGACCGAGCGCGGTTCAGTTCACTACGAAGCAGAAATTGCTGTGTTGATCGGCAAGCCGTTGTCGACCAAGCCGAGCCGTGAAGAAGTGCTGGATGCCATCTCCGGTTTCGCTCCGGCGCTGGATTTGACCCTGCGCGACAAGCAGGCCGAGTTGAAATCCAAAGGCCTGCCGTGGGAAATAGCCAAGTCCTTCGACGGCGCGGCGGTGATCGCGCCGTTCGTGTCCGGCAGCACCTTTGCTGATCTGACCGATATCGGCATTCGCCTGACCATCAACGGCGAAGTGCGCCAGGATGGCAACAGCAGCGCGATGCTCAACCCGATCGTGCCGATGATCCAGCACATGGCCGGCTGCTTCTCGCTGCAGGCCGGTGACGTAATCCTGACCGGCACGCCGGTGGGCGTTGGTCCGCTGAATGTCGGTGATGAGATTGTTCTGGAGTTGCCAGGCGCGAGCCGCTTCACCAGCGGCGTGCGCTAAGTCCAGAGACTGCAAAACCCTGTAGGAGCTGGCTTGCCAGCGAAAGCGGTGCAACAGTCAACATGGATGTTGAATGTAAGGGCCTCTTCGCTGGCAAGCCAGCTCCTACAGGGCTTGGGGCAATCCCGCTATTTCCCGTTTTTTTCACATTTTCTCTGGATAATTCCGGCGCTTGCGGCGTTTGAGCCGGTCCCAATTATGCTATTACCCTTAGCCTGAATTTCTGGAACGCATCCCCCAATGGCCACCACACCGCTGCCCACCTTCAAAACTGCCAGCCGCTCCCGCTTCGCCTTGCGTTGGTATTCCTGGCTGTTGCTGGTTGCAGCCATCGCCTACGGTGTGGCGTTTGCGATGCATTGGGATGACCGGGGTATGCTCTGGGTGAAAGAGCAATTCAAAAGCCCGGCCGAGCGTCAGGCCAGTATCTGGCTTCCTGACTACCGGGCAGTGATCGATGCCAAAACATTGCCGGGTATGGAAAAGGACGAAGCATCGGATCTCGCCTACGACCCTCAGACCAAAACCCTGTTTTCGGTGATGGGTAAAAATCCGTTCTTGGTCGAGTTGTCGTTGCAGGGTGATGTGCTGCGCAAAATTCCATTGGTGGGCTGGAGCAACCCTGAAGGCGTCACCGTGCTGGGCAACGGCCTGCTGGCGATTGTCGATGAGCGCGAACACCTGATCACCATCGTCAAGGTTGATGCTGACACCCGTGAATTGAACGTCGCCAACTTTCCGAAGTACGACCTTGGGCCTTCGAAAGACCAGAACAAGGCCTTTGAAGGTGTCACCTGGGATTCGAGCAACCAGCAGCTGCTGCTGGGCGAAGAACGTCCGCCGGCATTGTTTGCCTGGCAGGGTGACGGCAAGGTCCTGACCGGTGACAAGCTGAAGTTGGCCAGTCATGCGCTGGACATGCGCAACCTGTCGGCCTTGGCCATCGACCCGCGGACTGGCCACATGCTGGTGCTGTCCGCCGAGTCCCACTTGTTGATGGAGCTGGACAAAAAGGGTGAGCAAGTCAGTTTCATCGCGCTGTTGAGCGGCTTCAATGGTCTGAAAAAAACCATTCCCCGTGCCGAAGGCGTGGCCATGGACGAAGCGGGCACGCTGTACATGGTGAGTGAGCCGAATCTGTTCTATCGCTTCGAAAAGCAGAAGTAGGCGGCAACACTCGCGCAGTTGTGGTCGAAAGCCACTGGCCATTAAGCTTGAATGCATACAGGCGTGATATTTCATCCGCCTGTTTTGTTTTCGAGCTCGCCTGAATGCGCCGACTTGCCCGTCCCAAACCCCTCATTTTGATCCTGTCAGTGATTGCGCTGATCGTGCTGGTTGCGGTCGTGCAATACATGCGCTTGTTCGAACGTGCCTGGTTCAACCTGCATACCCTTTGGCAGCCGCAGAGCAGTGAATCCATTGGCCTGGATCAATACCGGGTGGACATCGAAGCACGGGCGATCGACGGGCTGGACGATAACGTCTCGGCGCTGACGTTTGATCCGGTGCGCAAAAGCCTGTTCACGGTCACCAACAAAAACTCCGAGCTGATCGAGCTGTCCCTTGAGGGCAAGATCCTGCGGCGTGTGGCGTTGATTGGCTTCGGCGACCCGGAGGCGGTGGAATTCATCAGCCCCGACACCTACGTGATCGCGGATGAAAGCCAGCAGCGACTGATCAAGATTCATCTGGAGAAGGACACCACCTTCCTCGATGGTGCGGACGCCGAGCAGATGACCCTCGGCGTGCACATGGGCAGTAACAAGGGTTTTGAAGGGTTGGCTTACGATTCGGTGGGCAAGCGGTTGTTCGTCGCCAAGGAGCGCGACCCGATGCTGATCTACGAAGTGCAGGGCTTCCCGCATTACAACCCGGAGAAATCCTACGCGGTGCACGTGGTGAACAACCCCAAGCGCGATGCCGGGATGTTCGTGCGAGACCTGTCGAGCCTGCAATACGACGAGCGCAGCGGCCATTTACTGGCGCTGTCTGACGAGTCGCGGCTGATTCTGGAGCTGGATGTGGACGGGCGTCCGTTGAGTACGATGTCACTTAACAAGGGGCGCCAGGGCCTGCAAAAGACCGTGCCGCAAGCGGAAGGCATCGCCATGGACGACGATGGCACGATGTACCTCGTCAGCGAACCGAATCTGTTCTACGTCTTCAAAAAATCACCACAACCCTGACCAACACCCCAGAAACAACTGTAGGAGTGAGCCTGCTCGCGATCGCGGTGTATCAGTCGACATTGATATCAACTGACAGTCCGCAATCGCGAGCAGGCTCGCTCCCACAATAAATCGGTGCCATGCGCAGGTTTTGCGTTGTGTATGGCTTATTCGGCGCGCAGGGTTTTCACGCCTTCGCTGGTGCCCAGCAACAGCAAATCCGCCGGACGTGCTGCAAACAGCCCGTTGGTGACCACGCCAACAATCGCGTTGATCTGGCTTTCCAGTTCAACCGGGTTGGTGATCTGCATGTTGAATACGTCGAGGATGATGTTGCCGTTGTCGGTCAGCACGCCTTCACGGTAAACCGGGTCGCCGCCCAGTTTCACCAGCTCGCGGGCCACGTGGCTGCGGGCCATCGGGATCACTTCGACCGGCAGCGGGAACGCACCGAGCACCGGCACCAGTTTGCTGGCATCGGCGATGCAGATGAAGGTCTTGGCCACGGCGGCAACAATCTTCTCGCGGGTCAGGGCTGCGCCGCCGCCCTTGATCAGGTTCAGGTGCTCGTCGCTTTCATCGGCGCCGTCGACGTAGAACTCCAGGTCGCTGACGGTGTTCAGCTCATACACCGGAATGCCATGGCCCTTGAGACGGGCGGCAGTGGCTTCGGAGCTGGCGACCGCGCCGTCGAATGCGCCTTTGTGCTTGGCCAGGGCGTCGATGAAGCAGTTGGCGGTGGAGCCGGTGCCGACCCCGACAATGCTCTTGTCGTCGAGTTTCGGGAGGATGAAGTCGACGGCGGCCTGAGCCACTGCCTGTTTGAGTTGATCCTGGGTCATGCGGGCTCCGAGGTGCCGAAGAGGGACGAGAGGCCGGCATTATAAGCCCCGGGGCTGGGAAGGTCATTGCCCGATTGGCCGGTGCGACGGTATGTCAGTGGGAGCAGGGTTTTGTGGTGAGGGAGCTTGCCACAATGGATCTCTATCGCCTGCGAGGGTTAAAACCTCTTGATTCGTGTGGTCGCCTGCCCAAAAGCCGGGTTAGACTCCTTGGCCCTGCCCAACCCGCTCAGTGATGCTTTCCGATGCTCGAACAGTACGTCAAAAAGATCCTCACCTCGCGCGTTTATGACGTTGCCATAGAAACCCCATTGCAGACTGCCCGCCAGCTCTCCGAGCGTTTGGGCAACAGTATTTGGCTCAAGCGCGAAGACTTGCAGCCCGTGTTCTCGTTCAAGATTCGCGGCGCTTACAACAAGCTGACCCAGTTGAGCGATGAAGAACGTGCTCGCGGCGTGGTGACGGCTTCGGCAGGCAACCACGCGCAGGGCCTGGCCCTGGCAGCGAAAGTGTTGGGTGTCAAAGCCACCATCGTCATGCCCAAGACCACCCCGGAAATCAAAGTCGAAGGCGTGCGTTCGCGCGGCGGCAAAGTGGTGCTGCACGGGGATTCGTTCCCGGAGGCCCTGGCCTACTCGCTGAAACTGGTCGACGAAAAAGGTTACGTCTACATCCACCCTTACGACGATCCTCACACCATTGCCGGGCAGGGCACGGTGGCCATGGAGATTCTGCGTCAGCACCCCGGGCGCCTGGATGCGATCTTCGTTCCGGTGGGCGGCGGTGGGCTGATCGCCGGCATCGCGGCCTATGTGAAATACCTGCGCCCGGAAATCAAGATCATCGGCGTCGAACCGGACGACTCCAACTGCCTGCAAGCCGCCATGGCGGCCGGCGAGCGCGTGGTGTTGCCGACCGTGGGCCTCTTCGCCGACGGCGTCGCGGTGGCGCAGATCGGTCAGCACACCTTCGATATCTGCAAAGACTATGTCGATGAAGTGATCACCGTCAGCACCGACGAGATCTGTGCGGCAATCAAGGATATTTACGACGATACCCGCTCGATCACTGAACCGGCGGGTGCACTGGGCGTGGCCGGGATCAAGAAATATGTCGAGCAGAACGGCGTCACCGGCCATACCTTTGTGGCTATCGACTCCGGCGCCAACGTCAACTTCGACCGTTTGCGCCACGTCGCCGAACGCGCCGAACTGGGTGAGGGGCGCGAAGCAATCATCGCCGTGACCATCCCCGAGAAACCGGGCAGCTTCAAGGCGTTCTGCGAAGCCATCGGCAAACGCCAGATCACCGAATTCAACTACCGCTACAACACCGGCAGCGAAGCGCACATCTTCGTGGGCGTGCAGACGCACCCGGAAACCGATCCGCGCAGTGCGCTCCTGGCGAGCCTCACCGAGCAGGGCTTCCCGGTGCTGGACCTGACCGACAACGAACTGGCCAAGTTGCACATCCGCCACATGGTCGGTGGTCGTGCGGCCCATGTCGTCGATGAAGTGGTGTTGCGCTTTGAATTCCCGGAGCGTCCGGGGGCGTTGTTCAACTTCCTCAACAAGCTCGGCGGGCGCTGGAATATCTCGATGTTCCACTACCGCAACCACGGCGCGGCGGATGGCCGGGTGGTGGCGGGCCTGCAAGTGCCGCATGAAGAGCGTCATCTGGTGCCGGCGGCCCTTGAAGACATCGGCTACCCGTACTGGGACGAAAGCGACAACCCGGCCTATCAGTTGTTTCTCGGCTGAGTGGCTACTCTGAAGGGCAGGCCATAAGGAAACCGAACAATGGAAACGTTAACTGCCCTGAAAGCGGCGCACATGGTTGCAACCGTGGTGTTGCTGATCGGCGCGTTGGGTCTTGGGATCTGGGTCTGGCGCACGCGGCGCAATGGCGACGCGACGGCGGCAAGTCGCACCTTGCAGCGACCGCGCGTGTTTATCTGGATGTTGATGGGCCTGGCGCTGCTGAGCATGCCGGTGACTGGCTGGTGGATGGTGCATCTGGTGGGCTGGTCGTTGGGGCAGACGTGGTTGTTGGCGTCGAGCGTGCTTTACACCGTGGCGGCGCTGGCGTGGTTCTGGTTGCTGGTGCGGCTTAACAAACTGCGTAAGGCGCCGGGTAGCGTCGGTAAATTTACCTTTGCGTTGGCGTTGTTCAGTTTTGTCTGTTTTGTGGCCATTGCGGGTTTGATGGGTGCCAAGCCTGTGTAGGGCTTGAAACCGAGTTGACCCATTCGCTGGCAAGCCAGCTCCTACAAAGGCAATACATACCCTGTAGGAGCTGGCTTGCCCGCGATGGCGTATTCAGTCGCGCAGGCTCATCACCGGCCAACCACGCTTCTCGGCTTCAGCGCGCAGATTCGGATCAGGATCAACCGCCACCGGATTCGTCACCTGCTCCAGCAGCGCCAAATCATTCATCGAGTCGCTATAAAAATAGCTGTCCTCCAGCGAATAGCCGGTCTCTTCCAGCCAGCGATTCAAGCGCGTCACCTTGCCTTCGCGAAAGCACGGTACGTCGGTGCTGCGGCCCGTGTAACGGCCATCAACCATCTCGCATTCAGTGGCGATCAAGGTCTCAACCCCCAAACGCTGGGCAATAGGCCCGGTCACGAAGCGGTTGGTCGCGGTGATGATCACCAGCTTGTCGCCTGCCTCGCGGTGTTTGGCCAACAGCGCCATGGCCTTGGGCAGCACGATCGGCTCGATGCAATCGCGCATGTAATCCAGGTGCCATTGATCCAGCGTGGCCATTTCGGTGCGGCCGAGGACTTCCAGGCAGAAGTTCAGGTAAGCGGCGTTATCCAGCTTGCCGGCCAGGTAATCCTGATAGAACTCGTCGTTGCGTGCCTTGTAGGCGACGGCGTCGAGAAAGCCGCGCTCACACAAGTAATCGCCCCAGGCGTGGTCACTGTCACCCCCGAGAAGGGTGTTGTCCAAGTCGAATAAAGCCAGCCGCATTGCAGTTACTCGCTGAAAAGTCTGTAGAAAGGCGCCCAGAATACGGACTTTTCACAAGAGTGCACATAAGGTCGGTCGGCGCGTTGCTGCTTTCACAACCTTTGTGGAACAATGCGGCGACATGCGTTTGCGAGGTTGTTGCCGTGATCGACCCCGATGGTTTCCGCCCCAATGTCGGGATCATTCTCACGAATGATGCCGGACAGGTGCTATGGGCTCGCCGTATCAATCAAGATGCGTGGCAGTTTCCACAGGGTGGGATCAACCCCCAGGAGACGCCGGAAGACGCCTTGTACCGCGAGTTGAACGAAGAAGTGGGTCTTGAGCGCGAAGATGTTGAAATTCTCGCCTGCACCCGGGGCTGGTTGCGCTATCGTTTGCCGCAACGTCTGGTCCGTACCCACAGCCAACCGCTGTGCATCGGCCAGAAACAGAAATGGTTTCTCCTGCGCCTGGTCTCCAACGAGCAGCGGGTGCGGATGGATTTGACCGGTAAACCGGAGTTCGATGGCTGGCGCTGGGTCAGTTATTGGTATCCGTTGGGCCAGGTGGTGACATTCAAGCGCGAGGTGTATCGACGCGCTCTCAAAGAGCTTGCCCCGCGCCTTTTAACGCGCGACTGACGACGGAGTTCGACCCCGAGCCATGCTCAATACGCTGCGCAAGATCGTCCAGGAAGTTAACTCCGCCAAGGATCTCAAGGCGGCGTTGGGGATTATTGTGTTGCGCGTCAAAGAGGCCATGGGCAGCCAGGTCTGCTCGGTCTACCTGCTGGACCCTGAGACCAACCGCTTCGTGCTGATGGCCACCGAGGGCTTGAACAAGCGCTCGATCGGCAAGGTCAGCATGGCACCCAACGAAGGTCTGGTCGGCCTGGTCGGTACGCGCGAAGAACCCCTGAACCTCGAAAACGCTGCGGACCACCCGCGCTATCGCTACTTCGCCGAGACCGGTGAAGAACGCTTCGCCTCCTTCCTCGGGGCGCCGATCATTCACCACCGCCGCGTTGTCGGCGTGTTGGTCATTCAGCAAAAAGAACGCCGCCAGTTCGATGAAGGTGAAGAAGCCTTCCTCGTGACCATGAGCGCGCAGCTAGCCGGCGTTATCGCCCACGCCGAAGCCACGGGTTCGATCCGGGGCCTGGGCCGTCAGGGCAAGGGTATTCAGGAAGCCAAGTTTGTCGGCGTGCCAGGTTCGCCGGGTGCGGCGGTCGGTACGGCGGTGGTCATGCTGCCCCCCGCCGATCTGGACGTGGTGCCGGACAAGACTATCGTCGACATCGAAGCCGAACTCGGGCTGTTCAAGACCGCCATCGAAGGTGTGCGCGCCGATATGCGCGCATTGTCGACCAAGCTCGCTACACAGTTGCGCCCGGAAGAGCGCGCCTTGTTCGACGTCTACCTGATGATGCTTGACGATGCCGCGCTGGGCAACGAAGTCACTACCGTCATCAAGACCGGTCAGTGGGCCCAGGGCGCGTTGCGCCAAGTGGTCACCGATCACGTCAACCGTTTCGAATTGATGGACGACGCCTACCTGCGTGAGCGCGCCTCAGACGTGAAAGACCTCGGTCGCCGCTTGCTCGCCTATTTGCAGGAGGAGCGTCAGCAAACCCTGGTTTACCCCGACAACACCATTCTGGTCAGCGAAGAACTGACGCCGGCGATGCTCGGCGAGGTGCCGGAAGGCAAGCTGGTGGGTCTGGTGTCGGTCCTCGGTTCCGGCAACTCCCACGTGGCAATCCTGGCGCGTGCCATGGGCATCCCGACGGTGATGGGCCTGGTCGACTTGCCGTATTCGAAAGTCGACGGCATCCAGATGATCGTCGACGGTTACCACGGCGAGGTTTACACCAACCCGAGTGAAGTGCTGCGCAAGCAGTTCGCCGAAGTGGTCGAGGAAGAAAAACAACTGGCCCTCGGGCTGGATGCACTGCGCGACTTGCCGTGCGTGACCCTCGATGGCCACCGCATGCCGCTGTGGGTCAACACCGGCCTGCTGGCAGACGTGGCGCGGGCGCAGAAGCGCGGCGCTGAAGGCGTGGGTCTGTACCGCACCGAAGTGCCGTTCATGATCAACCAGCGCTTCCCGAGTGAAAAAGAACAGCTGGCAATCTACCGCGAGCAGCTTGCCGCGTTCCACCCGCAACCGGTCACCATGCGCAGCCTGGACATCGGTGGTGACAAGGCGTTGTCGTACTTCCCGATCAAGGAAGACAACCCGTTCCTCGGCTGGCGCGGGATTCGCGTCACGCTTGATCACCCGGAAATTTTCCTGGTCCAGACCCGCGCCATGCTCAAGGCCAGCGAAGGCTTGAACAACCTGCGGATTCTGCTGCCGATGATCTCCGGCACCCACGAACTCGAAGAAGCCCTGCACCTGATTCACCGGGCCTGGGGCGAAGTCCGCGACGAAGGCTGCGACGTGCCTATGCCGCCGATCGGGGTGATGATCGAGATTCCGGCGGCGGTTTATCAGACCAAGGAACTGGCGCGGCAAGTGGACTTCCTGTCGGTCGGCTCCAACGACCTGACCCAGTACCTGCTGGCTGTAGACCGAAACAACCCGCGAGTAGCCGACCTCTACGACTACCTGCATCCAGCGGTGCTGCAAGCCCTTCAGAGCGTGGTGCGTGACGCTCATGCCGAAGGCAAGCCAGTGAGTATCTGCGGTGAGATGGCCGGCGATCCGGCGGCGGCGGTGCTGTTGATGGCGATGGGCTTCGACAGCCTGTCGATGAACGCCACCAACTTGCCGAAAGTGAAGTGGATGCTGCGTCAGATCAACCTGAGCAAGGCCAAGGATTTGCTCGCGGAGCTGATGACCATCGACAACCCGCAAGTTATCCACAGCTCGCTGCAATTGGCGCTGAAGAACCTTGGGTTGGCGCGGATGATCAATCCGGCGGCGATCAAGCCCCTCTAATTTTGCGGCGGCCCCATCGCGGGCAAGCCATGTTCCTACGGATTTGTGTCGTTCGCGCTACTGCGTGCAGCCACAACCCTGTAGGAGCTAGGCTTGCCTGCGATGGGGCCAGTCCCGACAACACAAAACTAAACCCTGATCTCCACTTCCCCAAGATGCCCGCCATACGGCCCGAAACTCCTTTCGACCATATGCCGCGTCCCATCCGCCTGAACAATCAACGCCGTACTCGCCCGCGTCCCATAACTCTGGCTGGCAATAAACACACTCGACAACAATGTCTCTGTCGCCAACCCCACCCCGGTGTCTGGCAGGTCGGCAAACGGCGCGGTCTGCGGATCGCTTAGCAAGGCCAGCAACGCCTGGGGCTGTGGATCGTTTAATACCTCGCTCAACGCGGCCTTGGCCTTGAGCAATTTCGGCCACGGCGTATCCAGCCCGGCGTTGGATAACCCGTAAACCCCCGGGGCTAGCATCACTGCTTTCGATTCCCGGGCATTGAAGTGCCAAAGCTCATTGCCATTGCCGACCAACAGATTAAATCCACCATATTCCGGCGAGCGGGCGACAACGTCGGCTAAATAGTCGTCAATCGGCAGCTCCCCAGTGAGAAACCGCGCCACCAGTTCACCGCGAGACTTGCGTCCGGGTGGTCGATGCGGGTCACGAATATTGGTCAGTGCCGCAAAGCGTCCATTGGCGCCGACACCGAGCCAGGTGCCGCCGGCTTCCTGGTCGCGGCCGGCATAAACGTGTGGCGCTTCGGGCCATTGCGCCAGGGGCAGGCTCGGGCGGGCATAGAATTCGTCGCGGTTGGCCGCCACGATCAGCGGCTGGGCGTGGCCGGGCCGCCAAGCGAAGACAATCAGGCACATAAGGTGGTCCTTGTGTGTTTTTTGCTCACTCTACGCAGACATCGCGCGGGTATCCATCGCCATCCAGTGGAGCCCAAGGCCATGCATCCGTTACCATGCCGCTCCGGTTTTGGGTGAAGAGTGGGATGCAGGCATGGATTTTCTGCTCTATCTGGCGCTGGGCGCCTGCGCAGGCGTGCTGGCCGGGCTGTTCGGGGTGGGTGGCGGGATCATCATCGTCCCCGTGTTGGTATTCAGTTTCACCTTGCAGGGCTTTGACACGTCGATCCTGACCCACTTGGCGGTAGGCACGTCCCTGGCGACGATTATCTTTACGTCGATCAACGCTGTGCGCGAACACCAGCGTCGTGGCGCGGTGCGTTGGCCGATTTTTGTCTGGATGACCGCCGGCATTCTGATCGGCGCCGGTTTCGGCGCGCTGACCGCCGAAGCGATCTCCGGCCCGAATTTGCAGAAGATCATTGGCGTATTCGCCTTGGTCATCGCCGCGCAACTGGCGCTGGACGTCAAACCCAAGGCCAGTCGCACGGTGCCGGGCAAACTCGGTCTGACCATGGCCGGCAGCGTGATTGGCTGGGCTTCGGCGATTTTCGGGATTGGCGGCGGCTCATTGACAGTGCCGTTTTTGACCTGGCGCAGTGTGCCGATGCAACAAGCTGTGGCCACATCATCGGCCTGCGGTCTGCCCATCGCGTTGGCCAGTGCACTAAGTTTCATGATTCTGGGCTGGCACGATCCGTTGTTGCCGGCTCATAGTCTCGGTTTTATTTATTTGCCGGCGCTGCTGGGGATCGCTCTGACCAGCATGTTTTTCGCCCGTATCGGCGCGCGATTGGCCCACAGGCTGTCGCCGAAGTTGCTGAAAAGACTGTTTGCCGCTTTGCTGTTCTGCGTTGGCCTGAGTTTCTTACTCTGACGCACGGCGCAATCCTGGCTTAATCCTGAGGTGGCAGCGTCGCCCGGGAATTTTGGTTTCAACTCTAACGAGGAGTCGCAATGCTGCCTTACCCGCAGATCGACCCGGTGGCCCTGGCCATCGGTCCGCTGAAAATCCACTGGTACGGTTTGATGTACCTGGTCGGCATTGGCGGCGCTTGGCTGCTGGCGTCTCGCCGGTTGAACCGGTTCGACCCGACCTGGACCAAGGAGAAACTCTCCGACATGGTCTTCTGGATGTCGATGGGCGTCATTGTCGGTGGCCGTTTGGGTTATGTGCTGTTCTACGATCTGCACGCCTACCTGGCCAACCCGGCGCTGATTTTCGAAGTGTGGAAGGGCGGCATGTCGTTCCACGGCGGGTTCATCGGTGTGATGCTGGCGGCGCTTTGGTTTGGGAAAAAGAACAACAAGTCGTTCTTCCAGCTGATGGACTTCGTCGCGCCGATGGTGCCGATTGGCTTGGGTGCCGGGCGTATCGGTAACTTCATCAACGCCGAGTTGTGGGGCAAGGCGACTGACGTGCCGTGGGCGATGGTCTTCCCGACCGATCCGGCGCAACTGGCGCGCCATCCGTCGCAGCTGTATCAGTTCGCGCTGGAAGGCGTCGCGCTGTTTCTGATCTTGTGGTTGTTCTCGCGCAAGCCGCGGCCGACCATGGCGGTGTCCGGGATGTTTGCGCTGTTCTACGGCATCTTCCGTTTCATCGTCGAATTCGTCCGCGTACCGGACGCGCAACTGGGCTATCTGGCCTGGAACTGGCTGACCATGGGCCAAGTGCTTTGCGTACCGATGATCGTCGGCGGTCTGTTCCTGATCTGGCTGGCATATCACCGCGCTCCGGCGACCCCAGCGGCGGCCGTATAAATTCGAATCCCGGGGGCGACGGCCTCCGGGTTCAAGGACACAGGTAACTCATGAAGCAATATCTCGAACTGGTCTCCCACGTCATCAAGAATGGCACCAAGCAAGCCAACCGCACCGGCGTGAACACCATCAGCTTTCCAGGCGCGATGCTGCGTTATGACCTGAAAGAAGGGTTCCCGGCGATCACCACGCGCAAGATGGCCTTCAAATCGGCCGTCGGCGAGATGTGTGGTTTTCTGCGTGGCGTGAACAACGCCGCGGAATTCCGGGCGCTGGGCTGCAAGGTCTGGGACCAGAACGCCAATGAAAACGCGCAGTGGCTGGCCAACCCGTTCCGTCAGGGCGAAGACGACCTCGGTGAAATCTACGGCGTGCAATGGCGCAAGTGGCCGGCGTACAAGCAGATCCCGGTCAGCAACCAAGCCGCGATCGAGCAGACCTTGAGCCAGGGCTATCGCCAGATCGCTGAGGGCGAAGAAGACGGTCAGGCCTACGTGGTGCTGTACAAGGCGATCGACCAGATCCGTCAGTGCGTCGACACCATCATCAAGGATCCGGGCAGCCGCCGCATCCTGTTCCACGGCTGGAACGTCGCCCAACTCGATGAAATGGCCCTGCCGCCGTGCCATCTGCTGTACCAATTCCACCCGAATGTCGAGACCAAGGAAATTTCCCTGACTCTCTACATCCGCTCCAACGATCTGGGTCTGGGCACGCCGTTCAACCTCACTGAAGGCGCCGCGCTGCTGAGCCTGATCGGTCGCCTGACCGGCTACACGCCGCGCTGGTTCACCTATTTCATCGGTGACGCCCATGTCTACGAAAACCATTTGGACATGCTGAACGAACAGCTCAAGCGCGAGCCGTTCCCGATGCCGAAACTGGTGATCAGTGATCGAGTGCCGGAGTTTGCCAAGACGGGTGAGTATCAGCCGGAATGGCTGGAGTTGATCGAGCCGGGCGATTTCTCGCTTGAGGGCTATCAGCACCACGCGCCGATGACGGCGCCGATGGCAGTCTAAAGAACGACCGCAAATCCTGTAGGAGCCGAGCTTGCTCGCGATGGCGGTTTGTCAGACACATCAATGTTGAATGTGCTGCCTCCATCGCGAGCAAGCTCGGCTCCTACAGGGTTATGTGGTGGTTTTAGTGGCCGTGACTACGGCCAACATGCGAATGCTCAACCTCCGTCGCCACAACCCACGCCGCGCTGGTTCACCTATTTCATTGGTGACGCGCACGTCTACGAAAACCATTTGGACATGCTCAACGAACAGCTCAAGCGCGAGCCGTTCCCGATGCCGAAACTGGTGATCAGTGATCGTGTGCCGGAATTCGCCAAGACCGGTGAGTATCAGCCGGAATGGCTGGAGTTGATCGAACCGGGCGATTTCTCGCTTGAGGGTTATCAGCACCATGCGCCGATGACCGCGCCAATGGCGGTCTAAAGAACGACCGCAAATTCTGTAGGAGCCGAGCTTGCTCGCGATGGCGGTTTGTCAGACACATCAATGTTGAATGTGCTGCCTCCATCGCGAGCAAGCTTGGCTCCTACAGGGTTATGTGGTGGTTTTAGTGGCCATGACTACGGCCAACATGCGAATGCTCAACCTCCGTCGCTACAACCCACGCCGCTGGTTCACCTATTTCATTGGTGATGCCCACGTCTACGAAAACCATTTGGACATGCTCAACGAACAGCTCAAGCGCGAGCCGTTCCCGATGCCGAAACTGGTGATCAGTGATCGAGTGCCGGAATTTGCCAAGACGGGTGAGTATCAGCCGGAATGGCTGGAGTTGATCGAGCCGGGCGATTTCTCGCTGGAAGGTTATGAGCACCATGCGCCAATGACGGCGCCGATGGCGGTCTGAAGGTCTCTCATGGGGGGCGAGCAAGCCCCCGCATTGGGCCGGTAGAGCTCAACAGATTGGTGCGAGGCGCTTGCCTTCATTTCGAATTGATCTAGTTGAACTGTCATTGTTGACAGTTTTCGATCCTGGCACTGCATGTTCCACTGAGGCCTCGTTTACCAGCCAGTAATGGAGGATTTATGGAAAACACGCGTGCTTCCTCGACTGATGGTTTTGTTTTTTTGGCGCCCGAGCCGTTCAACCCTGAACTGACTCGGACGTCTGTCGATAATCAAAACCCAGCCGCGCTTCAACCCCCTCTGATCATGTATTACCGTAAAAGCGAGGATAAATATTTCGGGTTTGGCGCCTCGCCTGATGCCGTGATTATCCCCCGGGAAATGATCGGGGAGGTCACGTACCGCGATTCGATAACGACTTGGATCAGCCTGTCGCCATCAGAAGTGCAGATCGGTGATGAAATTCGGGTGGACTGGACACCGATGGACGGCTCTCCGGTATTTCGGTCGGAGCCAAGGAAGGTTGATAGCAATGAAGGCTTTATGCGCGTTGCTATACCAGACGACGTGCTCATCGGGTTTGAAGGTAAAAGAGTCGAGGTCATCTACGTCCATCTTCCGCAAGCGGGCGGTGCGTTACCCTCGCCCTCGCGGTACGTCTATGTCGCGCCCGAGCTGGGCGACAAGCCGTATGTGCAGGTGGAGGGTGTGGTTGATGGTGTTCTGGATACGTCCGCTCACCCTAACGGAGTTGAGGTGAGCATTGGTCCGATTGAAAACATGCGTGATTACAATGCAATAGAGGTCTTGTGGGATGTGGACGGTTATTACAGGCAGCGTCTGCGTGGTATGACGGTCAATCCGCAGGAGGTCATGAGCTTTCATATTGCCCCGGCCGTCTATAAGCCCTTTGTTGGCAAGCGCGTAACCGTGGTTTACCAGATTTACCTAGGTGCAGAACTGGCTTCCCACTTTATCTGGACCGTGAATTCGCGCCGCGTGAGCTTCGTCTTAAGCTAAACCAACAGCCAGGTTTTCCATCAATGTCCATGACTGCGGCCGACATGGGAGTGCTCCACCTCGGTCGCAGCAACCCCGCCACTCACCTCCAACCGCTGCAAAATCCCGCACTGATCGATCTCCGGCCCTTCGCCACAGCGTTGGCGCAGGTCGAGCAGTTGCGTCTGCAAGGCCAATAACCCATCGATCCGCGCTTTGACGTGATGAATATGCTCGTCGATCAACGCATTCACGCTTTCACATTGATCCTGCGGACTTTCGCGCAAGGCCAGCAGGCTGCGGATTTCTTCCAAGGTCATGTCGAGGGTGCGGCAGTTGCGGATGAAGGTCAGGCGTTCGGCGTGGGCCTGGGTGTAGACGCGGTAGTTGCCGTCGCTGCGAGCCGGTTCTGGCAGCAGGTTTTCGCGCTCGTAGTAGCGAATGGTTTCCACGGCGCAGTCGGTCAGTTTGGCCAGTTCTCCGATCTTCATAACGACAGTCTCCAAATGGGTGCTTGACCCTATAGTGGCTACAGGGTCTTTACTTGGCAACAGGCACCTTCATGGACGCGACCCGATGAGCGATTCCCAACACACCCACATCCCCAAGGCTGAGCACGATCACAGCCACAAGCTGCAGCCTGTGCCCCCGCATAATCGTGACAGCCATGAGCATGGCGGCCACGGTGATTCTTGCTGTTCCGCCAAAGTGGCGGCACCGTCGTTGATCAAGTTGAGCGAAACGCCAACCGCCGGTGCGCGGCTGAGCAGTTTCCGCATCGACGCGATGGACTGTCCAACCGAGCAGACGCTGATCCAGAACAAACTCGGCAAGCTCGCGGGTGTGCAGCAGCTGGAATTCAACCTGATCAACCGGGTGTTGGGCGTGACCCACGATCTGCCGAGTATCGCGCCGATAATTGATGCGATCAAGTCGTTGGGCATGGTTGCCGAGCCGATGGAGCAAGGCGTCGAAGCGTCCGCACCAGCGCCGGAGAAAAAACCGTGGTGGCCATTGGCGCTGTCCGGTGTGGGAGCGCTGGCCGCCGAAGTGATCCACTTCACCAATGCCGCGCCCAATTGGGTGGTGGCGGTCATCGCGCTGGTCTCGATCCTCAGTGGCGGACTAACCACGTACAAAAAGGGCTGGATCGCCCTGAAAAACCTCAACCTGAACATCAATGCGCTGATGAGCATCGCCGTGACCGGCGCAATCCTGATCGGGCAATGGCCGGAAGCGGCGATGGTGATGTTCCTGTTCACCGTGGCCGAGCTGATCGAAGCCAAATCCCTGGACCGTGCGCGTAACGCCATCAGTGGCTTGATGCAAATGACCCCGGAACAGGCCACGGTGCAGTTGGCCGACGGCAGCTGGGTAGAACAGGACGTCAAAACCATCGAGCTCGGCGCGCGAGTGCGGGTACGGCCCGGTGAGCGGATTGGTCTGGACGGTGAAGTGGTCTCGGGCAGTTCGACCATCGATCAGGCGCCGATCACTGGCGAAAGCCTGCCGGTGGAGAAAACCGTCGGCGACAAGGTGTTCGCCGGCACCATCAATCAGGCTGGGTCTTTGGAATACAGCGTGACCGCAGCGGCCAACAATTCGACGCTGGCGCGGATCATCCATGCCGTGGAACAAGCTCAAGGAGCGCGAGCGCCCACTCAGCGTTTCGTTGACCAGTTTTCGAAAATCTATACACCTGTGGTGTTCGTACTGGCCTTGGCCGTCGCGGTGATCCCGCCGTTGTTCATGGGCGCAGTCTGGTTTGACTGGATCTACCGCGCGCTGGTGTTGCTGGTGGTCGCTTGCCCGTGCGCTCTGGTTATATCCACCCCGGTCACCATCGTCAGCGGCCTCGCGGCAGCGGCGCGCAAAGGGATTTTGGTGAAGGGCGGCGTCTATCTGGAGGGCGGTTACAAGCTCGATTACCTGGCCCTGGACAAGACCGGCACGATCACCCACGGCAAACCGGTGCAGACCGATTTTTTATCGCTCGATCCAACGGCTGACGAATCCGCCCCGGCGATTGCCGCAGCACTGGCCGGCCGCTCGGACCACCCGGTGTCGCTGGCCATCGCCAACGCGGCTGTGGATAAACAATTCGCGCCGCTGATTGTGGATAACTTCGAAGCGCTGGCCGGTCGTGGGGTGCGCGGCGAGATCAACGGTCAGACCTACCACTTGGGCAACCATCGTCTGGTGGAAGAGCTGAAACTCTGCTCGCCAGCACTGGAGGAGAAGCTGTTTGCGCTGGAAAAACAGGGTAAGTCTGTGGTGTTGCTGCTCGATAATTCCGGCCCATTGGCGCTGTTCGCCGTGGCGGACACAGTGAAAGAATCCAGCCGCGAAGCGATCCGGCAATTGCACGACCTGGGCATCAAAACCCTGATGCTCACCGGCGACAACGTCCACACCGCTCAAGCAATTGCCGCGCAAGTCGGCATCGACGAGGCCAAGGGTGACCTGCTGCCGACCGACAAACTGCAAGCCATCGAAGCCCTTTATGCACAGGGTCATCACGTCGGCATGGTCGGCGATGGCATCAACGACGCACCGGCACTGGCGCGGGCCGAAATCGGTTTCGCCATGGCCGCGGCCGGCACTGACACCGCCATCGAAACCGCCGATGTGGCCCTGATGGACGACGACCTGCGCAAGATTCCGGCGTTCATCCGGTTGTCGCGGCAGACCTCCAGCATCCTGAAACAGAACATCGCCCTCGCTTTGGTCATCAAGGCGATCTTTCTTGGGGTAACCTTCGCCGGGATCGCCACCATGTGGATGGCGGTGTTCGCCGACATGGGCGTGAGCCTGTTGGTGGTGTTCAACGGTTTGCGCCTGCTGCGTAAATAGATGAAGAGGGAAGGGTGTGCTGAGTGCCGAGCTGAAGGCGTTTTATATGGTGGCCCGCCTGGGCAGCATTACCCTGGCGGCGAAGAAGCTCGGCCTGAGCCAACCGACGGTGACAACGCAGATCCGCAACCTGGAAAGTCAGTACTCAGTTGAGCTGTTCTACCGTGGCGGTCGTCGACTCAGCGTCAGCGATGAAGGCGCGCGGCTGCTGCCGATGGTCAAGGCGTTGTTGCAGCAGGAATCCGACATCGAGTTTTTTCTGCGCAACAGCGGTCAGGTGCAGGGCACGCTGCGTATCGCGGCCACGGCGCCGTATTACATCCTTGATTTGGTGAAGACCTTCCGCGAGCGTTTGCCGCAGGTGGAAGTGTCGGTAGAAATCGGCAACTCCCAGCAAGTGCTCGAAGCGCTGGAGGATTACCGGGTGGATGTCGCGGCGTCGTCGCAATTGCTCGACGATGCGCGACTGATTCGTCGAGTACTCGGCAGCGATCCGCTGGTGCTGGCGGTGCATCGTAATCATCCGCTGGCGGTGCACGATCATGTGCCGCTCAGTGCGCTGGCCGGGCATACGTTGTTGATGCGGGAGTCGGGATCGACCACTCGGCGATTGACCGAAGAGTTGTTGGCCTGCGCCGGGGTGAGTTTCGGGCCGTTGCTGGAGATTGGCAGCCGTGAATCGATCCGGGAGGCGGTGCTGCGCAACATCGGCATCAGCATCATTGCCCGGCAGGAAGTGCCGCATGATCCGCAATTGCGGGTGCTGACCATCGAAAATGCGCCGCAGATTCCGGAGTATCTGTACTGCCTCAAGGAACGCAAAGGTGCGCGGCTGCCGGCGGCGTTTCTGGGGTTGGCGCAGGAAATGGCTCCGGCCTGAGATCTGCGGTGACGGTGCTGGCCTCTTCGCTGGCAAGCCAGCTCCTACAGGGGAACGCGATACCTGTAGGAGCTGGCTTGCCAGCGAAGAGGCCAGGCCAGACGACACATCACTCAACCAAAATCCCTGAATACCACTATCAGCCATTTTTGCCTCACTGCCACATGACGGACGCATTACATCCCTAGGATGGCCTTCATCTGCTAGATGAGGCCTGTCCATGAACCACTCGAACGCAACTGCCCTGACCAACCCCGGCGCCCCGATGAAGGTGCGCGGCGTGCAGAAACGCTTTGGCGCCTTTACCGCGCTGGATAACGTTTCCCTCGACGTGGCGGCCGGGGAGCTGGTGTGTCTGCTGGGCCCATCGGGTTGTGGCAAAACCACCTTGCTGCGCTGCATCGCCGGTCTGGAAAAGCAGGACAGTGGCGAGTTGTACCTGGGTGATCGCGACGTTTCCCACCTGGCTCCTCAGGCGCGGGACTATGGCATTCTCTTCCAGTCCTACGCGCTGTTCCCCAATCTCACCGTCGAAGCGAACATTGCCTACGGCCTCGCCGGCAGCGGCCGCGATGAAGTGCGCAAGCGTGTCGGTCAGATGCTGGAACTGGTCGGCCTGATCGGCAGTGAGAAAAAGTACCCCGGCCAATTGTCTGGCGGCCAACAGCAGCGTGTTGCACTGGCTCGGGCCTTGGCGCCAGCACCGTCGTTACTGCTGCTGGACGAACCTATGTCGGCACTCGACGCCCGGGTTCGCGAGCATCTGTGTACCGAGTTGCGCCAACTGCAACGCAACCTCGGCATCACCACCCTGATGGTCACGCACAATCAGGACGAAGCCATGCTGATGGCCGACCGCATCGCGGTGATGAACAACGGCAAGGTCGAGCAGTACGCCACACCGCAGGAAATCTATGACCGCCCGGCGACACCGTTTGTGGCGGAGTTCGTCGGTCAGGGCAACTGGCTGCCATTCCAGCGCAGCAGCGACAGCCACGCCCAAGTCGGCGGGTTGAACATGCGCCTGGCGAATGGCAGCGCGAAAACCGCGTCGGGCCGGTTGTTCTGCCGCCCGGAGGCAATCAACGTCAACCCGCTGGTGCATGAAGAAAACCTGTTCCCGGCCAGGGTTCGCGAAATCACCTTCCTCGGCAATCGCTGCCGCATGAGCTTCGAACTCGACCAATTGCCGGGTCACCCGTTGTTGGCGGAACTGGCGCCGGAAGCCATGCCGCGCCTTGGCGCCCAGCAGATCATGGTCGCCTTGCCGCCTCGCAGCTTGCAGGTGTTTGCCTGATGAGCGCGAACATCGCGCTGCCGATACCGCACAAGCAGGTTCGGCAGACCTCCCGCGTTGAAATCGGCGACCGGGTGTTCGTGGTGGGCGGCAAAGTGCTGCTGCTGGTATTGCTCGGCGTCGCTGTGTTGATGCCTTTGCTGGCGATCTTCTGGCGCGGGTTCAGTTCAGAAGCCGGGCAGGGCGGTGGTCTGGTGGCCGCACGGGAGTTGGTGACCAGCGAGAATTTCCACTGGCTGTTGGGTAATAGCCTCAAGGTTTCCCTCAGCGTCGCGTCGATTGTCGTACCGCTGGCTTATCTATTTGCCTACGCCTTGCAACGCACATTGATTCCCGGTAAAGGCATCTGGCGCGGAATTTCGCTGCTGCCATTGATGGCGCCGTCGATGCTGCCGGGTATTGCGCTGGTTTACCTGTTCGGCAATCAGGGCCTGTTGCGCGGTCTGCTCTCGGACAATATCTACGGCTTCTGGGGCATAGTGCTGGGCGAGGTGATCTACACCTTCCCACACGCCTTGATGATTCTTCTGTCGGCGCTGTCCTTGGCGGATGCGCGACTGTTCGATGCAGCGTCCAGCATGGGTGCGAGTCCGGCGAAAGCCTTCCGCAGCATCACCTGGCCGGCGACGCGTCAGGCCGTGTTCGCCGCGTTTTGCCTGGTGTTCACGTTGACCATCACCGACTTCGGTGTGCCCGTGGTAGTCGGTGGCGATTATCAAGTGCTGGCGTTGGAAGCCTACAAAGCGGTGGTCGGTCAGCAGCAGTTCGGTCGCGGCGCGTTGATCGGTATGGTCCTGCTGCTGCCGGCGTTGTTCAGCTTCGGCGTCGATGCGTGGTTGCGCCGACGTCACGGCGATTCCATGAGCGGTCGTGCCCAAGTCTTCAAACCCGGGCCATCGAAACTGCGCGACGGTTGCTACCTGGCCATCGTGTTGCTGATCTGCGCGGCGTTGCTGCTGGTGTTCGGCATGGCGGTGTTCTCATCCTTGGTCAAGTTCTGGCCGTACAACCTGTCGCTGTCGCTCAACCATTACCAGTTCAACGACACGGCGGGTGGCGGCTGGCTGGCCTACGGCAACAGCGTGAAGATGGCCCTGTGCACGGCGCTGATCGGCAGCGTGCTGATCTTCACCGGCGCTTACCTGATGGAAAAAACCAAAGGTCAGCGCAGACTCAATCTAACCCTGCGCATGCTCAGTTTCGTACCGATGGCGGTGCCGGGGCTGGTGTTGGGCCTGGGTTATGTCTTCTTCTTCAACCTCAACGGCAACCCGTTGCATGTGCTCTACGGGACCATGACCCTGCTGGTGGTCTGCACCATTGCTCACTATTTGACCACCGCGCAGATGACCGCGACCACCGCGCTGCGTCAGCTCGACGCCGAGTTCGAAGCCGCCGCGCTGTCGCTCAAGGCGCCGCTGTATCGGCATTACCTGCGGGTCACTGTGCCGATCTGCCTGCCGGCGCTGCTGGACATCGTGCGCTACCTGTTCGTCTCGGCCATGACCACCGTCTCGGCGGCGATCTTCCTTTACAGCCCCGACACCATCCTCGCGGCGGTGGCGGTGCTGAACATGGACGACGCCGGCAACGTCGGCGGCGCGGCAGCGATGTCGACCCTGATTCTGATCACCTCGGCGTGCGTGTCCCTGCTGCTGGCCTGGGCCTCGCGCGGTTTGTTGCGTCGCTCCCAGGCCTGGCGGCAAACGGCGCCCGGCAATTGATTCGCTGCTCCTAAAACCGAAAGCCCTTCAACTCAAAAACAGGAAAAGATCATGTTCAAGCCCCTGGCCCTGGCCGCTGCTGTCCTCACTGCTTTCAGCCTGAACGCCTTCGCGGCGCAAACCGAGTTGACGGTGTACACCGCCCTCGAAGCCGAACAACTGAAGACCTACAAAGAAGCTTTCGAAAAGGCCAACCCGGACGTCGAGATCAAGTGGGTGCGTGATTCCACCGGCATCATCACCGCCAAGTTGCTGGCCGAAAAAGCCCACCCACAAGCCGACGCAGTCTGGGGGCTGGCCGCTTCGAGCCTGGCGATCCTCGATCAACAAGGCATGCTGCAAAGCTACGCGCCGAAGGACCTGGGCAAGATCGGCGGCAACTATCGCGACGCCGCCAACCCGCCAGCCTGGGTCGGCATGGACGTCTGGGCCGCAACCATTTGCTTCAACACCGTCGAAGCCGAGAAGCAGGGCCTGACCAAACCGGTGAGCTGGCAGGACCTGACCAAGCCTGAGTACAAAGGAAAGATTGTCATGCCCAACCCGGCCTCGTCCGGCACCGGTTTCCTCGACGTCAGCGCCTGGCTGCAAACCTTCGGCGAGAAGCAGGGCTGGGCGTACATGGACGGTCTGCACCAGAACATCGGCCAGTACGTTCACTCCGGTTCCAAGCCTTGCAAACTGGCGGCCGCTGGCGAATTCCCGATCGGTATTTCGTTTGAATACCCGGCTGTTCAGTTGAAGCGTCAAGGCGCGCCACTGGACATCATCCTGCCGAAAGAAGGCCTGGGCTGGGAGATCGAAGCGACCGCCGTGATCAAGGGCACACCGCATGAAGAGGCGGCGAAGAAGCTGGCTGACTTCTCTGCAAGCCCGGAGGCCATGGAGCTCTACAAAGAGAACTTCGCTGTTCTCGCCCAACCCGGGATTGCCAAGCCGCAAACCGAATTGCCGGCCGATTATGAGCAGCGTTTGATCAAGAACGACTTTGCCTGGGCCTCGAAAAACCGCGACGAGATCCTGACCGAATGGCGCAAGCGCTATGACGGCAAGTCCGAGAAAGTGGCGGCCAAGTAAGATCTCCATTGGCTGGCAGGGCCCCTTCGCCGGCAAGCCTCGCTCCTACAGGGATACGCGTTCCCCTGTAGGAGCGAGGCTTGCCCGCGAAGGCGGCTTCGAATTCAGGACAATTCTCCATGACAAAACACAACGACATGCTGATCGTCGGCGCCGGCATCCTCGGCCTGTCCCACGCCTACGCCGCCGCCAGACGCGGTCTCAAAGTCACGGTTTTCGAACGCAGCGAAACGCCATTGGGCGCCTCGGTGCGCAATTTCGGCCAGGCCCTCGTCACCGGCCAGCCACCGGGCCCGATGCTCGAACTGGCCAAGGCCAGCCGTGAGATCTGGGGCCAGTGGGCGCAACTTGCCGGCCTGCAACTCAAACGCAATGGCTCGTACCTGTTCGCCCGCACCGAAGCGGAAGAACACCTGCTGGAAGCCTTTTGCGCCGGTCGCGCCGTGGAGCACGGTTACCGTGTCGAGCTACTGCGCGGCGCTGCACTGCGTGATCTGTACGGCGGCCAGTTCAGCCATCACCGCGCTGCATTGCACGGGATGGACGATCAGCAACTGTATTCCCGCGAGGCGATTCCGGCGCTGATTGATTACCTGCGCCACGAACTCGGCGTCACCTTTCACTTTTCGACCCTGGTCCGCGACATCGAGCCGGGCCGCTTGCACAGCACTGCCGGCACCTTCAGCGCCGAGCAGATCATCCTGTGCTCCGGCCACGATTATCAGACGTTGCTGGCCGAGCCGATTGCCGCACTCAACCCGCAAATCTGCCGTCTGCAAATGCTCCGCGCCCGCCCGCAAATCAACCTCAACCTGCAACATGCGTTGCTCACCGGTTTGAGTTGCGTGCACTACGGCGCTTTCGCCGATCTGCCGGAAGCGGCGGCGGTGCAGGCGCAGATTCTGCGAGACGAGCCACATCTGCATGACAACGGCATTCACTTGCTGATCAGTCCCACGCCCTATGGCGAATTGATCATCGGCGACTCTCACCACTACGGCAGCGATCCCTCGCCGTTCAACGCTGAGCAAGTCGACAACTGGATGATCGAACTGGCCGAGCAGACGCTGGGTTGCAAGTTACAAGTGGTCGAGCGCTGGCAGGGTGTTTATGGATCACGCGGGCCGGGGCCGTTTTCGTTCCTGCGACCGACACCGGGATTGAGCGTGGCGCTGATGCACACCGGAGTCGGCATGAGCGTCGGGCCAGCGATGGCTGAACGTAATGTGGCGACTTTGTTGGGAGAGCAATGATGGGCAACCACGAACAGGTGATTGCCGAAGTATTCGGTCTGTACGAACGCTTTGGGGCCAGCGACTACATTGGCGAACCGGTGTCACAGATCGAACACATGTCCCAGTCCGCGCAACGGGCGATGGCCGAAGGCTTCGATGATGAAGTGGTGCTGGCCGCGTTTTTTCACGACATCGGGCACATCTGCTCAGAAAGCGCCGAGAACATGGACGGCTTCGGTGTGGTCAGCCACGAGCGGCTGGGCGCCGACTACTTGCGCCGAGCCGGTTTCAGCGAACGCATGGCGCGACTGGTGGAATACCACGTGCAGGCCAAGCGTTACCTGACGTTGAAGGAACCTGGGTACTACCAGCGCTTGAGTGAAGCCAGCCGTCGCACGCTGGAGTATCAGGGCGGGGTGATGATGCCTGCCGAGGCTGAAGCCTTCGAGCAAGATCCGTTGTGCGAGGTCAGTTTGCGCATGCGCCAGTGGGATGAGTTGGCCAAAGAGATGCACGTGCCGCTGATTGATCTCGACATTTTGAAGCGCAAGGCTGCCGGTCTGTTGTCCCTCAAGGTGAGTTGACTTGTCCCACGTGCGATAGAGAACGGGCGCATGGACCGTAGTGCCGATCGGGTCCAGGCTGATCTTTTCGACAGGAGCGCATGGATGCGTTATCTAAAAGTCATCGCACAGGATCAAAGCGCTAACGGCCAGCCCGATACGCTGCATGTTCACTTTTATGAAGATGAACAGCTGCAGCGCGAAGCAACACAGGCGGACCTGCTGGTGCTCAAGCGCTTGGGCACGACCTATTTGAAATGTGCCTGGTACAACGCAGGCAAAGGTGAGGCGCGGCATCTACGAATTTTTGCTGAAAACACGACTGGCGACAGTACGCCGGAAACGGTGCGTCTGCATTTTCATGAAGGGACGGTCATTGCGTATAAAGCAGCTGTCCGTGATCTTGATAACGATGGGGATTTCGAAGTGATATTGAGTTCGGATGTGGATAACGATGGCCGGGCGGATCGCACGGATCGAAGGCGAGTCAGTTCGTTGGTGCGCGAGTTTTTGAAGAGTGGTTGGTGGTGATCTGAAACCGAGTCACGGCCATCGCGAGCAGGCTCGCTCCCACAGGGGGTGTGCGTCGTTGCACAGATCCAATGTAGGAGCGAGCCTGCTCGCGATGGGGCCAGCCCAAACACCACAAGCATCAAGGCTCACAACTGCTGCGCCAACACCTCAATCTGCTCCTGCCGCTCCGCCTGATTCAATTTCGCCTGCGGATTCAGCGACGACCACTGCGGATGCGCCCGAGCCTTGTTCAGGGCCTCGGGCAATTTGCCTTCGCGCCAGGTCTTGTCCTGCGGCGTGGCGACCTGAATGCTGTCCATTGCCGCGTGCCCACGCGCATTCAGGGCCTGTAGCAGTTGGCGCTGACGCAATGCCAACAATCGCAGCACGCTGTCATCGATGGTCAGTTCTCGTTGGCCTTTGATCTTGCCCATTAACCGGCTGCCATAGCTGCGCGCGGTTTGCAGTGCGCCACCGGCGATCGCGCCGGCCAGTGCTGCTGCGCCAAGTGTCAGGCCGCCCACCAGCAAGTCGACTCCGGCCCCGGCTGCCGCGCCAGCCGCGATCCCGCTGCCGACCCGCACACCGAGCTGTTTCAGGGTTTCCGGGTTGAACAGATCATTGCCCCAACGGCCATCGAGCAGTGGCAGATCACTGGCCGCTGCATCCTGTGGGCGAAATGCGTAAAGCTTGAGCAGCGCTTCAACGCAACGTTGTTCGCGCTGGCGTACGGCTTTGTGCAGTTCGCTGATGGCGTGCTGTTCCTGCTCCGCATCGCTGGCCACGCTGCGCCGGCAGGCGGCGCAATCAATCAGCAACTCGGCAATCAGCCGCACCGCGCTTTGCTGACGGGCCAGGCGCTGGGCCTGTTGATCTGCGATCAATCGCTCAAGCTGTTCACGGGAATTTTCCAGCAGTAGCGCGAGGCTTTCATAGAGGCGACGTTCGCCATCTTCCGGCGGTGCGACGCTGTCGAAACGCACCAGGGCATGCAAGCCCAGACGCGCCAATGCTTCACGCCAATCTGGCTCACGGTGGTGAGCGCTGCTGACGAAATTCAGCACCGGCAGCAGTGGTTTGCCGCAACTGGCCAGCACTTCCAGTTCATCGCGGTACTTGGCCAGCACCGGTTCGCGGGCATCGATCACGTAGAGGCCGGCATCGCAGGTGAGCAGTTGCCGCAACACTTTGGCTTCCTGCTCAAAGCGCTGCCGCGCTTCACTGCCCTCAAGAAATCGCGCCAGGCGTGCCGGGCCGTCGAGGCGTTCGCCGGGACGCTCCAGGCGCTCGAGGTAGTCGAGCAGGGCGATGGCGTCTTCCAGGCCAGGCGTGTCATAGAGGTCGAGCAACGGCTCGCCATCCACCGACAAGCGTGCGCCTTCGACGTGGCGCGTGGTACTGGGGCGATGGGACACTTCGCCGAATCCGACATCACGGGTCAGCGTGCGCAGCAATGAGGTTTTGCCGACGTTGGTGTGGCCGACCACGGCCAGCTTCAACGGTGCCTTCCAGGCGTTAGTCATGACCGGTCTCCAGCCAGTTCAGCGGTGCGCAATCGGCGAAAGGCAGCTCCAATTGTTGCAACGCCACATGCCAGTCGCCCAGTCGTTCCGCGTCCAGCGCTTCACCGGGTGGCGCTTGGAGCAGCCAGACGCGGGTGGCGCCAGCATTGCGCGCCAGTTCGGCGATCAGCGCGAGGCTGCCACGGTCCGGCGAGCGACGTGGGTCGCAAGCGATGACCAGACGCGCGGGTGGAAAGCGGCTCAATTGTTCGAGGAGTCGGTTGCGTGATTCGCGGCTGTCGAGAACGCCGGCGTTGCCCACGTTTTTCGGCAGGTGCGGCGGCCACTGGCGCAGGTCATCCAGTTCGATGGCGACCAGCAGGGCACCGTCGCTTTGCTGGTCAGTGACACCGCGTTCCACGCGATGAAGTTGCTCTGGCGCAGCATCGCTGATGCCCAGGCGTTCGCTGGTGGGCATCAATCGTTCGCGCAGTTGGGCATAGCCGGGCAGGTTCAGATCCAGATGCAATTTCGCTTGGCCGGTTTTCCAGCGCCACCGGCAAAACAGCATCAGCAGCAAACGCGGCAGCACCCCGTAGATCAGCAGGACACCCACCAGCCATGCAGCCCAGGCCTGTCGAGCGCTTTCGATGTTGAGCGCGGCATCGCCGCTGGCGCGGATCATCTCCACGGTGGGCACGCTGAAGCCGAGCACGGCCGGCAACACGCCGAGGGCCTGAGTCATGGCGACGAAGGTGTCAGCGCTCAAAATGGTGGTTTCCCAGACGAAGCCGTAGCGCCGGGTGGCCATCAACGTCAGCAGAATCGCCAGTGCGCTGAGCATCGCCAACAGCCACAGACCGTTGACCAGCATGCCGATGGCCCAGCGATTGAGTTTCTGTCGTTGCAACAACAGCAATAGGGCCGGGGCCAGTTGCGCGGCTTTGGCATCGCGGGCCAGTTTTTCGCTGAGCCACAACCATAAGCGTCCGAGGGTGGCGCCGTTTTCGCCGGCGAAGATCAGGCTCAGCGCCCAGCTCAGCAATAGAATCAGGTTCAGCCCGAGCAGACTGCCCAAGGCCCAGAACACGTTCACCGGGGGCTGCCCGTCGCCCATCGCGGCAAAGGCCAGACCGGCGCCGCTGACCACGGCCAGCACCGCCATCACGATCAGCGCCAGTCGCGCGCCTTGCAGCCAATGTTGCAGGGCGTTGGCCAAACCATCGCGTTCGGCCAGCCATACGGCGCGACGTTGAATCCGTGTCGGCAGGTCACCGCCGGCACTGCGGGCCAGTCGGTTGGCTTCCAGGTCTTCCAGGGGGCCGGCGTGCTCTTCACGCAGGCGCACGGTTTCGGTCAGCCAGAGATTTTGCAGTCCAGTCAGTTCAGTCACGCGCGATCCCATCGCTCCATAGAGCTGTGAGCATAACCGCTGTGGCGCTTATCGGGGTACGGATGGCTCTGGTATCCTCGTCGGCATGACTAAATCACTCCCCCTCAGCCTGATCGCAGCCCTCGGTGAAAACCGCGTGATCGGCGTCGACAACAGCATGCCCTGGCACTTGCCGGGGGACTTCAAATATTTCAAGGCCACCACCCTCGGCAAGCCGATCATCATGGGTCGCAAGACCTGGGATTCCCTCGGGCGTCCGCTGCCGGGCCGGCTGAACATCGTGGTCAGCCGTCAAGTGGATCTGGTGCTGGAAGGCGCCGAGGTTTACCCGTCGCTGGAAGCTGCGGTAGTTCGCGCCGAAGAATGGGCGAAGGAGCAGGGCGTCGATGAGCTGATGTTGATAGGCGGTGCGCAGTTGTATGCGCAGGGGATGGCTCAGGCGGATCGGTTGTATCTGACGCGCGTGGCACTGAGCCCGGACGGGGACGCATGGTTTCCGGAGTTTGATTTGACGGAGTGGAAGTTGGTGTCGATCACTGAAAACCCGGCGGTGGATGACAAGCCAGCGTACAACTTCGAAGTCTGGGAAAAAGCCTAAAAGCATCGCGAGCAAGCTCGGCTCCTACAGGGTCAAGTGGTGTTCACACAATGTGTGTTTCACCTCAAAACCCTGTAGGAGCCGGGCTTGCCCGCGAAGAGGCCCGCCCAGCCACCACAAGACTTAAGCGTGAGCCAACTCCGCATGCTCATCCGCATCCAGCAACTCTTTATCAGTCTGCTGCATGATCTGGCTGGTAATCGCCCCAGCCGTCATCGAACCACTGACATTCAGCGCCGTCCGCCCCATATCAATCAGCGGCTCGACCGAAATCAGCAACGCCACCAGTGACACCGGCAAGCCCATCGCCGGCAGCACGATCAGTGCGGCAAACGTCGCGCCACCGCCCACGCCCGCCACACCGGCCGAGCTCAGCGTCACAATCGCCACCAGCGTCGCAATCCACAGTGGGTCCATGGGGTTAATGCCCACGGTCGGCGCCACCATGACCGCCAACATCGCCGGGTACAGACCGGCACAGCCATTCTGGCCAATGGTCGCGCCGAACGACGCGGCAAAACTGGCGATGGACTGAGGAATGCCCAAACGGCTGGTCTGCGCTTCAATGCTCAACGGAATCGTCGCCGCGCTCGATCGGCTGGTAAAGGCAAACGTCAGCACCGGCCAGACCTTGCGGAAGAATCGCAACGGGTTGATCCCGGCTGCCGACACCAGCACGCCATGGACCACAAACATCAAGCCCAGGCCGATGTAGGACACCACGACAAAACTGCCGAGCTTGATGATGTCTTGCAGGTTGGAGCCGGCAACCACTTTGGTCATCAGTGCCAACACGCCGTACGGGGTCAGCTTCATTACCAGACGCACCAAGCGCATCACCCAGGCTTGCAGGGTGTCGATGGCGTTGATCACTTTCTGACCTTTCTCGACGTCATCCTTCAGCAATTGCAAGGCGGCGACCCCGAGGAACGCAGCAAAAATCACCACGCTGATGATCGAAGTCGGCTTGGCCCGAGCCAGATCGGCAAACGGGTTTTGCGGAATGAACGAGAGCAGCAGTTGCGGCACGTTCAGGTCGGCGACCTTGCCGGCGTAGTCGCTCTGGATGGTTTGCAGGCGCGCCAGTTCCTGGGTGCCGGCCACCAGGCCTTCAGCGGTCAAGCCAAACAGGTTGGTCAAACCGATACCGATCAACGCCGCAAGGGTGGTGGTGAACAGCAGCGTGCCGATGGTCAGGAAGCTGATCTTGCCCAGGGACGACGCGTTGTGCAGACGGGCCACGGCGCTGAGGATCGAGGCGAACACCAGCGGGATTACGATCATTTGCAGCAGCTGCACGTAACCGTTGCCCACCAGATCGAACCAGCCGATCGAGGCTTTCAGTACCGGGTTGCCGGCGCCGTAAACGGTGTGCAGAGACACACCGAACACCACGCCCAGCACCAGGGCGAGCAGGACTTTTTTCGCCAGGCTCCAGGTGGTGTGACGGGTTTGTGCCAGGCCAAACAGCAGGGCGAGGAACACCAGCAGATTGAGAATCAGCGGCAGATTCATAAGGACTCCAATAAGACTTGTGCTGGCTGCCTTCCTGGACAGCTGCGAACCGGGAATCCTAACAGCTTGATATCTAATGAATTAATACCGAAAACAGAGGTTAACTGTCGTTTTTGGAATAAGGGCGCGTCGCTTACAGAGATGCAGCTGGCGCAATAGGTACGCTAACGGTCGCTGACAGACGAGGACTGTCACACATATTTGTTAGCGTCGACGTCTTTCACATTCAGGGAGAATCGTCGATGAAACTCGTACCAAAATTACTGGCTGCAGCACTTTGCCTGGGCCTTGCCGGCCAGGTACTCGCCACCGACTTGAAACACTGGCCGGCCGATCAGGCCAAGGCGCTGGACGCAATGATTGCCGCCAACGCCAACAAAGGTAACTACGCGGTGTTCGACATGGACAACACCAGTTACCGCTACGACCTGGAAGAATCGCTGCTGCCGTTCATGGAGAACAAGGGCCTGATCACCCGCGACAAACTGGACCCCTCCCTGAAGCTGATTCCGTTCAAAGACACCGCCGACCACAAGGAAAGCCTGTTCAGCTACTACTACCGTCTCTGTGAAATCGACGACATGGTGTGCTACCCATGGGTCGCCCAGGTGTTCTCCGGTTTCACCCTCAAAGAACTCAAAGGTTATGTCGATGAGTTGATGGCGTCCGGCAAACCGGTGCCGGCCACTTACTACGAAGGCGACGTCGTCAAAAAACTCGACGTCAACCCGCCGAAAATCTTCACCGGCCAGAAAGAGCTGTACAACAAACTGATGGAGAACGGCATCGAGGTCTACGTGATGACCGCCGCCTCTGAAGAGCTGGTGCGCATGGTCGCCTCCGATCCGAAGTACGGCTACAACGTCAAACCGCAGAACGTCATCGGCGTGAGCCTGTTGCTCAAGGACCCGAAGTCCGGCGAACTGACCACCGCGCGCAAACAGATCACTGCTGGCAAGTATGACGAGAAGGCTAACCTCGGTCTCGAACTGACCCCGTACCTGTGGACCCCGGCGACCTGGATGGCCGGTAAACAGGCGGCGATCCTGACCTACATCGATCAGTGGAAAAAACCAGTGCTGGTCGGCGGCGACACCCCGAGCAGCGACGGTTACATGCTGTTCCACAGCGTCGACGTGAACAAGGGCGGCATCCACTTGTGGGTCAATCGCAAAGACAAATACATGACCCAGATTAACGGCATGATGGCCACAAACGCCGCGGCCCAAGCTAAGGAAGGGCTGGAGGTTACGGCGGACAAGAACTGGGTGATCGTGAAGCCGGAAGAAATCCAGTAAGCACCGAAGTCCTAATGTAGGAGTGAGCCTGCTCGCGATAACGGAGTGTCTGTCACCATAGATGTTGCCTGACACTCCGTTATCGCGAGCAGGCTCGCTCCTACAGTTGATCTCCGGTGTTAGGAGGATTTTGGTCAAAAAAATGCCCCGCACTTGGCGGGGCATTTTTTGTTCGAGGGTTAAGTATTACAGCCCGTCGAGCATCGCCTTGTTGCGCACGGCACCCTTGTCGGCGCTGGTCGCCAGCAAAGCGTAGGCTTTCAGTGCGGTGGTCACCTTGCGTGGACGTTTTTCCACAGGCTTCCAGCCTTTCTGATCCTGCTCGGCGCGACGGCCAGCCATTTCTTCGTCACTGATCAACAGGTTGATCGAGCGGTTCGGAATATCGATCAGCACTTTGTCGCCGTCCTGCACCAGACCAATTGCGCCACCGGCAGCTGCTTCTGGCGAAGCGTGGCCGATGGACAGGCCCGAGGTGCCGCCGGAGAAGCGGCCGTCGGTGAGCAGGGCGCAGGCTTTGCCCAGGCCTTTGGATTTCAGGTAGGACGTCGGGTACAGCATTTCCTGCATGCCCGGGCCGCCTTTCGGACCTTCGTAACGAATGATCACGATGTCGCCGGCCTTCACTTCGTCAGCGAGGATGCCGCGCACGGCGCTGTCCTGGCTTTCGAAGATCTTCGCGTTGCCTTCGAAGACGTGGATCGATTCGTCGACGCCAGCGGTTTTCACCACGCAGCCGTCCAGCGCAATGTTGCCGTACAGAACGGCCAGGCCGCCTTCTTTCGAGTAAGCGTGCTCGACACTGCGGATGCAGCCGTTTTCACGGTCGTCATCCAGGGTTTCCCAACGGGTCGACTGGCTGAACGCGGTTTGCGTCTGAATGCCTGCCGGGCCGGCCTTGAAAAAGTGATGCACCGCTTCATCGTTGGTCTGGGTGATGTCCCACTTGGCAATGCCTTCGGCCAGGGTCTTGCTGTGCACGGTCGGCAGGTCGGTGTGCAGCAACCCGCCACGGGCCAGCGAGCCGAGGATGCTGAAGATCCCGCCGGCACGGTGAACGTCTTCCATGTGGTACTTCTGGATGTTCGGCGCGACTTTGCACAGTTGCGGAACGTGACGGGACAGACGGTCGATGTCGCGCAGGTCGAAATCGATCTCGGCTTCCTGGGCCGCGGCCAGCAAGTGCAGGATGGTGTTGGTGGAGCCGCCCATGGCGATGTCCAGCGTCATGGCGTTTTCAAACGCCTTGAAGTTGGCAATGTTGCGCGGCAGTACCGATTCGTCGTTCTCGCCGTAGTAACGCTTGCACAGTTCGACGATGGTGCGGCCAGCTTGCAGGAACAATTGCTCGCGGTCGCTGTGGGTGGCCAGGGTCGAACCGTTGCCCGGCAATGCCAGGCCCAGGGCTTCAACCAGGCAGTTCATCGAGTTTGCGGTGAACATGCCGGAGCACGAACCGCACGTCGGGCAGGCGCTGCGCTCGTACTCAGCGACTTTCTCGTCAGAAGCGCTGGAGTCGGCGGCGATCACCATGGCGTCGACGAGGTCGAGACCGTGGCTGGCCAGTTTGGTCTTGCCGGCTTCCATCGGGCCGCCGGAGACGAAGATCACCGGGATGTTCAGGCGCAGGGACGCCATCAGCATGCCTGGGGTGATCTTGTCGCAGTTGGAGATACAGACGATGGCGTCGGCGCAGTGGGCGTTGACCATGTACTCGACGGAGTCGGCGATGATCTCGCGGCTCGGCAGCGAATACAGCATGCCGTCGTGGCCCATGGCGATGCCGTCATCGACAGCAATGGTGTTGAATTCTTTGGCGACACCGCCAGCGCGCTCGATTTCGCGGGCGACCAGTTGGCCCAGGTCCTTGAGGTGGACGTGGCCCGGTACGAACTGGGTGAAGGAGTTGGCAATGGCGATGATCGGCTTTTTGAAGTCGTCATCTTTCATCCCCGTGGCGCGCCACAATGCGCGGGCACCGGCCATGTTGCGGCCGTGGGTGGATGTTTTCGAGCGGTAATCAGGCATGAAGCACTCCGGGCGGCTAATCAGGTATCAAAAGGGAAGTGAGCTTCTATTGACGTCTGGAACACTCAGAAATGGCCGTGTGTCCGGAAGTTGCCGATAACTTTGCGGGATCGCCGCGCGCTTCAGCTTGAGCTCATAAACCCGCCGGGGGATGACTGGCGATGAATGTCGCGATTCTACACGGCTGGCGTCAGGAGGGAATGCCGGGAAGCGTGTATCCAGTGCAGACGGAGCGTGCGGGATGACGACTGGCACGTATCACCCCGTATTGAGTGCTTGTTGAGTCTTGTGATTGATCACTGCGTTCACTCCAAGCCCTGCAACGCTCAGTGTCAGAAAGCCCAGAGCCAGCGTCGTGGTCAGGTTTTCGGGCATCAAATTGATTACCGAACTGGTCACACCGCCAAACATGAAAATCAGCATGCCCCCGACTGAGGTGGAGGCCCCGGCATTTTCCGGGTAGAGACTCATGGCTATGGAGTTTGCGATTGGCCTGGCAATGGTGGTGCCCATGGTGCAAACCAGCATGGAGATCAACACCGTCGCCGCAGAAAGACCGAACTGGCGAGTCAGCCACAGCATGAGCCCGCCTGAAACGACGATCAGGCCCAGGCCGATAACGATCTGGGTGTTGGCTTGCAGGTATCGATGCAACACGCTGGCTAATACCCCTCCTAATACGTACGCCACGCCATATAGCAGCAACGCCCAGGCGAATTCATACGGCGAGAGCGCCAGACGCTCCATGAAGATGATGGGTGAAGAAACGATGAACGAAAAATGGCAGGCGAAGGCCAGAGCCGAAATCAACCAGTAACCCATGAAACGTACATCCGAACATAAGCGCCAATAGGCTCTGAAAAACCCCGTGTGTGCTGCGCTACGGACAGGCGAGACTTGCTTGAGTAACCGGTAGGCGCCGACCCAGGCAACAACCGCCAGTGCAATGAATACATAAAAACTGCCTTGCCAGCCAAGGCACGATTGCAGCCAGGTTCCCAGCAGGGGCGAAATTGAAATGAACACCCCGCCCCCCGTCACCATCCAGATCCTGATGCGCTCCCGTTCACGCCCGACGAACAGATCCTGGATCAGTGCCTGCGACAATGAAAATGACCCGCAACCAATCGCCTGAACCATGCGAAACCCCAGAAACCAGCAGTAGTCGCTGGCGAGCACGCAGCCAACCGTTCCAATTGCCGCGATGGCAATACCCCCCAGCAGCAGTTTCTTGCGTCCCCACGCATCCGACAATGGCCCGACCAGCATCACGGACAGTGCCAGACTGATGGCGAACACGCTGACGGACAGGGAAATCTCGGACGGTGAGGTCTGGAAGTAGCCAGCCAGATCGGGAAAGGACGGGAGCACGACGTCGAGGGGGAAAACACCCAGCAGCGTCATGGTCATCAACAGAATGATGGTGGCCCGCCGTTTTTTGACGTGGGTTATATCGTTTTCTTTATTCATCAAGAAGCCCGGCTCTGGTGAAGAGTTGCCGGTTGTAAGGCAGGTCGAAGAATCCTGCTTTTTTCAGGGCGCTCAGGGTGGCGCTGGCGCCCGAGCGGGCCCGTTGCAGGGTGGCTTGCGCGTCGGACAGTCCTTCGATGATTTCCAGGCAGGCTGTCTCGCCGAGGCCGACAAAGCGAAGGCTCGCCCTCAGCCAGCGCTCATCGACTTCAAAGAAAACCCGAATGAGCTCCGGCAGCAGGCCAGCGCAGAACAGGCGTTGTGCGCTGGTCAGGTGCAGCCACAGATAATGGAACACTTCGCAGAAATAGCGACTGTGTCGCGCCTCGTCGGCGAGGTGGTCCCTGAGCATTTCCTGAACGCCGTCCACCAACGCATCGCGACAGATGTCGAGCAGATCCTTGGCGATGATTGTCTCGGAGACGAAGCCGGTGAGGAACCAGGCCAGTGGCTTGTGCCTGTCAGGTGTGCGCTCGAGCAGGGCGTTCAGTCGGATGATTCGCTGCGGCATGACGGGCCGATCGAAAATGCCGTAGAACGCGGCAATCTGTTCGGCGAGGCCATTGGAAACGAGGGCGTGATACCCCTCGTCGGTGTAAAGCTGCAGCGCGGCGTTTTTCATCCGCTGTGGAATGCTCACACCGAGTTCGTCATGGACGATGGTTTCGACAGATCGGTTGACGATGCGGTGTTCGAGCAAGGTGGTGTAGTCGAGGAAATACACCAGATGATTGGCCGATAGTCGATGAGTGATCGCCCGGCTGGCGTCTTTGACTGCCGGGTGACTCAAATAAGACAGGAAGGCCGGCGGGAACCAATGCCGGGTTTCCAGTTGCTGTTCAATATCAGGCGGCAATAAATAGGTGTGCTTGCTGGTTCGCACGGCGGCGCGGTTATCCCAGTCGCCGAGGGTGAAGCGATCGGCCCAGCCGGTGGGAAGCGTTGCTTGTTCAAGGAGCGAGTCCGTCATGATTGGGAATCCTGACGGCTTAGCAGCGCTTTCAATTCCTTGCACAGCGCCTCCCCGTCGCTCTTGCCGCAACCGACAAAAAACAAAGGCTGTTCCGGGCTGTCATTGAGGCCCAGCAGCGTTTCGACCCGATCGTCTGTCAGCGCTCCGGTCAGCCAGGTGTTCAATCCCAGCGCGGTGGCCACCAACTGGAAGGTCTGGGAAATATGCCCGGCTTCTACATAGGCCATTCGATAAGCGCGCGAGTGTTCATATTTCCACCATAGTTTGTCGAATCGACTGGTGATGAACAGGCCCACCGGCAGGTTATTAATGAAGTGTTGCCCGCACAGCAGTTGACCCAATGGCCGGCAGGGCAGTGGATTGACGAAGCTCAACGCATGCTCGGTTGGATGGTAGGCATAGAGCCCGGGCTTCAGGCCGCTGACATTTTGTACAAGAAGGAAGCCTTCACAAGCGTTCAGCCCACCCCCGGAAGGACTAGTACGCCGGGCGTCGAGTCCTTCGGCAATGCTTTCGTCGATGTCGTCTTCACGTTCTCGCAAGTAGCCCAGGGACAAGTAAAGCAGCGTGCTGACCGCTTCGAATGAGAGCGTGTCCCCGGTGAAGGTTCGGCAGGTTTTTCGGTCGATCAGGGTGTTAGCCAGAGTGCTTTCCGGCAGCCATGAAGGTTTCGGCAGCGTAATCAACTCGTCTGCCAGGCGTTCCGCCAGTCGCGTGTCTGGGATCGGTGTGGCCAGGACTTCGCTGCAATGATTCAGATATTCTCTGGACCATTCATGAATATCTTGTGGGGTGTGTTGGCAGGGAATGTTCTTGGTGCCGATATGGAATATTTTCGACAGATCATCCCAGCCCCACTCAATAGCAGAAGGTGTTGCTGTGGTCAGTATTCCTGCTTCAAGAAGTTGCATGTCTATGCTGTTTTTATTATTGAATCTGTTCGGTTTGTTGATAAGTTCTGCCAGTCGGATTGAATGCTCAAGATCCAACTCATACTGTTTGTGGTTTTTGTAATCCCACACTATTTGACCTGGCGTGCGAGGAAGTATGAAGAGGTAAGGGTTTATCTGCATGATGGGTGGTTCACTCTGGAGTTTCCATAGATAACGCTGGGTAGCCGGCACTCCCCAGCGCTTCATTTACTTAACGGGCTTTTGGCGCAACCAGAAAAGCCAGGTTGGCGATGTTGTTAGCTTCCAGAGTAATTGCTTTCATTTTTGGAACTCCTTGTAATTGATAGTGATCGTCACTCCAATGTGACAACTCAATCATAGTTACTAATGCGCTCTTATCAAGGAGAGATTGAGTAGGAATGTTCTAGTAGTTTTGTCGGATGAATCGAGAGTGTGAATGAGTTTTGTAAGGCGTATTCTTTAAAATCAAAAACACAGAGAAACGTCCTGCAAGTCACCAGGACTGCAAGTGTAGGAAGTTGTAGGGTTGAATATCAGATAATAGAACGGGGAGCCGATCGGCTCCCCGTCAAACCGGCGTAATCAGCTGTTTGGCAGCAGGCGGCAGGTGATGCTCTTGATGTAGCGAGTCTCGGCGATGGCCGGGTGAACCGGGTGGTCCGGGCCCTGACCGCCACGCTCCAGTAGCTGGATATTGCGGTCCAGGTGGCGGGCGCTGGTCAGCAGGATGTTTTGCAGGTCATCTTCGGGCAGGTGCATCGAGCACGAAGCACTCACCAGGATGCCGTCCTTGCTGAGCAGGCGCATGGCTTGCTCGTTCAGGCGGCGGTAGGCGCCTTCACCGTTCTTCATGTCTTTCTTGCGTTTGATGAAGGCCGGAGGGTCGGCCACGATCACGTCGAAACGTTCTTCGCTGGCTTTGAGCTCTTTCAGGGCTTCGAACACGTCGCCTTCAATGCAGGTCATTTTGTCGGCGAAACCGTTCAGCGTGGCGTTACGCTCGACGCCGTCGAGGGCGAAGGCTGAAGCATCGACGCAGAATACTTCACTGGCGCCAAACGCGGCAGCTTGCACACCCCAGCCACCGATGTAGCTGTACAGGTCCAGCACGCGTTTGCCTTTGGCATACGGGGCCAGGCGTGCGCGGTTCATGCGGTGGTCGTAGAACCAGCCGGTTTTCTGGCCTTGCATGACCGGTGCTTCGAATTTCACGCCGTTTTCTTCCAGCGCCACCCACTCCGGTACCAGGCCGAACACGGTTTCGACGTAGCGGTTGAGGCCTTCGGCATCACGGGCGGCGGAGTCATTCTTGAACAGAATGCCGCTTGGCTTGAGCACTTGGGTCAACGCGGCAATCACGTCTTCTTTATGGGCTTCCATGGTCGCCGAGGCGATCTGCACCACCAGGATGTCGCCGAAACGGTCGACCACCAGACCTGGCAGCAGGTCGGAGTCGCCGTAGACCAGACGATAGAACGGCTTGTCGAACAGACGATCGCGCAGCGACAGGGCGACGTTGATGCGGTGAACTAGCAACGACTTGTCCAGCGGCAACTTGATGTCGCGCGACAACAGACGGGCGCAGATCAGGTTGTTCGGGCTCATGGCAACGATGCCCAGCGGCTTGCCGCCGGCGGCTTCGAGGATCGCCTGGTCACCAGCCTTGAAACCGTGCAAAGGAGTGGCGGCTACATCGATTTCGTTACTGTAGACCCACAAGTGGCCATTTCGCAGGCGACGGTCGGCGTTGGCTTTGAGGCGCAGGCTAGGCAGGGACATGACGTCGCTCCGGAAAAAAGAGCGGGAGTATAGCGTGTTGCGCAAGGCCACGGTTTGGCGGATAGACATGCGGTGAAGGCCACGGGCGGAGATGAAACTTCAGCAGATGCACCGTCCAAGGTGTCGGATCCAAATTTTAGAAGCTAGAATCTGCGCCTGACCCAGAGTGTGTACATATGTCCCAAGAGCTGACTACCGAACAGATTCAACAGTCCCTGCAAGGCATCAGCGTGCCCGCCCAGCCGCAAATCATGGTGGATTTGCAGATGGAGCAGTACATGCCCGACCCGGACCTGGAAGTGATCGCGAAGCTGATCTCCCAAGACCCGGGCCTCTCTGGCGCTTTGCTGAAAATCGTCAACTCGCCGTATTACGGATTGAGCAACAAGATCGCCTCGATCCAGCGTGCGGTGAACCTGCTGGGCAGCCGTTCAATTATCAACCTGATCAACGCGCAGTCGATCAAGGGTGAGATGAATGACGACACCATTGTCACGTTGAACCGCTTCTGGGATACGGCTCAAGACGTGGCGATGACCTGCCTGACGCTGGCCAAGCGCATTGGCGCTCAGGCCGGCGATGAAGCGTACGCCCTGGGGTTGTTCCACGATTGCGGTGTGCCGTTGATGCTTCAGCGTTTCCCGCAATACATGACGGTTCTGGAAGAGGCGTATGCTAACGCCAGTACCGAATGCCGGGTGGTGGACACTGAGAACCGGGCGTTTAACACCAACCATGCGGTGGTGGGTTACTACACCGCCAAGTCCTGGCGTCTGCCGGATCATGTGACCGCCGCTATCGCCAATCACCACAATGCGTTGGCGATCTTCAGCGATGAGTCGTCGCGCAATGCCCAGCTCAAGAACCTGCTGGCGATCCTCAAGATGGCCGAACACATTTGTGCGTCTTATCGGGTATTGGGTAACCAGGCCGAAGACCACGAGTGGAACAGCATCGGGCATCTGGTGCTCGATTATGTCGGCCTCTCGGACTATGACTTCGAGACGCTCAAGCAAACGATTCGCGACCTCGGCACTCACCGCTGAGTGTTGGATAGCCTGATTCGAGAGCAACATGCCTGAACTGCCAGAAGTCGAAACCACCCGCCGCGGGATTGCGCCGCACCTGGAAGGCCAACGGGTCAGCCGAGTGATCGTGCGTGACCGGCGCTTGCGCTGGCCGATTCCGGAAGACCTTGACGTGCGGCTGTCCGGGCAGCGCATCGTGCTGGTGGAAAGGCGCGCGAAGTACCTGTTGATCAATGCCGAAGTCGGCACGCTGATTAGCCATTTGGGTATGTCGGGGAATTTAAGGCTGGTGGAAGCCGGCCTGCCGGCGGCCAAGCATGAGCATGTGGACATCGAACTGGAGTCCGGCCTGGCGCTGCGTTACACCGACCCGCGACGGTTTGGCGCGATGCTCTGGAGTCTCGACCCGTATAACCACGAATTGCTGATTCGCCTGGGACCGGAACCGTTGACCGACCTGTTCGACGGCGAGCGCTTGTTCCAGCAGTCTCGCGGGCGCTCTATGGCGGTCAAGCCGTTCATCATGGATAACGCGGTGGTGGTGGGCGTCGGCAATATCTACGCGACCGAAGCGCTATTCGCCGCCGGCATCGATCCGCGCCGCGAAGCCAAGAGCATTTCCCGGGCGCGTTATTTGAAACTGGCGATCGAGATCAAACGCATCCTGGCCGCTGCCATCGAGCGCGGCGGCACCACGTTGCGCGACTTTATCGGAGGAGACGGCCAGCCGGGTTACTTCCAGCAGGAACTGTTCGTGTACGGCCGAGGCCATGAGCCCTGCAAGGTCTGCGGCACGGAACTGCGGGATGTGAAACTCGGGCAGCGCGCCAGCGTCTTTTGCCCTCGCTGTCAGAGCTGAGAGGGTCTGCGGTCTATAGTCAGTGTTCTCTCTGCCTGGCGTAAGGACGCAGTTGCATCTTTGGCGTGGCTGATGGCCTCTTCGCTGGCAAGCCAGCTCCTACAAGGGAAATACGGTCTAATGTAGGAGCGAGCCGGCTCCGGGCGGCGTTCCGACGAAGGCGTCAGGACCGGCAGCAAAAATCTCAAGCCTTACCGGTAATCTTCCGGTACTTCTCCATCAACTCGTCTGCAGTCTCCGGATGCGCTTCGTCCAGAGGAATGCAATCCACCGGGCACACTTGCTGGCACTGAGGTTCGTCGTAGTGGCCGACACACTGCGTGCATAGGTTAGGGTCGATCACGTAGATCTCTTCCCCTTGGGAAATGGCGGCGTTCGGGCACTCGGGTTCGCAGACGTCGCAGTTGATGCAATCGTCGGTGATGATCAGGGACATGCTAACTCCAGCCGGGGCGGCAGGCCCGGGCGTAATAAACCAATGCGCACAATTGTGCCGCATTGGCGCCCGTAGTGCACGCGGGCGCCGGTTCAGCGGTCGTTACTTCTTGAAACGCTCGGTGAGGGCGTCCGCCACGGCAGGGTGGACGAACTTGGTGATATCGCCGCCAAGCGCAGCGATTTCACGGACCAGCGTTGAAGAAATGAACGAATAACGCTCGGACGGAGTAAGAAAGAGGCTTTCCACATCCGGCGCCAGTTGGCGGTTCATGTTGGCCAGCTGGAATTCGTATTCGAAGTCCGATACCGCGCGCAAACCACGCAAAAACACGTTGGCGTTCTTCTCTTTGGCGAAGTGCGCGAGCAGCGTCGAGAAACCGACGACTTCAACGTTCGGCAGATGTTTAGTGACCTCGCGGGCCAGTTCCACACGCTGTTCCAGAGGAAACAACGGGTTTTTCTTGGGGCTGGCGGCAACGGCGATGATCACATGATCGAACAGGCGCGCGGCGCGTTCGACCAAGTCGCCATGGCCCTTGGTAATAGGGTCGAAGGTACCTGGGTACAACACTCGGTTCATCGCGTCGTCCTGGCGGGAGTCCGTTGGGGAGTCGGATGGTATCGCAGCCTTCCCGGTCGGCCAAGTCGCCTGTTGGGTAAGAACGCACTATAGACGATAAGAATATTCTCCCTTTTCATGGGTTTTTCAAACGTTCGGCCAGGGAAGTGGCCAGTTGTGCCGTCAGCCCATAGATCGACAATTGCGGGTTTGCGCCAATGCTGGTGGGAAACAGAGAGCCGTCATGGATCGACAGATTACTGAGCTGGTGATGACGGCCGAGGCTGTCGGTGACGGCGTTTTTCGGGTCTTCACCCATCGCACAACCGCCCATCACGTGGGCGCTGCCCAGGCGTGTGCGATACAACTCAAGGCTCAAACCATCGATCAGCGTGCGCGCTTCGGCCAGGGTTTTTACGTAGCGAGCATCGGCGTGCATCGGCATCACCGCTTTGGCGCCCCCGGCGAACTGGATCTCGGCCATGCTGTGGAAGGCTCGGCGCAAGCCGTCCCAGGTGTAGGGTGAGACTTGATAGTCGAGCACTGGCGTATTGTCACCGCGCAGTTCAACACTGCCGCCGGGGCTGTCCGGATGAAAACCGTCGCGCAGCAACGCGAGCATGGCGTGGGTATGGGGCAGGTGCTCCATGTGCTGGGCGTTTTCCTTGCCAAAACCGCCGAGCAGGGTCGTCGCCAGTGCCGGGTGCAGCGGCGGGACTTCGAGTTTGTAGGCCATCTTGCCGGTGGTGCCGTCCTGCCATTGGAAATGGTCGGAATAGATCGATTGCGGCGCGCCGTAGAACGGGTTGATCACTTCGTCGAACAGCCCGGCGGACATGTTCACCAAATGCAGGAACGTGCGTTTGCCCAGGCGCTTGTGCGGATCCGGTGCGTCAGAGCGCAAAAGCAGCCCCGGGCTGTTGATCCCGCCGCCGGCCAGTACGTAATGTCGCGCCTTGACCGTGACCGTGATCGTGCGGCCGGTCGGCGCGACGCAATGGTCGTCCATCGCCACGCATTGCAAGCCTGTGACTTTGCCGTCCTTGATCGACAGTTTTTCCGCGCGGGTCAGATACAACAGCTCGCCGCCTTTTTCCAGCGTTGCCGGAATGGTCGTGACCAGCATCGATTGCTTGGCGTTGGTCGGGCAGCCCATGCCGCAATAGCCGAGGTTCCAGCAACCGCGCACGTTGCGTGGGATGACGTGCCAGCTGTAGCCGAGTTTTTCACAACCTTTGCGGATCACGTCGTTGTTGGCGTTGGGCGGCACCATCCACGGTGCGACGCCGAGGCGTTGTTCCATTTTCTCGAACCACGGCGTCATCTCGGCTGGTGAGTGGCCTTTGACATCGTGCTCCTTGGCCCAGTGTTCGAGCGTCGGGGCTGGCGTGCGAAAGCTCGATGTCCAGTTGATCAGCGTGGTGCCACCCACCGCCCGACCCTGAAGGATAGTGATCGCGCCATCCTTGCTCATGCGCCCGATACCTTCCTGGTAGAGGCTGGAGTAGGCCTGGTCTTCGAGCATCTTGAAGTCGCTGCTGGTCTTGAGCGGGCCTTCCTCGATCAGCAGCACCTTGTAGCCGGCGGCGCTGAGGATTTCAGCCGTGGTGCCGCCGCCAGCACCGCTGCCGATGATCGCCACGTCCGCTTCGAGGGTCAGGTCTTGGGTCAGTTGCGAGCCATTGTAGGTTTTCCAGCCACGGGACAGGCCTTCTCGGAACGGATCGGGTACAGGCATTCTCAGATTCTCTAGTTGTTATTTTTGGGGTGTTCTTGCGGGCGTCATCGCGAGCAGGCTCGCTCCCACATGGGATCGCGTACCCCCTGTGGGAGCCGGGCTTGCCCGCGATAGGGTCGACTCGATTTCAAACCGTAGGCGGTCCGGGATACCCGCAATGCACCCACGATTCCGCCCGGCTGTACCACGCCATCATCACCAGTTGCAGCAACGAGCTATGCCCCATGCGCAACAAGCCCAACGAACTGTTTTCCCATCGATCAAGGAAGTGCCGGATTTCATCAGCGCTGGCGTTTTCCCAGCTACCCCAAATCCCGGTCAGCGGTCCGCGAGTCACGGCCATCCCCAGCACATCGAACAATTGCTGGGTCAGCTTGAGCATTTCCGGGGACAGGTGATTCAGGCTGTTGTCCAGGCTGTGCAAGGTCTGGTCGACCGATGCCGGCATTTTTTCGGCCGCGACAGCGCCTTCGAGCATCACCGGGATCAGAGCCCGCAAAAAGAGCAGGTCGCCGCTGCGCAGCAACGTGAAGCCGGTCGCAGGAGTGCTCGACGAACAGCCGCTGAGGCTCGCGCCCAAGCCGGCCGTGGCCAGGAAGGCGCTCGCGCCGAGGCTGAATTTCAGCAAGCCGCGCCGTGACAGCGCGGGTGTATCGGTCAAGCTTGGGTTCATTATTGTTGTTACCCGGTGGTGGTGTTGGTTAGCGGATAAACAGCTTCTGGATCAGTTTCTGAATGGACTTTCCGTACGGCGGGTAGATCAGCTTCGATGCGTTGAAGCGCTGTTTGATCAACACGCCTTTGGCCTTGCTGAAGGTCAGGAAGCCTTCGTGGCCGTGGTAATGACCCATGCCCGAGGAACCGACGCCACCAAATGGCATGTCGTCCTGAGCGACGTGCAGCAGGGTGTCATTGAGGCAAACACCCCCGGAATGGGTTTCATGGAGCACGCGGTTTTGTTCGCGCTTGTCGTAGCCGAAGTAATACAGCGCCAGTGGGCGAGGGCGTTGGTTGATGTAGGCAAACGCCTCGTCCAGACTTTTGTACGGCACGATTGGCAGCAGTGGGCCGAAGATTTCGTCCTGCATCACGGTCATGTCGTCGGTGACGTTGAGCAGCAGGCTGTGACTCATGCGACGACCCTGACCCTGATCGAACAACGGGATCAGCAGTGCACCTTTGCTGGTGGCATCGCTGATGTAACCGTTGAGACGCGCCAGTTGCCGCTCGTTGATGATGGCGGTGTAGTCCGGGTTGTCAGCCAGTGTCGGATAAAAACCGCGAATCACCTGACGATAAGCGTCGACGAAATCATCCACACGATCTTCCGGCACCAGTACGTAATCCGGGGCCACGCAAGTTTGCCCGGCGTTCAGGGTTTTGCCGAAGGCGATACGTTCGGCGGCATCTTTCAGTGGCACATCATGGGACACGATGGCCGGGGACTTGCCGCCGAGTTCGAGGGTCACCGGGGTGAGGTTCTCGGCCGCCGCACGCATCACGTGTTTACCGATGCTGGTGGCGCCGGTGAACAGCAGGTGATCGAAAGGCAGGCGAGAGAACGCTACGCCGACATCGGCTTCGCCCAGCACGACGCAGACCAGGTCTTGAGGGAAGACTCGCGCGAGCAATTCCTTGAGCAGCATACCCGTGGCGGGAGTTGATTCGCTGAGTTTGAGCATCACCCGATTACCGGCCGATAGCGCGCCCACCAATGGGCCGATGGCCAGGTACAGCGGGTAGTTCCACGGCACTATCACGCCGACCACGCCCAACGGTTGGTAAACAACTTTGGCCGCCGCCGGCTGAAAAGCGATGCCAACCTTGCGCCGCGAGTCCTTCATCCAGCCTTTAAGGCGCTGGCTGGCGTAATGAATGCCGTGAAGGCTGGGCATTATTTCGGCGAGCAGGGTTTCATCGGCGCTGCGGTTGCTGAAATCCTGGCTGATCGCCTCGATCAACGCCTGGCGTTCGCTGTTCAACAGGTCACGCAGTGCTTTGAGCCATTGCTGGCGCTGGGTGGCCGGCGGCATCGGATTGGCGGCGTAAGCGGCGCGTTGTGCGTCGAACAGGGTTTGCAGTTCTTCCAGAGACTGATTCATGTTCTGAAGGTAGGCGATGTCAGCAGTCATTGTCGGCTCCGGATTAATTGTAATGAAGACCTTTTTAGAGTCTATACTCTAGAAAGTCAAATGACATCCTCGAACAGCTTTGTTTTATCCGCTCGCGGATAGGTCGTAAGATGCCCCTCATCGCACTCTGAATTTAAGCTCAAGCCATGGCCCCTCGGATCAAAACCAGCGAGCGCATCGTGCAGAACAGCCTGGAGCTGTTCAATCAGCAGGGTGAGCGCAGTATCAGCACCAACCACATTGCTGCCCACATGGAGATTTCTCCGGGCAACCTGTACTACCACTTCCCCAACAAGCAGGCGATCATCGCCGTATTGTTCAGTGAGTACGAAAGCCTGGTGGACAGCTTCCTGCGCCCGCCTCAGGGGCGTGCGTCCACAGTGGACGACAAGCGCTTCTACCTTCAGGAGTTGCTGGCGGCGATGTGGCGCTACCGGTTTTTGCATCGCGATCTCGAGCACCTGCTCGACAGCGATCCGGAACTCGCCGCCCGTTACCGGCGGTTTTCCCAGCGCTGCCTGATCCATGGCACGCACATCTACGCGGCCTTCGTCGAAGCCGGCATCCTGCAAATGGACAAGGTGCAGATCGAGTCCCTGACGCTCAACGCGTGGATCATCCTGACGTCCTGGGTGCGGTTTCTGTGCACTACGCGGGAAAACTCCAATCACCTGAGTGAACAAGCCATTAAGCGTGGGGTGTATCAGGTGCTGGTGCTTGAGGCCGGTTTCGTGACGGATCAGTCTCGCGATGCAGTGAACGCGCTGTACGAAGAGTTTTACGTGCCACTGGCCCAAGCCCTTGAAGAAGTGCAGTAGGATTAAAAACCGACTTAGTCACAGGAGCCCGCTATGCCCATTGCGCAACTGATCAGCCCGCAAGCACTGGACCTGAAAAAGGACGAGCCGGGGTTGGTGATTCTGGATTGTCGTTTTGCCCTCGAAGACCCGGATTATGGCCAACGCAGCTATGCCGAAGGACACATCGCGGGGTCGAAGTTTGCCGATCTTGAGCGTGATTTGAGTGGGCCGGTGGTCAAGGGCGTGACGGGGCGGCATCCGCTGCCTGACGCTGAAGCGTTGGTCGAACGACTGCAAGCCTGGGGCATCAACGCCGACAGCGAAGTGGTTTTGTACGATGACGGCCCGGGTGCCTACGCGGCGCGGGCCTGGTGGTTGCTGGTATGGCTGGGCAAGCGTGACGGTGTGTTTATTTTGGACGGCGGGCTCAAGGCCTGGCACGCGGCAGGTTTGCCGCTGAGCCTGGATGCATGCGACACCAAACGCGGCACCTTTACCGGAACCCCGGACAACGCGCTGATCTTGAGCGCCAAACAACTTCAGTTGCGTCTCGGCCAGCCGGCGCTGACCTTGCTGGACGCCCGCGCCTTGCCGCGTTTCAAAGGCGAAGTGGAGCCGATTGATCCGATTGCCGGGCACATTCCGGGGGCGCAATGTGCGGCGTTCAATGAGAACCTGGGCAGCGATGGACGATTCCTGCCGGCTGATCAGCTCAAACAGCGATTTGCCACGAAACTCGGTGATCGTTCGCCAACCGATCTGGTGGCGTATTGCGGTTCAGGCGTGACGGCGTGCCATAACCTGTTCGCGCTGTGTCTGGCGGGTTATCCGTTGGGTTCGTTGTATGCCGGATCGTGGAGCGAGTGGATCAACGATCCCGCGCACGGCATCGCCACTGGCGAATAACGCAAATCCCCCACTGTGGGAGCGAGCCTGCTCGCGATAGCGGTGTACCAGTCAACATCTCAGCTGAATGACACATCGCTATCGCGAGCAGGCTCGCTCCCACACTGGTGCTCATCTCCGGCCTTGATCGATGTCTTTGGCCTACTATCGACCCGCGGCTGCCAGCCACTGCGGGATGCGCCGTTCCAGGTAATAACCCGGTTGCCTGAACGAGCCATCGACGAAACCAACATGCCCACCTTTGGCTTGTAATTCGAGTTGCGTGCAGGCGGACAGTTCGTCGGCTTGCGGCAGGCTGTGGGGGAAGACGAAGGGGTCGTCGGCCGCCTGAATGATCAGAGTCGGTGTGCGAATCTCACCAAGGAAATAACGACTTGAGGCGCGGCGATAGTAATCCTCGGCATCGATAAAACCATTCAACGGTGCCGTGACCCGGCCATCGAAATCCCAGAAGGTGCGCATGTTCTCCAGCGAACCGAGTGCCGCCAATGCCGCCAGGCCATCTTCGCGTCCGTCATGTTGAAACTTGCGTTGTTTGTTCTTGATGTAGGCGAGCATCTCGCGCATGAAATGCGCCTGGTAGACCCTGGAAAAGCCCTGGCCGATACGATCGGCACAGTGGTCCAGGCGAAACGGCACAGACACCGCCACCGCACCGGCCACGCCACTGTCACTGCCGGACTCACCCAAGTACTTGAGCAAGACATTGCCGCCCAGGGAATAGCCCACCACATAAAGTGGCGCTAAGGGGCGTTTGGCCCGCAGGTGCCAGATGACTTCGGCCAGATCTTCGCTGGCACCGGAATGGTAGCTGCGGGCCAACAGGTTCGGCTCGCCCGAACAGCCGCGCCAGTTCAGCGCGACACTGGCCCAGCTTTGGGCGGCGAGTGCCTTTTGCACGCCGGCCACATAAGGTGAATTCGACGACCCCGTCAGTCCGTGCAGCACCAGCACCAACGGTGCCGCCGCGCTGTGTGGGCCATGCCAGTCAAGGTCGAGAAAGTCGCCGTCATCGAGCCACAAGCGTTCGCGCTCGCGTTCAATGTGCGTGGTTTTGCGCCATAGCGGTCCCCACAAGGTTTGCAAGTGCGGGTTGCCCAGGCCCAAGGCGGGGGTGAAGCGGTCTGGCGGATGGGACACGATTACTCTCGATGCAGCGGTGCGCAACGGGTGCGCACCTTTTCAGGCCGGTCGATTAACCGGCGATCTCTGCCATACGTTGCCACAATGCGTAGTAAACCCGCCCGGATTTCTGCTCGCGGTGCAGGCGCCAGTTGCCTGGCAAGCCGAGGGACGACGGCGCGTTCTCGCTTTCGGTGTAGATCCAGGCCTCGTTGGCCAGCCACTGACGCTCTTCCAGCAGCGTGCAGACGCTTGGCAGCAGGTTCTGGTTAAACGGCGGGTCGAGGAACACCAGGTCGTAGGCCGTGGCTGTCTGGGTTTCCAGGTAGCGCAGGGCATCGGCTGTCTGAATCTGGCCGGTAGTGCAGCGCAGTGTGCCCAGATGCTCCTTGATGCTGGCGACCGCGATGTTGCTGGCATCCAGCGCCTGGCCCATGGCCGCGCCACGGGACAGGGCTTCCAGAAACAGTGCGCCGCTGCCGGCGAACGGGTCCAGCACCTTGGCGCCCGCAACATAAGGCGCGAGCCAGTTGAACAGGGTTTCACGCACCCGGTCTGGCGTCGGGCGCAAGCCCGGGGCATCAGGGAAGCTCAGCTTTCGGCTGCCCCATTCGCCGCCAATGATGCGCAGTTGATTCACGCCGTTATGGACGTTGTGAACAGGTTTTTTAGGACGCGTGGCCATTAATGCTCCGGAACCCCGAGCGGCTGCTCGGCAGGTTTATCAGATGGGGCCGGTAACGGCTTTTGTGGCACGGTCGGGCCAGCGCTGACGATGACCATTTTGTCCGTGCTCAAGTGTTTGTTCAGTGCGGTTTTGACCTGCTCGACGGTCAGGCTCTGGGACTCACGCATGAAATCATCCAGATAACTGAGCGGCAGGTTGTAGAACCCCATGGCGCCCAATTGGCCGACGATATCGGCGTTACTGGCGGTGGACAGCGGGAAGCTGCCGGCCAGTTCACGCTTGGCGTCATCGAGTTCTTTTTGCGTCGGGCCGGTTTTAAGGTAGTCGGCCAGCACGTCCTGTACCAGTTTCAGCGTGCCTTCGCTCATTTCGGCGCGAGTCTGCAGGTTGATCATGAACGGGCCGCGCGCCTGCATCGGGGTGAAACCCGAGTACACGCCGTACGCCAGTCCGCGTTTCTCGCGCACTTCGCTCATCAGGCGGGTGCCGAAACCACCGCCGCCGAGGATCTGGTTGCCCATGGACAGTGCGGCGTAGTCCGGATCATCACGGTCGATGCCCAGTTGCGCAAGCATCAGGTTGGTTTGCTTGGACGGGAACTCGATGTGGCCGACGCTGGCTTTGGGGGCTTCCGGCTGCGCGATCTTCGTCAGTGCCGGGCCTTTTGGCAGCGCGCTGGAGACCTGCGCGGCAATCGCCTCCGCCTCGGCGCGGGACAGGTCACCGACCAGCGCAATCACCACGTTGCCAGCCGCATAGGCTTTCTCGTGGAACGCCTTCAACTGAGCTTGGGTGATCGCTGGAACGGATTTCGCCGTACCGTCACTGGCATGGGCGTAAGGGTGATCACCGTACAAACGGTTCATCAGCTCCAGGCTCGCCAGTTTGCCGGGGTTTTGCTTCTGGTATTCGAAGCCGGCGAGCATCTGGTTCTTGATGCGTGCGAAGGAGTCGGCCGGGAAGGTCGGTTTGCCAATGACTTCAGAGAACAACTTCAGGGCCGGTTCACGCTTGTCCACGGCACTGAGGCTACGCAATGAAACCAGTGCCATGTCTTTGAATGCACCGTTGCCAAAGTCAGCGCCCAGGCCTTCGAAGCCCTCAGCGATGGCGCCGGCATCTTTGCCGGCCACACCTTCGTTGAGCATCGCGTTGGTCAACGTGGCGAGGCCCGCTGCATCGCCGTCCTGGCTGCTGCCAGCGGCGAAGATCAGGCGCATGTCGAACATCGGCAGCTCGCGGGCTTCGACGAACATAACCTTGGCGCCTTCGGCGGTGTTCCAGGTCTGTACGTCAAGGGCGCGGTGGCTCGGTGCCTTGCCGTCGAGTTCCGCCAGCGATTGCAGCTTCTGACTGGACTTGGCTTTGTCCAGTGCTTCGCTGGCTTTGGACTCATTGCTTTTGGAAAGGTAAAAGGCAGCGGAGCCGATCAGTGCGACAGTGACCAGGCCGATCAGGGCCAGACGTGGTTTTTTACGCTCACTCATGAGTCGTCTCCAGTGGCAGTACATGGGCGACGCTGAGACGTTCGCGGGTGAAATACAGCTTGGCGGCTTTCTGGATGTCTTGCGGCGTTACGCTTTCCAGGTCGGCCAGTTCGGTGTCCATCAGCTTCCACGACAGGCCGACAGTTTCCAGTTGGCCGATGGAAGTGGCCTGGCTGGTGATCGAGTCGCGCTCGAAGACCAGTCCGGCAATCACCTGAGCCCGTACGCGTTCCAGCTCTTCGGCGGACGGTGCGGTGGTTTTCAACTGTTCGAGCAGCTTCCACAGACCGGCTTCAGCCTGGGCCATGGTTTTCTTTTTCTGGGTGTTGGGTGAAGCCGACAAGGTGAACAGACTGTCGCCGCGGGTGTAGGCGTCGTAGCTCGACGAACCGCCAGACACCAACTCTTCGCCGCGTTCCAGTTGCGTCGGGATACGACCGCTGTAGCCGCCGTCCAGCAGGGCCGAGATCAGGCGCAAGGCGTTTACCGAGCGTTTGTCTTCGGCGGTGGCGATGCTCGGCACGTTGAAGCCCAGCATCAGGCTCGGCAATTGGGTTTGCACATGCAGGGTGATCAGGCGTTCGCCGGGTTCGGCCAGTTCCAGGGGGATTTTCGCCGGGGGTACATCGCGTTTGGCGATGGGACCAAAATAACGCTGGGCCAAGACTTTGACCTCGTCCGGGGTTACGTCACCGACCACCACCAGCGTGGCGTTGTTCGGCACGTACCAGGATTGGTACCAGTGGCGCAGATCTTCAACTTTCATGCGGTCCAGGTCGACCATCCAGCCGATGGTCGGCGTGTGGTAGCCGCTGGCCGGGTAAGCCATCGCCTTGAAGCGTTCGTAGGCCTTGGACGTCGGCTTGTCGTCGGTGCGCAGGCGACGTTCTTCTTTAATGACCTCGATTTCGCGGGCGAACTCGTCACTCGGCAGACGCAGGCTGGCCATGCGGTCTGCTTCCAGCTCGAAGGCCACGCCCAGACGATCGCGGGCCAGCACTTGATAGTAAGCCGTGAAGTCGTCGCTGGTGAACGCGTTCTCTTCAGCGCCGAGGTCGCGCAGGATCAGCGAGGCTTCACCGGGGCCGACTTTCTCGCTGCCCTTGAACATCATGTGCTCGAGGGCATGGGAAAGACCGGTCTGCCCCGGTGTTTCGTAGCTGGAACCGACCTTGTACCAGACCTGGGAAACCACCACCGGCGCACGATGGTCTTCGCGCACGATAACTTTCAGGCCGTTATCGAGAGTGAATTCGTGGGTGGGTTGTGGATCGGCAGCGAAGGCTGACAGTGGCAGGCAAACTGTGCTGAGCAGCAGGCCAGCAGCGCGGCGGGCTAGAGCATTCATTCTTTTTTAAACCTGTTGGGCTGCCTGCTTGGTCTTAGCGTCAGCGGGCGAGAGGGTGCTAGGATACTGATCCGTTTTACTGGCGGCCACGCCTATCAGGCCTTTGATCGGTCAGCAGGTTGTTTGGGTTTGCGACGCAAGCTTTGAGTTTGATAGCTAAACTCTGTGTTTTCGCCGACGATGCCGTTCCAGTCCTTCGAATTAGTCGACCTTTGAGGTGCGTTTTTCACCTCGACAAAATGTTGCGCGTGAACAAGCTGGATCAATCGCAGTCTGTTCTGCATCGAATATTTATTTGCCGGGGCGCCCTTGGGCGCGCCGCTACTGTGAGATAGCCGTCCTCCATGTTTGGTTCCAACGACGACAAGAAAGCCCCAGCTGCGGCTGGCGAGAAGAAAAGCCTGTTCGGATGGCTGCGCAAAAAGCCGCAGGAACCCGTCGTCGAACAGCCACAGCCACTTCCTGAGCCCACGCCGGCACCGGTTATAGAAGAAGCGCTCGCGCCGACTGTCTTGCCCATCGTCGAACCGGTGCTGCAACCGGTGGTCGAGCCTGATCTCGTTGCCGAAGTCGTTACCCAAGCGTCCCTGACACCGATTGCCGAACCCTGGCTGACGCTGCCGGTGGCCGAAGAGCCAGTGGCACTCGTTGAAGATGAATTGGCGCCACACATTACGCCGCCGATTCCTGCTCCGGCCGTGTTTGCGCCTGGGCCCGTTCAGGTTCCGGTGGTTGAACCGGTTGTAGCACCAGTCGTTGTGGCTGCGCCTGAGCCGGTTGTTGCGCCAGTCGTCGTGGCTGCGCCTGAACCGGTTGTAGCACCAGTTGTAGTGGCCGAGCCTGAGCCGGTTGTTGCAGAGCCTGTGGTTCCTGCTTTCATTGCTCCGGTTGCTCCGGTTGCTCCGGTTGCTCCGGTTGCTCCGGTTGCTCCGGTAGTGCAGGCACCTGCACCGGTCGTCGCTCCCGTTGAAACGCCCGTCGAGTCGCCGCGTACAGAAGAATCCAAAGCCGGTTTCTTCGCCCGCCTAAAGCAAGGCCTGTCCAAGACCAGCGCCAGCATCGGCGAAGGCATGGCCAGCTTGTTTCTGGGCAGAAAGGCCATCGATGACGAGCTGCTCGAAGACCTCGAAACCCGTCTGCTGACCGCCGACGTTGGCGTCGAAGCCACGTCGGTGATCATCCAGCGCCTGACCCAAAAGGTCGCACGCAAGGAGCTGGCCGACTCCGATGCACTGTACAAGTCTCTGCAAGCCGAGCTGGCCGCCATGCTCAAACCTGTCGAGCAACCGCTGAAAATCACCTCGCAGAACAAGCCGTTCGTGATTCTGGTGGTGGGCGTCAACGGCGCCGGCAAGACCACCACCATCGGTAAACTGGCGAAGAAGCTGCAGCTTGAAGGCAAGAAAGTCATGCTCGCGGCCGGTGACACCTTCCGCGCCGCAGCGGTCGAGCAATTGCAGGTCTGGGGCGAACGCAACAAGATCCCGGTCATCGCCCAGCACACCGGCGCCGACTCGGCATCGGTTATCTTTGATGCCGTTCAGGCGGCCAAGGCCCGCGGCATTGATGTACTGATCGCCGACACCGCCGGTCGACTGCACACCAAAGACAATTTGATGGAAGAACTGAAAAAAGTTCGCCGGGTCATCGGCAAGCTTGACGCCGACGCGCCGCACGAAGTGCTGTTGGTGCTCGATGCCGGCACCGGCCAGAACGCCATCAACCAGGCCAAACAATTCAACCAGACCGTCGCACTGACTGGCCTGGCGCTGACCAAGCTCGACGGCACCGCCAAGGGTGGGGTGATTTTTGCCCTGGCCAAGCAGTTTGGCCTGCCGATCCGCTATATCGGCGTCGGTGAAGGCATCGACGATTTGCGTACCTTTGAAGCAGAACCCTTTGTCCAGGCACTGTTTGCCGAGCGGGAGCGTGCATGATTCGTTTCGAACAGGTCGGTAAACGCTACCCGAACGGTCACGTCGGCTTGCATGAGCTGAGCTTTCGAGTCCGTCGGGGCGAATTCTTGTTTGTAACCGGCCATTCCGGCGCCGGTAAAAGCACCTTGTTGCGTCTATTGCTGGCGATGGAGCGTCCGACCACTGGAAAATTGCTGTTGGCCGGCCAGGACCTCGCCACCATCAGCAGCGCGCAGATTCCTTATCTTCGCCGGCAGATCGGCGTGGTTTTCCAGAATCACCAATTGCTGTTTGATCGCACGGTGTTCAACAACGTCGCGCTGCCCTTGCAGATCCTTGGCCTGTCGAAGGCCGAGATCGTCAAGCGCGTGGATTCGGCCCTGGAGCGCGTGGCGCTGTCGGACAAAACCGATTTGTACCCCGGCGACCTGTCCACCGGTCAGCAACAGCGCGTCGGCATTGCCCGCGCCATCGTTCATCGGCCGGCCTTGCTGCTGGCGGATGAGCCGACCGGTAACCTCGATCCGCGTCTGGCCGCCGAAATCATGGGCGTATTCGAAGACATCAATCGCTTGGGTACCAGTGTGCTGATCGCCAGTCACGACCTGGCGCTGATCGCCCGTATGCGCCACCGCATGCTGACGCTGCAGCGTGGTCGATTGATTGGCGACGGGGAGGCTGCCGAATGAGTGCGACACGCAGCCCCAAAGTTTCCGAACGCGTAGCCCCGAAGGCTGCCGATCCGCAACCGCAAAAGAAAAAACACGACGACGATGACGACGGCCCGGACTTCGCCACGTTGTTCCGCGCCTGGGTCGAAAGCCATCGCGCGAGTCTGCTGGACAGCTTGCGTCGCTTGGGCAAGCAGCCCATAGGCAGCTTTTTCACCTGCATGGTGATGGCCGTTGCTCTGAGTTTGCCGATGGGGCTGTCACTTTTGCTGAGTAACGTCGAGCGGCTGGGCGGTTCCTGGCAGCGTGCGGCGCAAATTTCCCTGTACCTGCAATTGGAAGCCAGCCCCGCTGAGGGCGAGTCGTTGCGCGAGCAGATCAAAGGCATGCCGGGCGTAGCGGATGCGCAATATGTTGGTCGCGATCAGGCTCTGGAAGAGTTTCAGCAGCAGTCCGGCTTGGGCGACGCGCTCAAGGAATTGCCGGAAAACCCGTTGCCTGGCGTGGTTCTGGTGACGCCGAAGGAAGTCGACAAGCCTGCGCTTGAAGCATTAAGACAAAAACTTTCCGAGCTGCCGAAGGTACAACAGGCGCAACTTGATCTAGTCTGGGTCGAGCGTCTGGCCGCCATCCTCAAGCTGGGCGACCGTTTTGTCTTCGGTCTGACCGTGCTGCTGGTTTCTGCATTACTTTTGGTGATAGGTAATACCATTCGTCTTCATATTGAAAACCGCCGCACAGAGATAGAAGTGATTAAACTCGTCGGCGGCACTGACAGCTATGTGCGCAGACCCTTTCTGTATATGGGCGCACTTTATGGCTTCGGTGCGGGGATGCTGTCCTGGGGTGTACTGGCGTTTGGCTTGAACTGGCTGAATGAATCGGTGGTTGGGCTGGCCGGTTTGTACGGCAGTGATTTTGCGCTGGCCGGAGTACCAGCTGCCGACGGTCTGTCTCTCTTGCTTGGCGCGGTGCTGTTGGGGTATATCGGTGCATGGATTGCAGTCGCACGCCACCTGAGGGAGCTTGCGCCTAAGTAGTATCATTTTGCTCGTATTGACCTTTCAGCGTTTATGGGAACTTGTCTTTCGGTTTCCGGTCAATTTTCGCAGTGCTGAACTGCACGAGTTTGTAAGTGGGAGGTTTTTTCGTATGACCAATTCTTTGCAACCTGCATATGCTCTGGTCCCGGGTGCGAACCTGGAGGCCTATGTGCACACCGTGAACAGCATTCCATTGCTGACGCTGGAGCAGGAGCGTGAACTGGCCGAGAGTCTCTATTATGAGCAGGATTTGGGGGCGGCTCGGCAGATGGTGCTCGCCCACCTGCGTTTTGTCGTACATATCGCCCGTAGCTATTCCGGCTACGGTCTGGCTCAGGCTGACCTGATTCAGGAAGGCAACGTCGGCCTGATGAAGGCGGTCAAGCGCTTCAACCCGGAAATGGGTGTGCGTCTGGTTTCGTTCGCGGTGCACTGGATCAAGGCGGAAATCCATGAGTTCATCCTGCGCAACTGGCGCATCGTGAAAGTCGCGACCACCAAGGCTCAGCGCAAGTTGTTCTTCAACCTGCGCAGCCAGAAGAAGCGTCTGGCCTGGTTGAATAACGAGGAAGTCCACCGTGTGGCGGAAAGCCTCGGCGTAGAGCCGCGGGAAGTCCGTGAGATGGAAAGTCGCCTGACTGGCCATGACATGGCCTTCGACCCGGCCGCGGAAGCGGACGACGACAGTGCTTTCCAGTCGCCAGCCAACTATCTGGAAGACCACCGGTACGACCCGGCCCGTCAACTGGAAGATGCTGACTGGAGCGACAACTCCAACCACAACCTGCACGAAGCACTGGAAGTGCTGGACGACCGCAGCCGTGACATCCTTTATCAGCGCTGGTTGGCTGAAGAGAAAGCCACGCTGCACGACCTGGCGCAGAAGTACAACGTGTCGGCCGAGCGTATCCGTCAGCTCGAGAAGAGCGCGATGAACAAGCTCAAGTTGTCGATTGCGGCATAACCTGCGAACCGGCAATAAAAAACGCCCCGATCATTGATCGGGGCGTTTTTGTGTGTGCCCAATATTTTTGCCACACCACAGCCCCCTGTAGGGGCGTCGAGTTATTGAGACCAAGGTGCCCGGCGCGAATCATTGAGGCCAACCAGATAACTGTCACCACCCAACTGACTCATCTGCCGCCGAATCCAGCCTGCACGTCGTGCGACGTAGTTGGTCGGATGGCTCGCGCTCCACACTCGCGGGTTGGGCAATACGGCGGCCAGCAAGCTCGATTGCTGACGACTAAGGCTTTTAGCGCTCACACCAAAGTGATGCCGTGCCGCAGCCTCTGCCCCAAACACGCCGTCATCCCACTCGACGCTGTTGAGATACACCTCAAGAATCCGCTGTTTGGGCCAGAACACTTCGATCAATCCGGTAAACCAGGCTTCCAGGCCTTTGCGCAACCAACTGCGGCCAGACCACAGGAACAGATTTTTCGACACTTGCTGGCTCAGCGTGCTGGCACCGCGAATCGAACCGCCCAGTTCGTTATGAGCCAGTGCCGCCTGAATCGCGCCGAAGTCAAAGCCCCAGTGTTCAGGGAATTTCTGATCCTCACCGGCAATCACCGCGACTTTCAGGTCATCGGAGATTTCATCCCATGGCTTCCAGGTCCGTTGCAGGTCAATCGGCTCGCCGTCGAACCAGGATTCGATCTTGCGTTCGACCATCAACGCCGTTCCCGGCGGCGGCACCACGCGAAAAATCAGCACCAGCAATACGCTGCCACCCGCGAACCAGAGCACGGCCTTTGTGAATCGTCGCAAAAATATACGCAGCATAGAGATGGCTTGGCCGAACCCGTTGAGCGGGCCATTATACAGACCCTGTTGATCGAGTCTGACTGGAGTTCTTCATGCTGCGTGGCTTTTTGATGCTGGCCGCTTTCTTCGGTTTCACCGGCGTTGCCTTGGGCGCGTTCGCCGCACATGGCCTGAAAAACCGTCTGACCCCCGAGTACCTGGCGATTTTCCACACCGGCGTCACCTACCATCTGGTGCACACCCTGGCATTGCTGGGCGTAGCGTTGCTCGCCACGCAGATTCCGGGGCGTTTGATCACCTGGGCCGGCGCCTCGTTTGCGATTGGCATCCTGCTGTTTTCCGGCAGTCTGTACCTGCTGACCCTGACCGGCGTCAGCAAGCTGGGGATCGTCACGCCCTTCGGCGGGCTCGCATTCCTGGTGGGCTGGGTGTGCCTGGGGCTTGCCGCTTGGCGGTTGAGCTGACCGGGTGGTCCATTTCATGACGAATGGCTTGGGTCGCCAAGACTGATCGGGCTAGAATGCCAGCCCCTAAAAATGATGGCGGCATTCGGTATGCGCATTCAGTTGAACGGCGAATCCCTTGAACTGCCCGACGGTGAAACCGTTGCGGCCCTGCTGACCCGTCTGGAACTGACCGGACGCCGGGTGGCGGTTGAACTCAATCTGGATATCGTCCCGCGCAGTCAGCATGCCGACACCACGCTGAACGACGGCGACAGCGTCGAAGTGGTTCACGCCATCGGCGGCGGCTAGCCGTGCATCCCGCCAGGGCTCAGAATTCTGCAAGAACCTCACCCCTACAGAGGATTTCCCATGAGCATCGTTCGTAGCGACAAGCCCTTCGTCCTGGCCGGTCGTACTTACCAGTCGCGTTTGCTGGTAGGCACCGGCAAGTACCGCGACATGGAAGAAACCCGCCTGGCTATCGAAGCCTCGGGTGCCGAGATCGTCACGTTCGCGGTGCGCCGCACCAACCTCGGCCAGAACCCGGGCGAACCGAACCTGCTCGAAGTCCTGTCGCCGGATCGCTACACCTTCCTGCCTAACACCGCTGGTTGCTTCGATGCTACCGAGGCTGTGCGCACCTGCCGCCTGGCCCGTGAGCTGCTCGGCGGCCACAATCTGGTGAAGCTGGAAGTGCTGGCCGACCAGAAAACCCTGTTTCCCAACGTGATCGAAACCCTCAAGGCCGCCGAAGTGCTGGTCAAGGAAGGTTTCGATGTGATGGTCTACACCAGCGATGACCCGATCATTGCCCGTCAACTGGCGGAAATCGGCTGCATTGCGGTCATGCCGCTGGCCGGCCTGATCGGCACGGGCCTGGGGATCTGCAACCCGTACAACCTGCAGATCATCCTCGAAGAAGCCAAGATTCCTGTGCTGGTGGATGCCGGTGTCGGCACCGCTTCCGATGCCACCATCGCCATGGAACTGGGCTGCGAAGCGGTGCTGATGAACTCGGCCATCGCCCATGCCCAGCAGCCGGTCATGATGGCTGAAGCCATGAAACACGCCATCGTTGCAGGTCGCCTGGCCTACCTCGCCGGCCGCATGCCGAAAAAACTCTATGCCAGCGCCTCCTCGCCGCTGGATGGTCTGATCAAGTAAGAGCCATTGATGACTGAATCAAACGACACGCCAATCCAGACGGAAGAAGGCGAAGAACGCCAACACCGCCGCATCAAGAGTTTTGTGATGCGCGCCGGGCGCATGACTGAAGGCCAGCAAAAAGGTCTGGAGCAGGGCACGCCGCTGTTCGTGCTGCCGTTGGCCGACGCGCCGGTGGACTTCGATCAGGTGTTCGGCCGTTCGGCGCCGCGCTCGCTGGAAATCGGTTTCGGCATGGGCCATTCGCTGCTGGAAATGGCCGCGGCCTCGCCGGAACAGGATTTCATTGGCGTGGAAGTTCACCGTCCAGGTGTTGGCGCGCTGCTCAATGGCGTGCTGACACAGGGCCTGACTAACCTGCGGGTTTATGATTGCGACGCGATTGAAGTGCTCAATCGCTGCATCGCCGACAACAGCCTCGATCGCCTGATGCTGTTTTTCCCGGACCCGTGGCACAAGAGCCGTCACCACAAGCGCCGTATCGTTCAGGCGTCATTCGCCGAATTGGTGCGCAGCAAGTTGAAGGTCGGCGGTGTGCTGCACATGGCCACCGACTGGGAACCGTACGCCGCGTACATGCTGGAAGTGATGAACGTCGCCCCGGGCTATCGCAACCTTGCCGAAGACGGCAAGTGCGTCCCGCGTCCGACCGAACGCCCGATCACCAAGTTCGAACGCCGCGGCGAACGTCTTGGGCATGGCGTGTGGGACCTGAAGTTCGAAAAACAGTCCTGAGCTTAAAATCTGTAGGAGCCGAGCTTGCTCGCGATGAGGCCATAACATTCAACATGTATGCTGACTGTTAAACCGCCATCGCGAGCAAGCTCGGCTCCTACAGTTGTTTTGGGTGTAGCCAAAGTTCAGCGGCGGTCGGCGACGACACCGATGAGCACCAGCACCACTAACAACACCGGAGCAAGGCTGTAGTTGTTGAACTGACCCAGGCCTTTGACGATCCACGGCGTGGCGTAGATCAACGCGGCGCCGCTGCCGATCAAGCACAGCAGGGCCATCAGCGGGACGCGCAGGGCGCCGGCAATGCTGCCCAGGCGTTGCTCGACCCAGCCTTTGAAATCCGAACCGAACAGCACCAGCAGGCAGCCCACCAAGGCCAGGGCGATTTCCGATAAGTTGCTGCGGCTCCAGCGGGACACCGTGGCGAGCAGGTCGAGTATCAAATCCATTCGTTTTCCCTTAGGGCTGAAATCAGCTCAGAAATTTTTGCAGCAAGTCATTGAGAAACAGCTGTCCGCGCTCGGTGGCCGCCAGACGTGACGGTTCGACCTGCAACAAGCCACTTTGTTCGGCTTCGCGGCGGTGTTCGGCGAGGCTTTCCAGGCTCAGCCCGGTGCGTTCTGGATAGAGCCGCGATTCGACACCCTCGGTCAGGCGCAGCGCGTTCATCAAAAACTCGAACGGCATCTCATCGTTGGTCAGTGCTTTCTCACCCGCCTTGAAGCTTTTGGCCGGGTTGAGGTAATCCTTCGGCAAACGCGTCTTCCAGGTACGCACGATGCGCCCGTCCGGATGGCTGAGTTTGCCGTGGGCGCCGGCGCCAATGCCGATGAAGTCGCCGAAGCTCCAGTAATTGAGGTTGTGCCGCGCCGGGCGACCGGGCTGGGCGTAAGCCGAGACTTCGTATTGCGCGTAACCGTGTTCGGCCAGCAGCGCCTGCCCCGCTTCCTGAATGTCCCACAACGTGTCGTCTTCCGGCAGCGTCGGCGGCTGGTTCCAGAACACCGTGTTCGGCTCCAGCGTCAGCTGATACCAAGACAGATGGGTCGGCTTCAAGGCGATGGCCTGGCGCAGGTCGCTCAGCGCATCGTCCAGCGACTGGTCGGGCAAACCGTGCATCAAGTCCAGATTGAAGTTATCGAACCCGGCCAGACGCGCCATGCCGGCGGCACGCACTGCTTCGTCACCGTTGTGAATCCGCCCCAATGCCTTGAGTTTTTCTTCCTGAAAGCTCTGGATTCCGATCGACAGGCGATTGATACCCAAGGCGCGATAAGCAACAAACTTCTCTTGCTCGAACGTCCCCGGATTGGCTTCCAGGGTGATTTCGATGTCGCTGGCAAACGGAATGCGCTGTTCAACACCTTTGAGCAAACGGCCCAAGGCTTCGGCGCTGAACAGGCTTGGTGTGCCTCCGCCAAAGAAAATCGAACTCAGCTCACGGCCATACACCGCGTGCAGGTCCTGATCGAGGTCGGCCAGTAGTGCGTCGACGTACTCCTCTTCCGGCAGCACCGGGCTGGCGGTGTGGGAGTTGAAGTCGCAATAAGGGCATTTGCGCACACACCACGGGATGTGGATGTACAACGCCAAGGGCGGCAACACGGGCAGTGCCGCCCGTGGCGATTGGGCGTCGCCGCCGAAGATCAGCGGTGACGCGGATGAGTCGTGAGTCATTTCAAGCCCAGACGCTGGCGCAGCAGATCCATTGCACGGGCGCGGTGGCTGATGAGGTTCTTGTCGCTCGGGCTCAGTTCGGCGCTGGAGCAATCGCGCTCCGGTACCCAGAACAGCGGATCGTAACCAAACCCGTGTTCGCCACTGACGGCAGGCAGGATACGCCCGTGCCACAGGCCTTCGCAGAGGATCGGTAGCGGATCGTCGGCGTGACGGACCAGTGCCAGGACGCAGACGAACTGCGCGCCGCGCTCGGTTTCTGGTACGTCTTTCAAGGCGTCGAGCAACTTGGCGTTGTTCGCCGCATCGCCCTGACCATCCGCATAACGAGCCGAATAGATCCCTGGCGCACCGCCGAGGAAATCCACCGCCAGCCCGGAATCGTCAGCCAGCGCCGGCAAGCCGGAAATGCGCGCAGCATTGCGGGCCTTGAGGATGGCATTTTCGACGAACGACAGGCCGGTTTCTTCAGGCTCGACAGTGCTGAACTCGCCGATCGAGCGCAGTTGCACCGAGTTGCCGAGCATGGCCTGGAGTTCCTTGAGTTTGCCGGCGTTATGGCTGGCCAGTACGAGCTGTGTAAAGTTGATCATTGGCCGGGGAAGAGCTCTTGGTTGAAATTGATGGTGTTGATTTTGTCACCGATCTGCACCTTTATGTCGAAGGTGCGGATTTCCGGCTGGTCCACCGGGTATTGGGCGATGTAGTAAATCGCGCCCTGATCGGTGATCTGTCTGAAGTTCAGCGGCACGCTTTGGCTGGTCAGGTCTTTGACCGTGCCGGTCACCGATGCCATCAATGGTTTGCCTTCTTTGATCACAGACACATTGATTACGCCCTGATTCTTGCTGCGAATCAGCTCGTTCGTTTTGGCGATGTCCGGTGTCAGGTACGTCGAGTTGAAGGTGTTGTAGTACACCTTCACGTCACCAAATGTTTGTTCGCGCTTGGGATTGATCGCGTCAGCGGCAAAAGCGGTGACGCTCAGGCAGGCAGTGAGTAAAAACAGCGCTAGACGAACCATGATCGTTCTCCTCGAAATGTGGCGGGTCAGACCGCGACCTTGTGGTCTGCAAGTCCTGGGCTGCTGACGCGGTAAATACCGATCTCGCCTAACAGATTAGGCCATAGCTTGCTGGCCCACCCGTGCCGATGCTGTTGATCCACGGCCAGCCGATCAATGACCTTGGCTTCACGTTCGCGGCACAAGGCTTCAAAGTCCGCAAAAGTGCAGAAGTGGATGTTCGGCGTGTTGTACCAGGTGTACGGCAGGAACTCGGAAACCGGCATCCGGCCCTTGCTCGCCAGGTACCAGCGGCAGCGCCAGTGACCGAAGTTGGGGAAGGTGATGATGCATTGGCGGCCGACCCGCAACATTTCTTCGAGGATCTTGTCCGGGTAGTGCACCGCTTGCAGTGCCTGGGTCATGACCACGACGTCGAAGCTGTTGCTGGCAAAGTTGCCCAGGCCCTTGTCCAGGTCCTGCTCGATGACGTTGATGCCCTTGGCCACGCACTCGGCAATGTTGTCCGGGTCGTTTTCCAGGCCATAGCCGGTCACTTGCTTGTTGTCGCGCAGCCAGGTCAGCAGTTCACCATCACCGCAGCCGAGGTCAAGCACGCGGCTGCCGGCGGGGATCCATTCCTGGATGATTTCCAGATCAGCTCTCATGGCTTTCTCACAACGTAATGCGGTTCATGTAATTGCTGAACGCCTGCAAGTAACGCGGGATCGGAATCAGGAAGGCGTCATGGCCTTGCGGAGCATCGATCTCGAGGTAGCAGACGTCTTTCTTGGCGGCCATCAACGCGTCCACCAATTCCCGCGAACGGGCAGGGGAGAAGCGCCAGTCGGTGGTGAAAGACATCACGCAGAACTTGGCTTGAGCGTTGGCGAAGGTTTTCGCCAGGTCGTCGTCGAAGTTCGCTGCCGGGTCGAAGTAGTCCAGCGCTTTGGTCATCAGCAAATAAGTGTTGGCGTCGAACCGCCCGGAGAACTCTTCGCCCTGATAGCGCAGGTAGCTTTCGACCTGGAACTCGACGCTGTGGAAGTCGTAGTTGAGCTTTTCGCTTTTGAGGCCCCGGCCGAATTTTTCGCCCATCGAGTCATCGGACAGGTAGGTGATGTGCCCGACCATCCGCGCCAGCATCAAGCCGCGCTTGGGGATCACGCCCGCTTCCTGGAACGAACCGCCGTGAAACTCGGGGTCGGTGAGGATGGCCTGGCGTGCCACTTCGTTGAAGGCGATGTTCTGCGCCGACAGCTTGGGGGCCGAGGCGATGGCCAGGCAATGCCGAATGCGCTCCGGGTAGGTGATGCTCCATTGCATCGCCTGCATGCCCCCGAGGCTGCCGCCAATCACCGCTGCCCATTGGCTGATGCCGATGCGGTCGGCCAGACGCGCCTGGCTGTGCACCCAGTCTTCCACGGTCAACACCGGGAAATCGGCGCCGAACGGCTTGCCGGTGTCCGGGTTGATGCTGCTTGGGCCAGTAGAGCCGTTACAACCGCCGAGATTGTTCAGGCTGACCACGAAGAATTTGTTGGTGTCGATCGGTTTGCCGGGGCCGATGCAACTGTCCCACCAACCGGGTTTACGGTCGTCGGGGCTGTGAAAACCGGCAGCGTGATGGTGACCGGACAGCGCGTGGCAAATCAGCACGGCGTTGCTCGCCGTGGCGTTCAGCGTGCCGTAGGTTTCGTAGATCAAGTCATACGCTGGAAGCGAACGCCCGCAGGCCAGGGCCAGGGCTTCGCTGAAGTGCGCCACTTGCGGCGTCACCAGACCAACAGAATCGGGGGGAAAGGCAGTTGGCATCGACCCTGCTCTCGTTGAAATGAGGCGTAAGTCTAAAGACCGGTGGGGTTAGCGGCAAGCAAAGGGCGGGCCTGATTTCATTCAGACAGACCGAGGTGCGGCCATCGCGGGCAAGCCCTGCTCCTACAGGGGAATGCATGCCTCTGTGGGAGCGTGGCTTGCCCGCGATGAACGATGACGCGGTCAGCCTGCGGGACGCACCAGATCAGGCAACTCCGGCAGCTTCTTGGGCGAACAAATCCGCACTCGTTTCTGCCGGTTCAACTCACCGCTGATCAAACTGACCTGGCTCTTGGACACCCCAAAGGCCTTGGCCAGAAACGCCATCAGATACGCATTGGCCTTGCCTTCAACCGGCGGCGCGGTCAGGCGGATCTTCAGGCGATCCCCGTGCAGCCCGCAGAAATCATCACTGCGGGCCGCCGGTTGCAGGTGACACTCCAGAATCAGGTCGTCACCGTCCCAGCGAAAGTAGCTCATCAGATCAAGCCGAGCAGCCCTGGCTGCATGCCGGCGAAGTACGCAAGGCGCGGGATCAGCCAGCTTTGCAGCAGCTGGATCACGATGAACGCAAAGATCGGCGAAATGTCGAGACCGCCCAGGTTCGGGATGATCCGGCGGAACGGCGCGAGTACCGGTTCAGTAATCTGCGCGACCAGCTCGGCGCCCGGATTGTGGCTGCCGGGGGCGACCCAGGACAGAATCACACTGATGATCATCGCGTAGAACAGAATGTTCAAAAACAGCGAGAACAGCGCGATCAGTGCCCAAGGCACCAGTAGCACGAAGTCGACCATGAAGCCTTTGAGCGCCAGGATGACCACGATCAGCACCATCTGCAGGATCAGCGCCAGCACCAGCGACGACATGTCCAGCCCGAACATGCTCGGGATGACCCGGCGCAGTGGCTTGAGCAGCGGTTGCGTGGCTTTGACGATGAACTGACAGAGCGGGTTGTAAAAATTCGCCCGAACCAGTTGCAGGATGAAGCGCATCAGTACGATCAGCAGGTACAGGCTGCCAAGGGTTTTAATGATGAAAATGGCAGCGTCATTGAGTCCGAGCATCTTTGATTCCTTTGTAAGAGCTGATTAGCGACCGAGTTGCTCAGCCATCTCGGCCGAGCGATGCGCGGCAGCGCCGAGTGCTGTTTCGACCAGGGCTTCGAAGCCACCGGCCTGGAACGACTTGATCGCGGCTTCCGTGGTGCCCGCAGGCGACGTTACACGACGACGCAGTTCGGCGGCATCGACATCGCTGGCGACCGCCATGTGTGCGGCGCCCAGCGCGGTTTGCAGGGTCAGTTGTGCGGCGATGTCCGCCGGCAGGCCGAGTTTCACGCCGGCGGCGGTCATGGCTTCGATCAGCAGGAAAAAGTACGCCGGCCCTGAGCCGGACACTGCGGTGACCGCGTCCAGTTGCTGCTCTTCGTTCAGCCACAGCGCAATGCCGACGGCGGACAGCAGCTCTTGCGCCTGTTGGCGCTGCTCGGCGTTCACTTCGGCGGTGGCATACAAACCGCTCACGCCCTGACGCAGCAGCGCCGGGGTGTTGGGCATGCAGCGCACGATCGGCTGGGCGCCGAGCCAGTTGTTCATGCTGGCGCAGGTGATGCCTGCGGCAATCGACACCACCAGTTGATTCGGCTTCAGGCTCGGGCGAATCGCTTCGCACACAGCTTTCATCGCCTGGGGTTTGACCGCCAATACGACGACGTTGGCATCCTGGATGGCGTCGGCGTTGTCGGCGAAGACTTCGATGCCATGTTCGGCTGCCACTTTGGTGCGGGTTTCAACGCCCGGATCGCTGGCGCGGATTTGCGAGGCGTCCAGACCTTTGGCGCGCAGGCCGCCGATCAGGCTGGCGGCCATGTTGCCGGCACCGATAAAGGCAATACGAGTTTTGCTCATGTCAGGTCCTTATAAAGAGAGGTGTCAGCCATTGTTTATGGTTGACCGTAGTCGCGGGCACCAAACAGGGCCGTACCGATTCGGACCCATGTAGCGCCTTGGGCGATGGCCGACTCAAGGTCGTGGCTCATGCCCATGGAAAGTGTGTCGAGCGGCAGGTTCAGGCTGGCTTGCAGGCTTTGCACGGCAGCAAAAGCGGCATCCTGTTCGGCGCGATCATCCGTCGGCTCGGGAATCGCCATCAATCCGCGCAACGTGAGGCGTGGCAATTCGCTGATGGCATTGGCCAGGGCCGGCAGGTCGGCCGGGGTGCAGCCGGATTTGCTGGCTTCACCGCTGACGTTGACCTGGATGCAGATGTTCAGGGGCGGCAAATCGGCTGGTCGTTGTTCGGACAGGCGTTGTGCGATTTTCAACCGATCCACGGAGTGCACCCAGGCGAAGTGCTCGGCGATAGCGCGAGTCTTGTTCGATTGAATGGGGCCGATGAAGTGCCAGATCAAGGGCAGGTCGGCCAATTCGAGCTGTTTGCCCAAGGCCTCCTGCAGGTAGTTCTCGCCAAAATCGCGCAAGTCGGCGGCGTACGCTTCACGCAGGGCCTCGGCGGGTTTGGTCTTGCTTACGGCCAGCAGCTGAACGCTGTGCTCATCGCGCTGGGCGGCCAGGGCGGCGGCACGGATGCGTGAACTTACCTGAGCAATGTTGTCTGCTATCGTGGACATTCAATGTGCGCCAGCGGTCTGAAGGTTCGCGGCATTCTACTGGAATTGAGGGGCGCTATGGATATCACTGAGCTGCTGGCTTTCAGCGCTAAACAGGGCGCGTCCGACCTGCACTTGTCCGCCGGCCTGCCCCCGATGATCCGCGTCGATGGCGATGTGCGACGCATCAACGTGCCGGCCCTGGACCACAAACAGGTACAAGCGCTGATCTACGACATCATGAACGACACCCAGCGGGTGGACTTCGAGAAACACCTGGAAACCGATTTCTCCTTTGAAGTGCCCGGTGTGGCGCGTTTCCGGGTTAACGCCTTTAACCAGAATCGTGGCGCAGGCGCCGTGTTCCGGACCATTCCATCGAAGGTCCTGAGCATGGATGACCTCGGTATGGGTGAGGTGTTTCGCAAGATTACCGAGGCGCCGCGCGGGCTGGTGCTGGTGACCGGCCCGACCGGCTCCGGCAAGTCCACCACCCTGGCAGCGATGATCGATTACCTGAACAACCATCGCCATCACCACATCCTCACGATCGAAGACCCGATCGAATTCGTCCACGAATCGCGCAAATGCCTGATCAACCAGCGCGAAGTCCATCGCGATACGCGCAGCTTTGCGACGGCCTTGCGCTCGGCGCTGCGTGAAGACCCGGACGTGATTCTGGTGGGGGAGATGCGTGACCTGGAGACCATTCGCCTGGCGCTGACCGCCGCCGAGACCGGGCATCTGGTGTTCGGCACGCTGCACACCACGTCAGCGGCGAAAACCATCGACCGGGTGGTGGATGTGTTTCCGGGGGATGAAAAGTCGATGGTACGTTCGATGCTGTCCGAGTCGCTACTGGCGGTGGTGTCGCAGACACTGGTGAAAAAGATCGGCGGCGGGCGGATTGCGGCGCACGAGATCATGCTCGGGACATCGGCGATTCGTAACCTGATCCGCGAAGACAAGGTCGCGCAGATGTACTCGTCGATTCAGACCGGTGGGAACCTGGGGATGCAGACGCTGGATATGTGCTTGAAGGAATTGGTGGCCAAGGGCTTGATCAGTCGCGAGCATGCGCGGGAGAAAGCGCGGTCGCCGGATAATTTTTGACGGGGATGTTGATTGATCGTTCCCACGCTCCGCGTGGGAATGCCTCAATGGACGCTCTGCGTCCGCTGTTGGGACGCGGAGCGTCCCGGGCTGCGTTCCCACGCAGAGCGTGGGAACGATCAACAAATATCAGGTACTTAAATCAGCGCTGAGCGACGCGCATCTGGTTCGGCTCTTTAGGCAGAACCCGCTTGGCAACCACGTAATGTTTTTCCCAGTACGGCTTTTTCAGCGTATCGATGCTCACCGACTTGCCACGACGTGGTGCGTGGATGAAGCGGTCGTTGCCCAGGTAGATGGCAACGTGATTGACCCGACGGCTCTTGATGTTGAAGAAAATCAGGTCGCCCGGTTTCAGGTCGTCGCGATCGATTTTCTCGCCATGACCGCTGGCCATGGCATTGGAGGTGCGCGGCAGGTCAAACGTGGTGTCGTTGAACGCATATTTCACCAGGCCACTACAGTCGAACCCTTTACTTGGGCTACTGCCGCCCCAACGATAAGGAGTACCGAGGACGTTTACGGCGCGGCTCAGCACGTTGCTGCTTTCCTTGCTCGCCATTGGCGGTACAAGTTTGCTGTTGTCGCTCAGCTGGGTCGAATCTTGTGCAGTTTTTTTGTTTTTGCTGGAGGGAGCAGAAACATGGGATTTTGGGGTGTAACCATTAACGTTTGGAAGACGTTGCTCACGATTGGTGGCGTGGGCGGCCAGTGGCATCAAAAGGCAAATGGTTAGCCATGTCTTGAAAAATGGACGCATTAGGCAGGGCTCGAATGGGTGAACGCGCAACTTTATAACAGCTTTTTTTGCCCTTCCGAGGCCGTTGGTCGATTCAACATGGTGGCCATTGGAACCAAACAAGCGGCAGATTGCCGCAATTGTCGGACAGAAGTCAGGCGCTATAAGGCTTTGACGGGAGCCACGGTAGCATTTGCCATACGTCGGCAGCCTGTAAAAAAGTCACAAAGATTTAAACAATATTTATCTATCGTGTGAGTCGAGGTCCTTAATGAACAGCTATCAACAGTCCGCCGCACATCACGATACGCACAGCAAAGTGATTGGTTATTTGCTGTGGATTTTCGGTTTTACCGGCGCTCACCGCTTCTATTACGGCAAACCGGTGACTGGGACGATCTGGTTCTTCACCTTTGGCTTGCTGGGGATTGGCTGGCTGATCGACCTGTTTCTGATCCCGGCAATGGACCGTGAAGCAGACCTTCGGTTCACCGCGGGGCCGATCGAATACAACGTGGCGTGGATTCTGCTGACGTTTCTAGGGGTGTTCGGCGTACACCGGATGTATCAGGGGAAGTGGATCAGCGGGTTGCTGTACCTGGTGACGGGCGGGTTGTTCTTTGTCGGGGTGTTGTATGACTTCTGGACGTTGAATGACCAGGTATCCGTGCGCAACGCCCAGAACAGAGGCGCCTTCCAGTAAGCCATCGCTGGCAAGCCATGCTCCTGCAGGGTGTTCATACACAATCCTGTAGGAGCAAAGCTTGCTCGCGATTGTAGCGACGCGGTATTACGCCTGGTGGCTAATCCGCCCATCCACCAAGGTGTAACGCACCACACCCGGCAGGGTATGCCCAATAAACGGACAGTTCTCACCCTTGGACAGCCAGTTCTCACCGGCCACAGTCGAAGCCGCCGGGTCGAACAGCACGATGTCCGCCGGCCCACCCACCGCCAGCTTGCCGGCCGGCAAACGCAGCGCCTCGGCAGGTCCTGCGCTCAAACGCGCCAGCAACGTCGGCAGATCCAGCAAACCATCCTCCACCAGCGTCATCGCCAGCGGCAGCAGCAATTCAACGCTGCTGATGCCGGGTTCAGTGGCGCCGAAAGGTGCCAGTTTGGCATCCCGCTCGTGCGGTTGGTGATGGCTGGAGATGGCCGAGATCACCCCCGATTTCACCGCCGCACGCAGGCCGTCGCGGTCGGCGCGTGTGCGCAGCGGCGGCTGGACGTGGTAGAGGCTGCTGAAGTCGATCAAGGCTTCATCGGTCAGGATCAGCTGATACAACGCCACATCGGCGGTCACCGGCAGCCCACGGGCCTGGGCCTGAGCGATCAGGGCCACACCGCGAGCGCTGGTGAGTTGGCTGAAGTGCGCACGCACTCCGCTCTGCTCGACCAGCAGCAGGTCCCGGGCCAGGGCCACGGTTTCAGCGGTTTCCGGAATGCCCGGCAAGCCAAGGAAGCTGGCAGTCGGGCCTTCGTGGGCTAAACCACCTTCGGCCAGATCATGGTCCTGCGAGTTGAATATCACCGTCAGGTCGAACGTCGCCGCGTATTCCAGCGCCCGGCACAGGGTGCGGGTGTTGCGGAAGCTCTCCAGGCCGTTGCCGAAGGCCACGCAGCCGGCATCGCGCAACGCGACCAGTTCAGCCAGCTGTTCGCCGTCCAGGCCTTTGCTCAGGGCGCCAATCGGGAACACTTTGGTGTTGCCGGCTTCGCGAGCACGGTCGAGGATCAGTTCGGCCACGGCCGAGGTGTCCAGCACCGGTTTGGTTTTCGGCGGGCAGCACAGGCTGGTGACGCCACCGGCTGCGGCGGCGCGGGTTTCACTGATGATCGAGCCTTTGCGGCTGTAGCCCGGCTCGCGCAGGGCGACGTTCAGGTCAACCAGCCCAGGGGCGGCCACCAGACCTTGGGCGTCGAGGGTGTCGACGGCGACAAAACCGGCTGGAGCGGCGCCCAGGGCGACGATCTTGCAGGCTTCAATGTGGATGTCAGTCACTTTATCCAGCCCCGTGGCTGGATCAATCACGCGGGCGCCGAGAATACTGAGCTTCACTGGGCGTTCTCCTGCTCGAATTGGCCTTGCTCGAATTGACGTTGCGCAGTCTGCCCGCTCATGGCCATGGACAGCACGGCCATACGAATTGCAATACCGTAGGTGACCTGGTTGAGGATCACCGAGTGCGGACCGTCGGCCACCGCCGACTCAATTTCCACCCCGCGGTTGATCGGCCCCGGGTGCATGACGATGCAATCCGGCTTGGCCCCGGCCAGGCGTGCGGTGGTCAGGCCGAACAGGCGGTAGAACTCGCCTTCGCTTGGCAGCAGGCCGCCGGTCATGCGCTCGCGTTGCAGGCGCAGCATGATCACCACGTCGACGTCTTTCAGGCCTTCGGTCATGTCGGTGTAAACCTTCACGCCGTATTGCTCGATGCCGATCGGCAGCAGGGTTTTCGGCGCGATCACGCGGATGTCCGGGCAACCGAGGGTTTTCAGTGCCAGCATGTTTGAGCGCGCCACCCGCGAGTGCAGGATGTCGCCGACGATGGCTACCGAGAGGTTTTCGAAACCGCCCTTGTGTCGACGGATGGTCAGCATGTCGAGCATGCCCTGCGTCGGGTGCGCGTGACGGCCGTCGCCGCCATTGATGATCGCTACTTGCGGGCACACATGCTCGGCGATGAAGTGCGCGGCACCGGAGTCACCGTGGCGCACGACAAACATGTCGGCGGCCATGGCTTCGAGGTTGCGAAGGGTGTCGAGCAGGGTTTCGCCCTTGCTGGCCGACGAGGTCGACACGTTCAGGGTGATCACGTCCGCCGACAACCGCTGGGCCGCCAGTTCAAAGGTGGTGCGGGTGCGGGTGGAGTTTTCGAAGAACACATTGCACACGGTCTTGCCGCGCAGCAACGGGACTTTCTTCACCGCCCGGGCGCCGACTTCGAGGAACGAGTCGGCGGTGTCGAGGATTTCCGTCAACAGCTCGCGGCGCAAACCGTCGAGCGAGAGGAAGTGGCGCAGCTGGCCCTGATCATTGAGCTGCAGCGGGCGCTTGGTATCTAGAGGCGTCATCGCGAGGGGACTCTCAATAGGGCGGATTAAAGGGCGAGGTCTTGCAATTCAAGCTTGAGCTCGGGGCCAGACAGTTTCACCCGCTCGTGGGCGGCCAGCGACAGCGTCGCGCCCACCACGTTCGGGCGGATCGGCAACTCGCTGGCGTCCAGGTCCAGCAGGCAGACCAGGGTTACGCTGGCCGGGCGGCCGTAGTCGAAGAGTTCGTTCAGGGCCGCGCGGATGGTCCGACCGCTCATGAGCACGTCGTCGATCAGTACCAGATGCTGGCCTTCGATTTCGAACGGTAGCGCAGACGGGCGAACCTGCGGGTGCAAGCCGCTCTGGCTGAAATCGTCGCGGTAGAAGGAAACATCCAGGGTGCCGAGCGGCGAGTCGCTGCCCAGTTCCTTGAGCAAGGCCTGGGCGACCCAGACGCCGCCGGTACGAATACCGATATAACGCGGTTCGCTGATGCCTCGTTTGGCCAGATGGGCGTCAAGCCGGATCGCCATCTGGCTGATCAGTTCGGCGGGATTGGGCAGGCTCATGATTGCTCCTTCTTGGGCCCGAGCCGATGCTGCTTGAGGGGTGGCTCGGGTTGTCGCTATAAAGAGTCGCTGGCAGCGGCTCTTGAGGATTCGTTGCTTCAGGACTCGAACAGTGCGGTGTTTTCGTCGAGCCAGCCTTGCAGCAGCAGGGCGGCGGCGATGGCGTCCACCGGGTTGTCGCGGTAACTGCCTTTTTGCCCGCCGCGATCACGTCGCTCGCCTTTGGCTTCAAACGTGGTCAGGCGTTCATCATGGGTATAGAAGGGCAGGTTGTAACGACCATTCAGGCGGCGGGCGAACTTTTCCGCGCGCAGGCACATGTCGCTCGGGGTGCCGTCCATGTTCAAGGGCAGGCCGACCACCACGGCGTCGGGTTTCCACTCTTTAATCAGGGCTTCGACCTGATTCCAGTCGGGAACGCCGTTCTGGGCCTTCAAGGTGCACAACTCGCGAGCCTGGCCGGTAATCACCTGGCCGACCGCGACGCCGATCTGTTTGGTGCCGTAGTCGAAACCCAAAATCAGGCGCAGGGCCATCAGGCGTGCCCCGCCTGGCTGGTGAGCAGGCTGAGGTTGACACCCAAATGCTTGGCCGCCGCTTCCAGGCGCAGCTCGCTGCTGGTGTTGAACAGGATGTCGGCGTCGAACGGGCAGGTCAGCCAGGCGTTCTGGGCCAGTTCGGCATCCAGCTGCCCGGCTTCCCAGCCCGCGTAGCCCAAGGCGATCAGGCTTTTCGCCGGACCCACGCCGTCGGCGATGGCGAACAGCACGTCCTGAGAAGTAGACAAGGACAGCTCGTCTTCCAGATCAGCGGTCGCCTGATAGCTCTGCCCTTTGGGGTGCAGGACAAAGCCGCGATCGGTCTGCACCGGACCGCCCATGAAAATCGGCACATGCTGGCACAGCGCTGGCGGCTCGATATCCGGGCGCAGTTGCTCAAGGATGTCGGCCAGACTCAGGTCTAGCGGGCGGTTGATCACCAGCCCCATGGCACCATTGGCCGTGTGCTCGACAATGTAGGTCAAGGTGTGCGCAAAGTTCGGGTCGGCCATGTGAGGCATGGCGATCAGGAATTGATGCTTGAGGTAGCTGGGGTCGACGTTTTTCATGAGCGATAGTGTGGCGTTGGAGGGGCGAACTGACAAGCTGGGGAATGGATGTTTGCGTGAGATTGATCTCCTGTAGGAGCTGGCTTGCCAGCGAAAGCGCTGTCGAAAACGCCTTCGCTGGCAAGCCAGCTCCTACAGGTCATATACCAGTCAGTTGCTGGAGAGTCTGTCCCCGCGCGCAAACCTCCACGTGCGGATGATTTCCAGGCGGTCGATGTCCGAAAGATCGCCGGTAAATGGCGCAAACGGTGCCGCGAGCCTCACGATCCGCTGCGCCGCCTGGTCCAGCAGCGGTTGCCCGGACGACTCCAGCACCAGCACTTCATAGAGCGAGCCATCGCTGTTGATCGAAACCATTAACCGCAAATTGCCGTAAATCTGTTTGCGTCGGGCTTCGTCTGGGTAATTGAGGTTGCCGATGCGCTCGACCTTCTTGCGCCATTCGTCCTTATACCAGGCGCCTTTGTCGCGCATGGTCGACGCCGCGCTCAAGCGGTGGATGCGCGGGCGTTTGGCGTACAACTGTTGTTCGTTGGCCAGTTCCGCTTCGAGGCTGGCGATGTCGCTGGACAGCTGGGAACTGTCGAAAGTCGGTGCAGCCACCGCGGGTTTGGTTTGCGGTTTGACCTCTTCATTCTTCGCTGCGGCTTTTTTCGGCTTCGGCGCGACTGTGGTCACGGCAGCCTTGGGTGCGGCTTCCTGAACTTCAGGCTTGGCGGCGGGCGGTGGCGTGACTTTTTGCACCTTGTTGTCCTGGAAGGGCGCAACCTCGGTGGTCTTGGGAATGGCCATTTTATCCAGGGTGCCGCTACCCTGCTGATTTTCCTGGGCAAGGAAATCGGCTTTTTCGGGCTTCTTTTCGCTTTTGAAGGTGGCGAGGGTGATTTCCAGGGTTTTGCTGATTTGTTTGGGTTCGACCATCGTAAAGCCGACGCCCAACAGCAACGCCAAGTGAATCAACGCCGCAAGAAACAGGGTAAAACCGAGGCGATCGGCCGGGCGCACGCCACGATGGGCGAGTTCAACGGGCAGATCGGACGGGAGGGTCATGACAAAAAAACCAACATCGCGTTTTTCACAGGCCGCGGATGATAACGCAATGTTGGTGATTTCCTGGCTGTTCTATATCAACGAGCCTTGAGCTTCTGATCGATGGCATCCATCAGCAGGCCACCAATGTCGGTGCCAAAGGCATTGTCGATTTCGCGAATGCAGGTCGGGCTGGTGACGTTGATTTCGGTCAGGTGCTCGCCGATCACGTCCAGGCCCACAAACAACAGGCCTTTTTCGCGCAGGGTCGGGCCGACTTGCGCGGCGATCCAGCGATCCTTGTCGGTTAACGGTCGCGCCTCTCCGCGACCACCGGCCGCGAGGTTGCCGCGGGTTTCACCGGCGGCTGGAATCCGCGCCAGACAGTAATCCACCGGCTCGCCGTCGATCATCAGGATGCGTTTGTCACCGTCGACGATGGCCGGCAGATAACCCTGGATCATGATTTGCTGCTTGCCATGCAGAGTCAGGGTTTCGAGGATCACCGACAGGTTTGGATGGCCGGCGGTGTGACGGAAAATCGAGGAGCCGCCCATGCCGTCCAGCGGCTTGAGAATCACATCGCCGTGATGATCGGCGAATTCGCGCAGCACGTCAGGGCGGCGGCTGACCACGGTCGGCGGCGTGCACTGCGGGAACAGCGTGGCGAACAGTTTTTCGTTGCAGTCACGCAGGCTCTGCGGCTTGTTGACCACCAGCACGCCAGCGCGTTCGGCTTGCTCCAGCAGGTAGGTGGAGTAAACGAATTCCATGTCGAACGGCGGATCCTTGCGCATCAGGATCACGTCCAGATCGCTCAGCAGCGCATCGCTCTCGGCGCCCAGTTCGAACCATTTTTCCGGGTTGGCGAACACTTGCAGCGGACGCATCCGCGCGCGGGCCTGACCTTCGGCCTGGTACAAATCGCGCTGTTCCATGTAGAACAGTTCCCAGCCGCGCTTCTGCGCGGCCAGCAGCATGGCCAGCGAGCTATCCTTTTTATAGGAGATGCTGGCAATAGGATCCATGACAATCCCGACGCGAACGCTCATGGGTTTTTCCTCGAAAATGGCTGGTCCGAATGGACATGAAAAAGTGGCGTCAGAGTGGCGCTGAGTGTGTTCCCGGTCAAGGAAAAACCATCGCGCAAGCCGGCCGATAGATTGGTTTTTGAGACTGTGCTAAAAAGGCTGCCATGTCATGCTGGCCCTTGAGTATCAAGGGTTTCAAGCGCAAACGGACAATTTGTTTCGCAAAGGCGACGGTAGAGCATTTATGGATCAGCATTCCAGCGCCTTGAAGGTCATGGTGATCGACGATTCGAAGACGATTCGACGCACCGCCGAAACGCTGTTGAAGAATGTGGGTTGTGAAGTCATTACGGCCATCGACGGTTTCGATGCGCTGGCCAAGATTGCCGATAATCATCCCGGCATTATCTTTGTCGACATCATGATGCCGCGTCTGGATGGCTATCAGACCTGCGCGTTGATCAAGAACAACAGTGCGTTCAAGTCCACGCCAGTGATTATGCTGTCGTCCAAGGACGGGTTGTTCGACAAGGCCAAGGGGCGCATCGTCGGCTCCGACCAGTTTTTGACCAAGCCGTTCAGCAAGGAAGAACTGCTGAGCGCGATCCAGGCCCATGTTCCGGGCTTCGCCGCCGTTTTGCCGCAGTAGGACAAGCACAGTGACGCTCGGCCAGCGGGCCCGGCGTCGACAAGAATGGGGAAGACCATGGCACGTATTCTGATCGTCGATGATTCGCCGACCGAAATGTACAAACTGACCGGCATGCTGGAAAAGCACGGCCACGAAGTGTTGAAAGCCGAAAACGGTGCCGACGGCGTGGCCCTGGCCCGTCAGGAAAAACCCGACGCGGTGCTGATGGACATCGTCATGCCCGGCCTCAACGGTTTTCAGGCGACCCGCCAGCTGACCAAAGACCCGGAAACCGGGCACATCCCGGTGATCATCATCACCACCAAGGATCAGGAAACCGACAAGGTCTGGGGCACCCGCCAGGGCGCCAAGGATTACCTGACCAAACCGGTCGATGAAGAGACCCTGATCAAAACCCTGAATAACGTGTTGGCCGGTTGATCGTCCGGCCATGAGCGAGTCGCTGACGGCTTTCGAACTGCTGCTGCAGATCGACCAGCGTTGTCGTCTGCTGGCGGCGGATCTTCCATCGCAGCCGACCCGGCAGGACAGCTGGAGCGGCATCGGTTTTCGCTTGGGCGAGGATTGGTACGTCGCACCGATGGGCGAAGTCAGCGAAGTCCTGCATGAACCGCGGTTTACCCAGTTGCCGGGCGTCAAACCCTGGGTCAAAGGGGTGGCCAACCTGCGTGGGCGATTGTTGCCAATCATGGATTTGTACGGTTTCTTTGGCCACGAAGTCTCCGCGGCGCGCAAGCAGCGGCGGGTGTTGGTGGTGGAACATGACGAGGTGTTTGCCGGGTTGCTGGTCGACGAAGTCTTTGGCTTGCAGCACTTTGCCCAGGACAGCCTGGAACCGGCAGATCAGTGGAGTGGGCCAATGTCGGCGTTCGTCAAAGGCCGATTCCAGCGTGAGCAGACCTGGCAAGTGTTCAGCCCGTTTGCGTTGGCGCAGTCGCAAAGCTTTATGCACGTCGCGATTTGACCCCGGCCCCTGTAGGAGCCGGGCTTGCCCGCGATGCAGACGACGCGGTTTTGCAGGCACACCGCGTAATCGTTCATCGCGGGCAAGCCTTGCTCCTACAAGGGCGAGTAGTGAATTGGGTAGGACAGGCGAGGACCGATGATAAAAGCAAAAACAGGCAAGCCAGAAGGAACGCGCAGCCGCTCGCAGATCGTCGCGCTGTTCATCGCGCTGATCGTGTTCATCATGCTGCTGTTCGCCAATTTCGCTTACCTCAACACCCAAGCCATGTACGACAAACAGTACATCGGCCATGCTGGTGAGCTGCGCGTACTGTCCCAGCGCATCGCTAAAAATGCCACCGAAGCCGCCGCCGGCAAAGCGGCTGCGTTCAAGTTGCTCAGCGATGCGCGCAATGACTTTGCGCTGCGTTGGGGCTACCTGAAGAAGGGCGACCCGGCCACTGGCCTGCCGCCAGCGCCGTCCACGGTGCGCCCGGAAATGCGCGCCGTGCAGCTCGATTGGGAACGCTTGCTGAAAAACACCGACGCGATCCTCTCCAGCGAGCAGACCGTGCTGTCGCTGCATCAGGTCGCCGCGACCCTGGCCGAAACCGTGCCGCAGTTGCAGGTCGAGTACGAGAAAGTCGTCGAAATCCTCCTGCAACGTGGGGCGCCGGCCGGCCAGGTGGCGGTGGCCCAGCGTCAATCGCTGCTGGCCGAGCGTATTTTGGGCGCGGTGAACACCGTGCTGTCCGGCGATGAAAACTCGCAGCAGGCCGCCGATGCTTTCGGTCGCGATGCCGCGCGTTTCGGCCAGGTACTCAACGGCATGCTTCAGGGCAACGTGGCGCTGAGGATCAGCCAGGTCGAGGACCGCGATGCCCGCGCCCGGTTGAGCGAGATTTCCGAACTGTTCGAATTCGTCTCCGGCTCGGTGGATGAAATCCTCGAAACTTCGCCCGAACTGTTCAAGGTCCGCGAGTCAGCCACCAACATTTTCACCCTGTCGCAAACCCTGCTCGACGAAGCTTCGCACCTGGCCATCGGTTTCGAAAACCTCGCCGACGGGCGCAATGTCGACACCATCGGCGGTTACGTGCTGGGTCTGCTGGCGCTGGCATCGATCATCTTGATCGGCATGGTCATGGTGCGCGAAACCAACCGCCAACTTCGGGAAACTGCCGAGAAAAACGAACGCAACCAGACCGCGATCATGCGGCTTCTGGATGAAATTGCAGACCTGGCCGACGGCGACTTGACCGTTACCGCCTCGGTAACCGAAGACTTCACCGGGACCATCGCCGACTCGATCAACTACTCCGTGGACCAATTGCGCGACCTGGTGGCGACCATCAACCTCACTGCCGGCCAGGTGGCCGCCGCCGTGCAGGAAACCCAGGCCACCGCCATGCACCTGGCGCAGGCTTCGGAGCATCAGGCGCAGCAGATTTCCGAAGCCTCCACGGCTATCAACGACATGGCCCAGTCCATCGACCAAGTGTCGGCCAACGCCGCTGAATCTTCGGCGGTGGCCGAGCGCTCGGTGGAAATTGCCAACAAGGGCAACGAGGTGGTGCACAACACCATCCATGGCATGGACAACATTCGCGAGCAGATTCAGGACACCGCCAAGCGCATCAAGCGTCTGGGTGAGTCCTCGCAGGAAATCGGCGATATTGTCAGCCTGATCGATGACATTGCCGACCAGACCAACATCCTCGCGCTCAACGCGGCCATCCAGGCGTCGATGGCCGGTGACGCCGGGCGCGGTTTTGCGGTGGTGGCCGATGAAGTCCAGCGCCTGGCCGAGCGCTCGTCCGCCGCGACCCGGCAAATCGAAACCCTGGTGCGGGCGATCCAGACGGACACCAACGAAGCGGTGATTTCGATGGAGCAGACCACCACCGAAGTGGTGCGCGGTGCGCGTCTGGCGCAGGATGCCGGTGTGGCCCTGGAAGAAATCGAAGGCGTATCGAAGACCCTCGCCGCGTTGATCCAGAGTATTTCCAACGCGGCGCAGCAGCAAACCTCTTCGGCCGGGCAGATTTCCCTGACGATGAACGTGATTCAACAGATCACCTCGCAGACCTCGTCCGGCTCCACCGCCACTGCCGAGAGCATCGGCAATCTGGCGAAAATGGCCAGTCAGCTGCGGCGTTCGGTGTCTGGCTTCACCTTGCCGACCGTCAAGGCGCAGGCGGCAGACAAAGCGTGAACCGTCCACAGGCGTATGATTTTTGATTGGCGTAGGGACTGGAGTGGTTATGGGTGATCGGCACGACTATGTGGCCCTCGAGTGGGTCAAAGGCGAGATTGCCGAAACGCTGAAGCAGGCCCATCAAGCGATCGAAACCCTGCTTGATGACCCGCAGGCGTTGTACGCCTTGAGTGATTGCCTGGCGTTCATCCATCAGGTTCACGGCAGTTTGCAGATGGTCGAATTCTACGGCGCGGCCCTGTTCGCCGAAGAGATGGAGCAGTTGACCCGCGCCTTGCAGCACAACCGCGTCAGCCACCGTGACGAGGCGCTTCACCTGTTGATGCAAGCCCTCGGGCAGCTGCCGATTTACCTCGACCGGGTGCAAGGTGCGCGCCGTGACCTACCCTTGGTGGTGTTGCCGCTGATCAACGATTTGCGCAGTGCCCGGGGAGAAACCCTGCTCTCGGAAACCAGCCTGTTCAGCCCGCAACTGGTGGAGCTGCCACCGCTGGACGAAGCGTCGCTGGCGCTGCTGGAGCCTGCGGACTTAGCCAATGTGCTACGCAAATTGCGCCAGATGTTGCAGATGGCGCTGGTCGGGTTGCTGCGAGAACAGGATGACGACACCCATTTTAATTATCTGGCCAAGGTTTTTTCACGCCTTGAAGGGTTATGCGCTGATGCGCCCCTGAGCCCGCTGTGGCAAGTCGCCTCGGCACTGGTCGAAGGCATGCGCACAGACGTGATCGCCAACAGCCCGGCGCTGCGCAGCCTGTTCAAGGACGCCGACAAAGAACTCAAGCGTTTGCTCGAACAAGGCATCCGCGGGATCAATCAACCGGCACCGCCGGAGCTGCTCAAGAGTTTGCTGTTCTACATTGCCAAGGCCGAACTTCCTACCGGGCAGATGCTGACCATGAAAGATCGCTACTCACTGGACGACGCGTTGCCTGACAGCGCGATGGTCGATGAAGAACGCGCACGTCTGGCCGGCCCCGACCGCGATGCCATGCGCTCGGTGCTGGCTGCGCTTTGTGAAGAGCTGGTGCGAGTCAAGGAGCGCCTGGACCTGTTCGTGCGCAGCGACCGCCAGCACATCTCGGACCTCGATAGCCTGTTGGCGCCGCTGCGGCAAATCGCCGACACCCTGGCGGTGCTGGGGTTTGGCCAGCCGCGCAAAGTCATCATCGATCAACTGGCGGTGGTGCTGAGCCTGGCTCAGGGCCAGCGCGAACCCAACGACGCGATCCTCATGGACGTCGCGGGCGCCTTGCTCTACGTCGAAGCCAATTTGGCCGGCATGATGGGCACGGTAGAGCCCGAGAGCCAGGAAGAAAGCCGCCTGCCGACCACCGACTTGACGCAGATCCACCAGATCGTCATCCGCGAAGCGCGCATCTGTTTGCAAGAAGCCAAGGACATGATCGTCGACTACATCGACGCCGACTGGGATCGCCAGCATTTGCAGGCGTTGCCGGCCTTGCTGACCCAGGTGCGCGGCGCGTTGTCGATGATCCCGTTGAGCCGTGCGGCGAGCCTGATCGAAACCTGCAATCACTTCATTCGCGAGCACTTGCTGCTGGAGCTGGACCAGCCCGATTGGCAAGAGCTGGACAGCCTGGCCGACGTGGTCACCAGCATCGAATATTACCTGGAGCGCCTTGGCGACGATCCCGAAGCGCCGGGCGAACAACTGCTCGACGTTGCGGAAAAAAGCCTGGCGTCACTCGGGTTTTTCCCCAGCGAATTCCAGGTGCCAATGCTCGACGATGTGCTTAGCCCGAGTGAAGCCCTGGTCATGCAGGAGATGCAGGAACTCGATGACCCCGAGACCGTGCAGTCGCTGGCCGATGTGCTGGCCAGTCCCGTGTCTTCCGTCAATCCGCCTGCCCTGACCACACCGGGCAGCCTGTTGCCGCCGCCCGCCGGTGAAGAGCCGGTCGACGATGAGCTGCGCGAAGTCTTTCTCGAAGAGACCGATGAAGTCCTGGATATCCTCCAGGACTATTTACCGCGCTGGGCGGCCAACCCCGACGACAAGTCTGCCTTGAGCGAATTGCGCCGAGCCTTTCATACCTTGAAAGGCAGTGGCCGGATGGTCCGGGCGCTGGTGCTGGGCGAGCTGGCCTGGGCGGTGGAAAACCTGCTCAACCGCGTGCTGGAGGACAGCGTCGCGCCTGGGGCGGCCGTGCAACAACTGCTCACCGATGCACTGGATTTACTGCCGGAACTGGTGGCCGAATATGCTGGCAATGCTCAGCGCCAACGCAATGATGTCGACCTGCTAGCCGCACGCGCACATGCGCTAGCCAAGGGCGATGCGCCGGCCAGCGATGAAGATACCCAAGACGTGGCGGCCCTTGACCCGCTGTTGCTGGAGATCTTCCGCAAAGAAGCCGAAACCCATCTGGCCAGCCTCAACCGCTTTCTCGATCAGGCCGCCGAGCATGTGCCACTTCAGGCCAGCGACGAGTTGCAGCGGGCGTTGCACACACTTAAGGGCAGTGCCTCGATGGCCGGGGTCTTGCCGATTGCCGAGCTGGCGACGGCACTGGATCAACTGGCCCGCGAGTACAAGGCGCACCTGATCGCACTGGATTTGGACGAAGTCGAGCTGTTGCTGGAAGCCGAAGGGTTGTTCCGGCTCGGGTTGCGACAGCTCAAGTCGGACCCGTTGGCGCAGATACGCGGCGCCGGCCCATTGATCGAACACACCCGGTCGTTACTCGCCGAGCGTCTGCAAACCCTGTCGAGCACGCCCAATACCGCGCTGCGAACCAAGCGCGATCCGCAGTTGATCAACAACTTCCTGTCCCAGGGCATGGACATCCTGCTGGACGCCGAAAGCCTGTTGCAGCGCTGGCAGCAGCATCCTGGCGAGCGTCAGGAACTGACCGCGCTGCTCGACGAACTGACCACGCTCGGCGAAGTCGCGCACCTCGCCGATTTGCATCCGGTGGATGCGCTCTGCGAAGCCTTGCTCGACCTGTACGGCGCGGTGGAAGAGAGCAGCCTGGCGGTCAGCGAGCGGTTTTTCCATGAGGCGCAAAGTGCTCATGAAGCGCTGATCAACATGCTCGACGAACTGGCCGCCGGCCAGGAAATCACCCCGCAACCGGAACGTATCCGGGCCTTGCGCGGTTTGCTCGACGAAAGTCTGGATCCTTCGTCCATGGGCCTGATTCGCAGTGATGGCAGCCGTACCCTGAGTATCCGGGAGCTGGGCAGCGCCACCGCCGAGCTGGAGCAATCGGCGACCCAGGTTGAACTGGATGACGAAATCGTTTCGATCTTCCTCGAAGAAGCGATGGATATCCTCGAAAGTGCCGGCCACGCGCTGCAACGCTGGTTGAATGACCCGGACAACGCCGCACCGCTGTTGTCCTTGCAGCGGGATTTGCACACCCTCAAGGGCGGTGCGCGGATGGCCGAAGTCCAGCCGGTCGGCGACCTCGCCCATGAATTGGAAAGCCTTTACGAAGACTTGGTGGACCGCCGTTATAACCACAGTGAAACCCTGGTGCAGCTGCTGCAACAGAGCCATGACCGGCTCGCGGTGTTGCTTGAGCAGTTGCAGAATCAGCAATCGCTGGGGAACCCGGGCGAGCTGATCGAGGCGATTCGCGAGTTTCGTCAGGGCAATGCCAACGTCGCCGAAGTGGCGGAGCCCGAGCCGGTCAAGGATTCGCCGGGGCATGATCCCGAGTTGCTGGAGATCTTCCTCGAGGAAGGTTTCGACATCATCGAAAACTCCGGCGCCGCGCTCGTGCGCTGGCAAGCCGAACCGTCGAACCGACAAGAAATGGAAACCCTGCTGCGTGAACTGCACACGCTCAAGGGCGGCGCGCGAATGGTCGAAATCGCGCCGATTGGCGACCTTGCCCATGAGCTGGAGTTTCTCTACGAAAGCCTCTCGGCGGGCGCGCTGCAACCGAGCGAGGCGATGTTTACGTTGTTGCAAAGCAGCCACGACCGGTTGGCGCAGATGCTCGATGCGACCCGCGCCGGGCAGCCATTGCCGCCCGCTGACCAACTGATCGACGCGATCAAGAATTTCAGCCATCCGGCCGTGCTCCAACCGGCCGTTGTGACGCCCGCCGCCAAGCCAGAGACGCCCGCGATACAAGCGGAAGCGGGCGCCGACATGGTCAAGGTCTCGGCTGAACTGCTCGATGACCTGGTCAACCTGGCCGGTGAAACTTCAATCTTCCGTGGCCGTATCGAACAGCAGGTCAACGATGCGCGGGTCACTCTGAGCGAGATGGAAACCACCATCGAGCGTATGCGCGACCAATTGCGCCGACTTGATACCGAAACCCAGGGGCGCATTCTCAGCCGCCAGCAAGTCGACGCCGAACGCCTGGGCTACGAAGAGTTCGACCCGCTGGAAATGGACCGCCACTCGCAATTGCAGCAACTGTCCCGTGCGCTGTTCGAATCGGCCTCTGATTTGCTCGATTTGAAGGAAACCCTCGACCGGCGCAACCAGGACGCGGAAAACCTGCTGCAACAGCAGGGCCGCATCAATACCGAGTTGCAAGAAGGACTGATGCGCACGCGCATGGTGCCGTTCGAGCGGATGCTGCCGCGTTTGAAGCGCATCGTTCGGCAGGTCTCCAGCGAACTGGGCAAGGACGTGGAGTTCATTGTCGGCAACGCTGAAGGCGAGATGGACCGCAACGTGCTCGAACGTATGGCGCCGCCGCTGGAACACATGCTGCGCAATGCCGTGGACCACGGCCTGGAATCGGCCGAGGTGCGAATCGCGGCCGGCAAACCGGCCAAGGGGCGGATCACACTCGACTTGTCCCGCGAGGGCGGCGACATGATTTTCGACATCCGCGACGACGGTGCCGGCGTGCCGCTGGACGCGGTGCGACGCAAGGCGATCAAGCGCGGCTTGCTGGCCGCGGACGCCGATATCAGCGACCACGACGTGCTGCAGTTCATCCTGCAACCGGGGTTTTCCACGGCAGAGAAGATTACCCAGATTTCCGGACGCGGCGTCGGCATGGATGTGGTCCATGAAGAAGTTCGCCAGCTCGGCGGCACGATGGTTATCGACTCGGTGCCGGGGCAGGGCGTGCATTTCCGCATTCGTCTGCCGTTCACCGTCTCGGTCAACCGCGCGCTTATGGTGCAGTGCTTTGAAGATCAATATGCGATCCCGCTGAACACCATCGGCGGTATCGTCCGTGTGCTGCCCAACGAACTCGAAGGGCATTACCGACTCGATCCCCCAAGGTACAAGTACGCCGGGCAGGACTATGAGTTGTGCTACCTCGGCGAGTTGCTGAAAACCAGTTCCCGCCCGAAACTGCTGGGCCAAAGCCTGCCGTTGCCGGTGATGCTGGTGCAATGCAACGAGCGGCACATTGCGGTGCAGGTCGACTCCATGGCCGGCACCCGCGAGATCGTGGTGAAAAGCCTCGGCCCGCAGTTCGCGGCGGTGCAGGGCTTGTCCGGTGCGACGATTCTGGGCGATGGCCGGGTGGTGCTGATTCTTGATTTGCTGGCGCCGATCCGCGCCATGCAGGCGCCTGTGCCGCAGCAGGCGCTAACCCAGGACACCGAGGTCGAGCCACACAAGCCATTGCTGGTGCTGGTGGTCGATGACTCGGTGACCGTGCGCAAGGTCACCAGTCGTTTGCTCGAACGCCACGGCATGAATGTGCTGACCGCCAAGGACGGGGTCGACGCCATGCTGCTGCTCGAAGAACACATGCCGGACGTGATGCTGCTGGACATCGAGATGCCGCGCATGGACGGCTTTGAAGTCGCGACTCAGGTGCGCGCCGACGAGCGTTTGCAGCACCTGCCGATCATCATGATCACCTCACGCACGGGCCAGAAACACCGCGACCGCGCAATGGCCATCGGCGTTAACGATTACCTCGGCAAGCCGTACCAGGAATCGGTGCTGCTGGAAAGCATCGCCCTGTGGAGCAAATCCCATGCTTGATGACCATTTTTACCAGCGCACCAACAACCTCACCGGCCTGCTGCTGCCCTTGGCCGACCGCAATCTGATCCTGCCCAACGTCGCGGTGGCGGAGCTGATCGACTATCAGCCGGGGGCATTCGATCTGGATACGCCACCGTGGTATCTGGGCCTGGTGAAGTGGCGGGACCGGCAGATACCGTTGCTCAGTTTTGAGTCGGCTTGCGGTAATAAAGTCGTCATCGGCGAGCGCGCGAGGATTGTGATTCTCAATGCGCTGGGCGGGCGGCCGGCGTTGAAGTTCATTGCATTGCTGGTGCAGGGGATTCCTCGGTCGCACAAGCTGGACAGTCAGCTGAGCTATGTCGATGTGCCGTTGTGCCCGTTGGAACAGGCGGCGGTGCAGGTGGGGGAGCAAGTTGCCAAAGTCCCTGACTTATTGGCACTGGAAGAACTGCTTGTAAGTGCTGGGTTGGTCTGACTGGCCCCATCGCGAGCAGGCTCACTCCCACAGGGGTTTTGTGTACGCCGCAGATCCAATGTGGGAGCGAGCCTGCTCGCGATGGCGGCCTTCCATTCACCTCAAACCTGACGGCTAAACCTTGGCCTGAGCCCGCATCTGCATCTGCAACGCTTCGTAATGGTCCAACGCCCGCTCCACCAACAACTGCACGCCATCCGCCATTCGGCTGATCGCCAAGGCGACCGAGCGGCGTGAGCCTTCCACATCGTCCGCCAGATCGGCAGCAATCGCGCTGATCGACAGCATGTCTTCGGAGGCGTTGGCCAGCAGGGCTTCGGCGTCGATGTCGGGGCATACAGTGAAGAGCTGGGACTTGTTACGGCGTCCCGATGGTTTGTCGCGAGCAGGGGGGAAGTAATGGGCGAAGGCGCGGTCGGCGGCTTCTTTGAGTTTTTCGGCTTCGAGGGATGCGTCGGAACCGGTGTCGGTTTCCGGGGGGTTGGGAGTGGCTTTGAACATAGTGAATCTCCATACAGGGTTGAAGCTGGCCCATTCGGTTTCCAAGCGAATGGGTGGCAGCTGTACGCGGTTGGAAACCCGGGGTACGGAGACCCGGCAGACCCTAAGGTCTTCCGCGCACAGCCGCCATAACGGAGTGCACACTTTAAAGGTGCGCAAGCATACGTTATGAAGGACGCTTTTGCGCCCCGTACTCATGGGGTTTCCAGCCCCGGTCGCTGAATTGTCAGCGACCCACAAACGATAAAGCTCAGCGCAAAACCCCACCAGTCAGCGGCTTCCGGCATTGCTGTAGGCAGCGCCGTCAGACTGCGTAGCCTCACACCCTTCCTGCGAACAAACTTTTAAACACAAAACCTCAATCGACCGGAAAAGGTTGAAGAGTCCCAAAAAGGGACTGAAAGGTCCTTTTTTGGGACTGATTCGCGTGCATCAGATGACCAGACTGTGATGCTACGGTGAATGTTCTGGCCCCATCGCGAGCAGGCTCACTCCTACAGGTTTTGTGTACGGCGCAAATCCAATGTAGGAGTGAGCCTGCTCGCGATGGCGTCCGCCCGGTCAACCATTACCCTGACCGTAACGATCCACCGCTCAGCTTGATTGATGCCCCCACCCAACACTCCTAAGGTGACTCCCACGAAAGCGAACCCGTGGAGTGGTCATGACAACAACAATATCCCCCGACTCGCGATGGACGCGCCGGCGTAGCGAAAAGCAGCGGCGTCTGGCGTTGGTCAAGGATCTGGCCGACGGTGTGGTCCTGCCCACCGACAAAATAGTCGCGGCGCTGGAGGCGCTTATCCTGCCCGGCGACCGCGTGGTGCTGGAGGGCAATAACCAGAAGCAGGCGGATTTCCTGTCCCGCTCACTGGTCAAGGCCGATCCCGCCAAGCTGCATGACCTGCACATGATCATGCCCAGCGTCGGCCGTGCCGAGCATCTGGACCTGTTCGAACGCGGTATCGCCCGCAAGCTCGACTTCTCCTTCGCCGGCACGCAAAGCCTGCGCATCAGCCAGTTGCTGGAAGACGGCCTGCTGGAAATCGGCGCGATCCACACCTACATCGAGCTCTATGCGCGACTGGTGGTCGACCTGATTCCCAACGTCGTTCTTTCCGCCGGTTTCATGGCCGACCGCGCCGGCAACATCTACACCGGGCCGAGCACCGAAGACACTCCCGCATTGATTGAACCGGCAGCCTTCAGCGATGGCATCGTCATCGTCCAGGTCAATCAATTGGTGGACGACGTGACGGACCTGCCTCGCGTCGACATCCCTGCGTCCTGGGTCGATTTTGTGGTGGTGGCCGACAAGCCGTTCTACATCGAACCGCTATTCACCCGCGACCCACGGCACATCAAGCCCGTACACGTGCTGATGGCGATGATGGCGATCCGTGGCATCTACGAAAAACACAACGTTCAGTCGCTGAATCACGGCATCGGTTTCAACACCGCCGCCATCGAATTGATCCTGCCGACCTACGGCGAATCCCTCGGATTGAAAGGCAAAATCTGCCGCAACTGGACGCTCAATCCGCACCCGACCTTGATCCCGGCGATCGAAAGCGGCTGGGTCGAAAGCGTGCATTGCTTCGGCACCGAATTGGGCATGGAAAACTACATCGCCGCCCGGCCAGACGTGTTCTTCACCGGGCGCGACGGCTCGCTGCGTTCCAACCGGATGTTCTGCCAACTGGCCGGGCAATACGCGGTGGACCTGTTTATCGGCGCCACGTTGCAAGTCGATGGCGACGGTCATTCCTCCACCGTGACCCGCGGACGCCTCGCGGGTTTCGGCGGCGCGCCGAACATGGGCCACGACCCGCGCGGTCGTCGTCACGGCACGCCGGCCTGGCTCGACATGCGACACGACGATGCGCCTGAAGCCTTGCTTGAACGCGGCAAAAAACTCGTGGTGCAAATGGTCGAGACGTTCCAGGAGGGCGGCAAACCGACCTTCGTCGAAACCCTCGACGCGATCGACGTGGCGAAGAAAAGCGGTATGCCGCTGGCGCCGATCATGATTTACGGCGACGACGTCACCCACCTGCTGACCGAAGAAGGCATCGCTTACTTGTACAAGGCGCGTTCGCTGGAAGAACGCCAGGCGATGATCGCCGCTGTCGCCGGGGTGACCGCCATTGGCCTGCGTCACAATCCGAAAGACACCGCGCGCATGCGCCGCGAAGGCCTGATCGCGTTGCCCGAAGACCTTGGCATCCGCCGCACCGACGCCACCCGCGAACTGCTTGCGGCCAAAAGCGTGGCTGATCTGGTCGAGTGGTCCGGTGGCCTCTACAACCCGCCCGCCAAGTTCAGGAGCTGGTAATGCACGCACTTAACCTGCAACCGAAAACCTTGACCCTGGCCGAGCGGCTGGCCGACCTGGCAGTGGATGCGCTGATCGACGAAGCGGACCTGTCGCCGAAACCGGCGCTGGTCGATCGTCGCGGCAACGGCGCCCACACCGATTTGCACCTGGGGCTGATGCACGCCTCGGCGCTGTCACTCTGGTCTGCGTTCAAGGAAATGGCCGAATCCGCTATCGAATGTGGCGAAATCGGTTTGCCGCTGCGCGAAGCGGTGGGGCGGATTGGCCGGGAAGGGGAGCAAGCGATGCTCGCCAACACGGGCGGTGTGAATACCCATCGCGGGGCGATCTGGGCCCTGGGCCTGTTGGTCACTGCTGCGGCGCTGGAGCCTGAATGCAGCGCGGCCAGTTCCATCACCTTGCGCGCCGCACGCCTGGCGTTACTCGACGACCGCTATGAGCCACGTTCCTTCAGCCACGGCGCCCAAGTCGCCCAGCGTTACGGCGCCCGTGGTGCCCGTGAAGAAGCGCAACTGGGTTTTCCTTCTGTGGTTCAACGGGCATTGCCGCAACTCAAGCACAGCCGCGCCGCCGGTCACGGTGAACAGAACGCCCGGCTCGATGCCTTGCTGGCAATCATGACCCGACTGGCCGACACCTGCGTGCTCTACCGCGCGGGCGAACAAGGTCTGCAAACCATGCAACTTGGCGCCCAGGCCGTGCTCGACGCGGGTGGCAGCGCCAGCCTCGCCGGTCGCCGCCGTTTGCATGAGTTGGATGAACAATTAATCGCTTTGAATGCCTCGCCCGGTGGTGCTGCCGACTTGCTCGCAGCCTGCCTGTTTATTGACCGTATCGAGTCGGGCGATGGCCTCATCCTCTGCCATTCAAGAAGGGAAGCGTTTTGATGGAAACTTTATCCTTTGAATTCCCCGCCGGGCAGCCGCCACGCGGTCGCACGCTGGTGGGCTGTGTCGGCTCGGGCGATCTGGAAGTGCTGATCGAACCGGGTCAGGCCGGCAAGCTGACCATCAACGTACAGACCTCGGTCAATGGCGCGCAGCAACGCTGGCAACATCTGTTCGCGCGTATGTTCGACGGTCAGACACCGCCAGCGATGGCGATTGATATCCACGATTTCGGCGCGACACCGGGCGTGGTGCGCTTGCGTCTGGAACAAGGCTTTGAGGAGATCGGCCATGACTGACAGCGCAGAACTCCTTCAGCCATACCTACAAAGACGCAGCTTCATCGAGCTCGGTGCCCGGCAACGAGCGAAAGCCTTGCTCGACCCCGGCACCTTCCGCGAATTGCTCGACCCGTTTCAACGCGTCATGTCGCCGTGGCTTGAGCGCCAGGGCGTGGTACCGCAAGCCGATGACGGCGTAGTGATCGCCAAGGGCAGCATCGGTGGTTTGCCGGTGGTCATCGCCGCCATCGAAGGTGCATTCCAGGGCGGCAGCCTCGGTGAAGTCGGCGGGGCGAAGATTGCTGGTGCGCTGGAATTGGCCGCTGAAGATAATCGCAACGGCATTCCAACCCGCGCCGTGCTGCTGCTGGAAACCGGCGGCGTGCGCTTGCAGGAAGCCAACCTTGGGTTGGCGGCGATTGCCGATATTCATGCAGCGATTGTCGACCTGCGCCAATACCAACCGGTAATTGGTGTGGTGGCCGGCAGCGTCGGCTGCTTTGGCGGGATGTCGATTGCCGCCGGGTTGTGCAGTTATTTGCTGGTGACCCAGGAAGCGCGCCTTGGCTTGAATGGCCCGCAAGTGATCGAACAAGAAGCCGGGCTTGAGGAATACGACTCCCGCGACCGTCCTTTCATCTGGAGCCTGACCGGTGGCGAACAGCGTTTTGCCAGCGGTTTGGTGGATCGTTATGCCGCCGATGATGTGGCGCAGATTCAGCAGCAGGTCAGTGAACTGCTGCAACAAGGTTTGCCGGCGCAACAACGCAGCCGTCAGGCGGATCTGTACCTGCAACGGCTGGCACGGCTGGACGCCACGCCGCAAATCGAACCGGCGACGGTTCGCGATCTGTATCAAGGAGCGCGCTCATGAGCACCTATTCGCTAAGAGGTTTGAACTGGTTCAACGCCTTGAGCGCAGGGGCCAAGCCGGTCGAAGGTTTGCCGGCTTCATTGAAGGTGGCCGATGGTGTGCTGGGTGATCAGCCTGCGCGGTTTCTCGCGGTGGTGGCTGATCCGGACAACCGCTTTGTCCGTGCGCGTAACGGTGAAGTGGGTCTTCTGGAAGGCTGGGGTTTGGCCAAGGCTGTGGATGAAGTCATTGCTGCTGACAGTGAAAAACCGCACAAACGCGCCTTGATCGCCATCGTCGATGTGCCGAGTCAGGCTTATGGCCGACGCGAAGAAGCCCTCGGCATTCACCAGGCATTGGCCGGGGCGGCAGACAGTTACGCCCGTGCGCGGTTGGCCGGTCATGCGGTGATTGGTTTGCTGGTGGGCAAGGCGATGTCCGGCGCGTTTCTGGCCCATGGGTATCAGGCCAATCGGCTGATTGCCCTGCGCGATCCAGGTGTAATGGTGCATGCGATGGGCAAGGCCTCGGCGGCGCGAGTGACCTTGCGCAGCGTTGAAGAACTGGAAGTGCTGGCCGCGAGCGTGCCGCCGATGGCCTATGACATCGACAGCTACGCCAGTCTCGGTTTGCTGTGGGAAACCCTGTCGGTGGAACAGATTGAGCAGCCGACTGCAGCCGATCTGGCGCGGGTGGCTGAATGCCTGAATCAGGCGATTGGCGATGTAGCCGCCAGCGGTCGCGATCTGAGCAGCCGCTTGGGTGCGAGCAATCGCGGGGCGTCGAGCAAGGTTCGCCAACTGTTGAGAGCGCAGTGGTGAACACGCTTATGGCCCACGATCTGCTCTGGGGAATGACCCCGGAGCAACTGCCGGTGGATGCGCCTGTGTGGGTGATCGACTCGCTCGGTGCGGGGCAGCCAGTGGCGGTTCGGCGTGCGGTTAGCGCGCCGGGTATGGTCGCGGTCGGCGTGCGTGGGCGCTTGCGTGAACAGCGTTTTGCAACGGTGATGTCGGTCGATGCGATTCAGCGGCGGGTCAAACCGGAAGACCTTTGTCACGTTTCGACGGATCGGGACTTGCCTGCAATACGCGCCCTCAATCGACTGCGGCCGATACTCAACGGCTGTGGTTGGGTGTGGGGTGTCAGCGGTAGCGCCGGGTTTGAATTGGCCAGCGGCTTTGTTGCCTTGCACGAGGGCAGTGATCTCGACTTGATCTTGCGCACCCCGCAAGCGCTGGAGCGTTCTCAGGCGCAGTCATTGGTGAAAATTCTGGATGCGGCGGTGTGCCCGGTGGACATGCAGTTGCAGACGCCGTTCGGCGCTGTGGCCCTGCGCGAATGGGCCGGTTCTGCAGGATGTGTATTGCTGAAAAACGCCACCGAAGCCTGTCTGGTGATCGATCCGTGGAACCCGCAGGAGCAAGCCGCGTGAGCAGTTTGCTGGTATTTCCCGGCCAGGGCGCGCAGCAGCCAGGCATGCTCCAGCGTTTGCCTCGCGAGACGCTGATCGAAGCGAGTGATGTGTTGGGCGAAGACACGTTGTTGCTGGATGGCGCCGAGGCCTTGAAGTCGACCCGTGCGGTTCAGCTTTGCCTGTTGATCGCCGGTGTCGCGGCGGCACGTCAGTTATCCATCGCGCCGGATTACGTGGCCGGATTGTCCATCGGCGCTTACCCGGCAGCGGTGGTGGCCGGTGCCTTGAGTTTCAGCGATGCGCTGCATCTGGTCAGCCTGCGTGGTGAGTTGATGCAGCAGGCTTATCCACAGGGCTACGGCATGACCGCGATCATCGGCCTGGAGTTGTCCACAGTGGAAGGCTTGCTGGCGCAGGTTCACAGCGTCGACACGCCGGTTTACCTGGCCAATATCAATGCCGATAACCAGATAGTGGTTGCCGGCAGCGACGGGGCGATGAACGCGGTGGCGACGCTGGCGAAACGTTGCGGTGCAGGTCTGGCCAAGCGGCTGGCGGTCAGCGTGCCGTCGCATTGTCCGCTGCTGGATGCGCCGGCTAAAACCCTGGCCGAAGCCTTTGCCAGGGTGCCGCTGAAAACGCCAACGTTGGGCTATCTCAGTGGCAGCCGCGCCCGGCCCATCATCAACGTCGAAGCCTTGCGCGACGACCTGGCTTTCAACATGTGCCGCGTCGTTGATTGGCGCGGCACCGTGCAAAGCGCTTACGAGCGCGGTGTACGTCTACAGATCGAACTGCCGCCCGGTGCGGTGCTGACCGGGCTGGCGCGCCGGGTGTTCGAGCAGGGCACCGTGATTGCCTTCGACGGTGCGCGGCTCGATACCTTGCAGGCGCTGTTGCGTGAGGAGGGAAGCCGCCAACCTTAGATCGCGACTCAGGCCTTCGAACAACAAAAACAACATTCGACGATGCATTTTGAGGACTACAACAATGATTATTTACGGTGTGGCGCTGTTGGCGATCTGTACGCTGGCGGGAGTGATCATGGGCGATGCGCTTGGCATGTTGCTGGGCGTTAAATCCAACGTTGGCGGGGTCGGGATCGCGATGATCTTGCTGATTTGCGCGCGGTTGTGGATGCAAAAACGCGGCGGCATGACCAAGGATTGCGAGATGGGCGTCGGCTTCTGGGGCGCCATGTACATTCCGGTGGTGGTCGCCATGGCCGCACAACAAAACGTGGTGACGGCCTTGCATGGCGGGCCAGTGGCGGTGCTCGCGGCGATCGGTTCGGTGGTGATCTGCGGCTGCACCATTGCCTTGATCAGCCGGACGCATAAAGGCGAACCCTTGCCCGATGAACCGGTGGACATTACCCCGGTCGGCACACCTGTAGGAGGTCGCTGATATGTGGGAACTCATCGAGAAAGGCCTGACCACCAACAGTCTGGTCACCGCGTTCGCGTTCGTTGGCGTGATCATGTGGGTGTCGGTTGTCTTGTCGAAGCGCCTGACATTCGGGCGGATTCACGGCTCGGCGATTGCCATTGTCATCGGATTGGTCCTGGCGTGGGTCGGAGGTACCCTGACGGGAGGGCAAAAAGGCCTGGCGGATTTGACCCTGTTTTCTGGCATTGGGTTGATGGGCGGCGCGATGTTGCGCGACTTTGCCATTGTCGCCACTGCATTCGAAGTTCAGGCCAGCGAAGCGAAAAAAGCCGGGTTGATTGGCGTGATCGCGCTACTTCTTGGCACGATATTGCCGTTCATTGTCGGCGCGTGCATGGCCTGGGCGTTTGGTTATCGTGATGCGATCAGCATGACCACCATCGGCGCGGGCGCGGTGACGTACATCGTCGGGCCGGTGACCGGGGCGGCGATTGGCGCCAGTTCCGATGTGATGGCGCTGTCGATTGCCACCGGGTTGATCAAGGCGATTCTGGTGATGGTCGGCACGCCCATGGCGGCACGCTGGATGGGGCTGGATAACCCGCGTTCGGCGATGGTGTTTGGCGGGTTGGCCGGGACGGTCAGCGGCGTGACGGCCGGGCTGGCGGCGACGGATCGGCGGTTGGTGCCTTATGGCGCGTTGACGGCGACGTTCCATACCGGGCTGGGGTGCTTGCTGGGGCCTTCGTTGTTGTACTTCATTGTTCGCGGGATTGTTGGTTAAGCCGGTAGATCATCGCTGACTGTTCTGGCGCCTTCGCGGGCAAGCCTCGCTCCTACAGGGATCGCGTAAATCCTGTAGGAGCGAGGCTTGCCCGCGATGGTCGCGACGCGGTCTCAGAGCTGCCTATTGGCGTACATCCGGCACTCCGCCAACAGCGCCAGCAAGTTCGGATCGCGCTCCTTGGCCTTCAAGAACACCACCCCGATGTGCTGCTGCAACCGATAGCGTTCCTGCAACGGTATCAGCTTCACCCGGTTCTCATACACCGCCGCAATCCGCCCCGGCAGCAACGCATAACCCACCCCTGAGCTGACCATGCTCAGCAGGGTAAAGATGTCGTTGACCTGCATCGCCACCTTCGGCTCGAACCCCGCCTGCTTGAACACCCGATTACCGTCCTGGTGCGTGGCAAAGCCCTGGGTCAGGGTAATGAACGTCTCGTCGCGCACTTCGGCCAGGTCGACCTCGGCGCGTTGGGCAAACTTCGAATCCGCTGGCGTCGCGAGGAAGATGTCGTCGGAAAACAGCGGAATCTGCTCGCAGTCCGGGTCATTGACGCTCTCGTCCAGCGACACCAGGATCGCGTCGACTTCCATGTTCTTGAGCTTGTACAACAGGTCGAAGTTCGAACCGAGGATCAAGTCGATGTTGAGTTCGCTGCGGCGGATTTTCAGGCCCATGATCAGCTGCGGCACGGTCTTCACCGTCAGTGAGTACAGCGAGCCGAGCTTGAAGCGTTCAGCGGAAAAACCGGCGGCTTCGCGTGTCAGGCGCACGGTTTCGACCACGTCCTGAATCAGCTTCTGTGCTCGCTCTTCGAGCACATACGCACTTTCCAGCGGCGTCAGGTTACGGCCCTCGTGTTTGAACAGCGGGCAGCGCAGGGCGCTTTCCAGGGAGTGGATCGCCCGGTGCACGCTGACGTTGCTGGTCTGCAACTCGGCGGCGGCGCGGGCGAGATTGCCGGTGCGCATAAAGGCCAGGAACACCTCGAGTTTTTTCAGGGTCAATTCTTCATCGATCAGCATGGCCCGGACTCTTATTCGAATGGCTCGATTGTGCACGCATGCGATGTTTTGTAGCAGCTATGTAGCAGCTGTCGAGTGAAACGAGGCTGCGATCTTTTGATCTTGAAAAAAGCGCAGCCTCGTTGCACTCGACAGCGCCTACAGTTTGCGCGATGTTGCATCAAATTTTGAGGTGAGCAACGCATGTATCACGGGGAACGATTGAACGCCTGGACGCATTTGGTCGGGGCGGTGGCAGCAACGGTCGGGGTGGTCTGGATGCTGGTCATCGCCAGCATGGACGGCAGTCCGTGGAAGATCGTCAGCGTGGCGATTTACGGTTTCACCTTGATGGTCCTGTACAGCGCCTCGACTGTTTACCACAGCGTGCGCGGGCGCAAGAAAGCGATCATGCAGAAGGTTGATCACTTTTCGATCTATCTGTTGATCGCCGGCAGTTACACACCGTTTTGTCTGGTGACCCTGCGCGGGCCGTGGGGCTGGACGCTGTTCGGAATTGTCTGGGGGCTGGCGCTGATCGGCATCCTGCAAGAGATCAAGCCGCGTTCCGAAGCACGGATTCTGTCGATCGTGATTTACGCGGTGATGGGCTGGATCGTGCTGGTAGCGGTCAAGCCGTTACTCGCGGCGTTGGGCACTGCGGGGTTTGCGTGGCTGGCGGCGGGCGGGATCTTGTACACCGTGGGCATTATCTTTTTTGCCCTGGACCATCGGCTGCGGCATGCCCACGGGATCTGGCATTTGTTTGTGATTGCCGGGAGCTTGCTGCACTTTGTGGCGATTTTCTTTTATGTCCTCTAAACCACCGCACTCCTACATTTAATCCTGCGCAGGGATCAAGCGATCCAGTTGTTCCTGGGCGCGGCGGCTGAACACTTGCAACAGATCATTCAAGGTGTGGGGCGGCGGTTCGGTGGCGCGGGTTACCGCGTACAGAGTGATAGGCAGCGGCGGGGTCAACGGGCGAATCGTCGTCGCGGCGGGGGAGGCGCCGAGTGCCGTGAATGGATCGATCACCGCCAATCCGGCGCCGGATTCCACCATCGCCCGGGCCAGTGAATAGGTCTGCACTGCGATGCGTATCCGGGGCGGCGGCTCCACCGCTTCGAGGTAACTGTCGAGTCGGGCCGCCAACGGGTCGGCGCTGGACAAACCAATCAGCGGAGCATCCGCCAGCGCCATCAACGGCAACGGTGTGCCTGCCTCCGCTGCCGACCAGTAACCGGCGGGCGCCAGCGCCACCAGAACGCCGGACGCTAGCGCCTGGGCCTTGAGCCCTGGATGATCCGGTCGTTGCAGGGTCAGGGCGACATCCACTTCGCGCATCAGCAGGTTCTGCACCAGTTCGCGGCTATGGGCGCTCGACAGTTCACAGGCGATGTCCGGGTAGCGCACGGTCCACTCGTGAATCGCCGGCGGCAGCAATGACAGGGCCAGCGCCGGGGTGGCGCCAATGCGCAGGCTATGGCCCGGCTCGCGGCGCAAGCTCTGGGCCAGGCGCCGCACGCCTTGCAGGCTTTCGGTGACCTTATCGACTTCACGCTCCAGCTCCAGCGCTTCCGGCGTTGCCTGCAATTTGCCGCGAACCCGCAAGAACAGAGGGAAACCCAGTTGCTGCTCGGCGTGCTGCAGCACCTTGGTCACCGCCGGCTGAGAGACGTGCAGCAATCGCGCGGCCGCACTGATCGACCCGGTCTGGCGGATCGCCTGGAAAATTTCGATATGACGAAGACGCATGGCAAGTCCATAACCTTTGTTTATGGGTTCGGCATCTTTATTCATTGTTCGCCGCCTGTCACCTGGCTCTAACCTCGGCCTCGCCTTCACAACGGTTTTAGGGACGGACATGGTTCAGCGTGTGTGCATTATCGGCGGTGGCGTGATTGGCCTTGCAACGGCGTATGCGCTAGTGCGCGACGGCTTCGAGGTGACGGTGGTCGAGGCCCGGGATTCGCTGGGCAGCGAAACCAGTTTCGCCAACGGCGGCCAGTTGTCCTATCGCTACGTGGCGCCACTGGCGGACGCCGGCGTGCCGTTACAGGCGATCGGCTGGATGCTGCGCGGCGACTCGCCGTTGAAGCTACGTCCGCGTCTCGACCCGACGCAATGGCGCTGGATGGCATCGTTCCTCGCCGCGTGCCGCCATTCGGTCAACCGTGAGAACGCCGCGCATCTGCTGCGCCTGGCGCTGTTCAGCCAGAGCACACTGAAAACCTGGCGCGAAGACGATGGGCTGAGCGGTTTCCAATGGCGGCGCAATGGCAAACTGGTGACATTCCGCAACCCCGCCAGCTTCGGGAAAGCGCGACAAGGCCTGGCCGATCCGCAGCAACAGCAGGTGTTGTCTGCCGCCGAGTGTACGCAGCTGGAACCGGCGCTGGCCGATGCCCCTTTTGTCGGCGCGATCTATACGCCAGACGAAGAAGTCGGCGATTGCCATGGTTTTTGCCAACAACTGGCGGCGCGACTGAAGGCGTCCGGCCGTTGCGAATTTCGCCTGGGCCACGCCGTGACCGGCATTCACCACCGCAACGGCGCGGTCACCGCCATTGAGTTGGGTGCCGAGCTGTTGCCGGTCGAGCAGCTGGTAATTGCCGCCGGCCATCGCAGTCCGCTGCTGGCGCTGCCTGGCCTGCGGCTACCGCTCTATCCCCTGAAAGGTTACAGCCTGACGCTGCCGATCGGTGCCGAACACCGGGCGCCCGAGCTGAGCATCACCGACTACGACCGCAAGATCGTGTATGCGCGCATTGGTGAGCAATTGCGTGTGGCGGCGATGGTCGACATTGTCGGCTTCGACTCGGCCGTCGATCCCGAACGCTTGAGCCTGATCAAGCGCCAGGCCCGCGACACGTTCCCGAATGCCGGCGATTACGATGCCGCCGTGGAGTGGGCCGGCATGCGTCCAGCGACCCCCAGCGGAGTACCGCTGCTGGGCGCTACGGCCTACCGCAATCTGTGGCTCAATCTCGGTCATGGCGCGCTGGGTTTTACCCTGGCCTGTGGCAGCGGCCAGTTACTCAGTGAGCTGATCAGCCAGCGCCAGACTTCCATCGACCTGCTGGGTTTCAGCCACCCGGTCGCTTGAATTTCCCTGTCAGAAAAGGACCCTGTCATGACCATTAAACGTTTTCACAGCAACCCACGCCTGTCAGGCGCCGTGACCTTCGGCGAGCTGGTGTTTCTCTCCGGTCAGGTGCCAGGCGACGCCCTGGATGCCGGCGGTCAGACCCGCGAAGTACTGGCGAAAATCGACGCGTTGCTGGCCGAGGCCGGTAGCGACAAAGATCATTTGCTGAGCGCGACGATTTATCTGAAGGACATCAATGCCGATTTCTCGGCGATGAATGAAGTCTGGTCGGCCTGGTTGTCACCGGGACAGGCGCCGAGCCGCACCACCGTGCAGGCGGATCTGGCGCGTCCGCAAGTGTTGGTGGAAATCACTATTACCGCGGCCCGCATCTGAACCCACCCGTACCCAACACCCACAACGGAGAATAACAATGCAAAAAATCACGTTGCTCGGCTGCACCCTCGGGCTGTTGCTAGGTAGTCAGGTTCAAGCCAATGAAGCGCCGCTGACCGGCACATTGGGCAAGATCGCCAATGCCAACAGCATCACCCTCGGGTATCGCGATGCGTCGGTGCCGTTCTCCTACGTGGGCGATCACACGGGGCAGCCGATGGGTTATTCAGTGGATCTGGCAAGCAAGATTGTCGAGCGCATCCGTCAGCAACTGGCGCTGCCGGAGCTCAAGGCGAAATACACCCTGGTGACCTCACAGACGCGGATTCCACTGGTGCAGAACGGCACCGTCGACCTCGAATGCGGCTCTACCGGGGTGACCGCCGAACGGCAGAAGCAAGTGGCGTTTTCCTACGGTTTCATCTACGTCAAAGGCCAGCTGCTGACGGCCAGGGACAGCGGGATCAAGAGTTTCGCCGACCTGCGCGGCAAGAACGTGGTGACCACCGCCGGCACCACCAACGAGCGTTTTCTGAAGAGCTACAACGTCGACAACAAGATCGACATGTTCGTGATCAGCGCCAAGGACCACGGCGAAGCCTTCCAGATGCTGCAGTCAGGTCGGGCGGCTGCGTTCTACATGGACGACGCGTTGCTTTATGGCGAACGTGCCAAGGCGCGGGATCCGCATAAATGGGTGGTGGTCGGCGAGGAACAATCGCGGGAAATCTACAGCTGCATGGTGCGCAAGGATGATCCGCAATTCCTCGCTCTGGTGAATGGCGCATTGGCCGATCTGTACAGTTCGGGCGAGATCAATGGCATCTACCAGCGCTGGTTTGAACAGCCGATCCCGCCGAAGGGGTTGAACCTTGAGTTCCCGATGACCAGTGAACTCAAGGCGATCATCGTCAAGCCGACGAGCGATCCGGTTCAGTAAAGCGTCAGAAATCGCCCCACAGTTGCTGCGCTACCGCCAGTGCCACTACTGGCGCGGTTTCGGTGCGCAGCACGCGAGGGCCGAGGCGGGCGGCGTGGAAACCGCTGGCTTTGGCCTGTTCGACTTCGGCGTCGGACAGCCCGCCTTCGGGGCCGATCAGAAACGCCAGGCTGGAAGGTTTGGCGTGACTGACCAACGGCTCCGCCACCGGATGTAGCACCAGTTTCAACTCGGCTTGTGCCTGTTTCAACCAGTCCGCCAAAAGCAGCGGTGGATGAATTACCGGCACCCGCGAACGCCCACATTGTTCACAGGCACTGATCGCCACTTGGCGCCAGTGCATCAGGCGCTTGTCGGCGCGCTCATCCTTCAACCGGACTTCGCAACGGTCGCTGAAGATCGGGGTGATTTCAGTTACGCCCAATTCGGTGGCTTTCTGAATCGCCCAGTCCATGCGCTCGCCACGGGACAGGCCTTGGCCGAGATGGATCGCCAGCGGTGAGTCGACCTGCCCGGCGAAGCTTTCATCGATCTGCACGACGACGCGTTTCTTGCCGACCTCCACCAGCGTGGCGCGAAACTCGTGGCCCGAACCGTCGAACAGCTGCAACGCATCGCCCTCGGCCATGCGCAGTACGCGGCTGATGTAATGGGCCTGGGCTTCGGGCAACTCGTGTTCGCCGGTGCTCAGGGGGGCGTCGATAAAGAAGCGGGACAGTCTCATGCGGGTTCTCTGAAAAGGGTCTAAAGCGTCTGAAGGTCGTGCCGACCTTATCGCTGGCAAGCCAGCTCCTACAACGACCGCGATCAACTGTAGGAGCTGGCTTGCCAGCGAAAGCGGCAGACCAGGCACCACAGAAGATCGGGTGAAATCAATCAGCCCGGATCACGGAATCCCGGGTGGAAGTCTTTCGGCACCGCCACGCTGACGCTGTTACGCGTCGCGATGTCGATGCCTTCGCTGGCCACTTCGGCCAGAAAGTCGATCTGCTCCGGCGTGATCACGTACGGCGGCAGGAAATACACCACGCTGCCCAACGGTCGTAGTAAAGCACCGCGTTCCAGTGCGTGCTGGAACACCTTCAAGCCACGACGTTCCTGCCACGGGTAGGCTTCTTTCGTAGCCTTGTCCTTGACCATCTCGATGGCCAGCACCATGCCGGTCTGTCGTACTTCCGAGACGTTCGGATGGTCGGCCAGGTGCGCGGTGGAGGAGGCCATGCGCTGGGCGAGCGCCTTGTTGTTCTCGATGACGTTGTCTTCTTCGAAGATATCCAGCGTTGCCAGTGCGGCGGCGCACGCCAACGGGTTGCCGGTGTAGCTGTGCGAATGCAGGAAGGCGCGCAGCGTCGGGTAGTCGTCGTAGAAGGCGCTGTAGACGTCTTCGGTCGTCACGCAGGCCGCCAACGGCAGGTAACCGCCGGTGAGGGCCTTGGACAGGCAGAGGAAATCCGGGCGGATGCCGGCCTGTTCGCAGGCGAACATCGTGCCGGTGCGGCCAAAGCCGACGGCGATTTCGTCGTGGATCAGGTGCACGCCGTAGCGGTCGCAGGCTTCGCGCAGCAGTTTGAGGTAAACCGGGTGGTACATGCGCATGCCGCCAGCGCCCTGGATCAGCGGTTCGACGATCACTGCCGCGACGCTGTCATGGTTCTCCGCCAGGGTCTGTTCCATGGCGGCGAACATGTTGCGTGAGTGTTCTTCCCAGCTCATGCCTTCGGGGCGCAGGTAGCAGTCGGGGCTCGGCACCTTGATGGTGTCCAGCAGCAGCGCCTTGTAGGTTTCGGTGAACAGCGGCACGTCGCCCACCGACATCGCCGCCATGGTTTCGCCGTGGTAGCTGTTGGTCAGGGTGACAAAGCGCTTCTTGTTCGGCTGGCCGCGGTTGAGCCAGTAGTGAAAGCTCATTTTCAGTGCGACTTCGATGCAGGACGAACCGTTATCGGCGTAGAAGCACCGGGTCAGGCCCTCCGGGGTCATCTTCACCAGCCGCTCGGACAGCTCGATCACCGGCTGATGGCTGAAGCCAGCGAGGATCACGTGTTCCAGCTGATCGACCTGATCCTTGATGCGCTGATTGATGCGCGGGTTGGCGTGGCCAAACACGTTGACCCACCAGGAGCTGACAGCGTCGAGGTAGCGCTTGCCTTCGAAGTCTTCCAGCCACACACCTTCCCCGCGTTTAATCGGGATCAGCGGTAGCTGTTCGTGGTCTTTCATCTGGGTGCAGGGATGCCACAACACCGCGAGATCGCGTTCCATCCACTGTTTATTCAGGCCCATTTTCTGTCTCCTCGAGGCTACCCGCGACGTAGGCGGGCAAACAATCGCGCAAGCCTATGCAATGCGTGGCTTGGGGACAACCCATTGTGTCGATTGAGCTACTTTGTATCGGTCGATAGACGCTGCTGGCAGGCGTCTGAAGCCTGACGTATCCTTCGCGGTTCCTGGAGTCGACTGACTCGTAAAAACTGTTTTTTCTTCATGTATTTCCGGAGTTCGCTGAATGTCTGTCGGTTGGCTGCGCGCCTGTGCGCTGGTGATGTTGGGGCTGTTCAGCGTGTCTGCGCTGGCCAAGGATAAAACCGTGATCGTGGTCGGTGGCGGGCTGTCTGGCCTGACCGCGGCTTACGAGCTGCAAAACAAAGGCTGGCAGGTCACGCTGCTGGAAGCCAAATCGAGCCTGGGCGGTCGCTCCGGCATGGCCACCAGCGAGTGGATCGGCAACGACAAGACTCAGCCGGTGCTGAACAAGTACGTGTCGACCTTCAAGCTGAGCACCACGCCAGCCCCTGAATTCGTGCGGACTCCAGGCTACCTGATCGATGGTGAGTATTTCACCGCCGCCGATCTGGCGACCAAGCAGCCAGCCACTGCCGAAGCGCTCAAGCGCTTCGAAAAAACCGTGGATGATCTGGCGCGCTCGATTGACGACCCGCAGAACCCGATTGCCAACAACACGCTGCACGCGCTGGATCAGATCACCGTGTCCAGCTGGCTCGACAAGCAGAACCTGCCAGCGACTGCTCGTCAGTTGGTGAATCAGCAGATTCGTACCCGCTATGACGAACCTTCGCGTTTGTCGCTGTTGTACTTCGCACAGCAGAGCCGTGTTTACCGTGGCACTTCCGATCGTGACCTGCGTGCTTCGCGACTGGTTGGCGGCAGCCCGGTACTGGCCCAGGCGTTCGTCAAACAACTGAAAACGATCAAGACCAACTCCCCGGTCTCTTCGATCACTCAGGACAAGGACGGCGTGACCGTCAAAGTGGGTAGCGTCGGCTATCAGGCTGATTACGTGGTATTGGCGGTGCCGTTGCGCGCACTGGGCAAGATCCAGATGACCCCGTCGCTGGATGCCCAGCACATGGGCGCCATCAAAGGCACCAACTACGGCTGGCGCGACCAGATCATGCTGAAGTTCAAGACGCCGGTGTGGGAATCCAAAGCGCGCATGTCCGGCGAGATTTTCAGCAATACAGGCCTGGGCATGTTGTGGATCGAGCCTGCCTTGAAGGGCGGCGCCAACGTGGTGATCAACCTGTCTGGCGACAACGCTCGTGTGATGCAGGCGTTCGGCGACAAGCAAATGGTCGATCAGGTGCTGATTCGCCTGCACGCCTTTTATCCACAGGCGCGTGGTTCTTTCACCGGTTATGAAATCCGCCGCTACAGCACCGACCCGTCGATGGGCGGCGCTTACCTGGCCTTTGGCCCGGGCCAGATCAGCAAATACTGGCGCCTGTGGGAGCGCCCGATTGAGCGCGTAGCGTTCGCCGGCGAACACACTGACACCTTGTACCCGGGCACTCTGGAAGGCGCATTGCGCACCGGCCAGCGTGCGGCCAGTCAGGTTGAAGACCTGGCGGCGGGCAAGTCGTTTGAGCCGGCGAAAGTGGCGACGGCAGCGGCGGCCGGCGCGGTGGCGGCGAAGAAAGGTAACTTCTTCAGCAACCTGTTCGGTGGTTCGGATGACGCCAAGAAGCCAGAGCCGGTCAAGGCACCTGAGCCTGTCACTCCACCAGCACCGGCTCCAGCTCCAGTAGCTGCACCGGCACCGGTCGAAGCACCGAAGCCTGCAACGCCAGTGAAAGCCGAGCCTGCCAAAAAGGCACCGGCTAAAGCTCCGGCGAAGAAGCCTGCAGCCAAAACCGAAGCCAAAAAGGCTCCGGTGAAGAAACCAGCGGCTAAACCCGCTGCGACACCGACAACGGTTACCAAGGCGCAGTAAGCGTCGGGATTAAAAAGACGCGGCAGAGATGCCGCGTTTTTTTATGGGTGAAGAAAACCAGTACCGGGAATCGAATAAACCCTGGGGCGCAGGTGTTCTTCTGTTGGACTTCATTTTTTCTCACGCAGTAGTCTTTAATCTTTCCTTAACACGCTCATTACAAGCTCCTGATCGTATTTCTCGAGATTTCAAAGCGAAAACTTCAGCTTTAATTCGATAGATAACCCGATAGTCTTTGGCCAGCACTTACAGGGATCTAGGCAATGCAGCTACGTAACTCTACCTCCCGCTACGGCTGGGTCAGCATTATCATGCACTGGGGCGTGGCACTGGCCGTATTCGGTTTATTCGCCCTCGGACTGTGGATGGTTGGCCTCGACTATTACGACCCATGGCGCAAAGACGGGCCGGATCTGCATAAGAGCATTGGTTTGATCTTGCTGGGCGTCATGGTGCTGCGGGTATTGTGGCGTTTCGTCAGCCCACCACCACCGACCTTGACCAGCTACAGTCGCATGACGCGTCTGGGTGCCCATTTCGGCCATGCCTTTCTGTATCTCTGCCTGTTCGCTGTAATGATTGCCGGTTACCTGATTTCCACCGCAGAAGGTGCCGGTATTCCGGTGTTTGACTGGTTTGAAGTGCCTGCCCTGATTTCCGGACTGCCGGACCAGGCAGATAACGCCGGTGCGATTCACCTCTACCTGGCGTGGGTGCTGGTAATTTTTTCCGGCCTCCATGCGTTGGCAGCATTGAAGCACCACTTTATCGACCGTGATGTGACCCTCAAGCGAATGCTGGGTCGCAAAGCCTGAAGTTCAACCTCGACTCCCTAGGAAAACAAAGCATGTTGAAAAAGACTCTCGCCGCTCTGGCAATCGGTTCTGCTCTGCTGTCCGCCAACGTAATGGCCGCTGACTACGTTGTCGACAAAACTGGCCAGCACGCCTTCGTCAACTTCAAGATCAGCCATCTGGGCTACAGCTTCATCACCGGTACCTTCAAGGACATCGACGGCAAGTTCAGCTTCGACGCTGCCAAGCCTGAAGACAGCAAGATCGAGTTCAATGTGAACACCGCCAGCGTTTTCTCCAACAATGCTGAGCGCGACAAGCACATAGCCGGCGATGATGATCTCCTGAACTCGGGCAAGTTTGCCAAAGCCACCTTCGTTTCCACCAGCGTCACACCAACGGGTAAAAATGCCGCTGGCAAAGACACTGCCGATGTGGCCGGCGACCTGACTATCCTGGGCGTGACCAAGCCAATCGTGGTCAAGGCTACTTTCCTGGGTGAAGGCAAGGATCCATGGGGCGGCTACCGTGCCGGTTTCGAGGGCACCTTCGACATCAAGCGTTCCGATTTCGGCAAGCAAAAAAACCTGGGTCCAGCGTCCGATGCGGTCGAGCTGTACGTGACGTTTGAAGGTGTGAAAGCGAAGTAATGCTGAGACGGTAGGAGCTGAGCTCGCTCGCGATAGCACTATTAGCAACACCTGCGAAACCGAGGTGAACCCATCGCGGGCAAGCCTTGCTCCTACAGTTTTACGTTAGTGCATAAAAAATGCCCCTGATCTCGCGATCAGGGGCATTTTTTATGGCAGCGATAAATCAGCGATTGCGGGTCAGCAACGCTGGTTTTTCGCCACGCGGACGGCCTGGCAATTGATCAAGTTGCTCAGGAGTCGGGAAACGATCGGTTTTCGACTCCTTGTGAATGATCTTCGGCGCTGGACTGCGCGGGTTTTGCACGGCGGGTTCCGAACGCGGCTGATCGTCACGAGCAGGGCGACGGTTGCGGCTTTCTTCGCGACGGGCCTGACCGTCACGTGGAGCGCCGCTGCGTGGGCCGCTGCGTTTGGCCGGCGGCGTGCCGGTGGTGGCGCCATCGCTGCTGCGCGGACCGCTTTGGCGACCCTGAGGCTTGCCGCCGGTGCGCGGAGCACCTGCGCCAGCAGCCGTGCCTTGTGCCGGAGCACCCGGACGGCGACCACGGCCCTGAGCCGGTTTGGCTTGCGGGACGTAATCAACGCGGTTACCGAAGTTATCGATATCGTCGTCCAGGAACTCGTCCGGAGCGCGGTCAGCAGCGGCGCGAGGGGCCGGGCGCTGTTGCTCGCGAGCCGGGGTGCCTTCGCGTGGCTTGTGTTCACGCGCCGGGCGATCGCCACGGCCAGTAGCGGCAGGTTTTTCCTTGCCGCCCTTGTCCTTGCCCTTGTCTTTACGACCGCCACCACCACCGGTGCCGTTCGGGCCGTCGCCGCGCGGGCCACGTGGGTTGCGCGGGTTACGCACATCCGGACGCTCGCGCACTTCTGGTTTCTCGGCTTCTACTGCACTTGAGTCGAAGCCCATCAGGTTGCCGTCGGCAATCTTCTGCTTGGTCATGCGCTCGATGCTTTTCAGCAACTTCTCTTCGTCCGGCGCGACCAGCGAGATCGCTTCGCCCGAACGACCGGCACGGCCAGTACGGCCAATGCGGTGAACGTAGTCTTCGTCGACGTTTGGCAGTTCGAAGTTGACCACGTGTGGCAACTGGTCGATGTCCAGGCCGCGAGCGGCGATGTCGGTGGCCACCAGAATGCGCACTTCACCGGCCTTGAAATCGGCCAGGGCTTTGGTGCGGGCGTTCTGGCTCTTGTTGCCGTGGATCGCGACGGCGCTGAGGCCGTGTTTGTCCAGGTACTCGGCCAAGCGGTTGGCGCCGTGCTTGGTGCGGGTGAACACCAGCACCTGTTCCCAGGCGCCAGCGGTGATCAGGTGGGCCAGCAGCGAACGCTTATGGTTGGCGGCCAGACGGAACACGCGCTGTTCGATACGCTCGACCGTGGTGTTCGGTGGCGTGACTTCGATGCGTTCCGGGTTGTGCAGCAGCTTGCCGGCGAGGTCGGTGATGTCCTTGGAGAACGTCGCCGAGAACAGCAGGTTCTGCCGTTTGGCTGGCAGGCGGGCCAAAACCTTTTTCACGTCATGGACAAAGCCCATGTCGAGCATGCGGTCAGCTTCGTCGAGCACGAGGATTTCCACGTGGGACAAATCGACGCTGCCTTGGCCGGCGAGGTCGAGCAGGCGGCCAGGGCAGGCCACCAGTACGTCAACACCGCGGGACATGGCCTGAACCTGCGGGTTCATGCCAACGCCGCCGAAGATGCAGGCGCTGACGAACTTCAGGTCACGGGCATAGACCTTGAAGCTCTCGTGTACTTGAGCCGCGAGCTCGCGGGTCGGGGTCAGGACCAATACGCGCGGTTGGCGCGGGCCATGACGCTGGGATTTGTCCGGGTGACCGTTAGGGAACAACCGCTCCAGGATCGGAAGGGCGAAGCCACCGGTTTTACCAGTACCTGTCTGAGCCGCAACCATCAGGTCGCGACCTTGCAACACGGCGGGAATGGCCCGCTGTTGCACCGGAGTGGGCTCGGTATAGCCCGCTGCCTCGATGGCGCGGACTAAAGCCTCGGAGAGACCGAGGGAAGCAAAGGACATGAGTAATCCTGTTTTAGTTAGGGCTTGGCCCAATGGGAGTCTTGCCTGGCGCGAATGGCGTTTAAGAAGAACGCAATCCCGTCCGGTCCTGCTGGGCCTTGAAAGCTCGTCTGGAGCGCTCGCGCGGGCTGAAGAGCTGCGCTGTAGCGGGGTCAAGATGCCTTTAACAAGTCCGAGCGTCCGGGCGTGAGCCTGGCGGGAAGGCCGGAGTATAACAGAGCAATCACTGCGCGCCGCTTTCCTGCTGCTCAACGGTTTTTGCAGTGGTCGCGGTGGCGGTGTCGGCTTTAAGGGCGGCACCGGGTTCCGCGCCGTAACGGGCGCTAAGCTCCGCGTAGGCGGGTTCGCGCTTGAAACGCTTGAGCTCGGCACCGAAACGTTGCACCAGCAAATCCATGCCGGCATTTTTACGTACCGCCAGAAACTGACTCTGGTGGCTGATGACGGTCGGGTTTTCAGTGATCTTGTCGCGGATACCCAATTCATCGAGCAAGTGCTGGCCGACCCGGCGATCAGTGATCAACAGGTCGATCCGCCCGCGTATCAGCTTGCCAAAGTTGGCTTCATGGGTCGGCGCCGGTTCACGGGTGAACAGCGGCGATTCGCTGAAGTCCTTGCTGTAGAGATAGCCCGGCGAGGTGCCGATGGTCAGGCCTTTCAGGTCGTTCAGGGTGCGAAACGGATAAGGCCGGTCGTTGGAATAGAACATCACGAACTCGACATCCGAGAGCGGTTCAATGGGATAGAGCAGGGTCGCGTCACGCTCATCGCTGTGGAAAATGTCCAGCACGCCATCCGCCTGGCCGGTTTCGAGCATCGACAGGCAGCGTTTCCACGGCAGGAACTGCCACTCCACTTCGATCCCCAGGCGTTTGAAGACGATGGCTGTGGTTTCGTAATCCAGCCCCAGGGCTTTGCCATTTTCCTCGTAGACGTAAGGCGCCCACGGCTCAGTGACAATGCGCAGCTTCTCGCCCCGGGCTGCGAAGCTCAGGCAAGTAAAAAGCAGCACTGTCAGACATTGCGAAATCAGGGGCATGGCTTGAGATTACGACGAGAAATCATAAAGAGCCAGAAACTGGATCCAGAAGCTCTCACACAAGACATATTCCATAAAAAAGGCCCTGGATTTCGCCAGAGCCTTTTCATGGTTTTGCACTGTTTCAGCGCGGCAACTTCAGGTTGTTCCACACTGCCAGGCTCGCTTCAGCCTGATTCAGTGTGTAGAAGTGCAGCCCCGGTGCGCCACCTTGTAACAGGCGTTCGCACATTTCGGTGATGACTTGCTCACCAAAGCCTTGAATGCTCTGGGTGTCGTCGCCGTAGGCTTCCAGCTGTTTGCGGATCCAGCGCGGGATTTCCGCGCCGCAGGCGTCAGAGAAACGCGCCAGTTTGCTGTAGTTGGTGATCGGCATGATCCCCGGCACGATCGGGATATTCACGCCCAACGCTCGTACACGCTCGACGAAGTAGAAGTAGCTGTCAGCGTTGAAGAAGTACTGGGTGATCGCACTGTCGGCGCCAGATTTAGCCTTGCGCACGAAATTGGCGATATCGTCTTCGTAATTACGCGCTTGCGGATGCATTTCCGGGTAAGCGGCGACTTCGATGTGGAAATGATCGCCGGTCTCTTCACGAATGAATTCGACCAGGTCGTTGGCGTGGCGCATTTCACCGCTGGCCATGCCCATGCCCGAAGGCAGGTCACCGCGCAGGGCAACGATACGCTTGATGCCGGCAGCCTTGTACTGGGCCAGCAGGCCGCGCAAGTCGTCCTTGCTGTCGCCCACGCAAGACATATGCGGTGCGGCAGGGACTTTGACTTCGCTTTCGAGCTGCAACACGGTGTTGAGGGTGCGATCACGGGTCGAACCGCCAGCGCCATAGGTGCAGGAGAAGAAATCGGGGTTATACGTAGCCAGCTGACGGGCAGTGGCGAGCAGCTTTTCATGCCCAGCGTCGGTCTTCGTAGGGAAGAACTCGAAGCTGTAGCGACGGTCTTGGGACATGGTCGTATCCTTGGAAACGCGAGAGCCAACGGTGTGTCCGTTACGACGCCTTCGCTGGCAAGCCAGCTCCTACAGGGATTGCGTCGTACGCGTTTCCTTTGTAGGAGCCGGCTTGCTGGCGAATCAGGCGATGCGGTGTATCAGAACACCGCGTCGCCGGTCAGCGAATCAGTAGCGGTAAGCGTGCGGCTTGAACGGACCTTCGACGGTCACGCCGATGTAGTCGGCCTGGGTCTTGGTCAGTTGAGTCACAACGCCGCCGAAACCGCGGACCATTTCCAGGGCCACTTCTTCGTCGAGTTTCTTCGGCAGTACTTCAACGGTCAGGCGCTCGGCTTTCTGGGCAGGCGACAGGTCGGCGTACTTCTGATCGAACAGGAAGATCTGTGCCAGCACCTGGTTGGCGAACGAACCGTCCATGATGCGGCTTGGGTGGCCAGTGGCGTTACCCAGGTTAACCAGACGGCCTTCGGCCAGCAGGATCAGGTAGTCGTCGTTCTGAGCGTCGAAAGCACCCGGGCCGGTACGGTGGATTTTGTGAACCTGTGGCTTCACTTCTTCCCACGCCCAGTTTTTACGCATGAAAGCGGTGTCGATTTCGTTGTCGAAGTGACCGATGTTGCAGACAACAGCGCGCTTCTTCAGGGCTTTGAGCATGTTCGAGTCGCAAACATTGACGTTGCCGGTGGTGGTCACGATCAGGTCGATCTTGCCCAGCAGTGCTTTGTCGATGCTGGCTTCGGTGCCGTCGTTGATGCCGTCGATGAACGGCGAAACCAGCTCGTAGCCGTCCATGCAGGCTTGCATGGCGCAGATCGGGTCAACTTCGGAGACTTTAACGATCATGCCTTCCTGGCGCAGGGACTGAGCGGAGCCCTTGCCCACGTCACCGTAACCGATGACCAGCGCTTGCTTGCCGGACAGCAGGTGGTCAGTGCCGCGCTTGATCGCGTCGTTCAGGCTGTGACGGCAGCCGTACTTGTTGTCGTTCTTGCTCTTGGTCACCGAGTCGTTGACGTTGATGGCCGGGATTTTCAGCTCGCCCTTGGCCAGCATGTCCAGCAGGCGGTGAACGCCGGTGGTGGTTTCTTCGGTGACGCCGTGGACGCGGTCCAGGATCGCCGGGTATTTCTTGTGCAGCAGCTCGGTCAGGTCGCCGCCGTCGTCGAGGATCATGTTGGCATCCCAAGGCGCGCCATCCTTCAGGATGGTTTGCTCCAGGCACCACTCGTACTCTTCTTCAGTCTCGCCTTTCCAGGCGAAAACCGCGATGCCGGCAGCAGCGATAGCGGCAGCAGCCTGGTCTTGAGTCGAGAAAATGTTGCAGGACGACCAACGCACTTCGGCACCCAGGGCAACCAGGGTTTCGATCAGCACGGCAGTCTGAATGGTCATGTGGATGCAGCCGAGGATTTTCGCGCCTTTGAGCGGCTGCTCACCGGCGTATTTGCGGCGCAGACCCATCAGGGCAGGCATTTCGGATTCGGCGATGATGGTTTCGCGACGACCCCAGGCAGCCAGGGACATGTCGGCCACTTTGTAATCGTTAAAATCTGCAGGCGTGATAACAGCGCTCATGAAGAGCCTCCATTCGTAATGTATGCGAATGGGCGCCGTTGTGCGTTTAGTGTCTGGCTGATCACAGCCAAGCAACGCCCCATCCGAGCCTGACAGGTCGAACCTGCTGCAGCGCCCCTCGGACAGGTGGCGGGAAAACGGTATCAATGAATCGTTACCGTTTTGAAACGGTGGCGATTATAGCGGGCTATGCTGATCTTCCAAAGCGTTTCTGTCGGTCAATGTCTGAACGGTAATCGAGACCATAGTCTATGCGTAATAGAGCTCTAGCCCGGGCTCTGCCATGATGCCCCTCATCATTTCGCAAGACGCTCAGGAGTGAATATGAATTTCCACACCCGCAAATGGGTAAAACCTGAAGACCTCAACCCCAACGGCACGCTGTTCGGCGGTAGCCTGTTGCGCTGGATCGATGAAGAAGCGGCGATCTATGCCATCGTCCAGCTGGGCAACCAGCGCGTCGTCACCAAGTACATTTCCGAAATCAACTTCGTCAGCGCCTCGCGCCAGGGCGACATTATCGAGCTGGGCATCACCGCCACCGAGTTCGGTCGCACCTCGATTAGCCTGACGTGTGAAGTGCGTAACAAGATCACCCGCAAAAGCATCCTCACCGTGGAAAAGATGGTGTTCGTCAACTTGGGCGAAGACGGCTTACCGGCGCCGCATGGTCGTACCGAGATCAAATACGTCAAAGATCAGTTTCAGGATGATGTGGCCGGCTCGTAATGCGAGCCCTGTAGGAGCCGAGCTTGCTCGCGATGGGTTCACTTCGGTTTCGGCGGTGATGCGAATGACGCCATCGCGAGCAAGCTCGGCTCCTACAGGAGTGGTTTCGTTTATTCGAGTACTGAACAGCTCCGAACCACGCGTGTCGTACCTACATGACACGCCACCGGTTCCGGAACGCTATGGACACCCCAAAAGACGGCAAAACCCCGAACCTCTCGGCTGAAGAACAGCACGAAGTCGACAAAAACCAGCCACCCCGTGCGGCGGTGCTGCACGAAATCATCCGCACTCAAGGCGATCAGGAACTCGAGCGCAGTGTCGCTGCCCTGTGGTGGTCGGCGCTGGCCGCTGGCTTGACCATGGGCCTGTCGCTGATGGCCATGGGTTTGCTCAACTCACGATTGCCGGACGGCGAGCACTTCAAAGTGATCGCCAGTTTTGGCTACTGCGCCGGTTTTCTCGCGGTGATCCTCGCTCGTCAACAGTTGTTCACCGAAAACACCCTGACCGCCGTGCTGCCGGTCATGACCAAGCCCACATTCAACAACTTCGGTCGGTTGCTGCGCCTGTGGACGGTGGTGCTGGTGGGCAACCTGTGCGGTACGTTGCTGGTGGCTTATGTGATGCTGAACCTGCCGATTTTCGACAGCAAAACCGACCTGGCTTTTCTCGAAATCGGCCGCAAAGTCATGGAAAACCACACCGGACAAATGTTCGCCAAGGGCATCGTCTCGGGCTGGATGATCGCCACCATGGTCTGGATGATTCCGTCCATGGAGAGCGCAAAGATGGGGATCATCATTCTTATCACCTACCTTATGGCGCTGGGTGATTTCACCCATATCGTGGTCGGCTCCGCCGAGGTGTCGTACCTGGTGTTTGCCGGCGAGTTGCCGTGGAAAGATTTCTGGCTGGTGTTCGCCGGGCCGACGCTGGCGGGGAATATCATTGGTGGCAGCTTTATCTTTGCTTTGATCAGCCATGCACAGATTCGCAGCGAGAGCGGGCCGCCGAAGAAAAGCGCGGATCAGGCACCTGATCCGCGCAAGCGCAAAGAGGCGTGAAGACAGGTGTGCCGCGTCAACTTCTTCGCGATCTTGCTCGCTCCCACAGGAAATACGCTGTCCATGTGGGCGTGAGCCTGATCGATGATCAGCAGTTGCAGGCGAGCGACATCGGGCAACAGGCCCATGATGACGAGTTCAGTGGTGCCGATGCCGAACGCGGCAACGCCGAGGGCGAGCAAGGTCGCTGTGATCAGGCATACGCACGCCGATGTCCGCTCTCGGTGAGAGCGGGCATGGACAGAATTTATTGGAATTAGTCTGTGCGCAACTGAGTGCGGCGTGGTCGCTTGCAGTATAAACAGCTGCTGATCTATGGCGAATCAATTCTCCGGGCGCTTTGCGCAGGGAACAAAAACAAATAAAGGAGTGTGCCGTGCTTGCAACAGCACTGGTGTTAGTAGCGGCGCTGTTGCACGCGGCGTGGAATACCCTGATCAAATTCAGTGCGGAACGCTTGTTGGTAGTGGCCTGCATGGACAGCGTGGCGCTGTTGTTTGTCGCCGTGATGGTGCCGTTCTTGAGCGTGCCACCCAACGAAATCTGGCCGTGGATTCTGGCGTCGGCGGCGTTCGAATTGCTCTACCGTTACCTGCTGATCCAAGCGTATCGGGTCGGTGACCTTGGCCTGGTGTATCCGCTGATGCGTGGCTTGTCGCCGCTGGTGGTGCTGGCCTTGACGCTGATCTTTGCCGGGGAAGTGCTGACGAATCAGCAGATATTTGGAATTCTGTTGATCCCGTTCGGCATGGCGTGCCTGCTGTGGCAGGGCGGTGGTGGCGCGCGATTGCCATGGTCAATGCTGCCCGTGGTGGCACTGCTCGGCTTGTGCATCGGTTGCTACACCTACATCGACGGTCAGGCGTTGCGGCGCTGGTCACATCCTCTGGACTATCTGGTCTGGGTCACGTTGCTCAGTGCCTGGCCATTCCCGTTGCTGGCGCTGGTGCGTAAGCGCCCGGCGTTCAGGTTGTTCTGGCGTGAACAGTGGCGGCTGGGGCTGGCGGTCGGATTCTGTGTGTTGTTCAGCTACGCTCTGGTGCTGTGGGCTATGCAGCTGGGCTCGATTGCCGAAGCGGCAGCGTTGCGTGAGATCAGCGTGATTCTGGTGGTGCTGTTTGGCATGCGTTACCTGAAAGAACCTTTTGGTCGACCACGACTGCTTGCGTGTGGACTGGTGATGATTGGCATATTGGTGATGAAGTTTTAACCGAAACCCGAATTCCTAAAACTGAAGAAAGGACTGCTCTATGACGGTTGCCCTGTGGTGCATTTTGATCGTGATTTTCCTGCCGTATATCGGCACGGGTGTCGCCAAGATCAGTGGCGGGTTCAGACTGAAAGACAACCATGATCCCCGGGATTTTCTCGACTCGCTGGAGGGTTTGGGCCGGCGTGCGTATGCAGCGCAACAGAACAGTTTTGAAGTGACCCCGGCGTTCGCCGCAGCGGTGATCGTGGCGCACCTGGCCGGCAATGCCGAACTGGTGACGATCAACGTGCTGTCGGTGTTATTTATCACCAGTCGATTGCTGTACATCATTTGCTATCTGGCGGACTGGGCGACTTTGCGGTCGTTGGTGTGGTTTGTCGGGATGGGGTTGATTGTCAGTTTCTTTGTGGTGTCGGTCTGACAAAACTTCAGTGATTTTTCTGGCCCCTTCGCGAGCAGGCTCGCTCCCACAGGGGCTGGTGGATCACTGAAGATCCATTGTGGGAGCGAGCCTGCTCGCGAAAGCTATCTAACCGGCACTACAGATCTCAGGGCTTAGTGTTGGTCGCATCAGCCACCTGAGGCACTTGCGGTAACGCCGCACCTTTAGGCCACAGCATCCAGATCTGCCCTTGCTGCTTCATGTCCCCGGCCAATTGCCCGGCCGTTTCACCTGTGCCCCAGAACAGGTCCGCACGGACCTCGCCAGCAATCGCGCCGCCGGTATCTTGAGCCGCCACCGGACGAACCAGTGCAGTGCCGTCCGGTTTGGTGGTGGACAGCCACAACAGGCTGCCCAGCGGAATCACCTTGCGGTCCACTGCCGCGCTATACCCCGCCGTCAACGGCACATTCAATGAGCCGCGAGGCCCTTCGTTGCTGTCCGGGTTGCGGGTGAAAAACACATAGCTGGGGTTGCTGGCAAGCAGCTCGGGAATACGCGTCGGATTGGCCTTGGCCCAAGTGCTGATCGCGCCCATGGTCACGTCTTCTTTCTTCAGCTCGCCTTGCTCCACCAGCCAACGACCGATGGGCCGATACGGATGGCCGTTCTGGTCGGCGTAAGCGATGCGCAGTTGGCGACCGTCATCGAGCTGGATGCGCCCCGAACCCTGGATTTGCAGGAATTGCAGGTTCATCGGATCAGTCAGCCAGGCAACCACCGGCGCCTTGGCCCCTTTGGTCCCGATCGTTGCTGCATCGTCGTAAGGCTTGAGCACTCGCCCTTCAAGTCGACCGCGCAGGCGTTTGCCCTTGAGTTCCGGATAGAGGCTGTCCAGCGAGACAATGATCATGTCCTCGGGTACGCCATAGACCGGGATGTTTGCCGTCGTGGTTTGGGTCAGGCTGCCAGGGTAGACCGGCTCGTAGTAGCCGGTGATCAAACCATTGGGGTTGTCATTGGCGGCGCGCAGGCCATAGACATCCAGATTTTGTTTCAGAAAATTGCGGATATCAGGGGCGGTTTGCGGCACGTTGGCGGAAGCCGCGCAGGTCGTGCCCCAGACCAGGTCGGCCTTGAGTCGGTTGCAGGCACTGCGCCACGAACCGAAACCGGCGACCAGGTCGTTATCGGACACCGTTGGCAGCGCTTCCCAAGTGGCGCTGGAATAGGTGGCCAGTGCGTGGGTTTTTGGCTTGTTGTTATCGCCGCCGGTGCAGCCGGCGAGTACGGCCACCATTGGAAGAGTCCACGCGAGGTGGTGACGCCATGCCTTGAAACGGCTGTTCATGGAGTAATTCCTTTGCCGGTCGCCTGAGTGCTCCATGCGCTCAAACAACCCGTATTGATAATAGGGCTATTGGTCTTTGTCGATGACACGAGGATACTGGCCGCCGTTTCCCGTGACCTGAAGCCACCATGATTTTTAAAAGACTTTCTGTTGTATTGCTGGCGTGCCTGATGTTGTCCGCTTGTGGCGGTGTCGACCCGAATTCGCCGCTGGGTCAGCGCAAAGCGATCTTCAAGCAGATGCTCCAAACTGGTGAAGACCTGGGCGGCATGTTGCGTGGTCGCATTGCGTTTGATGGCCCGAAATTCGCCAACGGTGCCGTGAAGCTCGATGCGCTGTCCCGTGAACCGTGGAAACATTTTCCACAGGTGCGTGAAGAAGATCACACCAGTGCCAAGGACAATGTCTGGCAACAGCAGACACGTTTTCAGGAAATGTCCCGCAACCTTGAAGCCGCCACCGGTGAATTGGTGATCGCCAGCCAGGTTCAGCCTTACAAGGCCAGCAACCTTGGGCCGGCGGTGCAGAAAGTTGAAGATGCCTGCAGTGCTTGCCATAAACAGTTTCGGGATCATTGATTCTCGCTTGGCTGGTCGATCGTTCCCCACGCAGAGCATGGGAGCGATCGCTGCAAAACGCCTTATTTATCCAACTCGTCGAGCGCATCCTGCAATTCCTTGCGGGACTCGGCGAGTTTGTCTTTTCGGTTGTTGATCTTCTCGGGGTCACCTTTCTTCATGGCTTTGTCGAGGTCTGCCTGACGCTTGCTGACTTCATGCTTGGCATTGAGGACTTTGTTTTCCCGTTCTTTCTTCAGCGAAGCATCGGTGCAATGAGCCGTGACTTCGCTCAGGGCGGTTTCCAGGCCTGCTTGCTGGTCGGCGTTGCCATGTGACTTGGCCAGTTCGATCTGGTTGATGATGCCCTGTTTCTTGGCCGCGCAGCCGGTCAACTCCGGTGCTTCTTCAGCCGCCATCAGTGGAGCGGCCAACACACTGCAAAGGGTCAGCAGGGCGAGCGGTGAAAGAAATTTCATAAAAGCTCCATGTGCAAAGGCAAGCGGGTCAGTGTGGCGATGGGCGTTTGAGCACATCGGCACCTAGGGGTTCCCGGGCTGCCGGGCATTGTCGGTCTCTAGAAACCGTCAATTCCGGCAACTCGTAATGTTTCACTCAAGGCCAGGACCTGCGGGTCGCGAAAAAATGCGCTCAGTTGGGCCGCACGTCCCGGGCCGATCCCGGCTTCAGCCTGCCATTGTTTGGTGTTTCGATTCGCCAGTTCCTGCCATGAATTGGCAAGCTGTGCCTGCCCCGTCGGAGGTAAACCCAAGGCTTTCAACCAGCGACTGAAAGGACGCTGTCGAGCACTGTTGAAACTGTTTAAAAGACGAGCACTGCTGCGTTCGCCGAAGCCGTTAATGGTAGCAAGCTCTTGAGCGTCGAAGGTCAACCAATCCAGAAGGCCATTCAGACGGCCTGTTTCTAAAAGTTTCTCCCATGTTCCGGGGCCGACATGGGGTAAGGCCAGCCCTTGCTTGCCACTGAGCCAGGCCAGTCGCGCAAGGAATTGGCTTTCGCACCCCGGTGTCGGCTTCCAGCAACTCAAAAGATGGAAGTCGGCTGCCAGCGGAACATTCAACTCGGGGCGTTCGGTGTTGCGCAGTACAACGCTGTCGAGCCTGGGAATGGTCAGTCCCGCCAAGCTGATGGACACCTGATCGCCGGGACGGATGTCCAGTTCCTCCCAGCGCCGCAGCGAGCTGACACTTACGCGCTTGATCTGCCGGTCATCGAGCGTCACTGGTGTCAGGTTCAGCACCGGTGTGATCCGACCGGTGCGCCCAATTTTGAACTCGACTGTTCGCACCTGCGCCAGCGCCTGAGCGAACGGGTATTTCCAGGCGACGGCCCAGTAGGGTGTTTTTGCTTGCCAGCGTTCGGCCGAGGGGCGCTGACTTTGGCGCAGGACGACACCGTCACTGGCAAACGGCAGGGACGAGCGATACCAGTGATCGCGCCAACGTTGCGCATCAGCCAATGTCTGGATCGGTTGGCTGTAGGGCGCAGTGCTCGGGAAGCCCAGCTCATCCAGAGTCACGCTACGCTCGGGCAGATTGGCCGGGCCTTGTGGCCAGTCCCAGACAAACAGCCTGATGCCGGTGGCGTGTTCAGGGGTGATGGTCTTGCGGGCCATCAGGCCGGCCACGGTGGAGCGGGCATTGAGGCTACCGCTCTTGGCTTGTACGTGGTCAGTCAGATGCCAATAGAGTTCGCCTTGCACCAGCAAATCCACTGATTGGGCCAGTTGCCGAGGAATGCTGGGGATCAATCGTGCCGAGGTCGTCCAGTCCTGTCCGTTCACCCCGTCGCCACGGCTGATGGCTTGGTGTAGCAGGCCATCGCGATAGATCAAAGTCACGGCCACACCATCGACCTTGGGTTGTATCCAGAGGTCCTTGCGATCGCGCAGCCAGTTTTCCACGGCCTGTTCATCACGGAGTTTGTCCAGGCCAGTGTGGGCGATGGGATGGGCTGTCTGGCCACTGGCAGTGCGCAAGGGTTCGGGCGCACTGCCCAAGTCAAAACACTCACGCCATTCGATCAATTGCGCGCGGGACTGATCGTAGATGTCGTCGGCGACCAGTGAGCGTCCGCTCCGGTGATAGCGGTCGTCCCAACGGTCGATTTGTTTTTGCAAGGCGGTAATTTCGTCCAGGGCGCGGGCGGGTGGCCAGTCGGGGCAGTCGGCTGCGTTTGAGCTGAGGCAAAACCAGGTCAGGAAGAAAACGGAAAACAGGCGCAGAAGCATTGTGAGCGTCCTTGCTCAAGTGGAGTGCTTGAAGGCTAGTCAAAATTTTCAGGCGGGAAGGGTAGGTGTTTTGCCTGGTGTTTCAGGGCGACCGGGCTGGCCTCTTCGCGAGCAGGCTCGCTCCCACATTCAATCTGTGGCGTACACAAAACCCCTGTGGGAGCGACGGTGCGACGATTCGACCTGCTCGCGATGGCGGCGATACGGTGCAAAGCGAAAGACAATAAAAAGCCCCGCACGGCGAACCGTGCAGGGCTTTGGGTACCGCCGGGGAAATCTTACAAACCGGCAGCCAGACGCAGGTCGTCGGCGCGGTCGGTTTTTTCCCAGGTGAACGTGGTGAATGTATCGTCGCCCACGGTCTTGGTGGCCGGGGTGCGACCAAAGTGGCCGTACGCAGCGGTTTCCTGATACATCGGGTGCAGCAGGTTGAGCATGGTGGTGATTGCGTATGGACGCAGGTCAAAAATTTCGCGAACCAGTTTGACGATTTTGTCGTCGCTGATTTTGCCGGTACCGAAGGTGTTCAACGAGATCGACGTAGGCTGAGCAACACCGATCGCGTAGGAAACCTGAATCTCGCAGCGCTCGGCCAGGCCGGCAGCAACGATGTTCTTGGCCACGTAGCGGCCGGCGTAAGCGGCCGAACGGTCAACCTTCGATGGATCTTTACCGGAGAACGCGCCGCCGCCGTGACGGGCCATGCCGCCGTAGCTGTCGACGATGATCTTGCGACCGGTCAGGCCGCAGTCGCCAACCGGGCCGCCGATGATGAACTGGCCAGTCGGGTTGATGTGGAACTGGGTGTCCTTGCTCAGCAGTTCGGCAGGCAGTACGTGCTTGACGATCAGCTCCATCACGCCTTCGCGCAGGTCTTTGTACGACACGTCAGGGTTGTGCTGGGTCGACAGTACAACGGCGTCGATACCGACAACCTTGCCGCCTTCGTAACGGCAAGTCACTTGCGACTTGGCGTCCGGGCGCAGCCAAGGCAGCAGGCCGGATTTACGGGCTTCGGCTTGCCGTTGCACAAGCTGGTGCGAGAACGTGATCGGTGCTGGCATCAGCACGTCGGTTTCGTTGCTGGCGTAGCCGAACATCAGGCCCTGGTCGCCGGCGCCCTGGTCTTCAGGCTTGGCACGATCAACACCCTGGTTGATGTCGGGAGACTGCTTGCCGATGATGTTCATCACGCCGCAGGTCGCACCGTCAAAGCCGACATTGGAGCTGTTGTAGCCGATGTCGAGAATCACGTTACGGACGATGTCTTCCAGATCGACCCAGGCCGACGTGGTCACTTCACCGGCGATGATTGCAACGCCGGTTTTTACCAGGGTCTCGACCGCTACACGGGCGAACTTGTCTTCAGCAATGATGGCGTCCAGCACTGCATCGGAAATCTGGTCGGCGATTTTGTCCGGATGTCCTTCAGACACGGACTCGGAGGTGAAGAGGGAGTATTCGCTCATCTCGATGTTTTCCTGAATTTACCGATGGTGAGTGTCGCCAGTCGGTCGCTGAAAGTGGCGGACCTGGATCTGGAAACCATTACGTAAGCCTATATAGAGACTTTCCCCGGGAACGAGTCCCGCAGCGGTGGCCCAACGGGCCAAATCGTCCTGTTCAAACCCCATCCAGAGATCACCGCAGGCCTCCCTGGCCCAACTCTGGTTGTGGCTACATAACTCTGTCACGAGCAGGCTGCCGCCCGGATGCAGCAGGTCGGCCATGTGCTTGAGCGCTTCGGCGGGCGCGGCGAAATGGTGCAGCACCATGTTCAGTACAACGCAATCGGCTTGAAGGCTTACACCGTTCAATGCATCGGCCAATTGCAGGCTGACGTTAGCCAGCTTTTCACGTTCACAGACCTGGCGGGCCAGTTCGAGCATCGCCGGGCTGTTGTCCAGCGCGGTGACTTCAGTGAAGCGGCGCGCCAGTTCCGGCAGAAACTCGCCGTCACCGGGGCCGACTTCAATGGCCGTGGCGCCTGTGCTGAAACTCAACTTGTCGAGCAAGGCCACCACGCTTTCGCGGTACTGCGGCAGGCCGGCGATCAAGTCTTGCTGGGCGCGAAATTTCTCCGCGACCCGTGAGAAAAAGTCCCGGCTGGCCGCCGCTCGTTGCCCATGCACCTGACCGATCCGCGATTGCACATCGGCCGGCAGGGTCAGGTTGTCCACTTCTTCCAGCAGCGCGGCGTGCAACTTGCCACCCAGCAGGTCGGTATGGGGCAGGGCGCGACGGTAGAAAATCGCGTTACCTTCACGGCGGGTCGCCACCAGGCCGGCCTGGGCCAATACCTTGAGGTGATGACTCATGCCGGACTGACCGATGCCGAAGATCTGCGCCAGTTCCAGTACGCCGAACGAATCGTTGGCCAGGGCACGCAATACATTCAGACGCAGAGGATCGCCGCCGGCCTTGCAGAGGGCCGCCAGCTCGTCGCAATTGTCATGTTGAATGGAAGGCACGGGTAAATTCATAGGGCCAGCAGTCTAGTGACGGGTAGAAATCCCTGCAAGAGCAATATCAAAAAGTTTTGATATTGCTCGATAGATGGCACTTCTCGGCGTCAGGTTCAGTCAACAAACGGACAGCGGAAAGGTTTCACCCGTCGAAACCGTCGTTATCAAATGGAAAAACGCCTCCAGATGACTATCTGTCATTGCCCCGAGGCGGCCCGGTGAGGGAAAATGCTCGCCTTTTTTCCATTTCGTTTTATTCACTCTCGTTACAGAACCCGCAGGAGAACAGCGATGCCAAGCCGTCGTGAGCGTGCCAACGCCATTCGTGCCCTCAGCATGGATGCCGTGCAAAAAGCCAACAGCGGCCATCCCGGTGCCCCTATGGGTATGGCGGATATCGCCGAAGTACTTTGGCGTGACTACCTGAAGCACAACCCGAGCAATCCATCGTTCGCCGACCGTGACCGCTTCGTGCTGTCCAACGGTCACGGTTCGATGTTGATCTACTCGCTGCTGCACCTGACCGGCTACGACCTGTCGATCGATGACCTGAAGCAGTTCCGCCAATTGCACAGCCGCACCCCGGGCCATCCGGAACTCGGCTACACCCCGGGCGTTGAAACCACCACCGGTCCACTGGGCCAGGGCCTGGCCAACGCCGTGGGTTTTGCCCTGGCTGAAAAAGTCATGGCGGCGCAGTTCAACCGTCCTGGTCACAACATCGTCGACCACCACACCTATGTGTTCCTGGGTGATGGCTGCATGATGGAAGGCATCTCCCACGAAGTCAGTTCGCTGGCCGGTACTTTGGGCCTGGGCAAGCTGATCGCTTTCTACGATGACAACGGCATCTCCATCGATGGCGAAGTCGAAGGCTGGTTCACCGACGACACGCCAAAGCGTTTCGAAGCCTACAACTGGCAGGTGATCCGCAACGTCGACGGTCATGATCCGGAAGAGATCAAGACTGCAATCGAAACCGCGCGCAAAAGCGATCAGCCAACCCTGATCTGCTGCAAGACCACCATCGGTTTCGGTTCGCCGAACAAGCAAGGTAAAGAAGACTGCCACGGCGCCCCATTGGGTGACGCGGAAATCGCCTTGACCCGCGCTGCACTGAAGTGGAACCACGGTCCGTTCGAAATCCCGGCTGACATCTACGCCGAGTGGGACGCCAAGGAAGCCGGCAAAGCGACCGAAGCCGAGTGGGATCAGCGTTTCGCTGCTTACTCCGCTGCGTTCCCGACCGAAGCCAACGAACTGATCCGTCGTCTGAGCGGTGACCTGCCAGCCGACTTCAGCGAAAAGGCCGCCGCCTACATCGCCGAAGTGGCTGCCAAAGGCGAAACCATCGCCAGCCGTAAAGCCAGCCAGAATGCTCTGAATGCCTACGGTCCGATGTTGCCGGAATTCCTCGGCGGCTCGGCTGACCTGGCCGGCTCCAACCTGACCCTGTGGAAAGGTTGCAAAGGCGTCACCGCCGAAGACGCCAGCGGCAACTACATGTACTACGGCGTGCGCGAGTTCGGCATGACCGCCATCATGAACGGCGTTGCCTTGCACGGCGGCCTGGTGCCTTACGGCGCGACCTTCCTGATGTTCATGGAATACGCCCGCAACGCAGTGCGCATGTCGGCCCTGATGAAGCAGCGTGTGATCCACGTCTACACCCACGACTCCATCGGTCTGGGCGAAGATGGCCCGACTCACCAGCCAATCGAGCAACTGGCGAGCCTGCGTTGCACGCCGAACCTCGACACCTGGCGCCCGGCCGATGCCGTTGAATCGGCGGTGTGCTGGAAGTACGCGCTGGAGCGTAAAGACGGCCCGTCGGCGCTGATCTTCTCGCGTCAGAACCTGCAGCACCAAACCCGCAATGCGATCCAGATCGCCGAAATCGCCCGTGGCGGTTACGTGTTGAAGGACTGCATCGGTGAGCCTGAGCTGATCCTGATCTCCACTGGTTCCGAAGTGGGCCTGGCGGTTCAGGCTTACGACAAGCTGACCGAACAAGGTCATAAAGTGCGCGTTGTTTCGATGCCGTGCACCAGCGTGTTCGATGCTCAGGATGCTGGCTACAAGCAAGCGGTTCTGCCGTTGCAGGTCAGCGCCCGTATCGCCATCGAAGCCTCCCACGCGGACTACTGGTACAAGTACGTGGGCCTGGAAGGCCGCGTGATCGGCATGACCACCTACGGCGAGTCGGCGCCTGCGCCAGCCTTGTTCGAAGAGTTCGGCTTCACCCTGGAAAACATCCTGGGTCAGGCTGAAGAGCTGTTGGAAGACTAAGCACAACGCGGTGGTTTCATGACCACCGCAATCCCTTGTAGGAGCTGGCTTGCCAGCGAAGACGTCTGTGCAGCCAACGGCAATGCAGAGACTAATGGCCTCTTCGCTGGCAAGCCAGCTCCTACAAGGGTTGTGTTGTTAACGAGATTTCGTCTGACTGCGTCTATCGAGAACCCCATGCCTCAACCGCGTCCTTACAAAGTTGCACTCAACGGCTACGGCCGGATTGGTCGTTGCGTCTTGCGTGCGTTGTTTGAGCGAGGCGAAAAGGCCGGGTTTGAAATTGTCGCGATCAACGATCTGGCTGACATGGCCAGCATCGAATACCTGACACGCTTCGACTCCACTCACGGGCGTTTTCCCGGTGAAGTGAAAGTCGACGGCGATTGTCTGCATATTAATGGCGACTGCGTGAAGGTCCTGCGCAGTGCCACCCCCGAAGGCATCGATTGGGCGTCGCTGGGCGTCGATCTGGTGCTGGAATGCTCCGGCGCTTATCACACCCGTGAAGACGGCCAGCGGTTCCTCGACGCTGGCGCGCCACGTGTGCTGTTTTCCCAGCCGATGGCCAGCGAGGCGGATGTCGACGCCACCATCGTCTACGGCGTGAACCAGGATTGCCTGACCGGCAACGAACTGCTGGTGTCCAACGCGTCCTGCACCACCAACTGTGGCGTGCCGCTGTTGCGTCTGCTGGATCAGGCCATCGGTCTGGAATACGTGTCGATCACCACCATTCACTCGGCGATGAACGATCAGCCGGTCATTGATGCCTATCACCATGAAGACCTGCGCCGCACCCGTTCGGCGTTCCAGTCGGTGATTCCGGTGTCCACCGGTCTGGCGCGAGGCATCGAACGCCTGCTTCCGGAACTTGCCGGGCGAATTCAGGCCAAAGCCGTACGCGTGCCGACGGTTAACGTGTCTTGCCTCGATATTACGATGCAGACCGTCAGCGACACCGACGCCACCGAGGTCAACCGGATTCTGCGCGAGGCCGCCACCAGTGGCCCGCTCAAAGGCTTGCTGGCCTATACCGAGTTGCCTCACGCCAGTTGTGATTTTAACCATGACCCACATTCGGCGATCGTCGATGCCAGTCAGACCCGAGTTTCCGGCCCACGGCTGGTGAACATCCTGGCCTGGTTCGACAACGAATGGGGTTTTGCCAACCGAATGCTGGACGTTGCAGAACATTATCTGCAAACAGCTACTCCAACAGCTTCTCCAAAACAGTAACTCAGGAATTGCGACCCATGACCGTGTTGAAGATGTCCGACCTCGATCTGCAAGGTAAGCGCGTACTGATCCGCGAAGACCTCAACGTCCCAGTCAAGGACGGTGTTGTCACCAGCGATGCGCGAATCCTGGCCTCGCTGCCGACCATCAAGCTGGCCCTGGAGAAAGGCGCGGCCGTGATGGTCTGCTCGCACCTTGGCCGTCCGACCGAAGGTGAGTTCTCGTCCGAGAACAGCCTCAAGCCAGTCGCCGACTACCTGAGCAAGGCCCTGGGCCGCGAAGTGCCGCTGGTCGCTGATTATCTGGGCGGCGTCGACGTGAAAGCCGGCGAGATCGTACTGTTCGAAAACGTGCGCTTTAACAAAGGCGAGAAAAAGAACGCTGACGAACTGGCCCAGCAATACGCCGCCCTGTGCGACGTGTTCGTGATGGACGCCTTCGGCACCGCTCACCGCGCCGAGGGTTCGACCCACGGCGTGGCCAAGTTCGCCAAAGTTGCCGCCGCTGGCCCGCTGCTGGCTGCTGAACTGGACGCACTGGGCAAAGCCCTCGGCGCCCCGGCTCAGCCAATGGCCGCCATCGTTGCCGGCTCCAAGGTCTCGACCAAGCTCGACGTACTGAACAGCCTGAGCCAGATCTGCAACCAGCTGATCGTCGGCGGCGGCATCGCCAACACCTTCCTGGCCGCTGCCGGTCACCCGGTTGGCAAATCACTGTACGAACCGGACCTGCTGGACACCGCTCGCGCCATCGCCGCCAAAGTCAGCGTGCCACTGCCGGTCGACGTAGTCGTTGCGAAGGAATTCGCCGAGAGCGCCACCGCGACCGTCAAGCTGATCGCTGACGTGGCCGCCGACGACATGATCCTGGACATCGGCCCGCAGACTGCGGCGAATTTCGCCGAGCTGCTGAAGTCGTCCAAGACCATCCTGTGGAACGGTCCGGTAGGCGTGTTCGAATTCGACCAGTTTGGTAACGGCACCAAAGTGTTGGCCCAGGCCATCGCAGAAAGCTCGGCGTTCTCCATCGCTGGCGGCGGCGACACTCTGGCCGCCATCGATAAATATGGCGTTGCGGATCAGATCTCCTACATTTCTACCGGTGGCGGCGCGTTCCTTGAATTCGTCGAAGGCAAGGTGCTGCCAGCTGTTGAAGTCCTGGAAAGCCGGGCTAAGGCCTGAGGACGCCCATTTGACCAGGCAATGGAGTGTTTACATGGTCAAGACGTCAACGCTGTTGATCGCAGCGGGCCTGTTGGCGGCTTGCGGGAGTAACCCGAAAGCCACGCCGGAGCCCGCGCCGCAGAACCAGGAAAAAGGCTGCTACCAGGCCGACTGGCAAGCGGAAACCAATCCTGTGCTCAACAAGCGTTCCGGGCCGGATGGCCTGGATAAATACGAGACACGGACACCCGCCAAGGAACAGGGCTGTCCTTGACGGGTCTGACTCATTACTCAGGGCTGGCGGCGTGCGCCGTCAGTCGAGGAACATGGATGAAAGGTTTTATCGCCGTTACGGCGCTGGCGTTGCTGGCCGGTTGCGCTCAGTTGAACCTGTTCCAGTCGTCTGCACCTGTGGATAACTGGACCACCTGGACCTGCGACAGTCAGGCCAAAGTGCTGTGGCGCTACACCGACGACAGCCGCAAGGAAGTCGACGTGCGCCTGGGCGGGGCTGATCAGGTCTATCGCCTGAAGCTGGAGCCGGGAGCGGAAGGTTCGCTGTATAGCAACGACATGCTGGCGTTTCACGTAAAAGGTGAGGAAGGCCTGGTGTACTGGGTCGCCACCAATGATTTGATCGGCCGCGGTTGTAAAGCCGAGTAATAACGGCCCGACGCAACCCCCTGTAGGAGCTGGCTTGCCAGCGAAGAGGCCCTTGAGGCATGTGGTGTCCCGGCGGACGCCTTCGCCGGCAAGCCGGCTCCTACAGGGGATGTGTTGGCCAGTACGCATTGACCGAATTCGCAGCCCGGACCAACCCCCGATCTGCAATAACTTGAATAGCCGCCGCCGCTACGGCAGGCTGGCACGATTAACGACCCAAACCGGGAGAGACACACACAATGGCACTTATCAGCATGCGCCAGATGCTGGACCACGCAGCCGAGTTCGGCTACGGCGTTCCAGCCTTCAACGTCAACAACCTTGAGCAGATGCGCGCCATCATGGAAGCCGCTGACAAGACTGACTCCCCGGTGATCGTCCAGGCTTCGGCCGGTGCTCGCAAATACGCCGGCGCCCCGTTCCTGCGTCACCTGATCCTCGCGGCAATCGAAGAATTCCCACACATCCCGGTGTGCATGCACCAGGACCACGGCACCAGCCCTGACGTCTGCCAGCGCTCCATCCAACTGGGCTTCAGCTCGGTAATGATGGACGGTTCCCTGGGCGAAGACGGCAAGACCCCGACGGACTACGACTACAACGTCCGTGTTACCCAACAAACCGTGGCCATGGCTCACGCCTGCGGCGTCTCGGTAGAAGGCGAGCTGGGCTGCCTGGGTTCGCTGGAAACCGGCATGGCCGGTGAAGAAGACGGCATTGGCGCCGAAGGCGTTCTGGATCACAGCCAAATGCTGACCGACCCGGAAGAAGCCGCTGACTTCGTCAAACGCACCCAGGTCGACGCCCTGGCCATCGCCATCGGCACCAGCCACGGCGCGTACAAGTTCACCAAGCCGCCTACCGGCGACGTACTGGCTATCGACCGCATCAAAGAAATCCACAAACGTATCCCGAACACCCACCTGGTGATGCACGGTTCGTCTTCGGTTCCGCAAGAGTGGCTGGCGATCATCAACCAGTACGGCGGCGACATCAAAGAAACCTACGGCGTGCCGGTTGAAGAAATCGTTGAAGGCATCAAGCACGGCGTGCGCAAGGTCAACATCGACACTGACCTGCGCTTGGCGTCCACCGGTGCGATGCGTCGCCTGATGGCTACCAACCCGAGCGAGTTTGACCCGCGTAAGTTCTTCGGCGCGACTGTGACGGCGATGCGTGACGTGTGTATCGACCGTTACAACCAGTTTGGTACTGCTGGTAATGCTTCGAAGATCAAGCCGATCTCGCTGGAAGGGATGTATCAGCGGTATTTGAAGGGTGAGTTGAACGCTAAGGTGAACTAAGACCTTTAGTGTTTGAGTTGCATAAAAACCCGCCGAGACAGACTGTGTGAAAACACACTGATGGTGGTTCCAGCAAACGCCCCGACTTGTTCGGGGCGTTTGCTTTTGTGCTCACAGCAGACGAAAAAAGGCTTTTCAGCCCATCAGCGCCATCATCTGACGCACGCCCAGCACGTTAATCGCTCTTTTCAGGTTATAGGCGTTCACCGCCAAGGCCATTTCAGCCCTCGCGCCTTCAAGCTGTCGCAGCAAGAAGCGCGCGTTACC
>NZ_JAHBDK010000032.1 GCF_019956415.1 Pseudomonas sp. GL-B-19
AAGCACCATGCTTGAAGCATTGAGCTTGAACTCGCTGGAATAGGACTTTCGCATCATCATGCACACCTTAGATTTGGGCGCCATCATAGCGCCCTATTGATGTGTCCAATTTCATTAGGCCAGATCAAGCCCGCTCCTACAGGAGTCCAGTCTTAGCTCATCTGCGCCTCAACCCGATCCCGCCCAGCCAGCTTCGCCACATAAACCCCTGAGTCTGCCCGCAGCAACAGCGCATCCACACCCTCCCCGACGCGCCAACTGGCAATCCCGAAACTCGCGGTGACGATCCCGACGGCGTCGATCGGTGAACTGCGCAGCCCTTGCCACAACTGCAAGGCCAGCACTTGAGCCTGCTCGCTGTCGGTGTCGGGGCAGAGCACCATGAATTCTTCCCCCCCGAGGCGACAGAACACATCCGTGCGCCGCAACCGATGACCGATACGCTCGCACACGGCCTGCAATACCCGATCCCCCATGGCGTGGCCATGCTGGTCGTTGATGCGCTTGAAGTGGTCTATGTCGAGCATGATCACCGACAACTCGCCCCCGCCACGTTGGACCCGAACCATTTCGGTGGTCAGGCGTTCCTGAAAATAACGGCGGTTGTGGATCCCGGTCAGCGAGTCGGTGATCGACAGCGCGCGCAACTCTTCTTCCACTCGCTTCAAGTCGGAGATGTCGGAAATGTAGCCATGCCAGAGAACGCCGCCACCGGGCAGCTCTTCAGGGGTCGCCTCACCACGAACCCAGCGCAGGCCGCGTATGGGCAACTGCACGCGGTATTCCTCGCGCCACGGGCTAAGGGTGTCCGCTGACGCCAGGATCGAAGCACGGACCCGGGTCGAGTCCTGTGGGTGAATGCGCGTGAAGATCGATTCGGCATCGAGCAGCAGCACATCAGGTTCGAGTTCGTAGATCTCTCGAATACCGTCGCTGACGTAGATCACACGGAAGCGACCGTCGAACTCCATCTTGAATTGATAGATGCCACCGGGCACATGGGCGCTGAGTTTTTTCAATAACACGTCCCGCGCCGCCAGTGCCTCATGGACGCGCTTGCGTTCGGTAATGTCGATGCAGATCGCCAGGTGACCGACCCACAGACTTTGCTCGTCGAGCACCGGGGTCACGAGCATGTTCACCGCCAAATGGCTGCCATCGCGGCGAACCAGCGTCCACTCCCGCGCCTCGTGCCCGCCCTCTTCGCCCCCCTTGACCAACATCGCCTGACTGGTCGGAATAGGTTTGCCATACCGCGCACTCAACTCCGCCGCGCGTACCACCAACTCCCGGCGCAAGTGCAGGTTTTCCAGGGTCATGTGTCCCACGACCTCGACGCTGGCGTAACCCAGCATCTGCTCGGCACCGGCATTGAACGTATTGATGATCCCGCGCAGGTCGGTGGCGATGATCGCCACCTGAGTTGCCGCATTCAGCACAGCACGCAACTGGCCGTGAGCGCCACGTAGCTCCTGCTCGCGGGCACGTAATTCCTCAGTCCGCTGCTCCACCATTTTCAGCGCGCGCTGACGCTGACTGACCAACACGTACAACAACACACTGAGCAACAGACTCAGCAACCCGCCCAGCACCATCAGGGTCTTCACCGAAGAATGGTTGGCTTTTACAAAGGCTTCGCTCGGGGTGATGTCGACTTGATAATCGTGATCGGCCAGTCGCAACAGCCGGCTTGCAGACAAACTACTGGCTGCCGGTACGTTGAAGGATTCGAAAAGCGCTTCGTGCTGTTCGTCGATCGACAAGTCGAGAATGCGCACCGAGAGATAGTCGTGCGTGGAGTCCGACAATCCATCTGCCAGCAACTGGCGCATGCTGATCACTGCCATGACATAACCGTAGGGTTTTGCACCCGTAGCGCTTGGCATGTTGCGCAGCATCACCGGGGCCACCAACAGCACGCCACGTTCATAAGCCGGCTCGATACTGACCAGATGCATCGGCTGCGACACCGTCATAGCGCCCAGTCTGTCCGCCCGCTCAACGGTTGATCGACGCATCGACTCGGTCAGCAAGTCGTAACCCGGCAGCGAGCCCAGTCGACTTTGCGTCTGACTGTAAAGCACCGCCACGTATTCATCGCGTTCAGCGGCCAATTGCAGTTGACCGTTGCCGTCAAGTTCACGAATGGTGAAGTCGCGCAATCCCTCGCCCCGCGCCTTGCGCTCGAATTCTGCGCGCTCGGCACGCGTCACTCGCGCCGCGAATTCATAGGCTTGAGTCCGGTGCAACAGGGCTTGGGTGTAACCGTCGAACTCCTCGCGGGAGACCGAACTGGAATTAGAGAAGAACCGGCGCAGGCCGTCGAGGCGCTGCTCCTGGTCTACGAAACGTTCTTCAATGCGGCTAAAACGCTCACTGGCCAGCAGTTGGAAGCGTTGCTTGAGTTGATGGTGGAATACATTGAGCGTTGACCAGGCGAGTATCCCCGTAAGGATGCCACCCATAATCAATACCAGCAGCGCGACCAGCCAGGCCGAGGCATCTTCGCTGATAATACCCAGGATCCTGGGGCGCACGGCGTGCAACGACATAGATGCAACTCAAAACGCCAGGTGCGGGAAAACCCATTGGCCATGAGAAGAGTTATAGCCATTAGCCACTAATTTGACCAGTACTGAAAGAATCCAAAGAGCCTTTAAAAATCAAGGCTCTGTGGATCCACCGTTCAGGTGTCAACGTGCGGTGATTTTCCAGGCACGGTGGATCTTGCCGTTACGGGCGAAATCCGGGTCGATGGTCTGGGCGGTGATTTCTTCAACGGCGTAACGCTCGGTGAGGTTTTCCTCAAGGGCGAACTTGCGGAAGTTGTTGGAGAAATACAACACGCCACCGGGTGCCAGACGCGCCATGGCCAAGTCGATCAACTGCACCTGGTCGCGTTGCACGTCGAAGATCCCTTCCATGCGCTTGGAGTTGGAGAACGTCGGCGGGTCGATGAAGATCAGGTCGTATTCGTCACGGCAGGCGTCGAGCCAGACCATCACATCGCCCTGCTCCAGACGGTTCTTGTCAGAGAAACCGTTCAGCGACAGATTACGTCGCGCCCAGTCCAGGTAGGTTTTCGACAGGTCGACACTGGTAGTGGTGCGTGCGCCGCCCTTGGCCGCGTGAACACTGGCCGTCGCGGTGTAGCAATACAGGTTGAGGAAGCGCTTGCCGGCCGCCTCTTTCTGAATGCGCATGCGCATCGGACGGTGATCGAGGAACAGCCCGGTGTCGAGGTAGTCGGTGAGGTTGACCAGCAGCTTCACGCCACCTTCGTTGACCTCGACGAACTTGCCCTGCGCGGCCTGACGCTCGTACTGCTTGGTGCCGCTCTGACGCTCGCGACGCTTGACCACCACGCGGCTCTTGTCGATGTTCAGGGCCTGCGGAATGGCGGCCAGGGCATCGAACATGCGTGCCGAGGCTTTTTCCGGATCGATGGATTTCGGCGCCGCGTATTCCTGGACGTGGACCCAATCCTGATACAGGTCGATGGCCATGGAATATTCCGGCATGTCGGCATCGTAGACGCGATAGCAATCGATGCCTTCGCGCTTGACCCACTTGCCCATTGCCTTGAGGTTTTTCTGCAGGCGATTGGCAAACATCTGCCCGCCTTCGCTCAAGCGCGGTTGCTCGATCACCACCGGTGCCGGTTTGATCGGGTTACCGTTCTTGTTGTACTTCTCGTACTTGCCCGGCACCACATCGTTGCCGGCGACTTCGACTTCTGCCTGCTCGCGCTCGACCTGGCGTTGTTCCGGGGTACGACGCTCGCCCGTGACGAACTGGTCTGGCGTGACCTTGATCAGCAGCAACTTGCACGGCAGCGCGCCGTTCCAGAACGAATACTGCTTGTGGCTACGAATGCCCATGCGCTTGCCCAAGTCCGGCGCTCCAGTGAACACCGCGGCCTCCCAGTTCAAGCAGGCCTGACGCAGACGCTCGCCGAGGTTCTGATAGAGGTAGAGCAAGCTCGCCTCGTCACCCAGACGCTCGCCGTATGGAGGGTTACAGATCACCAGGCCTTTCTGGTTCTGATCCGGACGCGGCTCGAACGTACCGACTTCGCCCTGGTAGATCTTGATCCACTCGCTCAGGCCGGCACGTTCGACGTTGTTGCGGCCCGGTTGAATCAGGCGCGGGTCGGCTTCGTAACCGCGAATCCACAGTGGTGGCTTGGCCAACCCGGCTGCGCAACGTTCAGTGGCTTCTTCATGAAGCTTTTTCCACAACGCCGGGACGTGGCCCAGCCAATGGGTAAAGCCCCACTGCTCGCGACGCAGGTTCGGCGCCATGTCGGCGGCGATCATCGCGGCTTCGACCAGGAACGTACCGACACCGCACATCGGGTCAGCCAGCGCGCCGCCTTCGGCCGCAATACGTGGCCAGCCGGAACGGATCAGGATCGCGGCCGCGAGGTTTTCCTTCAGCGGTGCCGCGCCTTGCTGCAAGCGATAACCACGCTGGTGCAGACTGTGACCCGACAGGTCGAGGGAAAGAATCGCTTCGCCACGGTCCAGGCGCAGGTGAATGCGCAAGTCCGGGTTGAGTTTATCGATCGACGGACGGTCGCCTTGCGGGGTGCGCAGTTTGTCGACGATGGCGTCTTTGACTTTCAAAGCGCCGAAGTGGGTGTTGTCGATACCCGAGCCATGGCCGCTGAACTCGACGGCCAGGGTACCGGCGTTGAGCATGTGGTCTTGCCACTCGATGTCCAGTACGCCGTGGTACAGGTCTTCGGCATCCTTCATCGGGAAACGCTTGAGCACCAGCAACACCCGGTTCGCCAGACGCGACCACAGGCACAGGCGATAAGCGGTTTCCATGGTCGCCATGCCGCGCACGGCAGAGGTGTGCTCACGCGCTTCTTCAAGGCCAAGCCCGACGGCTTCCTCGATCAGCAGGCCTTCAAGGCCTTTGGGGCAAGTGAGGAAGATTTCGAATTGATCGGACATTGGATTTTCAAAGCCTTTAGCTAAGTGAACCGGCAACGCATTGCCGGCCCGGATTTCAATCAGGCGCTTTTCTAAAAGAGCGCCCGCGTGGCACGAAGGTGTGCCGTCCCACCAGTGCTGCTCAGGTTAGAAGAGCTTAGATGCACAGGCAGATAAAAAAGTTGATGCAACAAAATGTCACAAGTCGACCCTTCGTCGAATAATGCTCCCACGCAACAGAAGTCATTCTCACTAAGGATTAACCCCATCATCCTGCGGGGGGCCGATCATACAGGGCTTTACCAACAAACACGGGGCAAACATCGTGTTACTTATCGCCATAGCATCTTTATCGTTACGTCCTTATGACAAAACGATCATTCCCTCGATGTGACGCATTGGTTAGAACTCAATACAGGTTGACGCCGCAACGACGTCAACACCTTGGCTCGCGACGCCGGCAGCGGGCCCCAACGGCAGAGTTTTTTTCTGCCAGACCTCGATTGAGGTCTACGCGATGAATACAGTCAACAAGTGAGGGCAACACCCTATGAGAAGACTTAAGCGTGATCCGTTGGAAAGAGCATTTTTGCGCGGATATCAATATGGCGTTGGTGGCAAATCCCGTGAGCTTTGCCCATTTACTCTACCGTCAGTACGCCAAGCCTGGATTAACGGCTGGCGCGAGGGACGCGGCGACAACTGGGACGGTATGACCGGCACTGCGGGAATCCACAGACTCAACGAACTTCACGCCGTCGGCAATTAATTACAGGGCCTAACACTCCGACACGAAAATCTGATGACTGACTGAATTAACCACGCACGTCCCATCCGGACGGCGGGCTTCGGCCCAGGGGCTCCTTCGAGGAGCCCTTTTTTATGCCTGCTCTCTGGCTAAACACAATCCTTTGTAGGAAGCCCGGCTTGCCGGCGATAGCGATCTCAAGGACACCATCGCCGGCAAGCCGGGCTCCTACAGGGGGTTTAGCGCAGTGCTGCGATGGCGTCTACCGACTCACGAATCAACGCCGGGCCTTTGTAGATAAAGCCGGAGTAGATCTGCACCAGGCTCGCACCCGCCGTGATTTTCTCGGCCGCATGTTTGCCTTCGGTGATGCCGCCCACGGCGATGATCGGCAAGCGACCTGCCAGTTCTGCCGCCAGCACTCTTACGGTGTTAGTGCTCTTGTCGCGAACCGGTGCGCCGGACAGGCCACCCGCCTCGTCACCGTATTCCATGCCTTCGACGCCAACACGGCTCAGGGTGGTGTTGGTGGCGATCACCGCGTCCATCCCGGTTTCAATCAGCGCTTGTGCGACTTGTACGGTTTCTTCGTCGGTCATGTCCGGCGCGATCTTTATCGCCAGCGGGACATGTTTGCCGTGGCGCAACGCCAGTTCTGCGCGGCGCGTGGCCAGGTCAGCGAGCAACTGCTTGAGCGAATCGCCGAACTGCAGACTGCGCAGGCCCGGGGTGTTGGGCGAGCTGACATTGACCGTCACGTAGCTGGCGTGGGCGTACACCTTGTCCAGGCAGATCAGGTAATCGTCGACCGCGCGCTCAACCGGGGTGTCGAAGTTCTTGCCGATGTTGATGCCCAGCACGCCTTTGTACTTGGCCGCCGCCACGCGAGCCAGCAGGTGATCGACGCCGAGGTTGTTGAACCCCATGCGGTTGATGATCGCCTCGGCTTCCGGCAGACGGAAAATCCGTGGTTTCGGGTTGCCCGGCTGCGGGCGCGGGGTGATGGTGCCGATTTCGACAAAACCAAAACCCAGTTGAGCGAATCCGTCGATGGCCGCGCCGTTCTTGTCCAGACCGGCCGCCAAACCCACCGGGTTCGGGAAATCCAGGCCCATGACCGACACCGGCATTTTCGCCGGGGCCTTGCACAGCAAGCCGTTGAGGCCCAAACGCCCGCCCGCGCCGATCAGGTCCAGGGACAGATCGTGGGAGGTTTCCGGGGAAAGTTTGAACAACATCTGACGGGCCAGGGTGTACATGGGCGGGTTTGACTCTGGGCTGAAAAGTGGCGGCAATTATAGCCGGGCATCCGGTTGCAGGCGAGGCGCGCGATGAAATCAACGAGCGATGGCATATGCCTTGCACCGTCACCGGTATCAGCACTCATGCCAACGGCGCAATGGGTCGCAAGACAAAGGCGTCGTCATTGGGCCTTGCTCTGGCAAGCAGCCCTTGGCGGCGTTTTTTTTTAAAAGGTGTTTATTGATGATTGAAGTTCCAGCCGACCCTCTGGCCTGGGTCAATGGCAGCGATGCCCCGGAAAAGACCGACATCAATCTCGGTTTCATGGCCTTGAGCGACTGTGCCTCGGTCGTAGTCGCCGCGACCCAGGGGTTCGCCCAGCCCTACGGCCTGACCCTGAACCTCAAGCGCCAGTCGTCCTGGGCCAACTTGCGAGACAAACTGGTCAGCGGCGAACTTGATGCCGCCCACAGCCTGTACGGCCTGATTTATGCGGTTCACCTGGGCATCGGCGGCGTCGTCTCGACCGACATGGCAGTGCTGATGGGCCTGAACCAGAACGGCCAGAGCATCAATCTCTCCCACGGTTTGCAGGCGTTGGGCGTGACCAGTCCTGAAGCACTCGACCACCACGTGCACCAAACTCGCTCAAAACTCACCTTCGCCCAGACATTTCCCACCGGCACCCACGCCATGTGGCTGTATTACTGGCTGGCGAGTCAGGGCATCCACCCGTTGCAGGATGTCGACAGCGTGGTAGTGCCGCCACCGCAAATGGTCGCGCACCTGCAAGCCGGACGTATAGATGGTTTTTGCGTGGGTGAGCCATGGTCAGCCAGCGCGGTGCAGCAGAATCTCGGCTTTACCCTGGCGACGTCGCAGACCATTTGGCCCGATCACCCGGAAAAAGTCCTCGGCTGCACTCGTGCGTTTGTCGAGCAATACCCCAACACCGCGCGAGCCTTGGTGATGGCGATTCTGGAAGCCAGCCGGTTCATCGAGCAAAACCCTGAAAACCGCCGCAGCACCGCACAACTATTGAGCGCGCCCGACTACCTCGACGCGCCCCTCGACTGCATCGAGCCGCGCCTGCTGGGCGATTACGCTGACGGGCTGGGCAATCGCTGGCAGGACCCGCACGCGCTGCGTTTCCATGCCGGCGGCGAGGTCAATGTGCCGTACCTATCCGACGGTATGTGGTTCATGACTCAGTTCCGGCGCTGGGGATTGTTGCGAGACGATCCGGATTACCTCGACGTGGCCCGTCAGGTTCAGCAACTGGATCTGTACCGTGAGGCCGCCACCGCTGTCGGTGTCGCCACCAGTGGTCAGGACATGCGCAGCAGCCAGTTGATCGACGGCAAAGTCTGGGACGGCTCCGATCCGTCCGGCTATGCCCGCAGCTTCAAGTTGCACGCCCTGAGCGACAGCTCGCAACGATTCGCTCACCGCTGACAGGAGACTGCAAACATGCTGCGTATCCTGCTGATCAACGATACCGCGAAGAAAGTCGGCCGCCTCAAAGCCGCCCTGACCGAAGCCGGGTTTGAGGTGATCGATGAGTCGGGTCTGACCATCGACCTGCCCGAACGCGTCGAAATGGTGCGTCCGGACGTGATTCTGATCGATACCGAGTCACCGAGCCGCGATGTGATGGAGCAAGTAGTGCTGGTGACCCGCGACCAACCACGGCCGATCGTCATGTTTACCGATGAACATGACCCCGGCGTGATGCGCCAGGCGATTCAGTCCGGGGTCAGTGCCTATATCGTCGAAGGTATTCACGCACAACGCTTGCAGCCGATTCTCGACGTGGCCATGGCACGGTTTGAAAGTGACCAGGCGTTACGCGCTCAGCTTCATGCCCGCGACCAACAACTGGCCGAACGCAAGCGCATCGAGCTGGCCAAGGGGTTGCTGATGAAGATGAAAAACTGCAATGAGGAAGAGGCCTACACCCTGATGCGCCGCCAGGCCATGAGCCGGCAGCAGAAGCTGATTCAAGTGGCAGAGCAGATTATTGCCATGAGTGAGTTGTTGGGCTGAAGTTTTGTGCTGCCTTTGAAGGCCTCTTCGCGAGCAGGCTCGCTCCCACACTGGATCTGTGTAAGACCCAATCCCCCTGTGGGAGCGAGCCTGCTCGCGAATGGCTGCAACTCGGTCCCGGGCTGTTGGCACAAATCTGGCTAAGTAATCACCACAGGTAACCAACGGCGGTTGCCCCACCTACGACAACGACGTCGCTCACCCCATTTGCCTCTGGCGAATCGGGTGGCGGCGTTTTTTCGTTTTGGCCCCACAGCCCGGGGCCGGTGGTGCGGCCCACAGGCGCCCCACCTGCTAGCTCATGACTCCTTCTCGAGACTCTTCACAGCTGAGGTGCGCGATGAATTCAAGCTTCTGGAAATCCGGCCATACGCCAACACTGTTTGCGGCCTTCCTCTACTTCGACCTGAGTTTCATGGTCTGGTACCTGCTCGGCCCGTTGGCCGTACAGATCGCCGCCGACCTGCACCTGACCACCCAACAGCGCGGGCTGGTAGTGGCGACGCCGATTCTGGCCGGCGCCGTGCTGCGCTTTATCATGGGCATGCTGGCGGATCGTCTGTCGCCAAAAACTGCTGGGCTGATTGGCCAGGTGATCGTCATCTGCGCGCTGTTCGGCGCCTGGAAACTCGGGATTCACAGTTACGAACAAGCGCTGGTCCTTGGCTTGTTCCTTGGCATGGCCGGTGCGTCCTTCGCCGTCGCCCTGCCGCTGGCCTCGCAATGGTATCCGCCGCAACATCAGGGCAAAGCCATGGGCATTGCCGGCGCTGGCAACTCGGGCACGGTGCTCGCCGCGCTGATCGCCCCGGTATTGGCGGCCGCTTTCGGCTGGAGCAACGTGTTCGGCTTCGCCCTGATCCCGCTGATCCTGACCCTGATCGTCTTCGCCTGGCTGGCGAAAAACGCACCTGAGCGGCCGAAAGCCAAGTCCATGGCCGACTACTTCAAAGCCCTGGGCGACCGCGACAGCTGGTGGTTCATGTTTTTCTACAGCGTGACCTTCGGCGGCTTCATCGGCCTGGCCAGCGCCCTGCCCGGCTACTTCAACGACCAATACGGCCTGAGCCCGGTCACGGCCGGTTACTACACGGCGGCCTGCGTGTTTGGTGGCAGCCTGATGCGTCCATTGGGCGGTGCGCTGGCGGACCGTTTCGGCGGTATTCGCACGTTGCTGGCGATGTACACGGTGGCGGCGATCTGCATCGCGGTAGTCGGTTTCAATCTGCCGAGTTCCTACGCGGCGCTGGCGCTTTTCGTCTGCACCATGCTCGGGTTGGGCGCAGGTAACGGCGCGGTTTTCCAATTAGTGCCGCAGCGCTTTCGTCGGGAGATCGGTGTGATGACCGGTTTGATCGGCATGGCCGGCGGTATCGGTGGCTTCGCGCTGGCGGCAGGCATGGGCGCGATCAAGCAAAGCACTGGCAGCTATCAACTGGCCTTGTGGTTGTTCGCCAGCCTCGGCGTTCTGGCCTGGTTCGGTCTGCACGGGGTGAAACGTCGCTGGAGAACCACCTGGGGTTCGGCTGCCGTGACGGCGGCTCGGGTCTGAGCCCTCGATGAGCCTGCAACTGAGCTTTGCCCAAGCCAGCGCCACCGGCCCGCGGGAGGAAAATCAGGATGCCCTGCGCCTGGTGACGCCGGCCCCGGCGTTGGCGGTCAGCAAGGGGTACTTGTTCGCCATTGCCGACGGGGTCAGCCAATGCGCCGACGGCGGGCTCGCAGCCCGTTCGACCTTGCAGGCCCTGGCGCTGGACTATTACGCCACCCCGCAAACCTGGGGGGTCGCTCAAGCATTGGACCGCCTGCTGCTGGCGCAAAACCGCTGGTTGCAGGCCAACGGTGGCGGACAACCGCTGCTGACCACCGTCAGTGCTTTGGTCATGCGCGGCAGGCGTTTTACTCTGGCCCATGTAGGAGATTGCCGGGTGTATCGCTGGCACGCGGACCAGTTGCAGCGCGTCAGTGAGGATCATGTCTGGGACCAACCGGGCATGCAGCATGTGCTCAAGCGCGCGCTGGGGCTGGATCAACATCTGGTGCTGGATTTTCTCGATGGCGAATTGCGCCTGAACGAAAGTTTCGTACTGCTCAGCGACGGCGTTTGGGCGGTGTTGGGCGACACCGCCATTGCCGCTATTCTGCGAGATCAGCCCGATCTGGACAGCGCGGCACAGACCCTGGTGAATGCCGCGCATCTGGCCGGCAGTCAGGACAATGCCAGCGCCCTGCTGGTGCGGGTCGATGCCTTGGGAGAAACAAGCATTGGCGATGCGCTGATGCATTTACAACAATGGCCACTGCCCCCCACGCTGAAACCCGGTCAATCCTTCGAAGGCTGGCACGTCGAAGGCGTACTCGGCCACAGCCAGCAGTCACTGCTTTACCGGGTTCGCGACGGGCAACAACAACCCTGGCTGTTGAAAACCTTGCCCGCTGCGCTACGCGACGATCACCTGGCGGGGCAAGCGCTGCTTTCGGAAGAGTGGTTTCTAAAACGCGTGGCGGGACGGCACTTTCCTGAGGTCCATGCCGCCAGTCAGCGTCAGCATTTGTACTACGTGATGCGCGAATATTCCGGATCTACGCTGGCAGAACTGCATACGGGCGTAGGCTCCATGCCGCTTGAGCAATGGCGGGATCTGGCCGAACGCCTGCTAAGGGCGGTCGGCATGCTGCATCGACGGCAGATTCTGCACCGCGATATCAAACCGGAAAACCTGATGCTGGGTGACGACGGCGAGTTGCGCCTGCTGGATTTCGGCCTCGCGTATTGCGCCGGCCTGTCGGAGGATCAACCTTCTGCGCTGCCTGGAACGCCCAGTTACATTGCACCGGAAGCCTTTCGCGGAGATGCACCGACCCCGCAACAGGATCTGTACGCGGTTGGCGTGACGCTGTACTTCCTGCTGACCGGGCATTATCCCTACGGTGAAATCGAAGCGTTCCAGCGACCCCGGTTCGGTGTACCGGTCAGTGCCAGTCGTTATCGGCCGGACTTGCCGGAGTGGATTGCGCAATGTCTGGAACGCGCCGTCGCGGCGGATCCGCTTCAGCGCTTTGAAACGGCGGAGGAATGGCTGCTGCTTCTGGAACAAGGCGAGCGCCGCAGTTTGAGCGTGCGGCCCAGACCTTTGCTTGAGCGCGAACCGCTGAAGGTCTGGCGGACAATCGCACTGGCTTCATTGCTGCTGAATCTGGTGCTGCTGGTTTTGGTATTTCATCGCTGATACCGAGTCACGCCCATCGCGAGCAGGCTCGCTCCCACATGGGTTTTATGAACGCCACAAATCCATTGTGGGAGCGAGCCTGCTCGCGAAGGCGGCCTAACAGTCTCATCACATCCATCGACAAAGCGCTCCATAACCGGGCAACGCGCTTCGATGCGGTGCAAAAACCTCGATAACGACCTGTAAAAACCCTCTTGCCCCCAACAAATCCGCAGTTCTTAAACTTGGCACAACCACTGCATTACCCTTTTCACCACACATAAAGCCCGGCCTTCAACGACGAAGGTTGCGCTTCCCGAGAGAACGGGACCAGGACAAAGGCGTCCTCGCTAGGCAACTAGCGGGACGCCTTTTTTTGTTTGCGCAAAATTTGTCGAGCCAGACCTGAAGCCCTGATGAGGCGGGTCGGAGCTCCCCGGAGAACCTGATGAAAAAACTAAAACTGGTGATGATCGGCAACGGCATGGCCGGGGTTCGCACCCTGGAAGAACTGCTCAAGCTGAGTAACGAGCTGTACGACATCACGGTCTTCGGCGCCGAACCCCATACCAACTACAACCGCATCCTACTGTCGCCGGTACTGGCCGGTGAGCAGACGTTCGAAGAGATCGTGCTCAACGACCTCGACTGGTACCTGGACAACAACATCAAACTGTTGCTCAACCGCAAAGTGGTGGAGATCGACCGGGTCAAACGCCGGGTCATCGCCGAAGACGGCAGCGAGGCTGAATACGATCGTCTGCTGATCGCCACCGGTTCGACTCCGTTCATTCTGCCGATCCCCGGCAACACCTTGCAGGGTGTGATCGGCTACCGCGACATCGCCGACACCCAGGCCATGATCAACACCGCCAAAACCCACAAGCACGCCGTCGTCATCGGCGGTGGCCTGCTCGGTCTGGAAGCCGCCAACGGCCTGATGCTGCGCGGCATGCACGTCACCGTGGTGCACATCGGCGAATGGCTGCTGGAGCGGCAACTCGACAAGACCAGCGGCCAGCTGCTGCAAACCGCCCTTGAAGCACGCGGCCTGCACTTTCGCCTGTGCGAGCAAACCCAGGCGCTGCACGATGCCGGCAATGGCCGGGTCGGCTCGGTTGAGTTCAAGAACGGCGACATCATTCCCGCCGACCTGGTGGTGATGGCCGCCGGCATTCGCCCCAACACCGAACTCGCGGAAAAATCCGGCATCCCCTGTAATCGCGGGATTCTGGTCAACGACACAATGCAAACCTACGACCCACGGGTCTACGCCATCGGTGAATGCGCCAGCCATCGCGGCATCGCCTACGGCCTCGTTGCGCCACTGTTCGAGCAAGCTAAGGTTTGCGCCAATCACCTCGCACAATTGGGCTTCGCACGCTATCAGGGCTCGGTGACGTCGACCAAATTGAAAGTCACCGGCATTGACCTGTTCTCCGCCGGCGACTTCATGGGCGGCGAAGGCACGGAAACCATCACCCTCTCCGACCCGATTGGCGGGGTCTACAAAAAACTGGTGATCAAGGATGACGTTTTGGTCGGCGCCTGTCTGTACGGCGATACGGCAGATGGCGGTTGGTATTTCCGGCAGATTCGTGAGAATCACGCCATTGGCGAGATCCGCGATCACCTGATGTTCGGCGAAAACGCGCTCGGCGATGTAGGACATCAAGGCCAGGATAAAGCCATGAGCATGGCCGACACCGCCGAAGTCTGTGGCTGCAACGGCGTGTGCAAAGGCACCATCGTCAAAGCGATTCAGGAACATGGGCTGTTCAGTGTCGACGAGGTCAAGAAACACACCAAGGCGGCCAGCTCCTGCGGCTCCTGCGCCGGTCTCGTCGAGCAGATCCTGATCAACACCGTGGGCGGCGCGGCAGATGTCAAACCGAAAAGCGAAAAAGCCATCTGCGGTTGCAGCGACCTCAACCACGGGCAAATCCGCCAGGCCATCCGCGATCAGCATTTACTGACGATCGCCGGGACCATCAGCTACTTGAACTGGCGCACCCCGAACGGCTGCGCTACCTGCCGCCCAGCGCTCAACTACTACCTGATTTCTACCTGGCCGGGCGAAGCCAAGGATGACCCGCAGTCGCGCCTGATCAACGAACGCGCCCACGCCAACATTCAGAAAGACGGCACCTACTCGGTTGTCCCGCGGATGTGGGGCGGTGTGACCAACCCTTCGGAATTGCGCCGCATCGCCGACGTCGCCGACAAGTACAACGTGCCGATGGTCAAGGTCACCGGCGGTCAGCGTATCGACTTGCTGGGGATCAAGAAACAGGATTTGCCGGGCGTCTGGAAGGACCTCGACATGCCGTCCGGCCATGCCTACGGCAAATCCATCCGCACCGTGAAGACCTGCGTCGGCAGCGAGTTCTGCCGTTTCGGCACGCAGAATTCCACGCAGTTGGGCATCGAACTGGAGCATGACCTGTTCAACATGTGGTCGCCGCACAAAGTGAAACTGGCGGTCTCCGGTTGCCCACGCAACTGCTCGGAAGCGGGCATCAAGGACGTAGGCATTATCGGTGTCGACTCCGGTTGGGAGATGTACATCGGTGGCAACGGCGGGATTAAAACTGAAGTCGCCGAGTTTTTCGTCAAATTGAAAACCGCTGAAGAAGTGCGCGAATACAACGGCGCGTTCCTGCAGCTCTATCGCGAAGAAGCCTTCTACCTCGAACGTACCGTGCATTACCTGCAACGGGTCGGCATGGACCACATCAAGAAAGCCGTGCTGGAAGACCCGGAGCGACGCAAGGCGCTCAATGATCGCCTGCAATTCTCCCTGTCGTTCGAACAGGATCCGTGGAAGGAACGCCTGGAACAGCCGCTGCTGAAAAAAGAATTCGACGTCATTCCCGTGAAAAACCTGGAGGTGCTGGCATGAACTGGCTGGATATCTGCGCACTGGAAGAAATCAACGCCTTGGGTTCACGGATCATCGCCGGCCCCAAAGGTGACATCGCGATTTTTCGTACCAGCGACGATGAGGTTTTCGCCCTCGACGACCGCTGCCCGCACAAGGGCGGGCCACTGTCCCAAGGCTTGATCTACGGCAAGCGTGTGGCCTGCCCGCTGCACAACTGGCAGATCGATCTGGAAACTGGCGAAGCCCAGGCCCCGGACATCGGCTGCGCCCATCACCACCCGGCGCGGGTCGAAAATGGCCGAGTGATGCTGGCCCTGCGGGACGCAGGCTGATGGACCGCCAGATCACCGCGTCTACCTGCTGCTATTGCGGGGTTGGCTGCGGGGTGCTGATCGAGCATGACGGCGAGCGCATCCTCGGCGTCAGCGGCGATCCGGCGCACCCGGCCAACTTCGGCAAGTTGTGCAGCAAGGGATCAACCCTGCATTTGACCGGCGACTTGACGGCGCGGGCGTTGTACCCCGAACTGCGCCTCGGCAAAGGCCTGGCGCGTGGCCGCACCGACTGGGACAACGCCCTCGACCACGCCGCCAGCGTTTTCGCACAAACCATTGCCGAGCACGGCCCGGACAGCGTGGCGTTCTACATTTCCGGGCAGTTGCTGACCGAGGACTACTACGCCTTCAACAAACTGGCGCGAGCGCTGGTAGGCACCAATAACATCGACAGCAATTCGCGGCTGTGCATGTCGTCGGCGGTGGTCGGCTATAAACGCAGCCTGGGCGCCGATGCGCCGCCATGCAGCTATGAAGACCTGGAACTGAGCGACTGCGTGATGATCGTCGGCAGCAACATGGCCTACGCCCACCCGGTGCTGTTTCGTCGTCTGGAAGAAGCCAAATCCCAGCGACCACAGATGAAAGTCATCGTCATCGACCCGCGTCGTACCGACACTTGCGATTTGGCTGACCTGCACCTGGCGATTCTTCCGGGGACCGATGTCGCCTTGTTCCATGGGATTTTGCACCTGCTGCTGTGGGAAGACTGGATCGACCGCGACTACATCAAGGCCCATACCGAAGGCCTGGCCGAGTTGAAGAGTCTGGTGCGCGATTACACACCGCAGATGGTGTCGCAGCTGTGCGGAATCAGCAGCGAACAACTGCAGCAATGCGCCGAATGGGTCGGTACTTCAGCGAGTTTCCTGTCGCTGTGGTGCATGGGGCTGAACCAGTCCACCGCCGGCAGCGCAAAAAACAGCGCCCTGATTAATTTACACCTGGCGACCGGGCAAATTGGCCGGCCGGGTGCAGGACCTTTCTCGTTGACCGGTCAGCCAAATGCCATGGGCGGGCGCGAAACTGGCAGTCTGTCCAACCTGCTGCCGGGGCATCGCGACGCCGCCAATGCGCAGCACCGTGCCGAGGTGGCGACTTATTGGGGCGTTGATCACCTGCCGGAAAACCCGGGGCTGAGCGCCATCGAGTTGTTTGAGCAGGTGGGTAGCGGAAAGATCAAAGCCTTGTGGATCGCGTGTACCAACCCCGCGCAGTCCCTTCCCGATCAGACTGCCGTGCGCGCCGCTTTGGAGACTTGTCCGTTCGTGGTGCTGCAAGAGGCTTTCCGCACCACCGAAACCGCTGCGTTCGCCGATCTGCTGCTGCCCGCCGCTAGTTGGGGTGAAAAAGACGGCACGGTCACCAACTCCGAGCGGCGTATTTCCCACGTCCGCCGGGCGATCATCGCACCCGGTGAAGCGCGTCCGGACTGGGCTATCACGGTGGATTTTGCACAGCGTCTGGAGAAACGTCTGCGCCCGGAAGCGGCCAGCCTGTTTGCCTTTGAAACCCCGGCGCAGGTCTTCGACGAATACAAACAGCTGACGCGCGGCCGCGATCTGGATTTGTCTGGAATCAGCCACGCGCTGATCGACAAAATCGGTCCGCAACAATGGCCTTTTCCTACGGGTTCCAGCGCAGGCACCGCCCGGCTGTATCTGGACGGTATTTTCCCGACCGCCAGTGGCCGCGCGCAGTTCGTGGCAGATCCGTATCGCGCCGCCAAGGAACAACGGGATGCACGCTTCCCGCTGACGCTGATCACCGGTCGCCTGCGCGATCAATGGCACGGTATGAGCCGCACCGGCACCGCCGCGCAGCTGTTCGGACATGTCAGCGAAGCCGTGTTGAGCCTGCACCCCGATGAACTGCGCCGGCATCGCCTGCAATCCGGTGATCTGATCAGCCTGAAAAGCCGCCGCGGCGCAGTGATCGTGCCGGTCGCCAGTGATGACAGCGTGCGTCCGGGCCAAGCCTTTTTGCCGATGCATTTTGGTGACCGTTTTCTTAAGGGTGGCATAAACACCCTCACGCTCCCCGCCTTCGACCCTTTGTCGAAACAACCGGAGCTTAAACACAGTGGCGTACGCCTCGAACCGGTCCAATTGCCTTGGCACCTTTTCGCGCTGATAGAGGGCGATGTCCAACAGCATTTTGAGACTCTACGCCCGCTCTGCGAGACGTTTTCCTACGTCAGCCTCAGCCTTGCTGGCCGTGAGCGCCCTGCGCTGCTGATACGCGCTGCCAGTCCCACCGCGCCAGATCCGCAACTGCTACGGGAAATCGATCAATGCCTGGGGCTCAATGACGGCCCGGTCCTGGCCTACGACGACCCACGACGCTCCATCGGTAAGCGGGTGCGGATCGAGAACGGCCGGATCACTACGATCCGTTTGGCGGGTGAAACCCTCGCCCGACACTGGCTGCAGAACCTCTGGCTCGAAGGTCGCGCCGATGAACAGCTACGGCGTTGGCTGCTCGCGCCACTAAGTGCCCCGCCGGGCCAGGTCGATGCCGAAGCGACCGGCAACAAAACCCTGTGCAACTGCAAAAACGTCAGCCAAAACGCGGTCTGCGCCGGCATTCGTCGTGGCCTGGACTTGCAGGGGTTGAAACAAGAATTGGGTTGCGGCACGCAATGCGGTTCCTGCGTCCCGGAAATCAAGCGTTTGCTGGCCGCCACCGCGCAGCCGCAAGCCGCCATCTCGTGAGGAAAACACTATGAGCGCAAAAGTCTGGCTGGTGGGTGCGGGTCCCGGTGACCCTGAATTACTGACGCTCAAAGCTGTTCGGGCATTGAGAGAAGCGGATGTGGTGCTGATCGACGATCTGGTCAACGACGCGGTGCTGGAGCACTGCTGCGGCGCGCGGATTATTCCTGTGGGTAAGCGCGGTGGCTGTCGCTCTACTCCGCAAGAATTCATTCATCGTTTGATGTTGCGTTATGCCCGTCACGGCAAATGCGTGGTTCGGCTCAAGGGTGGCGACCCGTGCATCTTCGGGCGTGGTGGTGAAGAAGCACAGTGGTTGCGCGAACGTGGTGTCGAGGTTGAACTGGTCAATGGCATCACTGCCGGGCTGGCTGGCGCGACGCAATGCGATATTCCGCTAACCCTGCGCGGCGTGGCACGAGGGGTAACGCTGGTCACCGCCCACACTCAGGATGGCAGCAGCCTTAACTGGCAGGCGCTGGCCCAAGGTGGCACGACACTGGTGATTTACATGGGTGTGGCGAAGCTCAGCGAGATCCGTGAGCAACTGCTGGCTGGTGCAATGGCAGCCGATACGCCGGTAGCGATGATTGAAAATGCATCGTTGCCGCATCAAAGGGAATGCCGGAGCAGCTTAAAGGCGATGGAAGAAGATGCCTGTGCCTTCGAACTGAAAAGCCCGGCCATCCTGGTGATTGGCGCGGTCGCGGCCTGTGCGACTCGATCCCTGTGGGAGCACGGCTTGCCTGCGATGACGGCGGATCAACCAGCGTAAAGCTGCCTGAATCACTCCATTTCACCAAATCGCAGACAAAGAAAAGCCCGGCCTAAGCCGGGCTTTTCTCAGAGCTGTGCGCTAATTACTTAGCGTTAGCTTCAACCTGCGCTTCTACGCGACGGTTGATAGCACGACCTTCAGCGGTTTTGTTGTCAGCAACTGGGCGGGATTCGCCGTAGCCAACAGACTGAACGCGCGACGATTCAACACCGTACTGGTTGGTCAGAACTTGCTTAACGGCGTTTGCACGACGCTCGGACAGTTTCTGGTTGTAAGCGTCAGGACCGACGTTGTCAGTGTGACCTTCAACAGTAGTGCTGGTGGCTGGGTACTGCTTCATGAAATCAGCCAGGTTCTTGATGTCAGCGTAGCTGTCTGGCTTGACTGCCGACTTGTCGAAGTCGAATTTCACGTCCAGCTCAACACGAACAACTTCAGCAACTGCCGGGCAGCCATCAGCGTCAACAGTTACGTTGGCTGGGGTGTCTGGGCACTTGTCAACGTTGTCGCACACGCCATCGTTGTCGCTGTCGGAGCAAACTTCTGGTGCTGGAGCTGCAGCAACTGGCTTGTTGCCGCCACCGAAGTTCACGCCCAGGCCAATGGAAGGAATGTAGTCCCAACGGCCGTTGTCCAGCTTGTAGTCAGCTTCTACGCCAGCACGGGCGTAGACGTTTTCCACGAAGTAGTACTTCAGGCCAGCGCCAGCAGTCAGGAAAGTCGACTGGTCACGACCGCTGTGGCCGTTAGCTTTAACGTTGGTCATGCTGCCGTGCTTAACACCACCTTGAACGTAAGGACGCAGAGCGTCGCCAGCGTTGTTGAAGTGGTATTGAGTGTTCAGACCGAAGCTGTCGCCTTCGATTTTCTGATTGCCAGTGTTGTTGTCCGAACGGGTGTAGTCTTCAGCGTTGTAGGTGAAGTTCACCGATACATCGTCGGTCAAGAAGTAACCGATGGAGGCGCCAGGAGTGTAACCGTCTTCAACGTCGTTAACGCTGTCGTTGTACTTTTTCCCGTAGTTAAGCTCGCCTTCAAAAGCGCCTTGGCCTTGTGCCAGAACGCCGAAAGAAGTAGCGGCAATAAGAGTACCAATGGCCAAGCCCAAGGTGTTTTTCAGTTTCATCCGTTAAATCCCCATCTGGTGATTGTAAAGCAGTCCCTCAAACCGGGGGACAACTCGGCGGCTAGTCTATCAGAACTAGCCTACACGTAAGAGATATTTGCGCTGAACTAAGTTTCAGCACTGTCTGCAAATTTCTCACGCAATTTATCAAGAGCGCGTTTGTACCGCATTTTTGTTGCACTCAATCCCATATGCATAATATCCGCGATCTCCTGAAATTCCAGCTCTGCGACAAATCGTAGCACCAAAATTTCACGGTCAATCGGGTTTACATACACAAGCCAGCGATCAAGTCCACCCTTATCCTCAGGTTTCGGCATCTTTTCTTCAGATGCTTCCTCGAGGGGGTCCAGACTTAAAGCGTCCATCAAGCGACGCTTTCGCCGTTCCTTCCGATACTGTGTGATGCATTCGTTGTACGTGATGCTATATAGCCACGTCTTGAACTTCGATTTCCCTTCAAAGTTCTTCAAGCCATACAGCACCTTCAGCATCACTTCCTGACAGACATCGTCTGCGTCGCGATCGTTCCCAAGGTATCGGGCACAGACATTAAATAATGTTCGCTGGTAACGCCGCATCAGTTCTTCATATGCACGCGTTACGTGAAACAGCTCGGTATGCGAGCGCGCGACCAACTCCTCATCAGAGAGCTCGCGGGGGTCGTAGCGCGTGGAGAGCGATTGAGCTTTATTCAAAACAAGTCGGGCCGACAGTCAGGTCAATGTCCGCCGCAGCCCTTTCAGGACATTTTGCGGCGGCATACGTTAGCAGGGTTTGCCGCGTTAGCGGCTACTTACATGCTGCTCCAGGAGAATCCGATTCGAGAGAGAGACTAGCTCACCCTCATCGGTCAGCAATGTAGTTTTAACCGTGCCGATCTCTTCGATCTGCCCCTCAACCTCGCCAACACGCACTTGTTGCCCAACCTGATACAGCTCTCGCACATAGATTCCCGCAAGAATCTGCCCGGCGATTTCCCGGCTTCCCAAACCCATGGCCAGCGCAACCGCCAGACCAACGGTAATCAATACGATGACGATCACATGGTTCAAGAGGTCAGTCTTGACCTCCAACTGACTGATCGCAACCGAAATGCTGATGATAATCACCAGCCCCTGCGCAATTCGTCCCAATCCTGCAGCGTAGTCCAGTCCTACGCCTTCTGCTGCGCCGCGCACCAATCCATTGGCCAGTTGTGCCAGTAAAACACCCACCAGCAACACCAGTGCCGCGCCGAATACCTTCGGCACATACAGAGCTAGCATATCCAGCGTAGCTGAAACTCGTTCAAGTCCAAGAGATTCTGCGGCAGAAACCAGAAAAATTAGCAGAACGAACCAATAGACAATTTTGCCGATCAGGGTCGAGATCGGTACTTGAAGACCGGCGCGGGACAACAACTTAGTCAGCCCGGTGCCGCCCATCAGGCGATCGAGCCCCAGCTTGGCGAGCAGCTTGGACAATAAAGTGTCCAAAAGTTTCGCCACGACGAAACCCAACAGCAGCACCACCAGTGCGCCGAACAGGTTCGGAATGAAGTTCGCAACCTTGGTCCATAACGCAGTCATTGCAGTGACGAGGCTCTGAGTCCAGAGATCAAGTTCCATATTAATCAGCCTTATCAGCGGTGCGAACGGTAGGTTTACGGTGACGGGATACCGGCGAGACGTGGGCCGAGCCGCTATTGAGGGCAATCATCAGCGCGGGCAACCAGCGACCCAGCAGGCTGAACAGATCACCAGCGCCGACCTGGCGGTTGGCGGTTTTCAGTACACGCCCAAGGCACGCATCATCGTCCCGGGTGGACGGTGATGCATTGAGCATGTCGCGCAAAGACTGTTCAAACGGATCGTGCATACGCACCTCTCGTGATGTCTGTGAAAGACGCGGTCAAATTTGCTCGGGTCACATGACTCATCTTCAGACCCAGCGCAAACGTCGAAATAACCACCACTGCCCGAGCGCCACCGAGACCATCATCAGGCACGCAATCAGGAAGCCATAGGGACTGGCAGAGAACGGAATGCCACCCACGTTGATCCCCAAAAGACCGGTCAGAAAACTCATCGGCAAAAAGATCCCGGTGATGATCCCGAAACGGTACATCGTGCGGTTCATGCGCACGCTCAAGCGTCTGTCTTCAGCCTCAAGGACCAGCCCCACCCGCTCCCGGGTCAATTCCAGCTCCTCAAGGTAGCGGGTCAGGCTGTTGTTCAATTCGTTCCAGTAATCGCCGTCGTCGTCGACAAACCAGGGCAGCTTTATACGCGTCAGTTGCCCGAAAATCTCCCGTTGTGGTGCAAGGAAACGTTTCAGTGCAGCCGCCCTGCGACGGATCTGCAATATGGCGCCATGTTCGGGAGTATACCGTTCGTCGGCATCCAGTTTTTCTTCTTCCTCATCGACCACTTCCGAGAGGCAACTGACCAGGTCCTGCACTTTGTTGGTGAGGTATTGCGCCATGCACAGGACGAGTTCGGAGGCGGTTTTCGGCCCTTTGCCATCGGTGAGTTGCACCAGCAATTCATCGGTTGCGCGCAACGGTCGCAGACGCAAGGAGATAACTCGCTGGGCCGAGGCGAATATTCGCACCGAGACCATGTCTTCCGGTTCTGCGCCGGGGTTCAGGTTGACCCCGCGCAGAAACAGCAACAGTTCGGCGTCCGGCAAGGGCAACAGGCGCGGCCGGGTGTTTTCTTCGAGTAAAAGGTCACAGCTGAATTCACTCAGACCGCTGGATTTACGCAGCCAGGTCTGGGTTTGCGGATGACTGCGATCCCAGTGCAGCCACAGGCTTTCATGGGCCTGTAGTTGCAAGTCATCGAGCTCAGTCCGGGCTATCGAACGCGCACCGCCTTTACCGTCCAGCACCAGGGCATGCACCAGGCCCCACTGCGCGTTTTCTTCCTCGAACATCCGCATCCCTTTGTTGGTTTCTGTTTATTCAGGCATTTTCAGCGGGCTTGGCGAAATGATCACGCCGTTGTTGTCCGCATAGATGTAATGGCCTGGATGGAACGTCACGCCGGCAAAGGTCACCGCTACGTTGAGATCGCCGATCCCGCGCTTGTCGGTTTTCATCGGATGGCTGGCCAGGGCCTGAACACCCAGGTCGGTTTGTGCAATGACGTCGACGTCACGGATGCAACCGTAGATCACCAGCCCTTCCCAACCGTTTTTCGCGGCTTTCTCGGCGATCATGTCGCCCAGCAGCGCACGACGCAGGGAACCACCACCGTCGACCACCAACACCTTGCCATTACCCTTGAGCTCGGCTTGTTCCTTGACCAGCGAGTTGTCTTCGAAGCACTTGATGGTCACGATTTCGCCGCCGAAAGAATCACGGCCACCGAAATTGCTGAACATCGGTTCCAGCACCTGCACCAGCTCCGGATAGGCGTCGCACAGGTCAGGCGTGAGGTAATGGTTCATCGAGAAACTCCTGTAAAGAGGAAGACAATCGAGGGTGTCGAACGTGACCAAAATAGCTCAATGCGTCATATCTTAGCCGCAAGCCGAACAGAGCGGAATGCCCTTGTTAGAGCATCGGCTTCAAATTGCCGTGGCCAGATCCTGCTTGTCGCCCATCAAAGGCGTCTGTTGATCAGCCAACCAACGCGCCACCAATGGCCAGACTTCGGCTTGAGCGGCTTTGCTGACCAGCATTTCAACGTGACCAAAATTGTCGCCAAAGCCCTGCTCGCGACCAAGTTCAATGAATTGCTTGTGCTCGGAACCGATCTGGTCAAACAGTTTGCGACACGCCCACGTCGGGTCCTGATGATCGCCAACCGCGCTTACAGCCAACACCGGCATCGCAACGTTGGCCAAGCCAGCCCACCAGTCCTTGTCGGAATCGCCGAATCGCCCAAACAAGCCGTACCAGCGCATGCTTTCCAGGGCCAGGCCAATCGGCTCGTCCTCCGGGCCGCGCTTGAGCCGGGATCCCGACAGCTGTGCAAAGCGCTTGAGAATAAAACGCCCGCTCCATTCCACCGGTGGAATTTTCAATGGCCAGTAGGTCCGGCTGACCTGCGCACCAAAGAACGCCGCAGACGCCACCACAGGCTCGCCGATGTACTCACCGCCCAATGCCGCTGCCAGCGTGATACCGCCCAGTGAGTGACCGATCCAGTGCGGAACCTGACCGCTTTGCTCACGCACAAACGCGCCAATGGCAGGCAAATCGTAACGAGCGTAATCGGCGACACGGTTCTTGCGGTAGCCCTGGTTACGCTGGGACAGGCCATGACCGCGCATTTCCGGGATCCACACGTCGAATCCCAGACGCGTCAGGTAAGCACCCAACCCCAGCCCTTTCGGGGAAAACCAGAAGCGCCGATTGGAGAAGCTGCCGTGCAACAGAATCACCGGCACACCGCGCCCCACCGGTCCATCGGCCATGCCCAGCCGAGTAACGGCCAGTTCGACGCTAGGGTCCGGGCTGTTGGCCGGTTTCAATCGATAAACATCTTCGCTCAGATCGCCGCGTCGTTCGGCGCTGACCAGGGCGACAGGAAATAGGTTGCTGCTGCTTTGCATAATGCTCTTGCACAAAAAAGGGCGGCATCCAGAGGAGCCCGCCCTACTCAATTCTTAAAGCCCCGGCCACTTGACCGGGGCTTCATTCACATCACGCCGAAGCCTGACCTTCAGCCAGGAAGAACCAGGTTTCCAGTACGGAATCGGGGTTCAACGAAACGCTTTCAATGCCCTGCTCCATCAGCCACTTGGCCAGGTCCGGGTGGTCCGAAGGACCCTGACCGCAAATGCCGATGTACTTGCCAGCCTTGTTGCACGCGGCAATGGCGTTGGCCAGCAGCTTCTTGACCGCCGGATTACGCTCGTCGAACAGGTGCGCGATGATCCCGGAGTCACGGTCCAGGCCCAGCGTCAGCTGAGTCAGGTCGTTGGAACCAATCGAGAAGCCGTCGAAGAATTCGAGGAACTCTTCAGCGAGGATCGCGTTGGATGGCAGTTCGCACATCATGATGATGCGCAGACCGTTTTCGCCGCGAGCCAAACCGTTTTCGGCCAGCAGATCGATCACTTGGCTGGCTTCGCCCAGGGTACGGACGAACGGCACCATGATTTCGACGTTGGTCAGGCCCATCTCGTTGCGCACACGCTTGAGGGCGCGGCACTCGAGTTCGAAGCAGTCGCGGAACGATTCGCTGATGTAACGCGAAGCACCACGGAAGCCCAGCATCGGGTTTTCTTCTTCCGGCTCGTAGAGCTTGCCGCCGATCAGGTTCGCGTACTCGTTGGACTTGAAGTCCGACAGACGCACGATGACCTTTTTCGGCGTGAACGCTGCAGCCAGGGTGCTGATGCCTTCGACCAGTTTGTCGACGTAGAAGTCGACCGGGTCGTTGTAACCGGCGATGCGCTTGTCGACGCTGTCCTTGATGTCCTGCGGCAGGCCGTCGTAGTTCAACAGCGCTTTCGGGTGAACACCGATCATGCGGTTGATGATGAATTCCAGACGGGCCAGGCCCACACCGGCGTTCGGCAGTTGCGCGAAGTCGAAGGCGCGGTCCGGGTTGCCGACGTTCATCATGATCTTGAACGGCAGGTCCGGCATGGCATCGACGGAGTTTTTCTTGATGTCGAAGCCCAGTTCGCCTTCGAAGATGTAACCGGTGTCGCCTTCAGCACAGGAAACCGTCACGCCCTGGCCGTCTTTCAACAGCTGGGTGGCGTTGCCGCAACCGACCACTGCCGGGATGCCCAGTTCGCGAGCGATGATCGCCGCGTGGCAAGTACGACCGCCACGGTTGGTGACGATGGCGCTGGCGCGCTTCATGACCGGTTCCCAATCCGGGTCGGTCATGTCGGAAACCAGAACGTCGCCCGGCTGGACTTTGTCCATTTCGGACACGTCCTTGATGATGCGGACCTTGCCGGCGCCGATGCGCTGGCCGATGGCGCGACCTTCAACCAGCACAGTGCCGGTTTCTTTCAACAGGTAACGCTCCATGACGTTGGCCTGAGTGCGGCTCTTCACGGTTTCAGGGCGGGCCTGAACGATGTAGAGCTTGCCGTCGTCGCCGTCTTTGGCCCACTCGATGTCCATCGGGCACTTGTAGTGCTTCTCGATGATCATCGCTTGCTTGGCCAGTTCGCTGACTTCGGCATCGCTCAGGCAGAAACGAGCGCGATCCGCCTTGTCGACGTCGATGGTCTTGACCGATTTGCCGGCCGTGGCGACTTCGCCGTAGATCATCTTGATGGCTTTGCTGCCCAGGTTGCGGCGCAGGATAGCTGGACGACCAGCAGCCAGCGTGCCTTTGTGCACGTAGAACTCATCCGGGTTCACCGCGCCTTGTACGACGGTTTCACCCAGGCCGTAGGCGCCGGTGATGAACACGACGTCACGGAAGCCCGATTCGGTATCGAGGGTGAACATCACGCCGGCGGTGCCGGTCTCGGAGCGGACCATGCGCTGAACGCCGGCCGACAGAGCCACCAGCTTGTGGTCGAAGCCCTGGTGCACACGGTAGGAAATCGCACGGTCGTTAAACAGGGAAGCGAACACCTCTTTGGCGGCGCGAATGACGTTTTCGACACCACGGATGTTCAGGAAAGTTTCCTGCTGACCGGCGAAGGACGCGTCCGGCAAGTCTTCGGCGGTAGCGGAAGAGCGCACGGCCACGGCCATGTCAGGGTTGCCGGCCGACAGCGTGGCGAACGCAGTGCGGATCTCGGCGTTGAGCTTCTCGGGGAACTCGGCTTCCATGATCCATTGACGGATCTGGGCGCCCGTACGGGCCAGGGCGTTGACATCGTCGACATCCAGGGCGTCGAGGGCGGCGTGGATCTGATCGTTGAGGCCGCTCAGTTCCAGAAAATCACGATAAGCCTGAGCTGTCGTGGCGAAGCCACCGGGCACCGATACACCGGCACCTGCAAGGTTACTGATCATCTCGCCCAGGGATGCGTTCTTGCCCCCTACGTGCTCTACATCATGGACGCCGAGCTTATCGAGGGAAACTACGTACTCTACCAAGGTGATCTCTCCACTAACTGTGTTGGAAAAGCTCAGAAGCCGGCTGCTCAAAGGAGCGTTTGCCAGCTGTATGGCCTGGACCTGGAAAATAAGTGAGAATGCGGGCCACTGGCGGCCGACAAACCGCGCCTATCATATCCAAGATTCGTCATTAGCTTAAGGCCCAAGGTGCAAATGAAACGATCTGCTTTCTTTATTTCCGACGGTACCGGCATCACGGCCGAAACCCTGGGTCAAAGCCTCCTGGCGCAGTTCGAAAACATTACCTTTAGCAAATTCACGCGACCGTATATCGATAACGTGGATAAAGCGCGGGCCATGGTACAACAAATCAACAAAGCCGCTGAAACCGACGGCTTCCGGCCGATTATTTTCGACACCATCGTCAATCAGGACATCCGTGAGATCCTCGCAACCTCCAATGGTTTCATGATCGACATTTTCTCGACGTTCCTGGCACCGCTTGAGCAGGAATTGACCGAGCATTCTTCTTACACCGTGGGCAAATCCCACTCCATCGGCGCCAACACCAATTACATGGAACGCATCGAGGCGGTGAACTTCGCCCTCGACAACGACGATGGCGCCCGCACGCACTACTACGACAAAGCCGATTTGATCCTGGTCGGCGTGTCGCGTTGCGGCAAGACCCCGACCTGTCTGTACATGGCCATGCAATTCGGCATCCGCGCGGCCAACTACCCGCTGACCGAAGACGACATGGAACGCCTGACCCTGCCAAGCGCCCTGCGCGCCCATCAGCACAAGCTGTTTGGCCTGACCATCGACCCGGACCGCCTTACCGCGATCCGCAACGAGCGCAAGCCCAACAGCCGTTATTCAAGCTATGCCCAGTGCGAGTTTGAAGTGCGCGAGGTGGAAAACCTGTTCCGCCGCGAGAACATTGCTCACATCAATTCCACGCATTTTTCGGTGGAAGAGATTTCCGCGAAAATCCTTGTGGAAAAAGGGGTGGAGCGGCGGTTCAAGTAGTTCTGCGTCGCCTGTTATATCGCCATCGCGGGCAAGTCGAATCGTCGCACCGCCGCTCCCACAGGGAACGTATTCCAAATGTGGGAGCATGGCTTGCCCGCGATGAACGATCACACGGTCTCCTAGATAACAAATAAATCCACAAACCGGTTCACCGGTGTCGCTTCAAGCTTCTGCTGATCCTTGCACAACGCAAAAATCGCCTCACTTCGCTGCCCAGTGAATCGTGTCAGCAGGTTCGCCCTGAACTTGTCCTCCAGCAATGGAATGCCATCGACACGGCGCCGACGATGGCCGATCGGGTACTCCACCACCACGTTCTCGGTTCTGGAGCCATCCTTGAAAAACACCTGAATCGCATTGGTGATCGAGCGCTTGTCGGCTTCCAGGTATTCACGGGTGTAAACCGGGTTTTCGACGATGACCATTTTCTCGCGCAGCACGTCGATGATCGGATGCGCTTTGTGGAAGTCATCCTCGTAGTGCTCGGCCACCAGATTGCCGAAGGCCAGCGGCACAGCAGTCATGTACTGGATGCAGTGATCGCGATCGGCGGCGTTGGCCAACGGACCAACCTTGGAAATAATGCGAATCGCCGATTCGTGGGTGGTGATGACGATCCTGTCGATATCGTGCAGACGGTTTCGAACCTGCGGATGCAAGGTGACTGCCGCTTCGCATGCCGTTTGCGCATGGAACTCGGCGGGAAAACTGATCTTGAACAGCACGTTTTCCATCACATAACTGCCGTATGGCCGCGAGAAACTGAAAGCCTGTTTGTCTTCGGGCTTAAGCGCCAGGTCGTTGTTGGTGTGGCTGAACAATACGTCGTAAAAGCCCCACTGCTTGGCACTCAACACACCGGGAATGCCCATCTCGCCACGCATCGCAATGTCCGCGAGACGCACACCACGACTGGACGCATCTCCCGCCGCCCATGATTTGCGTGAGCCGGCATTCGGCGCATGGCGATAAGTGCGCAATGCCTGACCGTCAGCGAATGCGTGGGACAACGCCGAGAGCATCTGCTCGCGGTTGGCGCCCATCAGTTTGGCGGTGACGGCGGTCGAGGCGACTTTTACCAGGATGACGTGATCGAGACCGACGCGGTTGAAGGAGTTTTCCAGGGCGATTACGCCTTGAATCTCATGGGCCATGATCATTGCTTCGAGGACCACGCGAACCGTCAATGGCGCATCACCATTGGCCAGACGCTTTTGCGACAAGTGATCCGCCACCGCGAGAATGCCGCCGAGATTATCCGACGGATGACCCCATTCAGCCGCGAGCCAGGTGTCGTTGTAGTCGAGCCAGCGCACAATGCACCCGATGTCCCAGGCTGCCTTGACCGGATCGAGCCGGTAACTAGTCCCCGGCACCCGGGCGCCGAACGGCACGACCGTGCCTTCCACCAAGGGCCCCAAATGCTTGGTGCATTCGGGAAACCGCAGGGCCAGCAGGCCGCAACCCAAGGTATCGATTAGGCAGTTGCGCGCGGTATCCAGCGCCTCTTCTGACTCGATCTTGTAGTTGAGAACGTAATCGGCAATGTCCTGCAGGACCTTGTCGTAGTCGGGACGGTTGTTCAGGTCGACGTTGGCACTCATGTTCGATTCACTCTGCACGTGGCTCGTTGATGGGACCTCGGTTCAGGGCATTCTCAGTCAATGACAAATTCTTGTTATTGAAATGCGTCCCCTGTAGGAGCACGGCTTGCCGGCGATGACGATTTCAAAGACGCCATCGCCGGCAAGCCGTGCTCCTACAGGGGACGGTGTCGCTTAGAACGAGTCGCCCGGTACGCGGACAAACCCTTCCATCAATACCCGCGCGCTGCGGCTCATGATGGCTTTGTTCACGACCCACTCCCCGTTGACCTGACTGGCCTCGGCGCCAACGCGCAACGTGCCGGACGGATGGCCGAAGCGCACTGCATTGCGCTCAACACCGCCTGCCGCGAGGTTCACCAACGTGCCGGTAATTGCCGCTGCCGTGCCAATGGCTACAGCCGCTGTGCCCATCATCGCGTGGTGCAATTTACCCATCGACAATGCACGTACCAGCAGGTCGACATCACCCGCCGCAATTGCCTTGCCGCTGGACGACACGTAGTCCGCCGACTTGGCCACGAAGGCCACCTTAGGGGTGTGCTGACGCTTGGCCGCTTCGTCGAGGTTCGAGATCAGGCCCATGCGCAGTGCGCCATAAGCACGAATCGTCTCGAACATCGCCAGCGCTTTCGGATCGCTGTTGATCGCGCCCTGCAATTCGGTGCCGGTGTAACCGATGTCCTCGGCATTGACGAAAATCGTCGGGATGCCGGCATTGATCATGGTCGCCTTGAAGGTTCCGACACCGGGTACTTCGAGGTCGTCCACCAGGTTGCCGGTAGGGAACATCGAACCGCCGCCGCCCTCTTCTTCCGCCGCCGGGTCCATGAATTCGACCTGTACTTCGGCGGCCGGAAAGGTCACGCCATCAAGTTCGAAATCACCGGTTTCCTGCACTTCACCGTTGGTGATCGGCACATGAGCAATGATGGTCTTGCCAATGTTGGCTTGCCACACACGAACCACGGCCACGCCGTTGTACGGGATGCGGCTGGCGTCCACCAGACCATTGCTGATGGCAAACGAACCGACTGCCGCCGTCAGGTTGCCGCAGTTGCCGCTCCAGTCGACGAAAGGCTTGTCGATGGACACCTGACCAAACAGATAATCAACGTCGTGATCAGCCTTGAGACTTTTCGACAGGATCACAGTTTTGCTGGTGCTGGAGGTTGCGCCGCCCATGCCGTCGATTTGCTTATCGTACGGATCGGGGCTGCCGATCACGCGCAGCAACAAGGCATCGCGGGCCGGGCCAGGAATTTGTGCCACTTCGGGCAGGTCTTTCAGGCTGAAAAACACGCCTTTGCTGGTGCCGCCACGCATGTAGGTGGCAGGGATTTTGATCTGAGCTGCGTGAGCCATGTGCTCGTTACTCCTTACCTTGAAAACAGACACGGGACTTGAAGTCCCGTGTCCGTACAGCGTGTGTTAAACGGCGACTGCCGATTCTTCGAGGAAGTCCTGGGCAAAGCGTTGCAACACGCCGCCGGCCTCATAGATCGACACTTCTTCAGCGGTGTCGAGGCGGCAGGTCACCGGCACATCGACGCGTTCGCCGTTCTTGCGATGGATCACCAGCGTCAGCTCGGCGCGCGGTGTGCGCTCGCCGATCACGTCGTAGGTTTCACTGCCGTCGATGGCCAGAGTGTGACGGTTGGTGCCGGCTTTGAATTCCAGCGGCAACACGCCCATGCCCACCAGGTTGGTGCGGTGAATGCGCTCGAAACCTTCAGCGGCAATCGCTTCCACACCCGCCAGACGCACGCCCTTCGCCGCCCAGTCGCGGGACGAACCCTGACCGTAGTCGGCGCCGGCAATGATGATCAGCGGCTGCTTGCGTTCCATGTAGGTTTCGATGGCTTCCCACATGCGCATCACTTTGCCTTCCGGCTCGACCCGTGCCAGCGAACCCTGCTTGACCTTGCCGTTTTCCAGAACCATTTCGTTGAACAGTTTCGGGTTGGCGAAGGTGGCACGCTGCGCAGTTAAATGGTCGCCCCTATGAGTCGCGTAAGAGTTGAAGTCCTCTTCCGGCAGGCCCATTTTCGCCAGGTATTCACCGGCGGCGCTGTCCAGCATGATCGCGTTCGACGGCGACAGGTGATCGGTGGTGATGTTGTCCGGCAGCACTGCCAACGGGCGCATGCCCTTGAGCGGACGTGCCCCGGCCAGCGCGCCTTCCCAGTACGGCGGACGGCGGATGTAGGTGCTCATCTCGCGCCAGTCGTACAGTGGCGCAACTTTCGGGCCGGTGTCTTCGTGGATGGCGAACATCGGGATGTAGACCTGACGGAACTGCTCCGGCTTCACCGATGCCTTGACCACGGCGTCGATTTCTTCGTCGCTCGGCCAGATGTCTTTCAGGCGGATTTCCTTGCCATCGACCACAGCCAGCACATCTTTTTCGATGTCGAAACGGATGGTCCCGGCGATGGCATAAGCAACCACCAGCGGCGGCGAGGCGAGGAACGCTTGCTTGGCGTACGGGTGGATCCGGCCGTCGAAGTTGCGGTTGCCGGACAGTACAGCGGTGGCGTACAGGTCACGGTCGATGATTTCTTGCTGGATCACTGGGTCCAGTGCGCCGGACATACCGTTGCAGGTGGTGCAGGCGAAGGCGACGACGCCGAAGCCCAGCTGTTCCAGTTCGTCGGTCAGACCGGCTTCATCCAGGTACAGCGCGACGGTTTTCGAACCTGGTGCCAGGGACGATTTCACCCATGGCTTGCGGGTCAAGCCGAGTTTGTTGGCATTGCGCGCCAGCAGGCCGGCAGCGATGACGTTGCGCGGGTTGCTGGTGTTGGTGCAGCTGGTGATGGCAGCGATGATCACGGCGCCGTCGGGCATTTGGCCAGGCACGTCGTCCCACTGACCGGAGATGCCTTTGGCGGCCAAATCGGAAACTGCCACGCGGGCGTGCGGGTTGCTCGGGCCGGCCATGTTGCGCACGACCGTGGACAAGTCGAAGGTCAAGCCGCGCTCGTATTGCGCGCCCTTCAGGCTGTCGGCCCACAGGCCGGTGGTCTTGGCGTAGTTCTCGACCAGTTGCACCTGATCATCTTCACGGCCAGTGAGCTTGAGGTAGTCGATGGTCTGCTGGTCGATGTAGAACATCGCAGCCGTGGCGCCGTATTCCGGGGCCATGTTGGAAATGGTTGCGCGGTCGCCCAGGGTCAGCGCGGCAGCGCCTTCACCGAAGAACTCCAGCCATGCGCCAACCACTTTTTGCTGGCGCAGGAACTCGGTCAACGCCAGCACCATGTCGGTGGCGGTGATGCCCGGTTGCAGCTTGCCGGTCAATTCAACACCGACGCTTTCTGGCAGACGCATCCAGGAGGCACGCCCGAGCATTACGCTCTCGGCTTCGAGACCACCGACGCCGATGGCGATCACGCCCAGCGCATCAACGTGCGGGGTGTGGCTGTCGGTGCCGACGCAGGTGTCGGGGAACGCCACGCCGTCACGCACCTGGATCACCGGAGACATTTTCTCCAGGTTGATCTGGTGCATGATGCCGTTGCCTGGCGGGATCACGTCGACGTTCTTGAACGCCTTCTTGGTCCAGTTGATGAAGTGGAAACGGTCTTCGTTACGACGGTCTTCGATGGCGCGGTTCTTCTCGAACGCGTCCGGATCAAAACCACCACGCTCGACGGCCAGGGAGTGGTCGACGATCAATTGGGTCGGCACCACCGGGTTCACTTGCGCAGGATCGCCGCCTTGCAGGGCGATGGCGTCACGCAGGCCGGCGAGGTCGACGAGTGCGGTCTGGCCGAGAATGTCGTGGCACACCACGCGGGCCGGGAACCACGGGAAGTCGAGGTCGCGCTTGCGTTCGATGAATTGCTTCAGGGATTCGGTGAGCGTGGCCGGGTCGCAGCGACGCACAAGGTTTTCCGCCAGCACGCGCGAGGTGTACGGCAGGGTGTCGTAGGCGCCAGGGGCAATGGCTTCGACTGCCGCGCGGACGTCGAAGTAATCCAGATGGCTGCCGGGCAGCGATTTACGAAATTTTGTGTTCATCGTCAGGACTCGGTCACGGTAATTACAAAGGGTGGGGCCTGGTAGCGGTACTGAATTGAAACGGACCTCTGTAGGAGCTGGCTTGCCAGCGAATGCGGTGTATCAGTCAACATGAAGGTTGAATGACAAATCGTCTTCGCTGGCAAGCCAGCTCCTACAGGGTCACCGGTTCATTCAGTGACCTGTGCAGGCATCCCCACCATTCAGCGTTGTTCGATTGGCACGAACTTGCGCTGTTCGACGCCGGTGTACTCGGCGCTCGGGCGGATGATGCGGTTGTTGGCACGTTGTTCGAACACGTGGGCAGCCCAACCGGTCAGGCGCGAGCAGACGAAAATCGGTGTGAACAATTTGGTGGGAATGCCCATGAAGTGGTACGCCGAGGCATGGTAGAAGTCGGCGTTCGGGAACAGTTTCTTTTGCTCCCACATGGTCTTGTCGATGGCTTCGGAGACCGGGAACAACACCTTGTCACCCACTTCGTCAGCGAGTTTTTTCGACCAGCCCTTGATCACTTCGTTGCGCGGATCGTTGTCCTTATAGATCGCGTGACCGAAGCCCATGATCTTGTCTTTACGCTCGAGCATGCCGAGGGTGCCTTCGATCGCCGCTTCTGGCGAGCTGAAGCGCTCGATCATTTCCATCGCTGCTTCGTTGGCGCCGCCGTGCAGCGGGCCACGCAGCGAGCCGATCGCGGCGGTGATGCAGGAAAACAGATCCGACAGGGTGGACGCACAAACACGCGCGGTGAACGTCGACGCGTTGAACTCGTGCTCTGCGTAAAGGATCAACGAAACGTTCATCACCTTGACGTGCAACTCGCTCGGCTTTTCACCGTGCAGCAGGTGCAGGAAATGGCCACCGATAGACTGCTCGTCAGTCACGCAGCTGATGCGCTTGCCGTCATGGCTGAAGCGATACCAGTAGGTCATGATTGCTGGGAACGCGGCCAGCAGACGGTCGGTTTTGTCGTGCTGCTCGGAGAAATTGTTCTCCGGTTCCAGGTTACCCAGGAACGAGCAGCCGGTACGCATCACGTCCATCGGGTGGGCGTCGGCGGGGATGCGTTCCAGCACTTCTTTCAAGGCTTGCGGCAGGTCACGCAGCTTGCTCAGTTTGCTGACGTAGGCGTCCAGTTGCGCTTTGGTCGGCAGTTCGCCGTACAGCAGCAGGTAGGCGACTTCTTCGAACTGAGCGTCAGCCGCCAGTTCACGAACGTCGTAGCCACGATAGGTCAGGCCTGCGCCCGATTGGCCCACGGTGGACAGTGCGGTTTGCCCGGCAACCTGGCCACGGAGCCCGGCGCCACTGAGTACTTTTGCTTCGGCCATTGCTGTCTCCAGAATTCTTGAATTTGTTAGGGAGTTGTTCGACTTACTTCTTCGCAGCAAACAACGCATCGAGCTTCTGCTCGAAGGTGTGGTAGTCGATGCGATCGTAAAGCTCCATGCGTGTCTGCATGGTGTCGATAACGTTCTGTTGCGTGCCGTCGCGACGGATCGCGGTGTAAACGTTTTCCGCGGCTTTGTTCATTGCGCGGAAAGCGGACAGCGGGTACAGCACCAGCGATACATCGGCACCGGCCAGTTGCTCGGTGGTGTACAGCGGGGTCGCACCGAATTCGGTGATGTTGGCCAGGATCGGCGCTTTCACGCGGCTGGCGAACAGCTTGTACATGTCCAGTTCGGTGATGGCTTCCGGGAAGATCATGTCGGCGCCAGCCTCGATGCACGCAGCAGCGCGATCCAGGGCAGATTCCAGGCCTTCGACTGCCAAGGCGTCGGTGCGAGCCATGATCACGAAGCTGTCATCAGTACGCGCATCCACTGCGGCTTTGATGCGGTCGACCATTTCCTGCAACGAAACGATTTCTTTATTAGGACGGTGGCCGCAACGCTTTGCGCCGACCTGGTCTTCGATGTGAACGGCGGCAGCGCCGAACTTGATCATCGACTTCACGGTACGAGCGACGTTGAACGCCGAGGAACCGAAACCGGTGTCCACATCCACCAGCAGCGGCAAGTCGCAGACGTCGGTGATACGACGCACGTCGGTCAGTACGTCATCCAGGCCAGTGATGCCCAGGTCCGGCACGCCGAGGGAGCCGGCAGCCACCCCGCCACCCGACAGGTAAATCGCCTTGAAACCGGCGCGCTTGGCCAGCAACGCGTGGTTGGCGTTGATCGCGCCGACCACTTGCAATGGATGCTCGCTGGCGACCGCATCGCGGAAACGCTGGCCTGGAGTGCTCTTGTTCAAACTCATGACTCACCTCGTTTGGCTGTCGGGTTAGCGCCGTCCTGGTAATGACGGGCGATATTACGTTTGGAGGCGCCGATGTGACGGCGCATCAACAACTCGGCCAGTTCACCGTCACGGTCGGCGATGGCATCGAGAATTCGGTGGTGCTCGGCAAATGCCTGGTGCGGGCGATTGGGTACGGTGGAAAACTGGATGCGGTACATGCGCACCAGTTGATAGAGCTCGCCGCAGAGCATTTGGGTCAGCGTGCGGTTGCCGCTGCCCTGGATGATCCGGTAGTGGAAGTCGAAATCGCCTTCCTGCTGGTAGTAGCCTCGTCCGGCCTGAAACGCCTCATCGCGCTCGTGGGTTTCGAGGACGCGGCGCAGTTCGTCGATTTCTTCGAGGGTCATGCGCTCGGCGGCCAGACGGCAGGCCATGCCTTCAAGGGACTCACGGATTTCGTAGAGTTCCAGCAACTCGGCATGGTTCAGCGAAACCACTCGTGCCCCAACATGCGGCACGCGCACCAGCAGACGCTGGCCTTCCAGGCGATGGATCGCTTCACGCAGCGGCCCGCGGCTGATGCCATAGGTGCGCGCCAGCTCCGGCTCGGAGATCTTGCTGCCCGGGGCGATCTCGCCCTTGACGATGGCCGCTTGAATACGCCGAAAGACGTTTTCGGAAAGTGTCTCCGAATCGTCTTGGGTAGTGAGCGGGGGATCCAGTTGATCCAACATATTGTCGACACCTTGAAAGCTGATGCCGCAAAAACTAGCGAAAACAGGCCGCGCAGTCAAAGGTTAATTCGATATTGTCGACAATCGTCTAATAACCGACCGCACCATAACAAAGCAGCACAATGGTTTATAGCCGCCTGCCAGCGCTGGCGCCATCAAACCACCGTGCTAGAATGCCGCCCGCATTTGTTTGTGGCATCTGCACTGCTTGTCATAAATAGCTGACAGGCATACGAGGGAGCTTGTGCAGCAATGCCAGGGCCTTGAATCGAAGTACGGACCGCTGCGCGCCAGGATTTATGAGACTCAAGCCCTTCCCGACATTCCTTTATCTACTTTGCCTGCCCGGTTTTGCCGCGGCAGGGGAAAAGACGGTGTACGGCCTTAACGAGTACGCGTCCCTGGATGGCATCAACCTTGAAGTCGCGGCCAAACTCGACACCGGAGCGAAGACCGCTTCTCTGAGTGCCCGCGACATCAAACGCTTCAAACGCAATGGCGAGTCCTGGGTGCGCTTTTACCTGGCTATCGACGCCGCTCATTCGCACCCGATCGAACGCCCACTGGCCCGTGTCAGCAAGATCAAGCGCCGGGCCGGTGACTACGACCCGGAAGAAGGCAAGAAGTACACGGCCCGCCCGGTGATCGAGCTGGACATTTGCATGGGTTCGGCTTTGCGCAGCATCGAAGTGAACCTGACCGACCGCAGCGCTTTCCAATACCCGTTGTTGATCGGCTCCGAAGCGCTCAAACGCTTCGACGCGCTGGTCGACCCCAGTCTTAAATACGCTGCTGGCAAACCCGCCTGCGCCACCGACGCTCATACCGCAGAGTAATTCCAATGCGCTCTCTTAACCTCCATCTGAAAATGCTGATCGCCATCCTGGTGGTGCTGGGCATTTCAGTTACGGCCTATCAGATCTTCGTGCTCGGCATTCCCGTGACCGAAGACGCCACCGACGACTTGTGGAACATCGACGCCAAGGTCGAGTTCGTCGCCAGTGCCAAAGACCCGGTCAAGATCCAGATGTTCGTGCCGCCGCTGAGCCGCGACTTCGTCAGTCTCAACGAGAGCTTCATCTCCAATAATTACGGTGTGGCGGTGAACCGTGTCGACGGCAACCGCAAGGTCACCTGGTCGGCGCGCCGGGCCAAGGGCAACCAGACACTGTATTACCGCCTGGTGCTGACCAAGCGCTACTCCGGCGAAAAATCCAAAGTCAAAGGCCCGACCTTCCGCGACAGCATCGCCGTCGAAGGCCCGGAAAAAATCGCCGCCGAAGCCCTGCTCGCGCCGATTCGCCAGCACTCGGCCGACGTCGAAACGTTCATTGGTGAGGCGATCAAGCGGGTCAACAACCTCAGCGACGACAATGTGAAACTGCTGCTGGCTGGAGATCCGTCCAGCGCGAACAAAGCCAAAATCGTCGAGCTGGTACTGTCCATCGCCCACGTGCCGGTGGAAAAGGTCCACACCATTCGTCTGGTGGCCGATCAGCCGCAAGTACCTGAATTGTGGCTGCGCAGCTTCAACGGCACCGACTGGCTGTACTTCAACCCGGAATCCGGGGAACAAGGCCTGCCGACCGACCGCTTGCTGTGGTGGACCGGCGACGAAAACCTGATCACGGTCGATGGCGGCAAAAAAGCCAACGTGACTTTCAGCCTGAACAACAGCGAAATGAACGCCATTCGCCTGGCCAAGCTGACCGATGAAAACACCGACGCCAACTTCCTCGAATACTCGCTGTATGGCTTGCCGCTGCAAACCCAGCAGACGTTCATGATCATGGTGATGATCCCGATTGGCGTGCTAGTGATTCTGATCCTGCGCAACCTGATAGGCATTCAGACACTCGGCACCTTTACCCCGGTGCTGATCGCCCTCGCCTTCCGTGAAACCCAACTCGGCTTCGGCATCGTGCTGTTTACGATCATCACAGCGCTGGGGCTCTCGCTGCGTTCCTACCTGGAACACCTGAAGCTGCAAATGCTGCCGAGGCTGTCGGTGGTGCTGACTTTCGTGGTGGTGCTGATCGCGACCATCAGCCTGCTCAGCCATAAACTCGGCCTGGAACGCGGGCTGTCGGTGGCGCTGTTCCCGATGGTGATCCTGACCATGACCATCGAACGCCTGTCGATTACCTGGGAAGAACGCGGCTCGGGCCATGCCATGAAAGTGGCTGTCGGCACCCTGTTCGCCGCCTCCCTGGCGCACTTGATCATGACCGTGCCGGAGCTGGTGTACTTCGTGTTCACCTTCCCGGCGATCCTGCTGATCCTGGTGGCCTTCATGCTGGCGATGGGTCGCTATCGCGGTTACCGCCTGACCGAACTGGTGCGCTTCAAGGCGTTCCTGAAGAAGGCTGACGCCTGATGTTCGGTTTCTGGAAGACCTGGAAGGCCCTGGAAGCCCGGGGCATCATGGGTATCAATCGGCGCAATGCAGACTACGTGCTCAAGTACAACAAGCGCAGCCTGTACCCGATTGTCGATGACAAGATCATCACCAAGGAGCGCGCCATTGCTGCCGGCATTCATGTGCCGGAATTGTATGGCGTGATTTCTACCGAGAAAGAAATCGACAACCTCGACGAGATCATCGGCGGGCGCACCGACTTCGTGATCAAACCGGCCCAGGGCGCGGGCGGTGACGGCATCATTGTGATTGTCGACCGTTTCGAGGGCCGCTACCGCACGGTGTCTGGCAAGATCATCAGTCATGAGGAAATCGAGCACCATGTCTCCAGCATCCTCACCGGCCTGTATTCCTTGGGCGGGCACCGCGACCGCGCGCTGATCGAATACCGGGTGATCCCGGACCAGATCTTCAAGAGCATCAGCTATGAAGGCGTGCCGGACATTCGCATCATCGTGCTGATGGGCTACCCGGTGATGGCCATGTTACGCCTGCCGACCCGGCAATCCGGCGGCAAGGCCAACCTGCACCAAGGCGCGATCGGCGTCGGCGTCGACCTCGCGACCGGCGAGACACTGCGCGGTACGTGGCTGAACAACATCATCACCAAACACCCGGACACCACCAACGCCGTGGACGGCGTGCAACTGCCCTACTGGGACGGTTTCATGAAACTCGCTGCCGGCTGTTATGAGCTGTGCGGATTAGGTTACATCGGCGTTGATATGGTCCTGGACCAGGAAAAAGGCCCGCTGATCCTTGAGCTCAATGCCCGGCCGGGGTTGAACATTCAGATCGCCAACGATTGCGGCCTGACCTTGCGCACGCACGCGGTCGAAGCGCGTCTGGAAGAATTGAAGGCTCGCGGGATTACCGAGAAGGTGAAGGAGCGAGTGGAATTTGCGCAGGAGATGTTTGGGCATATTCCGGTGGTTGAAGTCTGATCCGGGACCGAGTCGCCACCATCGCGAGCAAGCTCGGCTCCTACAAGGATTGCGCAAATCCTGTAGGAGCCGAGCTTGCTCGCGATGGCGGATTTCCAGCCGATACAACACTCTACCCGTCCCCCAACCTGCCAATCCCCGACATCTCCTCTAGGAGCAAATCCTGCAGAGGACTACAATCGCCACCCCGCCTCGATGGCTGATCCGTCCCGCCCATGTTGACCTGTTCCGTACATCCACTCCCTTATCGCGCCAACCCCGCCGAGTACTTCGCGGCGATTCGTCATGCCCCCGGTGCCGTGCTGCTCGACAGTGGCCGGCCGAGTGCCGAACGTGGCCGTTTTGATCTGCTCAGCGCCTGGCCGCTGGAGCAATTGGCGGTGCTGCCTGACGAAAGCGGCAGCGATTTCCTGCAACGCCTGCGCGACCATCTGACACGACTCGGTGAAGCGGCTGTTCCTCATGAACTGCCCTTCGCCGGCGGCCTGATCGGTTATCTGAGCTACGACTTCGGTCGGCACCTGGAGCATCTGCCGAGCCAGGCGCAAGACGATCTGCACTTACCCGACGCGCGTTTCGGGTTGTATGACTGGGCCTTGATCAGCGATCACCACGTGAAGACCAGTCAACTGGTGTTTCACCCGTCGTTGATCGAAAGCGAACGCCAGCGTCTGATCACGCTATTCAGTCAGCCGACCGCTGAAGCTGTTGAACCCTTCACACTGAAAGCGCCGATGAAGGCCGATCTGAGCGCCGACGAGTATCGACGGGCGCTGGAACGTATTCAAAACTACATCCAGGCCGGCGATTGCTACCAGGTCAATTTCGCCCAACGCTTCCGCGCTGAGTGCCAAGGCGATCCATGGGCGGCGTATGTCGCCCTGCGAGCCGCGTGCCCGACACCCTTTTCCGGTTTCCAGAGCCTGCCCGATGGCGGCGCGGTGCTGAGCCTTTCCCCGGAGCGCTTCGTCAAAGTCAGCGAGCGTCATGTGGAAACCCGCCCAATCAAAGGCACCCGCCCGCGCGGCCTGACCGCAGCCGAAGATGCCGCGAACGCCGCCGAACTGCTGGCCAGCCCCAAGGACCGCGCGGAAAATTTGATGATTGTCGACCTGCTGCGCAATGACTTGGGCCGTACCTGCCGCATCGGCTCGGTGCGGGTGCCGGAGTTGTTCAGCCTGGAAAGCTATCCGAACGTGCATCACCTGGTGAGCAGCGTGACCGGTGAACTGGCGGATGAGCGGGATGCGCTGGACCTGATCGCCGGCAGCTTCCCCGGCGGCTCGATCACCGGCGCACCGAAGATTCGTGCGATGCAGATCATTGATGAGCTGGAGCCGACCCGGCGCGGCTTGTACTGCGGGTCACTGCTGTATCTGGATGTGCGCGGCGAGATGGACAGTTCCATCGCGATTCGCAGCTTGCTGGTCAAGGATGGGCAGGTGTGTTGCTGGGGTGGCGGCGGGATTGTCGCCGATTCCGAATGGCAGGCTGAGTACCAGGAATCGATTACCAAGGTAAAGGTACTGCTCGATACCCTGCAGAACCTTTAAAAGCATCGCGGGCAAGCCTTGCTCCTACGGGTTTTGAGTCGTTCCGATTTCCGGCGTACGACACAAAACCTGTAGGAGCAAGGCTTGCCCGCGATGGCGTCCTCGAAAACGATTACAGACCCAATGCCCGATTCGAAGCCTTGATAAACTCCTGCTTCAGCTCTTCAAATGTGTGCACCGCCGGAAACTGCGGGAACTCGCGGATCACATTGTCCGGCGCATGGAACAGAATCCCGGCATCCGCCTCACCCAGCATCGTGGTGTCATTGTAAGAATCCCCCGCCGCAATCACCCGGTAGTAAAGGCTCTTGAAGGCCAAAACCGACTGACGCTTGGGATCTTTCTGACGCAACTGATAGCTGGTCACCCGACCCGAATCGTCGGTAATCAGACGATGGCAGAGCAAGGTCGGGAAGCCCAGTTGACGCATCAGCGGCTGGGAAAACTCGTAGAACGTGTCTGACAGAATCACCACCTGAAAACGCTCACGCAGCCAATTGACGAACTCAATGGCGCCATCGAGCGGCTTGAGCGTGGCAATCACTTCTTGAATGTCGGTGAGTTTCAAGCCGTGTTCGTCGAGGATTCGCAGACGTTGCTTCATCAGCACGTCGTAATCGGGAATGTCCCGAGTGGTGGCCCGGAGCGATTCGATCCCGGTTTTTTCGGCGAAAGCGATCCAGATTTCCGGGACCAGTACACCTTCAAGATCCAGACAGGCAATTTCCACAAGACACTCCCATTTGTATTGATTATTGAGTCGAGCGAGTAAAAAGACTGCCGAACTCTAGCGATTCAGACTGACCGGCGCAACGCAGAGGGCGCGCCAGCGACTGCAGGATTTTGTTACCATCAGGACCATATAGAGCGCCCAGCGCCACCGACCTGTAGGAAGCCGCCCTGATGAGCCCAACGTTCGACGTCGTGGAACTCGCCACGACCTATGCCAATAAATCTGCGCAGGACATTCTGAAACTCGCGTTTGCCGAGTTTGGCGATGACCTGTGGATATCTTTCAGCGGCGCCGAAGACGTGGTGCTGGTAGACATGGCCTGGAAACTGAACAAGAACGTCAAAGTGTTCAGCCTCGACACCGGCCGCTTGCACCCGGAAACCTACCGTTTCATCGATCAGGTGCGCGAGCACTACAAGATCGACATCGAACTGGTGTCACCGGACCACACGAAACTTGAACCGTTCGTGAAGGAAAAAGGCCTGTTCAGTTTCTACAAGGACGGCCATGGCGAATGCTGCGGTATCCGCAAGATAGAGCCGCTGCGCCGCAAGTTATCCGGCGTAACCGCCTGGGCCACCGGTCAGCGCCGTGACCAGAGCCCCGGCACCCGCAGCGCCGTCGCCGTGCTGGAAATCGACACCGCGTTCTCTACCCCCGAGCGCACCCTGTACAAATTCAACCCGTTGGCGCAAATGACCAGCGAAGAGATCTGGGGCTACATCCGCATGCTGGAGCTGCCGTACAACAGCCTGCACGAGCGCGGGTTCATCAGCATTGGCTGCGAACCCTGCACCCGGCCAGTGCTGCCGAATCAGCATGAGCGCGAAGGTCGCTGGTGGTGGGAAGAGGCGACGCAGAAAGAATGCGGGTTGCATGCCGGGAACATCATCAGTAAATCCAAGGCATAACCTGTAGGAGCCGAGCTTGCTCGCGATTGAGGACTGCCATTCAACCTCTATTTTGACTGTTAGACCGCTATCGCGAGCAAGCTCGGCTCCTACAGGATCGTGACTGGCTTTAGAAATGTGTACACACGAATGTCACCATAGGTGCCATTTGTGTGTGCACTTTTTGTTTCTACGCCCCAAAAAGTTACACCCTCTTCTTCAGACTTCCTCAGTCGATCATCCCCGCAATTCCCATCGAAAAATAAATAGCTGTTCAATCGGTCAATTTATATCGTCTTTTTTTCAATTACTTACTGGAAACCGATAACAAAACGAAATTACTGAAGGTTTTCATAGATCCCTGGCTGGCATGGATCTGGCTTCAGTGCATACATGTTTTGTATACAATCACATCAAAACATACACACACTTTCGATCCGCAAGCCTGAAGCGCCCTATCCCGTACAGGCTGCAGATGCCCCGTAACCAATGATGCTGACTGCCCGCGACGAAGATTTGTCGAGCCCACGCTCATGCACAGTCATCGCGACGCCTAGCTCGGAGCCTGCCGGAATGCGTACTAGCCTCTCAAATAACAATATCGCGCTGGATCTGCCCTCCTTTCCCACTGCCGCCCCCCACGGCCCAACGTTTCAAGACCCCGTGGTGCTCAGCCCTCGCCTGCACAACAAAGACCTCGCGCCGACCAAAGCCGAGGGCCGGCGCTGGGGCCGCTACAGCATCTTTGCCCTGTGGACCAACGACGTTCACAACATCGCCAACTACTCCTTCGCCATCGGCCTGTACGCCCTCGGCCTGGGCGGCTGGCAGATCCTGCTGTCGCTGGGGATCGGCGCGGCGCTGGTGTATTGCTTCATGAACCTGTCGGGATACATGGGACAAAAGACCGGCGTGCCGTTTCCTGTCATCAGCCGGATCAGTTTCGGCATTCACGGAGCGCAGATTCCTGCACTGATCCGCGCCGTTATCGCCATCGCCTGGTTCGGCATTCAGACATACCTGGCCTCCGTTGTCTTTCGTGTGTTGCTGACGGCGGTGCATCCCGGTTTCGCCGACTACGACCACAACTCGATCCTTGGCCTGTCGAGCCTGGGCTGGGTGTGTTTCGTGGCGATCTGGTTGGTGCAACTGGGGATTCTTGCCTATGGCATGGAGATGGTGCGGCGCTACGAAGCGTTTGCCGGGCCGGTGATCCTGCTGACCGTCGCTTCCCTCGCCGGGTGGATGTACTTCCAGGCCGATGCGACCATCGCCTGGTCGATCCGCGAACCGCTGACCGGTGGCGAGATGTGGCGCAATATCTTCGCCGGCGGCGCGCTGTGGCTGGCGATTTACGGCACGCTGATCCTGAATTTCTGCGACTTCGCACGCTCGTCGCCGTGCCGCAAAACCATCAAGGTCGGAAATTTCTGGGGCTTGCCGGTGAATATTCTGGTGTTCGCCAGCATCACCGTCCTGCTGTGTGGCGCGCAATTTCAGATCAATGGCCGGATCATCGAAAGCCCGACCGAAATCATCGCCTCGATCCCCAATACCTTCTTCCTGGTGCTTGGCTGCCTGGCATTCCTGATCGTCACCGTGGCAGTGAACATCATGGCCAACTTCGTGGCCCCGGCCTTCGTGCTGAGTAACCTGGCGCCGAAGTACCTGACGTTCCGCCGCGCCGGGCTGATCAGCGCGACCATCGCGGTGCTGATCCTGCCGTGGAATCTCTATAACAGCCCCTTGGTGATTGTGTATTTCCTCTCCGGCCTCGGCGCCCTGCTCGGGCCGTTGTACGGCGTGATCATGGTCGACTACTGGCTGGTACGAAAAGGTCAGGTCAACGTGCCGCAGTTGTACAGCGAAGACCCCAACGGCGCTTATTACTACAGCCGTGGCGTCAATTTACGCGCCGTGGCGGCTTTTATTCCCGCAGCGTTGATCGCCATCGTCCTGGCGCTGGTACCCGGTTTCCACAGCGTATCTCCGTTCTCCTGGCTGATCGGCGCCGGGATCGCCGGAATGCTCTACCTGATCATCGCCAAACGGCAGCCCCACTACGCCGACGTTAGCGGTGAAGCCATCGCGGTCGACAACGTCAGCCATTAATCCCTTGGCGACCCGACAGCGTCGGGCCGCAGAACCACCCCGCTATAAGGACTTCTCATGCGAATTCTCGTGGTCAACGTCAACACCACCGAATCCATCACCCAGGCCATCGCGCGTTCGGCTCAATCGGTGGCCGCACCGGGCACGGAAATCATCGGCCTGACGCCGCACTTCGGTGCTGACTCCATCGAAGGCAATTTCGAAAGTTACCTGGCCGCCATCGCCGTGATGGACCGGGTGATGTCCTACGACCAGCCTTTCGACGCAGTGATTCAGGCCGGTTATGGCGAACACGGCCGCGAAGGCTTGCAGGAACTGCTCAACGTGCCAGTGGTGGACATCACCGACGCGGCGGCCAGCACCGCGATGTTCCTCGGCCATGCCTATTCGGTGGTAACCACGCTGGACCGCACCGTGCCGCTGATCGAAGATCGTCTCAAACTGTCCGGCCTCTGGGATCGCTGCGCATCGGTGCGAGCCAGTGGGCTGGCGGTGCTGGAACTGGAGTCCGATCCGCAGCGGGCGCTGGAAGCGATTGTGCGTCAGGCGGAATTGGCGGTGCTGGAGGACAAGGCCGAGGTGATTTGCCTGGGCTGTGGCGGGATGGCCGGGCTGGATGAACAGATCCGTCAGCGCACTGGCGTGCCGGTGGTGGATGGCGTGACGGCGGCGGTGACCATTGCCGAATCACTCGTGCGGTTGCGGTTGTCGACGTCGAAAGTGCGCACGTATGCGACGCCTCGGCCGAAGCACATTGTTGGCTGGCCGGGACGGTTCGGGCGGTAGACCGCGTTATCGTTCATCGCGGGCAAGCCACGCTCCCACAATGGATTTTGGGTGCTCAAAAATCCCCTGTGGGAGCCGGGCTTGCCCGCGATGGCAGCACCTCCGGTATCAAGCCAGGCTCAAACCGCACTAAACCGCTGCCCCAACCCCTGCTCCGCAAACTGCTCAATGATGAAATCCACAAACGCCCGGGTCTTGCCCGGCAACAGTTTGTGTTCCGCGTAATAGATCGAAATGTTGCCATCGTCGATGTACCAGTCCGGCAGCACTCGTTGCAGCTTCCCGCTCTCCAGATAACCCGAAGCGAACGGCATGCTCACCAGTGCAATCCCCAGCCCCTGGGCTGCCGTCGCGCACGCCGCTTCCGAATCGCTCATGGTCATTCGCGCCTTCAGCGTCAACGGACTGTGCTGCTGCGTGCGACTGGTCAACTGCCAGGAACGCACCCGGCCGGTCTGCGGCGAACGAATCAGAATGCCATCGTGGTGCTTGAGATGATCGGGCTCGACGATGACGTCGTGCGCCTCCAGATAACCGGCTGACGCCACCAATACCCGATGCGCCGGCGTCAGCTTGCGCGCCACCACACCTTGGGGCAGTTCGAAACCGCCGCCGATGGCCGCGTCGAACCCCTGCGCGATCAAATCCACCTGACGGTTATCGAAGTGCCAGTCCGGATTAATCGCCGGAAAGCGCCGCAAAAACTCCCCCAGCAACGGCACGATATACAGACGCCCGAACACCGTCCCCATGCTGACCTTCAACGTCCCCGCCGGTCGCCCTTCAGCGCTGGCCAGATTGGCCACGGCATTCTGGATGGTGTGCAGGCTGGAACTGACCTCGCCGAGAAACAGCTGACCGGCTTCCGTCAATGTCAGGCTACGGGTGCTGCGTTGAAACAGCCGCACACCGAGCCGCGCCTCAAGTTTTGCAACACTCTTGCCCACAGCTGCCGGGGTCAGACTCAAGCGCCGAGCGGCTTCGGCAAAGCTGCCGACCTCGGCGCTGCGCACGAAGCATTCGATACTGCTGAAGGTTTCCATAAGCGCCACTATAAACTTTTGGTTTACACAGACTATCGCAATTACCGTCTACTCAGCGTGTAATCCGCAATCGATACTAGGCTCCATCAACCGAGGCATCCGCCTCGGGACTTTGGAGATCGATATGACTACTCAGAACCTCAGCGGCAAAGTGGCGTTGATCCAAGGTGGATCTCGCGGTATCGGCGCAGCCATCGTCAAACGCCTGGCCGCTGAAGGCGCGACCGTTGCCTTCACCTACGTCAGTTCCACAACCAAAGCCGAAGAATTGCAAAACAGCATCACCGTCAGCGGCGGCAAAGCCCTGGCCATCAAGGCGGACAGCGCCGACGCCGAGGCCATTCGCAGCGCCGTGAGCGCTACCGTCAAAGCCTTTGGTCGCCTGGACATCCTGGTCAACAACGCCGGCGTGCTGGCCGTTGCCCCCCTGGAAGATTTCAAACTCGAAGACTTCGACCAGACCCTCGCCATCAACGTGCGCAGCGTGTTCATCGCCACCCAGGCCGCTGCCACACACATGACCGAGGGCGGTCGCATCATCAACATCGGCAGCACCAACGCCGATCGCATGCCCTTCGCCGGCGGTGGCCCGTACGCCATGAGCAAAGCGGCACTGGTTGGCCTGACCAAAGGCCTGGCCCGCGACCTCGGCCCACGCGGCATCACCATCAACAACGTGCAGCCCGGCCCGGTCGACACCGACATGAACCCGGCCGACGGTGACTTCGCTGAAAGCCTGATCCCGTTAATGGCAGTGGGTCGTTACGGCAAAGCCGAAGAAATCGCCAGCTTCGTTGCCTATCTCGTCGGTCCGGAAGCCGGTTACATCACGGGTGCCAGTTTGACCATCGACGGTGGTTTCGGCGCCTGATGCGCTAGACGCAATCAAAAGGTGGGAGCGAGCCTGCTCGCGAAGACGGTGCGTCAGGCAACATTGTTGTTGTCTGACCTATCGCATTCGCGAGCAGGCTCGCTCCCACATTTGTCAGCTGTTGCGTTAAGCCCATTCCAGGGCAGGTAAGCCGCATACGCTCGGCGTGAACGCCTTCAACGTACGAAGAATCCCATCGGCATGTGCGTATTTTTCGTCCGCCATGGCTTCGTCCGGGATCGCTATCGCAGTCATCCCCGCCGCTTTCGCCGCGGTGACACCAAACGGTGAATCTTCAAACACCAGGCAATCCTCCGGCGCGACGCCAAGGCGTCGCGCTGCCGTGAGGAAGATATCCGGTGCCGGCTTGGCTGCGCCTACTTCCGGGTCATCGGCCGTCACGATGAAGTCGAACAGCGCAAACCAGTCACGGTGCAACGTGGTTTTCTGACCGAACGACTGACGCGAAGAACTGGTGCCCACGGCTATCGGAATATGGTTGGTCTTCAAGTGCCGCACCAGTTCCTCTGCACCCGGCATCGCCAGAGCTGTAGGAAAACGCTCGCGTATCAGCGGCTCACGGATCACCAGGAACTCTTCGGCGGTGATCGGCAGATCGAGCGCATCGACCACGTAACGCGCCAGATCACCGGCACCGCGACCGATAATATTTTGCTTGATGCTCCAGTCAAAAACCCGACCGTAACGCGCGGCGATCAGGGACGTGACCTCGGTATAAATGCCCTCGGTGTCCAGCAACAAGCCGTCCATGTCGAAAATCACAGCCTTGATCGGGCCGAACTGATTGAGCGGTGCATTCATCGCATCGGATCCGTTTTCTAATGACATCCCAGAGGCGGCTCAAATACGGCCGGGTCCGTGATCGATTAAAGGATTCAGCAGCATAGCGAGCGCGACTGACATTGGGCAACGGGCAATGCCTGACCGTTACAAAAAGTGCTAGTCGTCATTTAGCGATTTTCCCTACATAAAACGCCTCCTTTCCCGACTTCTTTACCCGCTGATCCCAAGCAAAGTCTCGCGCTCACATTTGATCTGCGCGAGGGACTGCGAATGTTCGTACCTGACAAGGTACTGGCCTTGAATAACGCCATCGGGCTGCTGGTGGTCGCTGCCATGGACCCTGAGCAGCCGGACGTCAAAGCGCTGCTCGCAGACTTTCGGCTGTGCCTCAACGACTACGACGCCTGGGCGGAGAGTTTCTGGACCGGCAAGGCGCTGGATATCGAGCAGGTATTCAAGGTCGGCAACGAAGTCCGGCTGGTCGCACCGAAGCATTCCACGACACCTGTCAGCGCAACCGTCGCCGCGTGTCCGGCCAGCGGCCCGTTGACGCTGGTGCACATGTTCGATGCTGCGCGATTCGTGCCGATTGGCAATACGCCGGTGATGCTGGAGCCGTTGAACGCTGATGGCACCTATGGCGAGCCGGTCAACCACGAGATCGGCCCCAGCGGCATCCTCGAAATCCCCGAGTGCGAGCGCGGCCAGCGTTACCGCATCACCTTCTTTCCGAATGTTTCCACTGACCATGTCAAAGCGTTGTACGCCTCGTATCAAGGTGTCATCGACGACCTGGAAAACTGGCTGCGCAACGAGTGGTCGAGCGAATTCGAATCATCATGGGCCGCGTATTCCGAGGCCGGATTCATCCAGCGCTACGGCCTGTTGCAACAGGCTGACTGGCTCGGTTTCGAGAACTCGCTGAATGGTTTGTGGGACGACGTGAAGCAGATTTACGAGCTGATCACGGACCTGCAAGCCAACAGCGAAAAACTCCTTGAATACCTGACCGAGGCCGAACTTGAAACGCTGTTGAAGGCCTCGGCTGAATCGATTGCCAATCTGTTGTTGGTGTTGAGTGACGAGCCGTTGATGTTCATCCATCTGGCGGCGTTCACCAGTTGGCTGCGGATGATGCCACCGCAGCACATCGCCGAGGTCGTGGCGGAAATTTGTACAGGGATATTGATCGGATTCCTGTTGGCATGCGCTACAGGTCCTATGGGACTGACGTCCGGCATCAGCGCCAGAGTGCTGAGCAAAATCAAATCGGTGCGAGCGCGCAAATGGCTGGCTGCCGCGAGTTTTCGCCTGGCCGCCCAATCCGACCTGACGCCCCATGCGGGTGTACTCAAACCCCTCGCGCTCAACGTCCGGACTGCTCCGCTGAACCCTGCGCCTGCGGTGCCGTTGCAGATCAGCGCGGGCTCTACGCCGGCTGTACTGGTGAACAACCCGGTTGCCATCGCGCGCAACAAATCCACAGCAAAAACTCGCCTGAGCCGCAAGGAAAACCGTGACGACGCCCCCGAGCAGGCGAAAAACCCCAACGGTGACAGCGCCGATTGCGCACCACTGACCTGCACCAACGGTTGCCCGGTGTCGATGGTCACCGGCGAAGAGCTGCTGACCCTGGAAGATGGAACGCTCAACGGTTTACTGCCGTTTGCGTTCACCCGGTTGTACCGAACCAGCGCCGTGGAAATCGATTGCGGGCTGGGCTGGGGCTGGAGTCATTCGCTGGCGCACCGGTTGGAGCTGGACGCAGAACACGTCGTCTGGATCGACCATGAAAACCGCCGCACGACGTTTCCGCTGCCCAGCCAGGAATGCCCGGCCATTCACAACAGCCTGTCGCGGGCGGCGATTTATCTCGGGGATCAGCCTGAAGAATTAGTCCTCGCCCTGGCTGGCGAGACGGTGCGCTTTTATCACTTTCGCAATGGGCGGCTGACCGAGATCAGCGACGCCTACAACAACCGGTTGCACGTCACCCGTGACCGACAGGATCGCATTCAGCGCCTCGACAACGGTGCAGGTCGTTCGCTGCTGTTGCGCTACGAGCGCCGGCACATCATCGCTGTCGAGTATCAGTCGTTTCACCCTGCCGACAATGCGGATGACACCTGGCGCACAGAGCAAACGCTGATCGCCTACCGCTACGACGCCCGACAGCGACTGATTGAAGCGACCAATGCCGCCGGGGAAAGCGAACGGTACGACTACGACGACCAACACGTGATTCTCCAGCGGCAACTGGCCGGGGGGGCAAGTTTCTTTTGGGAGTGGGAGCGGTCCGGCAAAGCCGCGCGATGTATTCGGCACTGGGCGACGTTCGCGCAAATGGATACGCGTTATGCCTGGGACGACAACGGCGCAGTACTGGTTAAAAACGTCGATGGCAGCGAGGAAGTGTATGTCCATGACGACACCGCGCGACTGGTGCGCCGGGTTGAACCGAATGGTGCCGAGCACCTAAAGACGTATGACCACAAGGGTCAGCTGATTGCCGAACAGGGGCCGCTGGGAGCAATTACTCAATACCGCTACGACGAAATCGGGCGGCTGATTGCGCTGATTCCACCTGAAGATGAGCCAACGTCCTACGAGTACCGCAACGGTTTCCTGCATGCGTGCTATCGCGGCAAAGCGGTATGGAAATATCAACGCAATGCTCAAGGCGATGTTACCGAGGCCATCGATCCCGACGGCGAGATCACCCACTACCACTACGACGCTCAAGGTCGCCTGCTGTCGATCCGTTATCCGGACAACAGTCGTCATGTTTTCGTTCGGGATGCTATCGGGCAACTGATTGAGGAAACGCTGCCGAACGGCGGACAGCGACGGTTTTCCTACGACGCGTTGGGACGGCAAATTACCCGTCAGGACGAACACGGTACTGTCACTCAATACCAGTGGGATGCCGTTGGCCGACTGATTCAGACCATTCTTCCTACTGGCGCCAGCCGTGCCTTCAGCTACAACGCCTACGGCAAGATCACCGCCGAACGCGATGAGCTGGGCCGCATCACGCGTTTTGAGTACGACGATGACCTGCACCTGGTCAGTCGCCGGACCAACCCCGACGGCACGCAACTGCGTTATCGCTATGACAACGCACGGCTGCTGCTGACCGAAATCGAGAATGAATCCGGCGAACGCTATCAGCTGGACTACACGCCCAGTGGATTGATCCGACAGGAAAGCGGATTTGACGGTCGACGCACCGCGTACGTCTACGACCTCAATGGCCATCTGCTGGAGAAAACCGAGTTCGGCGATGACGGCTCGCAGCTGACAACCCGTTATCAACGGGACTCGGCCGGTCGCCTGCTGATCAAAACCCTGCCCGACGGCATCAAGGTCGAATACCACTACGACAGCCTGGGCCGCTTGGTCAGCGTTAATGACAACCATGATCACCCACTGGAATTCGAATACGACACTCAAAACCGGCTGATCACTGAACACCAGAGTTGGGCCACGTTGCGTTATGGCTACGACGCTTGCGGCCGACTCAGCCACCTGCGCCTGCCAGACAACAGCAAACTCGCCTACCACCGCGCCAAGGGTGGCGCACTGACAGCCATCGACCTTAACGGCACACGTCTTACCAGCCACACCTATCAATTCGGCCGTGAATTACAGCGCCAACAAGGCTTGTTACACAGCCAGTACGAGCACGACGAACAAGGTCGCCTGAAGGCCCACGCGGTCAGCCAACACCAGCAATCGCTATACCGACGTGACTTTACCTACAGCGCCAACGGCAATCTCGACGCCATCGCTGACACCCGCCATGGCCAACGCAACTACCAATACGATCCCCTCAACCGCCTGATCCGCGTCCGCCATTCCCGCGATCAACAACCCGAAAGCTTCGCCCATGATCCGGCCGGCAATCTGCTGATGCAGGATCGCCCCGGCCCGTCCACCGTCAAAGGCAATCGCCTGTTGATGCAAGGCGACCGCCACTTCGACTACGACGCCTTCGGCAACCTGATCCGCGAACGCCGAGGCACTGCGCAAAAACTCGTCACCGAATACCGCTACGACTGCCAGCACCGACTCATCGGCGCCACCCTGCCCAACGGCACCTGCGCGACCTACCGCTACGACGCCTTCGGCCGCCGTATCAGCAAAACCGTCGACGGCAAAACCACCGAGTTTTTCTGGCAAGGCGACCACCTCATCGCCGAACACAGCCAGGACCACCATCGTAGCTACCTCTACGAACCCGGCACCTTCCGCCCACTCGCCATGCTCGACGGCAAAGGCCCACGCCAGGCCTGCCCGTTCTACTACCAACTCGACCACCTCGGCACCCCGCAAGAACTCACCGATTACAGCGGCGACATCATCTGGGCCGCGCAATACACCGCCTACGGCCGCCTGACTCGACTGAACCGCGATACGCATCAAGTGCTGGATCAACCGCTGAGGTTTCAAGGGCAGTATTTCGACGCGGAGACGGGGCTGCATTACAACCGGCATCGTTACTACAACCCGGATCTTGGACGGTATCTGACACCGGATCCGAGTGGGTTGGCGGGTGGGATAAACGGGTATCAGTACACGCGGAATCCGACGGGGTGGGTTGATCCGTTGGGGTTGAGTGAGTGTCCTGGAGGGGATGGGTGTAAGAGGCCGGCGTTTGGGGAGGAGGATCCGGCGGGGAAGGTTTGGGTTGATGAGGGTGAAGTAACGCTTCCCGTACCTAACGGCAAGATTGATTATCTCTATCGGGGCGACGTGAAGCACCCCGACGAAATCTTCAGAACGGGATTTAAGAGTAAAGGGGAAAGCAATGACCTATTGCTTCATGCTATCGACAGCGATGATCCGCCAAGCAATTTCGTCAGCACCTCACCATCTAAGGGTACGGGCATCCAATTTGCTACGAAATTTAGAACAAGAAAAGGCTTTTTGTACACACTCAGACAAATTGATGGGATAGATGTCAATAAAGAGTTGAAAAACCTTGTTCCGTTTGCAGATGAAACTGAAATAGCCATCCCAAACAGGATTGATACAGCAGATATAATAGGCGCGACACCGATGAAAAAGGACGGGAGCTACGTCGGATACTCCATTCCTAACCCAAATAGGAAACCAAATGGAAACCACTAAAATCACAATAGTAATTGACAACCATGAGGAGCAGGCAAAGCTGCAATATGATGCCGCGAAGATGGTTATAATTTTTACAATGAAAAATGGTTTCCGAAAAAGGTATGAAAGCGAGGATCTCTATCTATGCCTAGCAAAAATAAGGCTTGATTTCCCCCATGTAAAATTTTTATGTAAAGGGGCAAAACTAAACGTAACCCCTTCCAGAATGTGCTCACAAATGAGTGGCGGATTCGTTGCATACGAACTAAAAATGGGAAAATCCGCGACATTTGATGACATCGTCTACATATTTGACTACGAAGAAACCAATATCGTAAACACATTAAAAGAGCAAAGAGATTTTTATAAAAAATGGCTACAGTCATTGAAATAGAGTGATCCGGATCTGCACCCACCTTCCTAAACGGTATTGAGAAGGCCTTGGAATCTTCAAGCAACGTGGGACATGACAGACTGGAGCATCGAAGAAGATGAATCACAGAAACGACAGTCTTGAACAACTTGTATCCGACTTTCTTTCGATGGTGAATAAAGCAACTGCCCTACTCAGAGAAAAATTTGGCACTAGATGCATCCTCAGGCTATGGCACACCAATAAAATCGAGCGATGCGGAACAATTACCGGGGACATAACCTATGAACTATACGGGGTTGGATGTGCTGTTTACTTCCCTGAATTGTGCATAGACTTTGATTACGGACCGGAAGGCAGGACAGACGGCTTTGATGTTTGGAAACTTTATATTTTTGCTTGCGAGTCGCCGCAAAAATACAAAAAACATACTGACAAGAAAGTTCTCAAAGCCGAGTTCGAGGAATATTTAAAACTGGGTAAATTTGAAAAAATGTCGGACTCCCCCGGTGAACTGTATTTTTTAAAAGCTCCTACCAACGTCTAAACAAAATCCATCAAGTAACTATTTCTCTATCGAATGCCCCCTAGCATGTGGTGCTAGGGGACAAGTAGCTCAACCACCCGAACCGTCTGAACCACCTCCAGTTCCACTCATCTCGGAGCTATCAAAACTACCAGATCCTGCAGACCCACTCCCCATCGAACTCCCACCACTCACCACCCCACTTCCCGCCTCCGACCTCGTGCTGCTCCCATCCGCATCACCACCATTCCCGCTTTGGATAGAACCAGGTGGCAGCGCCTTACCATCCGAAGAGTTCGCATTCATTTCGGTATACGGAGGCATTCCCCCTTTATCCACAGGCGCATCATTCCCGTTGGATTGAGCAACGGCGGTCAATGAACCGACAGACAACAGCCCTGCAATGATCAGGGCTGTTAGTTTTGAACTGATCATGGTGCATCTCCTTTAAAAGGTGCATACCAGATCTGGCAGCGCTCACTTTTTAAAGTTGCCGCACAATCGACCAGCGGCTTTTCAGCCGGGTTCACCCGAGTAATCATCACTGGCAATGTCCGGATCCTCAGGCTCCGCCTCGACATCTCCGCGCTTCACATCATCAGCTGGCAGTTGCCCCACCGCCGTATCGTCATCCGGCGGACGTTGATCACGACTCAATGAGTTGGTCGGTGAAGGCAGCGGATATTCAGGGGTGTCGTCGATATCTGTGTCTTTCAGATCTGTGTTCATAAGCACCTCTCGAAGGGCCTGAAAATCAGGTCCTAATACTTCGAGGGGATGATGCAGGGGAGTGTTCGATCAGAGAGACGATCGGTCGAAGCGCGGCGCCAAAGATAAATCTTCGTCTTCGTCCTCTTCGTCCTCTTCGTCCTCTTCGTCCTCTTCGTCCTCTTCGTCCTCTTCGTCCTCTTCGTCCTCTTCGTCCTCTTCGTCCTCTTCGTCCTCTTCGTCCTCTTCGTCGTACTCGAGGTTCCCCACATCGCCCGCGTCATCAGAATCGTTGAGCGGCACCGTGGTGTCGTCCATCAGTGAACCTGGATCTTCGTTGCCAGGGTCGTTGATGAACGGAAGCCCGCTCGGACCTTTTTGTTCGTTGCCGTCGGTTTCAGGCGTCATGGCATGCCTCGTAATTTTTGGTTGTGTATTAAGTTCGAGACTGCCTTTGGCCGAACGTTCCGGCTTGCGAAGCCCAGATACGAAAAACCCGGCGCGGGGCCGGGTTTTTTTCTACTCGAGAGCAAGTTAGTGATGTTTGTTTTTATGTTTGTGATTGTGCTTGTGACCACCACCGGAATGGGAGCTGCCATGATCATTGTCGTCGTTGCCCAGGTTGTTGCCGACGCCACCACCCGCTGCACCACCAAGACCAGCACCAATGGTCGCACCCGTTGAGCCGCCGAGACTGTTGCCAATCACCGAGCCGCCTGCCGCCCCTAAGCCACCGCCAATTGCCGCTTCATTGCGACTGCCCTTATTTGCCCCGACTGCGCTCCCTGCCGCACCGCCGACACCGGCGCCAATGGCTGCGCCCGTGCTGCCGCCCAATTGTCCGCCGACGACATTACCCAGCGCACCACCCAGACCGCCGCCTACTGCTGCGGTGCCGTCGTTGGCTGCCATTGCTCCTTGAGCCATCAACAGTCCAACCACAAACGCGGAAAGCGCCAAACGTCGAGCACTTACGCTTCTAGTCTTTTTGCCGTTATTAACCGGTGTCATAGGACGCCTCGTATTCTTCTGGGGTATATGGGCTTTGAGACTATGTTTAAAGAATCGTTCATAAAAGAAAAACCCGGCATTTAGCCGGGCTCTTCAATGCTGATCGATCAGGATCAGTGACGCTTGTGACCTTTGCCCAGGTTGCTGCCTACGCCGCCGCCCAACGCACCACCCAAACCTGCACCGATGGTGGAGCCGCTCTTGCCGCCCAGGCTGTGGCCGATCATCGAACCACCGGCTGCACCAACACCGCCACCAATGGCGGCTTCAGTACGGCGGCCTTTAGGCGCCGCAACAGCGCTGCCGGCTGCGCCCGCTACGCCAGCACCAATCGCTGCGCCGGTGCTGCCACCCATGCTCTGGCCGACCACATTACCCAGCGCGCCACCAAGACCGCCACCGATCGCGGCGGTGCCATCACTGGCAGCCATCGCACCTTGAGCAACCAGAAGCCCAAGAACCAGAGCAGGCAGTGTTAAACGCATGACGAAAACCTCAAAAATAGGGGAAAAAAGAAAGCCGGGGATTGAATGCTGTAACGCAGTAAACGTCCACAAAAAATCATCCGCACTTCGCAATTAGCGACGGTTGGACAGCTTTTATGGAAAAGGTTTTATGACAGGCGAAAAAAAGCCCGCTGGGGAACGGGCTAGGGTACAGCTTTCTAACGGATGGTTTGAGCCTACGGACGAGCTTGTGAAAAGTCTGTGAAAAATAAAGGGAACGTCATGACCGAGCGACTGAGGTCCGGTTTTGAATCGATACTGCGAAAATGAAAACCCCGCTCGAATACGGGGTCTGTCCGGTTAACAGTTATTTCCTGGAAGGCGCCGCCACTCTTGGCAGAAATTTCGCCTTTGGGCCTCTGGGCGTCGTCGATTTCACTTTGCTGATCTGGACCGGGTCTTCCCCAAAGCCCGCCACATACTCTGTCTGGCCACAATTAACGCAATTGTTGATCGGAAATTCAGCCCCGTCGTCTTCGATATACGGATCAGCCATACCTCTTCCCCTCTCAAAAGGGTCGACACCGGCAAAGCCCTTTGCCTGAAAAATATCGACCGCCAAGGTTTTTGAGACTAGCCGGTCACTACCGGACTTGTAATTCATATTTCCGCACGCCCGACGAGTGGCCCGCGTTGCACCCTACAACTCGACGCGTGATTAAACCGAATGAATCACCTCAGTTTGACCGCTGTCCCTGTCACAAAAACCACCACCATCCCACCCTTGCCGGCCGGCATGCTGATCTCAAAATCGAGCCCCACCACCGCGTCTGCCTGAAGCGCCCGCGCCCGTTCCTTGATCTCGTCAGTCGCTTGAATCCGCGCCTCCTTCAATGCACGCTCCAATGTCTGAGAACGCCCCCCAAAAATATCCCGCATTCCGGCGAACACGTCACGGATAACGTTAATGCCCTGCACTGACTCTGCACTGACAATGTCCAGATAAGCGGTAATTTGGCGGCCTTCGATGGCGTGGGTTGTGGTGGTGATCATGGGGATTCCTTCTTCATAAACAGTGGATCAAGGCAACTTGGACAAGTAAGCAGCCAACGCATCAAACGCCGGCAACGTCACCGGATCATTCGCCGAATTACTCGCAATCGGGTGCGAGGCGTAGCGAACAATCACCATCTCGGCTTTCGGATCGACATAGATGCGCTGACCATGAACGCCACGCGCCATGAATGCCCCACCCTCCTTGTCCGTCACCCACCACATCGAGCGGTAACTCCAGCCCTTCAACAAGTCATAACCGGCCTTGGCAAAAACCTGTTTGTCGCCGCCACGGCGGATGTCATCCACGACGGCTTTGGGCACGATCTGCTGGCCGTTGAACCGACCATCATTGCGCAGCATCTCGCCAAACCGGGCGAGGTCACGCAAGCCAGTGTTCAAGCCACCGCCAGCAAACGGCGTCCCGATGGAGTCCACCGTGAAATAGGCATCCTGCTCGGCGCCCAAGCGACTCCAGATGCGCTCCGACAATAACTGCGCAACATTACGGCCGGTCGTTCGAGCGATGATCCAGCCCAAGACGTCAGTGTTGACGGTCTTGTAGCCAAACGCGCTGCCGTGTTCACCTTGCAGTTGAACGGTCTGCAAAAACTCGTAGTAACTTCGCGGCCCGGTGTAGTCCTTTGGCTTGGGCAATGGGCTACCAGCCTTTGCGTGTGCCCAGACTTCGGCATTCGGGTCGGCATAGTCTTCGCTGTATTTGAGCGCGGTTGTCATATCGAGGACCTGACGCACCGTAGCGCTGCCGAACGCAGAAGCCGCCAGCTCTGGAACGTAATCGACGACAGGCTTGTTCGCATCGATCCGCCCTTCAGCCACCAACATCGCGCCGAGCGTGCCGACCACAGATTTGGTCACCGACATCGCCGCGTGCTGACCTTCGGGTTTCAGTACGCCGAAGTAGCGCTCATAAACAACCTTGCCCCTGTGCATCACCACAATCCCATCCGTGTAAGTCGCCGCAAGGGATTGATCCCAAGTCATCGACTGCGTTGCGCCGAGCGGTGTGAAGCTGAGGGCGCCGATATCGTTGAGAAGCGCGGAAACCAGCGGCACCGGGTCGCCCAGGCCTCGTGAAACGTTGATCGTCGGCATGAGCTGCCGGAAGTTCGAGACACTCCAGCGCATCGCCGGAAATTGGAAATAGCTGCCATCTTCGAAGCGCACGGTGCGATCGGCAGGAGGAGGCGAGCCGACCATCCAGCCGAGTTTTGCGGGGTCGCTGGCTTCGGCGTCGGGGAATGGTGTTGCGGTGACGAGTGATGACAGGGCACACACCAACACCGCAGTGATGGACATGACATTGCGACGGTGAGCAACGCGAGGGGGGGACATGGTGTCGATTCCGTTCGAGGGGTCCGGCAGTCTAACAGGTGGGTGGCGAGGCTGAAGATCGGGCTTTTCAAGGAACTGAAGAGGTCGTACCGGATGGGAAAAAATCAGGCGCTAAAGAAGTTTAATCAACACCGCAGTGACGGTTGCTACCGTACCAATCATCCCAATGGCTATCGCCACCGGATACCAAAAGGTTTCACGGGTCATCTTGCCCGCCTCGGCACTCAGCTTGCCCGCTTCAGCATTCAGCTTGCGCTGCTCAGCGAGCAATTTGATGATCTCTACGTGGACCTTTTCGAGTTCGGCCTGTTTCATAGTCATTTCCTGCATAACTCGCGTAGGCGTCGATGACGCGAACCAGATGGTCATCGGGAATGAGTTCGTCCAACGACACTGGAAACAGTGCGCTCTGGGAGCGGTTTTCACCTTGGATAAATCGCATAAAAAAGATGCCCGTATATTGCGATACCTGAGCCATCAATGAGCCGAATGAGTTTTTCCAACTTCGAATACACCGGTAAGCGCAAGCAGACCGCCGTGAACGGTTCCTGGCCGAGATGGATCAGTTCGTGCCTTGGAGCGACTTGCTGGCGTTGATCGAGCCGTATTACCCAAAGGCCGGCGGTGGCCGCAAACCGTATACGTTGTTGTTTTGGCGTTATTTGCACGGCACTCCGTATGCCGCGATTCAACGCAATTGGGTGGATACCCCTCCTTAAGAGGGGGGCGGTGTGAGCACAGCCTGTTCACGATGCTCTTAATGCACCGTGTAAGTCCTTCCACCGCCCAACAGAGAACAACAAGCATGTTTTATGAAAACATCGATACCTCCTCCATCAACGACGAGGACCTACCGTGGGTTCCGTTCGCACCTTACAGCGATGAAGTCTTCATCAAATACATCAAATGCGACCCGGTTCGCGGGGAAACCATCACCCTGCTCAAGGCCCCGGCCGGGTCTGCTCTGCCCAAGCACTATCACTCCGGCACGGTCATCGTTTACACCGTCAAGGGTGGCTGGAAATACCTGGAGCACGACTGGATCTCGACACAGGGCGGCGTGGTGTTCGAAACCGCAGGTTCCAGCCATACGCCTATCGCGCTGACTGAATATGGCGATGAACTGATCACCTTGAACATCACCCAGGGCGACCTGCTGTATTACGACGATAACAACAACGTCGTTGCCGTCGAGAACTGGAAATCCAGCGTGGATCGTTACCTGGCGTTCTGCAAAGCCAATGATATCGAGCCCAAAGACATCACCAGCTTTGCGGTCTGACCAGCCCTCGAATCTCTCAGCCGTCCGGTGTTCGACCGGGCGGCTGCGCCGTTGTAATGAATAAAAAACGGAGACACCCATGTCCCAGAAGCTGCAACCCGCCGGACGTTTCACCCTGAAACTCTGCGCACTGTTGGCCAGCTCGGTCGCATCCGCACAAGACTCACTGCCCTTCCCGCCGACGCCCTCGGCCAGTGACGCCAAACCGACGCTGCAAGAATCAAAGCACCAGAAACGTCAGCATCAATCTCACCTTCCTGCCGAGGCCCCCAATATTCTGGTGATCATGCTTGATGACGCCGGCTTCGCGCAGTCCGACACCGTCGGCGGCGCAGTCCATACGCCGACTCTGAGCCGAGTCGCCGACAGCGGTGTGCGCTACAACGCTTTTCATACCGCAGCCATCAGCTCCGCTACTCGCGCCGCATTGCTTACCGGACGCAACCATCACCGAGTTGGCAACGGCGTCATCGCAGAGCTGGCCACCGACTGGGAAGGCTACACCGGCAAGATACCCAAAAGCTCGGCGACCATGGCCGAGGTGCTCAAGCAATATGGCTATAGCACCGCCGCATTCGGCAAATGGCATAACACACCACCCATGGACACCACGGCGGCCGGTCCTTTCGATACTTGGCCGACGGCCTACGGTTTTGAACACTTCTACGGTTTCATGGCCGGCGAAACCTCTCAGTACGAACCGCGTCTGTACCGCGACACAACGCCAATCGAACCGGTGCGAGACCCGAAATATCACCTCAGCGAAGATCTCGCCAATCAGGCCGTAAACTGGCTGCAAGACCATCAGACCTACGCGCCAGCAAAACCGTTTTTCATGTATTGGACACCGGGTGCCGTACATGGCCCGCACCAAGTGAATGCGCAATGGGCCGATAAATACAAAGGCAAGTTCGACGGTGGTTGGGACGCCTATCGTGAGCAGACGTTTGCTCGCCAGAAAGCTCTGGGCTTTATCCCGCAGGACGCCGTCCTTACGCCGCGCCCGGCGGAACTCCCAGCCTGGGACAGCTTGTCTTCCGAACAGAAACAGTATCAGGCACGGTTGATGGAGGTGTATGCCGGCTTCCTGGAACATGCCGACACGCAGGCCGGCAAGATCCTCGACGAACTGGAGCGTGAAGGTAAGCTCGACAACACGCTGATCTTTTATGTGTTCAGCGACAACGGCGCTTCCTCCGAGGGGATGGAGGGCACGATAAATGAGTTGCTGGCCCAAAATGGGATTCCAGTCCCCAAAGAGCAGCAGTTGAAAGTCCTCAACGAGATGTATGGCGGCTTGTCCGCACTCGGCGGTCCTAAACTTGAAAGCATGTACAACGCCGCGTGGGCCTGGGCAGGTTCAGGGCCATTCGTAGGCACTAAACTAGTCGCCGGCTACTTCGGCGGTACACGCACGCCGCTGGCCGTTTCCTGGCCGAAACAGATCAAGGCCGACGCCAGAGTTCGCGCACAATTCCACCATGTCAACGACATTGCCCCTACTGTCTACGACGTGCTGTCGATCACGCCACCCAAAGAGGTTAACGGTATCGCTCAGGACCCAATGGATGGAGTCAGCCTGCGCTACACCTTCAACGACGCTCAGGTGAAGTCGAAAAAACCGGCGCAATACTTCGAAGTCTTAGGCAGTCGCGGCATCTACAAGGATGGCTGGATGGCCTCGGTTTTTGGCCCGCGCAAACCCTGGGTGCAAGGCTTTGCGCAGTTCATGGGCTGGAATCCGGCGAATGATCAATGGTCGCTCTACAACCTGCAAAACGACTACTCCCAGGCCAACGATGTAGCCGCGAGTCATCCGGAGAAACTTGCGGAGCTGAAGGCGGAGTTTGACGTGCAGGCCAAGGCGAATCATGTCTTTCCGATTGGTGCCGGTCTCTACCCCTTCCTCGATCCGACTGCACGAATCTCTAGCAGCCAACGCGAATGGCATTTCAGTGATCGCGTCCATCGCTTTCCGGAATTCGCTGCCCCCAACCTGCGCAATCAGAACAGCAAAGTTGTCGTCGACGCCGACGTTCCAGCTAACGCCACCGGTGTGTTGTATGCCTTGGGCGGTATCGGTGGTGGGGTCAGCCTGTACATGGATGACGGCTTCCTGATCTACGAGTACAACGCGCTGGCTATCTCTCGAGTCAAACTGCGTTCGGCCGAACGAGTACCCGCAGGCAAAGTCAGTATCGAAGTGCTGACGACCATGTCGTCAGCCAAGCCCGGAGCGCCGGCCAGTCTGAGCCTGCGACTTGACGGGCAGGAAGCCGCTAAAGGGGTGACGCCGTTTACTCCGGCACTGACGTTCACCGCCAGCGAAACCTTCGACGTGGCTGAAGACCTAGGTTCCCCCGTCACCCTGGACTATTTCGAGCGTGCGCGCTTCGCATTCAATGGCAAGGTCAAGGATGTACACGTGACGTATTTGCCTTGACACTCAATGCCGCCCGGATAACCGGGCGGCAACTTGCAGCAGCGAGTTTGGCTACGTGAACTATGAGGTCGATGAGGTCGATGAGGTCAAATTAACTCGGACCATCGCTTCCCCCCAATCATGGGGGGCGGCCAACGCTGGTTCACCCCCTAGCCTCTGGTGTTGAAACCGCAGCTATCCGCCGAGCGGTCCGAACGCAGCCTGCCCCCATGCCTACCCACGAAACCCCGCCCCAGGGCTTGCATCTCATGGCCAAACCCGTCGGGCCGATCTGCAACCTCGATTGCAGTTACTGTTTCTACCTCGAAAAAGAACAGTTTTACCCGCCTCGGGAACGCTTCAGCATGACTGACGAGGTGCTGCGTCTGTATGTGCAGCGCTACATCGAGGCCCAGTCCACGCCTGAAGTCGAATTTACCTGGCAAGGCGGCGAACCGACGTTGCTGGGGTTGGATTTTTTCCAACGCGCGGTCCTGTATCAACACCAGTTCGCGGGGAACAAAGTCATTCGTAACACGTTGCAGACCAATGGCACGTTACTCAATGACGACTGGTGCGCATTCCTCGCCCGTGAACGTTTCATGGTGGGGATCAGCCTCGATGGCCCGCGATTCGTCCACGACCTCTATCGCCCCGACAAGCGCGGACACTCCAGTTTCGATGACGTGATGCACGGTCTCGAACTGCTCAAGCAGCATGGCGTCGACTTCAATGTGTTGGTTACCGTGGCGCGCGATGTCGCCAGATTCCCCTTGGAAATCTATCGATTCCTCAAGTCTGAGGGTGTTCGTCATATTCAGTTCAATCCCGTGGTGGAGCGCGAGCCCAGCGCCTCACAGGTCAGTCTGGGTCTGCATTTCGCTATCCCGCCGGAGTTGCGCTTGCACGTGGTGCCGGAGCCCGCGATGGTGACGGAGCAAACGGTTGCCCCCGAGGCCTATGGCGATTTTCTCATCACGATTTTTGACGAGTGGGTGCGTCAGGATGTCGGGGAGGTTCATGTCATGAACTTCGAATGGGCACTGGCCTCATGGTGTCAGCTGCCGGCCTCGGTGTGCCTGTTCAGCCCCCGCTGCGGCAAAGCGGCGATCGTGGAACACGACGGTAATGTCTACTCCTGCGATCACTACATGTATCCCGAGTATCTACTGGGCAACCTGAAGACCGATGATCCTGCCGTGCTACTCGCCTCTCCTGCACAACAAGCCTTTGGCGCCGCCAAAGAAGAGACATTGCCGACGTATTGCCAGCAGTGCGATTACCGCTTCGCCTGCCATGGCGAATGCCCGAAAAACCGCTTCATGAATGCGCCCAACGGCGAGCCGGGTCTAAACTACCTGTGCCCGAGCTACAAGAAATACTTTCGTCACCTGACGCCCTACATGAACGCCATGGCGCAACTGGTCAGCCACAAGCAACCCGTGGCGTTGATCATGCAGGCCTTCGCCGGCCCGCTGATCGTGCCACTGGATAAATAACCTTTTAGCTCTGAAAGCTGAAGTCGCGAAACTGTTCGCGAAGCTTCATCTTTTGCAATTTGCCGGTGGCGGTATGCGGCAGCGCTTCGACGAAGGCCACATCGTCCGGCAGCCACCACTTCGCCACGCGGCTTTGCAGTACCTTCAGCAGATCGTCTTTGCTCGCGGTTTTACCAGGTTTGAGCACCACCACCAACAATGGCCGTTCCTGCCATTTGGGATGAGGGATGCCAATCACCGCCGCTTCGGCGACGGCCGGATGACTGACGGCAGCGTTTTCCAGATCAATCGAGGAAATCCACTCGCCACCTGACTTGATAACGTCCTTGGCGCGGTCGGTGATCTGCATGTAGCCGTCAGCGTCGATCGTTGCGATGTCACCGGTATCGAGCCAGCCCTCGCTATCAAGAATCTGCCCTCCCTCGCCGCCGTAATACTGGCTGGCGATCCACGGTCCCTTGACCAGTAGAAGACCGCAAGCCTTGCCATCTCGCGGTAGTTCAGCGCCTTGCTCATCGACAATCTTCATCGACACCCCAAACAACGCCCGCCCTTGTTTGGCCTGCAAGTCGAGCACTTCTTCCAGCGGAGCATCACGGTGTTTGGGCAACGGATTGCAAATGGTGCCCAGCGGGGACATCTCGGTCATCCCCCAGGCATGCAAAACACGCGCATTGAAACGGGTTTCAAACGTATCGACCTGGCTACGCGGCGCGGCGGCTCCGCCGATCACCACCCGGTTCAGACATAGCTCTGTCGCCGGTTGCAAAGCCTGCGCCTCAACATGCTGTTGCAGCATCATCCACACCGTCGGCACACCCAGCGCCAGGGTCACCTGTTCATCACGCATCAGCGTGTAGAGACTCTCGCCGTCAAGTGCGGCGCCCGGCAACACCAATTTGGCGCCACACATTGCGGCGGCATACGGCATACCCCAGGCATTGACGTGGAACATCGGCACGACCAACAACGCTGAATCCGCCGCCGATAGACCGAAGCCATCCGAGGTACACAGCGCCAGCGAATGCAGGATCGATGAACGGTGCGAATACAGCACACCCTTTGGATTGCCAGTGGTGCCCGAGGTGTAGCACATTGACGACGCCGTGCGCTCATCGAACTCAGGCCAGGTGAAGTCGTTGCTGTGCTCGGCGATCAGGTCTTCGTAGCACATCAAACCAGGCACATTGATTGCCGGCATTTGCTCCCGGTCACACAGAGCGATGAAAGCTTTGACTGTCTTCAGGCGCGGCGCGATCTGCTCGACCAACTCAGCGAACGACAGGTCGAAAAGCAGGTACTGATCCTCGGCGTGGTTGGCGATGAATTCGATCTGCTCGGCGAACAGCCGTGGGTTGATCGTATGCAGTACCGCGCCCATGCCCGACACACCGAAATACAATTCCATGTGCCGGTAACCGTTCCAGGCCAGGGTGCCGATTCGGTCGCCGGGTTGCACGCCCAACGCAACCAGCGCATTGGCCACTTGTTTAGCGCGTTCGCCAATGTCGGCGTAAGTACAGTGATGCACCGATCCATCTGCCGTGCGTGAGGCAATTTCGGTGTGTGGATGCGCCTTCAGCGCATGTTCCAGAACGGAAGAAATCAACAGCGGTTGATCTTGCATCAAGCCCAGCATGGATTTGTGTTCCTTTTATTCTTGTTTGATGTCGATGTTTGAGAAACGGCAGAGACTCACAGGTAGCCGATTTTCGGCAAATGCCAGTGCGGCCGCGCGACCGATGCCCGAGGCGGCACCGGTGATCAGCACGTTCTTGTTTTTGAGCTCGGGGATGGCCATGAGGGTTTCCAGTTTCAAGGAGCACGACGGAGCAAGAAATGCGACAGTGCCGGGATCAGCACCAAGGCGCCTACCATGTTCCAGATGAACATGAAGGTGAGCAGAATGCCCATATCGGCCTGGAACTTGATCGGCGACCAAGCCCAGGTGATCACGCCCGCCGCCAGGGTGATGCCGACCAGCGCCACCACTTTGCCGGTGAACGCCACGGAGTTTTTGTAGGCTTCGGTCAACGACAGACCGGCACGCTGCTGAGCCAACTGAACGCTGAGCAGGTACAGCGCGTAATCGACACCGATGCCGACACCCAAGGCAATCACCGGCAAGGTCGCGACCTTCACGCCCATGCCCAACCAGACCATCAACGCCTCGCAGAGAATCGACGTCAGCATCAACGGCACGACCGCCACCACCACCGCCCGCCAGCTGCGGAAGGTGATGAAGCACAGCACGATCACCGCGCCATACACGTAGAACAACATGGTGCGATTGGCGTCGCGCACGACGATATTGGTCGCCGCTTCGATCCCGGCGCTACCGGCGGCGAGCATGAACTGCCGATCGTCGTTGCTGTGTTCACGGGCGAACTGATCGGCCACTTTCACCACGTGATCGAGGGTTTCGGCCTTGTGGTCGGAGAGATAAGCGATCACCGGCATCATCGAACAATCACTGTCGAACAGTTCCGGATTGTTCACCGAGGCCTGTTGCGCGCCGTAGTTCAGCACGTTCTGGTTGCGCGCGACGGTCAGCATTTTCGGGTTGCCTTCATAGGAACCCGCCGTGATCTGGCGCACAGCGTTGACCAGCGACACGGTAGTCTGCACACCCGGTTGCTGTTGCAGTAGCCAGCCGAGACGATCGGCTTCCACCAGGGTTTCGTACTTCAGGCAACCTTCGCTGGCGGTTTTGACCATGACCGCAAACTGGTCGCTGGACAGCGAAAAGTTGGCAGTGATGTATGCGTTGTCGCGGTTGTAACGTGAGTCGGCGCGCAGTTCGGGTGCGCCCGGATCGAGATCACCAATCTTCAAATGCGTGCTGACCATGAAGCCACCTACCGCCAGCAACCCGGCCACCACCACCGCCACCGTAGCCCAGCGACGCTCGGTAAAGCGGTCAAGCAGGCTCCACACATTGCCCAGCCCTTTCCCCTCCACCTCCTGCCTTTCCTGACGCAAGCTGCGCGCCGCCGCCTTGGGACTGACACCCCAATAAGACAGCAGCACTGGCAGCAACACCAGGTTGGTAAAGATCAAGACCGCCACACCAATGCTCGCGGTGACGGCCAGGTCCTGGATCACCGGAATGTCGATCAGCATCAGTACCGCAAAACCCACGGCATCGGCCAGCAATGCGGTCAGTCCGGCCAGGAACAGACGGCGGAAGGTGTAACGTGCGGCGATCAACTGATGGGTGCCGCGTCCGACGTCCTGCATGATCCCGTTCATTTTCTGCGCGCCGTGGGACACGCCGATGGCGAACACCAGAAACGGCACCAGAATCGAAAACGGGTCGAGTACATAACCGAACAAGGTGATCAGGCCCAGTTGCCAGACCACCGCAACCAACGAGCACAGAATCACCAGCGCGGTGCTGCGCACGCAACGGGTAAAGCCAAAGATGATGGCAGTGGCAATCAGCGCCGCGGCGCCGAAGTACATCATGATCAGCATCAAGCCATCGATCAGATCGCCCACCAATTTGGCGAAACCGATCACGCGGATCTTGATCGGGCCTTTGCCCTCTTCACCGGCAACGCGTACCGCGCTGCTGCCGGCAAACTCAAACTTGTTGCGTAGCTGCTCTTCAAGCATCCGCGAAAAATGGTGGTAGTCGATTGCGGCGCCCGTGACCGGATCCTTCTCCAGCAGCGGCACCACAATCATGCTCGATTTGAAATTATTGCCGACGAGACTGCCGATGATGCCGGAACGGGCAATGTTCAAGCGCAGTTGCTCGACCCCACTGGCCGAGCCGTCGTAGGAGTCCGGCATGACCGGGCCACCACGGAAGCCCTCCTCCGTGACCTCGGTCCAGCGCACGGCAGGCGTCCACAATGACTTTATCCAGGCCCGGTCCACGCCCGGGGTCAGGAACAAGGTGTCATTAACCTGCTTGAGCACCTCCAGGTATTTCGGGTCGTAGATGTCGCCGTCGGTGTTTTCCACCACCACCCGAACCGTATTGCCCAGCCCGCGTAACGACTGGCGATTCTCAAGGTAGTTTTTGATGTACGGCTGACTCTGCGGAATCATCTTTTCGAAGCTGGCATTGAGCGTCAGCCCAGTGGCCGCGAAATAGCTCAGCACTACCGTCACGATCAGGCAGGTCAGCACCACCAGCAGGCGATTGTTGAAAATCAGGCGTTCAAGGACATTGCCGGAGCGTGCATCGAAGCCCTTCAGCTCTCGGATCACCGGCATCGTATCGAGGTTGTAGTTACCCATGAAGTGGCTCGTCTCTTTTTATTATGTGGAGTGGGCTCATTCGAAGGGCAACTGGCGCAAGCCCTGTGCGCCTGCGACCACCACCGCCCCTGGTACGATGGCCTGCGCCGCAGCGACGGGCCCCAGGCGGTCTTGTGGCTTTTGCGTGAAACTGGCTCCGTCGTCGGTGCTGACAAGCACATGCCCGGCCTGGCTGATCAGGATGATTCGGCCGTCGGCGGTGATCGTGCTCGCGGTGATGCTTGAGGACAGGCCCAGTTCAACCTTGTCCCAGTTCACGCCGTGATCGACGCTGCGATAAACATTGCCCCGCAGGCCATAAACGAGCACCGAGCCCGGCTTGCCGGTGATGCCGAAATAGCTGCCGCTGTAGGGCGTCGGGAGGTTGATGAAGCGTTGCGTTGCCGGGTCCAGTTTCAATACCAGGCCTTGCTCGCCGACAATGAACAGGTCATCGCCGATTGCTCGTATCCCGTAGAAATTCAGTGCCCCCGGATTGTCGGTGCGATCCATCAACGGAACCCAGTTCTGGCCGCCGTCTTCGGTGCGGAAAATCAGATTGAACGCGCCGACGATATATCCGGTTTTATCATTGGCGAACCAAACGTCCAGAAAAGGTTTGTCAGCCCCTTCATCGACAATTCGTTGAGTCTCAGCCAATAACGCCTCATTCGGCTGCTGCCCTTCTTGCCTCTGAAAATGTTCGAGCATGATCTGCCCCACCTGACGGCCATCGAGCTGACGCTTCCAGGTTTCACCCCTGTCGTCGCTGTGCAACACAATGCCGTCGTGCCCGACCGCCCACCCCTGCGTCGGGCTCGGGAACTGCACCGCCACCAGATCGGAACTCACCGGCACTACTGCCTGGTGCCAACGAACGCCGTTATCATCGGAATAAAAAATATGGCCGCGTTGGCCCACGGCGACCAGGCGCTTACCTGCACTGGTCAACCCGGTGAACATCCCGCTAATCGCCTTTTCACTCTGAATCGCGGGGCTCGACAGCACGTCGACAAAATCGGCGGCGACTACGGCTCTGGTAAATGGCACAGCCAACGCCACAGTTAGCGCAGTGAGCGCAATCCATCTAAATGTATTCATGAGGTTTACTCGGCAAAAAAAGCCGCCGAACAGTGCGGTACACACTGTCGGCGACAAAAAAACACCTGCGTTATGGCTCAGCGAATACCCGTACCGGCCAATGACTCAGGTGCCCACTGCGCTTTCGAAAGCGGGTCGATGTACTTGACGCCGCCGTACGGGCCGTAGATGCCGGTGATGTTGTAGCTGCCAGAGACCAAGTCATAAATCATGTGGTTATCGGAATTCGGCGCCTGCACGTCATAGCTGTATGCCAGGTGTGCAAAGGATCCGCGGTACAGCTTGCCGCTGGCGTCATATTCATCCGAAGCCAGGGCGATCCAACTGTCTTCGTCGAGGTAGAAGGTGCGCTTGCTGTAGATGTGGCGTTTGCCCGGTTTCAGCGTGGCTTCAACGACCCACACGCGGTGCAACTCCCAGCGCATCAGGTCCGGATTGACGTGATGCGGCGTGGTGATATCCGCAGCTTCCTTGTGATAGTTCAACTTGTAAGTGTTGTAAGGAATGATCATTTCCTTCTTGCCGACGAGTTTGAAGTCGTAACGGTCCATTGCGCCGTTGAATACCCAGGCATCGTCATAGGTCGAAGCACCGGCCGAGCCAGGGTTTGGCGTGTCGTAGGCGATATCCGGTGCGAGTTTCACGCGGCGCTGACCTGGCAGGTATTGCCAGCCACGCCGCTCCATTTTCAGAGGGTTGACGGCATCCTGCACCAGGATGGCTTCGCCTGCGCGACGGGCCGGGGCCTGGTAGTAGAGTTTGGTCTTGAAGAACAGATCCGTCTCTTTCGCCGGTTCCGTACGCTTCGGATCGTACAGCGGGTATTCCAGATAGGCATTACCAGAGGTGGCCAGAATTGCCCTCCCGGAACTGTCGACGTTCCAGGAGTCATATTTGATATTGGTGGCATAACCCTGATAACGCAGCAGGTGGTTCCACATGGCCTCATAGCCATCTTTCGGGATCGGAAACGGAACGCCCGGCAATGAGTTTTCCAGTGCTAGCCCGCCTTCGAGTGTTTTGGTGCCGACGGCATTTTTTGCGGTGTTATCCAGCAACCGTTGAGGCAACGCAACGCTGCGATGGGTCGGAAACACATCGACCCGGAACGTCGGGTAACGCTTGAGCAGTTCTTGCGTGGTCGCGGTCAGTTTGTCGGTGTATTGACTGACGTTTTTGCCATCGACGACGACGCGTGGCTTGTCGGCCTCGTAAGGGTCCGGACGGAACGAACTACCCGGTTGAAAACTGGCCGGCGCCGTGGTGAGTCCGCCGGTGTAGGGCGGAATGGTGTTGTCGGCATTGCCGGCCTTTTCAGCACCGACGCCTGTCAGGCTGTTGCCGAGTTTGGCCGCTTCATCGGGGGACACGGCTGCGTGTGCCGCACCAGCGATGGCAACGGTCAAAGCAGTGAACAAAAGCGTGTTGACGAACTTCATGGAGTGACTCCTGCTATCAAGCAAAGACTTCGATCAAATGGTCGTTTTGAAGGTAAAAGTGACCATGCCCCGATCCTTGAGCTGAGGCTGAACACCGCCGAATGCAGTGGTCTGCCCCGGTACGCAGTTGTATTGGCCGTTGGCCCCTGGTGCTGCGCCCTGGCCCTGTGCACCTGCACCACCGGCTGAGCCGCAGGTGTCGAACGGACCAAAGTTGTCCACGTACTTCAGGTCAAACCGGTACTGGTTGTGTACGTCCATGCCAACGCCCACCGAGTAACTTCCGGAGTCCTTGTTACCCCCGAGCTGAACCGACGAGTTGCCCGCAAGGCCGACGCCGTAGCTGGCCGGCAGGTACATATCGATGCCGGGGAACACCTGATACCAGGTCGGGTTGAAGTTGACGCCCAGCACGTAGTTGTCCTTGGTGACCTTGTCGACACCGCGATACCAGTCTTCGCCTTTGAACAGCTGCTTGTTCTCGGTGACGTCCAGCCAGCGGCTGTAGGCGAGTTCAACCAGCAAGGTCGAACTGTCCCAGACCGGTGTCGCACCGAAAGTGGTCAAGCCGTTGAGTACCGCGTGCGCGGTGTTGCCTCGGGCCACACCATTGTCACCATCAAAGCTGCTGATGAAGCCCGGCAAACCGGCAGCACCGGCTGCCGGACTGACCGTCGCCGGTACGCTGGCCAGCGGCATGTTGTGGCGATAGTTCAGGTCGAAACCGACGCTGACACCTTCAATGCTTTTCGACAGGCTGATGCCGTAGATATCGATGTCGTCGACATAGAACTGGTTGTAGCTGCCGGCATTGCCGGAGATCAGTTGCGCAGGGCCGATCGCCGTAGGTTGCAACACCAGGTTCGGCAGAATGTCGGAGGTTTTGCGGTAGTAGAAACCCAGCGTGCCCTGCAGCCATTCCGGGCTCCACTTGGCCATCAGGCCGAAGTCACCCTGCTTGTCCGGGGTAAACGTATGCCCGTTGGTCAGCCGTAAAAACTGGTTGGCACCCAGTGGGCCGGGTGTGCCGAACAGAGGGTTTTGGCCGCCGATCAACGACAGGTTGTGCCCGCCATTTTGAATGCCGTCGTTGAACCCCAGATAAGTGCCCGACTCCGGCAACCGCGCGGCATCCCAGTCCAGGAAGTACTGCGCGGCGAGGGTCAGTTCCGGGTTAATCGTTAAACTGGTGGACAACTGATTACGCGGAATGAAAAGTTCTTTGGCTTCTGTTCCCGGGACCGCCAGCGACTTGGAAATATCCAGGCCGGACTGGCCATAACTGTTGCCATGGGCAAAGGCGAGGATGCTTTCACCCCAGTAAACGGTGTGCTTGCCAAGCTTGCCGCTGAGCAGTGATTCATCGCCGACGTCAGTGCTGCCAAACACGAAGGCATCAAGGATTTCCGAAGAAGGACCGTTGTAATACCGATCGGCGTAACCGCTTTGATGACGAGAGTCCGGCTTACCGTTGTTGAGCTGATTGGTCGAGGCGTTATCGCTGCCAATATCGTCGTAGGCGTGGTCGTACCAGGTGTTGGCGCTGACACGGAAACCGACTTTTTCTTTGTAAACCACGTCCAGTTCGGACAGCACATCCAGTCGCTGAGAAACGGGACTACCGGAGGAGAAGTTGCGATCCCCGTCATTGTTGTTCCATGAATTGGCCAACTTACTGTTGGGGGCTTCCACGCGCTGGGCGTAGTTGAACTTCAGCGTGTTGTCGAAACGAACCGCAAAGTCTTCATTCCCCGTGTTGATCTCCACAGCCCCCACGGGCGCGATGCCCAGGCCGGTGAGAATGGCGGAGGCCAACAACCCTTTGCGAAGGTTTGCATGGCAGATCTTATTATTTTTGTTCATCTAGCTTGCCACCTGCTCTATGGTTTACGAAAAGTCATGGGTTGAATCACGGCGTAATGAGCCTCCTCTCAGGTGCGCTGCAAAAGGGTGACCGACACCGCCCGGCCCAGAGCGGTGCTATGTTGTAAAGCCGTGCGGGCCCCAGCAATTTGCCTGCCGTCGGCCATGTCGCGCAGTTGCCAGACCAACTCGACCAGTTGCGCCAACCCGGTGGCACCCGGGGCGTGACCACGTCCCAGCAAGCCACCCGATGGGCACACCGCATTCATCTGTCCTTTCAGGCGGTGTCCTTGCTGCACGAATCGATCGATCTCGTCCTCCCGGCAAAAGCCCAGCGCGGCGCTATTGATCATGAAGTCGCCGACGCTTTGGTCATGCAGTTCAACCACGTCGATGTCTTCCGCACCGAGGCCTGCCTGCTGATAGGCCAGCTGCGCGACTCGCCGGGTGGTCGCCTGTCCGAGCACATCCAGCACGCAACCCGATTCCTGCTCTGAAGCGCTGTCACTGCCCCTGGCGCTGGCCAGCACGGTGACGTCCGCCCGAGCGCCGAAGCGCAGGGCAAAGGCCGGGGTACAGATCAAGATGGCCGCCGCACCGCAGGCCGGCGGGCACAGATAAGGCGCGAGCCAGCCGTCGCGATCCGGCACGCGGTTCAACACGGCGTAGGGATTGCGCCCGGCCTGGGCCCGTGCCCGCTCAAGCACTTGATCGAAGCTGCTTTGAGCAATGCCCATGCGTGTCAATAACCAGCTGGTTTGGGCAGCGAACAGCAGCGCCGGTTGTTGTCGACGGTCGATAAAGCCGACAGGGTTCTCACCCTGCCTGACCTTTGCCGACTCATCGCGAGCGAGATCTTTCAAACCGAAAAACTCACGATTGGAAATGCGTGCCGGCATGCACTCGACACCAACCAACAGGACACATTCAGCCTGGCCGCACAGCAGGCTATTGCGGGCCAACTGAAAAGCACTACTGGCCGACCCACAGCCATCGCCGAAGCTGAAAATCGGCACGCCCGAGTAGCCAATCTGCGACAACATCTGCTCGGCGATACCGGCTTCACCGTGTACGCAGGAAGTAAACACCTGGTCGACCAGGTCATAGTCGATCCGCGCATCGGCCAGCGCCGCACGAATGGCTTGCCCCGCCAGCGCCGCATGACTGTCGGAGCCACCCAGCGGTAGAAACGGCACCATTCCTGCACCGGCGATCAGCACTTTTTCAGACATGAACCTGCTCCCACTCGCCGATACGTTGGCGCTTTTGTGAGGTCAGACTATTGCGAAGTCGTAAAGCGAACCCCCCCATTGACTGGGGGGGGCGGCTGGAAATCGATTTTTTTTGGGGG
>NZ_JAHBDK010000033.1 GCF_019956415.1 Pseudomonas sp. GL-B-19
GTGAAATCAGACGATGCGGTGTTTCAGGAAGACCGAAAACTCAGGTTTTACGACTGCTGCGCAGCCGGACGCAGGCTTCGCCAGCTGCTACGGATCGCGTTATGGCTTAACTGACTGGCATTAGGGCTTGCCCGCGATGCAGGCACCTCGGTATTTCTGGAACACCGAGGTGACATCATCGCGGGCAAGTCGGATCGCCGCACCGCCGGCTCCTACAGGGCGCTGAATTTTGTGTGAAATAGTCAACCAAGCAACCGCTTGGTTGACTACGCTTGCTCCAGAATAAAAATTCAGGAGCGAGTCGCATGTCTGCTGCTTTTCGTTTGCCGCTGGATGTCTTCTACGAACGCGAGGCCCGTCATCCACGTCAGCGTTTTCTGGTCCAGCCCACGGGCGGCGGGCAGGTCGAGACCCTGTCCTGGGCCGACGTCGGTCATCAGGCGCGCTGCGCCGCGCATTGGCTGAGGGCGCGCGATCTGCCACAAGGCAGCCATATCGCTCTTGTTTCGAAGAACTGTGCCCACTGGATCATCGCCGACCTGGCGATCTGGATGGCCGGGCATGTCTCTGTACCGTTGTACCCCAACCTGACCGCTGAGTCGGTGGCTCAGGTGCTCGACCACTCTGAAGCGGCGCTGGCGTTTATCGGCAAACTCGATGACTGGCCGAGCATGTCCCATGGTGTCAGCCCTGACTTGCCGACGATCAGTCTGCCGCTGCATCCACCGGGCCGCTTCGATTTCAGTTGGTCCGATTTGCAGCGCAACTCGCCCATCCAGGATGACCCCAAACCCGCCGCCGATCAGTTGGCGACCATCATTTATACCTCTGGCACCACTGGCCTGCCCAAAGGCGTGATGCACAGTTTCGGTAATCTGGGGTTCGCCAGTACGCGCGGTACGCAGTTGTTTGGCCTCAACGAGTCGGACCGGCTGCTGTCCTATTTGCCGCTGTGCCACGTGGCTGAGCGGATGTTCGTCGAGCTGGCCTCGATTTACACCGGGCAAACCGTGTTCTTTGCCGAGAGCCTCGACACCTTCCTGACTGACTTGCAGCGTGCGCGGCCCACCGCCTTGTTCGGGGTGCCACGGATCTGGAGCAAATTCCAGATGGGCGTGTACAGCAAGATCCCGGCAAAACGCCTCGATTTTCTGCTTGGCTTGCCCTTCGTTGGCAAGCGGGTCGGGCATAAAGTCCTCGCCGGACTGGGGCTGGACGCGTTGCGCGTCGCCTTGTCCGGCGCGGCGCCCGTGCCACAAACCTTGCTGCTGTGGTACCGCAAACTGGGGCTGGATGTGCTTGAGGTTTACGGCATGACCGAGAGCTGCGGCTACTCCCACATTTGCCGACCCGGCGAAAACAAACCCGGCTGGATCGGCAAGCCTTGCCCGGAGGTTGAAGTGCGGATCGCCGAGTCGGGCGAGGTCATGGTGCGCAGTGGCGCGACCATGCTCGGCTATTTCAAGGAACCGCAGAAAACCGCTGAAACCATCACTGAAGACGGTTTCTTGCGCACCGGCGACAAGGGCGAGCAAGACGCGGAAGGCAACCTGCGCCTGACCGGACGGTTGAAGGAAATCTTCAAGACCAGCAAGGGCAAATACGTGGCGCCGGCACCGATCGAAAATCGACTGGCGGTGCATTCGCGAATCGAGCAAGTGTGTGTGGTCGGTGATGGCTTGAGTGCGCCGCTGGGGCTGTGTGTGTTGTCGGCGGTCGGGCAACAAGACGCCAGCGGAACGGCGAGGGCGGGGCTGCATTCAAGCCTCGAAAAACTGCTGGATGAGGTCAATGGCGTCCTCGACAAACATGAGCGTTTGCGGCGTCTGGTGGTGGTCAAGGACAGCTGGGCCGTGGAAAACGGTTTCCTGACGCCGACCCTGAAAATCAAGCGCAACGTGATCGAAGCGGCTTACGGAGCCCGCTTCGAAGAATGGAGCGAGCGCAGCGAGGCGGTGCTGTGGCAGGATTGAGCGACGAACAACACCTACAAAGGAAAGCAGCGATGAGTCTGTGGCGTACCACTCCCAACATCGAGCAGTTGAACGCAATCCAGAAAAACACCATCGGCGAAGTGCTGGATATTCGCTTCGAAGCATTCGACGAAGGGTCCCTGACCGCAAGCATGGTCGTTGATCACCGCACTCACCAGCCTTACGGCCTGCTGCATGGCGGTGCCTCGGTGGTGCTGGCCGAGACGGTCGGTTCAATGGCCAGCTACCTGTGCATCGACACCCGCAAGTTTTATTGCGTGGGTCTGGAAATCAACGCCAACCATTTGCGCGGCCTGCGCAGTGGGCGAGTGTCCGCAGTGGCCACGCCGATCCACATCGGTCGCACGACGCACGTCTGGGATATCCGTTTGACCAGCGATGAAGGCAAGGCCAGTTGTGTGTCGCGGTTGACCATGGCGGTTGTGCCGTTGGGCGAGAACCCGCCAGCCCGGTAAACCCGGCTGTCCAAACCTGCATCCGGCTCGTGTAGCAGCTGTCGAGCAGCGCGAGGCTGCGTTCGCGGTCAACCTGAAACACCGCGTTGGTAGATTTCACGACTGCTTCGCCCGAGCGCGGACCGAGCCGGACGCAGCCTCGCGCTGCTCGACAGCTGCTACAGGGCTCTGCATCACCGTTTCGGACATTGCCTTGACCGGACTGTCATCATTCCTGTCACTTACAGTCATTGCTGTCAGCCGTCGTCTTACGGACAATCAACGCCTGTTCTCGCTCATGGATTTGCCGGTATGTCGCAACAGATATTTTTCGCTCACGCCAATGGTTTTCCTTCAGGGACCTACGGCAAATTGTTCGCGGCGCTGGCGCCCGAATATCAGGTGACGCATCTGGAGCAGCACGCTCATGACCCGCGTTTTCCGGCGGACGACAATTGGTACAACCTGGTGGATGAGCTGATCCATCACCTCAAGCAACAAGCGGAACCGGTGTGGGGCGTCGGCCATTCCTTTGGCGGCTTGCTGCACTTGCACGCGGCACTGCGTTGTCCTGAGTTGTATCGCGGCGTGGTGATGCTCGATTCTCCGGTCCTGACCCTGACCGATCGATGGGTCATCCGCGCCGCCAAGCGTTTCGGTTTTATCGACCGTTTGACCCCGGCCGGTCGCACCCTGGGGCGCCGGGAAGAGTTCGCTGACATCGAAAGCGCCCGCCGCTATTTCTCGGGCAAAACCCTGTTCCGCAGTTTTGATCCGGAATGCTTTGATGCCTACCTGCAACATGGTTTGCAAAGGGTCGGGGACAAACTGCGCTTGCGTTTCAATCCCGCTACGGAAATCAGCATCTACCGTGGCGTGCCCCACACCAGCCCCGGTCGCACGCGTCAGCTGAAAGTGCCGCTGGCGGTGGTGCGCGGGCACAAGAGCCGCGTGGTGATGCGTCATCATGCAAGCTCCGTCGGGCGCATGCCGCTGGGTGAATCCCTGACCGTGCCCGGTGGCCACATGTTTCCTCTTGAACGTCCACATGACACGGCCACGCTGCTGAAAAATCTGTTCAGCCGTTGGGACGGTCGCAGCCAACAGGATTGCGCATGAGCAATGCCGTCGAAGAAGTTCGCCTGTGCCTGCCGCACATCGAGTTGGCGGCGCATTTGTTCGGTCCTGAAGACGGCCTGCCGGTGATTGCGCTGCATGGCTGGCTGGACAATGCCAACAGCTTTGCCCGGCTGGCGCCCAAGCTCGATGGCCTGCGCATCATCGCCCTGGACATGGCCGGTCACGGTCATTCCGGGCATCGCCCCCCCGGCGCCGGATACGCGATGTGGGATTACGCCCATGACGTGCTGCAAGTTGCCGAACAGCTTGGTCTGAAGAAATTTGCGCTGATGGGGCACTCCATGGGGGCGATCGCTTCTCTGATCATTGCCGGGTCGATGCCGGAGCGCGTCACCCACCTGGCCCTGATCGACGGCATCATTCCTCCTACAGACAAAGGCGAAAATGCTGCCGAGCGCATGGGCATGGCCCTGCAAGCGCAACTGGATTTGCGGGAGAAACAAAAACCGGTCTACAACACCCTCAATCGCGCCATTGAAGCGCGCATGAAAGGGTTGGTGGCCGTCAGTCGCGAAGCGGCCGAGCTGCTGGCCCAGCGGGGCTTGATGCCGGTGCCGGGGGGGTACACCTGGCGTACCGACAGCCGGCTGACGCTGCCTTCGCCGTTGCGCCTGACCACCGAACAGGCCATGGCGTTCGTCCAGCGGGTCAGTTGTCCTGCCAAACTGGTGGTCGCGGCGGACGGCATGCTCGCCAAACATCCCGAGTTGCTGGAGCGTCTACCCTTTAGCCGAGAACAACTGCCTGGCGGTCATCATTTGCACCTGAATGACGAACCCGGCGCCGACCTTGTCGCAGACTGTTTCAATCGGTTCTTCGCCGTTCCTTGACTTGCGCCGGGCAACTGTCGAGGCTGGGCGGGTTGAAATGGGAGACAACCATGATAGATCTCTACACCGCTGCGACCCCGAATGGCCACAAGGTCTCTATCGTGCTCGAGGAACTCGGCCTGCCCTACACGGTGCATACCCTGAGTTTCGACAAAAAGGAACAGAAGTCCGAGGACTTCCTCAAGATCAATCCCAATGGGCGGATTCCGGCGATTGTCGACCGCGCCAATGGCGATTTCGCCGTGTTTGAATCCGGCGCTATCCTGATTTACCTCGCTGAAATGACCGGCAAGCTGATGCCCCTGGACCCGAAAGGGCGCTCGATGGTATTGCAATGGCTGATGTTCCAGATGGGAGGCATCGGTCCGATGCAAGGGCAGGCCAACGTGTTTTTCCGCTACTTCCCGGAAAAACTCCAGGGCGCCATCGATCGCTATCAACATGAAACCCGACGCCTCTATGAAGTGCTCGATACCCGTCTGCAAACCGAAGAATTTCTGGCCAGCGAGTACAGCATTGCCGACATCGCCACGTATCCGTGGGTGCGTGGACATGAGTGGTCCGGGGTCGAGGTCGACGGTTTGACTGCCTTGCAGCGCTGGATGGCAACCATGGCAGCGCGCTCTGCGGTGCAGCGCGGTTTGCTGGTGCCGGAACGTATTGACGATGCCAGCGTCGTCAAGGGTGCCCAGGCCATGCTGATCCGATGAGCCTATCCATGCGTTCACTCAGTCTGCTGGCGCTGTGTTGTTTCAGTCCTTTATCGTTTGCCGCCGATGTCCCCGGCAGTCAGGACCTGCCGATCCTGCCGCGTATGGAAGATGCGCAGATCGTCGATTATCGTCCGGCCGTCGAACTTGAACGGATCTACCCGCTGGGGTCCATCCGCAAGATCAGCGGCCAATTGCGCTTTGATGGTCAGATCACGGCTCGTGGGCAAACCACGTCGGTCACCTACGAGTTGCCACCGGAACACTCCTCCACCGAAGCCTTTACGGCCGCGCGTGAAGCCTTGCAAAAGCAGGGCGCCGAGTTGCTGTTCTGGTGCCAGGCCCGCGATTGCGGCGAAAGCAGCCTGTGGGCCAACGGAGTCTTCGGCAATGCCAAGCTCTACGGTGCTGACGATCAGCAGGCGTATTTGCTGCTGCGACTGGCGGCGCCGCAGGACAATTCGCTGGTGGCGCTTTACAGCATCACTCGCGGTAATCGCAAAGCCTATCTGCACGTCGAGCAATTCGATGCGACGGCGCCGTTGGGCGACCTGTTGCCGACTTCCGCCACCTTGCTGCGCCAGCTCAAAAGCACTGGTGTACTCGATTTTCCCAAACTGGTTGCTGATCCCGACGAAAAGTGGCTGCGTCTGATTTCTCGTGGGCTGAACCTGGACACCACCTTGCGAGTCAGTGTTTCCGGCGCCAAGGCTGAAGCCTGGCGCGAGGCACTGATCAGCCAGGGCGTACGTGCTGCGAGAATGGAAGCCGGCAACGTTGAAGGCTCTGGCCTGCACATCGAGCTGTTGCGATAAGCTGTACAGGCGAACGCGGATTGCGCGTTCGTCTACCCATTTTTTTGACTGACTTTTTTGAGACTTTACATGCCCAATAACGATCGCCTGTTGGTGCAGATTCTGCTCCTGGTGCTGTTTGGCGCGAGCTTCTGGGTGATGGCGCCCTTCTGGTCTGCGCTGTTCTGGGGCGCGGTGCTGGCGTTTGCCAGTTGGCCGTTGATGCGCTTGTTGACCCGTTGGCTCAATGGCCGTGAATCCCTGGCGGCCGCATTGCTGACCCTCGGCTGGATGGTGCTGGTGGCGGTGCCGCTGGTTTGGCTGGGTTTCAACCTTGCTGACCATGTGCGTGACGCAACGGTTTTTATCAAGGATGTACAGGTCGATGGCCTGCCTGAAGCGCCGGCCTGGCTGGACAGCATTCCTTTGGTTGGCGCACGGCTGGTGGTGATCTGGAACAGCATCGATCAGCAAGGCGCCGCAATGATGGTGTCGCTCAAACCTTATCTGGGACAGGTCGGTAACTGGCTGCTGGCGCGCAGTGCGCAGATTGGCGGCGGTATTCTCGAACTGACACTGAGCATCGTGTTTGTGTTCTTTTTCTATCGCGACGGCCCACGGTTGGCGGTGTTTGTTCATGGGTTACTGGAGCGCCTGATCGGTCAGCGCGCCGAGTATTACATCGATTTGGTGGCGGGCACGGTGCAGCGGGTGGTGAACGGTGTAATCGGTACTGCAGCGGCGCAAGCGGTGCTGGCGTTGATCGGTTTCCTGATTGCCGGGGTGCCTGGTGCATTGGTGCTGGGCATCGTGACCTTCTTGCTCAGTCTGATTCCGATGGGGCCGCCGCTGGTGTGGATCCCGGCCACAGCCTGGTTGGCCTGGAAGGGTGAGTACGGAATGGCGATATTTCTGGGAATCTGGGGCACGTTCATCATCAGCGGCGTCGACAACGTGCTGAAGCCGTACCTGATCAGTCGGGGCGGGAATCTGCCGTTGGTGATTGTGCTGCTGGGGGTGTTTGGCGGGTTGATTGCGTTTGGCTTTATCGGGTTGTTTATCGGCCCGACATTGTTGGCCGTGGCTTACAGCTTGCTGACTGACTGGAGCAAGAGTCAGGCGCGGGTGGACGATCATCGGCCTTAAAGTGTTTGTTGCGGTTCCAAAAGACTAGTCTTGCTTGAGCGCCGATGACGAATTACCGATCATCGGGTCCCGCAGCGCCGCTGGTTCCGCTACAATGCGCGCCGATTTCGTCCTGCCTGAGAGCCCGCACATGTCCGTCTGCCAGACTCCTATCATCGTCGCCCTGGATTTCCCCACCCGTGACGCCGCACTGAAGCTGGCCGATCAGTTGGACCCAAAACTGTGCCGGGTAAAAGTCGGCAAGGAACTGTTCACCAGCTGCGCTTCGGAAATCGTCGGCACCTTGCGTGACAAGGGCTTCGAAGTGTTCCTGGACCTGAAATTCCACGACATCCCGAACACCACCGCCATGGCCGTCAAAGCTGCAGCGGAAATGGGCGTGTGGATGGTCAACGTCCATTGCTCCGGCGGCCTGCGCATGATGGCGGCCTGCCGTGAAGTGCTGGACCAGCGTACCGGGCCTAAACCGCTGCTGATCGGTGTGACCGTGCTGACCAGCATGGAGCGTGAAGATCTGGCGGGTATCGGTCTGGACATCGAGCCGCAAGAGCAGGTGCTGCGCCTGGCCGCGCTGGCGGAAAAAGCCGGGATGGACGGTCTGGTGTGTTCGGCGCTAGAGGCCCAGGCCTTGAAGTCGGCGCACCCGTCGCTGCAACTGGTGACCCCTGGCATTCGTCCGGCAGGCAGTGCGCAAGACGATCAACGCCGCATCCTGACCCCGCGCCAGGCACTGGACGCCGGTTCAGATTACCTGGTGATTGGTCGTCCGATCAGCCAGGCGGCGGATCCGGCCAAGGCACTTGCCGCCGTAGTCGCCGAACTCGCTTAACCAAACACCGAAGATCAAAATGTAGGAGTGAGCCTGCTCGCGATAGCGGTGTATCAGTCAATAATGATGTCGACTGATACTCCCTCATCGCGAGCAGGTCGAATCGTCGCACCGTCACTCCTACAGTTGTTTTGCGGCGTCTGAAAGGACTGTTTAAACCTTCAACACCAACTTCCCGAAATTCTCGCCGCTGAACAATTTCATCAGCGTCTCCGGGAACGTCTCCAGTCCTTCGACAATGTCTTCCTTGCTTTTGAGCTGCCCCTTGGCCATCCAACCGGCCATTTCCTGCCCGGCGGCAGCGAATTGGGCTGCGTAGTCCATCACGACAAAACCCTCCATCCGCGCGCGGTTGACCAGTAGCGACAGGTAATTGGCCGGGCCCTTGACCGCTTCCTTGTTGTTGTACTGGCTGATTGCGCCGCAAATCACCACGCGCGCCTTCATGTTCAGTCGGCTCAGCACTGCATCGAGGATGTCACCGCCGACGTTATCGAAATACACGTCGACCCCTTTCGGGCATTCGCGTTTAAGACCGGCGATGACGTCTTCGTTTTTGTAGTCGATAGCGCCGTCAAAACCCAATTCGTCGATCAGGAATTGACACTTGTCTGCGCCGCCGGCAATCCCGACCACGCGGCAACCTTTGATTTTGGCGATCTGCCCGGCAATGCTGCCCACCGCGCCGGCAGCCCCCGACAGCACCACGGTGTCCCCGGCTTTCGGCGCACCGACATCGAGCAGAGCGAAGTAGGCGGTCATCCCGGTCATGCCAAGGGCGGACAAGTAGCGCGGCAATGGCGCCAATGCCGGATCAACCTTGTAGAAACCTCGTGGTTCGCCAAGGAAGTAATCCTGCACGCCGAGGGCACCGTTGACGTAGTCCCCGACGGCAAATCCTGGATTATTCGAGGCGACGACTTTGCCTACGCCCAATGCGCGCATCACTTCACCCAGACCGACCGGCGGAATGTAGGACTTGCCCTCGTTCATCCAGCCGCGCATGGCCGGGTCCAGGGACAGGTATTCGTTTTTGACCAGAATCTGACCCGCAGCCGGCTTGCCGACCGGTACTTCTTGATAGGTAAAGGTCTCGCGGGTCGCCGCGCCCACCGGACGTTTGGCGAGCAGGAACTGGCGATTGGTCTGGGTAGTCATGACAGGCACTCAAGATGAATGAAGCCTTGTTGATAGCCCTTCATGGTCAATGCCGCAAGTTTGGCTGATGCGGCGAATGCACCGCGATCCAGTGCAGTGATAATCGGCGCCAGGGTTCTATCACTGCCACTCATGGCCGCCCAACCGGCCTTCTGATAGTGCTGCCGTGCCGAAGCCCTCCATGCCTAGACTGAAACCAGTCAATCCCCCCGTATTCTTCTCTTCGAGGACATAACAATGAGCATGACGTTTTCCGGTCAGGTCGCCGTAGTGACTGGCGCTGCCAACGGTATTGGCCGCGCGACCGCCCAGGCATTCGCTGCCGAAGGGTTGAAGGTGGTGGTCGCCGATCTGGACACCGCCGGCGGCGAAGGCACCGTCTCGTTGATTCGTACGGCGGGTGGCGAAGCGACCTTCGTGCGTTGCAACGTCACGCTGGAAAGCGATGTAAAAAATCTGATGGACGAAGTGGTGAATACCTACGGCCGTCTGGATTATGCCTTCAACAACGCTGGCATCGAGATCGAGAAAGGCAAACTCGCCGAAGGCACGCTGGATGAGTTCGACGCGATCATGGGTGTCAACGTCAAAGGCGTCTGGCTGTGCATGAAGTATCAATTGCCCTTGTTGTTGGCCCAGGGCGGCGGTGCGATCGTCAACACCGCTTCGGTAGCCGGCCTGGGGGCCGCACCAAAGATGAGTATTTATGCCGCGTCCAAACATGCGGTGATCGGGCTGACCAAGTCGGCAGCGATCGAATACGCCAAGAAGAAAATTCGCGTGAATGCGGTATGCCCGGCAGTGATCGACACCGACATGTTCCGCCGTGCCTATGAAGCGGATCCGAAGAAGGGCGAGTTTGCCAACGCCATGCACCCGGTGGGTCGCATCGGCAAGGTCGAGGAAATTGCCAGCGCCGTGCTGTACCTGTGCAGCGACGGCGCAGCGTTCACCACTGGCCATTCGCTGGCGGTGGATGGTGGCGTTACGGCGTTTTGAAATCAGGTGCTGCAACGTAGGAAAAAGCCCGCATTTCTGCGGGCTTTTTTACAGTTCCGTGACGGGGCTGGGCAATGTGTTTCAAAGGGTTAGATTCGAGGGATTTAGCGGCGTTGTCGCACATCCGATCCAGCGCTCCTGTGATTAACTGTTTCCCGCAAAACGGACAGGAGTGTGCTTGCTCATGGAATTGAGAATCGATCGACAGGCATTGGTGCCGGTCGTGCAGCAAATCGTCGACGCATTGGCCGGCTGGCTCCGCCAGGACGGGGTACTGCCGGGGACGCGTTTGCCTTCTGCGCGGCAAATTGCACGGGCCAATTTGCTCAGTCAATCCAGCGTCGTCGAAGCCTGCGAACGTCTGGTAGCGCAAGGCGTGCTGGCGCCGCGTCAGGGTGCCGGTTTCATTGTTGCGGTGCTGGTCGCTGATGGGCGACAGGATGGCCCTTGGTTCGAAGGGGCTGAAATGACGCTCGGCGGCGCCTCGGGCGAACTCAAACTGGGTTGTGGCGGCCTACCCGAAAGCTGGCGTGAAACTGACGATTTGACCTACGCGATCCGTCAGGTGAGCCGCACCGACATGGCCGGGTTGTTCAACTACAGCACGCCACTGGGTTTACCTGCCTTGCGCGAGCAAATCCTCAAGCGTCTCCTGCAACTCGACATCGAAGTTGACAAACGACGGATTGTGACCACTTCCGGGGCTACTCACGGGCTCGATCTGATCGTGCGCACGTTGCTCAAACCGGGAGATTGTGTGGTGGTGGAAAGTCCGGGGTATTCGATGTTGTTCGATCTGCTCAGGCTAAATGGCGTGACGATGATCGAAGTGCCGCGCACCCCGTGTGGGCCTGACACGCAGACGCTTGAAGCGCTGCTGGTGAAGTACCGGCCCCGTGCGCTGTTCATCAATAGCTTCTACCACAACCCGACGGGCAGCAGCCTGACACCCGTGATAGCGCAGCAGGTGCTGCAACTGACCAAAGCCCATGGCGTGCTGGTCATTGAAGATGACGTCTATGCCGATTTGCACAGCGGCCCCGGCACTCGCCTCGCGGCAATGGGGATCGATGACAATGTGATTTATGTCGGCAGTTACTCCAAGACCCTCAGCAGTTCATTGCGCGTCGGCTTTGTCGTGGCCAGTGACGCGATAGTTTCGCGACTGGCCGAGGTCAAGATGACCAGCAGCATGGGCGCCTCAAGGTTCTGCGAGGCAGTGCTGGCTTGTCTGTTGGCCAGCGGCGCGTATCGCAAACTGGTTCAGCGTCAGCGCCAGCGCTTGAACACTGACAGAGAAGCCGCTCTGCAAGTGCTCGAAGACACCGACTGGGAGGTTTTCGGCAAGCCGGTGGGGGGGCTGTTCATCTGGGCGCGATCACGCAGTTGCGACTTTGCTCAGGTGTGCATACAGGCCCGACGCTTCGGGGTGCTGTTGTCTTCTGTTACAGCATTCAGCCCCGGCGGTGAGGCCACGGACTGGCAGCGCATCAATGTGGCGTATGCCTGTGATCCTCGGGCACGGGCATTTTTTCAGGCCACCGCTCTGAATCGACCTCAAGCGTTCTGAAAACGACGCTGGCGTAGCTTTTTGCCATTATTGTGGCGCCAGAGACTTGTGTTGGCTCAGGCCCGTTGCGAATCTGCATCAACAGACTATGTCAGGGGACTAAGTGCAATGATTTCGGCCGTGCAAGGACGTTTTGCCAACCTCGGTATGGCAAAAAAAATGGGTGTCGGGTTCGTCCTGGTGCTGCTGTTGACAGCGCTGGTCGCCGCCATCGGCGTATGGTCCCTGCAAACCATCAGTCAGCGCTTTGATGGGCTCAAGCAGATGTCATCGCTCAATAGCGGTTTGCTCAAGGTGCGACTGCTTGAGCAGGAGTACGCCTTGCACGGCAACCCGAAAACCGCCGATGCCCTGCACGAGGGCGTTGACGGCCTGATTGCTCTGGCGACGCGACTCAAGGCGGCATCGATGGCTAACGTGCCAGTGATGAATGACGTCGAGCAGTCGCTGGGTGCCTATCGCAAGGCGTTCGATGAGTTCGTCTCGCTGAGTCAGGCCAAGGACCTGGCGCTCGAAATGGCCAGTTGGTCGGTGTCCAGCGTGGCCAATAACCTTGATGTCCTGCAAGCCGGACTGGCCGATGACGGCGCCTATACCTTTAAGCAATCCGAGGGCAAGGATGGTGGGCAGTTTCTCGAGCAGGCCAGCCAGGTCAGCCAGGTCTCGCGATTGATGTTGCAGGCCATGAACGAAGCGCGCGTGCGTCTGGACCAGAGTCGCAAGGGCGACGACAGCGCGGGCCAGGGCAAGATCGAGCAGGCGGATCAGGCGCTGACTCAGGCCGAACAGCTGAAAACCACGGTCAAGGACGAGGGCTATCAGACGGTCCTCAATGAAGTCACTGGCCACATCGGCAGTTTCAGCGAAAAACTCACGGAGTACACCGGTCTGTTGGCCCAGGAGAAAACCGTCTACGAACAACTGCACCAGCGCGCCGCGCAAGTGGTGGAGCGGGTGGATCAGGCCTATGTTGCCGAAGACCGGTCGATGCAGGCCGAGCTGAAAAAGAACTCGTTGCTGATCCTCGGTTCCTCGGCCCTGGCGTTGCTGGTCGGGTTGGTGGCAGCGTGGGTGATTACCCGGTTGATCGTGGCGCCGCTGCGCAGTGTGATCCGTGTGGCGCAGCAGATCGCGGCGGGTGATTTGAGTGCGACGGTTGAAGTGACTCGCCGTGACGAGATCGGCCAATTGATGCTGGCGATGCAACAGATGGGCGCCGGGCTCAGCCGTATCGTCAGTGGCTTGCAGGCCGGTATCGAGCAATTGGCGAATTCTGCGCATTCGCTGTCGGCAGTGACCGAGCAGACCAACCTGGAAGTCAGCAGCCAGAAAGAAGAAACCGAGCAGGTCGCCACGGCGATGAACCAGATGACCGCGACGGTGCACGACGTGGCGCGTAACGCCGAGGAGGCCGCCCAGGCTGCGCAGACGGCGGATGGCAAGGTTGAAAGTGGTCAGCAAGTGGTGCGCCAGAGCATGGCGCGCATCGAGCAGCTGGCGGATTCGGCGACGTCGGCCAGTTCCAGCATCGAAAGCTTGAGTGCAGAGATCCAGAACATCGGTACGGTGCTCGGCGTGATCAAAAGTGTTGCCGAGCAGACCAACCTGTTGGCGCTTAACGCGGCGATCGAGGCCGCGCGGGCGGGCGAGCAGGGCAGGGGCTTTGCCGTGGTGGCCGATGAGGTTCGGGCGCTGGCCAAGCGTACCCAGCAATCGACCGAGGAGATCGAACGCCTGGTCAGCGCCTTGCGCTCGGCTGCTCAGTCGTCGGTAAAGCAGATTCAGAACAGTGGCGAACTGGTGAAGCTGGCGGTCAGTGATGCGTTGCAGACCGAGAGTGCGTTGGGGAGTATTGCGGCGGCGGTGTCGTTGATTCAGCAGATGAACCAGCAGATTGCCGCAGCAGCCGAGGAACAGAGTTCGGTGGCTGAGGAGATTAATCGCAGCGTCACGAGTATCCGCGCGAGTGCGGATCAGTCATCGCTGGCGATGCAGGGTAACGCGGCGTCCAGCATTGAGCTGGCTCAGCTGGGTGTTGAGTTGAAGGGGATGGTGGGGCACTTCCGGCTCTTGTAGGAGCTGGCTTGCCAGCGAAAGCGGCCTGCGGATACCTCCAACCCCTTGTGGGAGCAAGCCGGCTCGCGATGACGGCCTGACAGCCGACCTGTCTTTCCCGGGATTTCGTGAAGAACCAAAAAAAGCCACCTACCCAGGTGGCTTTTCTGTTTGCGCTAATCAGTCGTAAATCACTTTCTTTTTCCAGTCGGCATCGGCTTCGACGTCTTTGAGGCCTACGTTCAACTGGTTTGCCTCACCCTCAACCGCAGCGACGTTGTCCATCACCATCGCGTTGGCGCGAGCCAGGAGTTTCTCCAGGTACTCCAGCTGCTCGGCGTAGACCTGTGGCTCTTGTTGTTTGCGCAGGTACTGCACACCGCGTTCGAACGCCAGTCGCGCCTGACCCGGTTGGTTCTGTTGCAAGCAATGCTGGCCGAGGTTGTTGAAAAATTCGATGTGCAGCAGCACCAGGATATGGCGGACTTCGCGGATCCAGCGCTTGGCTTCGTTGGTCGGCAGGAAACCGTCCTGGGCGGCGCGGGTGATTTGGCCATGCAAGGCTTCGAGCAGGAAGCGTACATCCTTGGCCTTGGCTTCGGTCTGGATCGGTGCCGGCGGGTTGTTGACCGGGATCGATTCGCCCTGAGCAGCAAGGGCCTCCAGTTCGGTAATCCGTGTCTTGAGGTTGGCGCTGGTTTTTTCCAGGTTAAGCAGGCGCAGGCAGACGTTGAGTTCCAGGCGGGTCAACAACAGCTTGAGTGCCGGTGTCATCAACTGACCGGGAAAGGTCTCGGTGATTTCGCCGCAGCGGCGCAGGCGGTCGTTGAGCTCAACCTTGGTGCGGGCCTTTTCCAGCTTGTTGTTTTCCACCACATGGTTCATGTAGCCAATGGCGATCAATAGTGCGATGCCGGCTACGACGAGCAGGGTGATCATGAGTGGTGTCACCGGTAAGACCTCTTATAGGGTTCGCGATCGAGAGTAGTGGCATGGCATTGGGGCGCATAGGCCGTTCGATCACTTGAATCAGCTATGGCCCATCTATGTATCGGCCGTTGTTCGGCTTAGATAAATGGTGGCGAATAGGTTTCGGATTGCCATCATCTTGACCGCATGGACTATAGCGCCTTGATGGATGTCGGAAAATAGGCGTCAAAGGTCTGGCTGCGGAAAAGCCTGAAACGTGTCTGAAAGCAGGGCGAAGTCATTGATTTAAATAAATTTATAACTGGGGGTTGACGACCCCTCAATCCATCCATAGAATGCGCGCCACTTACAGCGGAAAGCACACAGCGAAACGCGGTAGGGAGTGAAGTTGTACGTGTGTCCCCTTCGTCTAGTGGCCTAGGACACCGCCCTTTCACGGCGGTAACAGGGGTTCGAGTCCCCTAGGGGACGCCAATGCGGGAATAGCTCAGTTGGTAGAGCACGACCTTGCCAAGGTCGGGGTCGCGAGTTCGAGTCTCGTTTCCCGCTCCATTTTTAAGCAGCGTTGCTTTCGGGCGACGTTGAGTGAAACCAGAACCGACATCTTCGGATGCGGATTTGGGCACTGAAATACACACCATGTGTTTCAGTTAGCGTGTCCCCTTCGTCTAGTGGCCTAGGACACCGCCCTTTCACGGCGGTAACAGGGGTTCGAGTCCCCTAGGGGACGCCATTTGCGGGAATAGCTCAGTTGGTAGAGCACGACCTTGCCAAGGTCGGGGTCGCGAGTTCGAGTCTCGTTTCCCGCTCCATATTTAACGAAAACGCCGCTCAGCAATGAGCGGCGTTTTTGTTTGCGCGTACAAAACCAAATTGAAAAAATGGGCTTTTAGCCCAATTTTTCATCCAGTGAGCTCCACTGGAAGCCACCTCCAGCCAGTGTCTACGCCCCCAGGGGGATCCACTGCTAGCCGAGCGCTGTCATTGCGCGACTGGTCCGAGTGGCTGTTTGCCAGAAGCGACCCTTCTCGACCCGTTCAATCCACGTCGCCTCAGGGCAAGCAGACCCTACCAAAAGCGGTCGGTGAAATAGGGCCGCTACTATCCCCATAAATGGGGCATTACACCCACCCAACCGGGCGTTTACCACCTAATTTGAGGAGTATTCCCCCCTCACCCTTTCTCTCGCTTGAAACAATCAGAAACAGCTTGTTAATTAGTTTGAATTTTTTCTTCGCCCTAGAGCAATGGCTCATTAGTTGCACCCCCCCTGGTACCCGCAAGAGCTGTCGTCCCGAACATCATGGAGACGGCGGGGCTTGCCAGATTCGGCATGACGCGAGGGGTGAAAAATGACACGCGCGACACCACCATGCAGCTCCGTCGTCTCTTATGAGGAGCTTCTTAGTTCCACGATCAAGATTGGCATCGTTGATGATCACCCGCTGTTAAGGGATGGGGTCACAATGGCGCTGAAGAAAGTAGCTGACTTTCAGGTGGTCGAGCAGGGCGGTTCTGCCGATGATGCCCTGGAAATTGCCGCTCGTTTTGCTCCGAATGTTTTGCTGATGGATGTAAATATGCCGGGCGATAGCTTTGCCGCCGTGCGAGCGATCTCAGCTTCTTCGCCGGCAGTTAAAATTTTGATGCTGACGGTATCCGAGTCCATTGAGGACGCCTATTCTGCCCTCGAAGCGGGCGCGCAGGGATATGCGTTGAAAGGCATAAGCGGTCGTGAGCTTGTACAAGCCATCAGAAATATTGCCGGTGGTGAAACCTTCATTACACCCAAGCTTGCCAGCAAGCTGTTAGGCAATTTCAGAAAGCACGCGGGTGATAAGCAAAAGGTCGAGCTGACCCATCGCGAAGAACAAGTTATCCGGGAGGTATCGAAGGGCCTGACTAACCGCGAGGTCGCTATCAAGCTTGAGCTCTGCGAGAAGACCATCAAGCACTACATGACGAATGTCATGTACAAGCTACGGGTTCGTAACCGCACGCAGGCAGTCGCAGCTGTGAGACGGCATTGGGAGAGTGACCATATACCTGGCTTATGTGGTGTTCTTCAACGCCGCGACTTGAATGACAACGGTAAGACAAGTAACGGGCGATAAGCGCTTGCGGTTACTTGGGTGCAACGATCGTTTTGGCACAGGTGATCAGATTTTGAATTGCGCCCTGGCTTTGGTACCGGCATGGGGCGCCGATTCAATGATGAATATTCCGCCGAGGGATTCGACGCGATAGCGCATGCCGACAAGGCCCAGATGAGTTCTACCTCGACCTGGCGCACTCGGTTTTTCGGATGAAATACCCACTCCCGCATCCTCGACTTGCACTTCCAATAGCCCTTCGCAGTGAGAGGCGCTGAGCTTTTGGCCTTTTCCTCCGGCGTGAATATAGGCATTGTTCAATGCTTCCTGGGCGAAGCGGTAAATACAAATTTTATGCGCTATCGGTACATCCTCTGGAAGAGTATCAAGCTCCAGTTCGACTCGCGTCTCGGTTCGCTCTTCGTGCCGCTCGGCAAGCAATACCAGCGCATCGTGCAGGGTCAGATCATTGACTTCCGGAAGTGCCAGGCCGAGTGATATTTCCCGCACTTCGTTTAAAGCATCCTTGCCGGCACGTCTGATCATTTCGAGGACTTCCCCATCTGAGGCGCCTTGCGAATCTTCGAGCTCTTCAAGGCGAAGGAGAATAAGAGACAACAGCTGAGCAGGACCATCATGAAGATCTGCCCCGATCCGACGAAGAGTGAGTTCATTGATTCTGGAGAATTCGCGATTAGCTGTAGTGACTTTGCGCTGAAGGGCGGCATTATTTGAGTGCAACTTGGCTTGCTCATGCATTCGCCATTTAAGTGCTGTTTCTTGCTGCTTTATTATCTTGTCGTCACGCCGAACGATAAAAAATAACAATAAAAGCATGGCTATCGTTGCTGTACCAACAATCACCCATACTTTCTTGCGAACGTTATTGATTTCGCGCTGTAACGCTTCCGCGGTTTCGTAGAACTCACCCACCGCAACAATCTTTCCAGTACCCGCTTCGCGCAGTGGAGCAAAAATTTCATAGAGCGGAATATTCAGGCTTCGCTCAAAAGCATCCTCAGTAGCATCCGCAGTATCATCTTCAAGATCATTGTCCAGCTCTGTATAGATCTTGCCTGTCAGCGCCTTTGAGATCTCCTCTGTCGGAAAATGTTTTTTAACCGCGGATTTGTCGGTGCTGTAGACAATCGTGCCGTCTGGAAGCCAGATCTTCACCGAGACAACATGTGTACTGAACGAGGTGCTGGACAGCAGGTGATCAATGGTCTGAATAGTGCCATCGGGGAGTTCTTTGGCAGTGGTTAATCCTTGGACGAAAGGTTCGAGGAAGTTCTGCATATAACGCGCCCCCGTCTCTGCCGCCGTTTGAACCGTTGCTTCTTCGATACTCTGGCTTACGAGGTTTCCAACGAACGTCATGGTCAAACCCAGAATTATTGTGGCGCAGATCACGAACTGGGTTGAGCGGCTTAAATGGCGCAATTTCGCACGGGTGCCCTGGCTCCCGGGCATTCCACCACTGGACGTTTGGCCAGTATCTGATTCGACCAAGGTCTGATCCGAATCATTGACCAAGGTCTCAGAATTTGATTGGGCTTTCGTCTCTGTACACATCCGGGTAGCCCTTCAATACTCATTTTTAATGGAGTGTAGAGCTAGCGTTTGAGGTCGAAGGCGGGAGGCGCGATGAATAGTTTAAAAAGATTCTCGATCAATCTGGATCATCGCTATTTCCGGCAACAACGGCCGGGGGTTATTGCCAATAATGTGGTCGGCCATTCGCGCCCTGAACTGTCACCTTACGGCCATACAGGCCAGGATGTCTGCACGCTGGGCATTCAAGTCGAACTCAGTTCACTTGAAATCTCTGTTGAGAAAACGTTCCAGTACCATTTTCAGTACAACAGTGCGGGTGTACCACTCAATCACAACCAAACCTATGGTTCTAATGATTTCCTGACTCCGCCACCAAACGTGTGGAACCACTCTCCAATACATACTAGTCAATTCGTAGTCGATGCCCAGTTGCTCATGGATAAAAGGCTTGTTGACGAAGCCGCATGGACGCAGAACCGTGCCATCACCCCTCAGGAAGTCCCGGACTATGGCGATCTTCGCGAGCCTATTCCGGCCAATGACTCTGATCGCTGGATGTCTGGCATCTGTGACAAGCCCCCTATGCCTGAGAGAGCGTTATGGACAAATGCATAGAGCCCCGATACGTGACGGGGCCTTTAGTAAGTTGCACCTTCTATTCAATCTGCGTTCATGGGCCGTCGCCTCCTTGAGGGGCAATACCAGCCTGTAAGTACGGTTGTCATGGGGAATTGATCCTCAGTTGAGCACTGCTGATTGCACGCAATTCAGCAGGGGCTCGGTGCGGCCGTGGTACCAGGTCCCGTCGTTCAATTTGCAATTTTTATTGATGGGTTTCAGCACTAAACCACGCGTTTAGAGCCGTGCTTTATGCATGTGGTTTCCTGACTAGCTAAGCATCGAGGAAACAGCCATGGCCAGCTTCATCAAGTCCGATCTTGAGTTCATTCTCGAACAAATTTTCATCGCCGAACGGCATGCGGCAGGCGCGAGTCTGGCTGAAATGCTGCCGAACGTAGAAGTACCCTTCGGCCTGCGCACCGTCTCCGGCTTCGACAACAACCTGGCCAATCCCCAGTTCGGTGCCGCCGACAATTTCTTTCCGCGCATGACGACGCCGGTGTTCAATACCGCGCAGGTCCAGCCGGCCGGCTTCTTCGGCCCCGCCGATCCTGGCGGAACCACGCCGACCTCCTACCTCCAGACCAGCGGTGCCGTCTTCGACTCTCAGCCGCGCACCATCAGCAACCTGATCGTGGACCAGACCGCCAACAATCCGGCGGCAGTCGCGGCTGCAGCGGCCAATCCAGATTCACAAGTCGTCACCAGCCCCGGTCTGGATGGCCTGTTCGGCACCGCCGACGACGTTTCCGTCTTCCAGATCCCTAATATCACGCCGGACGCGGGCCTGACCGCGCCCTTCAACGCCTGGATGACCTTCTTCGGCCAGTTCTTCGACCACGGCCTCGACCTGGTCACCAAGGGCGGCTCGGGCACGGTGTTCATTGCGCTGCAACCCGACGATCCACTGTTCGTGCCTGGTAGCCCGACCAACTTCATGGTGTTGACGCGGGCCACCAATCTGCCCGGCGCCGACGGCATTCTCGGCACGGCCGACGACATCCACGAACAGCAAAACACCACCTCGCCGTTTGTCGACCAGAACCAGACCTACAGCTCGCATCCCTCGCATCAGGTGTTCCTGCGCGCCTATGAGCTCAACGCAGCTGGCGATCCAGTGGCCACCGGCAAGTTGATCACCAATCGTGACCTGGGCGCCGATGGGCATTTCGGTACCGCTGATGACGTCGAAATCGGCGGCATGGCCACCTGGAAAGTGGTCAAGGCACAAGCCCATGATCTGCTCGGCATCAATCTCACTGATGCCGATTTCGACAACGTGCCATTGCTGGCGACCGATGATTACGGCAACTTCATCAAAGGGCCTAATGGCCTCCCCCAAGTCGTGATGATGGGCGCGGATGGCATTGCCGGCACGGCCGATGACGTGCTCGTCGAGGGTAATCTGGCTGCACCCATCAGCCTGACGAACGCCGTGCGCACCGGCCACCAGTTCCTCATCGACATTGCACACAGCGCCGATCCGACCGGAGGCCTGACGCCTGACGCGGACACCGTCATTGGCGGCCTGGGTGCGCCCGGCACTTACGACAACGAGTTGTTGGATGCGCACTACATCGCCGGCGATGGCCGGGTCAACGAGAACATCGGCCTGACCACGGTGCATTCCATCTTCCACAGCGAGCACAACCGGCTGGTTGACGATACCAAGGCGACGGTGCTGGCCTCCGCCGACCTCGATTTCCTGAACAAGTGGTTGATGCCCGATGCCCAACTGACAGCGCTTCCAGTGACGCCGACCGACATCGCGGCCTTGCACTGGAACGGCGAGCGGTTGTTCCAGGCGGCCAAATTCGGCACCGAGATGCAGTACCAGCACCTGGTGTTCGAGGAGTTCGCGCGCACCATCCAGCCGCAAGTGGACGTCTTCCTGGCGCCTATGGGTAACGACACCACCATCGATCCGTCGATCGTCGCCGAGTTCGCGCACACGGTCTTTCGCTTCGGCCACTCGATGCTGGTGGAGACGGTCGATCGCTTCGACCCCAACTTCAACGTCGTCGGCGACGGCAATCCGACTGAGCCGGGCAATCAACAAACCGGCCTGATCGCGGCCTTCCTCAACCCGTTGTCATTCGCTGGGAGCGGCCCTACCCCTGAGCAGGCGGCAGGCGCCATCGTACGCGGCCTGACCCGCCAGGTCGGCAACGAGATCGACGAGTTCGTGACCGACGCTGTGCGCAACAACCTGGTCGGTCTGCCGCTGGACCTGGCCGCCCTCAACCTGGCGCGCGGCCGCGACACCGGCATCCCGTCGCTGAATGCGGCGCGGCGCGAGTTCTACCACATGACCGGCGACAGCCAGTTGACCCCCTACACGAGCTGGGCCGATTTCGTGCAGCACATGAAACACCCGGAATCGCTGATCAATTTTATCGCCGCCTACGGCACGCACTCGACCATCACTGGCGCTACGACGATGGCGGAAAAGCGCGCCGCGGCTGCGGATCTCGTGCTCGGCAGCGCCACGGCGCCGGCTGATCGCCTGGACTTCCTGCACAGTACCGGTGCCTGGGCCAGCAACGCCGGTGCGGACGGAATTCTGAACACCGCAGACGACGTGACCATCACCGGCCTGGACAACGTCGACTACTGGATCGGTGGCCTGGCCGAGGAGAAAATGCCCTTTGGCGGCCTGCTGGGTTCGAGCTTCAACTTCGTCTTCGAAACCCAGTTGGAAAACCTGCAAAATGGTGACCGCTTCTACTACCTGGCACGCACCGCGGGACTCAACTTCGGCACTGAGCTTGAGAACAATTCGTTCGCCAATCTGGTGATGCTCAACAGCGACGCAACACACCTGTCGGCTAACATATTCCTGACGCCGGCCTTCACCCTGGAGACCGACCCGACGCGCCAGTTCAACGCAAGCGTGGTGGCCGGGCCGGATGGCATACTGGTCGACAATCCATTGACACCAGTCAATGAGGCCGCCGACAACCTGCCAGCCAACGCCGACCCCTTTGGCCCGTCGGTGCACCCGATCGGCTCACCACGTATTGACCATTTCACGCCGCTGGTGATCCGCGACAACCCCGACACAGTGGGCCCGGATACCAACTACCTGCACTACACCGGCGGCGATACGGTCGTGCTTGGCGGCACGGCCGGCGACGACATCCTCATTGCCGGCGACTCGGACGACGACACCGTCTATGGCGACGCCGGCAACGACCGCCTCGACGGCGGCTACGGCAACGACAACGTCTTTGGCGGTGCCGGCGACGACATCATCACCGACATCGGCGGCAGTGACACCCTGCGCGGCGAGGACGGCAACGACGTCATCCAGGCCGGCAACTCGACCCTCGGCCTCAACAACCTGGTCTTCGGCGGCGCTGGCAAAGACTTCATCATCACCACCGAAGACATCACGATGACCTTCGCCGGCGCGGGCGACGATTTCATCCTCGGCGCCAAGGTCAACCTCGCGCCGACCGGCAACGAAGGCGACGACTGGATCGAGGGCGGCACCCAGGACGGTGCGCCCGGCGATAACATGAGCCCGACATTGTCCGACGATGTGCCCGGCAACGACATTTTCATCGGCACCGGCGGCTTCGATGAAATGATCGGTGAGGGCGGCGACGACACCTTCGTCGCCAGCGACGCTCAGGACAAGATGGACGGCATGTCCGGGTTCGACTGGACTACCTACAAGAATGACAAGTACGGCGTGACCGTCGACATGGTAGTCCCCTTCTTCAGTCCCTATCACGCGGTGCCCGACGCTGCGGGCAATATCGTGGGCGCGGTGGCGCAATCGCCCGATTCGGTCTATGACCGGTTCGCGGAAGTGGAGGGCCTGTCGGGGTCGGCCTTCGCCGACTTCCTGCGCGGCGACGAACAAAACGCGGCCATCATCGCCAACATCACGGCCAGGGGCAGCATCCTCACCAACTTCGATCTCGTCAGCGGCCTGCGGGCCTTCGTCGGCAGCGCCGGTTTCGGTGCCGACGGTATCGGGGGGACGGCCGACGATCAGTTCGGCGCGGGCAACATCATCCTCGGCGGCGATGGCAGCGACATCATTGAAGGCCGTGGCGGCAGCGACCTCATCGACGGTGACAGTTGGCTCAACGTGCGCATCAGCGTGCGTCAGAACGTGGATGGCACCGGGCCGGAGATCGCCACTTTCGACAGCATGACGCCGATGATCCCGCTCATGCTGAACGGCACCTACAATCCTGGTCAGCTCGTCGCCGTGCGTGAGATCCTGCCGGGCGTGGGCGGATTCGACACCGTCAACTTCATGGGCCCGCTGGCGAACTACACAGTCACCGTCAACGATAACGGCACCCCGGTCAACTTTGCCGACGACATCGTCACCGTGACCGACAATGTCGGCAAGGAAGAAACCGACCGTCTCACCCACATCGAACGGCTGCAGTTCTCCGATCAGTCGATGGTCCTCGTGCCGGGGCTCAACGCTGAGCCGGTAGGCGCGCTGACGGTGGATAACACCGCGCCGACCGTTGGCCAGACGCTGACCGTGTCGGCGGCAGGCATCACCGATGGCGACAACGCGGGCGGGGCGATCCACAATTCCATCAGTTACATATGGCAGTTTGAAGCGACACCGGGCTCGGGCGTCTTCGAGGACATCATCCTCGGGCCAGGTCGCATCGGTATCGGATTTACACGAGCGGACGCGCCCACTCTCACGGTGACGTCGGATCTTGCCGGCCTGGCTGTGCGCGTTAAAGCCTTCTATGCGGACGATCATGGCGTGACCGAGCAGGTATTCTCGGCACCGACTACGGCAGTAGTGGCCGCGGCGCCAGCCCCCGCACCGGCGCCTTCGCTGATCGATCCGCAGACCAGTGCCCCCAGCAATGGTGTGCGTTACACTCAATCCGACCTGGCGTTCATCCTTGACCAGATCAAGATAGCGGAACACCACGCGGCTGGTGAGAACCTGGTTTCTCTGCTGCCGAACGTACGAGTGCCGTACGGATTGCGAACGGTCGAAGGGACGGACAACAACCTGCTCCATCCCGAGTTCGGTGCCGCCGATAATGTATTCCCGCGCCTGACCACGCCGGACTTCCGCACGGCCGACGCCGGCACGAGCTACACCCAGACCAGCGGCCTGGTGAACGACTCGCAGCCGCGCACCATCAGCAACCTGATCGTCGACCAGACCGCCAACAACCCGGCGGCGGTCGCGGCCACCTTCGATCCCGGTCTGGATGGCATCCTCGGCACCGCTGACGATGTCTTGAAGGTTGGTGCACAGGTGGTTACCGGAACCCGCACCGATGGCACGACGTTCCAGACCTTCTTCGACCCGAACGTGAGCCCCGACGCGGGCCTGACCGCGCCCTTCAACCAATGGATGACCTTCTTCGGCCAGTTTTTCGACCATGGCCTGGACCTCGTCACCAAGGGCGGCTCGGGCACCGTGTTCATTCCGCTGCAGCCGGATGACCCGCTGTTCGTGCCCGGTAGCCCGACCAACTTCATGGTGCTGACGCGCGCCACCAATCAGCCCGGCCCCGATGGCATTCTGGGCACGGCCGACGACATCCACGAGAACACCAACACCACCTCGCCGTTTGTCGACCAGAACCAGACCTACAGCTCGCATCCTTCGCACCAGGTGTTCCTGCGTGCCTATGAGCTCAACGCAGCGGGCGATCCGGTGGCCACCGGCAAGTTGATCGAAAATCGTGATCTGGGCGCCGATGGCGTGTTCGGTACGGCCGATGACGTCGGGATCGGTGGCATGGCCACCTGGAAGGTGGTCAAGGCGCAAGCCCATGATCTGCTCGGGATCAATCTCACCGATGCCGATTTCAACAACGTGCCATTGCTGGCGACCGACGCCTACGGCAATTTCATCAAGGGTCCGAACGGTTTCCCTCAGGTGGTGATGTTGGGTCCGGACGGTATTGCCGGCACGGCCGACGATGTGCTCGTTGAAGGCAATCCGGCGGCGCCCATCAGCCTGGTCAACGCCGCGCGCACCGGCCATGCCTTCCTCAACGACATCGCGCACACCGCGGTTCCGGTGGACGACCAGACCGGCGCAGCACTCCTGCCCGATGCGGACAATATCATTGGAGGTACACCTGCGCCGGGCTTCTACGACAACGAACTATTGGACGCGCACTACATTGCCGGCGACGGCCGGGTCAATGAGAACATCGGCCTGACCACTGTCCATTCCATCTTCCACCATGAGCACAACCGCTTGGTCGATCACACCATGGCGGTGGTCCTGGCGACAGCGGCAAGCGGCGACGTGTCGTTCCTGAACGAGTGGCTGCTGACGCCCGTCACTGCCGTTCCCGCCGACACCTCGACCCTCGACTGGAACGGCGAGCGCCTGTTCCAGACGGCGAAGTTCGGCACCGAGATGCAGTACCAGCACCTGGTGTTCGAAGAGTTCGCGCGTACGATCCAGCCGATGGTCGATCCCTTCTTCGCCCCTGGCCAGGTGTACGACACCGCGATCGATCCGAGCATCGTTGCCGAGTTCGCGCACACCGTCTATCGCTTCGGGCACTCGATGCTGCTGGAGCAGGTCGACCGGCTGGATCCGAACTTCGCCTCGAGCGATATCGGGCTGATTCAGGCCTTCCTCAACCCGCTCGAGTTCGCGGGCAGCGGCCCCACTCCGGAACAGGCGGCCGGTGCCATCGTGCGCGGCGTGACCCGTCAGGTGGGCAACGAAATCGACGAGTTCGTCACCGAAGCCCTGCGCAACAACCTGCTGGGCCTGCCGCTCGATCTGCCCGCCATCAACCTGGCGCGCGGCCGCGATACCGGCGTTCCGTCCCTGAACGCGGCGCGGCGGGAGTTCTATGCGCCCACCGGCGACGCAGAGCTCAAGCCCTACACGAGCTGGGCCGATTTTGTGCAGCACATAAAGCACCCGGAATCGCTGATCAACTTCATCGCCGCCTACGGCACGCATTCGAGCATCACCGACGCCCTCACGCTGGCGGACAAGCGCGCGGCTGCCTCGCTCATAGTGCTCGGCGGTGCGGGTGCACCGGCTGATCGTATCGACTTCCTCAATAGCACCGGCGCCTGGACCAGCACCGCTGGTACGGACGGCATCTTGCACACGGCAGACGATGTGACCATCACCGGCCTGGATAACGTCGACTTTTGGGTTGGCGGGCTGGCCGAGGAGAAGATGCCCTTTGGCGGCATGCTCGGCTCGACCTTCAACTTCGTCTTCGAGAACCAGATGGAGAAACTCCAGGACGGAGACCGCTTCTACTATCTGGAACGCACCGCCTCGATGGACTTTGGCGCCGAGCTTGAGAACAACACGTTCTCCGCGCTGGTGATGGCCAATACCGACGCAACACACCTCTCGGCCAGGGTTTTCCTGACGCCGGCCTACACTCTGGAGGTCAACCAGGCGAACCAGTACAACCCGAGTGTGATTGCCGGTCCCGACGGCATTGTCGGCACCGTCGATGATCTGCCGGCCAACGCCGATCCTTTTGGTCCGTCGGACCACCCGATTGGCTCACCACGCACTGACTTCCTCACACCGCTGGTGATCCGCGACAACCCCGCCACACCGGGACCGGATAGCAACTACCTGCACTACACCGGCGCCGACACGGTCGTATTGGGCGGCACGCCCGGCAACGACATCCTCATTGCCGGCGACTCTGACGACGACACGGTCTATGGCGATGCCGGTAACGATCGGATCGATGGCGGCTACGGCAACGACCAACTCTTTGGCGGTACCGGTGACGACATCATCACGGACATGGGCGGCGACGACGTCATCCACGGGGAGGACGGCAACGACGTCATTCAGGGCGGCAACGGCCTCAACCTGATCCTCGGCCAGGCCGGTCAGGACTTCATCGTCACCGGCGAGGACGCGGCCGACACCAGCGGCGGCCTGGGCAACGACTTCATCCTCGGCAGCAAGGCGAACGAATTCGCGCGCGGTGGCGAAGGTGACGACTGGATCCAGGGCGGATCCGCCGATGGCGTTGCCGGCGACAACTTCGACCCATTCGGAAACGATCCGATCAATGGCAACGACGTCTTCATGGGCGATGGCGGACCGGACAACTTCGACGGGGAGGGCGGTGATGACATCATGATCGGCAGCCCCAGCGAGGCGGACCGTTTCATCGGGTTCTCCGGTTACGATTGGGCAACCTTCAAGGACGATCCGGCCGGCGTGACCATCGGCCTCAACTCCAGGCTGCGCTTCTTCGATCAACCGGCGGTGCCCGGTTCCACCGCGTCGATTCTTGCCCGGTTGGACCTGGTAGAAGGGCTGTCGGGATCGGCCCACGCCGATTTCCTCAGCGGCGATGACTCCACTGCCGACTTGCTCGCCATCGCTGGCGCCAAGGGCAGCGTGCTCACCAACTTCGATCTCATCAGCGGTCTGCGGGACTTCGTCGGTAGCGCCGGCAACGGCGCGGATGGTATCGCCGGCACGGCCGACGATAAGTTCGACGGGGGCAACATCGTCCTGGGCGGCGCCGGCAGCGACGTCATCGAAGGCCGTGGCGGCGATGACCTCATCGACGGCGACAAGTGGCTCAACGTACGCATCAGCGTGCGGCAGAACATCGATGGCACCGGGCCGGAAATCGCCAGCTTCGACAGCATGACGCCCTTGGTCCCGCTCATGTTGAACGGCACCTACAACCCCGGCCAGCTCCAGATCGTCCGCGAAATCCTGACGGCGGCCGGTCCCGACTTCGATACGGCGCTGTACTCCGGCAATTTTGCGGATTACACCGTGGTCGAAAACGTCAACGGCACCGTTACGGTCACCGACAGTGTCGCTGGCAGGGACGGGATCGACACCCTCAGCAATATCGAGCGGTTGCAGTTCTCCGATCAGGCGATCGTGCTTGGCGGTTTGAACTCGGCGCCAGTCGGTTCGCTGAGGATCGACGATCCTACGCCCGCCGTCGGCCAGACGCTGACGGTATCGGCGGCAGACATCACTGATGCCGACAATACCGCGACCGGCGGCGCGATCACCGGGCCCATCAGTATCTTCTGGCAGTTCGAAGCGCGCCCGGGCTCGGGCGTATTCGAAGACATCACCTTCTTTGCCGCCGGAGAAGTCGCGCGCGCGGAGGGCACGACCGTCACGGTGGGCTCGGAACTCAGGATTGCACCACCGGCGACCCTCATCGGCGCCGTGCCGGCTATCCCTGAACTCGTCGTGCCAACCGGACTGGCTCTGCGCGTCAGGGCGGTCTACAAGGACGCCAATGGCGTGCTGGAGGAGGTGTTCTCGGCGCCGACCGCACCGATCACGGCGGCCGGTACCGGCACCGTCAATGTCCTACCGGTTGGAACGGTGCTGATCAGCGATACGACCCCGACGCCAGGCTCGGCCTTGACCGCCACAGATGCGTTCACCGACGCCAACGGGACCACGACCTCGGTGATTACCCATCAGTGGCAGGTGGGAAGCGGTGCGATTTTTGCTGACATCGCCGGCGCGACGGGCACGACCTTCACGCCCGACCCGACGCAGACCGGTCAGCAACTGCGTGTCGTCGCGAGTTACACCGATGACCTCGGCACACTTGAGCGAGTCACCTCTGCTGCAACGACATTGGTCGGTGATCTGTTTGTCGGTACCGCGGGTGTCGACATATGGACCGGCACGATAGGCGACGACTTGGCCAGCGGAGGTGATGGCAACGACATCCTGAACGGCTTGGGCGGCAACGACATCCTCAATGGTGACGCGGGCAATGACATTCTCATCGGGGGTACGGGTGCCGATACCATGGCCGGCGGTGTTGGCGACGATGTCTACGAAGTCACCGACCTTGGGGACGTGGTGACCGAGCTCGCCGGTGCCGGCAACGACACGGTCTGGACCTCGCTCGGGAGCTACACCCTGAGTGCCAACGTCGAGAATCTGTTTTTCGGCGGCAGCGGCAACTTTGTGGGCATCGGCAACGAGCTCGACAACACGCTCGTAGGCGGTGCGGGTAACGACGTCCTCATCGGTGGCGCAGGTGCCGACACGATGGCTGGCGGTGTCGGCAACGATGTCTATGAAGTCACCGACCTTGGGGACGGGGTGAACGAGCTCGCCGGTGCCGGCACTGACACGGTCTGGACTTCGCTCGCGAGCTACACCCTGGGTGCCAACGTCGACAATCTGTTTTTCGGCGGCAGCGGCAACTTTGCGGGCAGCGGCAACGAGCTCGACAACACGATCGTGGGCGGTGCGGGTAACGACTCCCTGGTCGGCGGCGCAGGTAACGACGTCATCCTCGGTGGCGCAGGTGTCGACACGATGGTCGGCGGTGTCGGCAGCGATGTCTATGAAGTCACCGACCTTGGGGACGTGGTGAGCGAACTCGCCGGTGCCGGCAGCGACACGGTCTGGACCTCGCTCGCGAGCTACACGCTGGGTGCCAACGTCGAAAATCTGTTTTTCGGTGGCAGCGGCAACTTTGCGGGCACCGGCAACGAGCTCGACAACGCGATCGTGGGCGGTGCGGGTAACGACGTCCTCATCGGCGGCGCAGGTAACGACCTCATCCTCGGTGGCGCAGGTGCCGACACGATGGTCGGTGGCGTCGGCAGCGATACCTACGAAGTCACCGACCCTGGGGACGTGGTGAACGAGCTCGCCGGCGCAGACACGGATACGGTCTGGACCTCGCTCGCGAGCTACACCCTGGGTGCCAACGTCGACAATCTGTTTTTCGGCGGCAGCGGCAACTTTGCGGGCAGCGGCAACGAGCTCGCCAACGCGATCGTGGGTGGTGCGGGTAATGACGTTCTCATCGGCGGTGGCGGTAACGACCTGATGAATGGCGGCTTCGCCGGCAACGATACTTTCGTGTTTGCTGCCGCAGGTTTCGGCAACGATACGATCCTGAACTTCGGAGCCAATCCGGGCGGCGCGCAGGACTTGATCGATATCACGGGGCTGGGGATCAGCAGCGCGACGTTCGCTGCCAACGTGACCATAACGGCTGACGGGGCGGACACGGTGGTTGCGATCGGGGCGGACACCATCCACCTTGTGGGTGTCAGCAGTGCGACCGTTGATCAGACGGACTTCAATCTGGTGGGATAAGGAGGCCTTTTCGACAAAGTTGAGCTCAAAGCAATTTGAGGTGTGTGGCGGTTGCCACACACCTTTTTTGTGCGCCTGGCAGGGCGCACTCACTCGGAGGTGCAGTCCATGTTTGTGCCCGTTGAAAGTGTAGTGCTCGATAAAAGTCTAATAATTTCAAAGAGTTAAAGCTTGGATTGGAGTCTCGTTTCCCGCTCCATATTTAACGAAAACGCCGCTCGGCAATGAGCGGCGTTTTTGTTTGCGCATATAAAACCAAATCAAGCGCCGAGGCTTTGTACCAGGCTTTCGAGCGCTTCAGTGGTTTTCTCGTCCAGCACCAGTTGCGCAGTTGCAGCCGCTCTGAGTTGGCGTGCCAAGCGGTATTCGCTGGGTGTGCAGTTTGCAAACTGCTTGAAGGCCCGAGCGAAGTAGGAAGGATCCTTGAAGCCGGACTCATAGCCGATGCTGGTAATAGGCATCTGGCTGTTGTCGAGCAGTTCTTTGGCGAAGTTCATGCGCTTGTTCAAGATGTAATCCGTGAAGCCAAGTCCATTGGCTTCCTTGAACAGGCGGCTGAAGCGAAATGACGTCATGCCGCAGCGCTGCGCCAAAACCCTCTGATCGATGCTGTCTCGAAAGTGCTGTTCGATGTACAGCATGATGCTGTTCAGCGCCTGGTGTTTTTGGTGTCCTGAGGTCAACCGGATGCTGTCCGGCAGGGTAGGGGAGTGGTCGATCTGCGATGACTTGCCCTGGCCGTTGGCATTTCGGCGCAGTTCGCAGAGCTGCACCACCGCCGTCAAGTAACGCTTCTTCTCCGCGGCCGAGAGCGGAAGCACCATGTATTCCCAGACGCTGGAGCGCATGGCCCATACAGCCAGTTCCTCTGAGTGCTGCACGGTGAACATGGTGATCGGGATGGTGGGGGTGGTGCGTTTGATCTCCAGCAGTAGCCTTAAACCCGAAGTATCAGGGCGATCAAAATGGATGCAGATCATGTCTGCCTGTTCCCTGATGGGCAACACGGAGTTTTTCGCCAATTTGCAGTCGCAGGTATCCTCAAACTGCGCGATGAGTTCCCGGGTGGACCGATCATGAGTCAGATCGAACCATAGGAGCGATGGCCTTCTGTTGAAATTGGACGTCATGTTTTTACTCTAGAGTTCTTAATGCCTCTCTTCGCTACGCAGTATTACCAATGTGCCATTACTTTGCAGATTTAATCGCGATAAGAAAAACTATTATTCGTTCTATTCGTTCTATTAGTTCTATGTGTTGCTTGGAAGGCTGCGCTGGGCGAGTGTTTGTTGGTGTGTTGTCGACGAACCCGGGTTTTACCGCTTGTCGCTTGTGAATCAATGACAATTGCCTTTGCGTTTCAATGCCTTGTTTACCTCCTCCCGTTACCTCTGCAAAGGCCCGCGCCCCGTCTTTGGCCGTCCCGCAAAAAAATCCTAACGATGTGCAAAATCCTCCTAACGCCTATGCCTGCACCCTGACTAGGGTTGCATCAGGCAGCGCAGAAAGTACTGCCTCCGGAAAAACAACATTCGAGTGAGGTGGGCAAAATGATCATGCAAACAATCAAGGCTTCGGTACTGAAGTTCATCAAAGACGAAGATGGTCTGACCATTGTGGAATACGCGGTGGCGGGTGGGTTGATTACGGTAGGTGTTGTCGTGGCGTTCACTACCCTTGGATCAAATGTGAATCTCCAAATCAAGGGGCTGTGCAATGCCGTTAAAGCTAATGGCGGTACAGCTTGCTAATAACGATGACTCCCGCCAGGGGACGGGGCGATGTCCATCGAGTAGTTCGTGCCTCTATTTTGCTGTTAGGGCTGCCGGACATTCTTCTAAATGGGCTTCGCATCGTCTCTGCCGATGAACATTTTGAGCAGTATGGCCGCTAGAGAGGTGAGCAAAATGATCATGCAAACAATCCAGGCTTCGGTACTGAAGTTCATCAAAGATGAGGATGGCCTGACCATTGTGGAGTACGCGGTGGCGGGTGGGCTGATTACGGTAGGTGTTGTCGTGGCGTTCACTACCCTTGGATCAAATGTGAATCTCCAAATCAAGGCGCTGTGCAATGCCGTTACCGCTAATGGCGGTACAGCTTGCTAATAACGATGATTCCCGCCAGGGGAGACGCGCCATGTCCATGGAATTGCTGGTGTCGACAGTTGTACTGCTAGGACTGCTGGGCGTCGCGGTGGTGAGCGATCTGCTTCGCCACCGTATTCCCAACATGCTGGTTCTATTGGGCCTTGCCCTGGGCTTGGCCGGTCAGACTTATTCAGGCGGTGTCAGCGGATTGGGTGATAGCTTGCTGGGCATCCTGATCTGTTTTGCGCTGTTTCTGCCCATGTATGCCGTGGGTGGCATGGCCGCTGGCGACGTCAAGTTGATGGCCATGGTCGGCAGTTTTCTTCTGTTCCATTTCGCTTTGTGGGCTGCAATGTTCAGCCTGATTGCCGGCGGCGTGTGCGGCTTGTTGATCGTGTTGTTTCGCGGTCAATTGTTTCAGACCCTGGGGCGCTATTGGCTGATTTTAAGGGCACGGACTTATCTGGTACCAACTTCGGATGAAGTAGCCGGCAAGCCTTTTCCTTATTCGATTGCAATATTGATTGGCACTTTGAACAGCGTCTACTGGCAACTCGTTGCCGGTGGATTCGGAGGTTAGACATGCACGTCATCGTCGATAGTCATGCCTACCCCAGCGCTCGGGAAGCGGTGCAACGGCTGGCACCCCAGCCATGCACCATCCGCGAAACGGGTCTGAGCGACAGTTTTCTCGGCGAGTTGGTGTGCAAGCATTTGCATGACGCCGGTGTGCTGGACATGTCGCGGCTGGTGGAACGCTTGGCGCTGACCGGCGCTGTACTTGAAGAGGTCCTGGCGTTTCTGCGCAAGGATGGCCGTGTCGAAGTGCTCGGCCAGGTGAGTCAAATGGGCGGGCAGTCGCTGCGTTATGGCCTGACCGAACGCGGACGCAGTGCCGCCCGCGATGCGTTGTCGCGTAGCGGTTATATAGGCGCAGCACCGTTTCCGGTGAGTACCTACCGGTCCCTGATCAAACTGCAGACCATTCACCATGGTCGCATCAACGCCGACGATATGCGCAACGCCCTCGCTGGCGTAGTGCTCACGGAGGGGATGCTCGATCAGCTGGGTGTGGCGCTGAACTCCGGGCGCGCGATCATGATTTATGGCCCCGCGGGTACCGGCAAGACCTATGTCAGCAGTCGGCTGATCCGTCTGTTCGCCGAGGCCATCTGGGTTCCTCATGCCATTGTCATCAACGAGGCGGTGATCGAGATCTATGACCCGCAGGTGCATCAGCGGCTCGATGACAACGCTCAGCAGAACAATCTGATGCTCAACGAAGGGATCGATCGTCGACTGCTGTGCTGCAAACGCCCAATCGTCATCACGGGCGGTGAGTTGAGCATGGAACAGCTGGACGTTCGCTATGACCCGTTCACCCGTCAATACCAGGCCGCCTTGCAGCTCAAGGCCAGCAATGGCCTGTTCATCATTGATGACATGGGGCGCCAGCGCATGGCACCCGCCGAGCTGTTTAATCGCTGGATCGTCCCGATGGAAGAGAAACGCGATTTCCTCAACCTGGGCGGCGGTCGGCATTGCGAGTTGCCGTTCGATCTGATTCTGGTGTTTTCCACCAACCTCAATCCCCTGGAACTGGCTGATGAGGCCTTCCTTCGCCGGATTGGCTACAAGCTGCACTTCGGTTACCTGAAGCCCGAGGAGTACGAAAAAATCTGGCGTCAGGAAAGCGAGCGTCTGGGCATTTATTACGACCCGCTGCTGGTGCGTTATGTGCTGCAAAGGCTTTATGCAAGTGAAGGCATGCCCCTGGTGCCTTGCCATCCCCGCGATCTCCTGAACATGGCACTCGATCGCCAGCGTTATATGGGCGGTTCCGGACCACTGTCACCGAAAGAGCTGGAATGGGCCTGGCACAACTACTTCGTCCAGCTCGACTTTCTTTGATACGGAGATACTGACATGAGCTCTCGTACGCTTACCCTGATAGGTGTGTCTCTGGTCATGGGCCTTGGGGCTGCATGGATGGCTGACTCCTGGCTGAGCGCACGGCTCAATGCCAGCCCGGATGACCACCTTCGAAACGTGGTGGTCGCCACGGTAGAGATTCCATTCGGGCAGATGGTCGAGGCCCAGCAGGTCACGACCGTACGCATGCCCATGGATACGATCCCGGATGATGCCTTCGATGCCAGCGAAAAAGCCGTGGGCAAGATCGCAACGTTCGACATTCTGCGGGGCGACATTGTGCGTGGTGCGCGTCTGAGCGAGCACCTGGGGGGCAGCACCCTGGCCTCTTTGATTGCGCCTGACAAACGCGCCATTTCGGTACGTGTGGACGATGTGGTAGGTGTCGGCGGATTCCTCTTGCCGGGTAACCGGGTCGATGTACTGGCGACCAAAGCCTCGAATACCGGCAGTAACAGCGCCACGTCCAGGACCATCCTCGAGAACTTGCGGGTGTTGGCGGTGGATCAGACCGCGGGGACCGACAAGACCCAGCCGGTCGTGGTGCGCGCAGTGACGCTGGAGATGTCGGCTTCTGAAGCGGAAGCCCTGGTCACGGCGCAGACGGAAGGCAAGTTGCAACTGGCACTGCGTAACCCACTGAACCTCGAGAAGAAAATCGCGGCCGTTGCGCCTGTTGCACCTGCTGCCCCGGCCATGGCTGTGGCCACCGCCGAGGCGCCAAAACGCGTGGTACAGCGCAGCAGTGGCGAGGGCGGGGGTATCACCGTTTTCCGCGGGATCGAAGCCAAAGTAGTCAACATTCGTTGACAGGGCGCAACCGGTATCTGGGCACCAGGGTATTGGCGGAGCCGATCCGGATCTGTATCGGCAATCGAGGGCTTGATGATGAATCTTCGTATTCAGCAGCCGTTCACTTCGACGCCAAGGCGCCAGGAAGGATCGGTAAGTGTATTGATGGTGATCGCGTTGGCGTCGATGGCCATGATGGCGGCGTTGGCTTTGGATGGCGGGCATATGATGCTGAACAAAACGCGCCTGCAGAATGTGGTGGACGCCGCCGCCCTGAGTGGCGCCAAGACCCTGAGTCAGGTGGAGGGAGGCGTCAACAGTGTCAGCGCGGCCAACGCGACGCGTACCGCCGCGCTCAATACGCTGATACAAAATGCCAATGCCACGGGCAACAACGAATTGGCCACGGCGGTCGGCGGCAACGCCGGTACATTTGCAGTGGTGGAACTGGCAAGCAGCGTCTATGGCCCGTTCGCCTTTCCCGGGCCGACGGATGCCAAATACGTTCGGGTTTCGGTACAGAGCTATAAGCTGACGGGGTTTTTCTGGAACTTCGCCCAGGCATTCGGCCCTGGTGGCCTGGGAACCAAAGCGGTGGCGGCGATTGCCACCGCTGGACCCAGCCCTACCAGCCCCTGCGATCTCGCGCCTTTGATGGTCTGTGGCGATAAGACTAAAAACGACCCGGCCGCTGGCATGTTCTGGGGTTTTCAATTTGGTAACTTGCAGGTATTGAAGACGGGTTCCGGCAAATCGTCCGACCCCATTGGTCCAGGCAACTTTCAATTGCTCGATTTTGGCACGGGCGGCAATGCGGTCAAAGAAGAAATGGCCGGAGGTGGCAAGGTCTGCCGCAATGTGGGGGACAATGTCCTGACTGAACCTGGCAACAAGGTCGGCCCTGCGTCTCAAGGCCTGAATACGCGCTTCGGCATCTACCAGGGCGGCCAGATCAGTGCCTCGGCCTATCCGCCGGACTTGGTGACCACGTCCAGTGACCCCGCAATCACTGACGACGGCACAGGCCCGAAGTACAACGGGCAAGCCGTCACCTCGAACAATGGCAATCTCACGGCGGGCGGCAACCCGATACTGGACTACAACGACTGGCGTACGAGCGTTGCCGCGTGTATGGCAGGGGCCAGTGGCTGTGAGAGCAATGGGGTATTCGAGCGCCGGATGCTGAAAATCGTGGTGGGCGACTGCGCCGGGAAAAATAATGGTGCAACCTCGATCCCCGTCCTCGGTTTTGGCTGCTATTTCGTGGTGCAGCCCATGGATGGCGGCGGCAAAGACGCGGAGATCTTCGGCCAGTTCGTGCAGAAGTGCGAAGGTGACAACGTGGCCGGCCCCTCGCCGTCAACCGATGCCGGCCCGCAGATCATTCAGCTCTACAAAACCTATCTCACCGGCAGCGGCACTCCGAGCACTGACTCGTAGGAGGCGTCATGAGACGTCACGGATTTAAATATCGGCAGCGCCAGCAAGGCCTGGCCATGGTGGAATTCACCCTGGTCCTGCCGGTGTTGCTCCTGATGTTGCTGGCCTTCGGTGAGTTCGGCCGCATGCTCTACCAGTACAACATCCTGTTGCAGGCCAGTCGTGATGCCGGCCGTTTTGTCGCCAGCCAGGCCTGGAACTCAACGCTTGGCAAGGTCGTTCTGAGCACTACGCTGCAGACCGAGACGAAAAACGTTGCGGTGTTTGGCGTGCCTGTCGACACCGGGGATGAGGTGTTGTCAGATTTGACGATTGGCAACGTTATCGTCGCCCCAGAGGGCACTGACCATGTGCGGGTCACCATCACTTATACGTACTGCCCGGTGATTGGCGGTGGCATTTGCTCCGGAGCGCTTCCCGGCTTTTTTGGTAATCAGATTGCACTGAGCATTCCGCTGGTTGCCACTACCGTGATGAGGGCTCTGTGATGAACAGAAAACACATGCGTGGCATCTATACGGTGGAGTTCGCCATCGTTGGTCTGCTGGTGTTCACACTGTTGTTCGGCGTAGTGGAAATGGGCCGCCTGTACTTCACGGTCAATGCGCTGGATGAAGTCGTGCGCCGTGGTGCGCGCTTGGCGGCGGTGTGCAATATCAAGGATGAGGTGGTGAAGCAGCGGGCGATCTTCAACACGGCGGGCGATGCAGGTAATAGCAAGCTGATCGGCGATCTGGCCACCACCCACCTGACGTTGACCTATCTGGACGTAAACGGTGCTCCGGTGGCCAACCCCCTTGACACTGTCAGCGCCACCGGTTTTCGTGCCATCCGCTATGTCCAGATGAGTCTGTCAGGCTTCGTATTCAAATTGTTTATTCCCGGGTTCGGCGTGCCCATTACCTTGTCCCCATTCAGGGCAACGTTGCCACGCGAAAGCCTCGGGCGTCATTCCGATTCCGGGGAGATCACGCCATGCTGAATACCAAGGAAACTCCCGTCTCTACCTCGACCGGCAAAGCCGGGCTACGGTTGCTGATCAGCAGCCGTGACGCCGCGTCGTTGCGCGACCTGCAGAGCGTCTGCCAACGCATGCCCAGCCTGGAAGTGAGTACTCGCCTGGTGAGCAATGGGCATGTCGACCCGCTCTACGGCCTGGACCGGATGCCCGATCTGCTGCTGTTGCGCGTCAGCCACCTGTGGCGCGAGGAGCTGGCGGCACTGTTGCAGCGCCCGGCCCATGAGCGTCCGCCGATGTTGGTGTGCGGACTGTTGAGCGAACAGGAAGGCATGCGCCTGGCGATGCAGGCCGGCGCCCGTGACGTGCTGCCGGAGCCCGTCGCCGAGACAGAACTGGTTGCCGCCTTGAATCGGCTGGTCATGGAGGTTCGGAACGGCAGTGGGGCAGAAGGGAAATTGATCGCTGTGATGAGCGCCAAGGGCGGTTCCGGCGGAACCTTGCTGGCCTGTAACCTGGCTCAGCAGCTCAGCATGAAGGATGGCAGTACCCTGTTGCTGGATATGGACCTGCAATTTGGCAGCGTGACGCATTACCTGGATGTGGCGCAAACGCACAGCCATCTGGAGGTGTTGCATCAGATCGACGGCATGGACAGCGTCGCGTTACGCGGTTTTTGCAGCCACTTCAGCCAGACTTTGCATGTGCTGGGTGGCCGGGCCGGTGAGCTGTGTCTGCCGCAGGACGCCCAACCCGAGCAACTTGACACCCTGTTGCAGTTGGCCCGTGCCAGCTATAACTGGGTAGTGATCGATCTACCGCGGCAAATCGACCACCTCACCGGCTCTGTGCTGGAACAGGCGGATCGGGTGTACGTGGTGGTGCAACAGAGCGTCAGCCATCTGCGCGATGCCAGCTCTCTGGTGCGGATTCTTCGCGATGACCTGGGTGTGCGCGGGGATCAATTGCAGATAGTGGTCAACCGCTTTGACAAGGCCGCAGCGATCAGCCTCAAAGATATCGGCGAGGCGATGCGCTGCACGAATCTGTCGAAATTACCCAACGACTTCAACCTGGTCAGCCAGAGTCAGAACACTGGTGTGCCTTTGGGGCTGCATGCGCCGAGGGCGGCGATCACCATTGCCCTGCACAACATGGCTGAGGACCTGGTCGGCAACCAGTTGGCTGACAACAAAGGCTTGTTCAAACGCGCCTTCAACCGTTTTTTCGGGGGATGACCCATGATCAACGACTTTCGTAACCGCTTGCGCAAACAGGCCGGTAAGCCCGCCTCATCGCCGGCTAACCAGCCGGGTGACGACCTGCTGGATCCGGCAGAGGAAATAATGGCATGGGAGCGTGCAACGCCGGACATTCTTTACGAAACCAAAAGTCAGGTCACCCCGGTGGAGGCCGAGTGGCGAGAAAAGATCTACCAGCAGTTGCTCAAGGTCATGGACCTGTCCTTGCTGGACTCCCTTGAACAGGCTGAGGCCGCGCGGCAGATTCGCGATATTTGCCAGCGCCTGCTCGATGAACACTCGGCACCGGTGAGTACTTCCAGCCGGCAGTTGATCATCAAGCAGATCACCGACGAGGTGCTCGGTCTGGGGCCTCTGGAGCCGCTGCTGGCCGATCACAGTGTGTCCGACATTTTGGTCAACCGGCATGACTCAGTGTATGTCGAGCGCTTCGGCAAGCTGCAACGCACCGATGTGCGTTTTCGCGATGATCGGCATTTGCTGAACATCATTGACCGCATCGTCTCCAGCCTGGGTCGGCGTATCGACGAGTCTTCGCCGTTGGTGGATGCGCGGCTCAAGGACGGTTCGCGGGTCAACGCGATTATTCCGCCGCTGGCCATCGACGGCCCGAGCATGTCGATCCGGCGCTTTTCCGTGGACCTGCTCAATACCGACAGCCTGATCCAGGTGGGGGCGTTGACCCCGGCCATTGCCCTGCTGCTCAAGGCGATTGTCCGTGGGCGCTTGAACGTGCTGATTTCCGGCGGTACCGGCAGCGGCAAGACCACCATGCTCAATGTGCTGTCCAGTTTCATCCCGCACAACGAGCGGATCGTTACCATCGAAGACTCCGCCGAACTGCAGTTGCAACAGCCCCACGTGGTACGCCTGGAAACCCGACCTTCGAATATCGAGGGGCGTGGCGAGGTGAGCCAGCGGGAGTTGGTGCGCAACAGCTTGCGGATGCGTCCGGACCGCATTGTGATCGGCGAAGTGCGCGGCGCCGAGGCGCTGGACATGTTGACAGCGATGAACACCGGTCACGACGGTTCGCTGACCACGATCCACGCCAACACCGCACGCGATGCATTGGGGCGAATCGAGAACATGGTGTCGATGACCGGGGCGACCTTCCCGATCAAGGCCATGCGCCAACAGATCGCTTCGGCCATCGGAGTGGTCATCCAGCTGGAACGCCAGGAGGACGGCAAGCGCCGCCTGGTCAGCGTGCAGGAGATCAACGGCATGGAGGGTGAGATCATCACCATGACCGAAATCTTCTCTTTCGTGCGCCATGGCATGGGTGAAAACGGCGAAGTACTCGGTGATTTTCGGCCCAGCGGCATGATCCCCGCCTTCCGCGATGTGCTGGCCAAGCGCGGTATCGAGTTGCCGCTTGCGATGTTCAGGCCCGAGTGGATGGAGGCACGGCAGTCATGAACCATATTCCTGGTGAATTCATTCTGATGTTCCTGGGCATGGTATTTATCGCCGTCTTCCTCCTGTCTCAGAGTGTGGCAGTGCCGGTGTTTGGCGAGGCCGGCAAGATGCGCAAGCGCATCCGCGGCCGCCTGCACGTACTGGAGAAAGCCAACAATCTGCCCAACATGCAGACGGTTTTGCGGCAGAAATACCTGACGCGCTTATCGCCACTGGAGGCAATGCTCGAGCAGTTGCCCTTTATGCTGAGCCTGACCCAGGTGATCGAGCAATCCGGCCATGAATATCGTGCTTATCGGGTGCTGTTGCTCGGGCTGTTCCTGGGCGCCTGTACAGGCATCTCGATCTGGATGATCTCGTCAGTCTGGTGGATGGCGCTGCTGGCGGGCTTCGGAGTGTTCTGGGTACCACTGCTGAAAATTTCTCATGACCGTGGCAAACGCTTCGCTGAGTTTGAGGAAGGCCTGCCGGATGCGCTGGATGCCATGTGCCGTGCCCTGCGCGCTGGACACCCGTTCAACGAAACCCTGCGCCTGGTCGCCGAGGAGCACAAGGGGGCGGTCGCTCATGAGTTCGGCCTGACCTTTGCCGATATCAACTATGGCAACGATGTGCGCCGGGCCATGCTCGGCCTGCTTGAGAGGATGCCGAGCATGACGGTGATGATGCTGGTGACCTCGATCCTCATCCATCGCGAGACCGGCGGGAATCTTACCGAGGTGCTGGAGCGTCTGAGTCGACTGATTCGCGGGCGCTTCCGCTTCCAGCGCAAGGTCAAAACCCTGTCGGCGGAAGGGCGCATGTCGGCCTGGGTGCTGGTGGCGATTCCCTTCGTGCTGGCGATCGCGATCATAGTCACCAGCCCCAGTTACCTGCCTGTGCTGATCAATGATCCCCTGGGCCACAAGCTGATCATCGGGGCGTTCTGCGCCATGTTGCTCGGGATTTTCTGGATTCGCAAAATCATCCGGATTCAGGTTTAAGCGGTATTCGCTACCGGGAGGTACAGGTCATGGATTTTTTGCTCGGGTTGTTCAGTCGGGTTACGGGGAACGAGGAGATGGCACGCCTGTTGTTCCTTGGCGCGATCGGTTTGAGTACGGTGCTTGCGGTCGTCGCCGTGATCTTGCTGATGCAGGGGCTTCAGGATCCGGTGCAGCGTCGTCTGGCGCTGATCAAGCGTGGTCATTTAGGTAACACCACCGGGCAGGAAGCTCCAGGTAACCTGCAACTGTTACTGGAGCGGGTCGGCCAGCGCTTTGCCTCGGCCGAATCGGCTCAGACGTCCGCCACCCAGGCCCTGTTGACGCATGCGGGGTACCGTTCCTCTTCGGCAGTGCAGATGTATTGGGCAGTGCGCTTGATGTTGCCGCTGTTATTGATCGGTATTGCGTTGCTGCTGTTGCCGATGATTCCCAAGGTTTCCCTGACCATGGGGCTGCTGTTGGTGGCCTTGGTGGCCGGTATCGGATGGTTGGTGCCAGCGCTGTATGTCGCCAAGCGCAAGCAGTTGCGACAAGGTCGGCTGCGTGCCGCATTTCCGGATGCGCTGGATCTGATGGTGGTGTGCGTGGAGTCGGGGCTGGCCCTGCCCACGACCATCGAACGAGTGGCTGAGGAGATGTCGGTCAGTCAGGCCGAACTGGCTGAAGAACTGGCCCTGGTCAATGCGCAAATCCGCGCGGGCATTTCCAGTACCGAGGCGCTCAAGCAACTGGCCGTACGCACTGGCCTGGATGACGTACAAGGTCTGGTCAGCCTGTTGGCGCAGAGTATCCGCTTTGGTACCAGCGTTGCCGACACCCTGCGCATCTATGCCGATGAGTTCCGTGACCGGCGTACGCAGGCCGCCGAAGAGATGGGGGCGAAAGTCGGTACCAAGCTCATATTCCCGCTGATTCTCTGTCTATGGCCGAGCTTCTTTCTGGTCGCTATCGGCCCCGCCATAATCGGGGTATTCAGAGTATTCGGTAAGTGAACAGGGGTGGCTTGCTGTCGAACAGGATGGCTGTACTGCATTAGAACGGGGTGGATCAGGCGAGTAGAGTGCATTCACTCCAATCGCCTGCTCCACCTTGTAGTATCTGGACTGTATTTTCCTGCACACGTGATTGAGCCTGGCTTTTTAGCCAGGCCACTCTGGACGACGCCAGACGCTGATCACACATCGATATGCCTCAGTTGCCGATGGTCATTTGTCCTGCTGAATCCTGGTCAAAAAACTGCGGAATCGGGTAGCTGAAGCTATTCAGCCAGCGCTGCATGGCCAGGTCACGTTCGGTGGCCGAAGCGGTTTGCAGTTTAGTGGAGGCAACCACACCGCGAATCTGCAGCTGCAACCACTGTTCGGTGCCTTGTTGATACGGCGAAGAGGGGCCCGGCTCAATTGCCCAGGCAGTGGTGGACAGGCAAGCCATGCACACGATCAACAGCCTTTTGGTCTTCATCTCGACTCCTCGTACGTTCTACTTGTTCGCACTGGACGAGGTATCGGCTACCTCAGTCCTGCGATTCCCCTCGGATGCCACCACTTTATTGGCGGAGGCCTTGAGTTTTTCCGCGCGGGTTTGAGCCTCTATGACTTGCTTGGGGCTCAAGTCGGCGCGGGTCACGAGTTCAGCAGCCGCCTTCCAGTTATCCTGGTAGATCAGCAGCGTCACCATATTGAGTGCCGCCAGTGTATTTGCCTGCTTGAGCTCCATGGCGGTCATGAACTCAAAGCGTGCTTCAGGGATCCGTCGCTGATTGAGGTAGACGACCCCCAGGTCATTTCGCATCCTGTCGTCGGTGGGGGCCATCTTCACCGCATGCTCAAGGTGTGTGGCAGCGGTGGCGTTATCATTTTTGGCGGCGGCCAACTGGCCCAGGCCATGTTCCCCTTCAGCCGCCAGACAGGTGCCGTGCAAGCTTTCATACAACGGCTGCGCGTCCCCGCTACGCCCCATCAAGCGCAGCACCCGAGCCTTGCGCAGGCGAACCTGGACCAGGTCATCGGGCAATCCTTCCAGATTCGCCAGGCTGGCATACAAACGGCCTTCTTCGGCCATGCTGTCGGCCAGGTTCAGGGCCAGTTCTTGATCTGAACCGGGCTTGGCACAGTTAGCTGGTTGCGAAGACATGCCATTGCTGGCACAACCTGCGAGCATAAATGTCGCCGCTATTGCAATGACTGCTTTCATTGAAGGTCCTCTGGCTACAACACGTTGAACGCCTGGCCAATGGCAATACAGCTGGCCCGGCAAGCGTTCAAAGTCACCGTTACGAGTGAGGGCGAGGCAAGTCTGGTTCAGGCTTCGGTTCATTGCGAGAGCCCGCTGAGGCTGTCGAAGTCGCCATTTTCCAGGAAAAACATGCGGTAGAAGTTCGGGTCGTAATTGCGCATTTGCTCGCCAGGCAATGACGGTAGTTGTGCATTGGCGGCCAGTGGCTGGACCAGATGCGGGGTGACGATCATCAGCAGTTCGCGCTCCTCACGGTTGATGACGTTGTCGCGGAAAAACGCGCCCAGAACCGGGATATCCCCCAGCCCCGGAAACTTGTTCACATGGGAGTCGTTGTGGGTGCTGATCAGGCCGCTGATGACGAAGCTTTCGCCGTCGGCCAGGGAGATGCTGGTATCGGTACGGCGCACGGTCAGGGCCGGGACTACCGTGCCGGCGATGCTCACGGCGTTGGTGAAGTCCAGTTCACTGACTTCCGGCGCCACCTTCAGCGCGATACGGTTTTTCCCGATGATGGTCGGCGTCAGGGTCAGGCGGATACCGAACTCCTTGTACTCGATGAACACGTTATCGCTGCCTGAACTGGGCACCGGAATCGGTATTTCACCGCCGGCCAGGAAGCTCGCACTCTGCCCGCTGAGCGCTACCAGGCTTGGCCGCGCCAGCGTGTAGGCGAAACCACTGCCTTCCAGCGCGTTGAGCGCCACCAGGGTATTGCCGGTAGCAAAAGTGAGGTTGAAGTTGTTGTTGTTCACCGGTACCGCCGGCGTGACAATGCCGCCGATGGTGGGCAAGGTTCTCGGCGAGCCGAACAGCCAGTTGCCACGGATGCCGAAAATCGAGGCGGAGGCTTCCTTGAGCTTGGTCCGGCTGACTTCTACGAAGCGGATATCGGTCTGCACCTGGCTCGGCAGCAGCGGGTCTTCGGAAGGCACCGACGGCACGCTGGTCAGCGCCGACGTGGCTTTACCCTTGACGAATACCATGCTTTGGCGCGGCGTTTTCGAACAGGCGGTCCAGACCATCAGGCTGGTGGTCCCCGGCGCAACGCCCGTGAGTATGAACGCGCTGCTGCCGCTGGGTTGTACGTCGGCAATTTTCGGGTCCCCCACCGCCAGTTGTGTTATCGGAACGGGGCTGCGCAGTTCATGCTGCAGCCCCTGACCGACCTCGTACGTTGTCGGCCAATTGTCCAGCTGTGGACAATTGGCCGGCGCGGCCTGAGCCGCATCCACGCTGAGGCCCATCCAGAACAGGCCATGGATAATTCGCTTGATAGCGGGCACGGGACGAAGGCTCATTAAGTACATCCTTTTAGGCTGACTGAGTTGTCACGGATCACTTCACGGGGATCGGACAATCCCCCCCAATGCGCCAGACCACTTATCCATGACCTCGGCGTTATTCCTTGCGTGCTACATACGAGCAGGCGCAATTCACTGATCTGGCTGGACAGCGAGCGACCTTTGCTAAAACGATTTTTAGTGATCCGCTGACCAGGACTGCCCGACAGAGCGACACTCGCGGCTATGGACCGTACTGTCCGCCGACCTGGCTCCCCCGGAAAGTAATCGGCAATGAAGGTACATCGCCGGAAAACGCCTGCCAGGATCATAGTGAGGTAACTCCTTTTGCCAATTCGCCATCTGATCACTGAAGCTAACGTGGAAATTCGAGCCGTTATGACTTCTTATTGTTTGAAGGTAGTTCAATCAAGCCAAAGTGCCATCGTTTTAAAAAAAACCATTGGTGTAAAGGCTGGAGAAAGGCGGACGGGCGAGCGGTGCGGGCAAGGTCGCAGCGCAGTGCGATTGCCTGATATTGACGGGGTGTGCTGAATGCAAAAAAAGGCCCGTCAGTCTGACTGCGCGGGCCTTTTGCGTTTGTGCAGGTTTTACATCGAGAGGATCAAGCGCCCGGCAAACAGGATCAGAATTACCCCCATTGTCCGTTCAAACCAGTGGCCCATACGCATGAACAGCACTCGCACCCGGGCACTGGAAAAGAACAGCGCGACAATGACAAACCACAGCGCGTTCACAAAGCACATCCAGACCCCATACAGCGCCTGGATTTTCAGAGGCGTCGTGGCGCTGATGATGGTGGTGAAAATCGCCAGGAAAAACAGCGTCGCCTTGGGGTTGGTTGCGTTGGTCAGAAACCCGGTGATAAATGCCTTCGACAGCGTTTGTTCGGCGACGGGCTCGTCCGAGCCTTTATCGCCCTCAAGCGCGGACTTGGGTTTGCTGCGCAACAGGCTGACACCGAGGTACAAAATGTAGGCGCCGCCCGCGACCTTGGCCACGGTCAACAGCCAAGGCGTTGTATGCATCAGCGCGCCGACCCCGAGCAGGGTGTACAGCACGTGCACGGAAATCCCTGCGCCGATACCCAGCGCCGTGCAGATGCCCACCAACCGGCCGAAACGCACGCTCTGACGAATGGTCACGGCGAAATCCGGCCCGGGTGCGACCACGGCCAGAAAGTGAATAGTCGCCAGCGCCAGAAATTCGCCCAGGTAATTTGAAAACATCTCAACTCCAGAAGGTAAGGGGTGAAGCATTGCCGCGGTAACCGACAAAGAACGAAAGGCTCAGTCGCGGATCCGCCACGCCCGGAGTCACCGAGTGCATGCGGCGCGAATTGAACATGATGAAATCGCCCGGCTCAGGGCGAATCTCCAGGGTCGGAGGGCCTAGCAGGGCGGGGTCGATGCCGTAACTGTCGCCGCGCATGTCGTCGAACTGATCCGGCGAAATATCGTCGTCCCACACCTGCAGCGCACCGCCCTCGGTCGGCATGTTCAGGTAAACGTTGCAGGCGAACTGCGCTTCCAGGCTTCTGGCCTGATAACTGTCCGGAGCGTCCTTGGCGAAAATGTCGTGGTGGGCGAGGAAGCACACCCCCGGTTTCACCACTCGCGACAGCCCGACGTACATCTTGCGGCCGTAGAGGTTTTCCAGGTGTGCACCTGCCGGCCAGGATTCATCGAGCATGCAGCGCAGGGTGTCGACCGGGGACGAATAGGGCGCGCAACGGTTACGCAACTCCGCAATGTTGCGCGTGGCGCGTTCGAAGTAGTCCTCGATCAGCAGCGGCTGGTTTTCCGCTTCATAAAACGCCATGCCGATGCGGCCGATGCTCGGCGCATTGATATAGCCTTCGAAGCCCGGGGCGAGGATCTTGTCGCCAATCTGAATCGCCAGCGGCGGGGGCAACAAGCCCTTGACGCGGATGGCGAGGACTTCTTCATTGACCAGTTTTTTTATGCACGTCTCATCGAGACGCTCGACGTCAAGCATCATGTCTTAGGTCCATCTATCAGATAGTCAACAGAACCCGCGAACACAGGTTCCCCCGGCGTCAGGCGATGACAGTGCCGGCATCGCCCAAATGCTCAATCCACGTTGTAGTGGACTGACAGCGTTCCCTTCTTCAATGAAAGGGACGCGATCGTGACTGTGCCCAACTCCTTCAGGCTCCGTACATGGGTGCCGCCGCAGCCATAGGCGGGCAGTTCACCGAAACCGATTTCCCGGGCGCCATCGCGCAACGACGTCAGCCGCGGGAAATCCTGGGTAACCCACTGTTCGATGCCGAGTTGAATGGTTTGGGCATCGACGTCCTGTGCGCATTCCAGCGCCTTGAACTGCACGCGGCCTTCGCCCGGCCAGTGATGCGCCTTGATCGGCATCCAGCCCTTGGCCTGGACGAAGTGGCCGATCAGATGCCCGGCTGAATGCATGCGTGTATTGAACTGGCGATGCTCCCCGTCCACCCGAATCAGGGTCATGCCGGGTTTTACCGGTTGGTCGACGAAATGCATGATCCGGTCGGGATCCTGGATGACGCGCAGTACCTGGCTATCGCCGATCCAGCCCGTATCAAAGGGCTGTCCGCCACCCTGGGGGTGAAACAGCGTGGCGCGCAGAACCACCGCATATTCGTTCTCGTAGGGCGTGCAATCCAGGACTTCCACATTAGCCTTGAGGTCATCACTATGGAAAAAGAGGCGAAGCGTCATATTCCATGCCCTTATTAAAGTTTCTATTTTTATTATATGAAGCGTGGAATTGCGTGATAATCCGCTCAATCATCAAAGGACTGTTGCGCTGTGAGCATAAATCTTCCGCTACCGCTGCTCGGTGAAATGGCGATTTTCGTCAAGGTGGTCGAAACCGGCAGCTTTTCTGAAGCGGCCCGTCAACTGGGCACTTCTCCTTCGGCAGTCAGTCGTAGCATTTCACGCCTGGAGAAGGCGCTGGCCACGCGTCTGCTGCAACGAACCACGCGTAAATTGCGGCTGAGCGACGGGGGCGAAGAGGTATTCAAGCGCTGCCAGGAAATGGTCAGCGCCGCCAAATCGGTGATGGAAATCAGCGGGCAGTTCACCCAAGAAGCCGAAGGGTTGGTGCGAGTCAGTGTGCCCAAGGCCGTGGGGCGATTCGTGATTCACCCGCATATGCCGGAGTTTCTGCGGCGTTATCCCAAAGTCGATGTGGAGTTGTTGCTTGAGGATCGGCAGGTGGATCTGATCGACGACCATGTTGATCTCGCCATCCGGATTACCGATCGACCACCCGCCGGTTTGGTTGGAAGGCAATTGCTGACCATCGACCATTTGCTCTGCGCCACGCCGCAATACCTGGCTGAACACGGTACACCGACACATCCCCACGATTTGCTTAACCACAGTTGCATCTATCTGGGTGAAACCCCGAGTGATGCGCGCTGGAAATTCAAGAAAGGCACCAAAGCGGTCACTGTCGGCGTGCGTGGTCGGTATGCCGCCAATCACACCGGTGTGCGATTGGGCGCGGTGTTGCAGCACATTGGCATTGGCAGCCTGCCGTATTTCACGGCGCGTTATGCGCTGGAGCAGGGGTTGATCGTGCAGGTGTTGCCGGACTGGACGTTTCTGGCGTCGTACCACGGCGGCGCCTGGTTGCTGCATTCGCCGACGCGTTATCTGCCGCCGAAATTGCGGGTGTTTATCGATTATCTGGTGGAGTGCCTGGAGAAGGAGCCGACCTTGAGCAAGCCGGGGAAGATTGCGGCTGAGTATGAGTTGCCTGAGAGTGATGGGTTGCTTTGACTGGCCCTTTCGCGAGCAGGCTCACTCCCACATTTGACCGCGTTCCAATGTGGGAGTGAGCCTGCTCGCGATAGCGGTTGTCCAGACAATGCATCACGCAGCCAATAAAAAGGCCCGCATGTTCAACCATGCGGGCCTTTTTCATTACTGAGCCGGGATCAGTGCTTGCTGTCTTGATTCGACATCGCCAGCAGTTGTTTTTCCTGGTTCCAGTCAAACGGTTCGTCGTTCTGTTCAGCTTCGAAGCGACGTTCTTCCAGCGCCTGATACAGATCGATTTCATCATCGGGCATGTAATGCAGGCAGTCACCGGCGAAGTACCACAGCAGGTCGCGCGGGACCAGGTGGGCAATTTGCGGGTAGCGGGTGATCACCTGGCAGAGAATGTCCTGGCCCAGGTATTGGCTTTCGATCGGATCGACCGGCAGCAACGCACGCAGTTCGTCGAAGCGCTCCAGGAACAAGGCATGGCTTTCTTCGGGAACCTGTTCGGCCTCACCCACGGCGACCAGGATGCTGCGCAAGTGGTCAAGCAAGACGAGATGGTCGGCAACGACGTTGGACACGAGATAAGTCCTCAAGAGCAAAACGGGCGCGGGAGTATAAAGCGCCCGCGCCCATTTTGCATTGGCCTACAAGCGTGGCTGGATCAGCGGACCTTTCCTTGCGCCAGTGCCAACTCTTCTTTATCGAAATCATCGACATCAATCACCTTGCGCCGCGCCGCTTCGGCGGCACGCAGGGTCTGCGCTTCCCCTGCCTGCAATACGCCGGCCTCCAGCGCTGCATCGATGATGTTCTCCCCGGCTGCCGGCTCGAGCTGGCCACTTCTGAGCGCCATGTGCAGTTTTTTCTGCAGGGGTTGCGCTGCATTGAGCAAATTGCAGGCGTGTTGCAAAGCCCCGACGGCGTCATCGGCCGATTGCGGTCGATAGCAACCGCCCAGCAACTCTTCGAGCGTCGGGTCGCCCTTGGCGCGGCCAATCACGGCGGCCACTTCGGCGCCAAGTGCGTCCGATGGCCCTTTGTGTCGACGGCCGAACGGGAACACGATCATCCGCAACAGGCAGCCCAGCACCTTGTTCGGGAAATTGGTCAGCAGTTCATCCAGCGCGCGTTCCGACTGGCCAAGACTTTCCTCCATGGCCCAGGTAAACAGCGGCGTCATGTGCTCCGGTGAATCGAGGTCGTGATAGCGCTTGAGGGCGGCAGAGGCGAGGTACAGGTTGCTGAGCACATCCCCCAGGCGTGCCGACAGGCGTTCGCGACGTTTCAGTTCACCGCCCAGCAGCATCATGCTCAGGTCCGCCAGCAAGGCGAACGCCGCGGCCTGACGGTTGAGCGCCCGGAAGTAACCCTGGCTGAGCTTGTTGCCCGGTGTGTGTTCGAAGTGCCCTAAACCCAGGTTCAACACCAGTGTGCTGGCGGCGTTGCTCACGGCAAAACCGATGTGCTTGAGCAGCAGACCATCGAACTCGGTGAGCGCCTGGTCCTTGTCTTCGCGGCCAGCGAGGGCCATTTCCTTGAGCACGAACGGATGGCAACGAATCGCCCCCTGGCCGAAGATCATCAGATTGCGCGAGAGAATGTTCGCGCCTTCCACGGTGATGAAAATCGGCGCGCCATTCCAGCCGCGGCCAAGGTAGTTGTTCGGCCCCATGATGATGGCTTTACCGCCGTGAACATCCATCGCATGGCTGATGCACTCGCGGCCGCGTTCGGTGAGGTGGTACTTGAGAATCGCCGACAGCACCGACGGTTTCTCGCCCAGATCCACTGCGTTGGCGGTCAACATGCGCGCCGCGTCCATCATCCAGGCGTTGCCGCCGATGCGCGCCATGGCTTCCTGAATCCCTTCGAACGCCGACAGTGGCACGTTGAATTGTTCGCGAACCTGAGCGTACTGACCGGTCACCAGACTGGTGAATTTGGCCGCGCCGGTGCCGACGGCTGGCAACGAAATCGACCGCCCGACCGACAGGCAATTCATCAGCATCATCCAGCCTTTGCCGAGCATTTCCTGACCGCCGATGAGGAAGTCGAGCGGCACGAACACGTCCTTGCCGGAGTTCGGGCCGTTCATGAACGCGGCACCCAGAGGCAAGTGGCGACGACCGATTTCCACGCCAGCGGTGTTCGTTGGGATCAGGGCCAGGCTGATGCCCAGGTCTTCTTCGTCACCCAGCAAATGGTCCGGGTCATAGGCCTTGAAGGCGAGGCCGAGCAGGGTCGCCACCGGGCCGAGGGTGATGTAACGCTTTTCCCAGTTCAGGCGCAGGCCGAGGGTTTCCTTGCCTTCCCATTCACCTTTGCAGATCACCCCGGTGTCGGGCATTGCCCCAGCGTCGGAACCGGCCAGCGGGCCGGTCAACGCGAAGCAGGGAATGTCGTCGCCGCGCGCCAGGCGTGGCAGGTAATGGTTGCGTTGTTCGTCGGTGCCGTAATGCAGCAACAGTTCGGCGGGGCCGAGGGAGTTGGGGACCATCACGGTGGAAGCAAGGTCGCCGCTGCGGGTCGCCAGCTTCATGGCGACCTGTGAATGCGCATAGGCAGAGAAGCCTTTGCCGCCAAATTCTTTGGGGATGATTAGCGCGAAGAAGCCGTTCTCCTTGATGTGCGTCCAGGCCTCGGCGGGCAGGTCCATGTCTTGCCCGATTTGCCAGTCGGTGACCATGGCGCAGAGCTCTTCGGTCGGGCCGTCGATGAAGGCCTGTTCCTCTTCGCTCAGTTGGGCTTTTGGGTAGGAAAGTAGCTTGTCCCAGTCGGGGCGACCGCTGAACAGTTCGCCGTCCCACCACACGGTGCCGGCATCAATGGCGTCGCGTTCGGTTTGCGACATCGGCGGCAGGGTTTTCTGGAACCAGTTGAACAGCGGCGCGCTGAAGAACTTGCGACGCAGATCGGGCAGCAACAATGGTGCCGCAACGGCTGCGATCAACACCCAGTACAACAGCAGCAGCCAACCGGGCGCGCGGCTGAAAGCCCCCATTGCCACCACGTAAACGGCAACGATGCAGAGAGCGGGCAGGGGAGCGATGCGACGATGGGCTAACCAGGCTATCCCGACAACCAGAACCAGTATCCACAACAGCAGCATATTTAATCCTCCGTGAACCAGGGTAAAACCAACCTTCAGAGCTTAGACGGCATCCGCCAAAGAGGGTGGTCAGAGCGATGTGATTGAAATCGTGGGAAACCTTGGGTGAGATTTGCAGGCTCGGTTGGCAACATGCTCGGGAAATGGTTCGTTTCCTACGCGGCAATGCGCTCATGTTTGGCCGAAACGTCGTTATCTCTGTGCTGAACCTGTCGTTAGACTCGGGGCTTCCCCAGGAGATTATTCTCATGCACGAGTACTTGAGTCCCGGCCGCTTCATCGATAGTGACCATCCCTCGGTGGTGGAGTTCGCCGAACAACATCGCGGCAGCCGTCGAGACCCGGTCGAACAGGCGATCCACCTGTATTACGCGGTGCGCGAGGCCGTGCGCTACAACCCCTACACGTTCAGCCGCGACCCGCAGACCCTGCGCGGCAGTTATGCGCTGGCAACCGGGGAAAGCTATTGCGTGCCCAAAGCCACTTTGCTGGCTGGTGCCGCGCGACATTGCGGGATCCCGGCGCGGATCGGTCTGGCCGATGTGCGCAATCACCTGTCGACCCCGCGTTTGCTCGAATTGCTCAAGAGCGATGTGTTCGCGATGCATGGTTATACGGAGTTGTATCTGAATGGCCGTTGGGTGAAGGCAACCCCGGCGTTCAACCAAAAACTCTGTGAACTGTTCAATGTCGCGCCGCTGGAATTCGACGGGATCAATGACAGTGTCTTTCATCCCTACAATCGCGATGGCGCGCAGTTGATGGAATACCTGGTCGATCACGGCCAGTTCACCGATGTGCCGGAAGCGTTCTTTTTCGAACACCTGGAAAAGTGCTATCCGCACCTGTTCAGCGAGCAACTGCCCATGCTGCTGGGCGATATGCAGAGCGATTTGAGTCGCGCCTGATCCGGCGTATGCTGCCTGCCCACTTGTCGAAAAAGAGGCGGTCATGCTGAAGATCTGGGGTCGGAAAAACTCGTCTAATGTCAGAAAACCGTTGTGGGCCGCCGAAGAACTGGGGCTGGCCTACGAGGCCATCGACGCGGGCGGCGCCTTTGGTGTCGTCGATACGCCGCAGTATCGGGCGATGAACCCCAATGGCCGCGTGCCGGTGATTGAAGACGACGGTTTTGTGCTGTGGGAATCCAATGCCATCGTGCGTTACCTGATGGCCCTTCATGCCAACGGCAGCGCTTGGTATCCGGCGGATATAAAAGCTCGCGCCACGGCCGACAAGTGGATGGACTGGACGACCTCAAGTTTCGCCGGCCCATTCCGCACCGTATTTTGGGGCGTGTTGCGCACCCCGGCAGACAAGCAGGATTGGTCGGCTATCAACGCCGCTATCAAGGAGTGCGAAGATCTGCTGTCACTGGCCGATCAGGCACTGGCCGCCCAACCGTACCTGTCCGGCGACGAAATCGGCATGGGCGACATCCCGCTCGGTAGTTTTATTTATGCCTGGTTCGAGATGCCGATCGAGCGCGTATCACAGCCGCACCTTGAAGCCTGGTACGCCCGGTTGAAACAGCGTCCGGCGTATCAAAAAGCCGTTATGACTGCGTTGACTTAATACTCACTATCGACACACTTGACTGTACTTGTGTGGCGGCGACAAGCACCATTGCGCTCACGCGCCGCGGCTGTACCTGTCGCCGCCGGCCGTTTTTTATTCCTTTCTTCCTTCTTGGTGCGTAATCCGATATGAGTTCCGCTCTGTCCATCCGGCAGCTAACCAAAACCTACGGCAACGGTTTCCAGGCCCTGAGTGGTATCGATCTGGATGTCGCCGAAGGTGACTTCTTCGCCTTGCTGGGCCCTAACGGCGCCGGCAAATCCACGACCATCGGCATTCTGTCGACCCTGGTGAACAAGACCAGCGGAACGGTGAATATCTTCGGTCACGACCTCGACAAAAATCCTGCGCAACTCAAGCGCTCCATCGGCGTGGTACCCCAGGAATTCAACTTCAACCAGTTCGAAAAGACCTTTGATATCGTCGTGACCCAGGCCGGTTACTACGGCATTCCGGCGAAAATCGCCAAGGAACGCGCCGAGCAATACCTGACCCAGCTGGGACTGTGGGACAAACGTGACACGCCTTCACGCTCGCTGTCTGGCGGTATGAAGCGACGACTGATGATCGCTCGTGCGCTGGTTCATGAACCGCGCCTGCTGATCCTCGACGAACCGACGGCAGGTGTGGACATCGAACTGCGTCGCTCGATGTGGACCTTCCTCACCGAGCTGAACCAGAAAGGCATCACCATCATCCTCACCACGCACTATCTGGAAGAGGCTGAGCAGTTGTGTCGCAACATCGGCATCATTGACCACGGCACCATCGTCGAGAACACCAGCATGAAACAGTTGCTCAGCCAACTGCATGTGGAAACCTTCCTGCTCGATGTAAAAAACACGTTGACCAGTGCGCCGCAGTTGCTCGGCTACCCGACCAGGCTGATCGACAGCCACACTGTGGAAGTCCAGGTCGACAAAGCCATGGGCATCACCGCGCTGTTCACTCAGTTGGCGCAGCAAAACATTGAAGTACTGAGCCTGCGTAACAAAACCAATCGCCTCGAGGAGTTGTTCGTGTCTCTGGTGGAGAAAAATTTGTCGAAGGTGGCGGTATGAGTTCGGAGCTGCAACCCAACCTCGTTGCCCTCAATACCATCGTTTACCGTGAGGTCCGGCGTTTTACCCGGATCTGGCCGCAGACGCTGCTGCCGCCGGCCATCACCATGGTTCTGTACTTCGTGATCTTCGGCAATCTGATCGGTCGCCAGATCGGTGATATGGGTGGCTTCACTTACATGGAGTACATCGTGCCGGGGCTGATCATGATGTCGGTGATCACCAACTCCTACGGTAACGTGGTGTCGAGTTTCTTCGGCAGCAAGTTCCAGCGTTCCATCGAGGAATTGATGGTGTCGCCGGTCTCGCCGCATACGATTCTGATCGGCTACACCTTGGGCGGCGTGCTGCGCGGGCTGATGGTCGGGATCATTGTGACGTTGCTGTCGCTGTTCTTTACAGATTTGCAGGTGCATCACCTGGGCGTGACCATTCTGGTGGTGGTGTTGACGGCGACGATCTTCTCGCTGCTGGGCTTCATCAACGCTGTGTTTGCCCGCAATTTCGATGACATCTCGATCATCCCGACGTTCGTGCTGACACCGCTGACCTACCTGGGCGGGGTGTTTTACTCGATTTCCCTGTTGCCGCCGTTCTGGCAGACCGTGTCCCTGGCGAACCCGGTGCTGCACATGGTGAACGCTTTCCGTTACGGCATCCTCGGCGTTTCGGACATCAAGATCAGCATCGCGATTACCTTTATGCTGGTGGCGACCATCGTGTTGTACATCGGTTGCGCACGGTTGCTGGTCAGTGGTCGCGGGATGCGTACCTGATCAGGACCGCGGCGCCCCCCCCTTCGCGAGCAGGCTCGCTCCCACATGGGATCTGTTGTGAACACAAAATCTGTGTTCAGCACCAAACCCTGTGGGAGCTACCTGCTCGCGATGGCGTCAGCACAATCACCGCAATAAAAACGGCCTCCAAAAATGGAGGCCGTTTTGTATTCCTACATTCTGCTTTTCTTGCGCCGCTTCCACTGCCGCGCCACCCACCAGCGCCAATACATCATGGTCAGGAAATAGGCGAGGGCACCCAGCACCACTCCGGTGACGATCGAGCCCAGCAAAAACGGCTGCCATAACGTAGACAACTCGCCGCTGACCCATTCCCAGGACAATGAGTCCGGCAACTGGCGGGTGGGCACATCCAACAGCCAGGCACCGGTCTGGTACGTGCAGAAAAACACGGCTGGCATGGTGATCGGGTTGGTCAGCCAGACCAGACTCACCGCAATCGGCATATTGCCCCGCACCAGGATGGAAAGCACGGCGGCCAACAGCATTTGCATCGGGATCGGCAAAAACGCCGCGAACAGGCCGACTGCCATCGCCCGGGCCACAGAGTGGCGGTTGAGATGCCAGAGGTTGGGGTCATGCAGCAAGCTGCCGAGAAAGCGTAAGGATTTGTGTTCCTTGATGCTGGTCGGGTCTGGCATGTAGCGTTTGAACAAGCGCCGGGGCATAAGGCTTCTCGGTCGGTTAAGGCGGCAAGTATGTCTGGATTCTGCGAACCACCCATTCAGACTTTGTGACAATTATTAACGGCGTCTGTGCAACTAGCCGGCTAAGCCTAGGTGGGAACTCTCCAGGATGAGTGTATGCGCACAGGGATGTTGGCGCTGGCATTGGGTCTGTTGACCCTGCGTTTTTTGCCGATTTTACCGCCGGTCGGGTTATGGATGTTACTGCCGCCAGTGGGTTTGATGTTGTTGCCGTTTCGGACGTATCCGTTGGCGTTTTTCCTGTTCGGCTTCAGCTGGGCGTGTGCGAATGCACAGTGGGCGCTGGATGATCGCCTGCCACTGAAGCTGGATGGCGAAACCCGCTGGATAGAAGGACTGGTGACGGGGTTGCCGCAGAATGCCGACGGCGTGGTGCGATTCGAACTGACGGACAGCCAATCACGCCGAACGAAGCTGCCCGCGAAACTTCGGCTGGCCTGGTACGACGGGCCGTCCATCAACAGTGGCGAGCGCTGGCGACTGGCGGTCAAATTGAAGCGACCCTCCGGGCTGCTCAATCCGCATGCCTTCGATTACGACGCCTGGTTGCTGGCGCAACACATCGGCGCGACCGGCACGGTCAAGGCGGGTGAGCGACTCAACGAAGCCCGAGGGGCTTGGCGCGACGGCATCCGCCAGCGTTTACAAGCAGTCGATGCCCAGGGCCGAACCGCAGCGTTGACGGCGCTGGTACTCGGAGATGGCGCCGGGCTGAGTCGTGAGGAGTGGCAAGTGCTGCAAGACACTGGCACCGTGCATCTGCTGGTGATTTCCGGGCAGCACATCGGATTGTTGGCGGGGTTGGTCTATCTGCTGATCGCCGGGCTGGCACGTTTTGGCCTGTGGCCAGGACGTTTGCCCTGGCTGCCCTGGGCATGCGGGCTGGCGTTCCTGGCAGCGCTGGCTTACGGGCTGTTGGCCGGCTTCGATGTTCCGGTGCAACGCGCTTGCGTGATGATCGGTCTGGTGCTGTTGTGGCGGCTGCGCTTTCGTCACCTCGGGGCCTGGTGGCCGCTGCTACTGGCTCTGAATGGCGTTTTGCTGCTGGATCCGTTGGCTAGTCTGCAACCGGGATTCTGGTTGTCCTTCGCCGCCGTGGCAGTGTTGATCTTCACCTTTGGCGGGCGATTGGGGCCTTGGCGATGGTGGCAAACCTGGACCCGGGCTCAATGGCTGATCGCAATCGGGCTGTGCCCGTTGTTGCTGGTGCTCGGCTTGCCGATCAGCCTCAGCGGCCCGGTGGCCAACTTGCTGGCGGTGCCCTGGATCAGTCTGGTGGTGTTGCCACCTGCCTTGCTCGGGACATTGTTGTTGCCTGTGCCTTATGCGGGCGAAGGGTTGCTGTGGCTGGCAGGCGGTTTGATTGACGGGCTGTTCAAGGCGCTGACTTTGATGGCCGGGCAATTGCCCGCATGGGTGCCGGTGGCGGTGCCGTTGTGGTGTTGGGGACTTGGTACTTTGGGGGCCTTTCTACTCTTGCTGCCGCGCGGTGTGCCGTTGCGCCCATTGGGGTGGCCGTTGTTGCTGTTGCTGGTTTTTCCGCCTCGGCCGTTGTTGCCTGAAGGCATGGCCGATGTCTGGCAACTGGACGTCGGCCAAGGGCTGGCTATCTTCGTGCGTACCCGCCATCACACGCTGTTGTATGACGCCGGACCGCGTTTCGGCGACCTCGACCTCGGTGAGCGGGTGGTGCTGCCGTCATTGCGCAAACTCGGGGTAAAGGCGCTCGACCTGATGCTGATCAGCCACGCCGATGCCGATCACGCCGGCGGTGCGCGAGCAGTGGTCAATGGCTTGCCTGTCAAGCGGGTACTCAGTGGCGATCCCGAGGGTTTACCTGTCGAACTGCAAGCCCAAGGGTGTGAAAGTGGCCGGCAATGGAACTGGGACGGTGTGAATTTCCAACTGTGGCAATGGACGTCAGCCCATGACAGCAATCAGAAGTCCTGCGTCTTGCAAATAGAGGCCAGCGGCGAGCGTCTGTTGCTGACCGGCGATATCGACATCGCTGCCGAACGGGCCTTGCTTGAGAGTCCTCTGGCGGTGGCCACTGATTGGTTGCAGTCACCGCATCACGGCAGCCGCAGTTCCTCGTCGATGGCCCTGTTGAGTGTGCTGCAACCCAAGGCAGTGTTGATTTCCCGTGGGCAGGGCAATTCTTTTGGCCATCCGCACCCCACGGTCGTGGCGCGCTATCAGAAACGTGGCATGGCGATTTACGACAGCGCCGAGCACGGAGCCATTCGTCTGCAACTGGGGCATTTCAAGCCACCGTGGACAATGCGTCTGGATCGGCGTTTCTGGCGCGCTCCGCCATCTATCAATAAATAGCCGGGAGTTATTAAAGCCCGACCGGAAGCGACATCACGGTCTTCGGTGCGCTCACCCCCTATGTTAGAGTGGCGCACTTTTTCGAGGGGACTGTCACTGTGTGGGAATTGGTCAAATCCGGCGGTTGGATGATGCTGCCGATCATTCTGAGTTCCATCGCGGCCATGGCGATTGTCGCCGAGCGTCTCTGGACCCTGCGAGCCAGCCGTGTGACCCCGGAGCATCTGCTCGGGCAGGTCTGGGTGTGGATCAAGGACAAGCAACTCAATAAAGAAAAACTCAAGGAACTGCGCGCCAACTCACCGTTGGGCGAGATCCTGGCCGCAGGCCTTGCCAACTCCAAGCATGGTCGCGAGATCATGAAAGAGTGCATTGAAGAAGCCGCCGCGCGGGTGATTCACGAGCTTGAACGTTACATCAACGCGCTGGGCACCATTGCCGCCATGGCCCCGTTGCTCGGGTTGCTCGGCACGGTGCTGGGCATGATTGATATCTTCAGTTCGTTCATGGGCACGGGCATGACCACCAACGCCGCGGTGTTGGCCGGCGGTATTTCCAAAGCCCTGATCACCACGGCTTCGGGCCTGATCGTCGGTATCCCGGCGGTCTTCTTCCACCGGTTCCTGCAACGGCGCATCGATGAGCTGGTGGTGGGGATGGAGCAGGAAGCGATCAAACTGGTCGAGGTAGTGCAGGGTGACCGTGACGTGGACCTGTCCGAGGGCAAAAAAGCGTGAAATTCCGCCGCAAGCAACGGGAGAACGTGGACATCAATCTTGTGTCGCTGATCGACGTGGTGTTTGTCCTGCTGCTGTTTTTCGTTGTCACGACCACCTTTACCCGTGAAACCCAGTTGCGCGTCGAACTGCCGGAAGCGATCAGCGGCTCGCCGGCTGAAGATCAACAGGTCAAGCAACTGGACATCGGTATCAACGCCGAAGGCGTGTTCTCGGTGAACAATCAGGTATTGCCCAAGAGCGACCTGACAACCGTGATGGAAGCGCTGCAAAAAGAATCCAACGGCGACACCAACCTGCCGCTGTCCATCAGCGCTGACGGCAAGACCCAGCATCAATCCGTCATCACCGCCATGGACGCCGCCGGGAAACTCGGTTTCAGCCACCTGCGCATGACCACCGTCGAGGCAGCGGCGCCCGCGCCCTGATGGCCATGTCTGATCGCCTGCTCGCCGCGTGGTACGAAGGTCATCCGGCCCTGAAACTGTTGCAGCCACTGGAGTGGTTGTATCGGCGGGTGGTCATGAACAAGCGCAAGCGGTTTCTGGCGGGTGAGGGCGATATCTATCAGCCGCCCGTGCCGCTGATCGTGGTCGGCAATATCACGGTAGGTGGCACCGGCAAGACGCCGCTGATTCTGTGGATGATCCAGCATTGCCAGCGCAGCGGTTTGCGGGTGGGCGTGGTGAGTCGCGGTTACGGCGCCAAACCGCCGCAACTGCCGTGGCGTGTTGAAGCGGATCAAAGCGCGGATATGGCGGGCGACGAACCGTTGTTGATCGTCCAGCGTACCGGCGTGCCGTTAATGATCGACCCGGAACGCAGCAGCGCGGTCAAGGCACTGCTGGCGAGCGAGCCGCTGGACCTGATTCTTTCTGACGACGGCATGCAGCATTACCGCATGGCACGCGATCTGGAACTGGTACTGATCGATGCCGCCCGAGGCTTGGGCAACCAGCGTTGCCTGCCTGCCGGACCATTGCGCGAGCCGGTCGAGCGCCTGCAAAGCGTCGACGCGGTGCTCTACAACGGCGCTGCGGATGATCGCGATGGCGGATTTGCCTTCCAGCTGCAACCCACCGCCTTGATCAATGTGCAAAGCGGTGAACGGCGTCCCCTCGACCACTTCCCCGCAGGCCAGGCGCTGCACGCCGTGGCCGGGATCGGTAATCCGCAGCGTTTCTTCACAACCCTCGAAACGCTACACTGGCAGCCAGTCCCGCATGCGTTTGCCGACCACGCCGAATACAGCGTGCAAGCCTTGAATTTCACACCGTCATTGCCGTTGGTGATGACTGAAAAAGACGCGGTGAAGTGCCGTGCTTTCGCTGCCGCCGATTGGTGGTACCTGGCGGTCGATGCTGTGCCATCGCCGGCCTTCGTGGCCTGGTTCGATACGCAGCTGATGCGCCTGTTGCCGGATCGTCTTTTGCCTTAACTCCGTTTTTACCCAGGGAATGCTCATGGACACCAAATTGCTCGACATCCTCGCTTGCCCGGTCTGCAAAGGCCCACTCAAGCTCAGCGCCGACAAGACCGAGCTGATCAGCAAGGGCGCTGGCCTCGCGTACCCGATCCGCGACGGCATCCCGGTGATGCTCGAAACCGAAGCGCGCACCTTGACCACCGACGAGCGTCTGGATAAATGACCACAGCCTTTACCGTTGTAATTCCATCGCGTTACGCCTCCACCCGTTTGCCGGGCAAACCGCTGCTGTTGATCGCCGGCAAGCCGATGATCCAGCATGTCTGGGAACAGGCCAGCAAAAGCAGCGCACAGCGCGTGGTCGTTGCCACTGACGATGCGCGCATTGCCGAAGCATGCAACGGGTTCGGCGCTGAAGTCGTGATGACTCGCGAAGACCACAATTCCGGCACCGACCGCCTTGCCGAAGTGGCAGCGAAACTCGGCTTGGCGCCCGACGCCATTGTGGTCAACGTCCAGGGTGACGAACCGCTGATCCCGCCGAGTGTGATTGATCAGGTCGCGGCCAACCTCGCAGCCCACACCGAAGCGCGCATGGCCACCCTGGCCGAGCCGATCGAAGACGTGGAAACCCTGTTCAACCCTAACGTGGTCAAGGTCGTCAGCGACCTCAATGGCATGGCGCTGACCTTCAGTCGCGCGCCGTTGCCGTGGGCCCGGGATGCGTTCGCCAAAAGCCGCGAGCAATTGCCCGAAGGCGTGCCGTATCGCCGCCATATCGGCATTTATGCCTACCGCGCCGGTTTCCTGCATGACTTCGTCAGCTGGGGCCCGTGCTGGCTGGAAGACACCGAATCCCTGGAACAACTGCGTGCCCTGTGGCATGGCGTGCGGATTCACGTCGCCGACGCGCTCATCGCGCCGCCTGCTGGTGTGGATACCATTGAAGACCTTGAGCGCGTTCGTCGCCTGCTGGAGGCCTGATGCGCGTTTTGTTCGTGTGCCTGGGCAACATCTGCCGTTCTCCAACGGCCGAAGGCGTGCTGCGGCGCAAACTGCGCGAAGCGGGGCTGGCCGATCAGATTGAAGTTGCCTCCGCCGGCACCGGTGACTGGCACGTTGGCAAGGCACCGGACAAACGCAGCCAGGCCGCGGCCAAATTGCGCGGTTACGACCTGTCCGCCCAGCGCGCCCAGCAAGTCACCCGTGCCGATTTCGCCACCTACGACCTGATCCTGGCAATGGACAACAGCAACCTGCGCCACCTCAAGGCCTTGCAACCGGCCAAGGGTAAAGCCGAGCTGGACTTGTTCCTGCGTCGCTACCAGTCGGAACTCGATGAAGTGCCGGACCCGTACTACGACGGCGACCAGGGCTTCGAACAGGTGCTGGACCTGATCGAGCGCGCCAGTGATTTGCTGGTGATCGAATTGAAGGGACGGTTATGAGTTTGCAGGTTCAATCGCAGGTTTCACTCAAACCGTTCAACAGCTTTGGTGTCGACGTTCAGGCTCGCCTGTTCGCCGAGGCCCACAGCGATGCCGACGTGCGTGAAGCCTTGGCTTACGCATCGGCACATGATGTGTCACTGCTGGTGATTGGTGGCGGCAGCAACTTGCTGCTGACCGCCGATATTCAATCGCTGGTGCTGCGCATGGCCACACGCGGGATTCGCATCCTCAGTGATGACGGCAGCAAAGTCGTGATTGAAGCCGAGGCCGGCGAGCCTTGGCATCCGTTCGTCCAGCACACCTTGGCGCAGGGCCTTTCGGGCCTGGAAAACCTCAGCCTGATCCCTGGCACCGTCGGTGCGGCGCCGATGCAGAACATCGGCGCGTACGGGGTCGAGATCAAGGACGTGTTCGCCGGCCTGACCGCGCTGGATCGCCGGACCGGTGAACTGCGCGATTTCACCCTGCAAGAATGCAACTTCGCTTACCGCGACAGCCTGTTCAAGCAAGAGCCGGGGCGCTGGTTGATCCTGCGCGTTCGTTTCACCCTCGATCGTGCTGCGCACCTGCATCTGGAATACGGCCCGGTGCGTCAGCGCCTGACCGAGCAAGGCATCGAGCAACCGACGGCCACGGATGTCAGCCAGGCGATTTGCAGCATCCGTAATGAAAAGCTCCCGGACCCCGCCGTGCTGGGCAACGCCGGTAGCTTCTTCAAGAACCCGTTGGTGCCCGCGGCGCTGGTCGCGCAGTTGAAGGGTGAATACCCTGATCTGGTGGCTTATGCGCAACCCGACGGGCGAATGAAGCTGGCGGCAGGCTGGTTGATCGAACGGGCAGGGTGGAAAGGTTTCCGTGACGCCGACGCCGGCGTGCATAAGTTACAGGCGCTGGTGCTGGTCAACTACGGCAGCGCGACCGGCCTGCAATTGCTCAATCTGGCGCAGCGTATCCAGAAAGACATTTCGGAACGTTTCCATGTCGACCTGGAAATGGAGCCCAATCAGTATTGAAGCTAAGCTTTCAAGTTTGAACTCAAAGCCCTGTACACCTTCAACTGTGCAGGGCTTTTTTGTTAATGCTGGGTTAACTTAGCCACCTAACGATGCAAGCATTTGCTCCACTAAAGGCCCGGTGCAGATATTCCCGTTGCATAAGAGAGCCTCATTAGCCTGAGTCGATCTGCGTGTAACCAATCAAGATCCCACGGCAGATTGCTCGACCCCATAACTCAAGAACTATGCGGGCGTGCCCATGATTACCCTGAAGCTCAACGGTCAAGACCATCCACTCGACGTCACCGAGGACATGCCGCTGCTCTGGGCCATTCGCGATGTGGCCGGTTACAACGGTACCAAATTCGGCTGCGGCATGGGCCTGTGCGGCGCTTGCACGATTCACATCGACGGATCGCCCGCGCGCAGTTGCATCACGCCGATTGGCTCGGTGGTCGGGCAGAACGTCACCACCATTGAGTACTTGCACGCCGACCCGATCGGGCAGGTGGTCCAGCAAGCCTGGCTCGATACCGCCGTCGCGCAATGCGGTTTCTGCCAAGGCGGGCAGATCATGTCAGCGACAGCGCTGCTCAAAACCAATCCGAACCCCACCGACGCGCAAATCGAAGAAGCGATGGTCGGCAACATTTGCCGTTGCGGGACTTACAACCGCATCAAAATCGCCATCCGTCAGGCTTCGTCTCACTTGAAGGAGGCCAAGGCATGAGCCAGTTACCGAATGATTTTGCCCTGAGCAATCTCAGCAACCTGAGTCGACGCGGTTTCCTCAAAGGTGTCGGCGCTACCAGTGCATTGGTGCTGGCGGCCAGTTGGGGCTGGCAGGACGCTTTCGCCGAAGAGACATCGAAGAAGTTCGGCGCCGACGGCATGCCCCACGGCGCGATTGATGATCCTAAGGTGTACGTCAGCATCGCCACCGATGGCACGGTGACCGTGGTTTGCAACCGCTCGGAAATGGGCCAGGGCGTGCGCACCAGCCTGACAATGGTGGTGGCCGATGAACTGGACGCCGACTGGGCGAGGGTGAAAGTGCAACAGGCGCCGGGCGACGAAGTGCGTTTCGGCAACCAGGACACCGACGGCTCGCGCAGCATGCGTCACTGGTACGAGCCAATGCGCCGTTGCGGCGCCGCCGCTCGAACCATGCTGGAACAGGCCGCCGCCGAGCAGTGGAAAGTGCCGGTTGGTGAGTGCCATGCGCAACTGCACAAAGTCATCCATACACCGACCGGTCGTGAGTTGGGTTATGGCGAGCTGGCCGTGGCAGCCGGTGCGCTGGCGGTGCCCGCTCGCGACAGCGTTCGGCTCAAGGATCCGTCGCAGTTTCTCTACATCGGCAAGGAAGGCTCCAAGGCCATTGATGGGGCCGACATCGTCAACGGCCACGCCATTTACGGGGCCGACGTGCATTTCGACGGCATGCTCTACGCCACCATTGCGCGTCCGGCGGTATACGGCGGCAAGGTCAAAACCTTCGATGCCAGCGCCGCGATGAAAGTCCCCGGCGTGATTAAGGTGTTGCAGATCGGCGCCAGTCCGGTGCCGTCCGAATTTCAACCCTTGGGTGGTGTGGCCGTGGTGGCCAAGAACACCTGGGCGGCAATCAAGGGCCGCGAGGCGCTGAAGATCGAGTGGGATGACGGCCCGAACGCCAGTTATGACTCGATTGCCTATCGCAAGGAACTGGAAGCCGCGTCCCTCAAACCCGGCAAAGTGGTGCGCAATACCGGCAACATCGAGGAGGCCATGGACAGCGCCGACACTATCCTCGAAGCGTCCTACTACCTGCCGCACCTGGCGCAGGCGCCAATGGAACCTATGGTCGCCATTGCCCGCTTCAAGGATGGTGTCTGCGAAGCCTGGGGGCCGAGTCAGGCGCCGCAAGTCACCCGCACACGGATTGGCGAGCGCCTCGGCATCCCGTTCGATAACGTCACGTTCAATGTCACCTTGCTCGGTGGCGGCTTCGGTCGAAAATCCAAGCCTGACTTCATTATTGAAGCGGCGATCCTCGCTAAAGAGTTCCCTGGCAAGGCGGTGCGGGTGCAATGGACCCGTGAAGACGACATCCACTGTTCCTACTTCCACACCGTGTCGGCGGAGTATCTGAAAGCTGGTCTGAACAAGGACGGCCTACCCTCCGCCTGGCTGCACCGCACCGTGGCGCCGAGCATCACTGCGCTGTTTGCTCCAGGCATGAATCATGAAGCGGCGTTTGAGCTGGGCATGGGGTTCACCAACATGGCCTACGCGATTCCCAACGTGCGCCTGGAAAATCCGGAGGCGACGGCGCATACCCGCGTCGGCTGGTATCGCTCAGTGTCGAACATCCCGCACGGCTTTGCGATTCAAAGTTTTGTCGATGAACTGGCGCATAAGGCCGGGCAGGATCCGCTCAAGTACCAGATCAGATTGCTCGGCCCGGACCGTCAGATCGATCCGCGCACGTTGAGTGACGAGTGGAACTACGGCGAATCCCCCGAGCGCTATCCGATCGATACTGCACGGCTGCGCACGGTACTGGAAACCGCCGCCAAGGCCGCCGGTTGGGGGCGCGAGCTGCCGAAGGGCCGAGGCTTGGGGCTGGCGGTGCAATACAGCTTCGTCACCTATGTGGCGGCGGTGATCGAAGTCGAAGTCAAAGACGACGGCACTCTGATCGTGCACAAGGCTGACATCGCCGTGGATTGCGGGCCGCAGATCAACCCCGAGCGCATCCGCTCGCAGTTCGAGGGCGCCTGCGTTATGGGGCTGGGCAATGCAGTGTTGGGGGAAATCAGCTTCAAGGATGGCAAGGTCCAGCAGGACAACTTCCACATGTACGAAGTGGCGCGCATGTCGCTGGCGCCCAAGGAAGTCGCTGTTCATCTGGTCACCCCGCCAGGCGTTGTGCCATTGGGCGGTGTCGGCGAGCCTGGCGTGCCGCTGATTGCGCCGGCGCTGTGCAACGCGATCTTCGCCGCCACCGGTAAACGTATCCGCAGCCTGCCGGTTCGCTATCAACTGCAAGGTTGGCAGAAGGCACAAGCCTGATGGACAGCGTCGATCTGAATGTCCTGCGCAGCGTGCTCGAATGGCGCCGCGCCGGTCAGCGGGTGGTGTTGTACAGCGTGGTCCAGACCTGGGGCACCGCGCCTCGGGCACCTGGCGCCATGCTGGCCTTGCGTGAAGATGGCGTGGTGATCGGCTCGGTGTCGGGCGGTTGTGTCGAGGATGATTTGATTGCCCGGCTGCACGACGGGCGTATCCCGGCTGACGGGCCGCCCGTGCAGTTGATCACCTATGGCGTCACTCGCGAGGAGGCCGCGCGGTTTGGTTTGCCCTGTGGCGGTACGTTGCGCCTGACCGAGGAGCAGGTTGGCGATCCGCGTTGGGTCGCCGAGTTGCTGACGCGCTGTGAGGCGCATGAAATTGTCGCTCGTGCGCTTGATATTGCGACGGGTGAAGTGGTGTTGCAGTCAGCGGACAAGGCCGATGTGCTGAGTTTCGACGGCAACACGCTGCGCGCGATTTATGGTCCGCGTTGGCGCCTGTTACTGATCGGCGCGGGGCAATTGTCCCGTTACGTCGCGGAGATGGCCCGGCTGCTGGACTTCGAAGTATTGATCTGCGATCCACGCCCCGAGTTCGTTTACGGTTGGGAAGAGCAGCACGGTCGCTTTGTCTCGGGCATGCCTGATGAGGCTGTGCTGACCATTCAGGCCGACGAGCGCACGGCCATCGTCGCCCTGACTCACGATCCTCGTCTGGATGACATGGCGCTGCTCACGGCCCTGGACTCCAAGGCTTTTTATGTTGGCGCGCTGGGTTCGCGGGTCAACAGCCTGAAGCGCCGGGCAAACCTTGCAGAGCTAGGCTTGTCGCCACAGGCGATCGAGCGTCTGCATGGCCCGATCGGGTTGCACATTGGCAGCCATAGTCCGGCGGAAATCGCCTTGTCACTGATGGCCGAAATTGTCGCGATCAAGAACGGCGTCGAACTGAAGCAAAAGAAACCGTTTCAGGAGGTGGTATGAGTGAACCCATCGGCGTCATTGTGCTGGCGGCGGGGCAGGGCAGTCGTTTTCGTCAGGTGGCGGGGGCTGACAAGGACAAGCTGTTGGCGGATTGCACGGGGCGCGACGGCACTGTGCGTTCGGTGATCGAGCAGGTGTTGGTGAACGTGCCGACTTCGCTGGATAAACGCGTGCTGGTGACCACAGAGGATCGTCCGCAGGTAATTCGCATGGCTCAGGCCTACGATTTCGAGGTTGTATTGATCGAAACGACGGGCATGGGTGACAGCATTGCAGCTGGCGTGGCGGCATGTCCGCAGCTCGATGGCTGGTTGATTGTGCTGGGGGATATGCCGTTTATCCTGCCATCGAGTATTGAGCGGGTGGTGGCAGGGATTGCTGAAGACTCCGTCAGTGTGCCGGTGCATGCGGGCGATTACGGGCATCCGGTCGGGTTCGGTCGCAGCTTTGGGCCGGGGTTGACGGGATTGTCCGGTGATCACGGCGCCAAGCCGCTGTTTGCGCAGGGAAGGGTGGTTGAAGTGGCGGTGGATGATCCCGGGGTGTTGTGGGATGTGGATGTGCCTGAGGCGCTGACCTTCAAGCCAGCATAGATCCCCCCTGTGGGAGCGAGCCTGCTCGCGATAGCGGTGGATCAGTCAGCATCAATGTTGAGTGATAAATTACTATCGCGAGCAGGCTCGCTCCCACAGGGGATCGCAGTGAAATTCGGAGATATAAAAAAGCCCCGCTTGGGATTACCAAGCGGGGCCTTTTAATGGCCTGGGGAATTAGACGAGGGGTTTAGGCTCATGCTCTTTTTCCTGGGCTTGTTCGTGTTGCTCTACGGCTTCCTGAACGGAGCGCGGTGCTTCTTCGATGACCGACTCGGCAGGCGCCGCTTCGACCACTTCAGCTTCAACCGGAGCAGCAGCGGCAGCCAGTTCGGCTTCCTTCTGCAGACGCTCGGCTTCACGCTTGCGACGACGCACTTCACGTGGATCGTTCGGCGCACGGCCGCTAGGCGTCAGGGCGCTGACCGGGGCCGCTTCAACGGCCGGTTCCGCCACTTCGGCAACCACTGGAGCCGGCGCTTCAACGACTGGAGCAGGTTCGGCTGCCACAACCACTGGTTCGGAAACCATCGCTTCAGCCACCGGGGCTTCAACGACTGGCGCTGGTGCTTCGACGGCTGTCTCGGCAACCCAGTTGAACGCGGTTTGTTCTTCACGAACTTCGCGGACAGCTTCGGTCACAGTTTCAGTGACGGTTTCGGCAGCAGGTTCGGCAGCAACCACTGGCTCGGCGACAGGTTTAGCGAAGGTAGCAGGCTCGGCGGCAGCTTCAACAACCGGCTGTGCTTCACGAACCGGAGCCACTTCGATTTCCGGAGCGGCAGTCGCTTCGACCGGAGTCGTTGCTTCAACCACTGGCGCTTCAACCGGAGCAGTTTCCTGAACAGCAGCAGTCGCGCGTTCGGCTTGCTCGTGAGCTTGTGCTTCAGCTGGAGCGCTGATCACGGTGCTGGCAACGGCTGCGGTCACAGCCAGGCCGGCGGCCAGATCAGAAGTGCTTGGCGCTTCATTGCTTTCGCCAGCTTCGCTACCTTCGGCGGACTCGGATTCTTCCGAACCTTCGATCACGTTACCGTTGGCATCACGCTGACGCTCACGACGGTTGCTGCGACGACGCTGGCCACGGGAGCGGCGGCGTGGACGATCGCCTTCGGCGCCTTCCTGACCTTCCTCCTGCAGTTGCTCTTCGTTTGAGGTCAGCTCTTCTTCAGCGACGGCGGCAGCGGCTTGTTCTGCACGTGGCTGACGTTCTTCACGCGGTGGGCGTGGAGCGCGTTCTTCACGTGGCTGGCGAGCTGGACGCTCTTCAGCGGTAGCAGTAGCGGCAGCAGCGGCCGGAGCGGTATCCAGAGGCTCGCGCAGTTCACGAACCGGACGCTCTTCGCGATCGCCACGTGGCTTGCGGTCTTCGCGTGGAGCGCGCGGTGCACGTTCTTCACGAGGCGCGCGAGGGGCGCGTTCTTCACGTGGAGCACGTTCTTCGCGGGCTACGGCCGGGGTTTCTTCGCGGGCTTCGCGCGGCTCACGGGGTGCGCGTTCTTCACGCGGTGCACGTTCCTCACGAGGCTTGCGCTCTTCATCGCGGCGACCATTACGGTTGCGGCTCTGCTGACGACCGGTGCGACGCTCTTCGTTACGGGCCGGACGCTCGGTGGTCGCTGGTTTTTCAACCACAACCGGAGCAACAGGCTCTTCCTTGGTGGCGAACAGACTGACCAGCGTCTTTACCAGGCCTTTGAACAGGCTTGGTTCTGGCACGGCAACCGGTGCAGCCACGGGGGCGGCAGCGACGACTTCGGTCGGAACCGGAGCGTTGGCGCGGGCCGGAGCGGTCTTGACCGCCGCTTCCTGGCGAACCAGGGTGCGGGTCGCAGCAGCTGGCTGGACTTCTTCAACTTCGGCAGCGGCAGCGGCGATTTCGTAGCTGGACTGATTGATGCTGGCTTCCGGGCTGTCATCGCGCAGACGCTGAACTTCGAAGTGCGGCGTTTCGAGGTGATCGTTCGGCAGAATGACGATGCGGGCGCGGGTGCGCAGTTCGATCTTGGTGATCGAGTTGCGTTTTTCGTTGAGCAGGAACGCGGCAACCGGAATAGGCACTTGTGCGCGAACTTCGGCGGTGCGGTCTTTCAGGGCTTCTTCTTCGATCAGGCGCAGGATGGCCAGCGACAGCGATTCAACATCACGGATGATGCCGGTGCCGTTGCAACGCGGGCAAACGATGCCGCTGCTTTCGCCCAGGGATGGACGCAGGCGCTGACGGGACATTTCCAGCAGGCCGAAGCGCGAGATGCGACCGACTTGCACGCGAGCGCGGTCGGCTTCCAGGCATTCGCGGACTTTCTCTTCCACGGCGCGCTGGTTCTTGGCAGGGGTCATGTCGATGAAGTCGATGACGATCAGGCCGCCGATGTCGCGCAAGCGCAACTGACGGGCGATTTCTTCGGCGGCTTCAAGGTTGGTCTGCAGTGCGGTTTCTTCGATGTCGCTGCCTTTGGTGGCGCGCGCCGAGTTGATGTCGATGGACACCAGGGCTTCGGTCGGATCGATAACGATGGAACCGCCGGAAGGCAGTTCAACGACGCGCTGGAAGGCGGTCTCGATCTGGCTTTCGATCTGGAAACGGTTGAACAGCGGAACGCTGTCTTCGTACAGCTTGATCTTGCTGGCGTACTGCGGCATCACCTGGCGGATGAAGGTCAGGGCTTCGTCCTGGGCTTCAACGCTGTCGATCAGCACTTCGCCGATGTCCTGGCGCAGGTAATCGCGGATGGCGCGGATGATCACGTTGCTTTCCTGGTAGATCAGGAACGGCGCGGAACGATCCAGCGAAGCTTCTTTGATGGCGGTCCAGAGTTGCAGCAGGTAATCGAGGTCCCACTGCATTTCTTCGCTGCTGCGGCCCAGGCCGGCAGTGCGCACGATCAGACCCATGTCGGCCGGGGCAACCAGACCGTTCAGGGCTTCACGCAGTTCGTTGCGCTCTTCACCTTCGATGCGACGGGAGATACCGCCGGCACGTGGGTTGTTCGGCATCAGAACGAGGTAACGACCGGCCAGGCTGATGAAGGTGGTCAGGGCGGCGCCCTTGTTGCCACGTTCTTCTTTTTCGACCTGAACGATGACTTCCTGGCCTTCGCTCAGGACGTCCTTGATATTGACGCGGCCTTCGGGGGCTTTCTTGAAGTATTCGCGGGAGATTTCTTTGAGGGGCAGGAAGCCGTGGCGCTCGGAGCCGAAATCGACAAAGGCAGCCTCAAGGCTTGGTTCGATGCGAGTAATCCGGCCTTTATAGATGTTGGCCTTCTTCTGCTCGCGTGCACCGGATTCGATGTCCAGGTCGTAGAGGCGTTGGCCATCTACCAGTGCAACACGCAACTCTTCGGGTTGAGTTGCGTTAATCAGCATTCTTTTCATGTAGTACCGTCGGTTTCCGGGCTGCCGGAAACGGCGTTCGGCACACACGACTTCTCACGGTCGGTGTCAGGTGCGTCAGGAGTGGTTGGCCACTCCAGTGTCTAGCGAACCCCGACCAATTGGGCCGGTGTCGCGACGTACGCGTCCTGCTTGCTGTGGCTACTTAAGCACTCAGTCAGGAGGAGGAATCAACCAGCGGCTGTGGACGAGATGAAGCGTCTTGATAAAGCCTATTGCTACACAGTCCAGCGGTTGTGCATCTCCACCCTACACGTATCCCTGATAATTCGGGTGCTGCCGCGCGCAGAATCCGCAGCGGGTTGGCATTTACCGTGAGCTCCGAAGGGGGAGGTCACGCATCATGGCTAATTTAGGCGTTGTTTCCGAAGCGTTCGCCCAGGGTCGTTCGTGGCTGACTGCACTTTGTGAACTGGCCGTGAATATTTGCTCGCAAGGCGAGTGAAAACTCTGCTTTGCGGCATGATTCAGGCCTCATGTCACCTGCGCTTGTTACAGCTGCAAACTCCACCTTTACGTAGCGAAAGCCCCGTAGGACGGCCTCGCGTCCTGGTGAATTGCGTTGGTCAGGGCCGGTTTTTGACCGTTGGTCCGCTGTCCAGGCCGCTTTTGGCGGCGTTCGCGACTATAGCAGCAATGATTAAGTGCTTCAATTCCATAAAAAATTGTTATCATCCGCGCCATGACGACTACAGCCCCTTCGACCCCAGCCGTACAACTGCTGGAGGTCTCGCCGGAATATGCCGGCCAACGTATTGATAACTTCCTTCTCGCTCGGCTTAAAGGCGTGCCCAAGACCTTGATTTACCGCATTTTGCGCAAAGGCGAAGTGCGAGTGAACAAAGGTCGGATCAAGCCCGAATACAAGCTGCAGGCGGGCGATATCGTGCGCGTGCCGCCGGTTCGCGTGCCTGAGCGCGACGAGCCGGTGCCGCTGGCCCAGGGCCTTCTGCAACGCCTCGAAGCCTCGATTGTTTTTGAAGACAAAGCACTGATCGTGATCAACAAGCCTTGCGGCATCGCGGTTCATGGCGGCAGCGGCCTGACTTACGGGGTGATCGAAGCCTTTCGTCAGTTACGTCCCGATTGCAAGGAACTCGAACTGGTTCACCGTCTCGACCGTGATACCTCCGGCCTGCTGATGATCGCCAAGAAGCGCAGCATGTTGCGTCACTTGCACACGGCATTGCGCGGCGATGGCGTCGATAAGCGCTATATGGCGCTTGTCCGCGGTAACTGGGCGGCCTCGATCAAGCAAGTCCGTGCGTCGCTGGGCAAAAGCAATCTGCGCTCCGGCGAGCGCATGGTCGAGGTCGACGAGGAGGAGGGTAAGGAGTCCGTGACCGTGTTCAAGGTCCTGCGCCGCTTCGGCGACTTTGCCACCCTGATCGAGGCTAAGCCGATCACTGGCCGGACTCACCAGATCCGCGTCCATACCCTGCATGCCGGGCATTGCATCGCTGGCGATACCAAGTATGGCGACGAAGATTTCAGCAAGGAAATCCGCGATCTGGGTGGCAAGCGTCTGTTCTTGCACGCCTACATGCTGACCGTGCCGTTGCCCGATGGCAGCGAGTTGAAATTGCAGGCGCCTGTGGACGAGATGTGGGCCAAGACCGTGGAGCGATTGAGTGCGCCACTCTGATTACAAGCTGCTGATTTTCGATTGGGACGGCACGTTGGCCGACTCCATTGGTCGGATTGTCGAGGCAATGCATGTCGCGTCCGAGCGCTCCGGATTTCCGTTGCGTGATGATTTTGCGGTCAAAGGCATTATCGGCCTGGGTTTGCCAGAGGCGATTCGCACGTTATATCCCGAGATAGGCGATGCCGAATTGGCCGCATTTCGTCAGCACTATGCGGATCACTATATCGCCTCGGAAGCCGTGCCTTCGCCGCTGTTCGAAGGCGTAGTCGAGTCGATGGAGGCGTTCCGTGCCGAGGGCTATCATCTGGCTGTAGCGACCGGCAAGGCTCGTCGCGGGCTGGATCGGGTGCTGAAATCCCACGGTTGGGAAGAGTATTTCGATATCACCCGCGCCGCCGACGAAACCGCCAGCAAGCCGCATCCGCTGATGCTTGAGCAGATTCTCGCGCATTGCGAGGTTCGCCCCGAGCAGGCGCTGATGGTCGGCGATTCGTCCTTCGACTTGCAGATGGCGCGCAACGCCGGCATGGATTCGGTGGCGGTCAGCTACGGCGCGCAATCGATCGAGGCGTTGAAGTTGTTCGAGCCGGCACTGGCCATTGATCGTTTTTCAGAATTGCATGCCTGGCTGGGTCAGCGGGCTTAATAGGTTTTTGCTGGGGTAGATGTCATGACCGACGAATGGAAAGCGCCCGCCAAGGCGAGCGCAGAGAGCGGTGACGAAAAAAGCTGGAAGCTGCTGGAAAAGACCCTGCTGGCTGGTGTGCAGGAGCAGCGCCGATCGCGTCGCTGGGGGATTTTCTTCAAGCTGCTGACCTTTGTGTACCTGTTTGTCGCGCTGATCCTGTTCACGCCGCTGATGGACATGGAAAAGAGTGCGACCAGCAGCTCCAACTACACGGCGTTGATCGACGTGACGGGCATGATTGCCGACAAGGAACCGGCCAGCGCTGACAACATCGTCGGCAGTCTGCGTGCGGCCTTCGAGGACGAGAAGGTCAAAGGCATCATTTTGCGCATCAACAGCCCGGGGGGCAGTCCGGTGCAGTCGGGTTATGTGTATGACGAAATCGTCCGTCTGCGCGGCCTGCATCCGGACACCAAAGTGTATGCAGTGATCTCGGATCTGGGGGCTTCGGGCGCTTACTACATTGCCAGCGCGGCGGATCAGATCTACGCCGACAAGGCGAGCCTGGTGGGCTCCATTGGTGTGACGGCGGCTGGCTACGGCTTTGTCGGCACCATGGAGAAGCTGGGTGTCGAGCGTCGTACTTACACGTCGGGTGAGCACAAGTCGTTCCTCGACCCGTTCCAGCCACAGAAGCCAGAGGAAACTCAATTCTGGCAAGGCGTGCTGGACACAACGCATCAACAGTTCATCAACAGCGTCAAGAAGGGGCGCGGCGACCGCCTCAAGGACAAAGAGCATCCTGAACTGTTCTCCGGGTTGGTCTGGAATGGTGAGCAAGCGCTGCCGCTCGGTCTGATTGATGGTCTGGGTAATGCCAGTTCGGTAGCGCGTGACGTGATTGGCGAGAAAGAACTGGTGGACTTCACGGTTCAGGAATCTACGTTTGATCGCTTCTCGAAAAAGCTCGGTGCCAGTGTTGCGGAGCAATTGGCGATGTGGATGGGTTTCCACGGTCCATCGATGCGCTGATCCTGTGGCTGCATAAAAAAAACCGGCCTTCGTCAGACTGTGTGAAAACACACTGATGGTGGTTCCAGCAAACGCCCCGACTTGTTCGGGGCGTTTGCTTTTGTGCTCACAGCAGACGAAAAAAGGCTTTTCAGCCCATCAGCGCCATCATCTGACGCAC
>NZ_JAHBDK010000034.1 GCF_019956415.1 Pseudomonas sp. GL-B-19
GCACCATCACCGACGGCACGGAATGGGGCCGCGAATCGGAACTGGCCTACACCATACAAAGCGGCCCGTTGAAGAGCTTCAACGTCAAATGGCGCAACGCGAGCATCCGCAAGAGCTTCAGCACCAACGAATTCGATGAAAACCGTATCATCATCAACTACCCGATTTCGTTGCTGTAACACCCACAGTTATCGGAATGAACACAACCTCTGTGGGAGCGAGCCGGCTCCGGGCGGCGCTCCGACGAAAGCGGTTTCCCAGCCAGTAATTTTGCTGTCTGATCCACCGCCATCGCGAGCAGGCTCGCTCCCACAATGGCGCTTTCCAGTCTGAAGGTTTTTTACCGCTGTCGATGTATGAAATGACCCTCCGTCCATTTCAACCAATGTCGCGTTGACAAGACCCGGATTGCCTTACGATACTCCAACAAAGTCGTACGACAACTTACAACAATTTAATAACAACAACTGCTTGTACAGGATTCCCCAATGACGACCACTGCAACCGCCCGCTCCCCTTTCAATCGCCTGCTGCTGACCGGTGCCGCCGGTGGCCTGGGTAAAGTCTTGCGCGAAAGTCTGCGCCCCTACGCCAACGTCATTCGCCTGTCGGACATCGCCACCATGGCCCCGGCTATCGATGACCGCGAAGAAGTCGTGCCGTGCGATCTGGCGGACAAGCAAGCCGTGCACCAATTGGTCGAAGGCGTGGACGCGATCCTGCACTTCGGCGGTGTGTCGGTAGAGCGCTCGTTCGAAGAGATTCTCGGCGCCAACATCTGCGGCGTGTTCCACATCTATGAAGCTGCGCGCCGCCACGGTGTGAAGCGGGTGATCTTCGCCAGTTCCAACCACGTCATCGGTTTCTACAAGCAAGACCAAATCATCGACGCCCACTCCCCTCACCAACCGGACAGCTATTACGGTTTGTCCAAGTCCTACGGCGAGGACATGGCCACGTTCTACTTCAATCGCTATGGCATCGAAACCGTCAGCGTGCGCATCGGCTCCTCGTTCCCGGAACCGCAAAACCGCCGGATGATGAGCACCTGGTTGAGCTTCGGCGACCTTACCCAACTGCTCGAACGTGCGCTGTACACCCCAAATGTCGGCCACACTGTGGTGTACGGCATGTCCGATAACAAAGACATCTGGTGGGACAACCGTTACGCCACTGCCTTGGGCTACGCGCCGCAGGACACCTCCGAAGTGTTCCGCGAAAAAGTCGAAACCCAACCGATGCCGGCCGCCGATGATCCGGCCCGCGTCTATCAGGGCGGTGCCTTTTGCGCGGCCGGCCCGTTCGGCGATTGAAGCCCTGCTTCCCGCTTGATCCCCACAACAAAAACCCAAGGGAATGAGTTGCCATGCAAGCCGAATTGATTGTTGATGCCCGTAACGCCGTCGGTGAATGCCCGGTGTGGGTTCCCGAGGAAAACGCCCTGTACTGGGTTGATATTCCTGCCGGGGGCCTGCAACGCTGGAGTGCCAACAGCGGTCATGTCCATTCGTGGAAAGCCCCGCAAATGCTCGCGTGCATCACCCGCCACCGTGACGGTGGCTGGGTGGCCGGGATGGAAAGCGGTTTCTTCCATCTGCACCCGCACAACGACGGCAGCCTCGACAGTCACTTGCTGGCGCACGTCGACCACGCCCGGACCGACATGCGCCTGAACGATGGCCGTTGTGACCGTCAGGGCCGTTTCTGGGCGAGCAGCATGGTGTTGAACATGGGCGCCAACGTCGCCGACGGCGCCCTTTACCGCTACAGCGCCGGTCAAAGCGGGCCACTTGAGGCGCAACTGGGCGGATTTATTGTCCCGAACGGTCTGGGCTTCAGCCCGGATGGCCGCACGATGTACCTGTCCGACTCTCATCCCTTGGTCCAGCAGATCTGGGCCTTTGACTACGATGTCGACAGCGGCACGCCGTCGAATCGGCGGTTGTTCGTCGACATGAATCAGTTCCCCGGCCGCCCCGACGGTGCGGCTGTCGATGCCGAAGGTTGCTACTGGATCTGCGGCAATGATGCCGGGCTGATTCACCGTTTTACCCCCGATGGCCGACTGGATCGCTCGCTCGCCGTCCCGGTGAAAAAACCCACCATGTGCGCCTTCGGTGGCAGTCGACTGGACACGCTGTTCGTGACCTCGATCCGCCCCGGTGACGACCATGACGAACAGTCCCTGGCCGGCGGAGTGTTCGCCCTCAATCCTGGCGTCACCGGATTGCCGGAACCCAAGTTCAACGCATGAGCCACCGCCGATCACCTGTAGCAGCTGGCGAAGCCTGCGTCAGGCTCGGGCCGCGATCGGACGCAGCAGTCGTCAATCCGGTGAATGCGGTCTTCCTGATACACCGTGCAATATGGTTTTACGACTGCTGCGTCCGATCGCGGCCCGAGCCTGACGCAGGCTTCGCCAGCTGCTACAAGGTTTGCGGTGTTCTCATATTGGAGCCAACTTGAATGACGCCAAAAATTCTCGAACTCAAAGACGAACTGACCCACCTCACCCTCGCCCCCGAGCTCGGCGGCAGTATCGTCAACTGGACCGTTCTCAGCACCGGTCAACCGCTGCTACGCCACAATGATTCCCATGCCCTGAACACCGGTCTGCCGGGCAAACTCGGTTGCTATCCCCTGGCCCCCTGGTCCAACCGCATCGCCGAAGGTGGCTTCGATTGCCCCGATGGCTGGCTGGCCCTGACGCCCAACAGCCTCACCGATCCGCTGCCCATCCACGGCAGCGCCTGGCAACAACCGTGGCAAGTGGTGTCGCAATCAACCAACGAAGTCGTCCTGCAACTCGACAGCACCACACCGTTCGCTTATCGCGCCCGGCAACGCTTCCATCTAAACAAGGGGCAATTGAGCATCGAACTGCAAGTCACTCACTTGGCCGACCGCGCCGCGTGGCATGGGCTCGGTTTGCACCCCTACTTTCCGCGCACCGCGAACACGCAGCTACAGGCCAGGGCCGAGCAAGTCTGGCTGTGCGATGGCTCGAAATTGCCAACAGAATTGATTGCGCTGCCTGCCGACTGGGACTTTCGTCAACCGGGCGCCTTACCCGCTTCTCTGGTCGATAACGGCTTCTGCCACTGGGACGGCCATTGCCTGATCCAGCAACCCGACCTCGGGTATGCACTGGAATGCCAGGCCACCGGCAGCGATTACTACCTGCTCTACTGCCCGGTCGGTCTGGAGTTTTTCTGCATCGAACCGGTCAGCCACCCGGTCAACGCGCATCACTTGCCCGGTCGGCCGGGGTTGCGGTTGCTGGAGCAAGGTCAGTCGGCTGAACTCGGGTTCAGCCTGCAGTATCGTACTCTTGGATAACGCCACTACCCGAGCATCTGACTCAGCACTGCGCGCAACTTGCCGGGCTTGACCGGTTTGTTCAGCAGCGGTGCGCCGAGTCTCTGCAATGAGCGTCGACATTGATCAGTGCGGTCCGCCGTGATGATCACCGCCGGGATGACCTGGCTGAAATGCTCACGCAAATGCCTGACCACATCACAGCCCACCACACCGTGATCGAGGTGATAGTCCGCCAGAATCAATTCCGGCGCTTGCCCGCGCAGGGCCGCCAGCGCGGAGGATTCATCCGTGGCCGTGACCACCTCGCACCCCCACTGCTCGAGCAGCGCGCTCATGCTCTCGAGAATGCTCACTTCGTTGTCCAGCACCAGCAAACGTCGGCCCGGCAAGGGATTACCGGTGCCCAACTGAGGCGCGGCCTGACTGATAGGCAGTGGAACCTCATGGGAAATCGGTACGTCAATGCTGAACATCGAGCCACGTCCCGGCAACGATTGCACCCGAACCTGATAACCCAGAATCTTCGCGATGCGTTCGACGATGGCCAGCCCCAGCCCCACGCCTTTGCGATCGGCGGCACGTCCGACGTCGAGTTGGTTGAACTCCAGGAAAATCGAATCCAGACGGTCCGCGGCGATCCCGCGCCCGGTGTCCCAGACTTCCAGGCGCAGCACCTCGCCGCGCCGTCTTGCCGCCAGCAGGATGCTGCCCTCGTCCGTGTAGCGGCAGGCGTTACTGAGGAAGTTACGCAGAATGCGCGTCATCAGGCGCAAGTCGGTGCTGATGGCGTAATCGCCCACATGCACGCGCAGGTTCAACCCGGCTGCTTCGGCGACTGACTGAAACTCCGACACCAGCGGCCCGAGCAATTCGTCGAGACGATAGAGGGCAACGTCTGGTTTGACCGCCGCCTGATCGAGCCGGGAAATATCCAGCAAATCAGTGAGCAAATCTTCCGCCCCTTCCAACGCCTGATGAGTGCGTTCGACCAGGACCTGTTCAACGTCAGGCAGTTTTCGTTCACGCAACGTCGAGATCAGCAAACGCGCAGCATTAAGTGGTTGCAACAGGTCGTGGCTGGCGGCGGCAAGGTACTTGTCCTTGCTGCGATTGGCGGCCTCGGCGGCGTCGCGGGCATCGCGCAAGGCTTCGGCGATCTGTTTACGCTGGGTGATTTGCTGTTGCAGGTTGCGGTTGGCTTCCAGCAATTCATCGGTGCGCGCGGTGACTCGCTGCTCCAGTTCATCGTTGAGTTGTTGCAGACGTTGCTGGGCCAGCTTGCGTTCGGTGATGTCAGCGACAAACCCTTCCACCAGGCCTTCCTGATCGGGTTTGAGCAACAGGTTCATCAACACATCGAGGCTGCTGCCGTCCTTACGCCGCAACTGGGTTTCATAACCGTGCAGGCTGCGTTGATGCTTGAGGATTTCGCCAATGTTTTCCAGCTCGGCGGCGCCGCCGACAAACAGGTTGCTCGCCAGATCGGCCAGCGAAAACAGCACTTCCTGCGGGTCCTGATAACCGAGCATGTGCGCCAACGCCGGGTTGGCGGCCCGCATGCCTTCTTGCAGGCTGGCCTGGAAAATCCCCTGGACCGCGTTTTCGAACAACCATTTGTATCGATTGCGCTCGGCTTCCAGTTCGTCGAGTCGCGCAGCCAGTTCCGGGTAGTGACTCTTGCGCGCCGAATGGCTGCCTAATCCCAGTAGTCCCGCCAGTGCCCGTTGCTGATCGTCAGAGGGCTTCGCCATAGACGACCTCGACATCACGCTGACTGGATTCGCGCGGATTGGTCAGGATGCACGGGTCGTGCATGGCGTGTTGCGACAGGAACGGAATGTCCGCCGTACTGACCCCATGCAAACCAAGGGTCTCATGGAAGCCGATGGCGTGTTTGAGGGCGATCAAATGCTCGACCAGCCGCCCGCAAATCTGCCGGTGGTTCAGGCCACGGCAATCGATGCCGAAAGTCTCGGCGATCACTTTGAAGCGATCCGGTGCCGAGCTGTAATTGAACGCCACCACGTGTTCCACCAGCACAGCGTTGCATAAGCCATGCGGCAGATCGAGAAACCCGCCCAAACTGTGGGACATGGCGTGCACCGCACCGAGTATCGCGTTGGAGAAAGCGAGACCGGCCTGCATGCTGCCGAGCATGATCTTCTCGCGCAGGGCGATGTCCGTCGGGTTGGCGATCATTTGTACCAAATTGCCGTTGATCAAGCGCATCGCCTCCAGTGCATGCGGATCGGTCAGGGGCCCGTGGCCCGTGGAGACGAAAGCCTCGATGGCATGCACCAACGCGTCGATGCCGGTACAGGCCGACAGGAACGGGTCCATGCTCAGGGTCGTTTCCGGGTCGATCAACGACACGTCCGGCACCACCGCTTTGCTGACGATGGAGAACTTCATACGCTCTTGCTGGTTGGAAATGATCACGAATTGCGAAACATCGGCCGAGGTACCGGCCGTGGTCGGAATCAGGATCAGGGGCGGGCTGGGCACGCGGATGGTGTCCACGCCTTCGAATTCGAGAATGCTGCGTCCGTGAGCAACGACAATACCGATGCCTTTGCCGCAATCCATCGGGCTGCCACCGCCGACGGCGACGATCACATCGCAATGGTTTTCCCGGTACAGCTCGGCGCCGCGCATGACTTCTTCGACCCGTGGGTTAGGCGAGACATCGCTGTACAGGAAGTAGTCGATACCCAAGGCTTGCAGGCTGGCCTCGACATCGGCGACCCAACCGGCCGCAATCACCCCGGGGTCACTGACCAGCAGGACTTTGCGGGCACCGAAGGTCTTGGCGCAATTGCCGACGTTGTGCCGGCAGCCGGCACCGAAGATGATTTCAGGTGAAACGAATTTACGCAGCTGGCTGAGACTCTGGCTCATTGGAAAGCCTGTTTTTATTGTTTTGGAAGATAGGAACCACACTAAACCATCCGACAGTGAATGCAATCAGACCAAAGAACACTGCTGCCGGGGTTGTACCCGGATTGTGTATTCACCGCCGACCTACTGTGGGAGCGAGCCTGCTCGCGATGACGGAGTGTCAGTCAACATAGATGCTGAATGTTGAACCACTATCGCGAGCAGGCTCGCTCCCACAGGGGATTTGTGTCGTTAGGCTCATCCGCGATAGATCAGCCGCGACGCTTTCTCGTTGCGCAACGTCAGGTGTTCCATGCCCTGCCCCGGCGCCTCGGCTTCTTCGCGGGCCTTGAGGATCACGTCGTGGTGCGGTGACTTGCTGCACACCGGGTCGGCATTGGCGGCATCGCCAGTGAGCATGAACGCCTGGCAGCGGCATCCACCCAGATCCTTATGCTTTTCATCGCACGAGCGGCACGGTTCCTTCATCCAGTCATTACCGCGAAAACGGTTGAAGCCAAACGAGTCCGTCCAGATGTGCTCGACACTGTGCTCGCGCACGTTGGGAAACTGCACCGGCAACTGTCGGGCGCTGTGGCAAGGCAGAGCGGTACCGTCCGGGGTGATGTCGAGAAACAGATTGGCCCAGCCGTTCATGCAGGTTTTAGGGCGTTCTTCGTAGTAGTCCGGGGTGACGAAGATCAGCTTGCACGGATGGCCCTGGGCCTCAAGCCGCGCGCGATATTCGTTAGTGATGCGCTCGGCGCGTTGCAGTTGTTCGCGGGTCGGCAGCAGGCCTACGCGATTGAGTTCGGCCCAGCCGTAGAATTGACACGTGGCCAACTCGACAAAATCCGCTTCCAGCTCCAGGCACAAGTCGATGATCTGCGCGATCTGGTCGATGTTGTGCCGATGGGTCACGAAGTTCAGCACCATGGGGTAACCCTGGGCTTTCACCGCACGGGCCATGGCCAGCTTCTGGGCAAAGGCCTTGCGGGAGCCGGCGAGCATGTTGTTGACCGCTTCGTCCGCGGCCTGAAAGCTGATCTGGATGTGGTCCAGCCCGGCCACCTTGAAGTCGCGGACTTTCTGCTCGGTCAGGCCGATGCCCGAGGTGATCAGGTTGGTGTAGTAACCCATATCTCGCGCGGCCTTGATCAGTTCGGCCAGGTCCTGTCGCACCAGTGGCTCGCCACCGGAAAAACCCAACTGCGCTGCGCCCATTTCGCGGGCCTCGCGAAACACCCGAATCCACTCCTCAGTGCTCAGCTCCTCGCCGTGCCGGGCAAAATCCAGTGGGTTGGAGCAATACGGGCATTGCAGCGGGCACCGGTAGGTCAGTTCCGCCAGCAGCCACAACGGTGGGCCTACAGGTGCATCATTCAATCCAGAATTGAGCATGGGCCACCTCCAGAAACGCCAGCACATCCTCGTCGACCCCCGGCACACCGGGAAAATTCGCGGCCAGTTGCTCAATGATCGCCGCGACGCTGCGCTGACCGTTCACCAGACCGAGGATCTGCCCGGCACTGCCGTTGAGTTTGATCATGCCTTCGGGGTACAGCAGCACGTGACAGTCTTGACGGGGCTCCCATTGCAAACGAAAACCCTGACGCAACGACGGTAATAGCTCGCGATTGATCAGGCTCACAGGGCAATCCCCCGGTGCCAGACATTGTCGGTGGTGACGGTGTGATACGGCGGGCGTTCCAGTTCGTAGGCCATGCTCATGGCGTCAAGCATGCTCCACAGCACGTCGAGTTTGAATTGCAGGATGTCCAGCATGCGTTGCTGCGCCTGGAGCGTGACGTAGTGGGCCAACGTGATGCGCAAGCCGTGCTCCACGTCTCGCCGGGCCTGACTCAAACGGCTGCGGAAATAGTCGTAGCCGGCCACGTCGATCCACGGGTAATGAGTTGGCCAGGCGTCGAGTCGGGACTGGTGGATCTGGGGGGCGAACAGCTCGGTCAGCGAACTGCTCGCCGCTTCCTGCCAGCAGGCCCGACGGGCGAAATTGACGTAGGCATCCACGGCGAACCGCACGCCGGGCAACACCAACTCCTGGGACAGAATCTGCTCGCGATCCAGCCCCACCGCTTCGCCCAGACGCAGCCAGGCTTCGATGCCGCCCTCACTGCCGGGCACGCCGTCGTGGTCGAGAATCCGTTGCAGCCATTCACGGCGCACGTCGCGGTCCGGGCAGTTGGCGAGGATGGCAGCATCCTTGAGCGGAATGTTCACTTGGTAATAGAAACGATTGGCGACCCAGCCTTGAATCTGCTCGCGGCTGGAGTGCCCGGCGTACATGGCTTGGTGGAACGGATGATGAATATGGTAGTAGGCGCCTTTGGCGCGCAGGGCCGCTTCGAATTCGGTGGGGGTCAGGGGTGTGTCAGTCATTTTTATTCTCCTTCGCGTTCTGCGGTGCCCGGACTGTCCTCATCGCGAGCAGGCTCGCTCCCACAAGGTTCGAGGTGATCCCTGTGGGAGCGAGCCTGCTCGCGATGGGGTCATCGGCTACAACTCAATACTCATGCCGTCAAACGCCACTTCGATCCCGCGCCGCTCCAGCAAGGCCCGCTCGGCCGAGTCTTCGTCGAGGATCGGGTTGGTGTTGTTGATGTGGATCAGCACCTTGCGCTGGCGGGTAAAACCTTCCAGCACCTCAAGCATGCCGCCGGGGCCGCTTTGCGACAGATGCCCCATTTCACTGCCCAGGCTCTGGCCGACTTCGCAGACGCGCATTTCGTCGTCACGCCACAAGGTGCCGTCCAGCAGCAGGCAATCGGCACGCTGCATCCAGCCCAGCACTTCGTCATCGACTTGCCCCAGCCCCGGCGCGTAAAACAGTGATGCGCCGCTGCGCCGGTCTTCAATGAACAAGCCAATGGTGTCGCCCGGTTGCGGATTGCCGCGATTAGGCGAGTACGGTGGTGCGTTGCTCACCAGGGGAATCGCACGCCATCGCAAGTGCTGGCAGGCAGGAATGCTGAACGGCTGCCGATCCAGCCCGATCGGTTGCCACTGCAAGCCGCCGTTCCAGTGGCGCAACATGTTGAACAGCGGGAAGCCGCTGCTCAGGTCCTGGTGAACCCGTTCGGTGCACCAGACTGCGTGCGGACAGCCTTCGCGCAGACTCAGCAGGCCGGTGCAGTGATCGATCTGACTGTCCAGCAACACGACGCCAGCGATGGCGCTGTCACGCAACCGGCGAGCCGGTTGCAACAGCGGAAAACTCGCGAGTTGCGCGCGAATATCCGGTGATGCATTGCACAGTACCCAATCCACTCCATTGTCGCTCAGGGCAATCGAGGACTGCGTGCGCGGTTGTGCTCGCAGGCTGGCATTGCGCATCCCGGCGCACTGGTAGCAGTTGCAATTCCACTGCGGGAAGCCGCCACCAGCGGCGGAACCGAGAACGCGAATGTGCATGAATGAGGCTCCAAAGGCAGGCCCGGCCAACACATCGGCTGGCCGGGTGAACCATCAACGGTTGGCGAAATACATCGTCACTTCGAAGCCAATGCGCAGATCGGTAAACGCGGGTTTAGTCCACATGGGTCAATCCTCTTCTTGTGCCGGGCGATTCCGGTAAAGCCATTAATGCACGGGGCGTCGAACGCCCGAATGCTACTTTCGAAGGAGCAGTGGGGGTGATTTGGTAGGGGGTATGCGCGGTGTCAGATACAGCCATTCGCTGGCAAGCCAGCTCCTACAGGTATTACGCAAACCTGTAGGAGCTGGCTTGCCAGCGAAGGCCGTTACCCGATTTCGAGTCGAATCAGAAGAACCCCAGCGGATTGATGTCGTAGCTGACCAGCAGGTTCTTGGTTTGCTGGTAGTGGTCGAGCATCATCTTGTGGTTTTCCCGACCGACGCCGGACTTCTTGTAGCCACCGAACGCCGCGTGTGCCGGGTACAGGTGATAGCAGTTGGTCCACACGCGCCCGGCCTTGATCGCCCGGCCCATGCGGTAGGCGCGGTTGATGTCGCGGGTCCAGAGGCCGGCACCGAGGCCGAACTCGCTGTCGTTGGCAATTGCCAGCGCTTCGGCTTCGTCCTTGAAGGTAGTGACACCCACCACCGGGCCGAAGATTTCTTCCTGGAACACGCGCATCTTGTTGTGGCCCTTGAGCAGCGTCGGCTGGATGTAATAGCCGCTGGACAAGTCACCTTCAAGACGCTCGGCGGCGCCACCGGTGAGCAGTTCAGCCCCCTCCTCCTGAGCGATTTTGAGGTACGAGAGGATCTTGTCGTATTGCTGTTCGGACGCCTGGGCGCCGACCATGGTCTCGGTGTCCAGCGGGTTGCCGCGCTTGATCTTGACGATCTTTTTCATCACCTCGGCCATGAACGGCTCGTAGATCGATTCTTGCACCAGCGCCCGCGATGGGCAGGTGCACACTTCGCCCTGATTGAAGAACGCCAGCACCAGACCTTCGGCCGCTTTCTCGATGAACTGAGGCTCGGCGTTCATGATGTCTTCGAAGAAGATGTTCGGCGACTTGCCGCCCAGTTCGACCGTGCTTGGGATGATGTTCTCGGCGGCACAATGCATGATGTGCGCGCCCACCGGGGTTGAACCGGTGAAGGCGATCTTGGCGATGCGCTTGCTGGTGGCCAGCGCTTCGCCGGCTTCACGACCGAAGCCTTGAACGATGTTCAACACGCCCGCTGGCAGAAGATCAGCGATCAGCTCGGCGAACACCATGATCGACAGCGGTGTCTGCTCGGCAGGTTTGAGCACGATGCAGTTGCCGGCGGCCAGGGCCGGGGCGAGTTTCCAGGCCGCCATCAGCAGCGGGAAATTCCACGGAATGATTTGTCCGACCACGCCCAAAGGCTCGTGAAAGTGATAGGCAGTGGTCAGCTCGTTGATCTCGGCAGCGCCGCCTTCCTGGGCGCGGATGCAGCCAGCAAAGTAACGGAAATGGTCAGCGGCCAACGGCACGTCGGCGTTGAGGGTTTCGCGCACGGCCTTACCGTTGTCCCAGGTTTCGGTGACCGCGAGGATTTCCAGGTTTTGCTCGATGCGGTCGGCGATTTTCAACAGCACCAGCGAGCGGTCCTGGGCCGAGGTCTTGCCCCAGGCATCCGCAGCGGCATGCGCCGCGTCGAGGGCCTTTTCGATGTCGGCGGCGCTGGAGCGTGGGAATTCGGCAATTACCTCACCGGTAACCGGCGAGGTGTTGGTGAAGTATTCGCCATTGACTGGCGCGACAAACTCGCCGCCGATGAAGTTGCCATAGCGCGGCTTGAAGGAAACAACGGCGCCTGGGGTTCCGGGTTGTGCGTAGATCATGGTGGGCCTCTGTCTGGGTCGATGCCTGTCGTGGCGACAGGCGATGAATCGATACGTTATTTGGTAGTAGGTTTCACACAAGTCCCCTTGTGGGAGCGAGCCTGCTCGCGATGAGGCCAGCACATTCACCAAAGGTGTTGGCTGTCAGAACGCTATCGCGAGCAGGCTCGCTCCCACAGGGGGTAATGCGGTGGACTTGGGGTCAGTGCTTGGCCACCAGGTCTTTCGGCAGCTTGAAGGTCCAGAGCATGCCGCCCTGGTTGAAGTCCTTCACGCGCTTGGCCACTTCCCCGCCCCACAACGGTACGGCGCCGCCCCAGCCGGAGAGGACCGACACGTATTGTTCGCCGTCCATTTCCCAGGTCACGGGTGAGCCGAGTACGCCGGAACCGGTCTGGAATTCCCAGACTTTCTCGCCGGTCTTGGCGTTGAACGCCTGGAGGAAGCCTTCCGGCGTGCCGGTGAACACCAGATTGCCCTTGGTGGTCAGCACCCCGCCCCACAGCGGCGCGTAGTTCTTGTGGCGCCAGACTTCCTTGCCGGTTTTCGGGTCAATGGCGCGCAACACGCCGATGTAGTCTTCATTCAACGGTTTGATGGTGAAACCGGCGCCGAGGAATGCCGCGCCTTTTTTGTAGGCGATGCCTTCGTTCCAGATGTCCATGCCCCACTCGTTGGACGGCACGTAAAACAGCCCGGTGTCGCGGTTGTAGGCCATCGGCATCCAGTTTTTCGCGCCAAGGAATGCAGGCGCTACGAATACCGAACTGCCCTTGGGCTCAGTGCCCGGGGCGCCGGGGCGACTGGCTTCGTTGTAGATCGGCCGGCCGTCTTTATCCAGGCCGCTGGCCCAGGTGATCTTGTCCACAAACGGGAAACCGCGAATGAACTTGCCGTTGGTACGGTCCAGCACATAGAAGAAACCGTTGCGGTCCGCCGTGGCCGCCGCTTTGATTTCCTTGCCGCCCTCGGTGTAGTTGAACGAGACCAACTCGTTGACGCCGTCATAGTCCCAACCGTCGTGGGGCGTGCTCTGGAAGTGCCATTTGATGGTGCCGTCGTCCGGGTTGAGCGCCAGGCGCGACGACGAGTAGAGGTTATCGCCAGGACGCAAATGCGAGTTCCACGGCGCCGGGTTGCCTGTGCCGAACAGCAGCAGATTGGTTTCCGGGTCGTAGTAACCGCCGAGCCAGGGCGCGGCGCCGCCGGTCTTCCACAGATCACCCGGCCAGGTCTTGCCTGCTTCACCACCGGAGATGCCGTTCTCGATGGCCTTGCCGTCCTTGTAGACGTAGCCCATGTGACCTTCGACGGTCGGGCGGACCCACAACAGCTCGCCATTTTTCGGGTCGTACGCCGAGATCTTGCCCACCACACCGAATTCGCCACCGGCCACGCCGGTAATCAGTTTGCCATTGATCACCAACGGCGCAGCGCTGATGGAATAGCCTTCCTTGTGGTCGGCCACCTGCTTGCTCCACACCACTTTGCCGGTGTCTTTGTTCAGGGCCACCAGCTTGGCGTCAAGGGTGCCAAAGATCACCAGGTCGCCATACAGCGCCACGCCACGGTTGATCACGTCGCAGCACGGACGGATGTCATCCGGCAGGCGCGCATCGTATTGCCAGAGTTTCTTGCCGGTGCGCGCATCCACCGCGAACACCCGTGAGTAGGAACCGGTCATATACATCACGCCGTCCTTGACCATCGGCTGTGCTTGCTGGCCTCGCTGTTTTTCGCCGCCGAAAGAGAATGCCCAGGCTGGCCGCAGCTCCTTCACGTTGTCGACGTTGAGAATATCCAGCGGGCTGTAGCGCTGCCCCTGGACGCCGAGGCCGTTGGTGACGACTTGCTCCGGGTTTTTCGGGTCCTGGAGAATGTCCTGGTCGGAGACGGCGGCCAATGCCTGGCCGGACAACAGCATGGCACTGAGCAGCAGGCTCAAGACGAAGGGCTGGCGACGTGCGGGTTGAGTCATGACGGCTACCTCTGCGGTTTTTTGTTATTCGCGGGAGAGTTTCCCGGTGTAGTGCAGATTCTTGGGCGCCGCCGCCCCGACAACAATTACCCGCAATATGGAGATTCCTAATCCCTTAGTAGCGGGTCGAATGAGTTCAAGCGTCACTTGGCCGCGCCGGAATCCACCCGGCTCATCTGCAAACGCTCGTAACGCGGGTACAAATGACTGACGCTGCGGATCAATTCATAACGGCTCAGATTGATCCCGGCGAAACGTTCAGGGATGGGACTACGGATCATCTCGGCCATGTCGCTGCCGCTGGCCGCGCCGTCTTGCAGCAGCTGGTCGAGCCAGGTCAGGTAATCGCGCATTTGCTCGAAGGGTTTTGGGTCGCTGGCCACCGGACCGTGGCCAGGCACGATCAGCGTCCAGGGCAAGCCCTGCAGGGTGGCGATATCCGCCAGCCACACCGCCAGTCCGGGACTGTTCGGAGTGGTCAGGGCCCGTTGATAAAACACCAGATCCCCGGCAAACAGCACGCCGGTTTGCTGGTCGAGAATATCCAGATCCGCTCCCGTATGCCCACCCAGGCCCAGCAAGCGTAAATCGTGATTCCCAAAACTGAGTACGCCTGGCGTCACGACCTGATTGGGCAACACCACTTCGGTGCCACGCATCCAGTCACCCACCATTCGATACATATTCTCGGCCATCGCATCACCTTGTTGATGCAACAGCTCGGTGGTACCCGCCAGTGCGCCGATGGGCACATCAGCAAACGCCTGATTGCCCAGCACATGGTCCGGGTGGTGGTGGGTCAGGAACACCTGAATCACCGGTTTATCCGTGATCGCGGCAATCGTCTTGCGCATGGCCTCGCCGTAACGCTTCGACGGCCCGGTGTCGATGACCACCACGCCGCGCTCGGTGACGATGAACGCGGTGTTGACGATATTGCCGCCGTTGACCTTGGCGAAATTATCCGTGCTGCCTTCCAGCAGCCAGGTGTCTTCGGCGATCTGCCGGGGCTTGAGCGAATACTCAAGGTCGGCCATGGCCGGCAGGCTGACGCTCAACATAATCAGCAGTATCCAGCGCATGACACGCTCCTTTGGGTCAGGGGATTGCCGCATCAAATTCATTGCCGCTGTTGTCCCGAATGAACAGACGCGTCTGCCCTGCCCCTTCAATGTCAAAGGCCAGGTTGGGGTTTTCGCTGACGGCGGGAAACAGCTCCAGTTGCGCCAACAGCTGATCGTTCAGATCCCTCAGTTCTGCATGGTTGATGAAGAACTCCGGGATGCCGCTGACCATGCCGTTGTCCATCGGGTGCGCCACCTGCACGCGCAATCGGCTGAACTCACTGCGTGGATAGCGACCGCCCAATACTTCGCCGATGTGCTCCTCCCAACCGGGCTGGGTGCGCACGACGCTCGGTGCGGTGCAGCCGCCACCTGCGGCATCAATCAAGGTCGAACCGACATGCCACACCCCGTCGCGGGTCAAGACTGCCGCGCGCAAGGGTGTGGCCTGTTCGATACGGATACGAATCGACAGCCACGGCAATACCCGGTCCAGCGGCTGGAAATCGACGATCCTCGGCAACGGATTGAGCTCAGCCCAGGCGAGGATTTTCACCACCTCGCCCTTGAACGCCCGCGCATCAATTTCCAATGGCACCTGCCGGGCATCTTCGGCAAACGGCGGCGCCAGCAGCTTGACCCGATCATCGAAGACAAAGGGTGTGTCGCCGAGCATTTGCTTGTGATAGAACGCCCACATCACCGATGGCACCGGGTCTTTGCCCGGATCGATGTCCGCAGCGTGCGCGGCCAAGGGTAACCAACAGGCCAACAGACACGTCATTCGCCAGCTCATCACCCGCTCCTATTGATACATCTCCGGCACGTCATACCGCAGGCCGTAATGGCCGTAGATTTCCTTCACCGAACCCTCACGGATCAGGCCTTCCAGTGCCTCTTCCACGGCATAGGCCAGTTGCCGATTGCTTTCGTGCACGGCCATGCCGATTTCCCAGAGCTGCTTGCCCATGTTCGGGTAGGCGTTTTGCGCCAGTGCCACTTGCGGGTCGTCCGCCTCATGCACCTGCCAGTCAATTTCGCCACGCATGGCCATGACTGCGTCGACCTCACCGGCCTTCATCGCGGCAAACGCCTGGGGCACGCCCGGATAGTGGTGGGTCTTGCCGGCGAGCATGCCGTTGAACACCGAAGTCAGGTAGAACGACGGCACGCTGTCGACCTCGACGCCAATCGGATGATGCTCGAACACGGCCACGCTGCCGACCTTGTCCAGCCGGCGCTGATCGTATGCCACCTGCCATTGTTCGGTCTGGTAGGGGCCGAACATCACCACATGACCGTTTTCCATTTCGCCGAATTCGTTGCGCTTCTGGGCGTAGTCACGGTCATAGGGCACTCGCATCATCAGGTCGGCCAGTTGCTGGTTATGCAACGCACTGGCGCGCCAGATGTAATCGCGCAGATCGTCATCGAGTTTTTCTCCGGCGGGCGCCCAGATCAGTGTCAGGCGTACACCCAGGGCCTTGGCCAAGGCCTCGGCGAGTTCGACATCCACGCCTCGGGGCTGGCCGGCCTGTTCGAAACTGTAGGGGGCGAAGTCCTTGTACACCGCCACTTTCAGCTCCCCGGCGGCGATCATTTCGTCATAGTTGCGAACCTGCGCCTGCACCGTCTGGCAGCACAGCCACACAGCACTGATCAACACCGCGAGCAGACGCATGGGATCACTCCTCGACGTGAACGCTGTCCAGGTAAGTGCGCACCGCCCACAACGCTTCCTGACTCAAGTAGTCGGCCATTTTTGGCATGTAGACCCGACCGTCACGCACCGCGCCATGACGCACGCGTTCGACGAACCACTCGTCTCCTGTCTCACCGACATCGAGCATGCGCAGGTCGGGGGCGATCCCACCGGACTTGGCTTCCAGGCCATGACAGGCCGCACAGTTCTGGTTGTAGGCCGACGAGCCGATTTCCAGAGCCTTATCGTGCTCCGGGGAGGTGCGGTAGGGGTTGGCAGCCGCCCATCCATCAGCGTCGACCGGCACACCGGCGTCCTTGATCGGGGTCAGGCCATTGGTTTCCACGGCTTGAGGTACCACGTTGCCGTGAGCCCACACGGAACCTGCACTGATAAAGCCGGCCAGCAGCCCGGTCATGAGCAAAGCGTTGCGTATTGTTGTCATTGTTATGCCCTCAGGATTGCACGCAAAACCTCTTGGCAGAGGCTATGGCACCCATCTTAGAAACGGCATCGCAATCACCCCATGCTGCTTTGGTGGTCGCCTTCTAGTCCCTTGGTAGTAAGGCGATAGAGGGACACCGCAAGTTCTCCTCCACGGCGATAACCGTTGAAGCCCAGGCTAAAACCGCGCCGGTTCACACGAGTTACTACCTTGGTACTGGCTCACCGGTACTTTCTGCATATTTCTTCTGCTCCACAGGCTTCCTATGCTGGCGCTACCTGTAATGGAGCGTCCTATGCGCCTGCTAGCCCCTTACGTCTTGCTGTACCTGCTGGCGATTGCCTGCGCCGCCGGTCTGGCCACCCAAAGCCAGGCTGCAGATGCGCCGCTAGAGGTGCGGATCGGCTACCTGGGTTATCGCCCCGATCCGGGACCGATACTGTCCAATGTCATACCCGAACCGACCGATGCCGGGATGCGTGGCGCCGAATTGGCGATCACCGACAGCAACAGCACCGGGCGTTTTCTCAACCACAGTTACACCCTGGTCAGCGCCAACGTCGACAGTCCTGAAGCGTTGCTCGACGCGGCCAAAACCCAACACGCAAAGGGGCTGCGTCTGTTTGTGGTGAACGCACCGGCCGACAGTTTGCGCCAGCTCAGCGCCGCCTTGCCCGACAGCCTGCTGTTCAACGCTGGCAGCCCCGATGATCGCTTGCGCACCACCGACTGCCTGCCGAACGTGCTGCACAGCCTGCCGAGTCGGGCGATGCTCGCCGATGCACTGGCGCAATTTCTGGTGGTCCGCAAATGGCAACGCGCGCTGCTGATCGTCGGCCCGACCGCAGACGATCAAGCCTACGCCGCCGCCCTGCGCCGATCGGCAAAGCGATTCGGGCTGCAACTGGTGGCGGAGAAAGCCTGGAGTTTTGATAACGATCAACGTCGCAGTGCCCAGGCGGACATGCCGCTGTTCACCCAGACCGCCGAATATGACGTGGTGCTGGTGGCCGATGAACGCGGCGACTTCGGTGAATACGTGCCCTACCAGACCTGGTACCCGCGCCCCGTCGCCGGCACGCAAGGGCTGACCCCGGTGGGTTGGCATAAAACCGTGGAAACCTACGGCGCCGCGCAGTTGCAAAAGCGTTTTGAAGCCCTGACCGGCCGCTGGATGAACGACCGCGACTTCGCTGCATGGATGGCCGTACGCAGCATCGCCAGCGCCGTGAGCAAACTGCGCCAGACCGAGCCGATGGCGATCCGTCAGCTGGAAATCAGTGATCAATTGCCACTGGACGGTTTCAAGGGCCGCAAGCTCAGTTATCGCCCGTGGAACGGCCAGTTGCGCCAACCCATTCCCATCGTCCAGCCCCGCGCACTGGTCAGCACCTCGCCGCAAGAGGGCTTTCTGCACCCCTTCAACGAAATGGACAGCCTGGGTTACGACAAACCCGAGGTCAGCTGCCGCTTTCCCTGATCCAACTTTCCACAAGAACTACAACAAAAAGGAATCCGCCATGCGCAGCACCCTGCTTTCATGTGCCCTGCTGCTCGCCGCCGGGCATGCCGCGGCCGGCACCGCGTGGGTCTCCAACGAAAAGGACAACAGCCTGAGCCTGATCGACATGCAGACCCTGCAAGTCACCGACACCCTACCTGTTGGCCAGCGTCCACGCGGCCTGCTGCTGTCCCATGACAACAAGCTGCTGTACATCTGCGCCAGCGATTCGGACCGGGTCCAGGTGATGGACGTGGCCACGCGCAAGATCATCAAGGAGCTGCCCTCGGGAAAAGACCCCGAGCAATTCGCCCTGCACCCCAATAACCGCTGGTTGTACGTCTCCAACGAAGACGACGCACTGGTCACGGTGATCGACACCGAAACCTCCAAAGTGCTCAGCCAGATCAACGTCGGCGTCGAGCCCGAAGGCATGGCCGTCAGCCCCGACGGCAAGTGGGCGGTGAACACCAGCGAAACCACCAACATGCTGCACTGGATCGACACCAGCACCCAGACCCTGGCCGACAGCACGCTGGTGGACCAGCGACCACGCTTTGTCGAATTCAATCAGGACGGTTCGCAGCTCTGGGCATCAGCGGAAATCGGCGGCACGGTGACGATTCTCGACGTCGCCAGCCGCAAGACCCTCAAGACCCTGAACTTCCAGATCAAAGGCGTGCACCCGGACAAGGTGCAGCCCGTGGGCATCAAGCTCAGCGCCGATGGCAAGTACGCTTTCGTCGCGCTCGGCCCGGCCAATCATGTGGCGGTGATCGATGCCAGGACGTTCGAGATTCTCGACTATCTGCTGGTCGGGCGGCGTGTCTGGCAGTTGGCGTTCACGCCGGATCAAAAGCAACTGCTCGCCACCAATGGCGTCAGCGGTGACGTGTCGGTAATTGATGTCGACAGCCTCAAGGTCAGCAAATCGGTGAAAGTCGGACGCTACCCTTGGGGCGTGGTGGTGACGCCATGAACGCCCTGGAAGCCAGCGAGCTGAGTTTTGCCTACGGTGCTCGGGAAGCATTGCGCCACGTGAATTTCAATCTGGCCCCAGGACGTTTCGCCGCGCTGCTGGGGCCCAATGGCGCCGGTAAATCGACCCTGATCGCCTTGCTGACCCGACTCTATGACCTGCAGCACGGAGACATCCGGGTCGGCGGCTATTCACTACGCGATGCCCCGCGCCCGGCGCTCAAGCAGTTGGGCGTGGTGTTCCAGCAAAGCACCCTGGACCTGGACCTCAGCGTCGAGCAGAACCTGCGGTATCACGCGGCGTTGCATGGTTTGTCCCGGCGCCAGACCGGTATTCGAGTGGACGCCGAACTGGCTCGCCAGACCCTGACCGAACGCCGTCGCGAACGGGTGCGCGAGCTCAATGGCGGCCATCGTCGCCGGGTGGAAATCGCCCGCGCCCTGCTGCATGAACCGCGCCTGTTACTACTCGACGAAGCCAGTGCCGGACTCGATCCCGCCAGTCGCCTGGCGCTCAATCAACACATGCGCAACCTGTGCCGCGAACACACCATCAGCGTGCTCTGGACCACCCATTTACTGGACGAAGTGCAGGCCAGCGACGATTTACTGATCCTCCATCAAGGCCGACTGGTGGCCAGCGGACAGGCCGATGCGCTGAGCCTGGAACATGGCGGCGACCTCGGTTCAGCCTTCACTCGCCTGACTACTTCAGGAGCTGCGCGATGAATGCGTACTGGCAATGTTTCAGCGGTATCGTGCTGCGCGAATGGCTGCGATTTGTGTTGCAGCGCACACGGTTTCTCAGTGCGCTGGTGCGGCCGCTGTTATGGCTGCTGGTCTTCGCGGCCGGTTTCCGGGCGGCCTTGGGGATCGCGATAATCGCACCCTACGACACGTACATTCCGTATGAGGTCTACATCATTCCCGGCCTTGCCTGCATGATCCTGCTGTTCAACGGCATGCAAGGTTCGCTGTCGATGGTTTACGACCGCGAAATGGGCAGCATGCGCGTGCTGCTGACCAGCCCCCTGCCCCGGACCTTTCTGTTGTGCAGCAAGTTGCTGGCCACGTCGCTGATTTCCCTGTTGCAGGTGTATGCCTTTTTGGCGATCGCCTGGGTCTATGGCGTGCAACCGCCGGCCATGGGGTTATTGATCGCCTTGCCGACGTTACTGGTGGTGGCGTTGATGCTCAGTGCCTTGGGTCTGTTGCTGTCCAACGCCATACGCCAGCTGGAGAACTTTGCCGGGGTCATGAATTTTGTGATCTTCCCGTTGTTTTTCCTGTCCTCGGCGCTGTATCCGTTGTGGAAAATGCGTGAGGCCAGTGAGTGGTTGTACTGGCTGTGCGCGGTGAACCCGTTCACCCATGCGGTGGAGCTGGTGCGGTTTGCCCTCTATGAACGCTTCAATCCGCTTGCACTGATGGTGTGCGTGGGGCTGACGATCATATTCGCGCTACTCGCCGTGCTCACTTTCAACCCACAGCACGCGGCGCTGCGCAAATCCAACTAACAATGCAAATCCAACTGTAGGAGCGAGCCTGCTCGCGATTGCGGTGTGTCAGTCGACGGTTAAGTTGAACAGTAAGCCGCTATCGCGAGCAGGCTCGCTCCCACAATTGATCTCCATAAACAGGGGGGAAAATTACTACTTTAGTACTGGTTTCCCTGTCTATCGTCGCATTCCCAAAGCCATCCGCCTGGCATGTAATAGGTCCATAACTATAAGGATCGAACCCATGCCGCGTGCCCAACGTTGCCTGTTGCGCCCTACTCTCGCTGCGCTGTCGCTGAGCCTGTTGCTGGGGAGCGCGCACGCCGAATCACCGCTGTTTTCCGCCGACGGCTATCGCATCGGCCTGTACCGCAGCCCGACGCCGAACAGCCTGCAAGGCGCGACCATTGTTGACACCCCTGCCCTGCAAACCCTGCTCAGTCAAACCCCGACACCGGTACTGATCGACGTCTACCGCCGCCAATGGCTGCAAGGGCAATTTATCGAAGACCAGCTCCATGAAAACCTGCCCGGCAGCCACTGGCTGGCCAATACCGGCGACGGCGACCTGACGCCCGACTGGCAAGGCTATTTTGCGCGTAACCTCAAGGCATTGACCGCCGGGGATCCGGTACGACCGCTGGTCTTTTATTGCCGCGCCGACTGCTGGTTGAGCTGGAACGCGGTAAAAAGGGCGTCCGCCATGGGCTATAAGACGTTGTATTGGTACCGCGATGGACTCGACGCCTGGCAAGCGGCCAACCTGCCCGTGACGCCCGCCCGGCCGGAACCTTTCCCCTGATCTTTACGCTGGCGTGTTGTTGCCACACCCTAATCAAAATAATGAGGTGAAAGGCCGTGTACAAAATTCTGATTGCCGACGATCACCCGCTGTTTCGCGAAGCCATTCATAACGTCATCAGCGATGGTTTCCCCGGTAGCGAAGTCATGGAAACCGCCGACCTCGACAGTGCCCTGGCACTCACCCAGGAACACGACGACCTGGACCTGATCCTGCTCGACCTGAACATGCCCGGCATGCACGGGCTCAACGGCCTGATCAATCTGCGCAACGAGGCCCCGACCATTCCGGTGGTGATTGTCTCTGCCGAGCAGGACAAACAAATCGTCCTGCAAGCCATTACCTACGGTGCGGTGGGTTTCATCACCAAGTCGTCACCGCGCACGCAAATGACCGAGGCCATCCAGCAAATTCTCAACGGCAACGTGTACTTGCCCCCGGACATCATCCGCGCCACCCGAACCAACACCCCCCGCCGGATGAACGACACCCCGAGCTTCCCCCCCGAATTGCTCCAGGCCCTGACCCGCAAGCAATTGCAGGTGCTTGAACGCATGACCAAAGGCGAGTCGAACAAACAGATCGCCTACACCCTGGAAATTGCCGAAACCACCGTCAAGGCCCACGTCTCGGCGATCCTGCGCAAACTCAACGTGCACAACCGGGTGCAGGCGATCTTGAGTGCGGGGGATATTGATTTCGGGTCGTATTTGCGGCGTTGAATCAGGGAAACCGCATCGCCCCTATCGCGAGCAGGCTCACTCCCACATTTAATCTCCAGTGAACACAGAATTTGTGAACATCCAAGAACCAATGTGGGAGTGAGCCTGCTCGCGATGACGGTGGTGCTGACTCAGCGGCTCTCAAGGCCTGCCGAGCAAATGACTCATCGCCGTCTTGAGTTTCATCGGCCGTACCGGTTTGTGCATCAGGGTGTGGCCCAGCTCGCGGATCTGCTGTTTGAGTTCGTTGCTGTAGTTGGCGGTGATCATCATGGCCGGGATGGGTGACGCACGACGCGCATTGATCCGGGCCACGGCGTCGACACCGTTCTGATCGTTGTCCAGATGGTAATCAGCGATCAACAGGTCCGCCTCGGCGTGGAAGTTCTCCACTTGTCGCGCCAGGTCCTCTTCCGACAGCGCCGTCACCACCCAACAGCCCCACCCTTCGAGCAAGGTGCGCATGCCGGCGCAAATGGTGGCGTCGTTGTCCAGCACCCACACCCGTGCCCCACGCAGGCGCTCAAGCATCGGCTCGCTCATCTGCAACGTCGGTAGCGGCTTCGGTGCCGTTGCGCTCAACGGTACTTCGACCGAGAACATCGAGCCCTTGCCCGGCCACGAGCGCACATGAATGCGATGCCCGAGGATCCCGGCAATTTTCTCGACTATGGCCAGGCCCAGCCCCAGGCCGCGATCCTGATCGGGACGCTGCACGTCACCGCGTTTGAACTCCTGGAAAATCTCTTCCAGGCGATTGTCGGCGATGCCCATGCCGGTGTCCCAGACCTGGATCAACAACCGCTGATGAATGCGTCTGCACCCGAGTACAACGCGGCCGCTGTAGGTGTAGCGAATCGCATTGCTCAACAGGTTGCGCAGGATCCGCGCCAGTAACTGGATGTCACTGCGCACCAGTGCCGAACATGCAATGAAATGCAGTTCAAGGCCCTCACTACGCGCCACTTCGGTGTATTCAGCCGCAAGGTTTTCCAGCAGCTCGCTGAGGGCGAACGGCGCAATATCGGCTTTGATGACTCCGGCATCGAGTTTGGAAATGTCCACCAGAGTCCCCAGCAGGTTCTCCACATCTTCCAGGGAGTTACTGACATTGCGCACCAGAGTCTCGTTGGAGATCGGTTCGCGTCGCTCCAGCAACGCACTGGTAAACAAGCGTGCGGCGTTGAGCGGTTGCAGCAAGTCGTGGCTGACGGCCGCCAGAAACTTGGTCTTGGACAAGTTGGCTTGCTCGGCTTCGAGCTTGGCCTCGCGCAAACGTGATTCCACCTGGCGACGCTCTTCGATTTCACGCAACAACTGGCCATTGAGGGTGGTCAGCTCCGCCGTGCGTTCGCGCACCCGCAACTCCAGATTCTGATACGCCTGATGCAGCGCCTCGGCAGTGCGACGGCGCTCGGTGATGTCGCGGATCAACACGAAAATCCCCACCACTTCCCCGGAGGCCAGGCGATTGGGCACGTAGGAGCGCAACATGTAGCGCTCCTGATTATTGACGTTGGTCTCGGCGAACTCGAACGTGACGCTCTCGCCGGCCAGCGCCCTCGCGACGTAAGACTCCAGGCGCTGGTAATGCTGTTCGCTGTGCACTTGTCGCAGGCTTTGGCCGAGCATTACGCCGCGTGGCCAGCAATACCACTCTTCGTAGACCTTGTTGGTGAACTCGTACACCAGATCGGCATTGAGGTAGGCGATCAGCGCCGGCACGTGGTCGGTGATCAGGCGAATCCAGCGCTCGCTTTCACTCAGCGTCTCGGCGTGCTGGTAACGCTCGGTGATGTCAGTGAAGGTGTTGACGAAACCGCCGGTAGGCAACGGATGCGTACGGATTTCCAGGACCCGGCCATCAAAGAGGCGTTGTTCGCATTCCTGTACCGGCCTGCCATTGCCATCGCGACTGGCCGGGGTCAGCAGATTCAATTCGGTATCGGCGATCACTTCAGCAAACGGTCGATGGGCGGCGACCGGCGCCAGCCCGCTCAATTCGAGGAAACGCCGGTTCCACAACTCCAGAATGCCCTCGGCGTTGACCATGGCCACGCCTTGGGACAGGTTATCGACCGCCCGCTGCAACAGGTGCGATTTCTGCGCCACCGCCTGTTCGCGGCGTACGGTTTCACTGAGTTTGACGTCGGTAATGTCGGTGAACAGGATGACCCGTCCGCCTTCTTGAGTCGGCCGTTCGCTGACTTGCAGCCAACGCCCGTTCTGCAAGCGGTAAAGCAGGCTTTCGTCGGCATGCCCGCGCGGTTCTTCGGTAAAGAGCCCATTGCTCATCATCAGGCGCTTAACCTCGGTCAGGCGCATGCCCGCGTTGATCCGCACCCGGCTATTGCGCCAGAACGCCTTGAAGCGACTGTTGAACAAGACGATTCGCTGCTCGGCGTCGAACAAGACAAAGGCATCGGAAATGCTCTCGATAGCATCGATCAGGTGTCGATGCGCCGTTTCGGCACGCAAGCGTGCCTCGCTGAGTAAATGGTTACCGGCCTTGAGTTCGGCCATGGCCTGGTTCAAGGCATCGGTGCGCTCGCGGACCTGCTCGGCCAGCACCACCGAATGCTGGAACGCCGCGTACGGATCATTGCCCCGGGTGATGCCGGACTCGATACGCTCGATCAGCGCAGCGTTGATGCGCTGCAGTTTATGGTTGTCGAGACGCAGGCTGACCAGTTCGGCCTGCAGCTCAGCGATGTCCTGGGGCACGGCCGCGGGCAATGGCAACGCCGGTGAAGGTCTGGTTGATGTGCATGCCATTGAACTGTTCTCCGTAGGTGTTGAAACCCATCACCCGTTGTTCGCGCAAAAACGTCCCGATATCGTCGAGACGGCCGTCGTCTTCCAGTTCCAGTCGCCTGAGAAAACAGTCACAACCGATGGTCAGCAACAGGTCACCCAAACGGTCCTCCAGCCCCTCGAACAAGCTTTTCAGGTTAGGCAACATGGGGCCAGGGGTCATGGCGGTGAGCACGATGCCATTCTCCACGGCGCAGTAAAAACTCAGGCTCAAGTCCGCATGCACCTGCTGAATCGCACGCACGTAATACTGCTCGTTGATCCTCACGGCCAACGGGTGCGCGGCGAAGATTCGGTGATCCAGCTCACTCACTGGCACGCCGATATGCCGGGCGTATTCGGCGGCGGCGGGTTCCGCGTTGAGTTCATAGACACGGCGCGAGGCGCTGTCGGCCCCGGTGACCACCAGTTTTTCGGCTCTGGGCAGCATGTGGTGGGTGGTGAACACTTCGAAATCCAGCCAGGTATTGACCAGCACGACCACCGCCGCGCCGCTGTGAAATGCGCCATCGAAGTACACATGGGTATGGGTCAGGTAGTTGTCGTCACCGGCCGAGCCGCCGAAATGGGGAATGTCGCCCAATGCGGCACTCAAGGCCGCGAGGACCATTTCTTCACGACTGGACAAGCCATCGAGCAGGGTCAGGGCAAAACTGTTGCCCTTTATCGGTGCCAGGGTGTTACTGCGACAGCCGCTGACCAGGCGCTCGACCATCTGTTGCGCATCGATCAGGCTGAAGTGTTCCATTTCGTCGATCAACTCGAGCGCAATGGAGAAGTGTCGGTGATCGAAACCCACAGCCGTCACGCAATTGCGTCCGTAGCCCAACGGGGTGATTTCCCCGGCACTGGTGCAACCCGCCAGACGAATACCTCCGAAACTGTGTTTCAAGGCCTCGCCCAGCGCCTGCAAGTCATACTCGGCAGAACAGAAAAACAGCACGAAGCCCAGATGCGGGTGCAACAATTGACGCGCCAGTTCCTGCGCCACTTGCCGGGCATCGGTGGCCTGGGACATTGCGCTGACAACACCTTCACCCTGGACCTGCTGCATCGTCGCCTCCCGCAGGTGCGTATGGTTGAGCAGGGAGTTTACGAAACCCGTGGAGCGCAACGAATGCTACTTGGGTAGCAGTCAGACGCTTCGATGGGATGAGAGTGGTGGTGACCGTCGCTGTGGACCCGACCGGGCCCACATGCAGGGTATTGTTTTTAGACGCCGGCCCTGAACAGCATATAAGCGGCAATCACAAGGCAGACGCTGGCAAAACCAACTTGCAACGCCCGCGCCGGGACCTTCGCGCACAGCTTGCGGCCAATGATCATGCCGACAATGCTGGCGACGATAAAGCTGACGCCGAGGCTATCGATGCGTACGCCGGCCTGAAACGCGCCGATCACGCCGATGGCGGAAATCAGGCTGATCACCATCAAGGACGTGGCGACGATCCCGCGCATCTGCACGTCGGTCAGTTGCTTGAACGCCGGGACGATCAGAAAACCACCGCCCACGCCGAGCAGCCCGGACACCACGCCCGTCACCGCGCCGAGCGAAGCCAAGGTCGCGGTACATTTGGCGGTCCAGGAAAAACGCCCGGTCTGTTGATCGAGCATGCAGTTTTTCTGCCCCCAGTTGGCGTGACCGTGATCGCTCGGCCCCGCTTCCTGACGCTCACGGCGCAGCATCCGCCAAGCGACCATGACCATCAGCAGGCTAAACAGAATCATCAGGATTTTTTCCGGCAACTGATGGGCGAAGTAGATGCCGACCGGGGAAAACACCGCGCCGAGCAGCGCGATCAGCAACGCCGCGCGGTACCGCACCAGGCCATGCCGCAACCCGTCAATCGCCCCGACCGCCGCCGCACTGCCTACCGCAAACAAGGCGACGGGCGCCGCTTGGGTCATGGTCAAACCCAACCCCAGTACCAGGGCCGGCACCGCAAGAATGCCGCCACCGGCCCCGGTCAACCCGAGGACCAGGCCCATGACCATCCCAAAAAAACTTGCCAGCAACATAAACCACTCGTGATCTGCGGAAAAAGGCCGGGAACGCCCGGTATCGATGACAGACAGGATAGAGCCCGCGCAAATTTTTTCATCAATTGAATTGATTCGGGGCTGGTCAATGCAGGGAAAATGAATCTACCCTCGGTACTTGTTCACATAGAATTTTTCACCATGCCTGTCTTGATTGAAGCTTTCCTCGACCCCGCCTCGTCGACCTACAGTTACGTGATCTACGAAGCCGATGGCGGCCAATGCGCCATCGTCGACCCGGTGCTCGACTACGATCCGGCAGCCGGCAGGACACACACCGTCCAGGCAGACAAAATCATCGCGTTCATCCGCGAACATCAATTGCAGGTGCAATGGTTGCTGGAAACCCACGCCCATGCCGATCACCTGTCTGCCGCGCCTTATCTGCGCCGCGAACTGGGCGGCAAAATAGCGATCGGTGAGTCGATCAGCAAGGTTCAAGGCGTGTTCAAAAGCCTGTTCAACCTGGAGCCGGAATTTCGCATTGATGGTTCGCAGTTCGATCATCTGTTCGCGCCGGGCGAGTCGTTCATGATCGGTAATCTCAAGGCCACCGCCCTGCATGTGCCCGGCCACACCCCGGCGGACATGGCTTACCTGATTGACGATGATGTGATTCTGGTCGGCGACACCTTGTTCATGCCGGATGTGGGCACCGCACGCTGCGACTTTCCCGGCGGCAACGCCAACCAGTTATATGCTTCGATTCGTAAACTGCTGGCCTTCCCGGCCAGTGTGAGTCTGTACGTCTGCCACGATTACCCGCCCGAAGGTCGCAAATCCCTGTGCATGACCACAGTCGGCGAACAGCGCAAAAGCAACATTCACGTGCATGACGGTATTGATGAGGCGGCGTTTGTCGAAATGCGCACTCGACGCGATGCCGGGTTGGGCATGCCAAACCTGTTGCTACCAGCAATTCAGGTGAATGTGCGGGCCGGAAATTTGCCCCCAGCCGAGAGTAACGGCGTGACCTACCTGAAAATCCCCATCAACCAACTATGACGCCCCGCCCTCTGCGTAGCAGCTGTCGAGCAACGCGAGGCTGCGTCTGCGGTTTGCCTGACAAAACTCGATTGCCGGGTTTGCGACGGCTGCGCCGCCGGACGCTGCCTCGCGGGGCTCGACAGCTGCTACAAATCCCACCAACAAACTCTGACTCCCCCTACCCTCCGCGTAGCAGCTGTCGAGCAACGCGAGGCTGCGTCTGCGATTTTCCAGACAAAACCCAATGGCCGGGATTGGGGTTAGTTGGACAGGGTCAGGCCATTCGCCGGCAACGGCAGCGCGGTTTTGTAGCGCACTTGCTTGAGGGCGAAGCTCGAACGAATGTTCGCCACGCCAGGGACTTTGGTGAGGAAATCCATCATGAAGCGCTCCAGCGACTGGATGGTCGGCACCAATACCCGAATCAAATAGTCCGGGTCGCCGGCCATCAAATAGCATTCCATCACTTCCGGGCGATCCGAAATCGCTTCCTCGAAATGCTGCAACGCCTCTTCCACCTGTTTCTCCAGACTGACGTGAATGAACACATTCACGTGCAGCCCCAACAGGTCCGCATCCAACAGCGTCACTTGCTCGCGAATCAGGCCCAATTCTTCCATCGCCTTGACCCGGTTGAAGCACGGTGTCGGCGACAGATTGACCGAGCGTGCGAGGTCGGCGTTGGTGATGCGCGCATTCTCTTGAAGGCTGTTCAAAATGCCGATATCGGTACGGTCCAGTTTGCGCATGAGACAAAACCACCTGTTTTTTATGTTTATTCAGATTTTTTATCCTTAAATGATCTTCAGTGCAACGAAACAGAGATAAATATTCTTCTTCGCCGGGCCTATGATTGTTGTAGGACAAGAATTCTTCCACAGAGGAATGACGGTCAGCTCACTACAAGAAATTCACAAGATCGAGCGTAGAAGCCATGAAACAAGCGTACGAACCGCTGCAACTGCACGTTCCCGAACCCTCGGGCCGTCCCGGCTGCAAAACCGACTTCTCCTACCTGCGTCTGACCGACGCCGGCACGGTGCGCAAACCTTCCATCGACGTTGAACCCGCCGACACCGCCGACCTGGCCAAAGGCCTGATTCGCGTGCTCGACGACCAGGGCAATGCCCACGGTCCGTGGGCTGAAGACGTACCGGTCGAGATCCTGCGTAAAGGCATGCGCGCCATGCTCAAGACCCGGATCTACGACAACCGCATGGTCGTCGCCCAGCGTCAGAAAAAAATGTCGTTCTACATGCAGAGCCTCGGCGAAGAAGCCATCGGCAGCGGCCAGGCCCTGGCCTTGAACATCGACGACATGTGCTTCCCCACCTATCGTCAGCAAAGCATCTTGATGGCCCGCGATGTGCCGCTGGTGGGCCTGATCTGCCAACTGCTGTCCAACGAGCGCGATCCGCTCAAGGGCCGCCAGTTGCCGATCATGTACTCGGTGAAAGACGCCGGCTTCTTCACCATTTCCGGCAACCTCGCCACCCAATTTGTACAGGGCGTGGGCTGGGGCATGGCCTCGGCGATCAAGGGCGACACCAAAATCGCCTCGGCCTGGATCGGCGACGGCGCCACCGCCGAATCCGACTTCCACACCGCCCTCACCTTCGCTCACGTGTACCGGGCGCCGGTGATCCTCAACGTGGTCAACAACCAGTGGGCAATCTCCACCTTCCAGGCCATTGCCGGCGGTGAAGCCACCACGTTTGCCGGTCGTGGCGTCGGCTGCGGCATTGCCTCCCTGCGGGTTGATGGCAACGATTTCGTCGCGGTCTACGCCGCCTCTGCCTGGGCCGCCGAACGTGCACGCCGCAACCTCGGCCCGACCATGATCGAGTGGGTCACCTACCGCGCCGGCCCACACTCCACCTCCGATGATCCGTCCAAGTACCGTCCTGCCGACGACTGGAGCTACTTCCCGTTGGGCGACCCAATTGCGCGCCTCAAGCAGCACCTGATCAAGGTCGGTCACTGGTCCGAAGAGGAACACACCGCCGTCAGCGCCGAGCTGGAAGCCGAAGTCATTGCCGCACAGAAAGAAGCCGAACAGTACGGCACCCTCGCCGGTGGCCAGATTCCAAGCGCCGCGACCATGTTCGAAGACGTCTACAAAGAGATGCCGGAGCACTTGAAGCGCCAGCGTCAAGAGTTGGGGATCTGACATGAACGACCACAACAACAAAATTGAGCTGGAAACCGCCATGACTACGACCACCATGACCATGATCCAGGCCCTGCGCTCGGCCATGGATGTGATGCTTGAGCGTGACGACAACGTCGTGGTCTTCGGCCAGGACGTTGGCTACTTCGGCGGCGTCTTCCGTTGCACCGAAGGCCTGCAGACCAAGTACGGCACCTCCCGTGTGTTCGACGCGCCAATCTCCGAAAGCGGGATCGTCGGTGTCGCCGTGGGCATGGGCGCTTACGGTCTGCGCCCGGTGGCCGAGATCCAGTTCGCCGACTACGTCTACCCGGCGTCGGACCAGATCATTTCCGAAGCCGCCCGCCTGCGTTATCGCTCGGCCGGCGAGTTCACCGCCCCGATGACCCTGCGCATGCCTTGCGGCGGCGGCATCTATGGCGGCCAGACCCACAGCCAGAGCATCGAGGCGATGTTCACTCAGGTTTGCGGTCTGCGCACGGTCATGCCGTCCAACCCATACGACGCCAAAGGTCTGCTGATCGCCTCCATCGAAAACGATGACCCGGTGATCTTCCTTGAGCCAAAACGCCTGTACAACGGCCCGTTCGACGGCCATCACGATCGCCCGGTAACCCCTTGGTCGAAACACCCGGCCGCACAGGTTCCGGACGGTTACTACACCGTGCCGCTGGACGTCGCCGCCATTGCCCGTCCGGGCAAGGACGTGACTATCCTGACTTACGGCACCACCGTTTATGTGTCGCAAGTGGCGGCTGAAGAAACCGGCATCGACGCTGAAGTCATCGACCTGCGCAGCCTGTGGCCGCTGGACCTGGACACCATCGTCAAATCGGTGAAGAAAACCGGCCGATGCGTGATCGTTCACGAAGCGACCCGTACCTGTGGCTTCGGCGCCGAACTGGTCGCGCTGGTGCAAGAGCACTGCTTCCACTACCTGGAAGCGCCTATCGAACGCGTCACCGGTTGGGACACTCCCTACCCGCACGCGCAAGAGTGGGCGTATTTCCCTGGGCCGTCCCGTGTGGGCGCGGCTTTGCATCGGGTTATGGAGGTCTGAATGGGCACGCACGTTATTAAAATGCCGGACATTGGTGAAGGCATTGCAGAAGTTGAATTGTCGGTATGGCACGTCAAGGTCGGCGACATGGTCGTCGAAGATCAGGTGCTGGCCGATGTGATGACCGACAAGGCGATGGTCGACATCCCTTCGCCGGTCCACGGCAAGGTGATCGCGCTGGGCGGTGTGCCCGGCGAAGTCATGGCGGTTGGCAGCATCCTGATCAGCATTGAAGTGGAAGGCGCGGGCAACGTTAAAGAGTCGGCGCAGCCTGCTCCAGTTAAAGAAGCGCCGGTTGCAGCGCCTAAAGTTGCAGCCGTGGTGGAAAGCAAACCGGTCGCTGCCGCAGCGCCGCGAGTGGCTGTCTGCCAAGGCCCGATGGTGGCCCGCGAGGCCGACGAACGTCCGCTGGCCTCCCCGGCCGTGCGCAAACATGCGCTGGACCTCGGCATTCAATTGCGTCTGGTACGTGGCAGCGGCCCTGCCGGCCGCGTGTTGCACGAAGACCTCGACGCCTATCTGGCGCAAGGTCAGTCGAATGCATCGACCGTGACCTCCGCTTACGCCCAGCGTAACGACGAAGAGCAAATCCCGGTCATCGGCATGCGCCGCAAGATCGCCCAGCGCATGCAGGACGCCACCCAGCGCGCGGCACACTTCAGTTACGTCGAAGAAATCGACGTCACCGCCGTCGAAGAACTGCGCGCACACCTGAACGAAAAACACGGCGCAACCCGTGGCAAGCTGACCTTGCTGCCGTTCCTGGTCCGCGCCCTGGTTGTCGCCCTGCGCGACTTCCCGCAGATCAACGCCCGTTACGACGACGAAGCCCAAGTCATCACCCGCCTCGGCGCGGTGCATGTGGGCATCGCCACCCAGGCCGACATCGGTTTGATGGTGCCGGTCGTCCGTCATGCCGAAGCCCGCAGCCTGTGGGACAACGCGGCAGAAATCTCCCGTTTGGCCACCGCCGCACGCAATGGCAAGGCCAGCCGCGATGAATTGTCCGGTTCGAGCATTACCTTGACCAGCCTCGGCGCCTTGGGCGGCATCGTCAGCACCCCGGTGCTGAACCTGCCGGAAGTGGCGATTGTTGGCGTCAACAAAATCGTCGAACGCCCGATGGTGGTCAAAGGCCAGATCGTGATTCGCAAGATGATGAACCTCTCCAGCTCCTTCGATCACCGCGTGGTCGATGGCATGGACGCGGCGCAATTCATCCAGGCCGTTCGCGGCTTGCTCGAACAACCCGCTACCCTGTTTGTGGAGTAAGGCATGCAATCTCTGAACACCACACTGCTGATCATCGGCGGCGGCCCTGGCGGATATGTGACGGCGATTCGTGCCGGTCAACTGGGCATTTCCACCATTTTGGTAGAAGGCGAATCCCTGGGCGGCACCTGCCTGAACATCGGCTGCATCCCGTCCAAGGCGTTGATTCACGTGGCCGAGCAGTTTCACCAGACGCAACACCACAGCCAGCATTCGGCTTTGGGCATCAGCGTTTCGGCGCCGACCCTCGACATCACCATGAGTGTCGAGTGGAAGGATGGCATCGTTGATCGCCTGACCACTGGCGTCGCGGCGCTACTGAAAAAGAACAAAGTCCAGGTGATTCAAGGCTGGGCCAAGGTCGTCGACGGCAAAACCGTCGACGTCGGCGACACGCGTATTCAGTGCGAGCACCTGGTGCTGGCCACCGGGTCGAAAAGCGTAAACCTGCCGATGCTGCCGATTGGCGGCCCGATCATCTCCTCCACCGAAGCCCTGGCGCCGAAGTCCGTGCCAAAACGGCTGACCGTGGTCGGTGGCGGCTATATCGGTCTGGAGCTGGGGATTGCCTATTGCAAGCTCGGTGCCGAGGTCAGTGTGGTCGAGGCGCAGGAACGCATCCTGCCCGCCTATGATGCCGAACTGACTCAGCCGGTACACGACGAACTGAAAAAGCTCGGCGTGAAGCTTTACTTGAAGCACAGCGTTCAAGGCTTTGATTCAGAAAGCAACTTACTGAAAGTATTGGGTCCGGATGGCGACACTCTGAATCTGGAAACCGATCAGGTGTTGGTGGCCGTCGGTCGCAAACCCAATACTCAGGGCTGGAACCTCGAAGCGCTGAACCTGGACATGAACGGCTCGGCGATCAAGATCGACCACCGCTGTCAGACCAGCATGCGCAACGTATACGCCATCGGCGACCTGAGCGGCGAACCGATGCTTGCGCACCGGGCCATGGCTCAGGGCGAGATGGTGGCCGAACTGATCAGCGGTAAAACCCGCGAGTTCAACCCCACCGCCATCGCGGCCGTGTGCTTTACCGACCCGGAACTGGTGGTGGTCGGCAAGACCCCGGATGAGGCCGAGACCGCCGGTCTGGACTGCATCGTCGCAAGCTTCCCGTTCGCGGCCAATGGCCGGGCGATGACGCTGGAATCGAAAAGCGGCTTTGTGCGGGTTGTCGCTCGTCGGGACAATCATGTGATTGTCGGCTGGCAAGCGGTGGGTGTGGGGGTTTCCGAACTGTCTACGGCGTTCGCGCAAAGCCTGGAAATGGGCGCGCGGCTGGAAGACATCGGCGGCACCATCCATGCGCATCCGACCTTGGGCGAGGCTGTTCAAGAAGCGGCTTTGCGTGCCCTCGGCCATGCGTTGCACCTGTAAATCCGGACGCAAAACCCTGTAGCAGCTGACGAGCACCGCAAGGCAGCGTCCGGCGACGAAGTCGTCGCAAAACCTGCCACCCAGTGCTTTCAGGTACACCGAGCCAGCTGGAATGCGACGACTTCGTCGCCGGACGCTGCCTCGCGGGGCTCGACAGCTGCTACACGGGACGTATCGATGGTCGCAGAGATCGAATTGCAGGCTGCGAAACCACCTCGGAATGAAGTATTGTTGTCCCCATCCAAAAAACGTCAGAAGCCTTGAACCGTTTCGGCGGTTGTTCAGTGATAGAGGGTGTCATGGGTAACGAAAGCATCAATTGGGACAAGCTGGGTTTTGACTACATCAAGACAGACAAGCGTTTCTTGTCGTACTGGCGCAATGGCGAGTGGGACAAAGGCACCCTGACCGAAGACAACGTGCTGCACATCAGCGAAGGCTCCACTGCCCTTCACTATGGCCAGCAATGCTTCGAAGGCATGAAGGCCTATCGTTGCAAGGACGGTTCGATCAACCTGTTCCGCCCGGACCAGAACGCCCTGCGCATGCAGCGCAGCTGTGCACGCCTGCTGATGCCGTTCGTCGAAACCGAACAGTTCATCGAAGCCTGCAAAGCAGTGGTCCGCGCCAACGAGCGTTTCATCCCGCCTTACGGCACCGGCGGCGCGCTGTACCTGCGCCCGTTCGTGATCGGCGTGGGTGACAACATCGGCGTACGTACCGCCCCCGAGTTCATCTTCTCGATCTTCGCCATTCCGGTCGGCGCCTACTTCAAGGGCGGCCTGACCCCGCACAACTTCCTGATCTCCAGCTTCGACCGTGCAGCCCCACAAGGCACCGGCGCGGCTAAGGTCGGTGGCAACTACGCCGCCAGCCTGATGCCAGGTTCCCAGGCCAAGAAAGCTCACTACGCTGACTGCATCTACCTGGACCCGATGACCCACACCAAGATCGAAGAAGTCGGTTCTGCCAACTTCTTCGGGATCACCCACGACAACAAGTTCGTCACCCCGAACTCGCCGTCGGTCCTGCCAGGCATCACCCGCCTGTCGCTGATCGAACTGGCCAAATCGCGTCTGGGCATGGAAGTGATTGAAGGTGACGTGTTCATCGACAAGCTCTCGGACTTCAAGGAAGCCGGCGCTTGCGGTACCGCGGCCGTGATCACCCCGATCGGCGGCATCAGCTACAACGACCACCTGCACGTGTTCCACAGCGAAACCGAAGTCGGCCCGGTCACCCAGAAGCTCTACAAAGAGCTAACCGGTGTACAGACCGGCGACATCGAAGCGCCAGCGGGCTGGATCGTCAAGGTTTGATCTGACGCGGCTGTTCGCTCGAGCAAAAAAGTCCGGCTATCGATTGGATAGCCGGGCTTTTTTTCGCCTTCGATTTGTCAGAGTTATTTTTACAATTCAGTGGGTAACGGAAATATCTTGATGCCTTTTATCAATAGGTATTGATGATCCGTTTGAAGACGGCAGCGCCAGGTCGAACTGCGCGCCAAGCGCCTTGCGCCCCACCGCCGTCAACGTCAACGCCCGGCTGTCCAGGTCCTGCGTCACCCACTTACGTTTGATCGCGGATTGCAGCAACGCCGCCCCCAACGAGCCACCCAGATGCGGCCGACGCATGCTCCAGTCCAGACACGGACAGGCGAAACGGCGACGCAGCGTACTCAGGTCCTTGACCTCAATGCCCAATCCTTCAAACAGCGCCTCGCCGCTGTCACTCAGCCGATAAGCCTGCTCATCGGTTTCCAGCAACCAGCCTTTTTCCAGCATCCGGTCATGCAGCAACACCGCCAGCGTGCCGGCCATGTGGTCGTAGCAGGTGCGAGCGAATTGCAGGCGATCCGGCGTGCGCGAGTTGAACGTCGGCGCGGTGTTCTGGCCGATCACCATCAGCGCTTCCAGTGCCTGGGCCACGCGTTTGTCCGCCAGGCTGTAATAACGATGGCGGCCCTGCACGTGCAGCCGCACCAGCGCCAGTTCCTTGAGTTTGGACAAGTGCGCGCTGGCGGTGGAGGCGCTTACCTCGGCAATCGCCGCCAGTTCGGTGCTGGTGCGGGCGTGGCCGTCCATCAGCGAACAGAGGATTTTCGTCCGGGCCGGCTCCGCGATGGCTGCCGCTACGTGAGAGACGCCGATGTCGTGTTGTTCTACGTTCATATTTCGCTCCCGGACGAATCAAGGGCCTTTCGGACTGGAGATAGTAGCAACACTTTCCCCACCCCGAACGAGGCTGCGACCCATGGACCCGATCATCGCTGCGACTCATGCCGACCCTTATCCCTATTACGCGCAATTGCGTGACCAAGGAGGACTGATTTTTCACGAAGGACTGAAAATGTGGGTGGCCAGCAGCGCCCGAGCGGTCGCCGCCGTACTGGCACACCCTGATTGCCATGTCCGGCCGGTCGCCGAACCGGTGCCCAAGGCGATTGCCGGCGGCCTGGCGGGCAAGGTGTTCGGGCAGTTGATGCGGATGAATGAAGGTGAACGGCAGCGCTGCCCGAGGTCGGCGATTGAGCCAGGGCTAGGGTTGATTGATGGGGATGAAGTCAATGCGTTGGTGGCGGCGCGATTGATCACGCCGGACGTCGACGGTTTGTACAACGCCATGTTTCGCGGGCCGGTGTGCGTGGTGGCGGCACTGCTGGGGTTCACGCCGGCTCAGGGTCGGACGATCAGCGAGCTGACAGCGGATTTCGTGGCATGCCTGTCGTCGCTCAGCGTTCAGGCGCAACTCAACGCAGCACAGGCTGCCGCTGAACATTTACGAGGTTACTTCATTGAGTTGCTCGACGACCCGGACAATAAAAGCCCACTGCTCACCGGGATTCGCGAGCGCTTCGCTGGCGACCAGGAAACGCTGATCGCCAATCTGATTGGCCTGTTTTCCCAGACCTTTGAAGCCACTGCGGGGCTGATCGGCAATGCGCTGTTGGCGGTGATTCGACATCCATCGCTTCAGCAGGGCTGCGTAGATGATTTGATTGCCGAAACCCAGCGTTTTGACCCGTCGGTGCAAAACACTCGCCGGTTTGTTGCCGCGCCCTGTGAGACTGAGGGCGTGCGCCTGCATGCGGGCGATGTGGTTCTGGTGCTGTTGGCGTCGGCCAATCGCGATCCGCAGCTGAATGACAGCCCCGACGTCTTTCGTCTGGATCGCCCGCAGCGCCGAAGTTTTACCTTTGGCGCGGGGCGGCATCAGTGTCCGGGGCAATTGTTGGCGTTGGGGATTGCCAGTGCGACGTTGCGGGAGATTCTGGCGCACCAGCCTGCGCCGGAACGATTGGCCTGGGAGTACCGGCCTTCGTTGAATGGGCGGATTCCGGTGTTTCGTGATGTGGCGTGAGACCGCGAAGAAGTCATGACAAACGACGCATCATTCAAAACCTGTCAATCAATTACACCAACGCGCGAACTATCCGGCCAGAACAATGCTGCCTGCCCCCGATGCTCGCCGTGCTGATCGATCAGGGTCCAGACTTTGCCTTCGTAAATCATGAAGGCATTGCCGTCCCTGTCCACCCGCCAGCCGCTATAGCCGTGAGCAATTCCGTTGACCGTGACCTGTTCCAGCAATGTCTGGCGCATGGCTCGGTCCAACGGTGAAGCGCTGAACCGTGACGGCATACCAAGGAACTGCGAGCGATCGTATTTGAAACTGGCCAGCGTCTGTTCATTGGCATAGAAGAAACGAGGATCGTCTTCAGTGCCATGGGCTAACAGGCTGTAAGGCGCGTGCTCGTGCAACCAGTGCAAGCGTTCCGTTCCGGTCAGTGATTCGGGGGCCGGCAGACCCTGGCCGGTCCAGTGCCGAAAAGCCTCGTCCAGCAGTTGAACAGCTGCATATTCGTTGATTGGCGACACGCGCCCTCCCATAACATGGCGTCGGTGAAGCTCCCCGCCTCGACCACCGCGACGAAGACTTCCATTGGCCTGAGTTTGGCCATGATCATGCCTGCATTAAATACATCAGGTTAAAAGAGTTGTTACCGGCGATGTGTTTATCCGCAGGGGCTTTCTCCCTAGAGTCACCGTAATAACATTGAACATCGAGCCAGCATTGATGCAAACCCTTCTGGACAAGTCATTAAGTTCTTTTGCCCGGGCCGACCTTCTGCAAGGCCCGACGCCCATCCAGCGCGCTGAACGCCTTGAGCAGCAGTTGGGTTTGAAGGCGCAAGGCATCGGCCTGTTCCTCAAGCGCGATGATCACATGCTGATTGGCGGTGGTGGCAACAAACTGCGCAAACTCGAATTTCATCTCGGCGCAGCATTGGGGCCGGGGTCGAAACGGTCATCACCATCGGCGGCCTTCAATCCAACCATGCGCGGCTGACCGCTGCGGTGTGTGCCCGCCTCGGTATCGCCTGCGAACTGATCCTCACCCGATCAGTCCCGAAAACGGAAGTGGGCTACGAACTCAACGGCAACGTCCTGCTCGACCAGTTGTTCGGCGCCTCCATCTGCGTGCTGGCCGGTGGCAGCGATTCACTTGCCGAAGCCGAGAAACGCGCCGAACACCTTCGGGCTTCCGGGCACAAGGTACTGGTGATTCCTACGGGCGGCTCGACACCGCTGGGCGCTCTTGGCTATGCGCGCTGCGCGGAGGAGATTGCGCAACAAGAAACCGAACTCGGCCTCACCTTCAATCAGGTCGTGGTACCCAACGGCAGCGCCGGCACCCACGCCGGGCTCGCGGCCGGGTTTCAGTTGCTGGATCGAGGTACTTCGCTGGTGAAGTCGTACTCGGTTTTATCAGACAGGGATACCTCAGCGGCCAGAACCCTGCAACTGACCCAGGATGTACTGTCTTTACTTGGCAGCAGCGCCAGTGTTCAGGCTTCAGAGATCGTCATCGACGGCAGTCAGTTGGGCGATGGATACGGCCTGCCGACACCGGCCATGCTGGACGCGGTGCGTTTGATGGCTCGCGCTGAAGGGCTGTTGATCGACCCGGTATATTCCGGGAAAGCGTTCGCCGGGTTGCTGGCCGATCTCACGCAAGGAGGCTTCCGATCCGGTGACAATGTGCTGTTTGTGATGACCGGCGGTACACCGGGGTTGTATGCGTATCGGGAGGCGTTTCAGGGCTGAAGGTTAGTCCCCGACAAGCCACCTCGCCAAAAAAATCCTTTCATCCCAAGCCTCAGTCAATCATCCCGCGTCAGCACTTCCAGCAGTTCAATCTCGAAAATCAGGTTCGAGTTCGGCGTAATCTTGCCCATCGTCCGTTCGCCATAGGCCAGATGCGCCGGCACCAGCAATTTGCGCTTGCCGCCCACCTGCATCCCCATAATCCCCTGATCCCACCCTTTGATAACCCGGCCAGTGCCAATCACGCACTGGAAAGGTTTGCCACGGCTGTAGGACGAGTCGAATTCGGTGCCGTCTTCCAGCCAGCCACGATATTGGGTGGTGATCAGCGCGCCTTTGACGGCGGCTTTGCCGTCGCCTGGCTGGAGGTCGATGATTTGCAGTTGTTCATTCATGACGATGTTGGTCTGTTTGCGGTATTCGAGGGTCGTGGTTTTCCCAGAAAATCATCCTGCTTGCAACTCTTCAGGTGCCTTTATCGGAATGGGACAATCGCTGCACATCAAGTCTAGCGCTCGCTAGATAGAAAGCGACTGCAACCAAGCGGTCCGGTGAACTAACATAAGCACCAACGTTTCCCTCGGTTTAATACCCAATGACTCTCCCTGAATGAATCTGCTCTGGATCAGCGCAGCCATTGGCTCAGTCATGCTTGCCCTGCTCATCGCGATGATCTATCGAGAGCGCTCGCTGAAAAAACAACTGGGCGAGTGTCGTGCACTGATTGCCAGCCTGTCCGAGGGACCGTCCGTGCGTCAGAATGGCGACGCCGAACGCTTCAAACGCAGTCAATACTTCGCCCGTATCGGCACCTGGGACTGGGACGTCGACACCGACAAGCTCTACTGGTCGGACGCGATCTACGGCATGTTCGGCTTCAAGATCGGCGAAGTGACACCCTCCTACGCCCTGTTTTGCTCCTGCGTACACCCGGAGGACCGCGCCAGCGTGCGCGCCGGGGAATTGCGCTGCCTGGAAACCGGCGAAAACCATGACGAGGAATACCGCGTCGTCTGGCCCGACGGTAGCATCCATTGGTTGCGAGAGACCGGCAACGTGGTCAAGAACGACCACGATGCCACCGTCAAAATGATGGGCGTAGTGCGCGACATCACAGAGGAAAAAGCTTCCGCCAGTTACCTGCAATACCTGGCTCATTACGATCCACTGACCGGGCTGCCCAATCGACTGGTGCTGGAAGAACGTTTGTCCGAGGCACTGGAACAAGCCCGTATCGGCGCCACACGGGTTGTGCTGGTGTTTGTCGACCTCAACGGTTTCAAGGCCATCAACGATCACTACGGCCATGCGGCCGGCGACCGCGTCCTGATCGCCACGGCCGCCCGGTTGAAAAAAATATTGCGTTCCACCGACACCGTCGCCCGAATCGGCGGCGACGAATTTGTGGTCATTCTCCAAGGATTGCCTCAGGACATCTGCCTGCAGGATGAAGCGCGCAGCATCTGCCAGAAAATCTTCGTCGAACTTTCACCGCCGATCATCATCGGTAACGACCAGCGCCACATCGGCACCAGTCTCGGGGTCGCGGTGTACCCGGACCATGCGCCAAGCATGGACCGGCTGATTCATATTGCGGACCTGGCGATGTATGAGGCCAAGCGCAGTGGGAATAATCAGTATCGGTTGGGCTTCGAGAGCCCTGTGCGAGCTCCCGGCCAATAGGGCTTGAACGCTCCACCGCGGTACTGTGCTTGCGAAAAATCATTCCTTACTGTTGCGATGATTCTGCGCCTGACTGTACCGGGGATTGCGCCTCGGCTCGGCGTAGGCTGCGTGAACACACTCAGGACTGACCGCCATGCACATTGCCATTCTGACCTTCGACGGTTTCAACGAACTGGATTCCCTGATCGCTTACGGCATGCTCAGCCGGGTGTCGCTGCTGGGAGACATGGACTGGCGCGTGAGCATCGCTTCGCCGACGCCGCGTGTCACGTCCATGAATGGTTTGACCATTGATGCGCAGATTGATCTGGCCGAGGCTTGCCAGGCGGATGCTGTGCTGGTTGGGAGCGGACGCAAGACTCGTGAAGTAGCTGAGAATTCGGCGATCATGGATCAACTGCGTTTCGATCCAGGCCGGCAGTTACTGGCTGCGCAATGTTCTGGCACCTTTTTACTGGCAAAGCTCGGCTTGCTCGGCGACGCCCCCGCTTGCACCGATGCCATCAGCAAGCCGTGGGTGCAGGCGGCTGGTGTAAATGTCGTCAATCAGGCGTTTTATGCCAATGGGAATGTCGCGACGGCAGGTGGTTGTTTGTCGGCGCAGTATTTGGCGGTGTGGTTTCTAGCTCGACTGAAAGGCACTGAAGCGGCTCGGGAGGTGTTGCACAACTTCGCGCCGGTGGGTGAGAAGGATGAGTATGTGGCTCGGGGGATGGCACATATCGAGGCGTTTATCTGATTGCACGGTTGTCTGGTCGGGCGTCTTCGCTGGCAAGCCAGCTCCTACAGGTGACCGCATTCCCCTGTGGGAGCGAGCCTGCTCGCGATAGCGGTATTCGTGGTTCGGGGGATGGCCCATCTCGGGGCATTTATTTGATTGCACGGTTGTCTGCTCGAGCATCTTCGCTGGCAAGCCAGCTCCTACAGGTAAGCGCGTTCTCCTGTAGGAGCTGGCTTGCCAGCGATAGCCGTTTATCGGCGCGTAAAGGCTGACGCATTTCGCCGCAGCCTTTATCCTTGGCGCCCCGCCGTATCGAGTGTTGGAGTAAGTCATGCCCCATGAAGGCAACCTGTTGCAAGCCGCTGTCGTATTTCTGTTCGCGGCGGTGCTCACCGTGCCCTTGGCCAAGCGCCTGCAATTGGGAGCCGTGCTGGGTTATCTGTTTGCCGGCGTCCTCATCGGGCCGTCCGTGCTGGGGTTGATTGGCAATCCGCAAAGTGTCAGCCACATCTCTGAACTCGGCGTGGTGTTGCTGTTGTTCGTCATCGGCCTGGAACTGTCGCCGCGACGCTTGTGGGTGATGCGCAAATCAGTGTTCGGCGTGGGTCTGGCGCAGGTGCTGCTGACGGGTTTGGTGATTGGCGTACTGGCGCTGTTCGTCTTCGGTCAGCCGCTGAACAGCGCCATCGTGCTGGGCCTTGGCCTAGCCTTGTCGTCCACCGCGTTTGGCTTGCAAAGCCTGGCTGAGCGCAAGGAACTGACCAGCCCTCACGGCCGGTTGGCGTTTGCGATTCTGCTGTTTCAGGACATCGCCGCGATCCCGCTGATCGCCATGGTCCCGCTGCTGGCGGGTGGCGATCACGCCAGCACCGCGGCCGACAATGTGAATCATGGTTTGCGAGTGTTGGCCAGCATTGCGGTGGTGGTGATCGGCGGACGCTATCTGTTGCGCCCGGTGTTTCGCGTGGTTGCCAAGACTCGTTTGCCGGAGGTGTCCACTGCGACGGCGCTGCTGGTGGTGATCGGTACGGCGTGGCTGATGGACCTGGTCGGCGTGTCCATGGCGCTTGGCGCGTTCCTCGCCGGGTTGCTGCTGGCGGACTCCGAATACCGGCATGAACTGGAAGCGCAGATCGAACCATTCAAAGGCCTACTGCTGGGGTTGTTCTTCATCAGCGTCGGTATGGGGGCCAACCTGAGCTTGCTGCTCAGCGCGCCGATTGCAGTGCTCGGGCTGACGTTACTGCTGATCGCAATCAAACTGCCGCTGCTGTTTATCGTGGGTCGATTGGCCGGTGGCTTGGGCAATGTCAATGCGCTGCGTCTGGGCATCGTGTTGGCGGCTGGTGGTGAATTCGCATTTGTGGTGTTCAAGATCGGCCGCGATCAGGGCTTGTTCGAGCCGCACCTGTACGACTTGCTGGTGCTGACGATCACCCTGTCCATGGCGGTGACGCCGCTGTTGTTGCTGCTGTGCGCACGGCTCTATTCGCCCAAGGTGCAACCTGTCGTGGTGCCGGAAAAATTTCGTAAAATCGACACCGATGCGCCGCGTGTGGTGATTGCCGGCATGGGCCGAATGGGGCAGATCGTGGCGCGGATTCTGCGGGCGCAAAACATCAAATTCGTGGCGCTCGACACCTCGGTGGAAACCATCGAACTGTCCCGCAGTTTCGGCGGTGTGCCGGTGTTCTATGGCGACCCGATGCGCCCGGAAATCCTCAGCGCAGCCAAGGTCGAACAGGCCGAATATTTTGTCATCGCCACCGATGATCCGGACACCAACATCAAGACCGCCGAGGTGGTGCATCGGTTGTATCCGCACATCAAAATCATTGCTCGAGCACGTAACCGCCAGCATGTGCATCGCCTGGTGGATCTTGGCGCCGAGGCGATTCGAGAAACCTATTACTCGAGCCTGGAAATGAGCCGGCGCACGTTGGTTGGCCTGGGGCTGACCCAGGCCCAGGCCGATGCGCGGATCAAGCGCTTCAAGCATCACGATGAGCAGGTGCTGGAGGCGCAGCATGCCGTTTATGACGATGCCGCGAAGGTGTTGCAGACCGCGCAGGAAGCGCGGGCTGAGCTGGCTAAATTGTTTGAGTCGGATCAGTTGGAGGAGCAGGAAGTGAGTAAGGTTTAAGTCCTGTGGTGACAGTGCTGATGCCATCGCGGGCAAGCCATGCTCCTACAGTCAAGCACACAGCAAAACGCCGCTTCCACCAGAGGCAGAAGCGGCAGAGGCAATGAGCCTCAGCGAATCAGGACACACTCGAGAGCGTGCTTGTTTCTTCTGCGACCGGATAGAAACCATCAGAAGATCTATTCATTGTTGTATCGCTCCAGGCAGGAAAGATGGTGTAACAACTCTTCGAATGGAGCATTGCAGTCACCGTGCCAGACGCAAAAACTAAATAAATCGTTGTTTTTCAATAGCCTATAAAGATTTAACTTCTATTTCTCATGCGATTTGCAAGGAACACGTCAACACGACGGGTTTTCTGCATTGAATGAAATAATAAGTGCATGAAGTTTTATTTAGAAAGCCTTCAATCATTTCTTGGCAAAATGCTGCACATCATTGAGAACCGCTAATCAGGCCAGCCCTATGACCCGCATCTTGACCATCGAAGACGACGCCGTGACCGCCCGGGAAATCGTCGCCGAATTGAGCAGCCACGGCCTCGATGTCGATTGGGTCGACAATGGCCGTGAAGGCCTGGAGCGTGCGGTCAGTGGCGACTACGACCTGATCACCCTCGACCGAATGCTGCCGGAGCTCGATGGGCTGGCGATTGTCACCACGTTGCGGACCATGGGCGTGGCCACGCCGATCCTGATGATCAGCGCCCTCTCCGACGTCGATGAGCGGGTGCGGGGCTTGCGCGCGGGCGGTGACGATTACCTGACCAAGCCGTTCGCCACCGATGAAATGGCCGCCCGCGTTGAAGTGCTGCTGCGCCGTCAGAACACCGTGACCGCCCAGGCCACCACACTGCGAGTGGCTGACCTGGAACTCAACCTGATCAGCCACGAAGCCAGCCGCGCCGGCCTGCTGCTGACGCTGCTGCCGACCGAGTACAAATTGCTCGAATTCCTGATGCGCAACACCGGGCAGATTCTGTCGCGCATGATGATCTTTGAAGAAGTCTGGGGCTACCACTTCGACCCCGGCACCAACCTGATCGACGTGCACATCGGCCGTTTGCGCAAGAAAATTGACCCACAAGGCCAGGCCCCACTGATTCGGACCGTGCGAGGCTCGGGTTATGTCATTGCCGAACCCGTCTAACGGCTGGCGTTCCTCCAGCAGCCGCTTGCTGGCGCTCTACAGCTCGCTGTTTGTGGTCTGGAGCGCGATCCTCATGGGCGTCATGTACTACGAGGTGTCCGCTTACCTGGACAACCTGGCCAAGCATTCGCTGATGCAACGTCAGCATTTGTTTTCGCACTTTCAGGGCGAACAATTGGCGGACGCCCTCGCCGTCAGCATGACCTTCGACATTCGCGGCATCGACGCCTATGGCCTGTTCGATGCTCAGCACCGCTACCTCAGCGGTGCACTTCGCCAAATGCCCGAAGGCCTGCCGCTGGACGGCAAGATCCACATGCTCAGCGATTGCGCCGACTCCGACGACCCGACCCTGCCCGCCGACAGCTGCGACGCGGTCGCGACCCAGACCCGGGACGGTCGCTGGCTAGTGCTGGTGCGCGACAACGGTTCGTTGTTCGCTGTCACCCGGATCATCCTTCATGCGTTGCTCTGGGGCGTCACGCTGACGATCATTCCTGGCATTGTCGGTTGGCACTTGTTGCGGCGCCGCCCCCTGCGACGTATCCGTGCGATCCAGGCCAGCGCCGAAGCCATCGTCGCCGGTGATTTGACCCGACGCCTGCCCTTGTCCAATCGCCGCGATGAACTGGACATGCTCGCCGCCATCGTCAACGCCATGCTGGAACGCATCGAGCGGTTGATGCACGAGGTCAAGGGTGTCTGCGACAACATCGCCCACGACCTGCGCACCCCGCTGACACGCCTGCGGGCGCAGCTGTACCGGATTCAGCAACAGGCTGAAGACGGCTCGACGCTGGCCGTGCAACTGGATTCCGTGCTCGGTGAAGCGGACACACTGATGGCGCGCTTTCGCGGGTTGCTGCGGATTTCCGAGTTGGAAGATCGCCAGCGTCGGTCAGGTTTTGTGCAACTGGACCCGGTGCCGTTGCTGCAAGAGCTGCACGACTTTTACCTGCCGCTGGCAGAAGAAGGCGAACTGAATTTCACCCTGCAATTGCCAGCGAGCTTGCCAGCGCTTAACGGGGATCGAGCGCTGTTGTTCGAAGCTGTGGCGAATTTGCTGAGTAACTCGATCAAGTTCACACCGCCGGGGGGCGAGGTGATATTGCGCGGGGTCCGTGAAGGTGGATTTACGCGAATCGAAGTGCTCGACTCCGGCCCGGGCATTCCAGAGGCCGAACGCGAGGCGGTGTTTCAACGCTTCTATCGTGCTGAGGGGGGCCATCAGAAAAGCGGGTTTGGTTTGGGATTGTCGATTGTCGCGGCGATTGCCAGCCTGCATGGGTTTGCGCTGGAGGTGGGTAGCAGCGAACTCGGTGGCGCGCGGTTGGTGCTTGATTGCAAAAACTCAGCCCTGACACAACCCTTGTAGCAGCCGCCGAGCCTGCGAGGCTGCGTTCGGCTGCGGAGCAGTCGTAAAACTTGAGCACGCGGTCTGTCAGATACACCGCGTTGCCTGATTTCACGACTGCTTCGCAGCCGAACGCAGCCTCGCAGGCTCGGCAGCTGCTACAAGGTCAACTCGTATTTCTAGGCCGGGTAATTGGCCCGCAGTGCCTGCAGCCCGCCCTGATAAATCCCGTTGAACAACGCCACCACTTCTTCCTCACTCACACCCACCGGTTCAAACCGCCCCGACCACGTAACCCGAGCCCCCTGCCCCTGCGCTTCAACACGGATAGTTGCCAGATACTCAGTAGCCGGAAACGGCGCCTGCAGAATCGAATAGCTGTACGTCTTCCCGGCGTTGTCAAACACCTCCAGCCGCTCAACCACCACCGCGCCGTCCGCGGTTTGCAGACTGCGCACGCGCCCGCCTTCGCTCAACTCGCTTTTGGGAATAAACGGCAGCCAGTCCGGCAGCGAGTTGAAGCCGCCGATCAATTGCCACACTTCATCGGCCGAGGCCGGGATATCGATAAACGCTGATGCAGTCGCCATGTAAAGCTCTCTCTAAATGAATAGTTTTCAAATCGCCATGCTGTCGACGACACCGCCATCGACGCGTAATGCCGCGCCGGTCGTGGCCGAGGACAGCGGCGAAGCGATGTAAGCCACCAAATTGGCGACTTCTTCGACATTCGCCACTCGCTGGATAATCGACGTCGGCCGCGCCTTGCGCACGAACGCATCAGCTTCTTCGCGAACACTGCGGCCGGATTCGGCAGTAGCGTCCTTGAGCATCTGCTCCAGGCCATCGGTCAGCGTCGGGCCGGGCAGAATCGCATTGACCGTCACGCCAGTGCCCGCCAGGCGTTTGGCCAGGCCATGGGACACCGCCAGGTTGGCGCTTTTGGTCACGCCATAGTTGAGCATGTCGGCCGGGATCGCGATCCCGGATTCCGAGGACAGGAAAATCACCCGGCCCCAGCCCTGCTTGACCATGTCCGGCACGTAATGCCGGGACAGGCGTACGCCGGAGATTACATTGACCTCATAAAACCGCGTCCACTCGCTGTCTGGCGTGTCGAAGAAATCCACCTCGTTAAAGATCCCGAGGTTGTTCACCAAAATGTCGGCGCGCGGTTCGGCAGCAAACAACAGCTCGGCGCCTTCGGCAGTACCCAGGTCGGCGGTCAGGCCGCGCAATTGCGCACCCGGCACGCTCTGACGAATGCTCGCCAGCGCCTGCTCGACCTTGACCGTCTCACGGCCGATCACCACCACCGTGGCGCCGGATTCGGCCAGCGCCTTGCTGATGCCCAGGCCAATGCCGGCGGTGCTGCCGCTGACAATGGCGAGTTTTCCACTCAGATCAATCTTCATGCTCAAACTCCTGTGATCGGCAATGGCGCGCGGTCGGACACCAGTTTTGCGTCGCGCATCGCCTGCCAGAAAGCTGCGGGAATAACCGCCGACAGCGCCGCCACGTCTTCAGCAATTCGCTCCGGACGGCTGGACCCCGGAATCACCGCCGCCACGGCCGGGTTGGCCAACGAGAACTGCAACGCCGCAGCCTTGATGTCGACACCATGAGCGGCGGCGATGCGTTTGATGTGCTCGACTTTGTTGATGATCGCCGGGCTGGCCTTCTGGTATTCGAAGTGCGCACCGCCAGCCAGAATGCCCGAACTGTAAGGACCACCGACCACGATCTCGACCTTCTGCGCCAGGGCGGCGTCCATCAAACGTTGCAACGCTCGATCGTGGTCGAGAAGAGTGTAGCGACCCGCTAGCAGGAAGCCGTCGGGTTGGGCTTCGGTCAGATCAAGGGTCAGCTCGCACGGCTCGACCTTGTTCACGCCCAACCCCCAGCCCTTGATCACGCCTTCTTCGCGCAAACGGGTTAGCACTTTGAACGCGCCGGTGCGGGCCTGATTGAAGTATTCCAGCCATTGATCGCCATAAAAGTCCTGCGCGATGTCATGCACCCAGACGATGTCCAGACGGTCGGTTTGCAGACGCTTGAGGCTGTCTTCGATGGAGCGCAGTGTGGCGTCGGCGCTGTAGTCGTTGACGATCTTGTTCGGGCGACCGTGTTCGAACACCCCGCTCTTCTCACCCAGATCACGGGCCGCGGCGTCTTCGACCTCATCAAGAATGACCCGGCCGACTTTGCTGCTCAGCACATAGTCGTCGCGGTTGTACTGGGCCAGCGCGTTGCCCAAGCGGATTTCCGACAGGCCCGAACCGTAGAACGGCGCGGTGTCGAAGTAACGTACGCCGGCATCCCAGGCGGCGTGCACAGTGGCCAGCGCCTCTTCTTCAGGAATGGCGCGAAACATATTGCCCAATGGCGCCGTGCCGAAACCCAGCGCGCCGGGCAGTTTGTCTTTCAAGCTCATGATTCAATCCTCGTCAGTTTCAGTGGTCAGTTGCCTGACCGTTGAGCAGATCCTAGATTGCGACAGTCGGACCGTCCAAGACATAATGCGCAGCACTTGAGTCCCTATAGGTCTGACATGATCGACATTCGCCAATTGCGCTACTTCCTCGCCGTCGCCGAAGAAGAACACGTCGGTCGCGCCGCCGAACGCCTGCACATTTCCCAATCGCCGCTGAGCCGGCAGATCGCCCAGCTCGAAGAACGCCTGGGCCTGACCCTGTTCGAACGCAGCCAGCAACGCATCCGCCTGACCCGCGACGGCCAGACGTTTCTCGCTGAAACCCGTGCCCTGCTGACCCATGCAAATCGCCTCGAATCCCTCGGCAAACGCCTCGGTCGCGGCGAAGAAGGCGGCTTATGCATCGGCTACATCGAAAACGCCATGCATGCCGGCGTGCTGCCGAATGCCTTGCGCGTGTTGCGCGTCGACCGGCCGAACGTGCATGTCGCGCTGTACAACCTGAGCTCCGTCGAGCAACTCGAAGGACTGCGCCAGCGTAGTCTGGATATCGCCCTGGTCGGCGAACCGCCCGTCGCTGATGATCCGGATCTTCTGGGTTTTCAGGTGCTGGACGATCCGATGCTGCTGGCCCTGCCCGAGCACCATCCCCTCGCCCACCAGTCGGAACTGACCCCGGCCGACCTGGCCGATCAGGAATGGATCGGCGTGCAACACCGCCAGAACGTCACCAGCCGCGACGACTTCGTCAGCGCCTGTATCCGCGCCGGCTTCACCCCGGACATCCGCATGGAAGCCACCGAACCGTTCACCGCATTGGGGCTGGTGGCGTCAGGGTTGGGGATAGCGATGATTCAGAAAGGCCTGAGCCGCAATGCACCACCGGGTGTAGTGCTGCGGGAAGTGCCGTGGATTTCGTTTACCACGCCGTTGTGGGCAGCGTGGCACCGGATTAATTTGCGGCCGTTGGTGGAGACGTTCAGGAAGGTGCTGACGGAACCGGATTCGGCTTGAGCCGAGATCAGTGTAGGAGTGAGCCTGCTCGCGATAAGGCCCGGACAAGCACCGCAAAACTCAGCTATCAGCCATGCAGTTGTGGCCTTAGCTTTGCGGATCGAAGTTATCCAGCATCCGGTTCACCGCCAGTTCACCCAACATCACGGAATGTTGAATGCCAAGCAAGGTGTGGCGCTGTGTACCGTTCAGTTGCCCCGCGAAATCGCTCAACATGACACTCGCTGACGCCAACGTCTCACAGGCGTTGACCAGCAGGGATTCGTTATCGGTGTCGGGGCCGACGAAGTAGATGGTGCTGGGTTTGCGTGGCGTGTCTTTGGGGATGACCGGTTTGAGGTAGTAATCGAGGGCGCGGTCGGCGGCGGTGTTGAGCTTTTTGGAATCGGTGGATTCGTAGGGGGAAACGTCGTCGGTGTCGGTTTCTGGCGGGTTAGGTGTGATCTTGAACATAGTGAAACTCCAAATCAGAACAGAGGAGCCATCACTTTCGCTACCAAACGAAGAGGTGGTGACCATACGCGGGTTGGTAGACCGGTGACTTGGAAACCGGCGCGCTCGAAAGCGCCCTGCGCATGGCCACCATAAAGACGCAGACCGCAGGGGCTGCATCAGGTGTGCTATGCACTAAGTCAGCCGGGCTACCAAACCCGATCGCTGTTTTTCAGCGACCGGCAAACAGTAAAGTCCCGGCCCAAGGCGCACAAGCCGGCGGATTCTGGCGCAGTCGTAGGCAACGGCGCAAGGTTGTGTAGCCTCACAGAGTGTCTGGAGATGTGTGTTAAACATCGCCGTTTAATGACCCTCTCAGGTTTGATGCTTTACTGAACAGACCCTCAAATCCTGCGAGCCTCCAACATGAACCGCAACGACCTGCGCCGCGTGGACATGAACCTGTTGGTGATTTTCGAAACCCTGATGTTCGAGAAAAACCTGACCCGCGCCGGGGAGAAGCTGTTCCTCGGCCAGCCCGCCGTCAGTGCCTCACTGGCGAAATTGCGCGACCTGTTCGACGACCCGTTGCTGGTGCGCAACGGTCGCACACTGGAGCCAACCCCGCGTGCGCTGGTGATTCTGAAGGAGTTGCAACCGGCGATGGACACCATTTCCGGTGCGGTCAGTCGGGCCAAGGATTTCGACCCGGCCACCAGCCGTGATGTGTTTCGCATCGGCCTGTCCGATGACGCCGAGTTCGGCCTGTTTCCGCCGCTGCTCAAGCAGATTCGCGAGGAGGCGCAGAACGTTGTGGTGGTGGTGCGCCGGGTGAATTATCTGCTGATGTCATCGATGCTCGCCAGCGGCGAAATTTCTGTCGGGATCAGTTACACCACGGAGCTGCCGGCCAACGCCAAGCGCAAGAAGTTGCGCGACTTGAGTGTGAAGATTTTGCGCGGTGATAACCGGCCCGGGCCCCTGACGCTGGACGAGTTCTGCGACCGGCCGCATGCACTGGTGTCGTTTTCCGGGGACTTGACCGGGGCCATCGACAACGACCTGGCCCGTATCGGTCGCTCACGGCGGGTGGTATTGGCGGTGCCGCAATTCGCTGGGTTAAGGGCGCTGCTGGCCGGCACCGACATGCTGGCCACGGTGCCGGATTACGCCGCGTGTGCGTTGATCGAAGGCAGTAGCCAGTTGCGTGCCGACGACCCGCCGTTTGACATCGTGCTGTCCGAGCTGTCCATGGTCTGGAACGGCGTCAACGATAACGATCCGGCAGAACGCTGGTTGCGTTCGAAAATTGCACACTACATGTCGGCTCCACTGCCGGGGCATGCAGCAACGTGAACGCTGTCGGTTGGGTCTCGCGCAGGTACACCGGCAGGTCCGTGACCGGTGGCATGGCCGGGATTTCGAAGTACATCTGGATCACCCAACCACGGTGATAGCTGGCGTGATTGACCACGTGCATCAGTATCGCGCCTGCGCTCATGGTGCCGCTTTCGCCCGACACAAACGAAAACTCGACGGTTTTATCCAGCGACGCCTCGGTCTGCCGTTCGCTCCAGTCACAGTACCAGTGATCGATCTCCCGTTGTGCCATGCGCAGTTCGCCAAGGTCGGCATGCAACAGATCATGTGAGGTTTTGAAGCCGTGCCCTCGGCCTTCGAGGTGAGCTTGCCAGATGCAGTCCACCACGTAGATGTGGTTCAGGGTGCCGATCATGTTTTTGAACACCGAGACGCGTTCTTTACTGACCTCCCCCGCCGGCAATGCGGCCAGGCTGTCAAAGAGGCGCTGGTCGGCCCAGTTTTTGTAATCGGCAAGCATGCGGGCAGTGCGTACGTTGATCATGAGAGATCTCCCATGGTGATGGGCGCACTGCAAAGCATAGCCCGCTCGGCGGGCGGCATCGCAAAGGCTGATAACCGGCACCTTCGCGATGCGTTCTGTGTAGCCGCCGTGTAGCAGCTGTCGAGCAGCGCGAGGCTGCGTCCGGCTCGGTCCGCGCTCGGGCGAAGCAGTCGTGAAATCAGGCGACGCGGTGTTTCAGAAAGGCCGCGTGTGCAGGGTTTACGACTGCTTCGCCCGAGCGCGGACCGAGCCGGACGCAGCCTCGCGGTGCTCGGCAGCTGCTACAGGATTGTGTCGTCGACTGACTTGGGGGAAAGGCGCTCCACCACCCGATCGGCCAGCGCCAGGCAACTGGTCAGGCCCGGTGATTCGATGCCAAACAGGTTCACCAGCCCCGGCACGCCATGCTCGGCCGGGCCGCTGATAGTGAAGTCGGCGGCCGGTTCATTAGGGCCATTTATTTTCGGGCGAATGCCACTGTACGCGGGTTGCAGACTGTTATCGGGCAGACCAGGCCAGTAACGTCGAATGGCCTCATAAAAACCCTCGGACCGGCGCGGGTCGACGCGGTAATCGATATGGTCGACCCATTCGACGTCCGGGCCGAAGCGCGCTTGACCGCCAAGGTCGAGGGTCATGTGCACACCCAGCCCGGCACTTTCCGGCGCCGGATAGACCAGATGCCGAAACGGCGCCCGGCCACTCAAGCTGAAATAACTGCCCTTGCACAGCCGGGCGGTTGGAACGTGCTGCGGCGCCAGGCCTTCGATGCGACTCGCCAACGGCGGCGCGGACAATCCAGCGCAATTGATCAACTCACGGCAGCTCAGGGTCATCGGCTGTACGCCGCCCAACTGCAACTCGAAACCTTGCCCGGTGCAACGGACTGACTCCAGTGGTGTGCGCAAGACAACCGACGCGCCGCCGGCCTCAGCATCGGCCTGAAGTGCGAGCATCAGCGCATGAGAGTCGATAATCCCGGTGGAAGGCGACCACAGCGCAGCCACGCAGGACAGCGCCGGTTCAAGCGTCCGGGCTCGCGCCGCATCCAGCCATTGCAAGTCATCGACGCCATTGCGCCGGCCCTGCTCCAACAACACGCGCAAGGCCGCACACTCGCGGTCATCGGTGGCCACGATCAGTTTGCCCAAACGCTGATAATCAACCCCGTGTTCATCGCAGAAGGCATACAAACGCTGCTTGCCCTCCACGCACAACTGCGCCTTGAGGCTGCCAGTCGGGTAGTAGATTCCGGCGTGAATCACTTCCGAGTTACGTGAGCTGATCCCTCCCCCAATGCCCTCGCCCGCTTCGACCACGATCACTTCCCGACCACTACGGGCCAACGCCCTGGCCACCGCCAACCCGACCACACCGGCGCCGACCACCACGCACTCGATATCCACGCTCAATTGCTCCTGACTTTGCGAAGGCCCTAACGTTAGCACTGCATTGAAGGGAGCCGACGGAAACTTGTTATCGGCCGCCAGCAAGTTCTTCCGCTTCCGTCACATGAACGACAACTCTCTGTCATTTAGCTGAATCAATCATAGAGCCCGCCGCTTTTTCCATTTAATACACTACTAATCGGGCATTTAAGGTTGACGTATCCAACCACCCTGAGTAAATTGCCCGGGCCTTCGACGAAGGCCTTTTTTCAACTCACAAAAGAATCCAATGGACACAGTATCTAGTCGCTGTCGGGTTACTGCGAAACTGCAGAATCTGGCACATAACCCAGAAAATGACGGGACTCGACTTTTCGGTCGGGTGAGCTGCGCTAGAGCTTGATGCTCCACCGTAACTTGCCTCACCGGCGTCCGTCCGGTCCAGAGGCATGTTATGAACTTCACCACCACTGTAATGCCCGGCGTACGCGCCTTTGCTTCGACCATGCGGGTCAAGCCCAGCCGTGAGCCTACGCTCGCGAACCGCGCCATTGCGCCGCTTTCCAGCCCTTCTTCCCCTGCCAGGGCACTCCCGCGTGCCAACTGGCGCGTCTGCCCGATGACGGGTAGGCTTCAGCAACGCTGGAGCCTGGACGACAGCCCGGAACCACCGAGTCGACGCATCGCGCGCCGCTTCCGGCTGCGAAGCCGAGCCTGACAGGCCGCACATTCAGTTGATTTGAAGGCACTTTAAAGTCCTTCCTATAACGGTTCCCCGAGAATGGAAACTGACAACTTCTTATTGCCTTTTAAAACACCAGTTAATTGGAGTTAGTTATGGACGAAGCCAGTAGACGGTTCGCTGCCTATCACTTTTCCATTGATAGCCAGCGAACGTTAAAACAACAAAACATTACTTCTGACATCGATCGCTTGTTTGCGGCTCGACATACATTCGCTCGCCTGTAGTTGGGTGAGCCGGCTGTGTGTCGTGCCGCAAGTCAGCGGCAGGAGCACACGCGATGACCACAGTAAAATCCCCGAATACCCGCGCCAAAGGTGCCAGCAGCGACATCGCCAAACTGTCGATGCGCGCCGCACGAGAAGCCCAAAATGGCCTGGCCGTGACCCTCGCCAACCTCAATGCAACCGCTGACGGCCTGACCGAACTGGAAGCCGAAGGCCGGCTGGCGCGTGGGGGCTACAACGAAGTGGCCCACGACAAGCCGCCTCACGCCCTCGTCCAACTGCTCAAAGCCCTGCACAATCCCTTCATCTATGTCCTGCTGACTCTGGCCGGCATCAGTTTCTTCACCGATTACTGGCTGCCGATCAGTCAGGGCGAAGGCGACGAAGCCGACCTGACCAAGGTCATTATCATCATGACCATGGTCACCTTGAGCAGCCTGCTGCGGTTCTGGCAGGAATACCGTTCCGCCAAGTCTGCCGAAACGTTGAAGGCCATGGTGCGCACCACCGCGACCGTGCTGCGGCGCGAGCAAAGCGGCAGCCGTGCGGTGCCGCGTGAAGTACCGATGCGCGAGCTGGTGGCCGGCGATATCGTGCAACTCAGCGCCGGTGACATGATCCCGGCGGACATTCGCCTGATCGAATCCCGCGACCTGTTCATCAGTCAGGCGGTACTCACCGGTGAAGCCTTGCCGGTGGAGAAATACGACACGCTGGGTAACGTCGCACAGAAATCCGCGACCGGTAACGCAGCCGATCAGTCGAACCTGCTCGACCTGCCGAACATCTGCTTCATGGGCACCAACGTGGTCAGCGGCACCGCCAATGCCGTGGTGGTCGCGACCGGCTCGCGCACCTACTTCGGCTCGCTGGCCAAAGCCATTGTCGGCTCGCGGGTACAAACGGCGTTCGACCGTGGGGTGAACAGTGTCAGCTGGCTGTTGATCCGTTTCATGCTGGTGATGGTGCCGATCGTGTTCCTGCTCAACGGCTTCTCAAAGGGCGACTGGAGCGACGCGTTTCTGTTTGCACTGGCTGTGGCGGTCGGGCTGACCCCGGAAATGCTGCCGATGATTGTCAGCGCCAACCTCGCTAAAGGCGCGATGGCCATGGCCAAGCGCAAAGTGGTGGTCAAGCGACTCAATGCGATCCAGAACTTCGGTTCGATGGACGTGCTGTGCACGGACAAGACCGGCACCCTGACCCAGGACAAGATCATTCTGGAGCACCACGTCGACAGCCACGGCCGGCGCGACGACGCGATCCTCGAACTGGCGTGGCTCAACAGTCATCACCAAAGCGGCCTGAAAAACCTGATGGACCAGGCGGTGGTTCAATTCGCCAACAGCAACCCAAAGTTTCGGGTGCCGTTTGCCTACAGCAAGGTTGATGAGTTGCCGTTCGACTTCGTCCGTCGGCGCCTGTCGATCATCGTCAAGGACAGCCGCGACGATCACCTGATGGTGTGCAAAGGCGCGGTCGAGGAAATGCTGTCCATCGCCAGTCACCTCCATGAAAACGGCAGCGTCGTCGCCCTCGATGATCAGCGCCGCAAAGACCTGCTGGCCCTGGCCAACGAATACAACGAGGACGGCTTCCGCGTATTGCTGGTTGCCACCCGCGAGATCCCGAAAGCGCAGAGCAAAAACCAGTACACCACCGAGGATGAGCGCGAGCTGGTGATTCGCGGCTTCCTGACCTTCCTCGATCCGCCCAAGGAAACCGCAGGCCCGGCCATTGCGGCGCTGCGGGACATGGGCGTGACGGTCAAGGTGCTGACCGGCGACAACGCTGTCGTCACCTGCAAGATCTGCCGCGACGTCGGCCTGGAACCGGGCACCCCGCTGCTCGGCCAGGACATCGAAAACATGGACGACACCACCCTCAAGCTGCGTGTCGAAGAACGTACGGTGTTTGCCAAGCTGACGCCGCTGCAAAAGTCCCGGGTGCTGAAGGCGTTGCAAGCCAACGGTCACACCGTGGGTTTCCTCGGTGACGGCATCAACGATGCCCCTGCCCTGCGCGATGCCGACGTCGGTATTTCGGTGGACAGTGGCACTGACATTGCCAAGGAGTCGGCCGACATCATCCTGTTGGAAAAGAGCCTGATGGTGCTCGAAGAAGGCGTGCTCAAGGGCCGTGAAACCTTCGGCAATATCATGAAGTACCTGAACATGACCGCCAGTTCCAATTTCGGCAACGTGTTTTCGGTGCTGGTGGCCAGTGCGTTCATCCCGTTTTTGCCGATGCTGTCGATTCACCTGCTGCTGCAAAACCTCATGTACGACATCTCTCAGCTGGCGCTGCCCTGGGACAAGATGGACAAGGAGTTCCTGAGCAAACCGCGCAAGTGGGACGCGAAGAACATCGGCCGTTTCATGCTGTGGATCGGGCCGACCTCGTCGGTGTTCGACATCACCACGTTTGCGCTGATGTGGTACGTGTTCGCTGCCAATAGCGTGGAAATGCAGAGCCTGTTCCAGTCCGGCTGGTTCATCGAAGGGCTGCTGTCCCAGACGCTGGTGGTGCACATGCTGCGCACACAGAAGATCCCGTTCTTCCAGAGCACGGCGGCGTTGCCGGTGACTCTGATGACCGGGTTGGTGATGGTGCTGGGCATCTACATTCCGTTCTCGCCGCTGGGCACGCTGGTCGGTTTGCAGCCATTGCCGTGGGCGTACTTCCCTTGGTTGGTGGGCACCTTGCTCAGCTACTGCGTCTTCGCGCAGGTCATGAAAACGATCTACATCCGCCGCTTCAAGCAGTGGTTCTGATGGCTTGAACACCCCCTTGTAGGAGCCGAGCTTGCTCGCGATAGCGGTGTGTCAGTCGACACCAATATCGGCTGGTCTGCCGCTATCGCGAGCAAGCTCAGCTCCTACAGGTTTTTGGGCGCGGCCTTCGATCAATGCGACACGGAATAAGGAGAGTTCTCATGTCGGGAACGACTCTACTGATCAACCTCGCAGGCGCCATCGCATTGCTGCTGTGGGGCACTCACATGATTTCTTCGGCGTTACTGCGCGGCTTTGGTTCGCCATTGCGCCAGTGGCTGGGCCACAACCTGAACAATCGCTGGATGGCATTGCTGTCGGGGATCGGCATCACCGGCCTCCTGCAAAGCAGCACCGCCGTCAGCCTGATGGCGACCTCGTTCACCGCCGCCGGCACCCTCGCGCTGGCCCCGGCGCTGGCCATGATGCTGGGCGCCAATATCGGTTCGACCCTGGTGGTGCAACTGCTGAGCCTCGACATGTCGATGCTCATGCCACTGATGTTGCTGACGGGGTTGATCGTCTTTCGCCTGCGCGATGACTCACGCTTTGAAAGTGTCGGCTGTGCGCTGATCGGCCTGGGGCTGATGCTGCTGGCCCTGCACATGCTCGGTTCCACCCTGGCGCACGTCGAAACCACGCCGGTGTTTCAGCTGATCATGCAAAGCCTGGACGGCGACCTGCTGATTGCACTGTTGGTGGCGCTGCTGCTCACCTGGCTCTGCCATTCCAGCGTGGCCGTGGTGTTGCTGATCGTCTCGCTGGCCGCGACCGGCATGCTCTCGGCGACCACCCTGGTTGCGTTGGTCTTGGGTGTAAACATTGGCGGTACCTTGCCGTCAGTGATCAACGCTGGATCCAGCGTCGGTCGACGTTTGCCGCTGGGTAATCTGCTGGTGCGGGTGGTCGGTGCGCTGGCGGTGTTGCCGTTTGCCGGACTGTTGGCCGAGACGAGCCTGAATCCGTCGACACTGGTCGTGGTCCTGCACAGCGGTTTCAACTTGTTGTTGGCGCTGGTGTTCATCGGCTTGACTGACGTACTCGCCAACGCCCTCACCCGGCTGCTGCCGGATCCGGTGCGGGAAGTCGATCCCGGAATGCCGCACTACCTGGACGAGGCAGGACTGGAGGTGGCCAACATCGGTTTGTCCAACGCCGCCCGGGAAGCCCTGCGCATGGCCGATATGTTCTCGGCGATGCTCGGGCGCCTGTTGCAGGTGTTCCACACCTCGGCGCCGACCTGCGTCGACGACGTCAGACGCATCGATCAATCCCTGGACCTGCTCAGCGCAGCGATTCGTGCCTATCTGGCCGACATCGGCAAGGAAGGCATCAGCGACGACGATGCCGATCGCGCCCAGGAAATCCTTTTGTTCGTGATCAACCTCGAACACGCGGCGGACATTCTCTCCAGCAGCCTCGCGCAATTGGCGATGCGCCGGGTGCGCCGTGGCGAACAGTTCTCGGCGTTCGAGCTGGGCAACATCGCCCCGCTGCACGACGCCTTGCTGGAAAGCCTGAGCCTGGCGATCAGCGTGTTCCTGCGCGAAGACATTGCCACCGCCCATCAACTGATCAGTCGCAAGGAAACCGTCAGAGAACTCGAAGCGCACGCCAGCCGTGAGCATTTTCGCAAGTTGCAGGAAGACAAAAACACCTGGGCCGAATCCGGTGACATCTTCCAGCGCGTGCTGCGCGATTACCGCCGCGTGCACCACCACATCGCCGCCCTCGCCTATCCGCTGCTCGAACGCGCGGGTGAGCGGGTGATCGAGAACAACGATCCGGCGAAGGAAACCCCGACATGCGCCTGCTGATCTGTGCGGGTCGCCATTACGCCGACAGTGGCCAGTGCCGACGGGTGCTCGACGCCTTCCAACGCGCGCACCCGGTGCGTGTGCTGATCCATGGCGGCAACCAGCACCTGGGCGGTGTCATCGAAGAATGGGCGCGGGAACAGGGCATCGACATCGTGCGTTACCCGCCCAACTGGCAACGCCACGGAAAGTCGGCAGAGCGCTTGCGCAACCAGTTCATGTTGCGCGACAGCCGACCGGACGTGGTGATTGCCCTGCCCGGCGGCGAAGACACCGAAGCACTGCTCGCCCAAGCCCGGGCGGCCGGTCTGCAAACCCTATCGCTAGCCACCCCAAACACAACGCAGCCCTTGTAGCAGCTGTCGAGCCCGTGAGGCTGCGTCCGGCTGCGAAGCAGTCGCGAATCCGATTCGCGCGGTCTGCCTGACGCACCGTGAGTTCTGACTGGACGACTGCTGCGCAGCCGGGCGCAGCCTCGCCGGCTCGACAGCTGCTACAGGGGTTTGCAGTTAGAGGGGGCCGCTTTCCAATGAAACTTCGAGGTAAACCTCATGCAGAAACCGACTCGTGAATTGATGTCTTTTGTACGCAGTCTGCCGCCCGTGCAAGGCCGAAAGGTGCGGCGCAATGTGTTGTTCGTCAGTATCACCCTGAGCCTGATCGCACTCCTGACGGTGATGTCCAACGCCAAAGCGGCCGGCGGTGCGTACGTGGTGGATGATGCCGCGATCAGGCCAACGGGGTGTTGATCAGGCGTGGCAGGCCGGACCACGGTTTCACCTTGGCGAGCGTATCGACGTTGATGTGGTGGCGGAACGTAACCTGACAGGGGAACGTGATCAGTGGCTGTTAACCGGAGCAACACTGCGGTTTTGAACGATATTGCGGCGATAAGGAACTCCTGGCGATCGCCGCGCATCCTAACCTTAGAGGTACTTCCTATTTGCTTCACGCTTTCAGAGGACACCGTCATGCGCCGTCTGATTATTATTTCCTCACTGATGCTGTGTTTACCCTTCGGTTCGGCTATGGCCGATGTGGATGCGGGAGATGTTGCCACTTCAGCCGGGGTCTCAGCCTCGCTGTACTCGACATTCAAAGATAAGAAGCTGCTGATTCCCGCTCAGGATGACGCCTCGAGCTTCGTTGCCAGTGGCGGTGCGATTCGCGGGGTTTATCTGGAGTCGGTGTTGAAGAAAATTCGTCAGGACAATCCCGGCCTCAATGCCAGCGATGAAGACCTGGCCCGGGCCATCCTGGTGCAGGAAGGCGATTCCGCCGGTAAATGAAAGCCTTAAAACAGCGGTAGGGCTTGTGACACATCAATAGCGTTTCCAGCCCTACTTCGCTCGCCTACCGGATAGGCGTGCCCAGCCAGCGACTAATTGCGCACTGACACTCACCCCACCACAGACCACGATCACCACGTCGTGCGCATCGGCTATGGCTCGATGGTCCAGGTACGCTACCGCCAATGAAACACCGCACGCTGGTTCCACCAACTGACGCATGTCACTGGCGAAACGAACCACGCCCATGATTGCATCCTCATCGCTAAGCACAACGCACTGGTGCGCAAAGTCCTGGATGTGCTGCACCGGCCAGGCCGCGACTTGCGCCGCACCCAGCGAGGTCGCCACGGTGTCGATGCGTGGCAACCTGACGGGATGCCCTGCTTCCACGGCGGCCGCAAAAGACGCGGCGCCCTCGGTTTCGCAGGCGATGATCCGGCAGTCTGTGCGGCCATGGCGAATCAACCCCGTGAGGATGCCCGCCAGCAATCCGCCGCCCCCTACCGATGTCACCATCACATCCACTTGAGGACACACTTCCAGGACTTCATCCACCAGCGTGCTGTGCCCTTCCCACAACACCGGGTGATCGAAGGCCGGCACGTATTCGGTGTCCGCGTCCTGCGAGAGCTCTCTTGCCCTTTGATTGGCTTCGTCCCAGACCTTGCCATGGACAATGACTTCAGCGCCGGTTTTTCTGATCCTGGCGCGGGTCGTCTCAGGGGTCGTGTGCGGCACCACAATGCAGGCACTCAGCCCCAGGCTGGCGGCGGCAATGGCGGTGGCAAAACCGGCATTGCCGCCCGAAGGACAAACAACTCGGCGTTTGCCCTGCGCCTTGGCCTGACTGCACAGAAGCCCCATGCCACGCAGCTTGAACGAACCACTGGGTTGCAGGTTTTCCATCTTGAGCCAGATCCGTCGGGTCGGGGTCGACAGCCCCCAATGCAGGATCAACGGCGTTCTGATGTGCAGCATCGCGGGTGTCCCAAAGGTGAACCCTTCTTATCCAAGCTTAGTTCACCCTGCCCCCCGCCCCTGTTTTAGCGATAGCGCGGTGCAGCGCTGGAGTTGCCGAACAACCCGGAAAGGGTCTGACGCTGGGCTTCGTAACGGTCCCACTGTTCGCCGTCGTGCAGGCTCGGAATGGTCACCACTTCGCCCTTCGCCAGGCCTGCCAGCGCGGCGTCGACCATGTCTTGCGCCGACATCACGATCTCTTGCGGCAGGTTTTCCACCGGGTTGCCGGCCTCACTCCAGAAATCGGTCGCCGTCGCACCGGGCAGTACCGCCTGGACACGAATGCCTTTATCCGCCAGTTCGCGGTGCATCGACTGGCTAAGGCCCAGCACAAAGGCCTTGGTCCCGCCGTACACGCCATTGAGGATTTCCGGCGCGAAAGCAACAATCGACGAGATGTTGATGACGGTTCCCGTGCCACGCGCGACAAAGCCTGGCACCACCGCATACGCCAGACGCATCAGCGCGGTGACGTTGAGGGTGATCATCTCTTCCATCTCATCGACCGGGCTGCCCAGCAGCGGCATGACCGCGCCCACACCGGCGTTGTTGACCAGCAAGGTGATGCTGGCGTCGTTACGCAAAATTTCCTCGACCCGCAGCACATCGGCTTTGACCTTCAAATCGGCCGCGACCACTTCCACCGCTCGGCCGGTTTCGTTACTCAGGTGGTTAGCCAGCGCATTCAGTTTGGCCTGGCTGCGGGCGACCAGAATCAGGTCGTAACCCTGGCGGGCTAGACGGTCGGCATACACCGCGCCGATACCCGAAGAAGCGCCAGTAATCAGTGCTGTGCCTTTGGATGAGAGAGCCATGTTGAGTTTCCTTCACAGTGAGGCGAACAGTTCGCCGGGTGTGAACCGTTATAAAGCCTCTTACACTTGTCTCAAATGACGTTTAAAGTACGTTTTCAGGACATGTCCTTTTGAGGGTCTAGCGATGACTGCCGTGGCATTTGTGGTGTTCGAGGGTTTCCAGTCCATGGCGCTGGCCGCCATGTCGGTGTTCGAGTACGCCAACTTCAGCGCCGGTGAGACGCTGTATGACGTCAGTGTGATCTCACAAGACGGCAGCACGCTGCGCGCCTCCGGTGGTTTGAGTGTCGGGACCCAGGCGTTCGATGAACGGGTGTTCGATACCGTCATCGTGGTCGGCGGCGATGCCATCATCGAACAGTCGCCCGAAGGCGTACTGAAATACCTGCGCCGCCGCGTGGACACCACACGGCGCATGGCGTCGATCTGTTCGGGGGCATTTGTACTGGCCCAGGCCGGTCTGCTCGATGGACGGCGGGCCACCACGCATTGGGCCTATGCCCGGGAGCTGCAAGCGCGATTCCCATTGATCAAAGTGGAAGAAGACCGCATCTACGTGGTCGACGGCTCAATCTGGACCTCGGCCGGCATGACCGCCGGTATCGACCTGGCGCTGGCCATGGTCGAGAAGGATCACGGCGCGGAACTGGCGCGTTCCGTGGCACAGAAATTGGTGATGTATCAGCGTCGTGCGGGCGGCCAGTCCCAGCATTCGGCGTTGCTCGAACTGGCGCCAAAATCCGACCGCATTCAGACCGTTCTCGGCTATGCCCGGGAACACCTGGCCTCGCCCCTGTCGGTGGAGCAACTGGCAGACGTGGCGCGCCTCAGCCCTCGGCAATTCAGCCGCAGCTTTCGCGCCGAGACCGGGCAAACGCCGGCCAGGGCCATCGAAAACTTGCGACTGGAGGTGGCGCGGCAGATGCTCGAACGCGGGCGCCTGACCCTCGATCAGATCGCCACCGAGGTCGGCTTCACTGACCGGCGCCGCATGCGCGAAGCCTTCCTTAGGGCATTCGGCCAACCGCCGCAGGTGATTCGGCGCAATGCCAGGTCCGAGTTGAACGCGTGAGCAACATCGGGCCTCTAAGCTGAAAAGGGTCATTGCACATCACGAGGTGCTCATGAAAATCTCGCCCAAACTGGCGTTTTTCGCCATCGTCGGCACCCTCGCCTACCTCGGTCTTGCGGTGTGGGGATTGGGCGGGTTTGCGGCATTTTTTACACATGCGCCGTTAGTGGTGGTTGCCTTGGCGACCGTGGTGATGACCGTGGCTTCGCTGTTCACCGAGGTCAACTTGAGTTCCGGCGAACGTGAGGACCGGGCCAATCGCTGGGTGCTTCCGGCGTTCGGGGTGATTGGATTGCTCAGCGGGTTCTTGCCTGCCTACACCGACCGGATTGACGTCTGGACATTCGGCGGTGAAGGCCTGCGCTGGATCGGTGCGTTGCTGTTCATCGCTGGCGGTGCGCTACGCTTGTGGCCCGTGTTTGTGCTGGGCAAGCGCTTCAGCGGGTTGGTGGCGATTCAGCCGGGGCACAGGCTGGTCACTGACGGGATTTATCGACGCCTGCGCAACCCCAGCTACCTGGGAATGTTGGTGATTGCCGTGGGCTGGGCGCTGGCGTTTCGTTCGGGTGTCGGGCTGTTGCTGGCGGCGTTGACAGTGATGCCGCTGATTGCGCGGATTCACGCTGAGGAAGCGCTGTTGAGGGCGAAGTTTGGTGGTGAGTACGACAGTTATTGCGCCAACACCTGGCGGCTGATTCCCGGAATCTATTAGCCACGACACCGATCCATGTAGGAGTGAGCCTGCTCGCGATAGCGGTGGATCAGTCGGTATTGATATGACTGATCCACCGCTATCGCGAGCAGGCTCACTCCTACAATTAGATTTATTTGAGGCGGATATAGTGGTCAGGGTCCACAGATGCGGTTACCGACTGATAATTGGCCAACGTTGCATGTTGCGTCTGAATCGCATGCTCATGCGTCTCGGTGATGATCACCAAATCCGCCCCTGCCGCTTCCGCCGCCAGAATCCCCGCTGTGGCATCTTCGAAAATCAAACACTCCGTCACCTCGACACCCAACCGTTTCGCCGCCAGCCGATACCCCGCAGGATCCGGTTTACCGGCGCTGACATCTTCGGCCGTCACCATGACATCAGGTTCGGGAATCCCCGCCGCCGCCATCCGGCGCAAGGCCAGTGCTCTTGGTGCAGAGGTCACGATTGCCCATTGACCGGCCGGCAAGGCCTGAAGGAAAGCCGCCGCACCACGAACCTCGACTACGCCTTCCACGTCCTCGATTTCCGCCTGGGTAATCCACGCCGCTTCAGATTCGGCATCAACCCCCGGCAACCCCTGGCGATTGACCGTATCGATGGCGCGCACGCCGTGAATGGTCGGCAGGAAGGACGCGACATCCACCCCGTGGCGCAAGGCCCAGATCGTCCAGATCCGCTCGGCGGCGGCGATGGAGTTGAGGACAGTGCCGTCCATATCGAACAGGAAGGCGCGGTAAGGAGTGTTGAAAACGGATGGATGAGCAGACAAGGATCAGCTTCCTTTCGCAAGGGCCAGGCAGGTAAGCCAGCAATGTAGCATTTACTTGCGAGACGGGCTCAGGAGGCGCAATAGCGCTTCAGCTGACGGGCTTGGACTTCAAGGCGCCTTCGACACAGTCCAGCAATTGGCCGAGCGCCCAGGGCTTTTTGATAAACGAGACTGAATGCCTCACGCCGGAGCTTTGTGGTGTTTCGAAACCGGACATGATCATGATCGGCTTGTCTGGCCAGCGGTCGCCAAACTGATTGGCGAGGTCAGCGCCATTGAGCGTGCCCGGCATGCTGATGTCGGTGAGCAACAGACGGACATTGTCGGAGTGCTGCTCCAGGTACGCTGAAGCGGCATCCGCGCTAGTCTGTGACTTAACCACGAACCCTTCTTCCTGGAGGATTTCGCAGAGAAATTCCAGGATCAACGGATCGTCTTCGACCACAAGAATCAACCCGCCAGAAACGTTCGTGCCTGCCGTCGATACTGGCCCCATGATTTTGCCACTCCCTGAATACACCCATGATTTTCGCGCGCTAAATCCGCTCTCTATCAATTATGAGCAGCAGTCTTGGCGGAAATTCATTTTTGATACTCAGAGGCGACGAAATCAGGCGTCCTGCAAAATCAGATCGGCGCCCTTCTCTGCCACCATCAACACCGCCGCGTGGGTATTGCCGGACGTCACGTTAGGGAAAATCGATGCATCGACAATGCGCAATCCTTCCAGCCCATGGACTTTCAATCGTTTGTCGACCACAGACTTCTGCTCGTCCGCCCCCATCGCGCAGGAACCGCACAGGTGGTAGATCGAACCGCTGTTTTCGCGGAAATATTGCAACATCTGTTCGTCGGTTTCGACGACTGGCCCCGGCAATACCTCTTCAACCGTGATGCGCTTGAGCGCCGGTGCCTGCATGATTTTGCGCATCAAGCGGCTGCCCTGGATGACCTCGTCGATGTCTTTTTGCGTGCTCAGGTAGTTCGGGTCGATCCTTGCTGCGTCCCGCGGGTTTTTCGAAGCGATCTCGATGTGCCCGCGACTGGTCGGCCGGCACGGGTTGAAGCACAACAGAAAGCCTGAGTACGGCTCCGGCTTGAGGCTGGCCTTATTGTTTTTCGGGATCTGGTACGACAGCGGGTTGAAGTACAGCTGCAAGTTCGGGTGGGTCTGCTGCTCATTGCCACGGAAAAATCCGCCGGCCTGATTGACACTCATCGCCAGCGCGCCCTTGCGGGTGAACAGGTATTTCAGACCGAGTTTGAACTGACCGAACAATGAACTCAGTTGATCGTTGAGCGTCGGGATATTGGCCTTGTAGTAGTAACTGGCGCACAGGTGATCCTGCAGGTTTTGCCCCACCGCCGGCAGATGCTTGACCATCGGGATCTTGTGTTTGGCCAGCAGCGCCTGATCCGCGACACCGGACAGTTGCAGGATCTTCGGCGTGTCTACTGCACCGGCGCAAAGGATGATTTCCTTGTTGGCGGTGAAGGTTCGCACCACGCCGTGCTGGGTGATGGAAATCCCGGTTGCGCGGTCGTTATCGAACAACACGCGATCCACCAGGGCGAAATGCTCAACGGTCAGGTTCGACCGAGACAGCGCCGGGTGCAGATGCGCAAAGCTGCTGGAACAACGTTGGCCATTTTTGGTGTTGACGTCATAGATGCCCGAGCCTTCGAATTTTGGCCCGTTGAAATCGTCGCTGTGCGGATAGCCGAGCTCGTCGCAGCCCTTGAGGAACACATCGCAAATCGGATGGGTCTGGCCCTTCATCGGCGTGATGCTGATCGGGCCGCTGGAGCCGTGGTATTCGCTGTCGCCCAGCGGATGGTTTTCCAGTTTGCGGAAATACGGCAGGACGTCCTTGAAGCCCCATCCTTCGTTGCCGTTGGCCGCCCAATCATCAAAATCGTGGGCTTGGCCGCGGACGTAGATCATCGCGTTGATCGATCCCGAACCGCCCTGCACTTTACCGCGTGGTGCGTAGATTTCGCGGCTGTTCAGCTGCTTTTGTGGCTGGCTGTAATACATCCAGTTGAAGGTCGGGTTGTAATACATTTTGGCGAAGCCGACCGGGATCTTGAACCACAGGGAACTGTCCTTGCCGCCCGCTTCCAGCAGCAACACCGAATGTTTGCCGCTGGCCGAGAGCCGGTTGGCAAGGATGCAGCCTGCGGCGCCAGCGCCAGCGATGATGTAGTCGTATGTCATGCAGGGTTACCGCGTAAGTCGTTGTACAAAATTCGGATGGACGATGCGATCCCCTGTGGGAGCCAGCCTGCTGGCGATGGCGGCCTGACATTCAACATCAATGTCGACTGATCCACCGCTATCGCCAGCAGGCTGGCTCCCACAGGAACCGCGTCAGGCCTGTCAGCCTCTGGCTGGCGATGTGTCTTTGACGTCCGCCGGGGTCGGCGCCATTTGCAGGTGCAGGCGCTCGCCGGTGTACGGCGAATGCTTGCGCACCACGTCCATGTCCAGCTCCACGCCCAGGCCCGGCTCGGTGGACGGGATGATGTAGCCGTCCTCCCATTGCAGCGGCTTGGTCAGGACTTCGGCATGGAACCCGCCCCAGGTCATGATGCTTTCCTGGATCAGGAAGTTCGGCGTGCAGGTCGCCAACTGGAAACTCGCGGCCGCGCCAATCGGCCCGTTGTAGAGGTGCGGGGCAATCTGCGCGTAATAGACTTCGGCCATGCTGGCGATCTTTTTCGCTTCCAGCAGCCCTCCGCAGCGGGCGACGTTCATCTGCAAGATCGACGCACCACCGGCCTGCAACAGTTTGAAGAATTCGTACTTGGTGGTCAGCCGTTCGCCCGTGGCAATCGGAATCGAGGTCTTGGCCGCAACTTGCGCCATGGCATCTTCCTGACCCGGCGGCACCGGCTCTTCGAACCACAGCGGGTCGTACTTCTCCAGGCGCTTGGCCAGGCGAATCGCCGAGGACGGGACCATTTGCCCGTGGGTGCCGAACAGCAGGTCGCACTTGTCGCCCACCGCTTCGCGGATCTTGCGGCAGAAGGTTTCGCAGCGCTCAAGCACTTCCAGGGAGATCTGGTGCCCGGAGTACGCGGTGTACGGCCCGGCCGGGTCGAACTTCACGGCGGTGAAGCCTTTATTCATGTTCTCGATGGCGCACTCGGCGGCCAGGTCCGGGTCGTCGTAGTCGTACTCGCCCTTGCTGTTCACCGGATAGAGATAGGTGTAGGAACGCAGGCGCTCGTGGACCTTGCCGCCCAGCAGTTCATACACCGGCTTGTTCGCCGCTTTACCAATAATGTCCCAGCAGGCCATTTCCAGACCGCTGACCACACCCATCATGGTCAGGTCCGGACGCTGGGTGAAACCGCTCGAATAGGCCTGGCGGAAGAAGCGTTCGATGTGGTGCGGGTCCTGGTTGAGCAGGTAGCGTTCGAACACGTCTTCGATGATCGGCAACATGGCTTTGGGGCCGAAGGTCGCGGCGTAGATTTCGCCCACACCTTCGATGCCGCAATCGGTTTTGATTTTGACGAACAACCAATACATGCCGCCGATGTGCGGTGGCGGAACGGCGACGATATGGGTTTCTAAGGCGACGATTTTCATCACAGACACCTGCTTATTTCAAAGAAGTCTTGTTCAAAGATTTACGATTGATACGAGCGCGCAAGGTCAGGGCCGCGAAGGTCCCGAGCAGGCCGACGAATGCGATGTAGCTGAAATACAGCTTGTAACCAAAGGCACCCGGGTAATGCTCAGTGAGGTAGCCGTTGATCAAGGGAATGAACGCGTCCGGCAGGTAACCGACCACCGAGACAATGCCAATGGCCAGGCCGGTGATGCGCAGCGGAATGTTGCAGGTGTCGAGGATCGCCCAGTACAAACCGCGAATGGCGTAGGTCATCAGGCCGATGAAAATCACCGTACCGATCAGCAGGCCCATGCTGTTGAGCGCCGGGAACACGACCAGGCCGACCATCGCCAACGTCGCGCAGAACAGCGCCACGATCAGCACCGAGATGTTCGAAAATTTGTCACCGAGCCAGCCACCGCCGATCCCGCCAATCGGGCGCATCCACAATTTGAGGGTGGTGATGGTGCCCGCCATGACCGCGGTCATGCCGCCGCCTTGCAGGTAATCGGAGAAGCTGTAGGTGGCCCAGAAGATGTGATAACCGCAGAACACGATGGCCGTCACCAGCCACAACTCAGGGATTTTCACCAGGGTGGCCAGGTCGCTGAGCAGGTTGTACTTGCCCTTTTCCACCGGCGCGGTGTCGTCCATCGACTTGGGGTCTTTAATCAACACCAGTACGCAACCGATGGCGATGCAAGTAAAGGCATAGAGATAGACGACGTGTTTGAAGCCCTCTGCCGCCGACTCGCCACGAGTTTCGGTGGCGAAGGCAAACAGGGCCAGTGCGACGGTGGCCAGCAACGCTTCGACCAGGCCGCGACCGCCATCGAGGATGCCAAAGAACCGACCCTGTTCAGTGTGATGCGCAATCATTTTTACGCGCTTGAGTACCGAAGCCCAGAACGTCAGGCCGGTGGTCAGGCCCCAGCAACCGAAGATGATCATCAACCCGGTCATCGACGGCGCGGTGGAGTACCACAGGCCCAAGGCACCGGTGGCGACCAGCGAGAAGAAAATCAAAAAGCGTGGGGCGATGCGGTCAGCCAGCCAGCCGCTAGGCAAGTAGCTGAGGAGGAAAATCGTACCGAGCATCGAGTACAGATAACCCAGCTCGCTGTGGCTGATCTGGAACACGTCGAGCATGGTGGTCTGGTAGACCTGACGCAGGTACAGGATCGGGTAGATCGCACCGGCGGCCAGTACCAATAGCATCAATTGGAAATAGCGACTTCCCTTGTCACTGTGGCTTATTGAACCCGCGTTCGAACCCTGAACAGCGGCAGCAGTGGATGCATGCTTGGACATCTAGGTGACCTCTGGCTGCCCGGTGGTCCGGGCAGCCCTGTTAATTGTTTTTATGGGTGCTGCGTGAAGCGTGTGCCTGGTGGATCAGTACTTCATGACCACGAGACGGGTCTGGGTGAATTCGAGCATGCCGTGCTTGCCGTCATCGCCGCCCAGCCCTGAACGTTTCCAGCCGGCGTGGAAGCCCTGATACGGGTCGGCCGGGGTGCGATTGACGTACAGCTCGCCGGCTTCAATGGCGTTGGCGACTTTCATCGTGGTGCGGTAGTTCTCGGTGTACAGCACCGAGGACAGGCCGAACTGATGGTCGTTGGCCATTGCCAGGGCTTCGTCGATGTCGCCGTACTTGAGCACCGGCAACACCGGGCCGAAGATCTCTTCCTGGATGATTTCCATGTCCTGACGGCAGCCGCTGAGCAGGGTCGGCGGGTAGAAATGACCTTTGCCTTGTGGGATAAAACCACCGGTTTCCAGGACCGCGCCGTCCGCGATGGCGCGTTCGACCATGGCGTGAATGTTCTGTTGCGAACTGGCGTTGACCAACGGCCCCATCTGGCTGGCGTCGGTGGCGCGGTCGCCAAACTTCACGGCGCTGATTTTCGATTTCAGCAGCGCGAGGAATTGGTCGTAGACACTTTCCTGCACGTAGACCCGCTCCACGGCCGTGCACAACTGACCGCAGTGGGTGGTCTTCGAGGCGACGATGGCGCTAGCGGCCGCTTCAAGATCGGCATCCGCTTCGATGATCGCCGGGGTTTTGCCGCCCAGCTCGAGCGATGGCTTGGCAATGTTGGCCTTGCAGTAATCGAGCACGATGCGCCCGGCGTTGACGCTGCCGGTCAGAGTGATCAGGCCGACAGCCTTATGGGTGCAAACGGCGGCGGCAGTCGCGTGGTCCATGGTCAGGATGTTCACCACCCCGGCCGGCAATCCGGATTGCTGCACGGCCTTGGCGATTTCAAACGCCGAGGTCGGTGTGTTGTTGCTTGGGCGCACCACCACGGTGTTGCCGGCAATCAGCGCCGGGGCGATTTTGCGCAGCAGTGTATAGACCGGGTAGTTGAACGGAATCAGGCAGGCAACCACACCAATTGCCTCGCGGTGCAGAAACAGGTTTTCGTTCGGGGAGTCGCTGGGAATGATCTCGCCTTCAATGCGGCGTGCCCACTCGGCGTGATAACGGGTGATCTGCGCGGCGTAACGGGCTTCGTTGCTGGCATCGGCAACGCTTTTGCCGGATTCGGCGGCCAGGGCAGCACCGATGTTTTCAGCGCAGGCATCCAGGGCATCGGCGAAGGAGCGCAGGTGTTCGGCGCGCTCGATGCTGGTGAGTTTGCCCCAGACCTTTTGCGCGGCGGCAGCGGCTTCGACCGCATTGACCGCCTCCACAGCAGTGGCCGCCGAGACGTGGCCAACCAGTGCTTCGGTCGCCGGGTTATAGACTGCGATCAGCGCGTCGCTGGCAGGTTCTATGAATTGGCCGTTAACAAAATTTCGCTCGAGTCGCATGTGCATCGCCCATCGTTGTTTTTATCCAGTTCGACCAGTCTTGGCATCCTGAGCGAGTTGAACAAACGATTTATTGAGCGGGCAAACATTCGAAAAATGCAGGTTACTCCCAAACCAATGGGATTTACTGTAGGAGTGAGCCTGCTCGCGATAGCGGTGTATCAGCCGACAACTTCATCGCCTGACACTACGCTATCGCCGGCAAGCCGGTCTCACTCCTACAGGGGATCTGTGTGGATTAGAGGGCAGCGGTTGAGGGTTCGAGTTGTCTTTGTGCCAACCAGATTTCTTCCTGCAACCACTGACTGAACACCTGCAATTGCGGCATCAGGGTCTGCTCCGGTCGGGTCACCAGCCAGTAGGACTGGTGCCCATCCACGTGCACGTTGAGCACCTGAGTCAACTGCCCGCTGGCCAGTTCCGGGGCGACCATGTGCCAGTCGGCGATGGTAATGCCCAGGCCGTCGATGGCCGCGCGAATCGCCAGGTCCAGCAAGTCGAATTCATACCCACCCTGGGTGTCGACCCCGGTGATGCGAGCGGCGTCCAGCCAATGTTTCCAGGTCAGGTAGCGCTGGTCTTCACGGGCCAGCACATGCAGCAACGTCAGGCGATTGAGGTCAATGCCCTGCTCGCTCCACTCCCGCGCATACAAGGTCGGGGAGCACACGGCGATGTGCCGCTCCTGGATCAGCATCGAGCTGTTCAGGCCATCCCATTCGCCATCGCCGAAACGGATCGCACAATCGAGGGTGCTGGTTTCCGCCAGGCTATCCTGCAAACGCGTGGTAATGCTCAACTCCAACTCAGGATGTTTTTCCCGCAAGCGCCCCAGGCGCGGCATCAGCCAGCGATTGGTAAAGGTCGGCGGTGCGTTGATGTGCAGGCGATTGGAATGGGTTTTCTGTTGGATGCTGCGCACCGTCAGCTCGATCTTGTCAAAGGATTGATGCAGCGCCCGCAACAACACTTTCCCGGCGCTGGTCAGTTCCAGGTGATGGTGGCGGCGCTCCAGCAGGCTCTCGCCGAGCTGTTCTTCCAGCTGACGCACTTGGCGACTGACCGCGCTCTGGGTCACGTTCAACAACTCGGCGGCGCGGGTAAAACTACCGGTGCTGCCGGCCACTTCAAACGCCTTGAGGGCATTAAGACCGGGCATTTTGCGTTTCATGTAAAGCACTCGAAAGCGGTATCTGATCGGCCAAGCATCCCACGACCGCCAGAAATTGTCCTACAGGATTTTCTCAGTAACATGCATCTGAGGAAGGTTTCTGCACATTTTTTATCGTTTGTTCAACACACCATTGATCGCAAGACTGGCCGGCATCTCATATAAAAATAACCGAGAGTTGCCCATGCCCTTCCCTGCTTCTCTGCGCCTTAGTCCGTTGCACATCGCTCTGCTCTGCACCTTTGCGGCCCCTGCCATGGCCGTGCAAGTGACCGACAACCTCGACCTCGGCGGCGCGGTTCGTGTGCGCTGGGACTATGACCCCGACCGTGACATTCAGAAACTAAATTTCGACACGGCCTTCCTCTCGGCCAAGTACAACTCCGACACCTGGATCGGCGCGGCCAAGTACCGTTATTACGGTCGAGCCTACCCGTATCAGTACACCGATAAAGTCGGTGACGTCCAATTCGCCGAGACGGCGTGGATCGGCTACAAGTTCAACCCGGACCAACAGGTCCAGGTCGGCCTGAACCAGGTGCCTTTCGGTTTGCAGCCGTATTTTGGCAGCACCTTCTTCGAAACCCTGGGCAACGTCATCGGTGTGGAAGACCTGTCAGAAGTCGGCACAAAGTACATCCAGCAAATCGGCGACTGGAACATCCAGACCGGTTACTACCTGCGCCCGGCGTGGCAAGGCAAAGGCACCAGCAACGGCGCCACCTACTCCAGCGTTGTCTCCGAAGCCGACAGTTACGTCACCGACGGCAGCAACAACCAGGAACGCCACGCCGTAGCGCTGCGGGTGGCCAAAGCCCTGGATCTGGGACCGTGGAAATCGGAAATTGGCCTCTCCGGCCTGACTTCATCCCTTCAAAACCAGGACACCGATGACAACGGCCGGCGTAATGCCGCAGCCGTGCATTACATGGGCAAAAACGGCCCATGGGGCGTGCAGTTGCAGGCCGCGCGACAAGAGATGTCGCCGCGCAACCCTGGCACCGATGAACTGGTCACTTTCGGCGGTTATGACGGCACGTACAACGTCGCCAGTCGCGGCAACCTGTACGTGGCAGATCTCAGTTACGACGTGACCGGCAAATACCTGTTCGATCAGGTCAGCGGGGTCAAGGTGTACGCCAACTACAGCGCCTTCGACAAATCCGAAAGCGGGTTCAAGACCTCTGAACGGATGATCGTGGGCAGCTCGTTTTCAGTGAGCAAATTGTGGGTCGCTACGGAATGGTTGTTTGGCAAAAACGATCCGTACATTGGGGGTAGCAGCTATACCCAGAGTCTGGGGGCTGGCGGGAGTGATCAGTGGGAGAATCAGGTGTATATGAACGTCGGGTATTACTTCTGATCCAGCATTTTTAGCGTCTTTGAGGACGCCTTCGCGGGCAAGCCCGCTCCTATGTATGGACTCGCCCCCACTGTCTACCTGCTTTTCAAACACTGCTACCCGGTTGCATCTATGTATAAGGCCTATTCGAGGAAGCCATCTTTGGCTTCTGGCCAACATTGGTTGAGCTCACG
>NZ_JAHBDK010000035.1 GCF_019956415.1 Pseudomonas sp. GL-B-19
TCGTACAGGCCGACACATCGGTTGAAGACAGGGACTGTTTAAGCGTCGTATTCTTTTTCATGGACTCGCCCTCGCTGCCGTTGGCTTCTTAGACTGCCACCGTGGCGCATTGACGCCTCGGCGTGGGCGAGTCCATCCAATTACAGGGGGATTATTTGCAGACTTCAGCAATGGCTTCGGCCAGCAAATCCAGACGTGTCGCATCAATCCCCGCCACGTTGGCCCGGCCGGAGTTGACCATGTACACGCTGTGATGATCACGCAGCTGTTTAACCTGCTCCGCCGTCAAGCCGGTGTAGGAGAACATCCCGCGTTGTACGCCAATGTGCGCAAAACGCTCGCGCAAACCATAGGGTTCCAGCGCTTCGACCAGACCGCTACGCAACTGGGCGATACGCAAACGCATGGCTTCCACTTCGTCGGCCCAGAGGCTTTTCAGCTCTGGATCGCCAAGAATGGTCGCCACTACGGCTGCACCGTGATCCGGCGGCGTCGACCACAGATTACGGGCGATGTTGGCCAGTTGGCTGCGGATGTCCACGAGCTTGTCAGCGGTTTTTGCGCAGACAATCAGCGCGCCGGTGCGGTCGCGGTACAAACCGAAGTTCTTCGAACACGAACTGGTGATCAGCACTTCCGGCAACGCGTCAGCGAACAAACGGGTCGACCAGGCATCCTGCTCCAGTCCATCACCGAAGCCTTGGTAGGCGAAGTCGATCAACGGCAACAGATCGCGACTGCGCACCACGTCCAGCACACGGCGCCAGTCGTCATGGGAAAGATCGAAACCGGTCGGGTTGTGGCAGCAGGCGTGCAGCAACACGACGTCGCCCTTCGGCGCTTCACTCAGTATCGCGAGCATGGCGTCGACGTCGAGGCGGTTGTCGCTGCCAACGTACGGGTAATGGCTGACCTTGACCCCGGCCGCCGCGAAAATGGTTTCGTGGATCGGCCAGGTCGGATTGCTCAACCACACGCCACGGCCCGGCAGGCACTGGGCGATGAAATCGGCGCTCAAGCGCAATGCACCGGTGCCGCCCGGGGTCTGGGTCGCCCCAGCGCGTTGCCCGGCGATCAGCGCGGAGTCCGCACCGAGCACCAGCTCGCTGATGGCTTTGCCGAACGCCGGTTCACCGTGACCACCGATGTAGGTTTTGGTGGTTTGACGATCCACCAGACGCTGCTCGGCAAGCTTCACCGATTGCGGAATTGGCGTCAGGCCCTGGGCGTCTTTATAGACACCCACGCCGAGGTCGAATTTGCGCGGGTTCGGGTCCTGCGCATAGGCTTCCATCAAACCGAGAATCGGATCGCCGGGGACTCGACCTATGGCGTCGAAATGCATTATTTGCGGCCCTCGGCGTCCTTGGCCACTTCATCAGTGCGCGCGGCCATGATGAAGTCGTTGCGGTGCAGGCCCTTGATGGAGTGGCTCCACCAGGTAACGGTGACTTTGCCCCACTCGGTCAGCAGGCCTGGGTGGTGACCTTCAGCCTCGGAGATTTCACCGACGGCGTTGGTGAACGCCAGGGCGTGTTTGAAGTTTTTGAACAGGAACTGTTTTTCCAACTGCATCACGCTGTCGCGGACTTCGATGTTCCAGTCCGGGATCTGCTTGATCAGTACCGGCAATTCTTCGTCGCTGACCTGAGGGGCATCGGCGCGGCAGGCTTCGCAGTGGGCTTGGTTCAATGTGGACATGATGAATTCCTGAAATCGAATTATTGGAAATCGGCCGTCAGTGTCACCACGCTAAACCAAAGCGTCGGTTCCTGACAGGCTCACTTGATTCTAAAAGCAGCGGATCACGCAGCCTTTGGCGGAAATTTTGGTGTGTGCAAGCCCAGCTGCATGCCTTGTTTGACCATGCTCATGATGTCTTCATGAGCCACATCAAACAGACGCTTGAGGTTCGGCAAGACAAAGTACAGCGGTTGCAGGATGTCGATGCGATATGGCGTGCGCATGCATTCCAGCGGATCGAAGGTCTGATGGTCAGGTTCGTTCGACAGGCAGTAAACGGTTTCTTTTGGAGAGGAAAGAATGCCGCCGCCGTAAATGCGCAGGCCTTCAGCTGTATCGACCAGACCGAACTCGATGGTCATCCAGTACAGGCGAGCCAGGTACACGCGTTCTTCCTTGGTCGCTTGCAGGCCAAGTTTGCCGTAGGTGTGGGTGAATTCAGCAAACCAGGGGTTGGTCAGCAGCGGACAGTGGCCAAAAATCTCGTGGAAAATGTCCGGCTCTTGCAGGTAATCCAGCTCTTCGCGGGTACGAATAAACGTCGCCACCGGAAACTGCTTATTGGCCAGCAATTCGAAAAAAGTCTGGAAAGGAATCAGCGCCGGGACTCGGGCCACTTGCCAGCCGGTGGTTTCACCGAGGACTTTGTTGATTTCACCGAGTTGCGGAATGCGGTCGTGGGGCAGACCGAGTTTTTCGATACCGTCCAGGTATTCCTGGCACGCACGACCCTCGATCACTTTCAATTGACGAGTGATCAGCGTGTTCCACACCGCGTGTTCTTCAGCGGGGTAGTCGATAAAACCTTGCGCATCGGGCTCGCGAGCCACGTATTGCGTCTGCTTCATGCTGCTCTCCTGCTAGGGGATTCGTTCTTGTTATGTACTGCTATTGACCTAGAAATACCCCAAGGAGTGCGGCGTTGCAGCAGGCGTTCTGCGCTTTGCGTAGGAATATTCGCCATTTTTCGTAAAGTATTCGTTACGGAATCACCGCAATGGCGCAGCTACTGAGATTTTCCGGTTTGAAAAGGCGTTGGGGTGTCACATAATCTTGACGACTACTTTGGCGCCAGCGCAGAAAAATTCTTGCGCGGGGCCTCGATTCCCCCTTTCTTTGGGCCTTTATATGCGTATCAAAGTCCACTGCCAGAACCGCATCGGTATCCTGCGCGACATTCTCAACTTGCTGGTGGAATACGGGATCAACGTCGCTCGTGGCGAGGTCGGCGGTGAGCATGGCAATGCGATCTACCTGCATTGCCCGAACCTGATCAACATTCAGTTCCAGGCCCTGCGTCCGAAATTCGAATCGATAGCCGGCGTATTCGGCGTCAAGCGTGTAGGGCTGATGCCCAGCGAGCGTCGGCACATGGAGCTCAATGCCTTGCTCGGTGCCCTGGAGTTTCCGGTGTTGTCGATCGACATGGGCGGCTCCATCGTCGCGGCGAATCGTGCGGCGGCGCAGTTGCTCGGGGTGCGGGTGGATGAAGTGCCGGGGATTCCGCTGTCGCGTTACGCCGAGGATTTTGATTTGCCGGAGTTGGTGCGGGCCAACAAATCGCGCATCAACGGGCTGCGGGTCAAGGTCAAGGGCGACGTGTTTCTGGCCGACATCGCGCCGTTGCAATCGGAGCATGACGACAGTGAAGCCATGGCCGGTGCGGTATTGACGTTGCACCGCGCTGACCGGGTGGGCGAGCGCATCTATAACGTACGCAAACAGGAACTGCGCGGGTTCGACAGCATCTTCCAAAGCTCGAAAGTGATGGCAGCGGTAGTGCGCGAAGCACGCCGCATGGCGCCATTGGATGCGCCGCTGTTGATAGAAGGCGAAACCGGCACTGGTAAAGAGTTGCTGGCGCGCGCCTGTCACCTGGCTAGCCCGCGCGGGCAATCTCCATTAATGGCGCTCAATTGCGCCGGTTTGCCGGAGTCGATGGCCGAGACTGAATTGTTCGGTTACGGCCCCGGCGCCTTCGAAGGCGCGCGTGCAGAAGGCAAGCTTGGGCTGCTGGAGCTGACGGCGGGCGGTACGCTGTTTCTCGATGGCGTGGGGGAAATGAGCCCGCGCTTGCAGGTGAAATTGCTGCGTTTCCTGCAGGACGGTTGCTTCCGGCGTGTGGGCAGCGATGAAGAGGTTTATCTGGATGTGCGGGTGATCTGCGCGACTCAGGTGGATTTGTCCGAGCTGTGCGCGCGGGGCGAGTTTCGCCAGGATCTGTATCACCGTTTGAACGTGCTTTCGCTGCACATTCCGCCACTGCGTGAATGCCTCGATGGTTTGACGCCGCTGGTGGAGCACTTCCTCGACCAAGCCAGCCGGCAGATCGGTTGCCCGTTGCCGAAACTGGCGCCGGCAGCGATGGAGCGGCTCAGTCATTACCACTGGCCGGGCAATGTCCGGCAATTGGAAAACGTGTTGTTCCAGGCGGTTTCGTTGTGTGAGGGCGGGACGGTCAAGGCCGAGCATATTCGCCTGCCGGATTACGGTGTGCGTCAGCCGCTTGGCGATTTTTCGCTTGAGGGCGGGCTTGACGAGATTGTCGGGCGTTTCGAGAAGGCTGTGTTGGAGAGGCTGTATTCCGAGCATCCGAGCAGTCGGCAACTGGGCAAGCGGTTGGGGGTTTCGCATACGACCATTGCCAACAAGTTGCGTGAGTACGACGTCGGCAAAGAACCGGGAAGCGCATAGACCCCTGTAGCAGCTGCCGAGCCTGCGAGGCTGCGTCCGGCGGCGAAGCCGTCGTGAGTTCAGGCACTGAGATCCTTCAGGTAAACCGCATACATAGGGTTTACGACTGCTTCGCAGCCGAACGCAGCCTCGGCAGCTGCTACAGGGATCCCATTGAGTTCATGAGGTCAAGCGTTGCCACCCACCGGCATAACACCGCCGGTTTTTCGACTTTGACACAATCTCTCATTCCTCTCTGAAACCCCTCAAGTCCTTTGTTTGCCGGGCCTGGCGCCGCAAAAAAAAAGTTGGTCTGCAAATTGCTTGACGCTCAGCAGTACAGCGGTGGGCGGCAAACGTCCGGCATGCAGAGGAAAGAGCGTGGACAAGTACCTTTATGTGGCAATGACCGGCGCCAGCCAGAATGCACTGGCGCAGAAGGCTCATGCCAACAACCTGGCAAACATCTCCACCAACGGTTTTCAGAAGGACCTGGAACAGGCCCGTTCGATGCCGGTGTTTGGTGACAGCTTTCCGGCGCGTGCGTTTGCCATGACCGAGCGCCCGGCCACCGACTTCTCCCCTGGTTCGCTGGTTGAAACCGGTCGCGACCTCGATGTCGCGGTGCAAGGCAACGGCTGGATCGCCGTGCAGACCCCCGATGGCGCTGAAAGCTACGTGCGCACCGGTAGCCTGAACGTGGACGCCCTTGGCGTGCTGCGTGCCGGCAACGGTATGCCGGTGATGGGCAATGGCGGACCGATCGCCGTGCCGCCCGAGCAGCAAATCGAAGTGGGTGAGGACGGCACCATCAGCATCCGTGCGATGGGCGAAGGCCCGCGCGTGATGGCTGAAGTCGATCGCATCAAGTTGGTCAACCCTGACCTGAGGAACATGACCAAAGGCCTGGACGGTTCGATCCACACCAAGGACGGCAAGCCGGCGCAAGCCGATTCCGGCGTCAAACTGGTGTCCGGGTTCCTGGAATCGAGCAACGTCAACGCCGTGGAAGAAATGACCTCGGTGCTGGCGCTGGCCAAGCAGTTCGAGCTGCACATCAAGATGATGAACGCCGCCAAAGACGATGACCAGGCCATGGCTCGGGTCTTGCAGATCAGCTAATTACCAGAACGTCGCGCCGTAAAACAGGCGCACGAGGAGAATCGAATGCTTCCGGCTCTATGGGTTGCCAAAACAGGTCTGTCCGCCCAGGACACTAACCTGACCACCATTTCCAACAACCTGGCTAACGTGTCGACCACGGGTTTCAAACGTGACCGCGCCGAGTTCCAGGACTTGCTCTATCAGATCAAACGCCAGCCAGGCGCCCAGTCGACCCAGGACAGCGAACTGCCGTCGGGCCTGCAAGTGGGTACCGGTGTGCGCATCGTCGGCACCCAGAAAAACTTCACCGCCGGCAGCCTGCAAACCACCGAGCAGCCGCTTGACTTGGCGGTCGACGGTCGCGGTTTCTTCCAGATCCTGCAGCCGGACGGCACCACGTCCTACACCCGTGACGGTACGTTCCACCTCGATTCCAACGGGCAGGTCGTCAACGCCAGTGGCTTCGCCCTGGAACCGGCCATCGTTATTCCCAACGAAGCACAGACCTTCACGGTCGGTCGCGACGGCACCGTGTCCATCACCGTTCCGGGTAACCCGGCCAGCCAGGTGATCGGCAACCTGCAAACCGCTGACTTCATCAACCCGGCCGGTCTGCAAGCCGTGGGTAACAACCTGTTCCTGGAAACCGCTGCCAGCGGCGCACCGCAAGTCGGTACACCGGGCCTGAACGGTTTCGGCACCACGCTGCAGAACACCCTGGAAACCTCCAACGTCAGCACCGTTGAGGAGATGGTCAACATGATCACCACTCAGCGCGCTTACGAGATGAACTCCAAAGTGATCTCTACCGCCGACCAGATGCTCTCGTTCGTAACGCAGAATCTGTAATCAAGTCTATGAGGCGGCCATGAGGTCGCCTGCAACACCGTGAGGTAGGGTCATGAATCGCTTTGTATCTGTTCTGGCACTGAGTGGGGCTGTTGTGCTCGCAGGCTGCGTCCCAACGACGCCCAAGCCCAATGACCCTTATTACGCCCCGGTGTTGCCGCGCACACCGTTGCCGGCGGCCGCGAACAATGGCTCGATTTACCAGGCCGGTTTTGAGCAGAACCTGTACACCGACCGCAAGGCGTTCCGAGTGGGTGACATCATCACCATTACCCTGAACGAGAGGACCCAGGCCAGCAAAAACGCCAACTCGCAAATTGGCAAGAACAGCAAGGCCAACATTGCCCTGACCTCGTTGTTCGGCTCCACACCCAACACCAATAACCCGTTCGGCAGTGGTGACCTGACGCTGGACGCCAGCTATGAAGGCGACCGCGCGACCAAGGGTGACAGCAAGGCGGCGCAGGGCAACACCCTCGTGGGCTCGATCACCGTTACCGTTGCTGATGTATTGCCCAACGGCATCATCGCAGTACGTGGCGAGAAGTGGATGACCCTCAACACCGGCGATGAGCTGGTGCGGATTGCCGGGCTGGTGCGCTCCGATGACATCTCGACCGACAACACTGTTTCGTCGACCCGTGTCGCCGATGCGCGCATCACCTACTCGGGCACCGGTTCGTTTGCCGATGCGAGTCAGCCAGGCTGGTTCGACCGTTTCTTCCTCAGCCCGCTGTTCCCTTTCTAGGTGGCTACGTTGAATTTCAAACACCTGATGGTGGCCGCCTTGTTGCTGTCTGCGGCGTTCAACGCGCAGGCCGAGCGGCTGAAGGATATCGCCAGTATTTCTGGCGTGCGCTCCAACCAATTGATCGGCTATGGCCTGGTGGTCGGGCTTAACGGCACCGGTGACCAGACGACCCAGACGCCCTTCACCCTGCAGACCTTCAACAACATGCTCTCGCAGTTCGGCATCAAGGTGCCGCCGAACTCGGGTAACGTGCAGTTGAAGAACGTTGCAGCGGTATCGATCAGTGCGGAACTGCCGGCGTTTGCCAAGCCGGGTCAGCAGGTCGACATCACCGTTTCCTCCATCGGGAACTCCAAGAGCCTGCGCGGCGGCACCTTGCTGCTGACGCCGCTCAAAGGTATCGACGGCAACGTCTACGCCATCGCTCAGGGCAACCTGGTGGTGGGCGGTTTTGATGCGGAAGGTCGTGATGGTTCGAAGATCACCGTCAACGTTCCGTCAGCGGGTCGTATCCCCGGTGGTGCGTCGGTCGAGCGTTCAGTGCCAAGCGGTTTCAACCAGGGCAATAGCCTGACGCTGAACCTCAACCGTTCGGACTTCACCACCGCCAAGCGCATCGTCGACAAGATCAACAACTTGCTGGGTCCTGGCGTTGCCCAGGCCATTGATGGTGGTTCGATTCGCGTCAGCGCCCCCCTTGATCCAAGCCAGCGCGTCGACTACCTGTCGATCCTGGAAAACCTTGAAGTCGATCCGGGTCAGGCGGTGGCGAAAGTCATCATCAACTCGCGCACCGGCACCATCGTGATCGGCCAGAACGTCAAGGTTTCGCCAGCCGCCGTGACTCACGGCAGCCTGACCGTGACCATCACCGAAGACCCGATTGTCAGCCAGCCTGGCGCTTTTTCCAACGGTCAGACGGCCGTTGTTCCGCGCTCGCAGGTTAACGCGGTGCAAGAAGCCAAGCCTATGTTCAAGTTCGGCCCGGGCACTACCCTCGACGAAATCGTCCGTGCGGTGAACCAGGTCGGCGCGGCGCCGGGTGACTTGATGGCAATCCTTGAAGCATTGAAACAGGCTGGCGCATTGCAAGCCGACCTGATCGTGATCTAAGGGCGGCTGTCATGGATATGCGCAAAAGTGGTCTGGTCAGCAGCAGCGACTCCGGTTCCTATTCGGACTTGAATCGCTTGAACCAGCTCAAGGTGGGCGACAAGAACAGTGACGGCAACATGCGTAAGGTTGCGCAGGAGTTCGAATCGCTGTTCCTTGGGGAAATGCTCAAGTCCATGCGTTCGGCCACCGAAGCGCTGGGCCAGGACAACTCGCTCAACACCCCGGCGGCCAAGCAATACCAGGAAATGTACGACCAGCAGTTGGCCATTTCCATGTCCCGCGAAGGCGGTGGTATTGGTCTGGCAGACGTGCTGATGCGCCAGATGTCGAAGAACAAACCGCTGGCGCCCGGTGAGGCGGCGGCCCTGTCTGCCGCCAAGCAGGAAGCGGCGAAATCGGCGGTGGCGACGCCGATCGCGGCAGGCACTGTGGCCACCGACGGTCCGCTGTCGCGGCTCAATGGTCAGCGTCCGTTGTGGGCATCGCGTTCGGTGAAAGCGCCGACAGGCGAGGGCGCGCATCGCAATGACATGGAGCTGATCAATCAGCGCCGTCTGGCCTTGCCGCCGAAACTGGCGGATCGCTTGCTCGCCGGTCTGGTGCCTTCGGCCACGACCACAGCGACTGCCAGCAAACCCTTGTTGCCTGAGCGAGACGCCGCGACGCCGACGGTCGCAACCGGTGCCGGCCCGCTGTTCAACGGCGATTGGCTGGCCTCGCAAACAGACACCAAATCGAGCGGGCGCCTGCAGATTTACGGCCGTGCCATGGCGCAGATTCCCTTGGCACCGCCAAAGAAAGCTTTCAGTTCCGCCGACGAATTCGTCAACACCATGCTGCCGATGGCCAAGGAAGCGGCCGAGCGTATTGGCATCGATCCGCGTTACCTAGTGGCCCAGGCCGCCCTGGAAACCGGTTGGGGTAAATCGGTCATGCGTGCCCAGGATGGCAGCAGCAGCCACAACCTGTTCGGCATCAAGACCGGTAGCAGTTGGAAGGGTGATTCGGCGCGGGCAATCACCAGCGAATTCCGTAACGGAGAGATGGTCAAGGAGACGGCCGAGTTCCGTTCCTATGACTCCTACAAAGACAGCTTCCATGACCTCGTGACTTTGTTGCAAAACAATAATCGCTATCAAGATGTCGTGAAGTCTGCCGACAACCCAGAACAGTTTGTACGCGAGTTGCAGAAGGCCGGGTATGCAACCGACCCGGATTACGCAAGCAAGATCTCGCAAATCGCCAGGCAGATGACGAGTTACCAAAACTACGCTGCGGCGGGCGCTTCCACCACGCCTTTATAGGCACAAGGCATAAGGTCTGAACCATGAGTTTGCTCAATATCGGGATGTCGGGTCTGGCCGCTGGCCAATCCTCGTTGATGATTACCGGCAATAACATTGCCAATGCCGACACCGCCGGTTACTCACGCCAGCAAACCGTACAGGGCAGCAAAGCCTCGAATCAGTTCGGCAATGTCTACATCGGCAGCGGCACGACCCTGGCCGATGTGCGTCGCGTCTACAACAGCTACCTTGATGCGCAATTGCAGACCACCACCTCGCTCAACAGCGATGCGGCCGCGTACGCCGGGCAGATCAACCCGCTCGACGCCTTGCTGTCGGACAGCGGCACCGGCCTCAATGGCGCGCTGACCAAGTTCTTTGCTTCGGTGCAGAACGTCAACGCCAAGCCGGGTGACGATGCGTCCCGTCAATTGCTGCTCAGCGATGCTCAGGCCTTGAGCAACCGTTTCAACTCAGTGTCCGCCCAGTTGACCACGCAGAACGCGAACATCAACGGCAACCTGTCGAACATGGCCGATCGGATCAACAACCTGGCCGCCACCGTGGCGCAGTTGAACCAGAAAATCTCCGAGATTTCCAAGGCAGGCGGCATGCCGAACGAGCTGCTCGACGCTCGCAACGAAACCGTGCGTCAGCTCTCCTCCTTCACTGGCGCGCAGGTCATCGAGCGCGATGGAAACCTTGATGTTTACCTGGGCAGCGGTCAGCCGCTGGTCATGGGCAACACTGCCAGCACCCTGGAAGTGGTGCCGAGCCAGGCCGATCCATCGCGCATGGGCATTCAGCTCAACCGTGGTTCGAGCACCGTCGACATCACCTCGGTGATGACCGGTGGCGAGATGGGCGGGCTGCTGCGCTATCGCAGTACCGTACTGGATCCGGCCATGAACGAACTGGGTCGCGTGGCCCTGGTCGTCGCTGATCAGATGAACAGCCTTCAGGCCCAGGGCATCGACAAGAACGGTGACTTCGGTTCGAACCTGTTCAATAGCATCAACAGTGCCGCACAGATGGCTAACCGCAGCGTCGCCACCGTCGGTAACAGCGCCGGTTCCGGCAACTTCGATGTGAGCATCGAGGACAGCGGCAAGCTGACCATCAACGATTACAAAGTCACCTTCACCAGCGGCACCGACTACACCGTGCAGCGTCTGCCGGAAGGTACGTCCATGGGCGCTTTCAGCACCCTGACCACGCCGCCACCGGTGATCGATGGGTTCTCGATGACGCTCGGCGGTGGTACAACTGCCGCCGGTGACACGTTCAAGATCACGCCGACCCGCAACGCCGCGACCAACATCAAGACCGAGATGACCGACTCCAAGCGGCTGGCGATCGCGGCACCGTTGGGTGCGGCCATTGCGCCGAGCGGCAGTGGCACGCTGACGATTCCAGCCAGCGGTCAGCCGACCCTGACTACGAAATTCGACATCTACGACGCGGCCACCACCACCGCGATGCAGAACGGCCTGAAAAACTCCACGCCGACCAAGGTCGTGTTTGGCGATGTTTCTGCCGACGGCACCAGCCAGACCTACCAGTTTCTGGATGCCAAGGGCGGGGTTATCAGCAGTGGCACCATCAAGCCTGGCGAGAACAACACCCTGAGTCTGACTGTTCCGCTCAAGGACGCCAGTGGGGCGCCGATCCCGCCTGCACCCGCCACGCAATACACCGTCAGCTTCGACATGACCGTGGCCGGCTCACCGGGCAAAGGCACCGCGATCAACGTCTCGCTCAGCCAACCGGGCAGCCTGGATAACCGTAACGGTACAGCGCTGGCCGATTTACAGACTGCAAAGACCGTGGACACCGGTTCGGCGAGCCAGGGTATTTCCCTGAACGACGCCTACGGCAAACTGGTCGAGGGTGTGGGTTCCAAGGCTGCCCAGGGCAAGCTCGACAGCGCGGCGACCGGCGCCATCCTGGCCAACGCTAAAGGGGCTCGCGATTCGTTGTCCGGTGTCGACCTCGATGAGGAAACCGGCAACCTGGTCAAATATCAGCAGTACTACACCGCGTCTTCGCAGATCATCAAGGCTGCGCAAGAAATCTTCAGCACACTGATAAACAGTCTTTAAGGAGTCGTAGCCCATGCGCATTTCTACCGCCCAGTTTTACGAGTCCTCGGCTGCCAACTATCAGAAGAATTTCGCCAACGTGGTCAAGAGCAGCGAAGAGGCCAGCAGCCTGGTTCGCATCAATACCGCGGCCGATGATCCGGTCGGCGCTTCGCGATTGCTGCAACTGGGTCAGCAGGCTTCGATGCTTGATCAGTACACGCTCAATACCAACACCATCAAATCCACATTGGGCACGACCGAATCGGTGATGACCAGTATCGGGAATGTGCTGCAGCGTGCCAGAGAACTGGCAATTGGTGCAGGCAATGGCGCCTATACCGACGCTGATCGCAAAGCCAATGCCTTAGAGTTAGGGCAGATTGAAGAGCAATTGCTGAGTTTGATGAACTCGAAGGATGAAAGCGGTAAGTACATTTTCGCCGGTTCCAAAGGCGACATTGCTCCGTTTTCACGCAATTCCGATGGCACCTACAGTTACAACGGAGATCAGACGACGCTGAATCTGCCTATCGGCGATACGATGTCGATGGCCACCAACAGCACGGGTTGGGAAGTATTTCAGCAAGCAATCAATACCAGTCGAAGCCAAACCGCACTGACAGCGCCGGTTGTTAATGATGGGCGAGTGCTTCTGTCTGACGGTTTGATCACTGAAAGTGCGACCTATAACAATCGCTTTAAAAGTGGTGAGCCATACAAGGTCGAATTTGTGAGTGGCACACAATTCAAGATCACTGACGCCTTAAACAATGATGTAACGTCTGAAGTCAGCAACAGTGGTGTCTTCAGTTCAAAAGACGCAACTTCGCAATCCTTCAGTTTTCGTGGTCTTGATCTGCGGCTGAATATTAATCTGCAATCCGGTGATACTGACCCGGATGCGGTGATCGCTGGGCATAGCTTCAGTCTGGCGAGCAAGCCCGACAGCTTCAACGTCACTCGCTCTCCGGGTAATCCGTCTTCTGCGCAGGTGACCGGCAGTACCGTAAGTAACTCGGCGGCTTACATCGGCAGCTTTCCATCGGGAGGCGCCATACTCAAATTCACCAGCGACAGTGATTACGAACTCTATGCGTCGCCGATTACGGCGAATAGCAAACCTGTTTCCAGTGGTTCTATGGCGGGGTTGAGCGCAACGGCAGGGGGGGTGGACTTCACGCTCAGTGGCGCGCCACAGGCGGGTGACCAATTTGTAATTGCCGTCAACAATCATCAAACACAGAGCATTCTGGATACCGTCAGTCAGTTGCGGGCATCCTTGCTTGCACCGATTGACACTGATCCGGTCCTTGCTCAGCGTTTCAGTGCGGCGCTTAACGCTGGCATCTCCAATTTGACAAGTGGCGCCGAGCAACTCTCCAGTGCTTTAAGTTCGGTGGGAGGACGCGCAGCGGCTCTCGATACTCAGAGCGAAGCGAACGCCAGTATCGCATTGGCTAATAAGCAAACGCAGTCGGCCATTCGCGACTCCGATCCGGCAGAGGTAATGACCCGCCTGACGTTGCAGCAAACCATGTTGCAGGCTTCGCAACTGGCGTTCAGCAAGATCGCGCAACTCGGCCTGTTCAATAAGATCTGAGTCCGGGCGTCCTGCAAAGGATGCTCTGAAAAAGGCGCCGTTCAGGAGAGTCTGTACGGCGTATTCACCTGAAAACTCTCGCCAGGCAGTGGCACAGCAGGGTTTTTGCCGCTTTTTAACCTGCTCCTTGCCCTAATCTAAAATTTTTTCCTGCCGCCAGACCGTGTTCGATCACTTCATCGGGCGGTGCCTCTCTTTCTGGTCACTGCCGCCCACAAAATCAGACAGAGAACCAAGTCAATGTGCTTGGGCTGTTTCCAGCGTATCAACAGGTTCTTATTGTCCATCGTTTTGGCGTCTGCCATGCGGAGCCTTCCATTCATTGCTTCGAGCGTGAGTACGGGAGGGCGTCGTGGCATCGTGGCTTTGCCCGGTCACGAGGCTCAAATATCCATTTCCGACCTTGACGCACTGACCCGAGTGCTTGCAGTTATGAGCTGGCTGTAGAGCCGAGTGGATTGTTGGCCGAAGAACGTCCAAGGGGGCAGATTCAGTAAAATAGAGTGACCTGCGAGTCATAACGCGCATCTTCACTGTATTGTATTAATCGGGAAGGTGGCGCCTGGTCGGTTTTTGGCCCAGTGATAGCCTTTTATTCTTCCCGCTGTCGCCTTGATGGGGCGACGTTTTCTCTGTTGGTCGGCGCCCCTCGATTCGTTGCGAGCGGTGGTATTGGGCTGTTTATTATTGGGAAGCCGTAATGATTGGCATAAAAAGCATTGCGAGCTACGTTCCTGTAGCCGGCGTGGACAATTACGCACAGGGTGCAAAATTCGAAAAGGATGAAGAATTCATCCTGGGTAAAATCGGTTCGGCTTTTCTGCCGCGTAAAGACGCCGGGCAGGAAACCTCGGACCTGTGTGTCGAAGCAGTCAATACGCTGTTCGCCAACAATCCTGATTTGAAACGTGAATCCATCGATGTGCTGATCGTCGTCACCCAGAACGGTGACGAAGAAGGCCTTCCGCACACTGCCGCCATCGTTCAGGACAAGCTGGGCCTGCCGATTACCGTCGCCGCGTTCGATATCTCGCTGGGATGCTCCGGTTATGTGTACGGCATCTACGCTATCAAGGGTTTCATGGAGGCTGCGGGCCTGAAGAATGGCTTGCTGGTCACCGCCGATCCGTATTCGAAGATCGTCGACCCGGAAGACCGCAACACCACCATGTTGTTCGGTGATGCGGCGACCGCCACGTGGATGGGCGAAGACGCACCATGGCAGTTGGGCAAGGCCAAGTTCGGCACCGACGGCTCAGGTGCACCGCACTTGAAGGTCTCCGACGGGGTGTTCTATATGAACGGCCGTCAGGTCTTCAATTTCGCACTGCTCAAAGTCCCGGCGCATTTGAATGAACTGCTCGCTGACTCCGGCCTTTCGGCTGATGATATCGATGCATTCTGCATTCACCAGGGCAGTGCGGCGATTGTCGATGCAGTGGCCCGACGCTTTGAAGGCGCGCCAGAGAAGTTCATCAAAGACATGGTCGAGACCGGTAATACCGTGTCGTCGAGCATTCCGCTGCTGTTGGAGAAGCACGTTTTGGACTCCAGCTGGAAACGCGTGGCATTGAGCGGATTTGGCGTGGGGTTGTCTTGGGGGTCGGCGATCATTTATCGCCCTTGAGTCATTAAGACCGGGCACAAAAAAAGCGTTCAAGGTTTCTCCTTGAACGCTTTTTTTTGTGCCCGATTTTTATGGGCAGAAATACACCTTTGACATTGCCTCCGACGGTCCCCTGGCGCCATTTTTTTATTCGTGGTGGTGTTAACCCATTGTTTTTGTTGGGGGTGGCAGTGTGATGGCAAAATATTTTCAAAAAGTCCTAAAGCAACCTGCCAACGCGACGATAACTATTACGAAGGTTCTCTAGGCCATACCCGGCGGTTGCCAGGGCCGGAAACCGCAGTACCCAACCAACGAGGAATTCGTCATGGCTTTAACCGTAAACACCAACACTGCATCGTTGAACGTTCAAAAGAACCTGAACCGCGCTTCCGATGCTCTGTCCACCTCGATGACTCGCCTGTCTTCCGGTCTGAAAATCAACAGCGCCAAAGACGACGCTGCCGGCCTGCAAATCGCTACACGCATGACCAGCCAGATTCGCGGCCAGACCATGGCGATCAAAAACGCCAACGACGGCATCTCGATGGCTCAGACCGCTGAAGGCGCTCTGCAAGAGTCCACCAACATTCTGCAGCGTATGCGCGAACTGGGCGTTCAGTCCCGTAACGATAGCAACGGCACATTAGATCGTACCGCACTGGACACAGAATATAAGGCGATGTCCGACGAGTTGGACCGTATCGCCAATAGCACTAACTTGAACGGCACCAAGCTGCTTACTGGCACGGCGGGCACTGGTGGCGTGCTTGAGATTCAGGTGGGTTCTGGCACCACTGTAGATGACACCATTAAATTGGATTTTGGTACCGTTCCAATGGATTCAACTGCAGGTGGTTTGGCTGTCGGCTCCCAGGACCTCACGTCTGCTGCCAACGCTAAAGGTGCTATTGATGCAATCGATCTCGCTCTGGACAAAGTCAACACCCTGCGTTCCAACCTGGGTGCCACGCAAAACCGCTTGAGCAGCACCATCTCCAACCTGCAGAACATCAACGAAAACGCCAGCGCTGCACTGGGTCGCGTACAAGATACCGACTTCGCCGCTGAAACCGCTCAGATGACCAAGCAGCAGACTCTGCAACAAGCGTCCACCGCTATCCTGGCGCAAGCCAACCAACTGCCTTCCGCTGTACTGAAACTGCTTCAGTAATCGCCGGTTGAATGTTGGCGGGAGAGTGCGCTGGCCGTGCTCTCCCGCTTTTTTGCTTTAGTGAGGTAATGGACATGGATATGAGCATCAAGCTGAACTTGTCTTACCCAGTTGGCAAATCCGCGACGCCTGTTGTGGAAAAACCGCTGGAAAAGCCTCGAACGAATGTGACGCCAGTCGTCGATGTCGAGGATCAAAGCAAAGGAAGCGAAACCGAGCAAGGCAGGCTGAAAGCGGCTATTCAGGAAATTGAAAAGTTCGTGCAATCGGTCAAGCGTAATCTGGAGTTCTCTATCGACGAGGCCTCCGGCCAAGTGGTGGTTAAGGTCATAGCCAGCGAGTCGGGAGAAGTGGTTCGCCAGATCCCCAATGAAGAAGTCCTGAAGCTGGCCAATAGCTTGAATGATGCGAGCAGCCTGTTGTTCAGCGCCGAAGCCTGAAGGCTGGCATGAAAAGTGTTACACCGTTCTTTGCGGCGCAGTAAGAGTCAAACGGCTGGCGACAAACTGAAGGGAGATGCACATGGCAAGTCCAATTCTACCGGGTGCTGGGCTGGGTTCCGGCCTGGACACCGGTGCTATCGTCAAGGCTCTGGTCGACTCAGACAAGGTAGCCAAGCAGACGCAGATCGACCGGCAGACAAAGATCACCACCGCGAGTCTTTCAGGCGTCGGGACCCTGAAGTCGGTGTTGGCGGCGTTTCAGACCGCGATGAAGAACCTCGGCAGTGCCACAACGCCGCAGTTCTCGGGCTTTGCTGCAAGCTCTTCCGATGTCAAGGTTGTGACCGCGACCTCCAATAATTCGGCGGTCAAGGGCAGCTACGTTATCAAAGTCGATAACCTTGCCACCTCGGCCAAAGTCGCCAGCGAAGTCTTTGCAGGTGCAAGCAGCGCTGTTACAGAAGGTCCTTTGACCATCACGCTCAACAGCAAGGACTACGTTCTTGATGTTCCGGCCGGTGCGACCCTGCAATCGGTCCGCGACCTGATCAACAGCAAGTTCCAGGGCGATGGCATCAACGCCAACATCATCACCGACAAAGACGGCTCACGACTGGTGCTGGGCTCTTCAGCCACGGGTGCGGGGTCTGAAATTTCCGTCAGTGGTGTGATGACAATTCACGGCGATCAGGCGATGGCCGGCGATCCTTTAGATCCGCTTGCTCCACCAGGTGCCGGGCGTATCGGCGTTGCGGCAACCGATGCGAAGTTCTCGGTCGACGGCCTGAGCATGACCAGTAAAACCAATACCATCGATAATGCCGTCTCGGGCTTGAGCTTCAATCTGTTGGCTGGGGGTGGGGCCACGTCGACGGTGACGGTGGCGACTAATACCGATGGCTTGAAGGCCTCGATCCAGAAGTTCGTCGATGCTTACAACGCGGTAGTCAGCAGCATTGGCACGCTGACCAAGCCCACGCTCGACAGTGATGGTAAGCCAACGGTCGCTGCAGCGTTGACCGGGGACGCGCTGCCGCGCTCCATTCTGGCGGCCATCCGTGGGCCGCTGACCGAGACCGGGGCAGGGGATAAGCTCACCGTGCTGGCGCAATTGGGTATCACCACCAATCAGAAGACCGGTGCATTGGACTTCGATAGCACCAAGTTCACTGCGGCAATGAGCGACAAGAGCCTGGGTGGTGAGGTTCAGGCGTTCTTTACCGGGACCGGTGGCTTGCTGGAGCGAATGGACAAGGCGATTGTCCCTTACACCCAAACGGGGGAGATCCTTGATACTCGCACCACCAATCTGAACAAGAACAAAGCCAACCTGGTCGAACAGCAAGCGGCCCTCGATCGTCGGGTAGCAACACTGACTGCGGTGTTGACCAAAAAATATAACGACATGGATTCTCTGGTGGGCAAGCTGAAAGCTACGGCCAGCAACATTACTTCGATATTTGAAGCCATGACGGCGCAGCAAAGAAACTCCTAGTGCTACTAGCGCATTGACGCAAAAGCCCGACAGTACGCTCCAGTCTGTCGGGCTTTTTACTTTGGGAATCGCCAAAAATAGACCAAGTGAAGCATGCGCTGCTCGGCCCCGGCACCCCGGCTAAAGTTTTTTGACGCGTGGTCGATACATTGATCATACGAACACTAGCGTTTTGATGAGGTACAACATGAATCCGATGTTAGCCCTTCGGCAGTATCAGAAGATTGGCGCCCAGGCGCAGACTTCCGAAGCCAGTCCCCATCGTCTTGTACAGATGTTGATGGAGGGTGGTCTGGATCGAATTGCTCAGGCCAAGGGTGCCATGGAGCGCAAGGATATCCCGAACAAAGGTGTTCTGATTGGCAAGGCCATCGGCATCATCGGTGGTCTGCGCGAAGGTCTGGATCTGGACAATCAGGCCGAAACGGTAGGCGAGCTGGATAGCCTCTACGAATACATGATGAAGCGCCTGACCGAGGCTAACGCCAAGACCGATCCGAAAATCCTCGACGAAGTCGCTGATCTGCTGCGTACGGTCAAAGACGGTTGGGATGCCATTGGTACGCCTGCTCCACAGTTCTGAAGGAGATCACCATGAGTCTTGTATTGCAGCGAATCGAACACACCCGCGAAGGCCTGGTCGGTGCATTGGCCGAGCGCAATTGGGAGACCATCGCTGAGTTGGATCTGGCGTGCCGATCCTGCATGGAAGATGTTTTGAGTGAAGCGTCGGTGGACGAGGCCGCATTGCGCGACAACCTTGAGGAGTTGCTGGGGGTGTACAAGCAGCTTCTTGAGGCCGCGACGGGGGAGAGGCAAGCGATAGTTGACGAGATGTCTCAGATCCATCAAGCACAGAACGCGGCAAAGGTTTACCATCTGTTCGGTTAATTAATCCTCAGTTAATCCAATGATAGTGCGCCATAAATTTGACTGTGCACGGTTTTTTGACTTAACTAGTGGCTGGTTCCAGATTTCAGTCGTCTTCAGGCATATCAGGCCTGCAAGCGTTTAGCTTGCCCCAGCATTTTGGGCATTGAGTTGACTAGGGAAGTTGCTATTGCATGTGGCGTGAAACCAAAATTCTGCTGATTGATGACGATAGCGTCCGCCGCCGCGATTTAGCGGTGATTTTAAATTTTCTTGGTGAGGAAAATTTACCCTGTGGTAGCCATGACTGGCAGCAGGCTGTCGGCTCTTTGTCTTCAAGTCGTGACGTGATCTGTGTCCTCATCGGGACGGTCAATGCTCCTGGCGCACTTGCGGGCTTGCTAAAGACACTCGCAACCTGGGATGAGTTCCTTCCGGTTTTGTTAATGGGCGATAATTCTTCCGTTGACTTGCCAGAGGACCAGCGACGTCGAGTGCTGTCGACCCTGGAAATGCCACCCAGCTACAGCAAATTGCTCGACTCCCTGCACCGTGCCCAGGTCTATCGCGAAATGTACGACCAGGCCCGCGAGCGCGGTCGTCACCGTGAGCCTAATCTGTTTCGCAGCCTTGTCGGCACCAGCCGGGCGATTCAACACGTCCGTCAGATGATGCAGCAAGTGGCCGACACCGACGCCAGCGTACTGATCCTTGGCGAGTCCGGCACCGGCAAGGAAGTGGTTGCGCGCAACTTGCACTATCACTCCAGGCGTCGTGACGCGCCGTTCGTTCCGGTCAACTGCGGGGCGATCCCGGCCGAGTTGCTGGAAAGCGAATTGTTCGGCCACGAGAAGGGTGCCTTCACCGGGGCGATCACCAGCCGTGCCGGGCGTTTCGAACTGGCCAACGGCGGCACCCTGTTTCTTGATGAAATCGGCGACATGCCGCTGCCGATGCAGGTCAAGTTGCTGCGTGTTCTGCAGGAACGCACCTTCGAGCGCGTGGGCAGTAACAAGACCCAAAGTGTCGACGTGCGCATCATTGCCGCGACCCACAAGAATCTCGAAAGCATGATCGAGATCGGCACGTTCCGCGAAGACTTGTATTACCGCCTGAACGTGTTCCCGATCGAGATGGCGCCCCTGCGTGAGCGTGTCGAAGACATCCCGTTGCTGATGAACGAGTTGATCTCGCGCATGGAGCACGAGAAGCGCGGGTCGATCCGTTTCAATTCCGCCGCGATCATGTCGTTGTGTCGTCACGGTTGGCCGGGCAACGTTCGCGAACTCGCCAACCTCGTGGAGCGCATGGCGATCATGCACCCGTACGGGGTGATTGGTGTGGTCGAGTTGCCGAAGAAATTCCGCTACGTCGATGACGAAGACGAACAGTTGGTCGACAGCCTGCGCAGTGATCTTGAAGAGCGGGTGGCCATCAATGGTCATTCCCCGGACTTCACCACCACTGCCATGCTGCCCCCGGAAGGCCTGGACCTGAAGGACTACCTCGGTGGTCTGGAGCAGGGCCTGATTCAGCAAGCGCTGGATGATGCCAATGGCATTGTGGCGCGCGCAGCTGAACGCCTGCGTATTCGTCGCACCACGCTGGTGGAGAAGATGCGCAAGTACGGCATGAGCCGTCGCGACGGTGATGAACAGGCAGATGATTGACGCCTGTTTTTCAAGTCCTTCATATTTGGGCGGTTTTTTTTAGGCACGGGTATTGCTAAGTCCCTCGCAACGTTCCGTTTAACTGACGGTCAGCCAAGCGAGAGAGCACAATGCCCCAAGCCGCCCAGTTGTCTCCTGTCCCTGACGCTTCGGGACAGTCGTCCGTAGAGCAGGCAAGCCGGCTTGGCCTTGAGCAGGCGTTTGCGCTGTTCAGTCAGATGTCGAGTCAATTGACCGACTCCTACAGCCTGCTTGAAGCCCGTGTCACCGAGCTGAAGGGCGAGTTGGCGGTGGTCAGTGCGCAGCGCATGCAGGAGCTGGCGGAAAAAGAACGCCTGGCTAATCGTCTGCAAAATCTCCTCGACCTGTTGCCCGGCGGCGTCATCGTTATCGATGCCCAAGGCATTGTGCGCGAAGCCAACCCGGCGGCGTACGAATTGCTCGGTCTGCCACTCGAAGGTGAGCTCTGGCGGCAGGTCATCGCCCGTTGTTTCGCGCCTCGCAAAGACGACGGTCATGAGATCTCTCTCAAGGACGGTCGGCGTCTGTCGATTGCCACTCGCTCGCTGGACGCTGAGCCGGGTCAGTTGGTGCTGCTGAACGACCTGACTGAAACCCGTCACCTGCAAGATCAACTGGCCCGTCACGAACGCTTGTCTTCCCTCGGCCGAATGGTCGCCTCGCTGGCTCATCAAATTCGTACGCCGTTGTCAGCTGCTTTGCTTTATGCCAGTCACTTGGCTGAGCAAGAGCTGCCAGTCGCTACGCAGCAGCGTTTTGCCGGTCGCCTGAAAGAGCGTTTGCATGAACTGGAACATCAGGTTCGCGACATGCTGGTGTTCGCGCGCGGTGAGCTACCGCTGACCGATCGCATCACGCCGAAACAGTTGATGCAATCGCTGCAAGCGGCAGCACTGACGCATGTTCAAGACCTGTCAGTCCGTTGGCAGTGCGACAGTCACGCTGGCGAGTTGCTGTGTAATCGCGACACGCTGATCGGGGCGATCCTCAATCTGGTCGAGAATGCGATTCAGGCGAGTGCCGGCGATGCCCGCTTGAAAGTTCACTTTTATACCCGTGAAAACACCCTGCGCGTGTGCGTCAGTGACAGCGGCAGTGGCATCGACAGCCACGTTCTGGCACGTCTGGGCGAGCCGTTTTTCACCACCAAAACCACTGGAACCGGGTTGGGTCTGACCGTGGTCAAGGCGGTGGCGCGTGCGCATCAGGGAGAATTGCAGCTGCGTTCGCGGCCGGGTCGGGGCACGTGTGCTCAAGTGATTCTGCCGCTTTTTTCGGGTGAAAAGCCCATTGCCCGGGGAGTGGAATGAAAGGCATGGCAATCAAGGTTTTACTGGTCGAGGATGACCGCGCGCTACGCGAAGCATTGGCCGATACGCTGATGCTGGCGGGGCACGATTTCAAGGCGGTCGGTTCGGCAGAAGATGCGTTGGCGGCGGTGGCAGTCGAGGCGTTCAATCTGGTGATCAGTGACGTCAATATGCCGGGCATGGACGGGCACCAGATGCTCGGTTTGCTGCGGGCGCGTCATCCGCAATTGCCGGTGCTGCTGATGACGGCCCATGGTGCCGTCGAACGGGCAGTCGATGCGATGCGCCAGGGGGCGGCGGATTATCTGGTCAAACCGTTCGAGCCCAAGGCATTGCTTGATTTGGTGGCGCGTCATGCATTGGGCAATCTCGGTGCGGTCGACGGCGAAGGGCCGATCGCGTTCGAACCGGCCAGCGCGCAATTGCTGGAGTTGGCCGCCAGAGTGGCACGCAGTGATTCCACGGTACTCATCTCGGGCGAGTCCGGCACCGGCAAAGAAGTGTTGGCGCGCTACATTCATCAGCATTCCCATCGCGCCAGTCAGCCATTTATTGCGATCAACTGCGCAGCGATCCCCGACAACATGCTTGAAGCCACGTTGTTCGGTCACGAAAAGGGTTCGTTCACGGGCGCCATTTCAGCGCAGGCCGGCAAGTTCGAACAAGCTGACGGCGGCACGATTCTGCTCGACGAAATTTCCGAAATGCCCCTCGGCCTTCAGGCCAAGTTGCTGCGCGTTTTGCAGGAGCGTGAAGTCGAGCGGGTGGGCGCACGCAAAACGATCACGCTGGACATTCGGGTCGTGGCCACCACCAACCGCGATCTGGCCGGCGAAGTGGCGGCGGGGCGTTTTCGTGAAGACCTTTACTATCGGCTGTCGGTGTTTCCGCTGGCCTGGCGTCCGCTGCGCGAGCGCACTGCGGACATCCTGCCGCTGGCCGAGCGACTGTTGGCCAAACACGTCAATAAAATGAAGCATGCAGCTGCGCGACTGTCGCCCGAAGCGCAGGCGTGCCTGATCGGTTATCCGTGGCCTGGCAATGTGCGTGAGCTGGACAATGCGATCCAGCGGGCCTTGATTCTGCAGCAGGGCGGTTTGATCCAGCCGCAGGATTTCTGTTTGTCCGGGCCGGTTGCGTGTGCGCCGTTGCCAACATGGGTAGTCGCACCGGTACGCGCCGTAGAAGTTGACGCTGAATCGGCCGGCGCACTGGGCGATGATCTGCGGCGCCGCGAATTCCAGATGATCATCGATACCCTGCGTTCTGAGCGCGGCCGTCGCAAGGAAGCTGCCGAGCGACTGGGCATCAGTCCGCGTACGTTGCGCTACAAGCTGGCGCAGATGCGTGATGCCGGAATGGATGTGGAAGCCTGTTTGTTCGCCACCTGAAGGTTTGGCGAACAACCATTCACGCTGCAACACAAACTTCTGTAGGAGCTGGCTTGCCAGCGAATCAATGGTGGCCGTGACGCCGACTTCGCTGGCAAGCCAGCTCCTACAGAAGTTTGTGTGAAGTCTGGAGAGGGCTTTTGTTTGGCGTGGTCGCGTAGCTGGCACCCTTGTTGCTAACACCTCACTACCCGCCGAGTGAGTGTCAAAAAATTGCGGGTCGTCAACGAGAGTGGATCATGAGCCAAGGTATTGAATTTAATCGGTTGATGCTGGATATGCGTTCCATGCAAATGGATGCCATGTCTGCGCCTAAATCGACTGCCGCAGTCCCTGAACTGGGTGGCAGCAGCTTTTCCGACATGCTCGGTCAAGCCGTCAATAAAGTGAACGACACTCAGCAGGCGTCCACTCAGTTGGCCAGTGCTTTCGAGATCGGCAAGAGCGGCGTCGACCTGACGGACGTCATGATTTCCTCGCAGAAGGCTAGCGTGTCTTTCCAGGCGTTGACGCAAGTGCGTAACAAGCTGGTTCAGGCTTACCAAGACATCATGCAGATGCCGGTTTAAGGACAAATTGAGTCATGGCAGAAGCAGTCGCCGATAACGTTCCGGCCAAGGTCACTCCAATAGACGGCAAACCGCCGCTGTTTGGGTTGTCCTTCCTGGAAAACCTCTCCGAGATGACCATGTTGCGTCAGGTGGGCCTGTTGGTCGGCCTGGCTGCGAGCGTGGCGATTGGTTTTGCCGTGGTGCTGTGGTCTCAGCAACCGGACTACCGGCCTCTGTATGGCAGCCTTGCCGGTATGGACGCCAAGCAGGTCATGGATACCCTGGCCTCCGCCGATATTCCTTACACCGTTGAACCGAACTCTGGCGCTTTGCTGGTCAAGGCCGATGATTTGTCCCGTGCGCGACTGAAGCTCGCGGCGGCTGGTGTCACTCCCAGCGACGGAAACATCGGCTTTGAAATCCTCGACAAGGACCAAGGCCTCGGGACCAGCCAGTTCATGGAAGCGACCCGTTATCGTCGTGGCCTCGAAGGCGAACTGGCGCGCACCATTTCCAGCCTGAACAACGTCAAGGGCGCCCGCGTGCACCTGGCGATTCCGAAAAGTTCGGTGTTCGTGCGTGATGAACGCAAGCCGAGCGCTTCGGTTCTGGTTGAACTGTATTCCGGTCGCTCGCTGGAGCCCGGTCAAGTGGTCGCGATCATCAACCTGGTCGCGACCAGTGTTCCTGAACTGAGCAAGTCGCAGATCACCGTCGTCGACCAGAAGGGCAACCTGCTGTCGGATCAGGCGGAAAACTCCGAACTGAGCATGGCCGGCAAGCAATTCGATTACAGCCGCCGCATGGAAAGCATGCTGACCCAGCGCGTGCACAACATCCTGCAACCGGTGCTGGGCAACGATCGTTATAAGGCTGAAGTGTCAGCCGACGTCGATTTCAGTGCCGTCGAGTCAACCTCCGAGCAGTTCAACCCTGATCAACCGGCGTTGCGCAGCGAGCAGTCGGTCAACGAACAACGCACTGCCAGCAATGGCCCGCAAGGTGTGCCGGGTGCCTTGAGCAACCAGCCGCCGTCGCCAGCCTCTGCACCGCAATCCACCGGTGGCACTGCTGCTTCGGCCGGCATGGTGCAGCCAGGTCAGCCGTTGATCGATGCCAACGGTCAACAAATCATGGACCCTGCCACCGGTCAGCCCATGCTGGCGCCGTACCCGGCAGACAAGCGTCAACAATCCACCAAGAACTTCGAACTCGACCGCTCCATCAGCCACACCAAGCAACAGCAGGGCCGACTGAATCGCCTGTCGGTGTCGGTGGTGGTGGACGATCAGGTCAAGGTTAACGCCGCCAACGGCGAAACTACCCGGGCACCGTGGACTGCCGATGAATTGGCGCGCTTCACCCGTCTGGTGCAGGACGCGGTCGGTTTCGATGCCAGCCGTGGCGATAGCGTCAGCGTGATCAACATGCCGTTCTCCGCAGAACGCGGTGAAGTGATTGCCGATATTCCGTTCTACTCGCAGCCGTGGTTCTGGGACATCGTCAAGCAATTGCTGGGTGTCTTGTTCATCCTGGTGTTGGTGTTCGGCGTGCTGCGTCCGGTACTCAACAACATCACCGGTGGCGGCAAAGATAAGCAACTGGTCGGCAGCGACGTCGAATTGGGTGGCATGGGCGGCCTGGACGGCGAACTGGCCAACGACCGCGTCAGCCTCGGCGGCCCGCAAAGCATCCTGCTGCCAAGCCCGAGCGAAGGCTATGACGCACAGTTGAATGCAATCAAGAGTCTGGTGGCAGAAGATCCGGGTCGCGTGGCCCAGGTCGTGAAAGAGTGGATTAACGCAGATGAGTGATAACCGAGCCGTTGCCGCCAAACTGTCCAAGGTCGACAAAGCCGCGATTTTGCTGCTGTCCCTCGGTTCGACCGATGCTGCCCAGGTATTGCGTCACATGGGGCCTAAAGAGGTCCAGCGCGTGGGTGTGGCGATGGCCCAGATGGGCAACGTGCACCGCGAGCAAGTCGAGCAGGTCATGAGCGAGTTCGTCGACATCGTCGGCGACCAGACCAGCCTGGGCGTCGGCTCCGACGACTACGTGCGCAAAATGCTTACCCAGGCCTTGGGCGAAGACAAGGCCAACGGCCTGATCGATCGCATCCTCTTGGGTGGCAACACCAGTGGCCTCGACAGCCTGAAGTGGATGGAGCCGCGCGCCGTCGCCGACGTGATCCGTTACGAGCATCCACAGATCCAGGCGATCGTGGTGGCGTATCTCGACCCGGATCAGGCCGGCGAAGTACTCGGAAACTTCGACCACAAGGTCCGACTGGACATCATTCTACGAGTCTCCTCGCTGAACACCGTGCAGCCGGCGGCCCTGAAAGAACTCAACCAGATTCTCGAGAAGCAGTTCTCCGGCAACTCGAATGCCTCGCGCACCAACCTGGGTGGCATCAAGCGCGCGGCCGACATCATGAACTTCCTCGACAGCTCGATCGAAGGTCAGCTGATGGACTCGATCCGCGAAGTTGACGAAGACCTGTCCGGTCAGATCGAAGACCTCATGTTTGTGTTCAACAACCTGTCCGATGTCGACGACCGCGGGATTCAGGCGTTGCTGCGCGAAGTGTCCTCCGACGTGCTGGTGCTGGCCCTCAAGGGGTCGGACGAAGGCGTCAAGGAAAAGATCTTCAAGAACATGTCCAAACGGGCGGCCGAACTGTTGCGCGACGACCTCGAGGCCAAAGGCCCGGTGCGTGTCAGCGATGTGGAAACCGCGCAGAAAGAAATCCTCACCATTGCCCGCCGTATGGCCGAAGCCGGAGAAATCGTTCTCGGCGGGAAGGGCGGCGAAGAGATGATTTAAGGTCACTATGTCGTCCAAACATGATGAGTCCCAGACCGACCTGATTCGTGGCAAGCACGTTGCCGCTTTCGACGTCTGGGCGCTGCCCAGTTTCGACCCTTTCGTGCCAGAGCCCGAGCCTGAACCTGAGCCCGAACCACCGGAGATGGAAGAAGTGCCGCTGGACGAAGTCCAGCCACTGACCCTCGAAGAACTCGAAGCGATTCGACAGGACGCCTACAACGAAGGCTTCGCCGTGGGCGAGAAAGAAGGTTTTCACAGCACCACGCTCAAGGTTCGTCAGGAAGCCGAAACGGCACTGGCGCCGAAAATCGCGGGGCTGGAGCAACTGATGGTCAACCTGTTCGAGCCTATCGCCGAGCAGGACACCCAGATTGAAAAGTCGCTGGTCGACCTCGTGCAGCACATCACCAAACAAGTGATTCAGCGCGAACTGGCCATCGATTCGACGCAGATTGAACACGTCATGCGTGAAGCGCTCAAGCTCTTGCCTTTAGGCGCGGGCAATGTGCGCTTGTACATCAATCCGCAGGACTTCGTACAAGTCAAAGCGTTGCGCGAACGCCATGAAGAAACCTGGCGCATCGTCGAAGACGAGTCGCTGTTGCCTGGAGGTTGCCGCGTCGAGACTGAACACAGCCGAATTGACGCCACCGTCGAAACCCGCGTTGCCCAAGTCATGGCCAAGCTGCTCGATCAGCTGCACGATCAGGCGTTGCACCCGTCTGCGCCGGATTTGAGCCTGGAATTGCCGGTCGACGAAACGCCTGCTGTCGAGCCGCAACTGGACGACCCCGATGCGCCTTGATCGCACCAGCTTCGCCAAGCGCCTGGGCGGTTACGCCGAGGCCACGGAGCTTGCCGGCGCGCCGGTTCTGGAAGGCCGCTTGCTGCGCATGGTCGGCCTGACCCTCGAAGCTGAAGGCTTGCGCGCTGCCATGGGTAGCCGCTGCATAGTCATCAACGACGACAGCTATCACCCGGTGCAGGTCGAAGCCGAGGTCATGGGTTTCTCCGGCAGCAAAGTCTTCCTGATGCCTGTAGGCAGCGTTGCCGGCATTGCCCCCGGTGCCCGGGTGGTCCCGCTGGCCGATACCGGCCGCTTGCCAATGGGCATGAGCATGCTGGGTCGGGTGCTCGATGGCGCCGGTCGTGCGCTGGACGGCAAAGGCGGGATGAAAGCCGAAGACTGGGTGTCGATGGACGGTCCCACCATCAACCCGCTCAAGCGTGAACCGATCAGCGAACCGCTGGATGTGGGTATTCGCACCATCAACGGTTTGTTGACGGTCGGTCGCGGCCAGCGGCTCGGGCTGTTCGCCGGTACCGGTGTCGGTAAATCGGTGCTGTTGGGCATGATGACTCGCTTCACCGAGGCCGACATTATCGTGGTTGGGCTGATCGGTGAACGGGGTCGCGAAGTCAAGGAATTCATCGAGCACAGCCTCGGTGAAGAAGGGCTCAAGCGTTCCGTGGTTGTGGCGTCGCCGGCCGACGATGCGCCGCTGATGCGTCTGCGCGCGGCGATGTACTGCACGCGCATCGCCGAGTATTTCCGCGACAAGGGCAAGAACGTCCTGTTGCTCATGGATTCCCTGACCCGTTTCGCCCAGGCCCAGCGGGAAATTGCCCTGGCCATTGGCGAACCGCCGGCCACCAAGGGGTATCCGCCGTCGGTATTCGCCAAGTTGCCAAAACTGGTGGAGCGCGCCGGTAACGCCGAGAAGGGCGGTGGTTCGATCACGGCGTTCTATACCGTGTTGTCCGAAGGCGATGATCAGCAGGACCCGATTGCCGATGCCGCGCGTGGCGTGCTCGACGGGCACATCGTGTTGTCGCGCCGACTGGCTGAAGAGGGTCATTACCCGGCCATCGATATCGAAGCGTCCATCAGCCGGGTCATGCCGTCGGTGGTCAGCCCGGAACACATGACTCGCGCGCAGATGTTCAAGCAGTACTGGTCTCGCTATCAGCAGAGTCGTGATTTGATCAGTGTCGGTGCTTATGTGCCGGGCGGTGATCGTGAAACCGACACGGCGATTTCGCTCCAGCCGGCCATGGTCACTTACCTGCGTCAGGGTTTGAACGACAACATCGGCATGGGCGCCAGCGTAAACCATCTCGCTTCCATCTTCGCTCCGGCAGCGGGCGGCTAACCGACCATGGCCGTGAGTCGAGCCGCGCGCCTGGCGCCGGTGGTGGACATGGCCGAAAAGGCCGAGAAAACCGCCGTCCTGCGCCTCGGGCATTTTCAGGGCCAGGTGCGCGTGGCAGAAAGCAAGCTCGCCGACCTTGAAGCCTTCCGCCTCGAATACCAGGAACAATGGATCGTGCGCGGCAGCAGTGGCGTTTCCGGCCAGTGGCTGCTGGGGTATCAGGGCTTTCTGGCGCAACTGGGCACCGCCATCGATCAGCAGCGCCAAAGCCTGAACTGGCACCAGAACAACCTGAGCAAGGCGCGCGACACCTGGCAGCAGGCATTCGCGCGTGTCGAAGGCTTGCGAAAACTTGTACAGCGTTACAGAGATGAGGCGCAGCAGTTGGAGGACAAGCGCGAGCAGAAATTGCTGGATGAGTTGTCGCAGCGCTTGCCCAGGCATGATCCGTATTGAACAATCGGAAGCGGTTAAATGACAGTCCATAAAGAAGTCTCCCAGGATGGGAAAAAGCTGACGATTTCGATCAAGGGACGATTCGATTTCACCAAGCATCGGGAGTTTCGTGAGTCTTACGAAGATAAGGCGCTCTCGGCGGTCGTCGTCGACTTGAAAGAAGCGACCTACCTCGATAGCTCGGCGCTGGGCATGTTGCTCCTGCTGCGGGATCACGCCGGTGGCGACGATTCCGATATTCGCGTGGTCAACTGCAGTTCGGACGTGAGGAAGATCCTCGCCATCTCCAATTTCGACAAACTGTTCGGCATCAGTTGACTGCCATGCAGTCACTCGAACCCCTGACGATCCTCATCGCCGAAGACAGCGCGGCCGATCGCATGCTGCTGTCTCACATCGTCCGCCGCCAAGGTCATGACGTGTTGACGGCCGCCAACGGTGCGGAGGCGGTCGACGCATTTCGTGAGCAGCGACCGCACCTGGTGTTGATGGACGCCATGATGCCGGTGATGGACGGTTTCGAGGCCGCGCGGCAGATCAAGTTGCTGGCCGGGGAAACCCTGGTGCCGATCATCTTCCTGACCTCGCTCAGCGAAAGCGAAGCCCTGGCCCGATGCCTGGAGGCTGGCGGCGATGACTTTCTGGCAAAGCCGTACAACCCGGTCATTCTGGCGGCCAAGATCAAGGCGATGGATCGCTTGCGCCGCTTGCAGGCCACCGTGCTGCAGCAGCGTGACCAGATCGCCAAACATCACGAGTATTTGCTCAATGAACAGCGGGTGGCCAAGGCGGTATTCGACAAGGTCGCACATTCCGGCTGTCTGAGTGCGCCGAACATCCGCTACCTGCAATCGCCTTACGCGCTGTTCAATGGTGATCTGCTGTTGGCCGCCTTCACCCCGGCCGGTGATATGCATGTGCTGTTGGGGGACTTCACCGGCCATGGTTTACCAGCGGCCGTGGGCGCCATGCCACTGGCCGAAGTCTTCTACGGCATGACGGCCAAGGGCTACGGCTTGCCTGAAACCCTGCGTGAGATGAACGCCAAGCTCAAACGCATCCTGCCGGTGGACATGTTCTGCTGCGCCACCTTGCTGTGTTTGAGCTTTCAACGACGCTCGGTGGAGGTCTGGAATGGCGGAATGCCGGACGGCTATTTGCATACTATCGCCACGGGGGAGCGCAAGCCGCTGACAGCGCGTCACCTGCCACTGGGCGTGCTGAGCCCGCAAACCTTCGATGACCGCACCGAAGTGTTCCCGATGGCTGTCGGGGATCGAGTGTTCCTGCTGTCCGACGGGGTCATCGACACGTGTGATGGCGATGAACAATTGTTTGGCGTGGAGCGGTTGCGGCAGGTGTTTGCGGCCAATCGTCAGCCTGACACGCTGTTCGAGGAAATCGAACAGGCCCTGCGGGATTTTGGTGGCGAAGCCCGCGATGACGTGAGCATGGTCGAGGTCAGTCTGCTGGAGGCGGCGCTACTGACCCCGCCTGCGCTGGTGTACTCCGACAGCGGCCAGTCCTGTCCACTGGACTGGTCGGCAAGTTTTGAGTTCCGCGCCGCTACCCTCAAGCGTTTCAATCCGTTGCCCTACCTGTTGCAGTTGCTGCTTGAGGTTCACGGGTTGCGGGCTCAAAGCGGCGCGCTCTACAGTGTGCTCGCCGAGTTGTATTCCAATGCACTGGAGCACGGCGTGCTGGGTCTGGATTCAAGCCTCAAGAGCGATGCATCGGGCTTTGCACGCTATTATCTTCAGCGCAACGAGCGGCTGGATGCATTGCAGGACGGTTATGTGCGGGTGCATTTGCAGGTCACGCCAGAAGGCAAGGGCGGTTGCCTGACTGTTCGGGTTGAAGACAGTGGCAATGGTTTTGACGTGGCGCGGGTGCTGGAGCGGTCGCTTGATAGTGTCCGTCTCTCGGGCCGTGGCGTCAGCCTTGTCCGCCAGTTGGGCCGTAATGCGAGCTGGTCTGACGAGGGGCGCAGTGCGTGCGTGGAGTTTTTCTGGGACGCTCTGGCATAATTCACGGATTCTTGATCAAGGAGTGAACAAGTGGCTGACACACATCTGGACTGTGACGTGCTGAGCGCGTTGCAGGAAATTATGGGAGACGGGTATCCAGAATTGCTCGATACCTTTCTCGCCGATTCCGAAGAGCGCTTGAGTCTGCTGCGGCAGGCTGACGATGCCGAACGGTTAGGCGCCACTGCGCACAGTTTCAAGGGCAGCAGCAGCAACATGGGCGCCGTTCGCCTGGCTGCGCTGTGCCATGAGCTGGAGCAGCATGCCAAGCAAAAAAATTTGGCGGAGATTGAAAAACTGGTTCAAAGCATCGACGGCGAATTCGCCATCATCCGGCCGCTTTATGAGGCTGAAAGGCAGCGATCTCTGTCCGGTTAATCCGACCATTCGATGCTTTTAACGCCGCTTTGGTCATGATGGCCCGACCCTTGCAGTCAACTCACTCAACTGTACCTACGATCCAGTGCAGCGGAGACCGTTTCATGCCCGTTACCCCAAATTCCCTTCTTCAGGCCAGCCCAGCGGCCAAGACACTCGCCGTTTCCGCCAATACCCCGGCGGCGGCTGCTGAGCCCGGGGACAAGGCGTCCAGCTTCGCTAAGGTTTATGCCAATCAGGCTCAGGACAAGCCTGCTGCGGGCGCGAATAAATCCGCCACGCCGGCAACTGACACCGCTGCACAAGGCACCGCAAAATCCGACGTCAGCAACGACAACGCTGCCGCCCCGGAACCTGCGGTTGCCGATAGCGGCAACTCCTTGCCCGCCGAAAAATCGGCGTCGGCCGAGGATGCCAGAGATCTCGCGCCGGATACCATTGAGGCGCCGGTGGTCGACACCACCCCAATGGATCCGTCCCTTGCCCCGGCCTTGATGGCGGCAGTGCAACCGCAGGTCGCGGCGCCTGTAGCTGCCGTTTCGGTGCCAGCCACTGCAACCACCGACAGCGACTTCGATCCTGAAGCCGATCCGCTTGATGCACTGCCGGCAGTGCGTTTGGCCATGGAGCAAAGTGGTCACGTTTCCGCTTCCAGCCAGGCCCAGCCCAAACCATCTGCGACCCAGGCCCAGGCTGACAGCGAACCGACCTCGGTGCAGAGCTTTGCTGCCGGCATGGTGAACATGCTCGACGTACAAACCGACAAGGACAGCACCCGTCAAGGCGGCGAGAACGCGTTCAGCGGTCTCATCGATGACGGCCTGAAAGACCTGAAATCCGCCAGCAGTGATACCCGTGTCGATGACTTCGCCAACCGTCTGGCGGCATTGACTCAAGCGGCCACACCTAAAACGGCCAACGCGTTGCCGGTGAATCAGCCAATCGCCATGCATCAGAGTGGCTGGACCGAAGAAGTGGTCAACCGCGTCATGTACCTCTCCAGCGCCAACCTCAAGGCGGCCGATATTCAGTTGCAACCGGCCGAACTGGGTCGCCTCGACATTCGGGTGAACATGGTTCCGGACCAGCAGACCCAGGTCACCTTCATGAGCGCCCATCCAGGCGTACGCGAGGCGCTGGACAGCCAAATGCATCGACTGCGTGACATGTTCACGCAACAGGGCATGGGGCAGGTCGACGTCAACGTGTCTGATCAGTCGCGTGGCTGGCAAGGCCAGGGGCAAGATCAGGCCCAGCAGGGGCCGGGTGGTCGCACCAGCGCCAGCGGTGGTCGCGTCGACTCGATGGATGAAGACCTCGCGATCTCTGTTACTGAAACAGACGTCGACACCACCCAAGTGATCGGCTCCAGCGCGGTCGACTACTACGCCTGATCCAGTGCAACACCCCTTGTAGGAGTGAGACCGGCAAGCCGGTCTCACTCCTACATTTGTTTTGTGTGTCCCTGAAATCCCCACCCAGCGCCCTCCCGACACTTCTGGCATAACACTTGCTCTTGCCTTGCCGTGCGACTGTGAAAACCCGAATAGTGACGGATTATTGGCATGGCGAAGAGCGACGCAGCAGTAAAAGCCCCCGCAACCAAAGGCAAGATCAAGCTGATCATTTTGATCGTGGTGGCCTTGCTGCTGGCGATCGGCATGTCCGTGGGGGCGACCTGGTTCTTCATGCACAGCGCCCAGAGCAAGCCTGCCGCGGTGGAAACCGCAGTGGTCGGCAAGCAGCCAGCAATTTTTGAGCCCTTGGCGCCGGCCTTCGTGGCCAACTTCAACCAGAATGGCCGTCAGCGCTACATGCAGGTGAGCATCACCATGCAGGGTCGCAATCAGGCCGATCTGGAAGCGCTCAAAGTGCACATGCCGGTGATCCGCAACAACCTGGTCATGCTGTTCTCCGGTCAGGATTTCACCACCCTGGCCACGCCGATTGGCCAGGAAATGTTGCGTCAGAAGGCCACGGCCAGCGTGCAGGAAGTGGCGCAGAAAGAGCTCGGCAAAGTGGTGATCGAACAGTTGCTTTTCACTAATTTCGTACTGCAGTAGGAACACGACATGGCCGTGCAGGACCTGCTGTCCCAGGATGAGATCGATGCGCTGTTGCATGGCGTCGACGATGGTCTGGTACAGACCGATGACGCTGCTGAACCCGGCAGCGTCAAAAGCTACGACCTGACCAGCCAGGATCGCATCGTTCGCGGACGCATGCCGACCCTGGAGATGATCAACGAGCGCTTCGCCCGTTACACCCGCATCAGCATGTTCAACATGCTGCGCCGCTCGGCGGACGTTGCCGTCGGTGGTGTGCAGGTGATGAAGTTTGGCGAATACGTGCACTCGCTGTACGTACCGACCAGCCTCAACCTGGTCAAGATCAAGCCGTTGCGCGGTACCGCACTGTTCATCCTCGACGCCAAACTGGTGTTCAAACTGGTGGACAACTTTTTCGGCGGCGATGGCCGTCACGCCAAGATCGAGGGGCGTGAATTCACCCCGACCGAACTGCGCGTGGTGCGCATGGTGCTGGAGCAGGCCTTCGTCGATTTGAAGGAAGCCTGGCAGGCAATCATGGAAGTGAACTTCGAGTACATCAATTCGGAAGTCAACCCGGCCATGGCCAACATCGTTGGCCCGAGCGAAGCGGTGGTGGTGTCCACGTTCCACATCGAACTCGATGGCGGTGGCGGCGACCTGCACGTGACCATGCCGTACTCGATGATCGAGCCCGTGCGCGAAATGCTCGACGCCGGTTTCCAGTCGGACCTCGACGATCAGGACGAACGCTGGGTCAATGCCCTGCGTCAGGACGTGCTGGATGTCGACGTGCCGATCGGTGCCACGGTTGCCCGTCGCCAGTTGCGCTTGCGCGACATCCTGCACATGCAGCCGGGGGACATTATCCCGGTCGAGATGCCGGAAGAAATGATCATGCGCGCCAACGGCGTGCCTGCCTTCAAGGTCAAGATGGGCTCGCACAAAGGCAACCTCGCGTTGCAAGTGATCGAGCCGATCGAGCGCCAATGACCGGCGCTCAACCTCCTTTGTTTCAACAGACTGCTACTCACTGAATTTTTGCCCGCCGAGGACAAATGATGAACGACGATATGAACGCCATGGACGACCAGGCACTGGCTGATGAGTGGGCTGCGGCCCTGGAAGAAACCGGTGACGCCGGTCAGGCCGATATCGACGCCTTGCTGGCTGCCGATCGCGCTGGCTCGTCGTCCAATCGTCTGCCGATGGAAGAGTTTGGCAGCGTGGCGAAAAGCAAAGATCCGGTCAGCCTGGAAGGTCCGAACCTGGACGTGATCCTCGATATCCCGGTTTCGATTTCCATGGAAGTGGGCAGCACAGACATCAACATCCGTAACCTGCTGCAACTCAACCAGGGGTCGGTGATTGAGCTGGATCGCCTGGCCGGCGAGCCGCTGGACGTACTGGTCAACGGCACGCTGATCGCTCACGGCGAAGTGGTGGTGGTCAACGAGAAGTTCGGCATCCGCCTGACCGACGTGATCAGCCCAAGCGAACGCATCAAGAAGCTGCGCTAAGTGAAAAAGGTTCTGGGGTTTGTGCTGTCGATGCCGTGCAGTGTGCTGGCTGCCGAGCCGGTAGCGACCGCTACTGCGGCTGCCGCGCCGGCGGTCAGCAGTGGTGTGGCCGGGCAATTGACGCAATTGGTATTCGGCTTGCTGCTGGTGCTGGGGTTGATCTTCTTCCTCGCCTGGTTGTTGCGCCGGGTTCAACAAGCCGGGCCGGCTGGCAAAGGGCAGGTGATCGAGCTGATCGGTTCCCGCGCGCTGGGTCCTCGCGACCGTTTGATGCTGGTGCAAGTCGGCAACGAGCAGATCCTGCTCGGCCTCAGCCCTGGCACCATCACCGCGCTGCATGTGCTAAAGGAGCCGGTGCAAGTGCCGGGCGGAACTGAAAAAGCGACTCCGGAGTTTGCCCAGCGTCTATTGGAGATGCTCGGCAAGGATCAGAAGGATAAGAAGTAATGGGTGCGTTACGCATCGTCTTGACGCTGGCCCTGATGCTGGCCGCACCGCTGGCGTTCGCCGCCGATCCGTTGTCGATCCCGGCGATCACCTTGGGCACCAATGCCAATGGCGCTCAGGAATATTCGGTCAGCCTGCAAATCCTGCTGATCATGACCGCGCTGAGTTTCATTCCGGCGTTCGTCATGCTGATGACCAGCTTCACCCGGATCATCATCGTCTTCTCGATCCTGCGCCAGGCCTTGGGCCTGCAGCAGACGCCGTCGAACCAGATCCTTACGGGTATGGCGCTGTTTCTGACGCTGTTCATCATGGCGCCGGTGTTTGACCGGGTGAATCAGGACGCCTTGCAACCGTATCTGGCGGAAAAACTCACCGCTCAGGATGCCGTGGCCAAGGCCCAGGTGCCGATCAAGGACTTCATGCTGGCGCAAACTCGCAGCAGCGATCTTGAGCTGTTCGTGCGCCTGTCCAAGCGTACCGATATCGCCTCGCCGGATCAGGCGCCGCTGACCATTCTGGTGCCGGCGTTTGTCACCTCCGAGCTGAAAACCGCGTTTCAGATCGGCTTCATGATCTTCATTCCGTTCCTGATCATCGACCTGGTCGTGGCCAGTGTGCTGATGGCGATGGGGATGATGATGCTCTCGCCACTGATCATTTCCCTGCCATTCAAGATCATGCTGTTCGTGCTGGTGGATGGCTGGGCGTTGATCATCGGCACTTTGGCGAGCAGCTTCGGCGGTGTGTCGCCATGACGCCGGAAGTGGCGGTAGACATCTTTCGCGAAGCGCTGTGGCTGACCACCATGATGGTCGCTGTGCTGGTGATTCCCAGCCTATTGGTCGGCCTGTTGGTGGCGATGTTCCAGGCGGCTACGCAGATCAACGAACAGACCCTGAGCTTCTTGCCGCGCTTGCTGGTCATGCTGGTGACGCTGATTGTTGCTGGTCCGTGGCTGGTGCAGACGTTCATGGAATACATCCTGCAGCTGTACGGCAGTATTCCTCAGGTCATCGGCTAAATCATGCCGTCGCTGTTGCAGCTGACCGACACACAGATCAGTACCTGGGTGGCGACGTTTATGTTGCCGCTGTTTCGCATCGGTGCACTGCTGATGGTCATGCCGGTGTTCGGCACGACCCTGGTGCCCAAGCGTGTGCGTTTGTACTTCGCGCTGGCGATCACCGTGGTGATTGCGCCGGGCCTGCCGCCGATGCCGCCGGTCAATGCGCTGGACTTGAGCGGGCTGCTGCTGATTGCCGAACAGATCCTGATCGGCGCGGTGCTGGGCTTTTCCTTGCAGCTGTTCTTTCAGGCCTTCGTGGTCGCCGGGCAGATCGTCTCCATTCAGATGGGCATGGGCTTCGCTTCGATGGTCGACCCCACCAACGGCGTTTCCGTGGCGGTGATCGGGCAGTTCTTCACCATGCTGGTGACGCTGTTGTTCCTGTCCATGAACGGGCATCTGGTGGTCTTCGAAGTCCTCACTGAAAGCTTCACCACCATGCCGGTCGGTAGCGGGTTGATGGTCAATCATTTCTGGGAGCTGGCCGGCAAGCTCGGCTGGGTCCTGGGTGCCGCGCTGTTGCTGGTGCTGCCAGCAATTACGGCGCTATTGGTGGTCAACATTGCGTTCGGCGTGATGACCAGGGCCGCGCCGCAGCTGAACATTTTCTCTATCGGTTTCCCGCTGACCCTGGTGCTCGGGCTGTTCATCGTCTGGGTCGGGCTGGCGGACATCATTAATCAGTATCAACCGCTGGCCACCGAGGCTCTGCAGTTTTTACGCGAACTGGCACGGGCGCGCTGAGTCATGGCTGAGAGCGAAAGCGGTCAGGACAAAACAGAAGACCCCACGGAGAAACGCAAAAAGGACTCCCGGGACAAGGGTGAGATAGCGCGCTCCAAGGAGCTCAACACCTTGGCGATCATGCTCGCCGGTGCCGGCGCACTGCTGATTTTCGGCGGTGCCCTGGCACAGGAGATGATGGAGCTGATGCGCATGAACTTCACGCTCTCGCGGGAAGTGATACTGGATCAGCGCAACATGGGCACTTTCCTGCTGCATTCGGGGCAGATTGCGCTGGTGGCGATTCAGCCGGTGATGATCACCTTGCTGTTGGCCGCGTTGATCGGTCCGATTTCCCTCGGTGGCTGGTTGTTCGCGGCGGGCTCGATGGCGCCCAAATTCAGTCGAATGAACCCTGGCGCGGGGCTCAAGCGGATGTTCTCGGCCAAGGCCATCGTCGAGTTGCTCAAGGCATTAGCGAAGTTTCTGATCGTGCTGTTCGTGGCGCTCGCCGTGCTGTCTTCCGACATCGACGACTTGATGCGCATCGCGCACGAGCCATTGGAGATGGCGGTCGTTCACAGCCTGCAAGTGGTCGGCTGGAGCACCTTGTGGATGGCCTGCGGGCTGATCATCATCGCCGCCGTCGACGTGCCGGTGCAGCTATGGGAGAGCCACAAGAAACTGCTGATGACCAAGCAGGAAGTGCGCGACGAACACAAGGATCAGGAAGGGCGGCCCGAGGTCAAGCAGCGCATTCGCCAGTTGCAGCGCGAGATGTCGCAGCGGCGGATGATGGCGACCATTCCCGAGGCCGACGTGGTCATCACCAACCCGACGCACTATGCCGTCGCCCTCAAATACGATCCGGATAAAGGCAGTGCGCCGGTGTTGCTGGCCAAGGGTAGCGATTTCCTGGCCTTGAAAATCCGTGAAATCGCCGTGGCCAACGACGTGCTGCTGCTCGAATCGCCAGCGTTGGCGCGTTCGATCTATTACTCCACTGAACTGGAGCAGGAAATTCCTGGCGGGCTGTATCTGGCGGTCGCTCAGGTATTGGCCTACGTCTACCAGATCCGCCAGCACCGTGCGGGCAAAGGCAAACCGCCTGAGCCGCTCAAGGATGACTTGCCGATCCCGCCGGATTTGCGCCGCGACTCCTGACCCCTGTAGCAGCTGCCGAGCCCGCGAGGCTGCGTTCGACTGCGAAGCGGTCGCGCGGTCAAGAATCTACGACTGCTGCGCAGCCGGACGCAGCCTCGCGGGCTCGGCAGCTGCTACAGGCCGGTGTCCGAATCCCGCTCGTCTGAAAGCCCTGCCTACCTGTTAGTTCTGACAGTAGACAGGTCGTGCTCTCAAGCGCTGTCATTACCCTGGTAATTCTCCCGGCAATGTCCCTTCAGTAGCAGCTCTGGTCATCCGGCGCGAGCGTCAGGGATCTGTGCCTTTGTCTGGTCTAAGAGGCTGCAATCATGGAAGCGCAACCGTTTAAAAAGCTGCAAGGCATGGAGATGGAATTTGTCTCGGGAGCGTTGGAAGCGTATCCGCGTGATCGCGCAATCGGTTACTCCGTCACTTTTAAATTGATGCTGGATTTCACGCATTTTGTGCAGATGGCAAATGTCTTCATTCCGGGCTATCTGGGAGAGTCGACTAACGCGATTCGTCCTGAATTGGGAGGGTTGGCTTATCACAATACCTACAGTCCGTTTAACAGTGCTGCCGGGAACATCATCAACAACGCAAAACTCTTCGAACTCTTCACGAGTCCGGATTTATACATGGAAGGCTGGATCAGCGGAGCAATGGAAAGGCGATATCACCGGCCCGAGTTCAAAATAGAGGGCGATCTGTTGTTGATTACGGCCAGGCAGGATTTTCGTTGGGAAGAACCTGTGCGCCAGATCGAGATCAAAGATCTTGTGATCATTCCCTTCCATTGGGCGCTGACCCTGATAGTACAAATCAAGAAGGAGCCTGAAATAGTAACCCCCGTTTCTATCGTGACGCTCATGTATACGCAGGAAGAGGTTGTGATCGTCGACGGTGTCGCAGTGCTTAAGGGCGCACGCTACATCAATGGCAAGACATTGAGTTTTGGTCCAATCACTGACAAACAGGTTCTGACCGCGGGCTAATCAATCGAATCTTCCCTCGACAGCTGCAACAAAACCCTAATCGATCCCTCTATTTACCACCTTTGCAAAAGTTGGAAGGCTTCTTGCAGTAGCCGCCCTGCGCCTGCTTCATGCGTCAAAAGTTTGCTTTAAAGGAACGGGGGAAACCGGTGGATCGCTCTCAGTTATTCAACAATGCCCGCACAAACGTTGCCGACTTGAGTCGGGGCAATCTGGGTGTGCCGTTGTTGTTGCTGGTCATGCTGGCCATGATGATGCTGCCGGTGCCGCCGTTCCTGCTCGACGTGTTCTTCACGTTCAACATTGCGCTGTCCATCGTCGTGCTGCTGGTCTGCGTCTACGCCTTGCGGCCACTGGATTTTGCGGTGTTTCCGACCATTTTGCTGGTGGCGACGCTGCTGCGGCTGGCGCTGAACGTGGCTTCCACGCGGGTGGTGATGCTCCATGGTCAGGACGGTCACGCCGCTGCCGGCAAGGTGATCCAGGCCTTCGGTGAGGTGGTGATTGGCGGTAACTATGTCGTCGGTATCGTGGTCTTCGCGATTTTGATGATCATCAACTTCGTCGTGGTGACCAAGGGTGCCGGGCGGATTTCCGAGGTGAGCGCGCGATTCACCCTCGATGCGATGCCCGGCAAGCAAATGGCAATCGACGCCGATTTGAACGCCGGCCTGATCGATCAGAACCAGGCCAAACTGCGCCGGATGGAAGTGGCCCAGGAAGCCGAGTTCTATGGTTCCATGGACGGTGCCAGCAAATTTGTGCGCGGTGACGCCATCGCCGGTCTGCTGATTCTGTTCATCAACCTGATTGGCGGCATCGCCGTCGGTATCTTCCAGCACAACATGAGCTTCGCCGACGCCGGCAAGGTTTACGCGCTGCTGACCATCGGTGACGGTTTGGTGGCGCAATTGCCATCACTGCTGTTGTCCACCGCGGCGGCGATCATGGTGACCCGTGCTTCCGGTTCGGAAGACATGGGCAAGCAAATCAACCGCCAGATGTTCGCTTCGCCCAAAGCGCTGGCCGTCGCAGCGGGTTTGATGGCGGTGATGGGGCTTGTGCCGGGCATGCCGCACTTCTCCTTCCTGAGCATGGCGGCTGTCGCTGCCGGTGGTGCGTACCTGTTCTGGAAGAAGCAGAACGTGGTCAAGGTCCAGGCCCAGCAAGAGGTCAAGCGTCAGCAGGAACTGCTGCCTTCGCCAGCCCGCGCCATGGAAACCAAAGAGCTTGGCTGGGACGACGTCACGCCGATCGACATGATTGGTCTGGAAGTCGGCTATCGCCTGATTCCACTGGTGGACCGCAATCAGGGAGGTCAACTGCTGGCGCGGATCAAGGGCGTGCGCAAGAAGCTGTCCCAGGACCTGGGCTTCTTGATGCCGACGGTGCATATACGTGACAACCTCGACCTGGCGCCGAGTGCCTATCGCCTCACGTTGATGGGGGTGATCCTTGCCGAGGCGGAGATTTACCCTGATCGCGAACTGGCGATCAACCCGGGGCAGGTCTACGGCACGCTTAATGGCATAACCGCCAAAGATCCGGCTTTCGGGTTAGAGGCGGTCTGGATCGAAATCAGCCAGCGCGCGCAGGCGCAATCCCTTGGTTACACCGTGGTCGATGCCAGTACGGTCGTGGCCACCCACTTGAACCAGATTCTGTACAAGCACTCCAGCGAACTGATCGGTCACGAAGAAGTCCAGCAACTCATGCAATTGCTGGCCAAAAGCTCGCCTAAATTGGCTGAGGAGTTGGTGCCGGGCGTGGTTTCGCTGTCGCAGTTGCTCAAGGTGTTGCAAGCGCTGCTGGCCGAGCAGGTTCCCGTGCGAGACATTCGCAGCATCGCCGAGGCGATCGCCAACAATGCCGCCAAGAGTCAAGATACTGCCGCTCTGGTGGCCGCTGTGCGCGTCGGCGTGTCCCGCGCAATCGTCCAAAGCATTGTAGGCACTGACTCTGAGCTACCAGTGATCACTCTGGAGCCAAGGTTGGAACAGATATTGCTCAATAGTATTCAGAAGGCAGGACAAGGCTCGGAGGAGGGCGTTCTGCTGGAGCCAAGCATGGCTGAGAAACTGCAGCGCTCGTTGATCGATGCCGCGCAGCGTCAGGAAATGCAAGGTCAACCGGTGATTCTGCTGGTGGCCGGCCCGGTTCGCGCCATGTTGTCGCGATTCGGCCGACTGGCAGTCCCGGGTTTGCATGTGTTGGCTTATCAGGAAATTCCTGACAACAAGCAAGTGACCATCGTTGCGACAGTAGGGCCCAACGGCTGAGGTAGTGGTTTATGCAAGTTAAGCGTTTTTTCGCCGCCGATATGCGTCAGGCCATGAAGCTGGTTCGTGATGAGCTGGGCGCTGATGCCGCCATTATTGGCAATCGCCGGATTGCCGGTGGTGTCGAGTTGACGGCTGCGCTGGATTACAAATTGTCGGCGCTGGCCCCGCGTGTTCCGAACATGGAACTCGAGGATGAGCTGCGCAAGACCCAGTCGCGCATCGTGACTGCACAGGCCGAATTGAGCCTGCGTGGCGACGGCGAAACCGAAGGCGACAAGACCACCAATCGCCAGTTGTTCGCCGGCCTGCCACTCACTGCTGCCGAGCCGCTGATCGAACCGACCTACGCCGAACCGCGTCGCGTGCAACCCGCCCCGGCACCTGCCGCCGGTGGCGTTGACCCACGTGCGTTCGACTCGATGCGTTTCGAGCTCAATAGTCTGCGCGAACTGATGGAAGTACAGCTCGGCTCGCTGGCCTGGAATCAGCTGCAAGGCAGCCGTCCGGCTCAGGCCAACCTTTGGCGTCGCCTGCAACGCATCGGCCTGTCCGGCCCGTTGTCCCGCGATTTGTTGGCTATGATTCCCGACATTGATGAGCCTCGTCAGGCTTGGCGCATGTTGCTGGCGCACTTGGCGCGGATGATCGCCACACCGGAAATCGAACCACTGGAAGAGGGCGGCGTGATTGCCATGGTCGGTCCTGCCGGCATGGGCAAGACCACCACCCTGGCCAAGCTCGCCGCCCGCTACGTGCTCAAGTACGGCGCGCAGAATATCGCGCTGGTGAGCATGGACAGCTTTCGCATTGGCGCCCAGGAGCAGCTCAAGACGCTCGGGCGGATTCTCAATGTGTCGGTGACCCACGTCGATCCGGGGCAGTCCCTCGTTCAGGCAATGGAACCACTGCTGCGTAAACGCGTGGTGCTGATTGATACTGCGGGTCTTCAGGCCAGCGATCCGGCACTGCGCATGCAACTCGAAAGCCTGGCCGGACGTGGCATCAAATCAAAAAATTATCTGGTGCTGGCAACCACCAGCCAGAAACAGGTTCTAACGGCCGCTTATCATAGTTACAAGCGTTGCGGGCTCGCTGGCTGCATCCTGACTAAACTGGATGAAACGGCAAGTCTGGGCGAGGTGTTAAGCCTGGCGATCAGTCATGAGTTGCCGGTGGCCTATCTGACCGATGGCCCGCGGATTCCGGATGATTTGCATCTGCCGCGTCGTCATCAGTTGGTCAGCCGCGCCGTCAGTGTGCAAATGCAGGAAGAACCCAGCGAAGAAGCCATGGCTGATATGTTCGCTGACATTTACCACAGCCCGACCAAGCAGGTCGGCTAAGGTAGTAATGAACAGTTTTTGTACCTACATCGATGGCCTGCCATGCATTGTTCCTTTAGCGAACGCGCAGCCAGTAATGTGGCCTCCGTCTATGCAAGACAAGGTAAAGAAATAACATGGGCAGCATGCATCCCGTACAGGTGATCGCGGTGACCGGCGGCAAAGGTGGCGTCGGCAAGACTAACGTGTCAGTGAATTTGTCACTGGCCCTGGCCGAACTCGGCCGTCGCGTCATGTTGTTGGACGCTGACCTGGGCCTGGCGAATGTCGACGTCCTGCTGGGACTGACACCCAAAAGGACCCTGGCTGACGTGATTGAAGGCCGCTGTGAGCTGCGCGACGTTCTGTTGCAGGGCCCAGGCGGTATTCGAATCGTTCCGGCGGCCTCCGGCACACAGAGCATGGTTCATCTGAGTCCGGCTCAACACGCCGGCCTGATCCAGGCCTTCAGCGACATTGGCGACAACCTCGACGTCCTGGTGATCGACACCGCCGCGGGTATAGGTGACTCGGTAGTCAGTTTCGTTCGTGCAGCGCAAGAAGTCTTGCTGGTGGTCTGCGACGAACCGACTTCGATTACCGACGCCTACGCCCTGATCAAACTGCTTAACCGCGATTACGGCATGAACCGCTTCCGCGTCCTGGCCAACATGGCCCAGAGCCCGCAAGAAGGTCGCAACCTGTTCGCCAAGTTGACCAAGGTCACCGATCGCTTCCTCGACGTCGCCCTGCAGTACGTCGGCGCGGTGCCTTACGACGAAAGCGTGCGCAAGGCCGTCCAGAAGCAGCGCGCCGTTTATGAAGCCTTCCCGCGTTCCAAGTGCGCCCTGGCGTTCAAGGCCATCGCGCAAAAAGTCGATACCTGGCCATTGCCTGCCAACCCGCGTGGGCACCTGGAGTTTTTTGTCGAGCGGCTCGTGCAGCAGACCGCGGGACCCGTCCTATGACAGCCAGTGGCTACAACCTCTACAAGATGTCGGCACGTGACGCGCAGTACGAGCTGATCGAGCGTTACGCGCCACTGGTCAAACGCATTGCATACCACTTGCTGGCCCGTCTGCCAGCCAGTGTCCAGGTTGAAGACCTGATCCAGGCCGGGATGATCGGCCTGCTTGAAGTGTCGACCAAATACGACGCCAGCAAAGGCGCGAGTTTCGAGACGTACGCGGGCATACGAATCCGCGGCGCCATGCTCGATGAAGTGCGCAAGGGGGACTGGGCACCGCGTTCGGTCCACCGAAATACCCGCATGGTCAGTGACGCGATTCGCTCTATTGAAGCTAAAACCGGCCGTGACGCTAAAGATCACGAGGTTGCGGCCGAACTCCAATTGAGTCTCGACGATTATTACGGGATTTTGAACGACACCCTGGGCAGCCGTTTGTTCAGTTTCGACGATCTGTTGCAGGACGGCGAACACGAAGGGCTGCACGAGGATGGCGCGAGTGCTCATCTCGAGCCGTCACGCGACCTGGAAGATGAACGCTTCCAGGCTGCGCTGGCGGACGCGATTGCCAATTTGCCGGAGCGTGAGCGACTGGTGTTGGCGCTGTACTACGACGAAGAGTTGAATCTCAAGGAAATCGGTGAGGTCCTGGGGGTCAGTGAATCGCGGGTCAGCCAGTTACACAGCCAGTGCGCGGCCCGTTTGCGGGGGCGTTTGGGGGAGTGGCGAGCGCGCTGAAGGCAGTGTGGGGACACTGCGAACGAGACTGGTGTGGTTTTGAACGGCACCGGTCGCGATCTGTTGTGCTCCAGACAGTCATCGAATGCATTGCCGGATTGATTGAAATGGCGCGTCCAGGTGCTGGGCGCGTTTAAGACTGCTTGGAGGTCGAATTGGACAAGAACATGAAAATCCTCATCGTTGATGACTTCTCAACGATGCGGCGGATCATAAAAAACCTGTTGCGTGACCTTGGGTTCACCAATACGGTCGAGGCCGACGATGGCACTACTGCCATTCCGGTTCTCAACAGCGGAAGCATCGACTTTCTGGTGACCGACTGGAACATGCCTGGCATGACCGGTATCGACTTGCTGCGCCACGTGCGCGCCGATGAAAAGCTCAAGCACCTGCCGGTGCTGATGGTAACTGCTGAAGCCAAGCGCGAGCAGATCATCGAAGCGGCCCAGGCCGGTGTAAACGGCTATGTGGTCAAACCCTTCACGGCCCAGGCGTTGAAAGACAAAATCGAGAAGATTTTCGAACGCATCGGTTGATCCACTGCGCCACGGGGGAGCTATGGAGCATAAAGAATCTTCACAGGGCGATTTCGAAACGACCCTGAAAAAACATGCTGTCGAACTGGTCGAGAGCCTTGAAAAAGGCAGGTTCGGCGACGCTGTGCAATTGATCCATGAGCTCAATCAGACCCGTGACCGCGGCCTGTACCAGGAAGTGGGCAAGCTCACTCGCGAGCTGCACAGCGCGATCGTCAATTTCCAGATTGACCCGAACATGCCGCAAGCCGAGGAAGTGTCGCAGATCACCGATGCCACCGAGCGTCTGGGATATGTGGTCAAGCTGACCGAAGCCGCGGCCAACCGCACCATGGATCTGGTGGAAAACGCCACGCCGCTGGTCAATAGCCTGGCTGACGAAGCCCGGGCGTTGAGCACGGATTGGGGACGGTTCATGCGCCGCGAAGTTGGCGCTGAAGAGTTCCGCGAACTGGCTCGCCGGATCGACGGTTTCCTGGCACGCAGCACCGAAGACAACCGCAGGGTGTCGAGCAACCTCAACGACATTTTGCTGGCTCAGGATTACCAGGACCTCACCGGTCAGGTCATCAAGCGCGTGACCCAATTGGTCACCGAAGTTGAAAGCAACCTGCTCAAGCTCGTACTCATGGCCAGCCAGGTAGACCGCTTTGCGGGTATCGAACATGACCGTGAATCGATGCGGGCTGAAAAAGATCCGCAAAAACATCTCTCTCAGGGTGAAGGTCCGCAGATTCATGCCGATAAAAGAGAAGACGTTGTGTCCGGCCAGGACGATGTGGACGATTTGCTATCCAGTCTTGGATTTTAGGTTTTTTAGGTTTTTAAACCTGTTAGGAGCACCCCCTTAATGAGCTTCGGCGCCGATGAAGAGATCCTTCAGGATTTCCTGGTTGAGGCCGGCGAGATTCTAGAGCAACTGTCCGAACAGCTGGTCGAGCTTGAAAGCCGACCGGATGATGCGGACTTGCTCAATGCAATTTTTCGCGGTTTTCACACTGTAAAAGGGGGCGCCGGCTTCCTCCAGCTCAACGAGCTGGTGGAGTGCTGCCACATCGCCGAGAACGTATTCGACATCCTGCGCAAGGGTGAGCGTCGCGTTGATTCGGAACTGATGGACGTGGTCCTTGAAGCGCTGGACGCGGTGAACAGCATGTTCGGCGAAGTCCGCGAGCGTAGCCCGGTTACGGCTGCGACACCTGAATTGCTGGCGGCTCTGGCCCGTCTGGCCGAGCCGCAAACAGCTGATGAACAAGCATCGGTTGCTGACGTGGCGCAAGCACCTGCCGCTGACAGTGAATCGGACGACATCACCGATAACGAATTCGAACAACTGCTGGACTCGCTCAACGCCGTCAAGGCTGAGGCCGAAGCTCCGGTTACTGCACCAGCGCCGGTCAACGATGCCGCTGCCAGCGACGAAATCACCGATGCCGAGTTCGAGTCGTTGCTCGATCAGCTGCACGGTAAAGGCCAGTTCGCTGTCGACGCGGTGGCCGCTGCGCCAGCCGCACCAGCCGCACCTGCAGCCCCGAAAGCAGCAGGCGACAGCTCCGACATTACCGACGACGAGTTTGAAGCACTGCTCGACCAGCTGCACGGCAAAGGCAACTTTGCGGTGGATGCGCTGGAGTCGGCCATTGCCGCCGTCCCAGCTCCGGCTGCGCCAACCGCTAAAGCGGCCGGCGGCGATCTGATCTCCGATCACGAGTTTGAAGCGCTGCTCGACGAATTGCACGGCAAAGGCAAGTTCAGCGAAGTCGGCACAGGTTCTTCCACCTCTTCCGTCGCCGCCCCAGTCGCCAAGGCAGTCGCACCGGCACCGGCACCGGTTGCCAAGGCGCCTGAGCCGAAAGCCGAAACGCCGAAACCGGTCGCCGCCGCTGCTCCGGTCCCGGCCCGTGCTCCCGCCGCGCCGCCACCGGAAAAACCGGCCAGCGAAGCCGAGACCACGGTGCGGGTCGATACCGCGCGTCTCGACGAAATCATGAACATGGTGGGTGAATTGGTACTGGTGCGTAACCGCCTGGTTCGCCTGGGTGCCAACAGTGCTGATGAGGCCATGTCCAAGGCTGTGTCGAACCTTGACGTGGTGACGGCTGACCTGCAAACCGCGGTCATGAAGACCCGGATGCAACCGATCAAGAAGGTTTTCGGGCGCTTCCCGCGTCTGGTTCGCGACCTGGCTCGCCAGCTCAAGAAAGAAATCAACCTGGAGCTGGTTGGCGAAGAAACCGACCTCGACAAGAACCTCGTCGAGGCTCTGGCCGACCCGCTGGTCCACTTGGTGCGCAACGCGGTCGACCACGGCATCGAGTCGCCGGAAGAACGCGAAGCGTCGGGCAAGTCCCGTGGCGGCAGGGTGATCCTTGCGGCGGAACAGGAAGGCGACCACATCCTGCTGTCGATTTCCGATGACGGCAAAGGCATGGACCCGAATGTCCTGCGCTCCATCGCAGTAAAACGCGGTGTGATGGACAAGGACGCAGCGGATCGCTTGAGCGACACCGAATGCTACAACCTGATTTTCGCGCCAGGGTTCTCGACCAAAACCGAGATCTCCGACGTGTCGGGTCGTGGCGTGGGCATGGACGTGGTGAAAACCAAGATCTCCCAGCTCAATGGTTCGATCAACATCTACTCGACCAAGGGCCAAGGCTCAAAGATCGTCATCAAGGTCCCGTTGACCCTGGCGATCATGCCGACGCTGATGGTCATGCTCGGCAACCAGGCGTTTGCGTTCCCGCTGGTGAACGTCAACGAGATCTTCCACCTCGATCTGTCGACCACCAACGTGGTGGACGGCCAGGAAGTGGTCATCGTGCGCGACAAGGCGCTGCCACTGTTTTACCTCAAGCGCTGGCTGGTCAGCTCCGCCGCTCACGAAGAGCAGCGCGAAGGCCATGTGGTGATCCTTTCGGTGGGCACACAGCGGATCGGCTTTGTCGTCGATCAGTTGGTGGGCCAGGAAGAAGTGGTCATCAAGCCATTGGGCAAAATGCTCCAGGGAACCCCGGGCATGTCGGGCGCCACCATCACCGGTGACGGCCGTATTGCGCTGATTCTCGATGTACCGAGCATGCTCAAGCGTTACGCCACGCGGCGTATTTGATTCTGGTGGAGCGGGGCGACTGAGCCTCGCTCCGTCTAATGGAGTGTTTATGGCAGTCAAGGTCCTGGTGGTGGACGATTCGGGGTTTTTCCGCCGCCGCGTCTCGGAAATTCTTTCAGCGGATTCGAATATCCAGGTCGTCGGTACGGCGACCAACGGAAAAGAGGCGATCGATCAGGCCCTGGCCCTCAAGCCGGACGTGATCACCATGGACTACGAGATGCCGCTGATGGACGGCATCACAGCTGTTCGACACATCATGCAGCGCTGCCCGACGCCCGTGTTGATGTTCTCGTCGCTGACCCACGAAGGTGCCCGGGTCACCCTCGATGCGCTGGACGCCGGCGCCGTCGATTTCCTGCCGAAGAATTTCGAAGACATTTCCCGTAACCCGGAGAAGGTCAAGCAACTGCTGTGCGAAAAGATTCTGAGCATTTCGCGCAGTAACCGTCGCGCCAATACCTACAGCGCACCGACCCCTGTCGCCGTGCCAGTCCCGACGCCAGCGCCTGTGCCTGCAAGCGTCAGCAGTTACGGCAGCAGCGCACCGTCGCGCCCAGCGCCGGCACCGATACTGGCCCGCACACACACCACCGCTCCGTCTGCCCCCTCGTTGCCCGCACCGAAACGCAAAGCCTACAAACTGGTTGCCATCGGCACGTCCACCGGCGGTCCGGTTGCGCTGCAACGGGTCCTGACCCAGTTGCCGGCCAACTTCCCGGCGCCGCTCGTGTTGATCCAGCACATGCCGGCGGCGTTCACCAAAGCCTTCGCCGAACGCCTGGACAAGCTCTGCCGCATCCGCGTCAAGGAAGCCGAGGATGGCGACATCCTGCGCCCTGGCCTGGCGTTGCTGGCACCGGGTGGCAAGCAAATGATGATCGACGGCCGTGGCGCGGTGAAAATCCTGCCGGGCGACGAGCGTCTGAATTACAAACCGAGCGTGGACATCACTTTCGGTTCGGCCGCCAAGTCCTACGGCGACAAAGTTCTGGCGGTCGTTCTGACCGGCATGGGCGCCGACGGTCGCGAAGGTGCTCGCTTGCTCAAGCAGAGCGGCAGTGCGATCTGGGCTCAGGATGAAGCCAGTTGCGTGATCTACGGCATGCCGATGGCCATCGTCAAAGCCGACCTCGCGGACGCGATCTACGGGTTGGAAGATATTGGCAAGCACCTTGTCGAGGCCTGTATCTGATGGATGTTTTAAGCCTTATCGGCATCATCATGGCGTTCGTCGCCATCATTGGCGGCAACTACCTTGAAGGCGGCCACCTCGGCGCACTGGCCAACGGACCGGCAGCGCTGATCGTCCTCGGTGGGACCATCGGCGCAGCGTTGCTGCAATCGCCGATGAGCGCCTTCAAGCGCGCCATGCAAATCCTTGGCTGGATTCTGTTTCCGCCTCGCGTTGACCTGGCCGGCGGCATTGATCGCGTGGTGAACTGGAGCCTGACCGCCCGCAAGGAAGGTTTGCTCGGCCTGGAAGGGGTGGCTGATGCCGAACCCGACAGCTACTCGCGCAAAGGCTTGCAACTGCTGGTTGACGGTGCCGAACCGGAAGCGATTCGCAGCATTCTGGAAGTCGATTTCTACACCCAGGAAAGCCGCGATATCGAAGCCGCCAAAGTTTTCGAAAGCATGGGCGGCTATGCGCCGACCATCGGCATCATCGGTGCGGTAATGGGCCTGATCCATGTCATGGGCAACCTGGCCGATCCGAGCCAACTGGGCAGCGGCATTGCCGTGGCCTTCGTCGCCACCATCTATGGCGTGGCCAGTGCCAACCTGGTGTTGCTGCCGATTGCCGCCAAGCTCAAGTCCGTCGCCTTGCGCCAGTCGCGTTATCGGGAAATGTTGCTGGAAGGGATCCTGTCGATTGCCGAAGGTGAAAACCCTCGCTCTATTGAGTTGAAGCTTCAGGGCTTCATGGATTGAGGGAGTGATGGACTATGGCTCGTCGCAGGCAACCTGAAGAACATGTAAACCATGAACGTTGGCTCGTTTCCTACGCTGACTTCATTACTTTGCTCTTCGCATTCTTCGTGGTGATGTACTCGATTTCTTCGATCAACGAAGGCAAGTACAAAGTCATCTCGCAAGCGTTGATCGGGGTCTTCACCGACGCTGATCGCGCTCTCAAGCCGATCCCGATCGGCGAAGAGCGGCCGATGACGGTGACGCCGGCCAAGCCTTTGGTGAAGGACAGCGAACAGGTCGATGCCGGTGTCGCCGGCTCCACCGACCCGCTGAAAAGCATCGCCGATGACATCAGCGCGGCGTTCGGTGACCTGATCAGATCCAATCAGATGACCGTGCGTGGCAATGAGTTGTGGGTTGAGATCGAGCTCAATTCCAGCCTGTTATTTGGCAGTGGCGATGCCATGCCCAGTGACATCGCGTTCAATATCATCGACAAGGTGGCCCGGATCCTGAAACCGTTCGACAACCCGATTCATGTCGAAGGCTTTACTGATGATCAGCCGATCCGAACCGCGCAGTACCCGACCAACTGGGAACTGTCTTCGGCTCGTTCCGCGAGCATCGTGCGCATGCTGGCGATGCAGGGCGTAAACCCCGGGCGCCTGGCGTCCGTGGGATACGGCGAATTCCAGCCGGTGGCCAACAACGCCACCGCTGAAGGCCGCGCTCGCAACCGTCGAGTGGTGCTGGTGGTTTCGCGCAATCTCGATGTACGCCGCAGCCTGACCGGCACCGGTACCGCTCATGCGCAACCGGATGCCGCGTTGAAGCGTGCTGGCACACAAACTGCACCAACCCCGCTCAAGTCGCCGGGACGAGAGAGCGCCGTCAATTCTCCGTCACCCGCATTAACACGTTGAGCTATTTCTCGGTCGATCCTGTCGACCGAGCGGAACCCTTCGAATGAGAGTCTGGGCAGTTGCCAATCAAAAGGGTGGTGTTGGTAAAACCACTTCCTCTATCGCTTTAGCCGGTTTGCTGGCCGAGGCGGGCAAACGCGTGGTTGTGGTCGATCTCGACCCGCACGGCTCCATGACCAGCTACTTTGGCTACGACCCCGACACTCTGGAACACAGCAGCTACGACTTGTTCCTGCACAAGGGCAGTGTGCCGCAGGGCTTGCCCGGTCAGTTGTTGTTGCCCACCAGCCACGAAAGCATTTCGCTGTTGCCCTCCAGCACCGCGCTCGCCACGCTTGAGCGTCAGTCGCCGGGGCAGAGTGGTTTGGGCCTCGTCATCGCCAAGAGCCTGGCGCAGTTGTGGCAAGACTTCGATTACGCCGTGATCGACAGCCCGCCGTTGCTCGGCGTACTGATGGTCAATGCCTTGGCGGCAAGCCAGCAATTGGTGATCCCGGTACAGACCGAGCACCTCGCCGTCAAAGGTCTGGAACGCATGGTCAATACCCTGGCGATGATCAACCGCTCGCGCAAGCAGGCGCTGCCGTTCACCGTCATCCCGACCTTGTTCGACCGCCGCACCCAGGCTTCCCTCGGGACCCTGCGGGTGCTGCGCGACAAGTACCCGGAAGAAATCTGGCAAGGCTACATCCCGGTCGACACCCGCTTGCGGGATGCGAGCAGGGCCGGACTTACGCCTTCGCAGTTTGACGGCAAGAGCCGCGGCGTTCTCGCGTACCGCGCACTGCTCAAGCATTTGCTGGTGCAGCAATCTGTTGTGCAGGTGGCTTGAGATGAACCTTCCTTGCGGGGTGCTTAAATGAATCGGCCGGTGAAAATCACCTCTCGGCCGCAGCTCGCGCTCCAGAATTACCTGGACGGCTTGCTGCAGGACGCGACCGAGGAGCTGGCGCCGCACATCGAAGCGCTAGTCGAGGTGGGCGAGCCAGAAAGTACCCTGGATGAGTTTCAGTTGGCGGTGCTCGAAGAGCAGGCCCGGGATGCGCGCCCTGTGGCGGTGGTTGCAGCCCCTGTGATTGCGTCGCAGGCCAAAGCGCCAGCGCTTGTCCTGGAGGTGCCGGCACCTGTCCTGGCGCCGGTATCGACCGTCGAACCATTGCTGCAAACGTTGGTGCCGCCGGTCGTCGACGTTCACTTGCCACCGAGCAACTCTCCGCCTCCGGTGGAAACCGATGGTCGTCCATCATGGGCCGCCGAGCCCTTCGAGTGCCTGTTGTTCGACGTCGCTGGCCTGACACTGGCGGTGCCATTGGTGTGCCTGGGGTCGATTTATTCCTTGGCTGGTCACGAGCTGACGCCGCTGTTCGGTCAGCCAGAATGGTTCCTCGGGATTCTGCCGAGCCAGGCTGGCAACCTGAAAGTATTGGACACCGCGCGTTGGGTCATGCCTGACCGCTACCGTGATGACTTCCGTCAAGGCCTGCAATACGTCATTTCGGTTCAGGGTTATGAGTGGGGGCTGGCGGTGCATCAAGTCAGCCGCTCGTTGCGCCTGGACCCCAACGAAATCAAATGGCGCAGTCACCGTGGTCAACGGCCATGGCTGGCGGGCACCGTAATTGAACACATGTGTGCATTGCTCGACGTTTCCGCGCTGGCTGAGCTAATCGCCAGTGGCGGCGCAAAGCACCTGAGCAGTGTTAAAAAGCCGGCTCACAAACCAACATAAAAACACGCGACGGCAGTGACTGCCGACGTACAGAACACACACCGCCAGGGCGGTTTTTTGAGGGGTCAGGGTATGAATGAAAAGGCGACGGCTGCAAAGGGTTCCGAAGATCCGATCCTGCAATGGGTAACCTTCAAGCTGGACAATGAAACCTACGGCATCAACGTGATGCGCGTTCAGGAAGTCCTGCGCTACACCGAAATCGCCCCGGTTCCGGGTGCTCCGAGCTACGTCCTGGGCATCATCAACCTGCGCGGTAATGTGGTCACCGTGATCGACACCCGTCAGCGCTTCGGCCTGATGAACGCCGAGATCAGCGACAACACCCGTATCGTCATCATCGAAGCCGACAAGCAGGTTGTCGGGATCATGGTCGACAGCGTGGCTGAAGTGGTTTACCTGCGTCAGTCGGAAATCGAAACCGCGCCAAACGTCGGTAACGAAGAGTCCGCCAAGTTCATTCAAGGCGTGTGCAACAAGAACAACGAATTGCTGATCCTGGTCGAGCTGGACAAGATGATGAGCGAAGAAGAATGGTCGGATCTGGAGAACATCTGATTGATTCTTGAGGTTGCGGTCATTGTCCTGTTCCTCTTCTGGGCGGGCACGCTGGCGATGTTTCTGGCGTATATACGCGGTCAACGACTGATCGCCGCACAACAGGCTCAGGGCGATGCGCTACGGGATCAGCGCATCAAAGACCTGGCCAAACGCGTGGACGACTACCAGAACGGCAACGTGCGCATGGGTGAAGACCTGCATGAACTGCGCGCGGTGGTCCGCCCGTTGCCGGACAAACTGGCTCAACTGGAGCAGCGCGACCCGACGAGCCTGTCGTTCGCCCAGGCGGCACGACTGGTGGGGATGGGCGCTACAGTTGATGAACTGACTCAGTCCTGCGGGTTGACCCAGGCTGAGGCGGAGTTGATGCGTAAGCTGCACAAGAACTGAACTGATCAAAAGATCGCAGCCTCGTTTCACTCGACAGCTCCTACACAGTAATGGCGTACGCCCTGTAGGAGCTGTCGAGTGAAACGAGGCTGCGATCTTTTTGCATTCAACAAAGATTCAGTAATCATCCCCGCGTTCCGTGACATCCTTCTTTATCTTGGATTTTTCGCGGTTTGGCCCGGCTTGTGATTGCCGACCACCCTCGGTAACGTGAACGCCGCTGATAAACGACGCCTGTTTCAGACATTGCAGTGCCAGGGAGGCCTATGCTCGACATTCTGCGTGGTACACCGCTATGGGTTTATGCAGTCTTTTTTATCCTGACTTACTACGGTGTAAGTGCGTGTTTCAAAAGGCATGAGTCGAAGAGGTCGTTGCAGATCACGCCGGCTATATTTATTGCCATTTCCCTGGCCTCGCTGAAGTTCTCCCAAGGAACTGCGATCCCGCTCTCGATGTATGCGCTGGGATTACTGGCAGGCTGGATTCTGGCGTTGCGCTTTTACTCCTACCAAAGTGTAGAGCGCGATGGGAACCGCCTACTTTTGGGCGGCACAATCAAAGTATTGATGGTGTATTGGTGTTTCTTTGCTTGGCGTTATTACAACGGATACCAGGCGGCCATGCATCCGGAAATGGCTGAGGAAGTGTCGGCGGTGGCATGGTCAGCATTGGGGGCTGGCCTTATCAATGGCTTGATTGTCGGTCGCAGCCTCAGGCTTTTGCGTTTTTTCAAAACTGAGGGCGAGACGACGGTGGCGCTGGCGGACAAATTGCCTAAGAGCTGATTTTTGTGATTCGGCTGAGATTGTTATCGCGAGCAGGCTCACTCCCACAGGGGATCGGTGGCGAACGCACAATGTGTGAGCGCCTCCAATTCATTGTGGGAGTGAGCCTGCTCGCGATGGCGTCCTCGAAAACTCAGTAATCATCCCCGCGATCTGTGACGTCCTTCTCCACCATTCCCACCTCCGAATCATGCCCCGCCGGAAACTTGCCCTTCAAATTCCACGCAAACGCAATAATCTCGGCAATCGTGCGGTACAACTCCTCGGGAATACTGTCCCCCAATTCCATCTTCGCCAGCAGCCTCACCAGCTCGGGGTTTTCGTAGATCGGCACGTCGTAGTCGCGGGCGATCCGTAGAATCTCTTCAGCCAGCTCTTCGTCACCCTTGGCCGTGAGGGTAGGGGCGTGGCTGCCGTCGTATTTGAGGGCGATGGCCTGGCGTGGGGCGTGGGGGCTTTTCATGCGGTTTCGTCGACCCAGCGTTGTTCGAGGCGGGTTTGCAGGCCTTGGGGCGGCTTGCCCAGGTGGCAATCCAGATCGCCGACGTTCAGGCCCGATGCGAGCAGGCGTTCGCGCAGTCCGGCCAGGTTATTTTCGATCAGGGTGGCGGTGTATGGGCGTTCGGCCCAGAGCTGACTGGACAGGCTGCCCTTGATCAGCTGCGCCTGAATCTGCAGCGGGCCCAGCGGCTCCATGTCGAACGCGAGGTCGACGCGCCACAGTGGCAGTTTCGGTTCGCGTTCGTCGCGACGTTCGTGCGGTTGTTCTTTCTCAGGGGCTTCTTCGCGTTGGAACTTGACCTGCAACGGCACGATGTCCTGTGCGTTGCGCATCGGAATTTCCAGCTGCCAGGTGCTGAGCAGGCGGCCATCGTCCGTCACGCCGGTTTGCTCCAGGCTCGACAGTTGATGGCTTTGCAGACGCGAAACCGCTGCCGCTGCCAGACGCAGCAAATGCTCCAGATCACCTTCGCCGTCCTGGCTTTGCAGCAGTCGTTCGGGCAGCGGGAAATGGGTCGGCAGCGGTTTGGCGCTGACCTGGCCGAGCATGCCGAGGGCGCTGCGCACGAAACTCGGCATTGCCTGCACCAATGTGTTGGCGGCGATGATTGCGTTGAGGTTGGTATTGGCTGGCAGGCCTGGCGTCATTTGGGCGATCAGCTTGAGCAGGTCACCTTTCATGTCGGGCGCCAGCGTCGGGTTTTGTCCGGTCAGCAATTTGGATTCGAGGAACAGGCCGCTATTGGCCAACGCCTGGGCCAGGCCTTTGGGTGTACTCAGTTGCTGAATGTCTGGCAGGCCGGCGAGCAATTTGTCCACGGCGGCGCGCAGGTCGCTGGAGGTCTGATCCGACGGCGGCAAGTTTTGCAGGACTTTGATCAAGCCATCCAGAGAACCCTGGCGATTTTGCTGGCTGACCAGTTGCTGCGTCACGGCCAATTGTTCCTGACGGCCGCTCAACGGGACAAATTTCAGCGTCTGGGTGTCTTGCACCATTGCACTTAACAAGGTGCCGATGCGCAGGGGCGTCGGGCTGTCGATGCTCAGTGTGCTGCCGTTCAGCACTGTGTTCAGCAAGCTCACCATCGAGCGAAACACCGTCGGTTGCCCCGGCACCTGTGGCATCACCTGGGAGGTCAGCACTTTGCCTTGCAACAATGTCCCGACCGGCAGTTTCGCGGTGTCGATGCGGGTGAGGGTGGCGATGCTTGTGGCAATGGCCTGTTGCACGGTGATGGCCAGGTTGGTCGCCGACGGTTGGGTGATCGCCAGGCGGGTGCCTTGGGGCAGCGGTTGAGTGCTGGTGGCTTGGACCGTGCTCTGGCGACCGCTGTCGAGGGTGACTTGGAGCAACAGTTGAAAGGTCTGATCCGTCTGCTTGAGCGACAGCACTTCAGCCTTGGCGGTCTGCCCGACGGCGATCAGGCCCTCCATCGGCGTCAGCAACTTCAGCTGGTTGTCACTGACCATCAACGGCCGCGAAGTCGCGGGTGTAGTCTGCGGCAGTGGGAGTATGTTCATTTCGCCTGTCATACGCGGTCACAACCTGAGGAAAATGCACTCTTTAGAGTAGGGGATGGCATGTATAATGCCGCCCGTCTTTCGGGGAGTGGCGAAAACATTGCAATTGTTTGACGCAGCTCTCTAGAACAGACCGCCAATGCATCTATGCTGCATCTCTTTAGCGGCCGCTTCGCCGCCGACTTGAACCGCAAAAGGCCCGTGATCCCTTGACCAGCCCTGTCCTGCAAACCGTTGCCCTCGCTTGTGAGCGAGACCTTCGGCTGCTCTTCGAAAATCTCGATTTGAGACTGGCCAGTGGCGAAATGTTGCAAATTAGCGGCCCCAACGGCAGTGGCAAGACCAGCCTGTTGCGCCTGCTGTGCGGCTTGATGCAGCCGACCGCCGGTCAGGTGCTGCTCAACGGCCAGCCGCTCCATGAGCAACGTTTCGAGCTGGCGCGCAACCTGCTGTGGATCGGTCATGCCGCCGGCATCAAGGAGCTGCTGACGCCCGAGGAAAACCTCAGCTGGCTCTGCGCCCTGCATCATCCGGCGTCCCATGAGGCGATCTGGCAGGCATTGGCGGCTGTGGGGCTGCGCGGTTTCGAGGATGTTCCCTGCCACACGCTGTCTGCTGGCCAGCATCGTCGTGTGGCGCTGGCGCGGTTGTACCTGGACAGCCCGCCGCTGTGGATTCTCGATGAGCCATTCACCGCACTCGACAAGCAAGGCGTGGCGCAGCTCGAAGAACACCTGGCCACACACTGCGAGCAGGGCGGCATGGTCGTTTTGACCACGCACCATACGCTGACCCGGATGCCGGGCAGCTATCGCGACATTGATCTGGGGAATTGGGCCGTATGAGTGTTTTCGGCCTGTTGGTCGCCCGTGAGGCCCGATTGTTGTTCCGCCGTCCTGCAGAGTTGGCGAACCCGCTGGTATTCTTCGCTATCGTGGTTTCGCTGTTCCCGTTGGCGGTCGGCCCCGAGGCTCAATTGTTGCAAACCTTGTCTCCGGGACTGGTCTGGGTGGCTGCTCTTTTATCGGTTCTGCTCTCGCTGGACGGGCTTTTCCGCAGTGATTTCGAAGATGGATCGCTTGAACAGTGGGTCCTTTCGTCGCACCCCCTGCCTCTTCTGGTTTTGGCCAAGGTACTGGCACACTGGGCCTTCTCTGGCCTGGCACTGGTTTTGCTCGCTCCACTTCTGGCCTTGATGCTCGGTCTACCTGCCGCTTGTCTGCCGGTGTTGCTGCTTTCTTTATTGCTCGGTACACCGGTACTGAGCCTGCTCGGTGCGGTGGGCGCAGCCCTGACGGTGGGATTGAAGCGCGGTGGCCTGTTATTGGCACTGCTGATTCTGCCGCTGTACATCCCGGTGTTGATCCTTGGCAGTGGCGCCTTGCAGGCAGCCTTGCAGGGCATGCCGGCGACCGGTTATCTCCTGTGGCTTGGTAGCCTGACCGCCCTGGCGATAACCCTGACACCGTTTGCAATAGCTGCTGGCCTGAAGATCAGCGTCGGCGAATAATGAGGTCTGGTTAAAATTTAACCAGTAAAGACCCAGCCCTTCACAGCGAAGGGCAACCGTGATGGAAACAGTATGAACTGGACGTGGTTTCACAAGCTCGGCTCGCCCAAATGGTTTTACGGCATCAGCGGCAAACTCCTGCCCTGGCTGAGCGTCGCGGCGTTGCTGCTGATCGGCGTGGGAGTCGTTTGGGGCCTGGCCTTCGCGCCGCCCGACTACCAGCAAGGCAACAGCTTTCGCATCATCTATATCCACGTTCCTGCCGCGATGCTGGCGCAGTCCTGCTACGTGATGCTGGCCGTGTGCGGCATTGTCGGGCTGGTCTGGAAGATGAAACTGGCCGACGTCGCCCTGCAATGCGCGGCGCCCATCGGTGCCTGGATGACCGCCGTGGCGCTGGTCACGGGCGCGATCTGGGGCAAACCGACCTGGGGTTCGTGGTGGGTCTGGGATGCACGACTGACGTCCATGCTTATTCTGCTGTTTCTGTACTTCGGTCTTATTGCGCTGGGCAACGCCATCAGCAATCGTGATAGCGCCGCCAAGGCGTGTGCGGTATTGGCGATTGTCGGCGTGATCAACATCCCGATCATCAAATACTCGGTGGAGTGGTGGAACACCCTGCACCAGGGCGCGACCTTCACCCTCACCGAAAAACCGGCGATGCCGGCTGAAATGTGGCTGCCTCTGCTGCTGACGGTGCTGGGCTTCTACTGTTTCTTCGGCGCGGTCCTGTTGCTGCGCATGCGCCTTGAAGTGCTCAAGCGCGAAGCGCGGGCCAGTTGGGTCAAGGCCGAAGTACAGAACAGTCTGGAGGCCGCTCGATGAGTTTTGCTTCATTCGGCGACTTCCTCGCCATGGGCCATCACGCCCTGTATGTCTGGTCAGCCTATGGCATTTGCCTGACGGTGCTGGCCCTCAACGTGGCGGCGCCGATCCTGGCCCGCAAGCGGTATCTGCAACAAGAGGCGCGTCGTCTGCGCCGGGAGAACGGCAAGTGAATCCGCTGCGCAAAAAGCGTCTTATCATCATTCTCGCGATCCTGGTCGGTGTCGGCGCTGCCGTCGGCCTGGCCCTGAGCGCCCTGCAGCAGAACATCAATCTGTTTTACACCCCGACCCAGATCGCCAATGGCGAAGCGCCGCAAGACACGCGCATCCGTGCGGGGGGCATGGTCGAGCAAGGTTCTCTGCAACGTTCCGGCGACTCGCTGGACGTGAAATTTGTCGTCACCGACTTCAACAAATCCGTGACCATCACCTATCGCGGCATTCTTCCGGACTTGTTCCGTGAAGGGCAGGGCATCGTCGCCCTGGGCAAACTCAACGCCGACGGCGTGGTGGTGGCTGACGAAGTGCTGGCCAAGCATGATGAAAAGTACATGCCGCCGGAAGTGACCAAGGCCCTGAAAGACAGCGGCCAGTCGGCGCCCACACAAGCCAAAGAGGGTTAATTGATGACGTCCGGAATCTTTATCCCTGAGCTTGGCCACTTGGCCATGATTCTGGCGCTGTGTTTCGCGCTGGTTCAGGCCGTGGTGCCGTTGCTCGGTGCCTGGCGCGGTGACCGTTTGTGGATGGGCCTCGCGCAGCCGGCCGCCTGGGGTCAGTTCACTTTTCTGGTGTTCGCCTTCGGTTGCCTGACCTACGCGTTCATGACCGACGACTTCTCGGTCGCTTACGTCGCCAGCAACTCCAACAGTGCCTTGCCGTGGTACTACAAATTCAGTGCAGTGTGGGGCGCGCACGAAGGCTCGTTGCTGCTGTGGGCATTGATTCTGGGTGGCTGGACCTTCGCGGTGTCGGTGTTCTCCCGACAGTTGCCGCAAGTCATGCTGGCGCGGGTACTGGCCGTGATGGGCATGATCAGCACCGGATTCCTGCTGTTCCTGATCCTCACCTCCAACCCGTTCAAGCGCATCCTGCCGCAAATGCCCAGCGATGGCGCCGACCTCAATCCGTTGCTGCAAGACATCGGCCTGATCGTTCACCCGCCGATGCTGTACATGGGGTACGTCGGTTTCTCGGTAGCCTTCGCCTTCGCCATCGCGGCGCTGATGGGCGGTCGCCTTGATGCCGCGTGGGCTCGCTGGTCGCGTCCGTGGACTATCGTCGCCTGGGCGTTCCTCGGCATCGGCATCACCCTCGGTTCGTGGTGGGCGTACTACGAACTCGGCTGGGGCGGCTGGTGGTTCTGGGACCCAGTTGAAAACGCTTCCTTCATGCCTTGGCTGGTGGGCACCGCGCTGATTCACTCGTTGGCGGTCACGGAAAAACGTGGCGTGTTCAAGAGCTGGACCGTGTTGCTGGCCATTGCTGCGTTCTCGTTGAGTTTGCTCGGCACGTTCCTCGTGCGTTCCGGCGTGCTGACCTCGGTTCACGCGTTTGCGTCCGATCCTGAACGCGGTGTGTTCATCCTGATCTTCCTGCTGTTTGTGGTCGGTGGTTCGCTGACGCTGTTCGCCCTGCGTGCACCCGTGGTCAAGAGCCAGGTGGGCTTTAACCTCTGGTCTCGGGAAACCCTGCTGCTGGGGAACAACCTGGTGCTGGTGGTGGCGGCTTCGATGATCCTGCTCGGCACCTTGTACCCGCTGATTCTGGATGCGATGACCGGCGCCAAGCTGTCGGTCGGCCCACCGTACTTCAACGCGCTGTTCATTCCGTTGATGGCGTTGCTGATGGTGGTGATGGCGGTCGGCATGCTGGTGCGCTGGAGGGACACCCCGGTGAAGTGGCTGATGAGCATGCTCACCCCGGTGTTGCTGGGCAGTGCTGCACTGGCTGTAATTGCCGGCGTCGCTTACGGCGATTTCAACTGGGCAGTCATCGCGACCTTCATGCTCGCGGCCTGGGTGTTGTTGGCCGGAGCGCGTGACATTGTCGACAAGACTCGCCACAAAGGCCTGATCAAAGGCCTGCCGACCCTGACCCGCAGCTATTGGGGCATGCAGGTCGCTCACCTCGGCATCGCCGTGTGCGCTCTCGGCGTCGTGCTGTCGAGCCAGAACAGTGCCGAGCGTGACCTGCGCCTGGCGCCGGGCGAGTCCATGGATCTGGGCGGTTATCAGTTTGTATTCGAAGGCGCCAAGCACTTCGAAGGCCCGAACTTCACCTCCGACAAGGGCACCGTTCGGGTGATCCGCGACGGCAAGGAAGTCAGCGTGTTGCACCCGGAAAAACGCCTCTACACCGTGCAGAACTCGGTGATGACCGAAGCCGGGATCGACGCCGGTTTCACCCGTGACCTTTACGTCGCCCTCGGCGAACCGCTGGGCGATGGCGCCTGGGCCGTGCGCGTTCACGTCAAACCGTTCGTGCGCTGGATCTGGTTCGGCGGCCTGCTGACCGGCTTCGGCGGATTGCTGGCGGCGCTGGATCGGCGTTATCGGGTCAAAGTGAAAAGCCGCGTGCGTGAAGCACTGGGCATGACGGGAGCCGCTGCATGAGACGTTGGTTGATGCTGTTGCCACTGGTGATTTTTCTGGTGGTGGCTGTTTTTCTGTATCGCGGGCTCTATCTGGACCCGGCCGAGTTGCCTTCGGCGATGATCAACAAGCCGTTCCCGGAGTTTTCCCTGCCGAACGTGCAAGGTGACAAGACACTGACCAAGGCCGACATTCTGGGTAAACCAGCGCTGGTCAATGTTTGGGGCACCTGGTGCATTTCCTGCCGGGTCGAGCACCCGGTACTTAACAAGCTGGCCCAGCAGGGCGTGGTGATTTACGGCATTAACTACAAGGACGTCAACGCTGATGCCTTGAAGTGGCTGGTGGAGTTCCACAATCCGTATCAACTGGACATCCGTGACGACGCTGGCACCCTGGGCTTGAACCTCGGTGTCTACGGCGCGCCGGAAACCTTTTTCATCGATGCCAAGGGCATCATCCGCGACAAGTTTGTCGGCGTGATCGACGAGCAGGTCTGGCGCGAAAAACTGGCCGCCAAGTATCAGGCACTGGTCGATGAGGCCAAGCCATGAAACGCTGGATAGCTGCTGTGGTATTGGGCTTGAGCATGGCCGGCGTGGTGCACGCCGCCATCGACACCTACGAGTTCGCCAAAGAAGGTGATCGCGAGCGTTTTCGCGAGCTGACCAAAGAACTGCGTTGCCCCAAGTGCCAGAATCAGGACATCGCCGACTCCAATGCGCCGATCGCCGCCGACCTGCGCAAAGAGATCTTCCGCATGCTCGGCGAGGGCAAGGACAATCAGCAGATCATCGACTTCATGGTCGACCGCTACGGTGATTTCGTCCGTTACAAACCCGCACTCAACGCCAAGACGGCACTGCTCTGGTTCGGCCCGGCCGGCCTGTTGCTGGGCGGTTTTGTGATCATCGCCGTGATCGTCCGCCGTCGTCGCGTACAACGCGCTGAAACCCCGGACGCGCTTTCTGCCGAGGAGCGTGAGCGCCTCGACCACCTGTTGGATAAAACCAAGAATGATTGATTTCTGGCTTGCTGCAGGTCTGCTACTTCTGGTTGCCCTGAGTTTTCTGTTGATCCCGGTTCTGCGTGGTCGTCGCGCGCAACTTGAAGAGGATCGTACTGCCCTGAACGTCGCGCTGTATCAAGAGCGCGTGGCTGAGTTGCAGACTCAGCAGGAAGAGGGCGTGCTCGATGCTGCGCAAATGGACACCGGCCGCGCCGAAGCGGCCCGTGAGCTGCTCGCCGACACCGAAGGCGTTGCAGCGCCGCGAGTGACTCGCCTGGGCAAGCCGTTGCCGTTGCTGGCGGCGGTGCTGGTTCCGGTGCTCGGCCTTGGCTTGTACCTGCATTTCGGCGCCAGCGATAAAGTCGAACTGACCCGCGAATTCGCCCAGGCGCCGCAGTCGATGGAAGAGATGACCCGTCGCCTGGAGCGCGCCGTCGCCGCTCAGCCGGACTCGGCTGAAGGCCTGTATTTCCTCGGTCGCACGTACATGGCTCAGGACCGTCCTGGCGATGCGGCGAAGATCTTCGAACGCACGGTGAACCTGGCCGGTCGTCAACCGGAACTGCTTGGCCAATGGGCTCAGGCCCAATACTTCGCCGATGGAAAAAAGTGGTCGGACAAGATTCAGGCGCTGACTGATGAAGCGCTGAAAGCCGATCCGAAAGAAGTCACCAGTCTGGGCCTGCTCGGCATCGTGGCGTTTGAAAGCCAGCGTTATCAGGACGCCATCGACTATTGGAATCGCCTGCTGGAGCAACTGCCGCCCGAGGACAACTCCCGTGCCGCACTGCAAGGCGGTATCGCCAAGGCCACCGAGAAACTTGTAGCCAGCGGTGGCAAGGTTGCTCAGGCACCCGTGGCCAAACCTGCAGCGTTACTGAAAGTCACCGTAGACCTGGCGCCAGCGCTCAAAGCCAAGGTCCAGCCGGGCGACAGCGTATTCATCTTCGCCCGCGCCACCTCAGGCCCACCTGCGCCGCTGGCGGCCAAACGCCTGACCGTGGCCGACTTGCCGGTGACCGTCGAACTGGGAGATGCCGACGCAATGATGCCGCAGTTGAAACTGTCCAACTTCCCTGAAGTCCAACTGGTTGCGCGCGTCTCCCGTGCCGGCCAACCGACTGCCGGAGAGTGGGTCGGTCGCAGCCAGCCTCTGGCCAGCAGCACCACCGCGCCGCAGACACTGACTATCGACAGCCCGGATAAATAACAGGAAAACACCACATGACCGCTATTGCTCGTATCACCCTGCTCAGTCTGGTTTTGGGGTTAAGCGCATGTGCGGTCCAGCCGCCGGAGACCACGTCGCCGCCGCCGATTCCGCCGTCGCAGCCAAGACCTACACCGTCGCCAACACCTTCGCCGAGCAAACCGGGCATCCCGGCCAAGCCCGCCAAACCGATGCGACGCACCTCCGCCAGCTTCGCACCACCACCGGGTGGCAACAGCCATTGGGATGCCAAGCTCGGCGTCTATGTGCTGGATGATCAGACCAACACCTTCTACCGCCAGCGCACCTACTACCGCTGGAACAACGGCTGGAGCCGCTCGATCAGTCCGAACGGGCCGTGGGAAGACACGGATATCCATGGCGTGCCGGGCGGGTTGGGGCGGCAATTCGGGCAGTAACGCACAGGCGACCTTCGGGTCGCCTTATTTGTACCTACTCAAAAAACTGATTTATCCCAAAACCCTGTGGGAGCGGTGTTTTTCAGGACTCAACCGTAAAAGACAATGCCTCACTCGTATCCTGTCCTTAACGCTTGTGCTTGCTCCGCGAGAAGCGTCATTGCTTGCTCGCTGGCAGTGTCGCGCCGGTTTTTATAGTCCATCAAATCGGCAAAGCGCACACGTCGGTGCTTGCCGGTTTTGTGGTAGGACAAGTCGCCGGATTCGAGCAGTTTGATCAGGTGCGGGCGTGAGACGTTGAGCAGGTCTGCGGCTTCCTGGGTGGTGAGTTCGGCGTGAACCGGAACCACTTTGACGGCGTTGCCGGCTGCTAGCTCCGCCAAAATGTCGACCAGCAATCGGAGTGCCGAGGTGGGCAATTCGACGGTGTGAGCTTCGTTGCGCTCATCAAAAATCTGGATGTGCTGGGTTTCGAATTGAGTCGCCAGGTAGGCCGCCAAGGCGCGCTGACCCTCGATGGCAGCTTTTACTTCGCGCTCCATAGGCAAGGTGATTGCAGGGTTGATGACCGGTGACATGGCGGTTTCCAATATTCTGAATTATCGAAGCTGGCAGGCTATTCGAATTAATCGAAACGTCAGGCTTCTTTCACCAACAACCCCTGCACATACTCCACAAACGCCCGAGCCTTCGCGCTGGCCATTCTTCCGGTGGGAAACACCGCCCACAAATCCTGGTTCGGCAGTGTCCAGCCCTTCATCACTTCCCTGACCGCACCACTGGCCAGTTCCGGGGCAAACATCCATTCGGAGGCCATGGTCAGCCCCAAGTGGGCGAGGACTGCTTCACGCAAGCCTTCGGCGGCACTGACGCGAATTCGGCCGCTGATGATCACGGCCTGCTCTTCGGACGCGTTGCGAAATTGCCAGTTGGCGCCGCCGCCCAGGGCGTAGACCACCGCCTGATGTTTGCTCAGGTCAGCCGGGCAGGTGGGTTCGCCGTGTTTTTCGAAGTAGGCCGGCGTACCCAGCACCACGCGCCGGCATTCGGCGATCTTGCGGGCAGTGAGACCGGAATCGCTCAGGGCGCCCATGCGCAGGGCGATGTCGACACCTTCTTCGACCAGATTGACGTTGCGGTCGTCGAGCATCAGGTCGATGTTCAAGTCTGGATTCTGATCGAGGAAAGGCCCGAGGTGCGGCACGATATGTATTCGGCCGAAGGTCACGGCGGCGCAAATGCGCAGGTTGCCGGTGAGCCCGCTGGCGGCACCGCGCGCGGCGTTGTCGGCCTCGTCGGCTTCTTCGATGGCACGCTTGGCGCGTTCGAAAAAGGCCAGGCCGGCCTCGGTGGGTGTCAGGCCTCGGGTCGAGCGCAACAGCAGTCGCACGGCTAGGCGTGATTCGAGTTGCGCAATGGCTTTCGACACGGCGGGTTGGCCGATATTCAGGCGCCGGGCGGCGGCGGAAAACGAGCCGGTTTCCACGACGTAGACGAAGGTTTCCATTGCGGCGAGGCGGTCCATCTGAAGTCCTTGTGCCGTCTGATGCCTTTAGGAGATCCCCTGTAGGAGTGAGCCTGCTCGCGATAGCGTTGGGTCAGTCAATATCGATGTGACTGTCCCAGCGCTATCGCGAGCAGGCTCACTCCTACAGGGGTTTTGTGTTGTTGGTTAGAACGCGGCTTTACCGACGGACGCGCCGCCATCGACAAACAAGGTCTGCCCGGTGATAAACCCGCTCTGCTCGGACAACAAAAACGCAATCGCCGCCGCAATCTCTTGCGGCTGCCCCAACCGCCCCATCGGCACGCCTGCCAGATACCGCGCTTCACCTTCACTGCCAGGCGGGTTGTTGGCGCGAAACAATTCGGTTTCCGTCGGTCCCGGCGCCACCGCGTTCACCGTCACGCCGGTTTGCGCCAGTTCCAGCGCCCACGATCGCGTGAAGCTGATGAGCGCCGCTTTGGCCGCTGCATACGCAGTGCGTTGGGTGATCCCGAGCACGGTCAAACTGGAAATATTCACCACCCGACCCCAACCCTTGGCGCGCATGTTCGGCAACAGTGCCTGGGTGGCCTGCAACGCCGAATGGAGGTTGACCCGCATTACTTCGTCGAACGTATCCAGATCAATTTCACCCAACACTTGCGGGCGTACCAGGCCGACGTTATTCACCAGTCCATCAAATTCGTAAGTCCTGGCCAGATCCGCCAGCACTTCCCTAGTCAGCGCCCGGTCGTTCAAATCCAGCGGAAACAGAATGCCGGGGAACGTCAGATCAGGCGTTCGGGCAATCCCGACGACTCGATGCCCAGCACGATCCAAGTGCTCAGCCACCGCGCGGCCAATGCCTTTGCTGGCGCCAGTGATGAGAAAAGTACGACGGGTCATTTCACACTCCTTGAAAGAACCTGCCGCCGGGCCGGGCGGCAGTTGAAAGGGTCAGTCGCGAATCGCATCCAGCATCGCTTCAGGCTCAGGACGCTGAGTGTAATCCGGGTTGCCCTCGGCGTAACGAATCACGCTCCGCGAAAGTATTCATTCTTGTGGGGAATGCCGTGGCCCGCAATCACACCCTGTAAAACAACCGAGCGTCGCGATCCGGAGTTTTGTGCTTGAGTAAAGATAACTCTAGGGTTACTTTTGTTTGGGCCTGAGCAAGGAGGCTATTGGTGCAGAGCAGGCTAATGATTAAAGAGTTGGAAGAGGCTGGATGGATACTGGATCGGATTACCGGAAGTCATCACATCTTCAAACACCCCTACAACCCGTACACCATTCCCGTCCCTCATCCGAAAAAGGATTTACCGATCGGGACGGTCAAAAGCATCAGGAGGCGAGCCGGGTTGTACTGCCCGGGAGCCAGTTTTGCAGGAGATCCATAATGCAATATCCAATCTGTATCGAGTGGGGCGACGAGAACACCGCCATCGGTATTCAGATCCCCGATATTCCAGGCGCAGTAACGGCCGGGGATACGTTTGAAGATGCCTACAATGCGGCGGTCGAGATTGCTCACATCATGCTTCAGGAAATTGCGGCTGACGGGGAGTCGATACCGATGCCTACGTCTGCGGCTGCTCACCGTGGGAATCCGGATTTCGCCGATATGGGCTGGGGAATGCTGGAGTTGGACGTCGCGCCCTATATGGGCAAAACCGAGAAGGTCAACGTGACACTTCCTGGTTATGTGATTCAACGCATTGACCGGTATGTGCGCGAGCACAATGTGAAAAGCCGTTCTTCCTTTCTGGCAGATGCGGCAATGGAAAAGTTGGTTCGACACTGAGTGAGCTGAGGCACATCCCTTGTGGGCAAGCTCGACGCTAGAGCTTGCCCACAAGACTTTAGATTTCTTAAGCCGTCGCCAACGAAGCCTTCTGCGACACACTCAAAAAACGCAGCAACGCCAACAGCGGAAACGCACTACCCACAATCACGATCCATAACCAGCCACCGTGCTCATACACCGCGCTGGCCACCGACGAACCGAATGCGCCGCCGATGAAGATGCTGGTCATGTACAGCGCATTCAGTCGGCTGCGGCTTTTGGCGTCGAGGGCGTAGACCGCGCGTTGGCCGAGGACCATGTTCATCTGCACGCAGAAGTCGAGCACCACACCGGTCACGGCAAGGCCAATCACACTGTAGAGCGGATGGATGAACGCTGGCAGGAAGCTCAGGCTGGCGAATAGCAGGGCCAGTAAGGAGGCGATGCGGGTGTGGCCGGCATCGGCCAGTCGCCCGGCGATGGGCGCGGCGATGGCGCCGATGGCACCGACCAGGGCGAAGATCGCGATCTGGGTTTGCGACAGGCCATGGTTGCGTGCGAGCTCCAGCGGCACGGCGGTCCAGAACAGACTGAACGTGGCGAACATGCAACCCTGATAAAACGCACGCTGACGCAAGATCGGTTGTTGGCGCAACAGAGTCCACAACGACCCCAGCAACTGCCCATAAGAAGCACTGTGATCAGGCTGGCGCTTGGGAATGGTCAGCGCGAGCACGATGCTGATCGCCGCCATCAACGCTGCCGCAATCATAAACATCGCGCGCCAGCCGAAGTGGTCAGCCACCACGCTGGACACCGGCCGAGCCAACAGAATGCCCAGCAGCAAACCGCCCATGATCCCGCCGACCACGCGGCCACGAGATTCTTCCGGTGCCAGATGCGCGGCCAGTGGAATCAGGATCTGCACCGACACCGAACTGAAACCCACCAGCAACGAGATCAGCAAAAATACGTTGGGCTGATCGGTGAACGCAGCGCCCAGCAAACTCGCAATCGCCACCACGGTGGTGATGATCATCAGACGGCGGTTCTCCAGCAAATCGCCCAGCGGCACCAGGAAGAACAGCCCCAGCGCATAGCCAATCTGGGTCAGCGAAACGATCAGGCTGGCCATGGTGCTGGTCAGGCCGATGTCCGGCGCGATCAGGCCGATGATCGGCTGGGCGTAGTAAATATTGGCCACAATGGCTCCGCAGCAAAAGGCGAAGAGCAGCACCATGCCTTTGGTCATTGTCGCGGCGCCGTGAGGCACCTCAATCGCTGGTTTCATAACGGAACTCTCTGAACAAAAGGGAATGCGCGAAGGCTAAGCGGCAAGCCCAAACGGCGGAAGAGGGATTGAAGTGATAGTAATCATTCCATTGCGGAATGAGTGACGCGGGGCGGGCTTGCGCCTTGCGTCGGGATATAGAGTGCGGATGATACATTCACTTACATCCTGTTCGATAGCGTGCTTATGTTCTCTCTTCACGTTTCATTACCGGAAGGCACTGCCATGACTGCAATGTTCCGTCACCTGATTCGCGGCGCTTCAACCCTGACACTGATCACTTTGTTTACCGCTGGCCTGGCCCAGGCCGCTGACGCACCGGGCTTGCGTATTGGTGTTCGCGGCGAGATCACCGGGGTCAGCCCCGACGTGTTGAAAGTCCACACCAACAGCGGTGAAAACGTGGTCATCAATCTGACCAACGACACCAAAGTCCGCGCCGTCACCCTGGCCAATATCGAAGACATCAGACCCGGCAGCTACATCGGCTCGGCCGCCATTCCTCAGGAAGATGGCACCCTCAAGGCGCTGGAAGTCCACGTTTTTCCACCGGAACTGGCTGGCAGCGGCGACGGGCATCGGCCGTTTGATCTGGTCAAGGGCAGCAGCATGACCAATGGCAGTGTTGGCGATCTGGTGGTCAGCAATGGCCGAGTGTTGACGGTTAACTACAAGGGCGGGCAGCAGAAGATTCTGGTGCCGGAGGATGTGCCGATCGTTAACCTAGTGCCAGGGGATCGCAACTTGCTGAAGGTGGGGGTGAAAATCGTGACATTTGTGACGCAAAGCGCTGACGGGACGCTGACCGCGCAATCGATCTCGGCGGGGAAGGATGGCGTTACACCGCCGATGTAACTGCTTGGCGCAAACCCCTGTAGGAGTGAGCCTGCTCGCGATAGCGGAGTGTCAGTCGATATCAATGTTGAATGACACTCCGCTATCGCGAGCAGGCTGATCTGGCCTAATGAAATTGGACACATCAATAGGGCGCTATGATGGCGCCCAAATCTAAGGTGTGCATGATGATGCGAAAGTCCTATTCCAGCGAGTTCAAGCTCAATGCTGCAAGCATGGTGCTTGATGAAGACCAGCCCATTCTTGAGGTCTGCGCCAACTTCGATATCGGCCCTACTGCGTTGCGCCGCTGGGTCGAGCAGGTCAGGAAAGAACGTGCAGGCTCGACGCTAGCGGG
>NZ_JAHBDK010000036.1 GCF_019956415.1 Pseudomonas sp. GL-B-19
TCGTACAGGCCGACACATCGGTTGAAGACAGGGACTGTTTAAGCGTCGTATTCTTTTTCATGGACTCGCCCTCGCTGCCGTTGGCTTCTTAGACTGCCACCGTGGCGCATTGACGCCTCGGCGTGGGCGAGTCCATCCAATTACAGGGGCAATTGTCATCTTTCGGAAATCTTGCTGACTTATTCTCCCCGCACTTTCTATGATTTTTTAAGGTGCCGGCATGACGCTGCGCGTTTTGTTTGTGTTGATGCTGTGCGCCGGCCTGCCATTGACGGCATCGGCCGCTGATTTACCGATACCCGTCAATGGCGCCGTGCTGCGCATGCAGGGATCCAACACCATCGGCGCGGCCCTGGGCCCGGCGCTGGTCGAAGGCCTGATGCGCGAGCAGGGTCTGATCAAGGTTCACAGTGAACGTGCGGATAAAGCCAACGAACAACGCATCATCGGCGAAACCGCACAGGGCCGCCGAGTCGTGGTTGAAGTCGCGGCCCATGGTTCCAGCACCGGGTTCACGGCCCTGAAAAACGCCAGCGCCGACCTCGCCGCGTCCTCGCGCCCAATCAAAGACAGCGAACTTGTAGACCTCGAACCCTTGGGCGACTTCAAAAGCCCCGAGGCCGAGCAAGTCATCGCCATCGACGGGCTGGCAATCATCCTTCACCCGCAGAACCCGCTGAATCAACTCGACACCGAACAACTGGCGAGAATTTTCAGCGGCGAAGCAAAAACCTGGGAAGAACTCGGCGGCAGCGGTGGAGCGATTCACCTCTATGCGCGGGATGACCAATCGGGCACCTACGACACGTTTAACGAAGTAGTCCTCAGTCATCGTGGGAAAACGCTGAACAGCGCCGCGAAACGCTTCGAATCCAGCGAGCAATTGTCCGACGCCGTCAGCCTCGACCCGCAAGGCATCGGGTTCATCGGCCTGCCTTATGTGCGCCAGGCCAAAGCCGTGGCGATCGTCGATGGCCAATCCCAGGCAATGCCGCCGCTCAATAGCCTGATCGCCACGGAAGACTATCCGTTGTCCCGCCGACTGTTCTTTTACTTGCCCCCGCATGGGAAAAACCCTTGGGCCGAGGCCTTGGCGGCGTTCGCGCAAAGCAACCAAGGTCAGGCGATTGTCGCGGCTAACGGTTTTATCGCCCAGACCGTCCAGGCCATCACGGTCACGCCGAATGCGATGATGCCGGAGGGTTATCAGGCACTCAGTCGTCATGCTCAGCGGCTGTCGGTGAATTTCCGCTTTGAAGAAGGCAGCGCGACGCTCGACAACAAGGCACTGCAAGACCTGTCACGGGTGCTCGACTATATAAAGCAGCGTGATAAAACCAATCGCCAAGTCACGCTGGTAGGGTTTGGCGATGCCAAGAGTGACCCGGCGCGCGCCGATTTGCTGTCGAAGTTGCGGGCCATGGCGGTGCGGCGTGAACTGGTGAAAAGCGGCGTGGTGTTTCGCGAAATTCGCGGCTTTGGCGCCGAAATGCCAGTGGCGGCCAACAGTGCGGATGAGGGGCGAATCAAGAATCGGCGGGTTGAGGTTTGGGTGTATTGAATCTGATGTTGCTGTGTTGAATTGACTGACGCCATCGCTGGCAAGCCCGGCTCCCACAGGATCACGCTATACCTGTGGGAGCCGGGCTTGCCAGCGATGAACGATAACGCGGTCTAACTTACTGCCCGCTACGCATCATCTCTTTCGGCACATACTTGCCGATTTCGAATTTGCCGATGGCCGCGCGGTGCACTTCGTCCGGGCCGTCGGCCAGGCGCAGGGTGCGCTGCATCGCATACATGTAGGCCAGCGGGAAATCGTTGGAAACCCCTGCCCCGCCATGGATCTGAATCGCCCGGTCGATGACCCGCAAGGCTACGTTCGGCGCGACCACCTTGATCTGCGCGATCTCGCTCTTCGCCACCTTGTTGCCCACGGTGTCCATCATGTACGCCGCCTTCAACGTCAGCAGGCGTGCCATGTCGATTTCCATCCGCGAGTCGGCGATCTTGTCGATGTTGCCGCCCAGACGCGCCAGTGGCTTACCAAACGCGGTACGGCTGACCGAGCGTTTGCACATCAATTCCAGCGCCCGTTCAGCCATGCCGATTGAACGCATGCAGTGGTGAATCCGGCCTGGGCCAAGGCGCCCCTGAGCGATTTCGAAGCCGCGTCCTTCGCCCAACAGGACGTTTTCGTACGGCACTCGGACGTTTTCGAACAGCACTTCGGCGTGGCCGTGAGGGGCGTCGTCATAACCGAATACCGGCAGCGGACGAACAATCTTCACGCCCGGTGTGTCCACCGGCACCAGAATCATCGAGTGCTGGGCGTGGCGCGGCGCATCAGGATCGCTCAGGCCCATGAATATCAGAATCTTGCAGCGTGGATCACAGGCACCCGAGGTCCACCATTTCTTGCCGTTGATGACCCACTCGTCGCCATCACGCACAGCGCGAGCAGCCATGTTAGTGGCGTCGGAGGAGGCAACATCCGGCTCGGTCATGGCGAACGCCGAGCGGATCTCTCCGCGCAGCAGCGGTTCGAGCCAGCGTTGTTTCTGTTCTTCGTTGGCGTAGCGCACCAGCACTTCCATGTTGCCGGTGTCGGGCGCCGAGCAGTTGAACGGCTCTGATCCCAGCAACGAGCGGCCCATGATTTCGGCCAACGGTGCGTATTCAAGGTTGGTCAGGCCGGCGCCGAGTTCGGATTCAGGCAGAAACAAATTCCACAGGCCTTCAGCCTTCGCCTTGAGTTTGAGCTCCTCCATGATCGCGGTCGGCTGCCAGCGATCGCCTTCGGCAACCTGGCGTTCGAACACCGCCTCAGCGGGATAAACGTAAGTGTCCATGAACGCGGTTACGCGCTCACGCAGTTCCTGAACCTTGGGCGAATAAGCGAAATCCATGAGCATTACCTTCTTGGGCAGAGGTTGTTTAGGTCATGCAATCGATGCTAGAACAGCTATGAAAATTTACCTAGCCTATTCTCGGCGTGTATTAACATTCATCACCGATATATGATCGACTGATCGTCAAGGCCTCCGGCCACAACAAAAAGCCCCAAACAATAAGAGTGCAGCGCAATGAATCTGAGCAAGGTCGACCTCAACCTTTTCATCGTCTTCGACGCGATCTACACCGAGGCCAATCTGACCCGCGCCGGGCAGATTGTCGGCATTACCCAGCCTGCGGTCTCGAACGCTCTGGCTCGCTTGCGCGAGACCTTCAACGATCCGTTGTTTGTGCGTACCGCCCAAGGCATGGTGCCGACGCCCATGGCCCAGAACATCATCGGGCCAGTGCGAAACGCCCTCTCCCTGTTGCGCGTGTCGGTGCAGGAAAGCCGCATTTTCAACCCGCTGCAGGCGGTCAAGACTTATCGCATCAGCATGACCGACCTCACCGAAGCGGTGATCCTGCCGCCGCTGTTCCAGCGCCTGCGCCGCCTGGCACCGACGGTGATCATCGAAAGCTTCTTGTCCAAGCGCCGCGAAACCACCAAGGAACTGGCGGCCGGGCGTCTCGACTTCGCGGTGGATGCACCGCTCAACACCGACCCGCAAGTGCGTCACGTCAAGTTGATGGAAGACCGTTACGTGTGCGCCATGCGCAAGGGCCATCCGCTGGCGGGCAAAGAGAAATTCACCCTGGATGATTATCTGTCGATGACCCACATCCACATCTCCAGCCGCCGCAGCGGACTGGGTCATGTTGATCTGGCCCTGGGAAAAATGGGCATCCAGCGCAAGATCGCCCTGCGGTCCCAGCATTACCTGATGGCCTCGCAAGTGTTGCAACAGACCGACATGGTCATGACCGTGCCGGAGCGCTTCGCCCGTCGCAATGATTTGCACGCCTTCAGCCTGCCGGTCAACGACGTGCCACCGGTGGAAACTCACCTCTACTGGCACGAAAGCACCGACCAGGACCCGGCGAACCGCTGGATGCGCGAGCAAATGATCGAGTTGTGCCAGCAGGTGACGGCACATGAGAAGAAGCTCGAAAAGGTGTAGGACTTTAGACCGAGGCGGCCGCATCGCGAGCAGGCTCACTCCCACATGGGATCGGCGGTGAACACAAAATCTGTGACATTGCTGATAACCCCTGTGGGAGCGAGCCTGCTCGCGATGAGGCCCGCCAGACCACCAAAGCTCCCAGCCCCTTGACGTAAACGTCAACCTGCCATTAGCTTAGCGCCATGACCTTTTTCGAGCGCTTCCATGAGCAGCCAGACTTACAGCATTTCCGACCTCGCCCGCGAGCTCGATATCACCACGCGGGCCATCCGCTTTTATGAAGAACAAGGCCTGCTCAGCCCCGAGCGTCGCGGTCAGGAGCGCATCTACTCGCCTCGCGACAAAGTCAGCCTGAAGCTGATCCTGCGGGGCAAGCGCATTGGCTTCTCCCTGGCCGAGTGCCGCGAGTTGATCGAGCTGTATGACCCCACCGGCGGCAATCAGAAACAACTGCAAACCATGTTGAGCAAGATCGCCGAGCGCCGCGAACAGTTGGAGCAGCAGATGCTCGACATCGAGCAGATGAAGCTGGAACTGGACACCGCGCAGGAGCGCTGTACTCAGGCGCTGGAACAAACCATCAAGAGCCAGCAGGTCGTGTAGGAGCTGAGCTCCTACAGGGTTCTGTGAACATTCATACAATTTCAACAGGTCCAACGCCATGTCCCTTCCCACCCACGTACGCATTGTCGAAGTCGGCCCCCGCGACGGCCTGCAAAACGAAGCCCAACCGATCAGCGTTGCCGACAAGGTGCAGCTGGTCGACGCGCTGACCGCCGCCGGCCTCGGATATATAGAAGTCGGCAGTTTCGTCTCGCCCAAATGGGTGCCGCAAATGGCCGGCTCCGCCGAGGTCTTCGCGCAGATCCAGCGCAAACCCGGCGTGACCTATGGCGCGCTCGCCCCCAACCTGCGTGGGTTTGAAGACGCGATGGCGGCGGGTGTGAAGGAAGTAGCGGTATTCGCCGCCGCGTCCGAAGCGTTTTCCCAGCGCAACATCAACTGCTCGATCAGCGAAAGCCTGGAGCGTTTCGTACCGATCATGGACGCCGCCAAACAACATGGCGTGAGCGTACGCGGTTATGTGTCCTGCGTGCTGGGCTGCCCTTACGAAGGTAACGTCGCCCCCGAGCAAGTCGCCCGGGTTGCGCGCGAGCTCTACGCCATGGGCTGTTACGAAGTGTCGCTGGGCGACACCATCGGCACGGGCACCGCTGGCGCCACGCGCAAGATGTTCGAGGTGGTCTCGGCCGACGTGCCCCGTGAAAAACTCGCCGGACACTTCCACGACACCTACGGCCAAGCCATGGCCAACATCTACGCCAGCCTGCTGGAAGGGATCTCGGTGTTCGACAGCTCCATCGCCGGCCTCGGCGGTTGCCCGTACGCCAAGGGCGCCAGCGGTAACGTCGCCACCGAAGACGTGGTGTATCTGCTCAATGGCTTGGGTATCGAGACCGGTATCGACCTGGATGCATTAATCCTGGCCGGTCAACAGATTTGCACGGTGCTGGGTCGTCCGACCGGTTCGCGTGTGGCCAAGGCTCGCAGTGCACAGTGAGGCCTTCGGGTGTTACCGCGACGTCTGAAACGTGGGCACAAGCGAGTAACACGGAAACAAATTGTCGGGATTCGACCGATAGAAAAACCCTACAAAATTATAAATCATTGATTTTAAAGGGTTTTAAAAAGTTGGCACGGCTCCTGCTATCTCTACTGCATAACAAGAACAAAAAAAGCAGCAAACACTAATAAAAATAAGACGTAACGACTCTGACATAACAAAAACAACACGGCAGAGACGCAGCTAACAGATTTTTTTGGAGAAGGTGTGCTTTTCAGGGTGCTTTTCGGAGTTACCCGCAACCGGGCAGAGAACAATAAAACTACCTTCAGGTAGCTCCCGAACTGGTTGGATCGCTCAGCGAAAAAGTAGATCAGCGCTCAAAAAAATACGTTTGCTCTTGATCCCGGATGGGGATCGACAAAAACAGCGGTAAAGGGTCACGGTTTCTAAAAACAACAATAAACCGCCCCTCAATAATAAAAAAAGAGCACGCGCAACGACAAAATTAAAGGGGAGCTTCGGCTCCCCTTTGTGCTTTCTGGCATTCAGGTTTTCGCTGCCCTTTGTAGGAGCGAGGCTTGCCCGCGATGGCGGCGAGTCAGTCAACATGAATGCTGGATGTCCCGACGCCTTCGCTGGCAAGCCAGCTCCTACAGCTTCGCTTTGAGCTCCGCGACGCTGATCTCGCGCATCCGGAATTTCTGGATCTTGCCGGTCACTGTCATCGGAAACTCCTCCACGAACTTGAAGTAACGCGGCGTCTTGAAGTGCGCGATGCGCTCCTTGCACCACGCTTGGAGTTCTTGCTCGGTGGCACTGTGACCCGGGTGGAATTTGATCCAGGCGACGATCTCTTCACCATAACGCGAGCACGGGATGCCGATCACTTGTACGTCAGCCACCGCCGGGTGGGTGAAGAAGAACTCCTCCAGCTCCCGTGGGTAAACGTTCTCACCGCCCCGGATGATCATGTCCTTGTTGCGCCCGGCAATGCATACATAGCCTTCGTCGTTCATGCTGGCCAGGTCGCCGGTGTGCATCCAGCCGGCCTGATCGATGGCCTCGGCGGTGCTTTGCGGGTTGTTCCAGTAACCGAGCATCACGCTGTAACCGCGGGTGCACAGCTCGCCAATGGTGCCGCGCGGCACGAGGTTACCGGCCTCGTCGATGATTTTGCTTTCCAGCTGTGGCTGGGTGCGGCCGACGGTGGTCACGCGTAACTCCAGTTCGTCCGACGGACCAGTCTGCAACGACACAGGGCTTGTTTCCGTCATGCCGTAGGCAATCTGCACTTCGTTCATGTGCATTTCGTTGATGACCCGGCGCATCACCTCGATGGGGCACGTGGCACCAGCCATGATCCCGGTGCGCAGGCTCGACAGATCAAACTCGGTACGCTTGGGCTGATCGAGCATGGCGATGAACATGGTCGGTACGCCATAAAGCGCCGTGGCTTTTTCTTCGGCGACGGTAGTCAGGGTCAGCAGCGGATCGAAAGCATCATTCGGATAAATCATGGTGCTACCGTGGGTCATGCAGCCCAGATTGCCCATGACCATGCCGAAGCAGTGATACAGCGGCACCGGAATCACCAGGCGATCATCGGCGGTCAGGCCGAGGCTTTCGCCGACCATGTAACCGTTGTTGAGGATGTTGTAGTGACTGAGGGTCGCGCCTTTCGGGAACCCGGTGGTGCCGGAGGTGTACTGGATGTTCACCGGCTGATCGAAATGCAGGCTGTCCTGGCGCTCGCGCAGCTGTTCCATCGAAACGCTGGCAGCCAGATCCGCCAATTGCGACCAGGGCAGAAAACCTGAAGGCGGTTGCGCATCCAGACTGATGACACCGCGCAGGTCGGGCAGACGTTCGCTGTGCAATTTTCCGATGGATTGCTCGGCCAGTTCAGGAACGAGACCTAGCAGCATCCCGTGATAATCGGAGGTTTTGAACGCGCCGGCGCAGACCAGCCATTGGCAACCGGATTGCTTCAACACGTATTCGAGTTCGGAACTGCGGTATGCCGGGTTGATATTGACCAGAATCACGCCGATTTTCGCACTGGCGAACTGGCTGATGCACCACTGGGCACAGTTCGGTGCCCAGACGCCGAGACGATCACCAGCCTGCAAGCCCAGCGCGAGCAGCGCTCTGGCATGCAGGTCTACGGCGTCGGCCAGTTGCTGCCAGGTGTAACGCAGCTGCTGATGGCGCACGACCAGCGCCTCCCCGGTCGCGTACTGCGCAACGGTGTTATCGAACGCCTGACCGATGGTCATCGCCAGCAAGGCTTTGTCCTGGGAGCCACGGGTATAGCTGCGCTGCGGGCTTGCACTGGGTTGATCCATGATGACCCCTATTGTCTTTATTGTAGGAACGAGCAATGCGGCGATCCGACTTGTCTGCGATAGGAGTAACGCGGTGTCAGTGTAAGTCCGCGTTATCGTTCATCGCGAGCAAGCTTTGCTCCTACAGAGTCGCTCAAGTTGACGTTAACGTAAAGGGTGATTGACAGCCATTCGTCACAGGCTTACGTTAACGTAAAGGTGAGAAACGAATCACTGCCCTCCCCGCCCTACAAAAAAGCCAAAAGGTGCCCCATGAGCTACCCATCCCTGAATTTTGCCCTCGGTGAAACCATCGACATGCTGCGCGATCAGGTTCAGTCCTTCGTCGCCAAAGAGATCGCCCCGCGCGCGGCTCAGATCGATATCGACAACCTGTTCCCCGCCGACCTGTGGCGCAAATTCGGCGACATGGGTCTGCTGGGTATTACCGTGCCGGAAGAGTACGGCGGTGCCGGCCTGGGTTACCTGGCCCACGTCGTGGCCATGGAAGAAATCAGCCGTGGTTCGGCGTCGGTTGCCTTGTCCTACGGCGCCCACTCCAACCTCTGCGTCAACCAGATCAACCGCAACGGTAACCACGAACAGAAAAGCAAATACCTGCCGAAACTGATCAGCGGCGAGCACATCGGCGCCTTGGCCATGAGCGAACCGAATGCCGGTTCCGACGTGGTCTCGATGAAGCTGCGTGCCGATAAACGCGGCGATCACTACGTGCTCAATGGCAGCAAGACCTGGATCACCAACGGCCCTGACGCCAACACCTACGTGATCTACGCCAAGACCGACCTGGAAAAAGGCCCCCACGGCATCACCGCGTTCATCGTTGAACGCGACTGGAAAGGCTTCAGCCGCAGCAACAAGTTCGACAAGCTCGGCATGCGCGGTTCGAACACCTGCGAGCTGTTCTTCGATGACGTGGAAGTGCCGGAAGAAAACATTCTCGGCGTGCTCAACGGCGGCGTGAAAGTGTTGATGAGCGGCCTCGACTACGAGCGCGTTGTGCTCTCCGGCGGCCCGACCGGAATCATGCAGGCGTGCATGGACCTGATCGTTCCGTACATTCACGACCGCAAGCAATTCGGCCAAAGCATCGGCGAATTCCAGCTGATCCAGGGCAAGGTTGCCGACATGTACACCCAACTCAATGCCAGCCGCGCCTACCTCTACGCGGTGGCCCAGGCCTGCGAACGTGGCGAAACCACGCGCAAGGACGCTGCCGGCGTGATTCTGTACAGCGCCGAACGCGCCACGCAAATGGCCCTCGACGCGATCCAGATTCTGGGTGGCAACGGTTACATCAACGAATTTCCAGCCGGTCGTCTGCTGCGTGACGCCAAGCTGTACGAAATCGGCGCCGGCACCAGTGAGATCCGTCGCATGCTCATCGGTCGCGAACTGTTCAACGAAACCCGCTAATCGGAGCTGTCCATGGCTATCCTGCATACCCAGCTCAACCCCCGTTCGGCGGAGTTCGCAGCCAACAGCGCGGCGATGCTCAAACAGGTCGACGACCTGCACACCCTGCTCGCCCAAGTGCAGCTGGGTGGCGGCCCGAAGGCTCAAGAACGCCATACTTCGCGGGGCAAATTGCTGCCCCGCGAGCGGATCAATCGCCTGCTCGATCCGGGTTCGCCGTTTCTGGAAATCAGCCAACTGGCGGCCTATGAGGTTTACGGTGAAGACGTTCCGGCCGCTGGCGTGATTGCCGGGATCGGCCGCGTGGAAGGCGTCGAATGCATGATCGTCGCCAACGACGCCACGGTAAAAGGTGGCTCGTACTACCCGCTGACCGTGAAAAAACACCTGCGCGCCCAGACCATCGCCCAGCAGAATCGCCTGCCGTGCATCTATCTGGTGGACTCCGGCGGCGCCAACCTGCCACGTCAGGATGAAGTGTTCCCGGATCGCGAGCACTTCGGGCGGATCTTCTTCAACCAGGCCAACATGAGCGCCATGGGCATTCCACAGATTGCCGTGGTGATGGGCTCGTGCACCGCCGGTGGTGCGTATGTGCCCGCGATGGCTGACGAAGCGATCATGGTGCGCCAGCAAGCGACGATTTTCCTCGCCGGCCCACCGCTGGTGAAAGCCGCGACCGGTGAAGTGGTCAGCGCCGAAGACCTCGGCGGGGCCGATGTGCACTGCAAGATTTCCGGGGTCGCCGACCATTACGCCGAGAGCGATGAACACGCCTTGGCCATAGCGCGACGCAGCGTCGCCAACCTCAACTGGCGCAAGCTCGGCGAACTGCAACAACGCAACCCTATTGCGCCGCTGTACAGCAGCGACGAGTTGTACGGCGTGGTTTCGGCGGACGCCAAGCAACCGTTCGATGTGCGCGAAGTGATCGCGCGTCTGGTCGACGGTTCGGTGTTCGATGAATTCAAAGCACTGTTCGGCACCACGCTGGTGTGCGGCTTTGCCCACCTGCACGGCTACCCGATCGCGATCCTCGCCAACAACGGCATCCTGTTCGCTGAAGCTGCGCAGAAAGGCGCGCACTTTATCGAACTGGCCTGCCAGCGCGGCATCCCGTTGCTGTTCCTGCAAAACATCACCGGCTTCATGGTCGGCCAGAAGTACGAGGCCGGTGGTATCGCCAAGCATGGCGCAAAACTGGTGACCGCTGTGGCCTGCGCCAAAGTGCCGAAATTCACCGTGATCATCGGCGGCAGTTTTGGTGCCGGTAACTACGGCATGTGCGGGCGCGCTTACGACCCGCGCTTCCTGTGGATGTGGCCAAACGCACGCATTGGTGTGATGGGCGCTGAGCAGGCTGCCGGGGTGTTGGTGCAGGTCAAGCGCGAGCAGGCCGAACGCAGTGGTCAGGGCTTCAGCGCCGAGCAGGAAGCCGAGATCAAGCAACCGATCCTCGATCAATACGAAGAACAGGGTCACCCCTACTACTCCAGCGCACGGCTATGGGACGACGGCGTCATCGACCCGGCACAAACCCGTGATGTGTTGGCCCTGGCCTTGTCCGCGTCGTTGAACGCGCCTATCGAACCGAGCCGCTTCGGCGTGTTCCGGATGTGATCGGGAGAAAACCATGAGCGACTTCAATACCCTCGAACTGCTGACCGACCCACGGGGTTTCGCCACCCTGTGGCTCAGCCGTGAAGAAAAGAACAACGCGTTCAACGCGCAAATGATCCGCGAACTGATCCTCGCGCTGGACGCCGTGGCGAGCGACACCAGCCTGCGCTTTTTGCTAGTGCGTGGACGCGGCAAACATTTCAGCGCCGGCGCGGACCTGGCGTGGATGCAGCAATCAGCCGAACTCGATTACGGCACCAACCTCGACGACGCCCGGGAACTGGCGGAGTTGATGTACAACCTCGCCAAGTTGAAAGTCCCGACCCTGGCCGTAGTACAAGGCGCGGCCTTCGGCGGTGCGCTGGGCCTGATCAGTTGCTGCGACATGGCCATTGGCACCGACGACGCGCAGTTCTGCCTGTCGGAAGTGCGCATCGGCCTGGCGCCAGCGGTGATCAGCCCGTTCGTGGTGCAGGCCATCGGTGAACGCGCGGCACGCCGTTATGCGCTGACCGCCGAACGTTTCGGCGGGCAACGGGCGCGGGAAATCGGTTTGTTGTCGGAAAGCTATCCAACCGCCGAGTTGGAGCAAAAGGTCGACCAGTGGATCGACAACCTGCTGCTCAACAGCCCCGCCGCCATGCGCGTCAGCAAAGACTTGTTGCGTGAAGTCAGCCATGGCGCGTTGACCCCGGCACTGCGTCGCTACACCGAAAACGCCATCGCCCGCATCCGCGTCAGCCCCGAAGGTCAGGAAGGCTTGCGCGCCTTTTTGCAAAAGCGTCCGCCGAGCTGGCAAGCCCCCACCACCAAGGAGCCGCGTTGATGAGCGCACCTGTTCTCACCACCCTGCTGGTGGCCAACCGTGGCGAAATCGCCTGCCGCGTCATGCGCACCGCCAAAGCCCTGGGCCTGACCACCGTGGCCGTGCACAGCGCCACTGACCGTGAAGCGCGACACAGCCGCGAGGCGGATATCCGCGTCGACCTCGGTGGCAGCAAAGCCGCCGACAGTTACCTGCAAATCGACAAACTGATTGCGGCAGCCAAGGCCAGCGGCGCTCAGGCGATCCATCCGGGTTACGGCTTTTTGTCGGAGAACGCCGGGTTCGCCCGCGCGATTGAAGACGCCGGCCTGATCTTCCTCGGCCCGCCCGCCTCGGCCATCGACGCCATGGGCAGCAAATCCGCCGCCAAAGCGCTGATGGAAACTGCCGGCGTGCCGTTGGTGCCGGGTTATCACGGCGAAGCTCAGGACTTCGACACCTTCCGCGATGCGTGTGAGCGCATCGGCTATCCAGTGCTGCTCAAGGCCACCGCCGGCGGTGGCGGCAAAGGCATGAAAGTGGTCGAGGACGTCAGCCAGTTGGCCGAAGCCCTGGCTTCGGCCCAGCGAGAAGCGAAATCCTCGTTTGGCGATTCACGGATGCTGGTAGAGAAGTACCTGCTCAAACCGCGCCACGTGGAAATCCAGGTCTTTGCCGATCAGCATGGCAATTGCCTGTACCTGAATGAACGTGACTGCTCGATCCAGCGTCGCCACCAGAAAGTCGTCGAAGAAGCACCCGCGCCAGGCTTGAGCCCGGAGCTGCGTCGTGCCATGGGCGAAGCCGCTGTTCGCTCGGCACAAGCCATCGGTTATGTCGGTGCCGGCACCGTGGAGTTTTTGCTGGATTCGCGCGGTGAGTTCTTCTTTATGGAAATGAACACGCGCCTGCAGGTTGAACACCCGGTCACCGAAGCCATCACTGGCCTGGACTTGGTGGCCTGGCAGATTCGCGTGGCCCGTGGCGAAGCGCTGCCGATGACCCAGGCCGAAGTACCTCTGATCGGTCACGCGATTGAAGTGCGACTGTACGCAGAGGATCCGGCCAATGATTTCCTGCCGGCCACCGGACGCCTGGAATTGTATCGTGAATCAGCCGAAGGCCCGGGACGTAGGGTCGACAGCGGTGTTGAAGAAGGCGACGAAATTTCACCGTTCTATGACCCGATGCTGGGCAAGTTGATTGCCTGGGGCGAAGACCGTGAACAGGCGCGCTTGCGGTTGCTGAGCATGCTCGATGAGTTTGCGATTGGCGGACTCAAGACCAACATCAACTTCCTGCGCCGGATCATCGCGCACCCTGCGTTTGCTGCTGCAGAACTGGACACCGGGTTTATCCCGCGTTTTCAGGAGCAATTGTTGCCAGCACCTTCGGACCTCAGCGACGCGTTTTGGCAGGCTGCCGCTCAGGCGGTTGCCCAGAGCCAGCCAGACTCACCGCGTGCAGATGACGTGAGTTCGCCATGGGCTATCGGCAATGGTTTCCGTGCCGGTTTACCGAAAGAAATCACCCTGCACTTGAGCTGCGAAGGCCAGGACCGCGCGCTAACCTTGGGCGACATCCGCACAGCCCACCTTCAAGGTGAGCAATTGCTGACTGAGCACAACGGCGTACGCCGTCAGCACCGGGCAATCCGTCGTGGCGACCATGTCTATCTGCAATGGGAAGGTGAACTGCGCCGCATCGAATCCTATGACCCGATCAGCGCCGTCGAAGCCAGCCACAGTCATCACGGTGGGCTCACCGCTCCAATGAACGGCAGCATCGTACGAGTACTGGTAGAGGCCGGGCAAACGGTCGAAGCCGGGGCGCAATTGGTGGTGTTGGAAGCGATGAAAATGGAGCACAGCATTCGCGCGCCCCATGCGGGCGTGATCAAGGCCTTGTATTGCCAGGAAGGCGAAATGGTCAGCGAAGGCAGTGCGTTGGTCGAGCTGGAAGAAGCGTGAAATGAAGATCGGTCCTACGTTTTACGAGGACCGATCTGATTAGAATTTAGCCGTTGCCTGAACCACTACACCGAGAATTCGACATTCATCGGTGTAAAGGGCTTTCGGATACGTCGGATTGAGCGGGACCAGGTAACGCTGCCCGCCCTCTTCGATCAGTTTGCGAAAAGTCGCCTCGGTGCTGTCCGACCACTGCGCGATCACCAGCTTTCCAGGCTCCGGCACAATGGCCGGGTCCACCAGAATCATCATGCCCTCGGCGATGCTCACGCCTGTGGGTGCGGTCATCGCATCCCCCACCACCACCAGCCAGAAAGCCGCGCCCTGTGCGTGGTAATCCGTCAGCTCGAAACGCGGTTTGCCGTAGACCGATAACTCACCGTCACGCACTTGCGCGGGCTCGCGCCAGTCACTGACGGGATAGCGGAAGTACGGGTTGTACTTGTGGGCCAGGCAAGGCTCGTCGTCCTGCAAGACCAGACGCTCGCGAATCACCGTCGCCACTTCCAGAAAATCCATCCCGAGCGCGCGCAAGACACGATTCATGTCTTCGATGCTCGGCTGACGGCGCTTATTCAGCCAGTGACCCACGCCACCCTGGGACATCCCGAGGCGGTCGGCGAGGACCTCTTGAGTGACTTTGAGGTCACTCATCTTGGCTTTGACTAACTCAATCCATTTATCCATGTGCGGCACGATACGTGGGGTACTCCGACCAACAAAACACAAATTGTAGTATTTAAATTCCAGTCACAAATACAGTTCGTACTAGGATGGATTTACGGATCTGAATCTATCACGGAGCTTGCCATCGTCATGACGTTACCCAGCAATGACCTGCCAGATATGCAAATCGATACCACCCTGACCTCGCCAAAAGGCAATGCCGCCGCACAGCGAGCGCTGGATTATTACTTGAAACCAACTGTGTCCGAACCCGCTGCTGTGGAGCGGTTTTTTGACGTGAACCCGGACATCAGCGCAGAAGAGGCGCTGGTTCATGCCTCGGATTTGTTGCGATGCGCTGCGGCGACGGCACATGAATCAGCCAGCAACCTGCACGGTGCGAGCCGCGACCTGGCCTTTTCGACGGTGCACATGATCGACATGGCCAAGGCGATGATCGATCGGTCTTTGCAAGGGCATCAGAACGTGTGAAGCGGACGTGCTTTCAGGGAGGACAGGAAAGAATTTTCCAATCGTGCAGATAAAATCATTTGACTTGCAAACGAGAATGATTATTATTGCATGCAGCTGGTCGCGAGATCAGTCGATTGTCCAAGTGACCTTAGGTCGGTCTCCTGGACTATCTCCTCATCAGGCTAATCACGGTTTTTGACCCGGCTTTTTGCCGGGTTTTTTTTGCCAGTTATTCTGGCTTTACCTTCAGGCTAATGAAGTCTTTTTGGTGCTGCAAATTCGATGGCGCGGATGATATCAAAAGAATATCAGTTGGCAAAAGAAGCCCCGGCATCATTGGGCCAAACTAATGTACAAATAGCACTTGAGAATCAATCGCACAGTCTCTAAGCTGCGCCTGCGTCATGGAGGACGCCCCCCTCTGCAACCCGCAATTTCTCCTGGTTTTCCTTCGGTAAGCCGTCACGCTTTCGACGTCACTCTTGGCTGAATTACCTGCGACTCCTCGTTCACTATCGAGGTGACCATCGTCGCTATAATCGACTTCAGCGCCAACTGCCCCACTGGCTGACCCTGACTGTCTGTGACCACCAATTCATCGAGCCCCGCTTCAACAAGTCTTTTGACCGCTGACTCCAATGACGTCCCCATGGGTACGGCCAACGTCGCTCCGACTTTCACCTGAACAATGGGCCGCATGATTGCCTCGACGCCGATCACCCGCCCCCGATTCACTTCTTTGACGAAGTTGGCAATGTAATCATCGGCAGGATTCATGACGATTTCCTGTCGGGTGCCTTGTTGCACCACCTCGCCATCACGCAAGATTGCGATGCGATCACCAATGCGCAGTGCCTCATCAAGATCATGGGTAATGAACACGATGGTCTTCTTGATCTCTTTTTGCAGGTCCAGCAGCACCGACTGCATGTCCATGCGGATCAGCGGATCCAGGGCCGAGAACGCTTCATCCATCAACAGAATCGGCGCATCACTGGCCAATGCCCGGGCCAGGCCGACGCGCTGCTGCATGCCTCCGGACAGCTGATTGGGATAGTGACTCGCATACCCCTGAAGACCTACCCGGTCCAACCAGCCTGTAGCAATCTCTACTTGCCTGTCACGGGACATTCCCTGGATCTCCAGCCCATAAACCGCATTGTCGAGCACGGTGCGGTTTGGCAGCAGCGCGAACTTCTGAAACACCATGGAAATTTTATGTCGGCGAAACTCTCGCAGATCATTCTGGCTCATCTTGAGCACATCCACGCCACCGACGATGACTTCGCCGGCGGTAGGTTCGATCAATCGGTTGATATGGCGGATCAAGGTCGACTTACCCGAACCGGAAAGCCCCATGATCACCTGAATCCCCCCGGACGGCATGCTGATATTGATGTCCTTCAACCCCAGCACATGACTGTGATTGCTCAACAGTTCAGCCTTGCTCATGCCCTGTTTGACCCGCTCGATACTGGCCTGCGCCTGGTAACCGAAGATCTTGTAGAGATGCCTGATTTCGATGCCGAAATCGTTGGTCAGATTAGTGGCCATGAACCCTCTCCAAGTGCTTTTGCAGTCTTCGGCCATAGGCTTGGCTGACTCGGTCAAAGATCACCGCAATACCGACAATGGCCAGCCCGTTGAAAATGCCCAGGGTGAAATACTGATTGGAAATAGCCTTGAGCACCGGTTGGCCCAAGCCTTGAACCCCGATCATCGACGCGATGACCACCATGGCCAGCGCCATCATGATCGTCTGGTTGATGCCGGCCATGATCGAGGGCAACGCCAAGGGTAACTGGACGTTTTTCAGTTTCTGCCAACTGGACGAGCCAAAGGCGTCGGCGCACTCCAGCATCTCCGCGTCAACGTGACGGATGCCGAGATTGGTCAGGCGGATCATCGGCGGCAAGGCGTAGATCACAACCGCTATCAGCCCCGCAACCTTGCCGATCCCCAGCAACATCACCACCGGAATCAAGTAGACAAAGCTCGGCAGGGTCTGCATCACATCCAGTACCGGGCTGACCAGGTTCTGCAGACGATTGGAGCGGGCCATCGCGATCCCGGTCGGCAAACCGATGACGACGGATATCACCGTGCAGACGAAGATCATCGACAGGGTTTTCATCGTGTCGGACCACATGTCCAGATACCCGATCGCCATCAGCGTGAACACGCACCCCAAGACGATTCTCCAGCTGCGGCTGGCGAACCAGGCAATCAAGGCGACCAGCACGATGATGATCCCGGATGTGGTGATCATCGCCACCGGCGGCCTGCCCCATACCGAAATTCTCTCGGCTGGCAATGAGCTGGTGGTCTCCACCTGGGACATTATTGCCGGGGATGTGAAACCCGGGCGCAATGTCCTGCTGTTCGACGACGCCGGTGATCATGCGGCGCTGCAGGCTGCCGAGTTCATCGCCAGAAGTGGCGCAAAAGTCGAGATCATGACGCCGGACCGGACCTTCGCGCCGGAAGTCATGGCGATGAATCTGGTGCCCTACATGCGCTCGCTGCAAGCATTGGATACCACCTTCACCGTCACCTACCGGCTGCTCGCCGTCGAGCGCGAGGGTCAGGATCTGCTGGCCACGATCGACAGCGATTACGGCAATGCGCGCAAGGTTCGACGCGTCGATCAAGTGGTGGTCAACCACGGCACCCGACCGCTGGACGAACTGTATTTCGAATTGAAATCCGCTTCCAGCAACGGCGGTGTGGTCGAACATCAGGACCTGATCGTCGGCAACCCACAACAGGTTGTGACCAACCCGGACGGCAGATTTCAGTTATTTCGCATCGGCGACGCTGTGGCTGCGCGCAACACCCACGCCGCGATCTACGATGCCTTGAGACTGGTCAAGGACTTGTAAACGAACTCAGGTGAAAAACATGCAAAGCAATGAAACACCCTCGTGGAGCATTGCCGGGAAAAACGGCATCCAGGGACCGGTCGAAGGCTCTATTTATTACTCGTCCTCGATGGATGACTGGTTGCCGACAAAGGCTGAAGGCTTCTGGATCAAACCGCTGTTTGAGGACAGCGAGCGCGGAGAAAAAACCCTGTTGATGAAAGTCGACCCTGGCGCCCATGTTGCCAGCCATACCCATGAAGGGGAGTTGGAGCAACTGTTCGTACTCCAAGGCTCATTCTACGATCAGAACCGAACACTGAACGTCGGCGACTACTGTTGCCGCGCACCGAACGCGGCACACAGCGCGGGCTCGGTGCAGGGGGCCATCCTGATGGTGATCTATACGCGCCGATGAAGGTTTCACTTCACCGCAGGGCGATGTTCGGGGTGAATGGCGCAACGGTAGCCGTCCAGCAATCCTGCCCTCCTCAGGAACCATGCGCCATTCCACAACCCGGGTTCTGAGGAAAAACAATGGCGACCTATAGGACTTGGCGATTTTTTCCAGCCGCCTGATCCTTTCCAGCGTGTAAAGTAGCAGCCATAAAAATCATATTCAGGAACCGACTATGACTGCGGCCAAATCTTCCTTCGACATCAGTGCAAACTTTGACAGCGGCAACATTGAAGTACTGGATATCAGCAATCCGCTTCAAGCGTTACTGGCCATCAAACCCGACACTCGCAGCCAGCATTTTCAATGGTTCCACTTCAAGGCCAGCGGCCTGCACGTGGGTCAGGAACATTGGTTTCGCCTGAACAACGCCAGCAAGTCCTCATACAACAAAGCCTGGGACGGTTATCAGGCCGTTGCATCCTACGATCACGTCAACTGGTTCCGCGTCCCCACCATCTTTGAAGGCGACTGCCTGCGCTTCAGCCTCGAAACCACCGCCACGCACGCCTGGTTTGCCTACTTCGAACCTTACGGTCGTGGCCGTCACGACTGGCTGATCGAACAGGCACTGACCAAGGCCGGCACCGAGCTGCTGGCCACGGGTAAGAGTGTTGAAGGTCGAGACATCCAGTTGCTGCGTAAGGGCACGGGTGCCGAAGGCCGGCGCAAGGTCTGGATGATCGCTCAGCAACACCCCGGCGAACACATGGCCGAGTGGTTTATGGAAGGCGTGATCGAACGTCTGGAAAAACACGACGACCCAGTGTTGAACAAACTGCTGGCCAGCGCCGACCTGTACCTGATCCCGAACATGAACCCGGACGGAGCCTTCCTTGGTCACCTGCGCACCAACGCCATGGGCCAGGACCTGAACCGCGCCTGGCAGAGCGCCAGCCAGGACCTCAGCCCGGAAGTGCTGTTCGCTCAACTGCAGATGGAAAAATATGGCGTCGACCTGTTCCTCGACGTCCACGGCGATGAAGAAATCCCTTACGTGTTCACCGCCGGCTGCGAAGGCAATCCAGGCTATACGCCGAGAATCGAAAAACTCGAAGAGCATTTCCGCAGCCATCTGAAACACCTGACCAAGGATTTCCAGACCAAGCACGGCTACACCCGCGATGAGCCGGGAAAAGCCAACATGACCCTGGCCTGCAACAGCGTCGGTCAGAAATTCGACTGCCTGTCGTTGACCCTGGAGATGCCGTTCAAGGACAACAACGATGCACCGAATGCGCTCACGGGCTGGTCCGGCAAGCGCTCGAAGCAATTGGGCAAAGACGTGTTGACCACCATCGCCGACATGGTCGACACCCTGCGCTGATCGCCCGGCCCCTGTAGCAGCCGGACGCAGCCTTCGGCAGCTGCTACACGGGACGCAGGCTGCGCCAGCTGCTACAAGGTCAGCCGCGATCCTTGCCGCGCAACATGCTGTCCAGCACGTCATCGCGCCGCACCCAACCGTGAAACAACGCCGCCGCCAAGTGCAGCAGAACGGTGAGAAACAGCAGATACGCCAGATACCCATGCGCCTTGCGCAGGAACGCAAACACCTGTGCATTGGCCGGCAGGATCGACGGCAACTGGATCGAAGTGCCAAGCATCACCGGGTCCCCCGCCGCCGAAATCATTGCCCAACCGAGCAACGGCAATACCAACATCAAGACGTACAGCAAGACGTGCGAGGCCTTGGCCGCCAGTGCCTGCCAACCCGGCAAGTCTGCTGGCAACGGTGGCTGTTGCGTGGAAAAGCGCACGAACAAACGCACGATCACCAGCAGCAAAATCGCCACGCCCAACGGCTTGTGCAGATGAATCAACCACTCATGACGCTCGGACACCGAGGCCACCATCCCCGCGCCGATAAACAGCATCGCAATGATCATCAGCGCCATCAGCCAATGCAGCAGCCGCGCCAACGGCGCGAAATGGTTCGGTTGAGCGCTCATTGTTGAGCCTCCTGTTTAGCGGCGGGCAACTGACTGACTTCACTGGTGCGGCGCAAGTAGGAATTGGCGTAACCGGCTGAACGAGCAGCGAGCAACGGGTCGTGGGAACCTTCGATACCGCTGGGCAGCACGAGCGGATCGTAGTTGATGTCGCGGCACTCGCCATTGAGTTGTGGCTGCGTACTTTCAAGGACCAAGGTGCCGGCATTCAGGACTTTGCGACCGTCGGGCCAGGCCTTGCTGGCGTCGTCGACCGGATCCTCCGGGTTCGCCAGCGTGATCCTCAACTGCCAACGCAGCGGCCCTGCCGACAAGCGCTGAACCAGGTCTTTCTCAAGAAAATCACTGCCTTCAGGCGCTGTGGCACCCACTGCATCCTGCGCCACCGGCACCATTTGCCAACGCACTGCCTGGCGTTGACCGGCCGCGTTCACCAGGTAAAACGCGTTGACACTGTTGTAAGTCTCCGTCGCATAACTGGCCGACGGCTTGGCGGTTTTGATCCAGGCCAGGAACGGCGCAGATTCCGGATGAGAACCGAAGAATGCCGGGGCCGCCGTCGGGTTGGGTTTACCAGTGGCAGGATCCGGTGACTGGGCTTGCTGAAATTGATAAAACGCCTCAGGAGTGCCCACCGGGAACACCGGCATGCTGTTCATCCCGGTGCGCCACTGTTGACCATTGGCCTGGGTGAATCGCAACGCCATGCTGCGAATCGGTACGGCGCTGTCCGGTGCGTAAGGGTTGCCGGCGGGCAGTGCGAATCGCCCGACCACCGGGGTCCGGGCTTCGCTGAACACCTGCGCACGGGAATAACTGCGTGCTTCAGCGGTGCTTTCGAAATGGCCGATCACGCACACGCCTTTGGCGTGGTTACGGCGGAAACCCGGGTGTACGCCGTTGTTCTTTTCCAGCACGTTGATCAGCGCTTTTGGCGTCAGGCGCTGTGGGTCGAGTGTGCCGTTGACGTAGGCAAAGGCACCGGCCAGCGCGGCGACCACCACCGCAATGCCAGTCAAACGCAGCGTCAGGCTTGCGGCACTCAGCGGTGGCCGGGTGGGCGGTGATGAGCGATCTACCATGAATAACTCCAGGGCCATCGGCCACAAGTGAGAAGAATCAAGCAGACGTACCCCACCGTGCTTTATTCCATCGCCCGGTGTTTATTTTTGCAGGCGTGGAATAACCTCGAATACCGGGCGTCTTCCTAGTCCAAAGCGTAGTGACTAGTCAGAAACACATGAACGATATCGACGAACAACTCAGAGAAATCATTCCCAGGTTGCGGCGTTTCGCCGTTTCACTGACGCGCAATCCCAGCAGCGCCGACGATCTGGTGCAGTCGAGCCTGGAGCGAGCGCTGTCGAGCTGGGGTGACAAACGCCCTGGGGGCGACTTGCGCGCCTGGTTGTTTTCGATTCTGTACCGGCAGTTTCTGGATGCCCATCGCCGCACCCGGCGTTATGCGCGAATGCTCGAATTCTTTACCGGGCGCGACGACGCACAGCCGTCGGTCGAACGCACGGTGATTGCCCAATCGACGCTGCACGCCTTCGATCAACTCACCACCGAACAGCGCGCGCTGCTGCTTTGGGTGTCGGTGGAAGGTTTGAGTTATAAAGAGGTCGCCGAGATTCTCGACGTCCCCACCGGCACCGTGATGTCCCGCCTGTCCCGCGCCCGCCAGGCCTTGCGCCAGCTCAGCGACGGCGAAATCACCAGCCCTTCTTTGCGGATACTCAAATGATCAGCATGCCCCCAAGCGAGCGTGACCTGCACGCTTACGTCGATCACCAACTCGACGACGCCGACCGACGTCTGGTCGAGACCTATCTGGCCAGCAACCCGCAAATGGCCGCGCAAGTGCGCGCCTGGCAGCACGACGCCCAACAATTGCGGGCAGCCCTGAGCGGAGCCCTGCAACAACCCGTCAATCAGGAGCTTGACCCGGCGCTGATTCGCCAGCGCCTTAAACACCAATCCCGTCGTCATCTGGCCAGCGCGGCCGTGCTGTTGATCGCCGTCAGTGTCGGTGGGTTGAGCGGCTGGCAAGCGCGCGAGATGACCCTGCCCGGCGCCCCGCCGCCGATGACCGATGCCATGCAGGCTTATCGCCTGATCGCCCAGCAAGGCATCCTGCCAGCCGACTATAAAGTCAGCGCCGACGGCGACATGCAGGGCTGGCTCGACCGTTATTTCACCCGCGCCAATCGCCTGCCGGACCTGTCGAGCGCAGGTTTCAAACCGGTCAGCGGCCGTTTGCTCAGCACCGAACAAGGGCCGGCGGCGATGGTGGTTTATGAAGATCAGGGCGGGCACAAGATCAGCTTCTACGTGCGCCCACCGGGACCGAAAAACAACTTGCTGCCACGGGGAAGTCGCAGCGATGGCGAGTTGCAGGCCGAGTACTGGTCTGGCAGCGGCTACAACTATGCGATGGTCAGCCCGAGCGACACGCCGGCGGCGCAGATGCTCAAGCAAACCGCACAATTCTGACCACACCGCGGATCCCCTTGTGGTGCTCCCACAGAGGTCGGCGTCGATTACAAAACCTGGACCTACCCCCAATCAACTGTAGGAGTGAGCCTGCTCGCGATAGCGGTGGGCCAGTTGACATCAATGTTGGATGTACCGGCCTCATCGCGAGCAGGCTCACTCCTACAAGGGGGATCAGCGATTTATTCAGCCCTGCCCAAACACCTGCGAAGGCCTTCGCAGCAGCGGATCGAAGGGATTAATCCGCGGCCCGATCATCGAGGCTTCGCGCTTGAGCATTTCCACCACCGTCGGCAATCGATCCGGCCCAAGCCGGTCACTGACCGTCGCCACACTCAACGCCGCCACCGCCCGCCCCTCTCGATCCAGAATCGGCACCGCCACCCCGGCCATGCCTTGCAGCACACCGGTGTTGCGCCCGGCATAACCCAGCGAGCGCACGTTCTTGACCTCCGCGCGCAGGAACACTTCGTCGTAAAGATGGAAATCTTTGAGTCGCGGCAAGTTGTAGCGAATCACCGTGTCACGCTCCTCCTCCGGTAGAAACGCCAGAATCGCCAGGCTGCCCTGACCCACTCCCAGCGCCACTCGCCCACCGATATCGCCGGTGAACGTGCGGATCGGAAACGGCCCTTCGCTGCGGTCCAGGCAGATCGCGTCGAAACCGCTGCGCGCCAATAGAAACAACGAATCCCCCAACGAAGCCGAGAGCCGCAGCAGCGACGGTCGCACCAGTTCGCGCAGGTTGCCGGTATTGCCCGCACGCGCCGCCAAGGCAAAAAAATCCAGGCTCAGGCGATAGCGTTTGCTGCGCACATCCTGTTCGACCATGCCCTCGTCCATCAGGCTGCGCAACAAACGGTGCGTAGTGGGTTGCGACAAGCCGATGCGCTGCGCCAGTTGCGTCACGCGCTCCCCGCCCTCGACGGTGTCACCGAGGCTGCGCAGCACGGCAAACAATCGGGAGACCGCGCCGACACCGACTTCATTTTTGTTTTCATTCCGCTCAGTGGAATCAGGCATATGGTTTCTCGACAATAAATTTACTCACTGAATGAAATCGAAAATAGTCATCGCTTCAGTGAAATAGGCCATTGAGCCCATCCTAGTCTTCGTCCTAATCTGCGTCCACAGGGGCGATTCGAACAACAGCGGCAGCCGACTCAAGTCGAGCGCCAACGCACCCAGCAAGACCTTTTCGTATCTGCCCATACAAAAAAGCGCGCCTTCGGGTGACGCATAACAATCTCAGGTGGAGCGCAGTCATGGCTTTTGTGCAACTTGAAGGACTCGGCAAACGTTACGGCGAAATCGACGCCGTCGTGGCTACCAACCTATCGGTGGAGAAAGGCGAGTTCGTGTCTTTGCTCGGTCCGTCCGGGTGCGGCAAAACCACCACCCTGCAAATGATCGCCGGCTTCGTTGAAGTCACCAGCGGTCGCATCCTGCTCGACGGCCGTGACATCACCCACGCCAAACCCGCCAGCCGTGGCTTGGGCGTGGTATTCCAGAGTTACGCGCTGTTCCCGCACATGACCGTCAAAGACAACGTCGCCTTCGGCCTGCGGATGCGCAAAGTACCCGCCGCCGAGTTGCAGCAACGCGTGGCCCGGGTGCTGAAACTGGTGCGCCTGGATCAACATGCCGAGCGTTATCCACGCGAGCTTTCCGGTGGCCAGCGCCAGCGTGTGGCACTGGCCCGGGCCTTGGTGATCGAGCCGCCCGTGCTGCTGCTCGACGAGCCGCTGTCCAACCTCGATGCCAACCTGCGCGAAGAAATGCAATTCGAGATCCGCCGCATTCAGCGCGAAGTCGGGATCACCACGCTGATGGTCACCCACGACCAATCCGAAGCGCTGTCCATCAGCGACCGCGTGGTGGTGATGCAGGCCGGACGCATCACGCAAATCGACGCGCCTTACACCCTTTACGAACATCCACGCACCGAGTTCATTTCCGGCTTCGTCGGCAAAGCCAACCTGCTACCCGGCGAACGTGACGGCTCGGGCGTGGTGCAAGTGCGCAGTGGCGGCGAGCTGACCCTGAGCCTGCGCCCGGAAAAAATCGATCTGCGCGAGCGAGATCACGGGCGTCTACAGGGCAAGATCGCCAGCCGCTTCTTCCTCGGTAGCCAATGGTTGTATGGCGTCTCCACGACCCTGGGCGACATCAGCGTGGTGCGTCGCAACGACGGTTCGACACCGCTGAACGAAGGCACAGCGGTCGGTCTCGACTGGGATGCAACGCTGCTGCGGGTGCTGACTGTCGATGAGGTGTCGGCATGAGTACGTTGGTCGCCGTTCGCCAGGGACGCCAAGGGTATTTGTTGTCGGCACCGGCCCTGGCGTTGTACGTCAGCCTGCTGGCCATCCCGCTGCTGCTGACGCTGGTGTTGTCGTTCAACGTCTTCGACTACAGCTCGGGGATCAATGGCGACGCCTACACCCTCAGTCATTACAGCAGCCTGCTGGGCGACCCGTACTTCTACGAGATCTTTCTGCGCACGATGTGGATCAGCGCCCTGACTACCCTGCTTTGCGTGGTGATCGGCGTGCCCGAGGCCTACATCCTCAGTCGCATGGGCGCACCGTGGCGTTCGATCTTTTTGATTTTGATCCTCACGCCGCTACTGATTTCGGTGGTGGTGCGTGCGTTCGGCTGGAGCCTGTTGCTCGGCGCCGACGGCCTGGTCAATCAAACCCTGCAAGCCTTCGGCGGTTCGCCGATGAAGCTGTTGTACACGCCGTTCGCGGTGGTGATAGCGCTGGTTCACGTGATGCTGCCGTTCATGATTATTCCGGTCTGGACCTCGCTGCAGAAACTCGACCCGGCCGCCGAACAAGCGGCGATGTCCCTCGGCGCCAGTCACTTCACGGTGATGCGTCAGGTGGTTCTGCCGCAGATTATGCCGGGCGTGTTGTCAGGCACCTTGATCGTGTTCGGCCTGGCCGCCAGCTCATTTGCCATCCCCGGCCTGCTGGGCGGGCGTCGACTGAAAATGGTCGCCACACTGATCTACGACCAGTACCTGTCGGAGCTGAACTGGCCGATGGGCGCGGCGATTGCCGTGGCGCTGCTGTTGCTCAACCTGCTGATCATGCTGTCGTGGAACCGGATGATCGAAGGCCGCTACAAGAAGTCATTGGGATAACTCGTCATGTCCAAGAACGGTCCTTTCGCCCTGCTGTTCCATGCCCTGGTGGTGCTGTTCATGCTCGCGCCGCTGGTGGTGGTCTGCCTCGTTGCGTTCACCCCGGAAAACACCCTGAGCCTGCCGACCACGGAGTTTTCACTGCGCTGGTTCCGTGCGGTCTTCGAGCGCGCCGATTTTGTCGATGCGTTCTACAACAGCTTGATTCTGGCGTTCTGCGCCGCCAGCCTGGCGACCCTGATTGCGGTGCCAGCGGCATTGGCGATCACCCGTTTCGAGTTTCCGGGACGGGACTTTTTCAACGGTCTGTTCCTGTCGCCCATCATCATTCCGCACTTGGTGCTGGGCGTTGCCTTGCTGCGTCTGTTTGCGCTGATGGGGGTCAACGGCAGCTTCACCTGGCTGATTTTCGCCCATGTGCTGGTGATCACTCCCTATGTGCTGCGACTGGTGCTGGCCTCGGCCATTGGCCTGGATCGTAGCGCCGAACATGCGGCGCAATCCCTCGGCGCCGGACGCTTCACGCTGTTCCGGGAAATCACCTTGCCGATGATTCTGCCGGGGGTAGCGGGGGGCTGGTTGCTGGCGTTCATCAACAGCTTTGACGAGGTCACGCTGTCGATTTTCGTCACCTCGCCGGCCACGCAAACCCTGCCGGTGCGCATGTACGTGTACGCCACCGAATCCATCGATCCGATGATGGCGGCGGTGTCGGCCCTGGTGATCGCGCTGACCGCGCTGACCATGATTCTGCTTGATCGGGTCTACGGCCTTGATCGGGTGCTGGTGGGTAAACAATGAGGGCGCCATGGCTTTGCTGAAACGACTGGCCGAGGGCGACCGCCCGGCCGTGAACTTTACCCTCGACGGCCAACCGGCCACCGCCCTGCTCGGAGACACCGTGCTGACCGCGGTGCTGACCTGCAGCGACCACCTGCGCGGCAGCGACTTCAGCGCCGAGCCCCGCGCCGGGTTCTGCCTGATGGGGGCGTGTCAGGACTGCTGGGTCCGCCTGGGCGATGGCCGGCGCGTGCGCGCGTGTTCGACGCTGCTTGAGAACGATCACCACATCACCCGCGAACCGGGGCGCTCGCTATGAACACACCTTTCAACTGCAACCCCACAGGGGTTCAGCGGCGATCACAACACCTGCAATCAACACAAATCAAATGTGGGAGCGAGCCTGCTCGCGAAAGCGGTGTATCAGTCACCACCTATGTTGAAACTACCGCCGTCTTCGCGAGCAGGCTCGCTCCCACAAGGGTGTTGCGGCGATCATTTGAATGGTGGTGGGTATGAAGCCCGTGGTGATCATCGGTGCCGGCCCGGCCGGGATTCGGGCGGCGCAGACGCTGGTGGCGCATGGCGTTCGCCCGGTTTTGCTGGATGAAGCCGCGCGCGGTGGCGGGCAGATTTATCGGCGCCAGCCGGCCAACTTCAAGCGTTCGGCGGTCAAGTTGTATGGCTTCGAAGCGGGCAAGGCCGAGGCGCTGCATCAGACCCTGGATACGTTGCGCGAACAGCTCGACTATCGGCCGGATACCCTGGTGTGGAATGCCGAAACGGATGCGCTCGACACGTTGCATGAAGGTCGCGCCGCACGAATTGAATTCTCCCGCGTGATTGTCGCTACGGGCGCCACCGACCGGATTCTGCCGGTGCAAGGCTGGACGTTACCCGGCGTCTACAGCCTCGGCGCGGCGCAGATCGCCCTGAAATTTCAGGGCTGCGCCATCGGGGAACGCGTGGTGTTCGCCGGCAGCGGTCCATTGCTATATCTGGTCGCATATCAATACGCCAAGGCCGGCGCGAAAGTGGTCGCGGTGCTCGACAGTTCACCCTTCAGTGCCCAAGTCCGCGCCCTGCCCGGCTTGCTCTCGCAACCGGCTACGCTGGCCAAAGGCATTTATTACCGCAGCTGGCTGACCGCTCACGGCATCCCGGTGCATCAGGGCGCCACCTTGCAACGCATCGACGGCGAACACCGGGTTCAGTCGCTCAACTGGTCCGGCTCAAAGGGCGAACAACGCCTGACGTGTGACGCCGTCGCCTTCGCCCATGGCCTGCGTAGCGAAACCCAACTCGCCGATTTGCTGGGCTGCGAATTTGCCTGGAACCCGCTCAACCGCGCCTGGCTGCCGCAACGTGACAGTGCCGGGCGCAGCAGTGTCGCCGAGGTTTATCTGGCCGGTGACGGCGCCGGGATCATGGGCGCCGATGCCGCGGAAATGGCCGGTGAACGGGCAGCGCTGGCCGCGCTCGAAGACATCGGCTACCTGATTGCGCCGCAGCGCTGCGTCCAATTGGAACAATCGCTCACCCAGGTAAACACCTTTCGCAAAGGGCTGGAACAGGCCTTCATCTTCCCCGAACACTGGGCAACCGAAACCGCAGACGACGTGATGATCTGCCGCTGCGAAGAAGTGCGCGCCGGCGATATCCGTCAGGTCGTGCGCGAAGGCCACTGGGAAATCAACCGGGTCAAAGCCCATTGCCGCGTTGGCATGGGCCGCTGCCAGGGGCGGATGTGTGGCGCTGGTGCCGCAGAAATTATTGCCTGCGAAAGCCAGCGTGACGTATCGCAGATCGGTCGACTGCGCGCACAAGCGCCGATCAAGCCGCTGCCGTTTGGCCTGGAGGTCGAATCGTGATCGAAGTTGACGCCATCATCATCGGCGGCGGCATCGTCGGTGCCTCGGCCGCCCTGTTTCTCAGCAAAGCCGGACGTCGTGTGGCATTGCTGGAGCGGGATTTTTGCGGTTCACATTCCAGCGGAGTGAACTATGGCGGCGTGCGGCGTCAGGGTCGGCCGCTGTCGCAATTGCCCTTGTCGCAGCGGGCCCACGAGATTTGGGGACAACTGCCACAGTGGATTGGCATTGACGGTGAATATCAGCGCAGCGGCCATTTGAAGCTCGCGCGCAGCCTCGACGACTTGCGCGCTTTGCAGGATTACGCCACCAGCAGCCAGGGTTTCGGCCTCGATTTGCAGGTCCTTGATCGCCTTGAATTGCGCGCACGTTTTCCTTGGGTCGGTGACGTCGCCGTCGGCGCTTCGTTTTGCCCCGACGATGGTCACGCCAACCCGCGACTGGTTTCCCCCGCTTTCGCCCAAGCCGCGCGTCGCCACGGCGCACAGGTTCATGAACAATCAGCGGTCTCTTCCGTGGAGCACGACGGCCAGCGCTTTCGGGTCAGCACCCAAAACGGTCTCGAACTGCACGCGCCATGGCTGCTGAACTGCGCCGGCGCCTGGGCCGGCAGCCTTGCCGAACACTTCGGCGAAGCGGTGCCCATGCACGCCGGGCACCCGGCGATGCTGGTCACCGAGCCGTTGCCCCTGGTGATGAATGCCAGCACCGGCGTTGAAGGCGGCGGCATTTATGCCCGTCAGGTCGCTCGCGGCAATTGCGTGCTCGGCGGTGGCCAAGGCTTTGCACTCGACGGTGCCCGTGCGCGCCCCGGCCAACAAGCGGTGATCGATATCCTGCGCCAGGCCGTCGAACTTTACCCGTTTCTTGAAGGCGCTCAGGCGATTCGCACCTGGAGCGGCACTGAAGGATATCTGCCCGACCGCCAACCGGTGATCGGCCACAGCAGCACTCAACCCGGTCTGTTGCACGCGTTCGGCTTTGCCGGTGCGGGTTTTCAGATAGGGCCGGCGGTGGGCCAGGCGCTCACCGAGATCATCTGCAACGGCGCCTCGTCGACGTCGCTGGATGCGTTTTCCATCACCCGGTTTCACTCCATCTCCGTAGCTTGAAAGAGGAAGGTCGCGCCAATGAATCATTTCAAACGCACTGCACTGCTCGGATTTTCATGCCTGAGCGCCCTGCTCACGGTTACCCAGGCTCACGCCGAGCCGACGCTTTATCTGGGCATGAACGGCGGGACCATGGAGCGGCTGTACGCCGACAAGGTATTGCCGGTTTTCGAAAAAGCCAATAACGTCAAAGTGGTCATCGTGCCCGGTACCTCCGCCGATATTCTGGCCAAGGTCCAGGCCAGTAAAGGCAACCCGCAACTGCACGTGATGTTCCTCGACGACGGCATCATGTACCGCGCCATCGCTATGGGCCTGTGTGACAAGCTTGAGGACAGCCCGCCCCTGGCGCAGATTCCCGCCAAAGGCCGAATCAAGGATCAGGCCGTGGCGGTCAGTCTCGGCGTCACCGGGCTGGCGTACAACACCCGGTTGTTCAAGGAGAAAGGCTGGAGCGCACCGACGTCCTGGATGGACATGGCCGACCCGCGCTTCAAGGACAAACTGGTGTTCCAGTCGATGGCCTCGTCGACCTTCGGCCTGCACGGTTTCCTGATGTTCAACCGCATCCAGGGCGGCAGCGAAACCGACGTCGAGCCGGGTTTCAAGGCCTGGCCAAACACCGTCGGACGCAACGTGCTGGAATACATTCCGAGCTCGGCGAAAATTTCCGAGATGCTCCAGACCGACGAAGCCGCGCTGTTCCCGTTGACCCCGACTCAGGTCACTGCGCTGAAACTCAAAGGCATGCCGGTCGAATACGCGCAACCGAAGGAAGGCGCCGTGGTGCTCAACGTCGCGGAGTGCGCCATCGCCAACAACACCCAGCCGGAACTGGCACAAAAACTCGCCGCGTTCTTGCTGACGCCTGAAGCGCAAGCCGCTGCACTGGAAGACGGCGACCAGATCCCGTCCAACCCGAACACCCCGACCACCGACAAGACGCGCGGCCAGGTCGAGGCGATGAAGCAGTACCTGCAAACGGCGATTGCCATCGATTGGGATCAGGTCAACGAACAGCGCCCGGCGTGGAACGCGCGGTGGAATCGCAGCATCGAACGGTAGATAACTGCCCCCGCACCCAGCTCGGCAGCTCCGCTATCGATGTAGCAGCTGTCGAGCAGCGCGAGGCTGCGTCCGGCTTGTAGCAGCTGTCGAGCACCGCGAGGCGGCGTCCGGCTTGTAGCAGCTGTCGAGCACCGCGAGGCGGCGTTCGGCTGCGCAGCAGTCGTAAACCCCGCACACACGGTCCTTCTGGAACACCGCTTTGCCTGATTTCACGACTGCTGCGCAGTCGAACGCAGCCTCGCAGGCTCGACAGCTGCTACAGGCTGTAATCCCTGTCCGACAACCCGCATCGTCCATCGACATGACTGGATGGGCAATTACCCATCTGGTTACACTACGCCGCCGCTGCTGCTCGGGGAGCCGGCCTGACGATTTCTGGATGTTATGACCATGGCCGCTCGATCGCCCAACCGTTCGCGACTGACATCACGCTTGCCTTTCTTGCGCAGTCTTTTGCGCAAAGCGCTTGCGGCGCCGGCCAGTGGCATCTCGGCGGGCAAAGTCGTCCACGATTACTTCCGTCAAAAGGCCCATGCCCAGGGCTACACCCTCAGCCACAGCCAGCAGCGAGTGATCGACTGCATGGCGCAGCACGCCACCGCACTGCTCGGCGAGTCGGCGAAAACGCTCCCCGGTCTTTACCTGCATGGCGCGGTTGGACGCGGCAAGAGCTGGTTGCTCGACGGCTTCTTCCAGGCGATCCCGATCGAGACAAAACAGCGGCTGCACTTCCACGAGTTCTTTGCCCGGTTGCATCAGGGCATGTTCACCCATCGCGATCAACCCGATGCGCTGGCAGTCACCCTCGATGAACTGCTGAGCGATTGCCAGGTGTTGTGTTTCGACGAGTTTCACGTCCATGACATCGGCGATGCGATGCTCATCACGCGGTTGTTCAAGGCGCTGTTCCGTCGCGGCATTCTGCTGATGGTAACGTCCAACTATCCGCCGGAAGGGTTGTTACCCAACCCGCTCTACCACGCGCGTTTCAAACCGGTCATCGAGTTGATCCACGCCCGCATGCACGTGATGGAGGTCGGCGGCCCGCATGACTACCGCAGTCAGGTGAAAACGCATGCGCAGCAGGTGTTTACTCAAGGGCGGTATGTCTGGCCGGGTAGCGTGACGCAACGCCAGGCATTGAACCTGCCCGAACGCGACGCCCTGCCGTTGCAACTGCCGGTCGGCACCCGGCACTTTCAAGCGCGGCACTGTGAAGCAAGGACCATCGGCTTCACCTTTGGCGATCTGTGCGATCACCCCACGGCGGTCATGGATTATCTGGAGCTGTGCCGGCGCTTCGATCACTGGATCATTGACGAACTGCCCAACCTGGCCGACTGTTCGATCGCCGCGCAGCAGCGTTTTATCAATTTGATCGACGTTTTATACGATCAGGACAAGCACCTGACACTGCTCGGCCAACAGTCGTTGCGTGAAAGCCTGGGCGGCGATGCCATCGATCTGGCGCGTACGCGCAGCCGTTTGGGGCAGTTGCTGGAGGTACGCGTACCCACCTGACAGGCGAGTCTGCTTTACCGCTATCATGTCGCCCATTTCCAGGCCCCTGCGCCTTCCCTTGATCAAAAGCGAACTCGCTCATGGATACCCTCGCCCAACTGCGCGCCGGCCAATTGACTGGCATCACCCGCCTGGACCTGGCTTGCGGCCTGACAGAATTCCCCCGGGAAATCTTTGACCTGGCAGACTCGCTGGAAGTGCTCAACCTCACCGGCAACGCCTTGCGCAGCCTGCCGGATGACCTCCATCGCCTGACCCGCTTACGGGTGCTGTTCTGTTCGGACAACCTGTTCACCGAACTGCCGGCGTGCCTGGGCCAATGCGCCGCGTTGACGATGATCGGTTTCAAGGCCAATGCCATCGAAACCGTCCCTGCTGCCGCGCTGCCGCCGTTGCTACGCTGGTTGATCCTGACCGACAACCGCATCACCGAACTGCCTACTGAACTGGGCGACCGACCGTACCTGCAAAAACTCATGCTCGCCGGCAACCGCTTGCAGCGCCTGCCCCGCAGCCTGAGTCAGTGCCATCGGCTCGAACTGATTCGCATCGCCGCCAATCAGCTCAGTGAACTGCCCGAATGGCTACTGGCCTTGCCCAGCCTAACCTGGCTGGCGTACGCCGGTAACCCGCTGGAAACCGAAGCCGATGCGGCTGCACTGGAAGCCACGGCCCAGATTCCCTGGGATCAATTGCGTCTGGAGCAGCAACTGGGCGAAGGCGCTTCGGGGGTGATTTATCGGGCCACATGGCAACAACCGGGGCAACCGGCCATGCCGGTCGCGGTCAAGCTCTACAAGGGTGAAATGACCAGCGACGGTTCACCCCTGCACGAAATGAACGCCTGCATCACCGCCGGCCTTCACCCTAACCTGATCCGGGTCGAAGGCCGAATCGTCGATCATCCCGACCAGCAAGCCGGGCTGGTCATGCAACTGATCGATCCGAGTTATCGCAATCTGGCCGCGCTGCCGAGCCTGGCCTCCTGCACCCGCGACATCTACACCGATGACACCCGTTTCAGCGCGGGCGTGGCATTGCGAATCGCCCATGGCGTCGCCTCGGTGGCCAAACACTTGCACCGCCAAGGCATCACCCACGGCGACCTCTATGGCCACAATATTCTGTGGAACGAGCACGGTGATTGCCTGCTGGGGGATTTTGGCGCGGCGTCTTTCCACGCAACCTGCGACAGCCCTGAAAGCCGAGCGCTGCAACGGATCGAGGTGCGGGCATTTGGTGTGTTGCTGGGGGAATTGCTGGAACGTATCGACTCGGGGCTGAGCGATGTTGCGCGCGAGGAGCTGGAAGTGTTGCAGGAGCGTTGCTGTCAGCCAGAGGTATTGAAGCGACCGGGGTTTAGCGAGATTGTGCGGGAACTGCAAGATAGGTGACCGCTGCGCGGTCATTCGCGAGCAGGCTCACTCCTACAGTTGACCGAGTTCGTCAGATAGAACTCAATTCAACTGTAGGAGTGAGCCTGCTCGCGATAGCGGTATTACTGAATAAGCAAATTACCCAGCCAGACCGACAAACATATCCTGCACATCATCATGGTTGTCGAGGCCTTCCAGGAACGCTTCGACTTCAGCCATTTGCTCATCGCTCAAACCGCTGACCGGGTTCTTCGGCTGATAACCCAGTTTCGCCGCCAACACGGTGAAACCTTGCTCTGGCAGTGCTTTTTGCACCGCATCCAGGTCCGCTGGCTCGGTCAGGAACAGGGTTGTGCCCTCTTCTTCACCTGGCTCGAAATCCTGGGCTCCTGCTTCAATGGCGGCCATTTCCGGATCGGCGTCCGGGCTGTCCGGGGACGCCTCGATCATGCCGACATGGTTGAAGTCCCACGACACCGAACCCGAAGCGCCCAATTGGCCCTTACGGAACGCCACGCGGATTTCAGCCACGGTGCGATTGATGTTGTCGGTCACGCATTCAACGATCAGCGGCACCTGGTGCGGTGCGAAGCCCTCGTAAGTCACGCGATGGTATTGCACGGTTTCGCCCAACAGGCCCGCGCCTTTCTTGATCGCACGATCGAGGGTTTCCTTGGGCATCGAGGCTTTCTTGGCCTGTTCAACCACAAGTCGCAGGTGTGCATTGGTGGCGGTATCGGCGCCGTTGCGCGCAGCAATGGTGATTTCTTTCACCAGTTTGCCGAAAATCTTGCCCTTGGCGTTGGATGCCGCTTCTTTGTGTTTAACCTTCCACTGTGCGCCCATTACTCACTCTCTTGATCTGTGGCGCCGAGACATCTATTGGCCGACGCGTTGCGCAAGTTTATACGGCCTAAAGTTGGCAATCGACCAAAAAATGCGGACTGACTCACCGGCATCACGGATCGACATTTTCGCCAGTACTCGTAGGGCAATTCTGAAACGCCGATTTACGGTGACCATTGAGTGCCCTGGTTTCGTACCCTTCGCGTCCGTACTCCATGGCAGAAGCGCGTTCGATGCACAACGACAAGGAAAGTCTCTACACCCTGACCCTCCTCAACAGCGGATTGAGCCTGCAGGTATTGAAGTTCAGTGGCGCTGAAGGCCTGAACCAGCCCTATCGATTCGACATTGAAGTGATTGGCCTGGTGCCGGCGATGAACCTCGCCCCCCTGCTGCAACAACCGGCTTATCTGAGCATGGGCGATTACACCGGCATTCACGGCATTGTTCATAGCGCCAGCCGTGAACATCGCGGCTTGCATCGCATCGGCTACCATCTGGTGCTAGTGCCCTACGTTCAAAACCTCGATCGCCACCGTTGCCGTCGGGTGTTTCATCGCCTCGGCGTGCCGGCAATCCTGCGTCAATTGTTCCAGGAGCATGCGCTGCCTGAGGCCAGCTATCGCCTGGAACTGGCCTGCGTGCACTACCCGCCCCGGCCGTTTTGCATTCAATACGAAGAGACCGACTTGATGTTGATGCAGCGACTCTGCGAAGAAGAAGGCATCCACTATCACTTCGAACATCGGCAAGACGGGCATGTGCTGGTGCTGGCCGATGACACTCAGAAATTCCCCGAGGAGCCGCTGTTGCTGCCCTTTCAGGCCGATACCAGTCACGAGTCTTTGTTGCCGGTCATCCATGAGCTGTCCCAGCGTCATGACGCGCGCGCCCGACCTGAACGCCGAATCGCCCACAGTCGCGGCCCTCAAGCTACCGGTGACGGCGCAGCCAACCACACCTTCGCCAAATCATCCGTTTCGACCACACGCCCCGCCCCCGAGCAGGCACACCGCGTGCAACTCAGTCGTCGGGGACTGGAGCGGTTGCGCTGCCAGCATCGGCAGATTGAAGGCCAAAGCAATCAAGCTGACTTGCGCAGTGGAAGCATCGTACAAGTGGCGGAGCATCCACTTTCGGATTTCAACGATCAGTGGCTGACCACCGATGTTCAACACGAGGGGCAACAGCCTTCAATCCTCGTCGACCAACGTCCTCGGCGCTACAGCAACCGATTCACCGCCATTCCATGGTCAACGGAATTCAGGCCCGCACTGACACAGCCCCGGCCGAGTATTCCGGGTTATCAGACGGCGTTAGTGCTGGGCGCGGTCGGGCAACCGGCAGCGCTGGATGAACACAATCGAATACACGTGCGGCTGTGGCCAACACTGGAAGATGACGCGGATAAATCGACCGGCCTATGGCTTCCCGTGGCCCTCGCCACGGCGGACGGTCGGATTGATCCCTCCAGGCTGCCTATCGCCGGCACTGAGGTGCTCATCAGCTTTCTCGACAGCGACCCGGACCGCCCGGTGTTGTGTGCCGCCGCAGGCCGCCCGCCAAAGCCTCCAGCCGCTTACCCATCACGCCGTGATGGACGTTTATTGCTCGATTGGCTGATCAATCGCTAGCCCTTGTCAGCCTTGCCGGCCGCTGCGGCAAATTTGGCCAGACGCACGTCCAGGTGCCGTGGCCGGCGCCCGTGATCTTCGGCGCGCTCCTTGCGGCGGATAGCGTTGCGCACCATCAAGGAGCCGAGGTAACGAATCGGCTCCGGTGGAAAAAACCCCAAGGGGCCGTTCACCAACGGCGAACGGGTCCAGGCGTTGTCCAGCCCCAAGACCATCGAAGCCAGAATCTGCCCACCCATGTGGCACGGGCCAACACCGCTGCCGGAGTAGCCGAACCCGTAGAACACATTCCCGCTGGCGCTCATCTGGCCAAAGAACGGCAGACCGGTGACCGAGCGATCCGACGGGCCGTTCCAGGTCGCCTCGACCTTGGCGTCGGCGAACGCTGGAAAGAACTCGCTCAGGCTGTCTTTCAACAACCCGGCGTACGGCGACGGCTGATCGAACACCGGCAACATCCGCCCGCCATAGGCGAAGGTGTTACCACCCTTGCCGAGCATGATCCGGCCGTCCGGGGTGTTGTGGTAGTAGTGCACGAAAATCCGTGAATCGAGCACGGTGACACCGCTGGTCAGGCCAATTTCGTTAAGCAGATCAGGGCGTGGTTCGGTGATCAGCATGTCGCTGGAGACAATCGCCACGCTGCGCTCGAACTGCGGGAACGCCCGGGCCATCCAGGCGTTCATCGCCAGTACCACCCGGTCCGTGCGAACCGTGCCGTTGGGGGTTTGAATCCCCGCCGGCTTGCCCTCCTCCAACCCGGTCATCGCGGTGTTCTCGTGAACTCTCACGCCCAGCTGCAACGCCACCCGCCGCAAGCCGCGCACCAGTTTGCCCGGTTGCACACTGGCGGCCGCCGGGGAAAACCAGCCCTCCAAATGCTTGCTGGAACCGGCCATGCGTTGCACGTCGGCGACCGGACGCTGGGTGAACGAGTTGATGCCATTGCGCTCCAGCGCGGCAATCACTGCATCGGTCGAGCCACACTGGGCGCGATTGGTCGCGGTGTAGAGCGTGCCATCGAGACGGTAATCGGCATCCACGCCGTACTGTTCGCAGAAGGTGCCAATCGCGTAAATGCTGCGCTCGGATTCCTTGACCAGGCGCACCGCTTCCTCGACACCGAACAGCCGCTCCAGGGTGAAGTACTTGGCCGACCACGACAGCGCGCAACCGCCGTTGCGGCCACTGGCGCCGGCACCGCAGATGTCGGCCTCGATCAGCACCACGTCGAGTTCGGGGTTCTGCTCCTTGAGCATGATCGCGGTCCACAAACCGGTGTAGCCGCCACCGACGATGCACACATCCGCGCGGGTGTCGCCGTCCAGTGCCGGGCAGGTGTCAGACGTCTCAGCCTTTAAGGCCTGGTCCAGCCAAAAGGGTCTCATGGGGAAAATCTCCAGTCAGATGCCCACACGCCAGCCCGCCGCCAGTGCAGCAGGCTGCGAGGGGCAGGATTCAGGTACGCAGGGGTTTGATGGCCATCGCCCGATTGGGCACGAATGGGTAGTTGGTACGCAGGCCAGCCGGGCGGCTGTTCCAGTGGGGGATCAACACCAGGGCCGAGAACAAGGCGCAACCGGCGAAGACAATGAACACGGTGACCGAGTCGAAGTAACCCGGCAGCAATCCACCGAGAATCGCCCCGACCGAACCGCAACCATTGACGAAACCCGCCGCCGTCGCGCCCGCCTTGGCGGTGCCGAAATCAATCGCTGCCGCGCCGCTGATCATCGAGTCCGGTCCGTACAGGGTCAGGCCCATGACAAACAACAGCACGACCACCAGCAAGACGCTGCCGGTGTGCAGGGCGCCCATGAACAAGGCCAGGGTCACCGTCAGCGCCAACAGACTGAGGACGCAGGCCGGCATGCGTCGGGCACCGAACACCTTGTCCGACGCCAGACCGAGCAGAATGGGCCCGAGCAACCCGGCCAGTTCAAACGCGGTCGGGATGATCGCCGCGCCAACCTTGCCCACCGTCGGCATTTGCTCGAAGACGATCACCGGGCCCCACAGCAGAATCGCGTAGCGCGCCGGTTTCAGCAGAAAGTACGCCAGGCCCAGCACCAGCACCGTCCGGTTGCGCAGGATTTCCTTCAAGGGTTCCATAATGCTGATCTTGCTTTGGGCGTCAGCCTCTTCAGCCGTCAACTCGGGTTCGAGGTCTACCGCCGGTAGACCCACGTCTTGCGGCTTGTTGCGTTGAAAAATAAAAAACAGCACGGCGACCAGCCCAACCACCGCCGCACTGGAAATGAACGCCGCATGCCAGGTGCCGATCAGCGTATACGCCCACCAGCCCGCAAACGGCGATGCCACCAGCCCACCAAAGGCATAGCAGGAACTCCATAACCCCAGCACTCTGCCGCGCTGTTGCGCGGGGAAGAAACTGCCGAGGTTCTTACACAGCCCGGACCAGCCAGTGGACTGCGCCAAACCTTGAATCAACATGCAGGTCGCGAAGATCGGCAGTGTCGCGTAAGTGCCCATCACCAGCGCTGCTGCCGCCGAAATCAGTAACCCGCCGAGCACCACGACCCGTGGGCCAAAGCGGTCGGCGAGCATGCCCCAGGTGAACTGCCCAAAGGCGTACGCCGCCAGGTAGATCGCGTCGAGGTTGGCCATGGCCATTTTGTCGAGCATGAAGGTGGGGTCTTCGGCGATCCCCAGTTTTGCCACGGAAAACGCTTTGCGGGTGAAGTAGAAAGCGGCGTAGGCGAGCCAGGTGATCGCAAAGATCTGCACGCGCCAACGCTTGATGGTGCCGATGGGATTGTTCATTGTGGTTCTGACCTCAGGGTGTGAGTGTGCCGGCAGAATGGGTAGAAACGCCTGTGTTTTTATTGTTGAGCACTGCGATATCGCTGTTTCCCTGTGGCGATACCGGTCAGATGAGTCCTGCTGTTGCGCGCACAGGCTCATGGCCACCGATGCTGTTCGACTGACCAGTCACCGGGGCTGAGGTGGATAAAAACAATTACTGATTAATAAGTGAAATCGATTTATCGTATTTCAAAAATAAGCTCAACTTGTTACTAGAGGTTTCGATGTCGGTTTCCCACGCCCAACTCAAAGCCTTCCACGCCGTGGCCGTCCACGGAAGCTTTACCAAAGCCGCCGAGCGGTTGTTCCTCACGCAACCGGCCATTTCCGACCAGGTACGCAAACTCGAAGAGCGCTTCGGTGTGTTGCTGTTCCACCGCAACAAACGCTCGGTGCGCCTGACGGATCTGGGCGAGCGCTTGCTCGCCATCACGCAGCGACTGTTCGTGATTGAGGCCGAAGCGCAGGAGCTGTTGCAGGATTCCCAGGCGCTGCAAACCGGCAGCCTGATCCTCGCGGTGGATGCACCGGTGCACGTGCTGCCGCAGATCGCGCGGTTCTGCGAACGCTATCCGGGCATCAGTGTGAAGATTGAAACCGGCAACACCGATGAGTCGCTGTTTCGCCTGTTCAACTATCAGGCTGACCTCGCTTTGCTGGGGCGGGATGTCAGCGATGAACGGCTGATCTCATTGCCACTGCGCAATGACCCGATGGTGGCGTTTGTTTCACGCCATCATCCGTGGGCGGATCGCGAGTCGATCTGTCTCGCGGACCTGGATGACACGCCGTTGGTGCTGCGGGAAATCGGTTCGGTGACGCGCCAGACACTGGAAGAGGAAATGGCCCGGGCGGGGTTTCGCATTCGCCCGGCGATCCAGGTGGAAGGACGGGAAGCGGCGCGGGAGGCTGTGGTGGTCGGGATTGGCGTTGGGGTGGTGTCGGCGGCGGAATTTGGTGCTGACTCGCGGGTGTGTGCGTTGCCGATTACCGATTGCACACGGCGATTGACCGAGACACTGGTGTGCTTGCGCGAGCAGAGCTCGCGGCGGGTGGTGGCGACGTTTCTGGAGATGCTTCGCGAGAGTCTTGTTTAGGCAGGTCCGGCCCCATCGCGGGCAAGCCTTGCTCCTACGGGAGGAAACGCCATTCCTGTAGGAGCAAGGCTTGCCCGCGATGACCGCGCCTCGGTTTATCTGGAAGGTGCTAATCCAAAAAACGCCTGTATCAAGCGCAAATCCCGCCGCCGCTCCATGCACCCGATCATGTGCCGGTTCACCAGTCCTTCCCCCACAATCGGCACCGCCGCCACCCGTGGGTCATGGCTGACTTCTACCGACGACACCACGCCCACCCCCAATTCCGCCGCCACGGCCTCGGTCACCGCTTCCCGACTGTCAAGTTCCAGCAACACCCGTGGATTGACCACCGCCGCCGCGCAGGCTTCATCGAACGTGCGTCGGGTAATCGAACTCGGTTCACGCAACACCATGATCACCTGATCCAGTTCATTGAGCTTCACGCTGTTCGCCTTGGCCCAAGGATGGCTTTCAGGCACCAACGCACAAATCCGCGATTCACTCAGCGCCTGCAAATGCAGGCCTTTGCGCGGTTCAACCTCGGTCAGCACCGCCACGTCAGCATGCTCGGACAATAACGCCGTCAGGGTTTCCTGGGCATTGCCCAGCCGCAGGTTCACGGTGATGCCCGGGTAGCGCGCGCGCAGACTGGCCAACATCGGCATCACCAAGTGTGGTCCATCTGCCGCCACTTCCAGGCGCCCGGTCAGCAACTGCCGGTTCGCTTCAAGCATCACCTGCGCCTCTTCCGCCAGGCCGAACATGGCCCGAGTGATCGCGGCCAGTTTGGTGCCCTCTTCCGTCAGCTCCACTCGTCGTGCGGTACGACGCAACAAGGTGATCTGGTAATGCTCCTCCAGGGCCTTGATGTGCCCGGTCACCGCCGGCTGACTGATAAACAACCGCGTCGCAGCTCGGGTGAAGCTGCCTTCGCGGGCCACGGCGTCAAAGGCTCGAAGCTGGAACAGGTTCATGAATAACTCTCGCTGATGGTTGGCATAACAACAAACAATTTGATTGATACAACCGCAAATTGCAATTTATGTCCCGTAGCTTCATCCCATCAAATGCGAGGACACGAGAATGAGTACTGCCGAACCCATCCTGCTCACCCCCGGCCCACTGACCACATCGACCCGCACCCGTCAGGCGATGATGGTCGACTGGGGTTCATGGGATGACCGCTTCAATCAACTGACCGCCAGCCTGTGCGAGCAATTGCTGGCCATCATCAACGGCGGCGCCAGCCACCACTGCGTGCCCCTGCAAGGTAGCGGCACCTTCGCGGTCGAGGCAGCGATCGGCACGCTGGTGCCCCGCGACGGCAAAGTGCTGGTGTTGATCAACGGCGCCTACGGCAAACGCCTGGCGAAAATCTGCGAAGTGCTCGGTCGCTCTTTCAGCACTTTCGAGACCGCTGAAGACGAACCGACCACCGCTGCCGACGTCGACCGCCTGCTGCACGCCGACCCCAGCATCACGCATGTCGCACTGATTCACTGCGAAACCAGCACCGGCATCCTCAACCCGCTGCCGGAAATTGCCGACGTCATTGCCCGACACGGCAAACGCCTGATCATCGACGCCATGAGTTCGTTCGGCGCGCTGCCGGTGGATGCACAACAGGTGCCGTTCGACGCCCTGATCGCCGCGTCCGGCAAATGCCTGGAAGGCGTACCGGGCATGGGTTTCGTCTTCGCTCGCAAAGAGTCATTGGCCAACGCCGCCGGCAACTCGCACTCGCTGGCGATGGACCTGTTCGACCAGCACACCTACATGGCCAAGACCGGTCAATGGCGCTTCACTCCGCCGACCCATGTGGTCGCGGCGCTGCACGAAGCCTTGCTGCAATACAACGAAGAAGGTGGCTTGCCGGCGCGTCATCAGCGCTATGCCGACAACTGCAAAGTGCTGCTTGATGACATGGCCCAACTTGGCCTGCGCAGCTTCCTGCCCGCCGCGATTCAGGCGCCGATCATCGTCACGTTCCACGCACCGAAAGATCCGCGTTACCAGTTCAAGGAATTCTACGAACGGGTCAAGGCCAAGGGTTTCATCCTCTACCCCGGCAAATTGACTCAGGTTGAAACCTTTCGTGTCGGCTGCATCGGCCACGTCAATCAGACCGAGATGCACGCGGCCGTGGCGGCGGTTGCCGAAGCTTTGCGCGAGATGGAAGTGTTAGAGATCTAAACCACACCACCTTCCCCTGTGGGAGCGAGCCTGCTCGCGATAGCGGTCCGACATTCACCATCAATGTCAACTGACAGAGCCTCATCGCGAGCAGGCTCACTCCCACAAAAAGCTGCTCCCCATAGCCAGTTTTCACAGGAAAATAGTCACCATGAACTACGCAAACCCAACCAAACTGCAAGCCGCCATCCTCGACTGGGCCGGCACCGTCGTTGACTTCGGTTCCTTCGCACCTACCCAGATCTTTGTCGAAGCCTTCGCCGAATTCGACGTTCAGGTCTCCATCGAAGAAGCCCGAGGGCCGATGGGCATGGGCAAGTGGGACCACATCCGCACCCTGTGCGATCAGCCGAAAGTCGCCGAGCGTTATCGCGCCGTGTTCGGCCGCGCACCGACCGACGACGATGTCACCGCCATCTACAAACGCTTCATGCCGCTGCAAATCGAAAAAATTGCCGAACACTCGGCCCTGATTCCGGGAGCACTGGAGACCATCGCCAACCTGCGCCAACAAGGGATCAAGATCGGCTCGTGCTCCGGTTACCCGAAACAGGTCATGGATAAAGTGGTCGAGCTGGCCGCCACCAACGGTTACGTCGCCGACCACGTGGTCGCCACTGACGAAGTCCCCAACGGTCGTCCGTGGCCTGCTCAGGCTTTAGCGAACGTGATTGCGCTGGGCATCGACGATGTCGCCGCCTGTGTGAAGATCGACGACACCGTGCCGGGCATTCTCGAAGGTCGTCGTGCCGGCATGTGGACCGTGGCGCTGATCTGCTCGGGCAACGCGCTGGGCCTGGACTACGAAGGCTATCGCGCCCTCGGCAGCGAGAAACTGAACAGCGAACGCAAGCGTATCCACGCGATGTTCGAAAGCTCACGCCCGCACTACATGATCGACACCATCACCGACTTGCCGGAAGTGATTGCCGACATCAACAAGCGCCTGGCCAATGGTGAGATGCCGCAAAGCAGCTGATCGCGGTTCTCTGCGCATAAAAAGCGCCCGTCCCCCAAAGGAACGGGCGCTTTTTTATTGCCAATCACTTGATCCAGAGCCTTGAACACTCAAATAGCCACAGGCAAATCCACCAAATCGGATTACAGTAAAGGAACACCGTCGGACAAGAACGGTGGCTTTAGACCAGACCTGTGAGGAACACCCTATGCCATGGAAGAATTCCGAATCACGCTACAGCACCGTATCGATCACGCTGCATTGGTTGATGCTGGTCTTGCTGGCGCTGGTATACGCCAGTATCGAGTTTCGCGGGATCTTCCCTAAAGGCAGTGGCGGTCGAACGCTGATCGTCGAATCGCACTTCTTGCTGGGCCTGACTGTGTTCGTGCTGGTCTGGCTCAGGTTATTCGCCCGCAGCCTGGGGCCCGCACCGCAGATCTTCCCCGCCTCGCCTCACTGGCAAACCACACTCGCGAAGTTGATGCACTGGGCGTTGTACATTTTTATGATCGCAATGCCGATTCTCGGGTGGCTGGTGACCAGCGCCAAGGGTAATCAAGTGATGTTTTACGGCTTTGACCTCCCGATGCTGGTGGCGGAAGACAAGGACTTCGCCAAACAGCTCCAGGGCTGGCACGTGCTCGGTGGCACCATCGGCTACTGGCTGATCGGCCTGCACGCCGTGGCCGGGATCTATCACCACTATGTGGTGGGCGATAACACCTTGCTGCGGATGATGCCTAAAAGCAAATGAGCACGGTTGAACGCGTTCCTGTAATTGGATGGACTCGCCCAAGCCGAGGCGTCTTTGCGCCACGGTGGCGTAGTTATTGAAACCCCCGGCGTCCCTGCAAGCCGCCGGTGTGGATGAAGATCAAGTGTGTACCCTTTTTGAAATTTCCAGCCTCGATTTGCTGCTTGAGCATCAGCAGCGCTTTGCCGGTGTACAACGGCTCCAGTGGCATACCGCTGACTTGTTCAGTTTGATCGATGAAGTCGAGTAACGGCTGATCGACTTTGGCAAAGCCGCCACGGCTGGCGTCCAGCAGTTCATAGTTGCGCAGCGCTACCCCCGCTTCTTGCAGAATCGATTCGACGTGTTGCGCAACGCCGTGATCGTCGGGCACCGCCATCGCACCGTACACCTTGCGTTCGCCAGCCTCGGCCAGCACCAGGCCGGCCAGGGTGGTGCCGGTTCCGCAGGCCAGCCACCAGCCGTCGTAGTCGCTCCAATCCAAATGACTCAGTTGATCGTCAACCATTGCCTTCAACGGTATGCAGCCGCGCGCACCCCGTAGACCGCCGCCCCCTTCGGGTACCGGATGCAGATCGGGGTATTGCGCCTGCCAGGGTTGCCAGAAACCTGGCTCATTCCGCGCCCGGTAGCCGCCGTAACCCAACCAGTGCAATTGCATGCCGAATGCCTGCAAGTCCTTCACCGTCGGGGTTTCTTGAGGGTGACCGCGCAAAAGGCCGACGGTGCGGAAACCGAAACGTTTGCCGGCAGCAGCCAATGCGTGCAGATGATTGGAGTGCGCACCGCCCAGGCTGATGATGCCGTTGGCACCGGCGAGGTCAGCGGCGTGGAGGTGTTCGATGAGCTTGAACCACTTGTTACCGCTGATCAGCGGGTCGATCTGGTCGAGGCGCAGGGTGGCGACTTCGATACCGGCGGCGGTGAGCCAGTCGAGCTTGAGGGGTTCGAGGGGGGCCTGGGGTAGCCAGTCGTTGGGAGGGAGAAGCATCGATGCCGGCTCTGGGTAAAGAGCTGGCATCTTAGCAGCCAACCTGTGGCGAGGGGGTTGATTACAACTCAGCAGCCAACCGCGACCCTTGGTTGATCGCGCGCTTGGCATCCAGCTCCGCCGCCACGTCCGCGCCGCCAATCAAATGCACGTTCTGCCCCGCCGCCACCAACCCGTCCTGCAATTCGCGCAGCGGATCCTGCCCGGCGCAGATCACGATGTTGTCCACTGGCAGCACTTGCGGCTCGCCGGTTTCGCCGATACGAATGTGCAGGCCTTCGTCGTCAATCTTCAGGTACTCGACGCTGTTAAGCATCTGCACTTGCTTGTTCTTCAGCCCGGTACGGTGAATCCAGCCCGTGGTTTTACCCAGACCGTCGCCGACCTTGGATTTTTTGCGTTGCAGCAGGAACACGTCACGGGCCGGTGCATGCGGCACAGCCTTGATGCCCGCCACGCCACCGCGCGCTTCAAGGTGAGTATCGATGCCCCACTCCTTCCAGAACGCTTCGAGGTCTTGACTGGTGGCCACGCCCTGGTGCACCAGGAATTCCGACACGTCGAAACCGATACCGCCAGCGCCGATCACCGCGACGCGCTTGCCCACCGGTTTGCGCTCAAGGATCACGTCCAGGTAGCTCAACACCTTGGCGTTTTCCACGCCGGGAATCGCCGGGGTTCTTGGCGCAATGCCGGTGGCGAGAATGATCTCGTCGTAACCGCCCTCGACCAGTTGCGCCACGTCAACGCGGGTGTTCAGGCACACCTCAACGTTGGTGGTCTGCAATTTGCGGTTGAAATAGCGCAGGGTTTCAAAGAACTCTTCCTTGCCCGGCACGCGCTTGGCAACGTTGAACTGACCGCCGATTTCGCTGGCCGAATCAAACAGCGTCACTTGATGCCCACGCTCGGCGGCCACCGTCGCAGCGGAAAGCCCCGCAGGACCGGCACCGACCACGGCGATTTTCTTGATCTGCTGCACCGGCAAGTAGTTGAGCTCGGTTTCATGGCAAGCGCGCGGGTTGACCAGGCAACTGGTCAACTTGCCGCCGAAGGTGTGATCCAGGCACGCTTGGTTGCAGCCGATGCAGGTGTTGATTTCATCGGCACGCCCTTCAGCGGCCTTGTTGACGAAGTCCGGATCGGCGAGGAACGGCCGCGCCATCGACACCATGTCGGCATCGCCTTCGGCCAGAATTTGTTCGGCCACTTCCGGGGTGTTGATGCGGTTGGTGGTGATCAGAGGAATGCTCACCGAGCCACGCAGTTTAGCGGTGACTTTGCTGAACGCCGCTCGCGGTACTTTGGTGGCGATGGTCGGGATCCGCGCTTCGTGCCAGCCGATTCCGGTGTTGATGATGGTTGCACCGGCCTGTTCGATAGCCTTGGCCAGGGTGACGATTTCTTCCCAAGTGCTGCCACCTTCCACGAGGTCGAGCATCGACAGGCGGAAGATAATAATGAAGTTCGGCCCCACCGCTTCACGCACGCGGCGCACGATTTCTACCGGCAGGCGCATACGGTTTTCGTAGCTGCCACCCCAACGGTCGGTGCGGTGGTTGGTGTGGGTGGCGAGGAACTGGTTAATGAAATAACCTTCGGAGCCCATGATCTCGACGCCGTCATACTCGGCTTGTTGCGCCAGGGTCGAACAGGTCACGAAATCGCTGATTTGCTTCTCGATGCCTTCCTCGTCCAGTTCTTTAGGTTTGAACGGGTTGATCGGCGCCTGAATGGCGCTCGGCGCGACCTGTTTCGGGCTGTAGGCATAACGCCCGGCGTGGAGGATCTGCATGCAGATCTTGCCGCCCGCTTCATGCACCGCACGAGTCACGATCTGGTGCTTGAGTGCTTCTTCCTCGGTGGTCAGCTTGGCCGCCCCGGAATACACCCCGCCTTCATCGTTAGGGCCGATGCCGCCGGTAACCATCAGGCCAACGCCGCCACGGGCACGTTCGGCAAAGTACGCCGCCATGCGTTCGAAACCGCCGGGTTTTTCCTCAAGACCTGTGTGCATCGAACCCATCAGGGTGCGGTTGCGCAGCGTGGTAAAACCCAGGTCCAACGGGGCCAAGAGGTGCGGGTAATGAGCGGCGGCCATTTGTAACTCCACATCGAGCGATCACGGAAAAAGTGCAGGAACTCTTCGGCCCCTGTCAGTCATGTGGCACAGACTAAGAGCCGCGCCGCTGTCGCTCAATGACCGAAACTGACAAATTAATGATCGAAATGTGCAGCAACCCTTGGCAAGTGCGCGCATGGGCCCTCCTGTGCACAAAGGGTTTTCATGAGTTTTCACTTCGATTGGAATTTTTTTCACTAAGAATGGAATCAGCCAGCCATAGCCTGCCGTGTCACGGGAACGTTAAAGGCCAGCATGGGCGCCGTGTGTGAAATGTTTTATGTCGTGATGTCGTGCCATGGCTAGAGGAATTTTCGCGGTGCGGCGCTGAACAGCCGCATTCTGAAGCAAACCTCCAGCTTGGCGACACTCTTGGCCCCGCAGCTGATATCGCTCATGCATCAAGCGGCCTTGGCGAAGCTGCCGACCCGGCACTGCGCACAAAGCATCCGAAAGTTCTTACGCTGACCACCCAGCGCGTGCCGCGTGAGGCGACGCATTGGAGTGGCAGTGGTCAGAGTAGGATAAGATGCCTGCAAATCAGGCTCGCTGTGAGTAGCCCCGCATGACAGAAAACAGTCGGAACACCACCCGTCTGATCAAGAAGTACCCGAATCGCCGTCTGTATGACACGCACACCAGCAGTCATTTGACCCTTGCGGATATACGTCAATTGGTCGTCGATAGAATCCCGTTCGAGGTGGTCGACGCCAAGACTGGCGAGGATCTGACCCGAAGTATTTTGCTGCAGGTCATTCTGGAAGCCGAAAGTGGCGGTGAGCCGATATTCTCCAGTGAGATGCTGATGGGGATTATCCAGTTCTACGGTCCCTACCAGAGCGTCCTCGGCAGCTACCTGGATAAAAGCATCCAGACGGTCATCGACATCCAGTCCCAGACCGGCGCTCAGTCCTCCGAAACCTGGAGCGAGTTCATGCACCAGCAGGCACCGGTCATGCAGGATTTGATGCGCCAGTATGTCGACCAGTCAAAAGCCCTCTACCTGAACACTCAGAACCTCTTCGGCCTGTTCGGCGGCATGCCTCCAGGCAAGCCAGGTGCCGGTGGCGGGCCGAAAAAAAATGGCGATGGGGAGTAAACCCATCGCCATCAGTGTAACTGCTCTAATGTGACTTACTTGTTACCGCTTGTAGCCTTGGCACCAGGAGCGGTTTTGCCGGCTGCGGCGGTCGCTGCGTCAAAACCGCTCTGGGCAACGTCAGCAGCCTGTTTTACAGCTTTCTGTGCGCTTTCAAAAACGGTACCGGCATTCGCCAGCGACGACTTGAACGCGGCCACAACAGGCTCGGAGCCAGCCGGTGCATTCTTGCTGATCACTTCAACGAACTCTTGCACCTGCTGGGTGCCCGCCTCGACCTGACGCGAGGTCAGTTTGGCGATTTCCGAGTGAGTATCGACAATCAACGCTTGCACTTGGCGATTGAAATTAGCCAAGCGTTCGGCTTGCACATTTGGCTGGGTGAAAGAAGCCTGCAGCTCAGCGAATCCTTGTGGATCACGTACCGCAAGCAGCTTGCGAAAGCCGTCGAACTGCTCCTCGGTGGAGGTTTGCAGGGTCTTGAACTGCAACTGGCTCAGCTGTTCAACACTGGAGAAGATTTTGCCGCTGATTTGCTGCAGGAGGTCGAGATTGGCTTTCTGAGCGTCTTGCAATTTTTCCGAGTTGAAAAAAGACATGCTTGAATCTCCTGATACTGGAAGGCCGACATGGGCCTGAGGACGCGATAGCGATCCTGCCGATCATCGCGTTAGACTTGATATTGCAGTGCACAAATCATTTTGGCAATGATTTTTTTGTGCGGCGCACAAAAGACTTTCCCCTCCTGCCGATATTCGCTATAGACTCCTGACATCGAACGGACAGCCAAAGCTCTGTTTGTTAATGAGCCGCAGGCACCTGCTTCTCATGCATATCATCAGGAGATCACCATGGGCCAGGAAGACATTATTGCACCGCAACATGAAAAGCCTTCCTCACAACGCGGCCTATGGGAACACCTGAGTCACCTGCAACGCCTCAACACGCTGAACCTCCTTGATGCTTTGCGCCAGCGCCAGAAAAAAACCCTCGCGCCTCTGAAACGAGGTCAACTCAGACAACCTACACCCGCTGAATGGCAGGAATATGTCACCGACTTCGGCCAACGCTGCCTACTGTTCTGGGACACCCTGCGCCAGCGCGGCGACAATATGCTGGCCCATGAACGCGCAGGGTATCCGCTGCTGCTCAAGTTCGATCATGAAACCTTGATCGCAGGCTCTGATCTTCCACGCCCGGTCAACTTTTCACTGCTGCGAATCCTCCCCGGACCAGAGCAAACAATCGACAGCAACAGCCAGCCGGTGGTCATCATTGATCCACGCGGCGGCCATGGCTCGGGAATCGGCGGCTTCAAACAGGATTCGGTATTAGGTGAAAGCCTCAGAGCCGGCCACCCCACCTATTTCATCTCTTTCAGTCACTCGCCACAGCCTGGGCAAACCCTGGCCAATATCGTCGAAGCCCAGGCCCGGTTCATCGAAGCCGTCAGCGCCCTTCACCCGGTCAACAGCAAGCCGATCATCATCGGTAACTGCCAGGCCGGCTGGGCCTTGATGGGACTGGCGGCAACACGACCGGAACTACCGGGATTGATCATTATCAATGGCGCCCCCCTGTCATACTGGGCCGGTGTCAATGGACGCAATCCGATGCGCTATACCGGTGGCCTGCTGGGTGGTGGCTGGATGGCTCACCTTGGCAGCGACTTGGGCAATGGCCGTTTTGACGGTACCTGGCTGGTCAGCAACTTCGAAAACCTGGACCCGGCCAACACCTATTGGGGCAAGTACTACCAGTTGTTCAGCCAGGTCGACAGCGAGGCTGCGCGCTTCCTCGACTTCGAACGCTGGTGGGGCAGCCCGACCCTGCTCAATGGCGAAGAGATCGAGATGATTGTCGATGATCTTTTCATCGGCAACCAATTGTCCGGCGGTCTCGACCGCAAGAGCAGCGGTATCGACCTGAAACGGATCGAAGTACCGGTGGTGGTGTTCTGTTCCTACGGAGACAACATCACCCCTCCCCAGCAAGCATTGAACTGGATCGCCGATGTCTATCCCAGCGATCTCGCTTTGCATGAGGCAGGACGTACCATCGTCTACCTTCGGCACGCCAGCATCGGCCATTTAGGTATTTTTGTCTCCGGCCAGGTGGCGCGGCGCGAACACCGAGGGTTGCTCGGCGCGGTCGAAGCCATCAATGCGCTGCCGGCGGGGCTGTATGAAATGCTGATTGACGATCTGCCGCCCCCTTCAGGCAGCAGTGACGTGCAATATCGAGTGCGTTTCGAATCAAGGCTAATTGCCGATATCCATGATGACATCGAACCGGCCCGTGATGACGATCGCGAATTCTCTCTGGTAGAGCGCGCCTCTGAAATCAACAGCGAGTTTTACGACGGATTGATACGTCCGTGGCTACGTCAGATAGTCAACGAGCCCATTGCCGAATTGATGCGCAGGACGCACCCCTTCCACCAGCAGCAATTGCTATGGAGTAGCCTGAATCCGGCGCTGTGGTGGTTAGCCGGGACCAAATCAAAAGTCAGCAGTGATCGTCGTCCCGCACGCAAAGACAACCCGTTGCTGGCCTGGCAGGAGCTGTTCTCCAACCAGATGCAAGACACCCTGAATGCGTACCGCGATGCGCGTGACGCCACTCAAGAAATATGTTTTTACGGTATTTACGGCGCACTGAGCGCCCTCACCAGCAACAAGCCTGCGCGAAATCTCCAGGCACATGCCGACCAGCAGGACCAGGCCCTGATCGAACGCCTGCAGGATTCGCTGCCCCATGGTGGCCCCTTGGAAGCGTTGGTGCGGATTCTGTTTTTGCTGGGCCGCGACAGCGACAAGGCGGGCAAGGAAAGCATCGAAAAATTGATCCAGCAGGTGCATCTGCTGGTCCAGGACTCCAGCAATGAGCCCACGGCGCTGCGCGAAGCCATCCGATTGCAGAACCTGCTGGTTTTTGCCTACCCGCAAGAAAGCCTGCGCAGCCTGCCTTTGTTGCTACCAGAGGCAAAGGAACGCCACCAGGTCCTGACAGCCGTTGGGCAATTGATGCCTGAACTGCTAGCGACCGTTGGAGCTGAAGGCGAATTCTGGCGTGAACTGCACGCGTTGCTCGAAGTCCCCCTGCCGGGCTTCAGCCTGACCCAACCACCCAGTGAAACAGTTGTCATCCCGCAGGAGACCCCTTTGGAGCCATCTCCGCTTGCAGTAACGCTGTCGCCGCAGATCACACCACTGCCCGCTCCCGCCATCGTAGTTAAAGCCCCGAAGCGCAAAGCGAGCAAAGGGACAACAGGCCCCAAGCCTCAATGACCCTTCACAAGGGATTAGCGGTGCATCCGTTCGGCGTAGTCGTTGGCGAAGCCTGCGATCTTATAATCTCTGCGCAGACCGACGAGGTTCATGGTTCGGACCGGCGCGACTTCCTTGTGCACAGGCAACAACTCGCGGGCTCGATATTGACCGGGGGTCATACCGAACCAACGGGTGCATGCCTTATGGAAGCTGCTGTGATCATGAAAGCCGAGCAGGTGAGTCACATGCTTCAGGTTGAAATGAGAATGGCGCAAATAGAAGTCGGCCATCTGCCGGCGCACATCGTTCAGGACATCCTTGAATTGCGTGCCGTCCTTCTCAAGGCCTCGTTGAAGCGTTCGCTTGCTGATGTTCAGTGCTGCCGCAATCGATTCCATATCACATTGCCCTTGGCCTTGTCCCTGGCTCAAGCGCTCGGTAACCAGCGCGCGAATCCTGCCAACAATGGAGTAACCGGACAACAGGTCCAATTGAGCCATGGCAAAACTGTCATGGAGCGTGGCCAATGCCTCGTTGGCCATACTCAACGGACTCAGAAGCTCCTGGCCATCGAACAAGATGCTGTCATATGCCGCCCCGAAACTCAGCGGACAGCCAAAAAGTCGCTGATGCTCCGACGTGTCTTCAGGTTCGGGATAAGTGAACTCCACACTCAACGGTTGCGGTGACTTGCCACCTGTCAGCCAACGGCAGAAACCCAGCAGCGAAGCCAAGGCTGCATCCGTGTATTGCCGGGGCTTGACCGAGCCATGTTGCTGATGATCGAGACTGGCCAATCGGTAATGCTGCTGCTCCTGGACAAGGAAAAGGCTGAATCCGGTACCGATCAACGGGCTGAAACGAACCAGACGTTCAAGCGCCCTTTTCAGATTCGAACTGGACATCATCGTGTAGCCCACGATCTGAAAACTACTGGGATGGAATTCCCCGTAGGCTTTCAAACCGATATTCGGATCATCCGAAGCCTGAGCAGCCAGATCCCAAAGACGATAGATAACGCTTCGCTCGCAGAATGCTCCTGGTTTATTCACGAACTCGACATCAAGTCCCACCTCTTGGCACAGACCGGCAAGATCCAGTCCTTGGGCCAAAAACGTATTCGCCAGCATGCTGGCATAACCTGAACTCATTCTATACATGGCGTCCTCAATGACCAGTGGAACCGAACGTCCTGTCCGGAGCCGATACTGACATGCGTTGAACATATTTCAACTGTGTTGCAGAAATATTAACTATCCATTCAGTTTCAAGTATTGATCCCAGTATAGGTATTCCTCATTTTTTGCCAGCGGGTACCTCCCCCGCGTGGCACCGAAGGACAGGAGAACGTCACCTTCAAACACTTCCGCACGGCCCGTAGATAACCAACAATCTTCTCTCCTGCAGCGCAAAAAAAATGGAGTAGAAGTATGGAGTCGCGTAGTCGTATTGCTGTGGTAACGGGTGGTATGGGCGGCATTGGTACGGCAATCAGCCAACGTCTATACAAGGAAGGATTCAAGGTAATCGTCGGCTGCAGCTCTGATTCCAGCCGCAAGAACGACTGGATTGCCAGCCAGCTGGAAGCGGGTTATCAGTTCGAATGCATCTATGGCGACGTCACCGATTGGGAGACCACCCGCAAGGCTTTCGAGATGGCTCGTGAACAATTCGGCCCAATCGATGTGCTGGTCAACAACGCCGGCATCACTCGCGACGCCTCTTTTCGCAAGCTCACCCCGGAAGACTGGAACAGCGTGATCGGGACTAACCTGACGGGCTTGTTCAACACTACCAAGCAAGTCATTGAAGGCATGTTGGCCAAGGGTTGGGGGCGGATCATCAATATCTCCTCGATCAACGGTCAGCGTGGCCAGTTCGGTCAGACCAACTACTCCGCCGCCAAGGCTGGCATTCATGGTTTCACCATGGCACTGGCCCGGGAAGTCTCCGGCAAGGGCGTGACCGTCAATACCGTATCCCCAGGCTACATCCAGACCTCCATGACCGCGGCAATTCGCCCGGACATTCTCGAAGGCATGATCGCTGCAACTCCGGTTGGTCGCCTTGGCCAACCCGAAGAGATCGCCTCAATCGTGGCCTGGCTGGCTTCCGATGAGTCCGCCTACAGCACCGGTGCCGATTTCTCGGTAAACGGCGGCATGAACATGCAATAACCCCGATCAGGGCAGGAATGCCCTGGTTTGCTCGACGAATTTTGTCTTTTCGATGAGGTCACGCATGAACGAAGTCGTAATCGTTGCCGCTACTCGTACCGCCATTGGCAGTTTCCAGGGTGCTTTGTCTGCAATTCCCGCGACCGAACTGGGTGCCGCAGTGATTCGCCGCTTGCTGGAGCAGACGGGTATCGATGCTGCTCAGATTGATGAAGTGATACTCGGCCAGGTACTCACTGCCGGCGCTGGGCAAAACCCGGCACGCCAGACAGCGATCAAGGCTGGCTTGCCACACACCACGCCTGCCCTGACCTTGAACAAGGTCTGCGGCTCCGGTCTCAAGGCGGTCCATCTCGCCGTCCAGGCAATCCGTTGTGGCGACGCGGAACTGGTAATCGCTGGCGGTCAGGAAAATATGAGTCTGGCGCCCTATGTTCTGCCCAAGGCACGCACCGGCCTGCGTATGGGCCATGCGCAACTGCAGGACAGCATGATCCAGGATGGCCTGTGGGACGCCTTCAACGACTATCACATGGGTATCACCGCCGAGAATCTGGCGCAGAAGTACGAGATCTCTCGTGAAGCACAGGATACCTTCGCTGCCGCCTCACAACAGAAGGCCGCCGCAGCCATTGAGGGCGGGCGTTTCCAGAGCGAAATCACCCCGATCCTGATTCCTCAGCGCAAGGGCGAACCGCTGGTCTTCGACACCGACGAACAGCCGCGTATCGACAGCACTGCGCAAGCGTTGGCGAAACTCAAACCGGCATTCCAGAAGGACGGCAGCGTGACCGCCGGCAACGCTTCGACCCTCAACGATGGTGCGGCCGGGCTGTTGCTGGCCAGCGCCGCTAAAGCACAAGCGTTGGGCCTTCCGGTACTGGCACGGATCAAAGCCTATGCCAGCGCCGGCGTGGACCCGTCGATCATGGGCATCGGCCCAGTCCCGGCTACACGTCTGACTCTGCAAAAGGCCGGCTGGAGTGTCGAGGACCTGGACCTGATCGAAGCCAATGAAGCCTTCGCCGCCCAGTCGCTGGCGGTTGGTAAAGAGTTGGGTTGGGACACCAGCAAGGTCAACGTCAACGGCGGCGCGATCGCCCTTGGCCATCCGATCGGCGCGTCGGGGGCACGGATTCTGGTGTCGCTGGTGCACGAACTGATCCGTCGCGACGGCAAGAAGGGATTGGCCACTTTGTGCATCGGCGGCGGACAAGGCGTCGGCCTGGCTATCGAGCGCTAACCAACGACATCTGAGTAGCCCATGCGCGGACTTGGGATCCTTGTTCCGCGCATCAGATTGGCGTCAAACAACGCTGCCCGCATTCCTGCCGTCGCTACGCCGGAGTCCGGCAAAGCGCGGCTTTTTTTCTGCCCGGCTCATCTGTATGGGCAAGGAACTTTATGGACAATAACGCGCATACATTCAAAACCTATTGGTCAGGCCAGGTTCCGTTCATCGCTTCCTTTGCAGTGCAACAATTACGCCTATGGGTCAGCACTAATCCGTGGTTTTCCGGGCATGAGCACGGCACCTGGTTCGAGTTGCCTCGCGAAACCCTGGACAGCCTTCAAGCGGACTACCAGGTTCAATGGGGCCAACTCGGCCAAAAACTGCTGACCGGCCAACCCTTCAGCTTCGATGATCGACGCTTCTCCAGCGGCAACTGGAGCGAGCCACTGTTCGGCTCCCTCGCTGCGTTTTACCTGCTCAACGCAAGCTTTCTCCTGAAACTGCTCGACAAGCTGCTGATCGACGAAAAAAAACCGCGCCAACGCCTGCGCTATCTGGTGGAGCAAGCCATTGCCGCCAGTGCGCCAAGCAATTTCCTGGTCAGTAACCCTGATGCGCTCCAGCGTGCGGTCGAGACTCAAGGTGCCAGCCTGCTAACAGGTATGCAGCATCTGGCCAGCGACATGAACGAAGGCAAAATGCGCCAGTGTGATAGCGGCGCCTTCAAGGTTGGCGTCGATCTGGCCAACACCCCCGGCGAAATCGTCTTTGAGAATCACCTATTCCAGCTAATTCAGTACTACCCGCAAAGCGAAACCCAGTACCGACACCCGGTATTCGTCGTACCTCCGTCGATCAACAAGTACTACATCCTTGATCTGCGCCCGGACAACTCGATGGTCCGCCACCTGCTGGAACAGGGACATCCCGTATTCCTGATGTCCTGGCGCAACTTTGACGAGGAACACGCTGGCACCACCTGGGATGACCTGATTGAGCACGGGGTTATCGACGCCTTGCAGGTGACCCGCGATATCAGTGGCGAGCAGCGACTCAATTGCGTGGGCTTCTGCATCGGCGGCACCCTGCTGAGCACGGCGCTGGCAGTACTTGCTGCACGCGGCGACAGGGAGATCGCCAGCGTGAGCCTGTTCACCACGTTCCTTGACTACCTGGATACCGGTCCCATCGACATATTCGTCGACGAAGAACTGGTGGCCTATCGAGAGCGCACCATCGGCGGCATGAATGGTCCCATCGGTCTGTTTCGTGGTGAGGACATGGGCAATACCTTTTCCCTACTGCGCCCCAACGAGCTGTGGTGGAACTACAACGTCGACAAATACCTCAAGGGGCAGAAGCCGATCCCGCTTGATCTGCTGTTCTGGAACAACGACAGCACCAACCTTCCGGGGCCGATGTACTGCTGGTATCTGCGCCACACCTATCTGCAGAACGATTTGAAATCAGGCGAGCTGGAGTGCTGTGGGGTCAAGCTGGATTTGCGTGCAATTGACGCTCCCGCTTACATCCTCGCCACCCATGATGATCACATCGTGCCTTGGAAAAGCGCCTACGCCAGCACCAACCTGCTCTCCGGGGCCAAGCGTTTTGTATTAGGAGCTTCAGGGCATATCGCCGGCGTCATCAATCCACCGGCCAAGCAGAAGCGCCATTACTGGACCAATAATCGGGTCACGAAAAACCCGGAGACCTGGTTCAAGAATGCTGAGCAGCAACCCGGTAGCTGGTGGAGTGATTGGTTCAACTGGCTGGAGGGACACTCCGGCGAGCGCCAACCAGCGGTTGCGCACATAGGGAATGACAAATTCCCGCCTCTGGAGCCGGCGCCTGGCAGTTATGTAAAGCAATGAAAGACTGAAATACCCTGCTGCATGACTGCATGCAGCAGGTCTACTGCGGCTCATATGATCGGCACGCTGCAAAGTTTATCCACTATTGCTGCTGCAAAATCAGCAGTCCGCCCTGGGTCAGTTTTCAATCAGCGCCAACTTCTTATTACGTGTGACCCGCCCCACCCCTACCAATAAACAGCCGACCGGTAGGCCCAACCGACGGCACATCATTTGTTTGGGTACAAGGAGAGACGACCCATGAGCACCCCGTTCCGTATCAACGAAGCACTTTTGATTGCCGGCCACGCATTCGAACCTTTTCAATGCGTCGCCTGGGCTCCGCAAGACGGTAATGGCGAACTGAGCCTGACCGTCATCGACCAGGCCAACACTCGTATTTGTCGCAAACAGATTCCAAGCAGTGCCTATTCCGACCCGGTGCAGCTGGAAAGCCTGCTGGAAGAGGTGCGCGCCGAGTTGAGCCAGGAGGGCTACAAGCTACAATCCTGGACAATGCCAGAGTAAGCATTCTCGCGGATCGCTACCTGTGATCCGCCTAATACTCCACTCTCAAGATGAAGATCAAGGATTGATGCCAGGAAAGTCGGCGCCCTTAATCACACATTTTGTTACCGCATACCCCAGCGGGGTGTAAAAAACCTGCGTTGGTAACAGCCGCGCAGGCTGCCTCCCCCCTGCGCTCACCTGCCTGCCAAGCCCATCCCAGAGCGCTGTACGCGCTTTCTCAAACGCCCAATCGGCGAATTGGCCGGGTGATTGCATATGCTTGTCTGTACAAGTATCTGCGTGTGCATAAGACATTTACCACGCAGTACACGCGCTCTTGCGGCACAAGCGCTTTCGATGGTCCTTGGGAATAAAATAATGAAAAAAGCATTTCTCACCCTTTCTGCATTGGCTTTGTGTGTGGCTGCCGGTTCTGCGCTGGCCAAGGAGTACAAGGAGTTGCGTTTTGGCGTCGACCCCTCTTATGCGCCGTTCGAATCCAAGGCCGCCGATGGCAGCCTGGTGGGCTTCGATATCGACTTGGGCAACGCGATCTGCGCTGAGCTGAAGGTCAAGTGCAAATGGGTCGAAAGTGACTTCGACGGCATGATTCCCGGCCTCAAGGCCAACAAGTTCGACGGCGTGATTTCTTCCATGACCGCCACGCCAGCGCGTGAGAAAGTCATCGATTTCTCGAGCGAGCTGTTCTCTGGCCCGACCGCGCTGGTATTCAAGAAAGGCGCGGCCATCGGCGCCGATCCGGCCTCCCTCAAGGGCAAGAAAGTCGGCTACGAACAAGGCACCATCCAGGAAGCCTACGCCAAGGCCGTGCTGGACAAAGCCGGGGTAGAGACCCAGGCCTACGCCAACCAGGACCAGGTGTACGCTGACCTGATCTCCGGTCGTCTCGACGCTGGGATCCAGGACATGCTGCAAGCCGAACTGGGCTTCCTGAAGTCGCCACCAGGCGCCGACTTCCAAGTCAGCGAGCCGGTCGAAAGCCCGCTACTGCCAGCCAAAACCGCCGTGGGTCTCACCAAAGGCAACGCCGAGCTCCAGGCCTTACTGAATAAAGGTATCAAGGCGCTGCACGACAATGGCACCTACGCGGCCGTCCAGCAGAAGCACTTTGGCGATCTGAATCTCTACAGCGGCAAATAATGACCCTGCGCCCATTTCCGGATGGGCACTTTATTGATTGACGTAGGGCTGCTCAATGCTAGAAAACCTATTGCAGATTCTTGGGCTGTCAGGCTTTAGCCTGAAGGGCTTCGGCCCGCTGTTGCTGCAAGGCTCGTGGATGACTGTCAAATTATCCTTTCTGTGCTTGCTGGTGAGCGTTGGCCTGGGCCTGATCGGCGCCAGCGCCAAGCTTTCGAAATCGGCACTGCTGCGCGTCCCTGCGCAGGCCTACACCACGCTGATTCGCGGCGTGCCGGACCTGGTGCTGATGCTGTTGATCTTCTACAGCCTGCAAACCTGGCTGACGTCGTTCACCGACTTCATGGAATGGGAATACATCGAGATCAACCCGTTCAGCGCCGGGGTCATCACCCTGGGCTTCATCTACGGGGCGTATTTCACCGAAACCTTCCGTGGCGCGATCCTCGCCGTACCGCGAGGGCAGATGGAAGCGGCTACCGCCTACGGCCTGACCCGAGCTCAGCGCTTTCGCATCGTGGTGTTCCCGCAAATGATGCGTTTTGCCCTGCCGGGCATCGGTAATAACTGGATGGTGATTCTCAAGGCCACCGCACTGGTGTCGATCATTGGCCTGGCCGATCTGGTCAAGGTGGCCCAGGACGCGGGCAAGAGCTCCTATCAGCTGTTCTTCTTCCTGATTCTGGCCGCCTTGATCTATCTGGTGATAACCACCGTTTCGAACTACGTCTTGCGCCGGATGGAAATCTTCTACGCCGCAGGCACCCGGGAGGCCGTGCGATGATCGAGCTACTGCAGGAATACTGGAAACCTTTCCTGTACCAGGACGGCAATCACATCACCGGGCTGGCCATGACCCTCTGGTTGCTCAGTGCCTCGATCTTCTTCGGCTTCGTGATGTCGATCCCGCTGTCGATTGCCCGGGTCTCGACCAATGTCTGGGTGCGCTGGCCGGTGCAGTTCTACACCTATCTGTTTCGGGGTACGCCTCTCTATATTCAGCTGCTGATTTGTTACACCGGAATTTACAGCCTGGCCGCCGTGCGCGCTCAGCCAGTACTGGATGCGTTCTTTCGCGATGCGATGAACTGCACCATCCTGGCCTTCGCCCTGAACACCTGCGCCTACACCACGGAGATCTTCGCCGGGGCCATTCGCAGCATGAACCACGGTGAAGTCGAAGCGGCCAAAGCCTACGGCCTGACCGGCTGGAAGCTGTACACCTACGTGATCATGCCGTCCGCCCTGCGTCGCTCGCTGCCTTACTACAGCAACGAAGTGATTCTGATGCTGCACTCGACCACCGTGGCCTTCACCGCGACCATCCCGGACATCCTGAAAGTCGCGCGAGACGCCAACTCGGCAACCTTCCTGACCTTCCAGTCGTTCGGCATCGCCGCGTTGATCTACCTGGCAGTCACTTTCTCTCTGGTCGGTCTGTTCCGCCTGGCCGAACGTCGTTGGTTGTCTTTCCTCGGCCCGGCTCACTAATTCAGGATGCTTGCTCATGTACAAACTGACCGTTGAAAACCTGCACAAAAGTTACGGTAACCATGAAGTCCTCAAGGGCGTTTCGCTAAACGCCAAGACCGGCGATGTGATCAGCCTGATTGGCGCCAGTGGTTCGGGCAAGAGCACCTTTCTGCGTTGCATCAACTTCCTGGAAACGCCCAACGATGGCGCCATGAGCCTGGACAACCAGCCGATTCAAATGGTCCATGATCGCCACGGCATGCGCGTGGCCGACGCCAATGAACTGCAACGCATCCGCACTCGCCTGGCGATGGTGTTCCAGCACTTCAACCTGTGGAGCCACATGACCGTGCTGGAAAACATCACCATGGCCCCACGCCGGGTGCTGGGCGTCAGCAAGAAGGACGCAGAGGATCGCGCCCGGCGCTACTTGGACAAGGTCGGTTTGCCGGCACGGGTCGCCGATCAGTACCCGGCGTTTCTCTCGGGTGGTCAGCAGCAACGGGTCGCCATTGCCCGTGCCCTGAGCATGGAACCGGAGATCATGCTGTTCGACGAGCCGACTTCGGCCCTGGACCCGGAACTGGTGGGCGAAGTACTCAAGGTAATCCAGGGCTTGGCCGAAGAAGGCCGCACCATGATCATGGTGACCCACGAAATGAGCTTTGCGCGCAAAGTGTCGAACCAGGTGCTATTCCTGCACCAGGGGCGGGTCGAAGAGCAGGGCGCGCCCGAGGACGTATTGGGCAACCCCAAAAGTGAGCGCCTGCAGCAGTTCCTCAGCGGCAACCTGAAGTAACAAGAGCGCCTTTGAGCGACCGCTGGGTCGCTCAAAGGCGCTGGCTCAACCCTCAAAACGCCCACGCTCTACCTGAGCAATCAGTGTTGCCAGCATCCCTGTGATGCCGTAGCCGCTGACGAGCCGAGCAAAACCCTGTTTTAGATGCGTCCAGCATGTTTTCACAACCCATCACGAAGCTAGATGCTGTTGGCAGAATTAACGGGCAAAAAAAACCGAAGCCTTTACCAGGCTTCGGCTGTTGGTCTCGGTCTATTTTCGACGCTGTGATCTCAAGGATTCGAAGGTGCCTGGGAATTACCCGCCCCCCCTTCCAGTGGACTTTGATTGACCAACGGTTGCACCTTCGGCGAGCGCAACGTCCATAGCAGGTAAACCCCTACCAGTCCGGCTGCCGACAGCGACAACATCCCCGCCCGTGGATCGGTGAACCAGACTTCCATATTGGCCTTGAGCATTGGCGCGACGAAGCCGCCGATGTTGCCCATGGAGCCAATCAGGGCTATACCACCTGCCGCGGCGACCCCGCCGAGGTAGCCGGTCGGCAGCGTCCAGAACAGCGGTTGAACAGTCACGAAACCAGCCGCTGCAAAACAGAAAGCCAGCAGTACCGGGGCAAAGCTGTTGAGCAACGCCGAAGCAGCAATACCAAGGGCCGCCATGCCGAGCATGCACATAGCCATCTTCAGGTGCGCCCCATGTCGGTCGGCATAACGCGTCACAAAGTACATGGCGATGGCTGCACACAGCCACGGCAGCGAGATGAACATGCCAACTTCGAGGCCGACCTTGGTCCCCAGAAGCTCTGCAATCCGGGTTGGCAGATAAAAGATGACCCCGTACACACTGACCTGAACGCTGAAGTAGATCAGGATGAACTTCAGCACTCGCTTGTTGCGGACCAGGTCCAGCAGGCTGTTCGGTCCATGGGCCAGCTTGAGCTTATCTTCAGCCTTGAGTTCCTGACTCAGCGCGGCTTTCTCCTCTGCTGTAAGCCAGTTGGCATCCTGTGGCTTACTCTTGAGGTAGAACAGCGCAATGATCCCCACGACGACAGCCGCCAGGCCTTCCACCAGGAACATCCACTGCCAGTTGGTCAGGTTGAACATGCCATGCATTTCCAACAACCAACCCGACAGCGGACTGCCCAGCATCAGGGCCATTGGCAAGCCAAAATAGTAGATGCCGATGGCCTGGCCGCGACGCTGGGCCGGAAACCAGTAGGTCAGGTACAGGATGACACCCGGGGAAAACCCGGCTTCGGCCACGCCGAGGAGAAAACGCAGTACGTAAAACGTTGTTTCATCCCGGGTGAACATCATGGCGGCGGACACCAGCCCCCAGGTGATCATGATTCGGCTGAGCCAGACTCTCGCGCCGACCCGGTGCAACATCAGGTTGCTGGGGACTTCGAAGATCGCATAACCGATAAAGAAAATACCCGCGCCCAAGGCGAAGGCTGCATTGCTCAAGCCGATATCGGTTTGCAGTGCCGCCTTGGCGAAACCCACGTTGGAGCGATCAATCATTGCCAGGGCGAACATCAATGCCAGGAAAGGCAACAGCTTCCATCTGCATTTGGCGATGGCGCTCTCGATGGCTGCCGCGTGATCCGGTCTTTTTGTATTTTTGGTCATCATTTGGGGGCCTTATTATTATTGTCCAGCGACCACTGTTTTTATCTGCCAGGAACCTCTGGCAGGTAAATCAGTGGAGTGATTTACCTGCCTCAAGGCCGCGAGCAGCCAGGTTGCCCATCAATGCACGCAGGCCAAACGTCCATGGCGTGGCTTCATTGCTGTAGGTGACGCGATTGTGCAGCGTGCCCAGCAATGGGCTGCCGATGCTGACGCTATCGCCCTGCTTGTGGGTGAAACCGCTGCCCTGCTCTTCACGATCCTGTGTCGGAGCAAACAGGGTGCCCAGAAACAGCATGAAGCCATCCGGGTACTGGTGATTGCTGCCCACAGTCTGGGCTACCAGCTCCAGCGGGTCGCGACTGATCTGCTCCATCGAACTGCTGCCGCGCAGGATGAAACCATCATCACCTTCGACGATCAGGTCGACCACGCAACGGCGCACATCATCCAGAGAAAAGCCTTCGTCGAACAGGCGAATAAACGGGCCGATCACGCAAGACGCGTTGTTGTCCTTGGCCTTGCTCAACAACAAGGCACTACGGCCTTCGAAGTCGCGAAGATTAACGTCGTTACCCAGGGTTGCACCAAGTATCTGGCCACGACTGCTCACTGCCAGGACGATTTCCGGTTCAGGGTTGTTCCATTTGGATTGAGGATGAATACCGACCTCGTTACCGCTGCCGACAGAAGCGAGGACCGGCGCCTTGGTGAAAATCTCGGCATCAGGGCCAATGCCCACTTCCAGGTATTGTGACCACAGCCCCTGCTCGATTAATACGCCCTTTAGCCGGGCGGCTTCGGTCGAACCGGGTTTGATCGAGCGCAGGTTGTCGCCGATAGCCACCTTGACCACGTTGCGCACGCTCTCGGCCTTGACCGCATCACCACCGGCCTGCTCTTCAATCACGCGCTCGATCATGCTGGAGGCGAATGTTACGCCGGCGGCTTTGATCACTTGCAGGTCAGCCGGCGGCAACAAGAAAGCCTTGGAGGGGTCGGCGCCCATTCCCGTATTGGCCAACAATTCGTCAACACTGCCAATGTATCGACCCCGAGCGCTGCGAACAGCCTCGAGCGGCGACGGGCACTCAAGCAGATCGCTCAATGTCGCAAACTCCTGCGACACATCAAACACGCCATCGGCGCGCAATACCACCGGTGACGGGCCTGCGGTCTCCCCCGGCACCCAGGCGCGACCAATCAGCGTGCCTTCCAGACCGTCGATCGGGAGGGTGTTTTTACCAGTCAAATTCAGCTTCGGCATATGCAGATCCAGGTCAATTCGGTAACGACCGGGCAAAATTAGTGGACTGGATCGATAAATCCCAATGACATATTTTCAGCATTTGATATCGTTTCGTTATCAATCAGATTTGAGCGACTTATGGAAAACGACGAGATTTCCTACGCCAGCGTCAGCAAATGGCTCAAGATCAAGCACCTGATGCTGGTCGATACCCTGGCTCGGACCCGCAATATGCATACCACCGCCGAGCTGATGAACCTGACCCAGCCCGCCATCAGCAAGATGTTGCGCGACATCGAACTGTTGCTCGGCTTTGCCTTGTTCGAACGGCAGACCCGCAGCATGGTCCTGACCGAGCTCGGCGAGTTCGTGGTCCGCTATGCGCGGATGACCCTGGATGACACGCAATCTTTCGTCGATCAGCTCAATAAGCTGCGCAAAGGTGGGCATGGCCATTTGAAAGTCGGCGCGATTTTCGCCGCGACCTCGGTCGTGCTGCCCGAGGCCATCACCCGGATCAAGCTGGACCGCCCGATGTTGTCCATCGAAGTGATCGAGCAAACCAGCAATCAACTGCTGGAAATGCTCGAACATAAAAAACTCGATCTGATCATTGCCCGCTTCACCGATGAGCGTTATCAGCAGCCCTTCGAGTTTCGTGCGCTCGGGCCCGAGCCCTTTTGCCTGGTGGTCAACAGTCGCCATCCCCTGGCGCAGTTCGATGAAGTGGCGACCGATCAGCTCGGCGATTGGCCCTGGGTCATGTACCCCTTCAATGCCCCCATACGGCGACGAATGGAAAGTGCCTTCGCCGAGTTCAATGTGCGCACGCCCACCAATACGGTCGAGACCATCTCGATGCCGACCTTCTTGCAACTGCTGCAATCGGGACCGATGCTCGCGATGCTGCCCGAATCCATGGTCCAGTCGCAGGTTCAGAGCGGCTTGCTCAAAGTGCTCAACACGCCGTTCAAGGTCGAGCCCCAGGACTACGGCATCATCACGCGCAAGGACGAACCGCTGAGCGAAGCTGCCCGGGAGTTCGCCGATACCTTGCTGGAATTCGCCAGGCTGAGACGGGAAGCTGGCGACCGCTGAACGATGTTTCACTCAAAAAACCCTGAACCAATGAGAAAAGGTTATCGATCAATCCAAAGGTCTCATTAGGCACACACCTACGGCGGCTCTTATAGTGCAGCAACAAAGGTAAGGCGCGGCCCGTTCGCCAGCGACCTCCCACGCTTCATAGCCAGAGAGTTTGCGATGGAATTGATCATGAAAACCGGTGCAGCCGCCGTACTGCGCCTCAATCCTCTGGACGATGTATTGATCGCCCGTCGGCCGTTGCTGGGGGGCGAAGTACTCGAGCAGGAAGGCCTGACCGTGCGCCAGCCGATACCTGCCGGCCACAAGATCGCCGCACGCCGTGTCGAAGCCGGCCAGCCCTTGCGTCGTTACGGACAGATCATCGGTTTTTCCACGGGGGTTATCGAAGCCGGCGATCACGTGCATGTGCACAACCTGACCATGGGCGATTTCTCCCGTGACTATGCCTTCAGCGTCGATGTGAAACCCGACAAACCCTTGAACGACGAGCCCGTGTTCATGGGGATCGTGCGCCAGGATGGCCGAGTGGCGACACGCAACTACATCGGCATCCTGACCTCGGTCAATTGCTCGGCCACCGTGGCCCGCGCCGTTGCCGACCACTTCCGCCGGGACATCAATCCTGCCGCGTTGCTGGCGTACCCCAACGTCGATGGCGTGGTCGCCCTCACCCATTCCGCCGGTTGCGCCGTGGACCCCGCCGGCGAAGGCCTGGCCTTGCTGCGTCGAACATTGGCCGGCTACGCCACCCATGCCAACTTCGCCGCGGTACTGGTAATCGGACTGGGCTGCGAAACCAACCAGATCGAAGGGCTGCTCAGCACCCAGGGCCTGAGCCGAAGCGATACGCTACGTACTTTCAGCATCCAGGACAGTGGCGGTACCTCCAAAGCGGTCGCCAGCGGCATCGCCCAGGTTAAGGCGTTGCTTGAGGAGGCCAACCAGGTCACGCGCGAACCCGTGAGTGCCAGGCATCTCGTGATTGGATTGCAATGTGGCGGCTCGGACGGTTATTCCGGTATCACGGCCAACCCGGCGCTAGGCAATGCCGTGGACCGACTGGTCGCCTGTGGCGGTACGGCCATCCTTTCCGAAACCCCGGAAATCTACGGTGCCGAACACCTGCTGACCCGTCGGGCCGTCAACCGCGCCGTGGGCGAAAAGCTCATCGCCAGGATCCGTTGGTGGGAGGCCTACTGCGAGCGCATGGGCGCAGAGCTGAACAACAACCCTTCGGCCGGTAACAAAGTCGGAGGATTGACCACCATCCTGGAGAAGTCCCTGGGTGCCGTGGCCAAGGCAGGTTCCAGCAATCTGGTTGATGTCTATGAGTATGCCCAGGTGGTCAGCGCCAAAGGTCTGGTGTTCATGGACACCCCCGGCTACGACCCTGTATCGGCCACAGGCCAGGTCGCCGGCGGCGCCAACCTGATCGCCTTCACCACCGGACGTGGCTCGGCCTACGGTTGCGCCCCCACACCATCGATCAAACTGGCGACCAACAGCACCCTGTGGAACCGCCAGCGCGAAGACATGGACATCAACTGCGGCGAGATCGCCGAAGACACCATGACCATCGAAGAATGCGGTGAAGCCATCTTCAAACTCATGCTACGCATCGCTTCGGGCGAACGCAGCATGAGTGAGCAGCACGGTTACGGGCAGAACGAATTCGTGCCCTGGCAGATCGGCGCAGTCACCTGAATCCCTCTCTCCACCCCTATTGCCCTGAAATCCCCGCAAGGGGGATTCGAACATTCTTTTCTGGAGCCAGAAATGCCCACGATCATCGGCCACAACTACATCGCCGGTCAGCGCAGCGCTGCCGGCAATATCATCGTCAACAGCGTTGATGCCAGCACTGGCGAAAACCTGCCTTACAGCTTCTATCAGGCCACCCTGGAAGAAGTCGATGCCGCAGCCAAGGCTGCCGCTGCCGTCTACCCGACCTATCGCAACCTGAGTGCCGAACGCCGGGCGCAATTTCTCGATGCCATTGCCGATGAGCTGGACCTGTTGGGTGATGCCTTTGTAGCGCTGGTCTGCCGCGAAACCGCGTTGCCGGCGGCACGGATTCAAGGCGAACGCGGTCGCACCAGCGGCCAGATGCGCCTGTTCGCCAAAGTGCTGCGTCGCGGTGATTTCTACGGTGCGCGGATTGATCAGGCACTGCCGGATCGCCAACCACTGCCACGTCCGGACCTGCGCCAATACCGCATCGGCCTTGGGCCAGTCGCGGTATTTGGTGCGAGCAACTTTCCTTTGGCATTCTCCACAGCGGGCGGCGACACCGCCTCGGCATTGGCGGCTGGCTGCCCGGTGGTGTTCAAGGCGCACAGTGGTCACATGGCCACGGCCGAGCTCGTTGCCGACGCGATCATCCGCGCCGCAGAAAAAACCGCGATGCCGGCCGGGGTGTTCAACATGATCTACGGCGGCGGTGTCGGTGAGGCGCTGGTCAAGCATCCGGCCATTCAGGCGGTGGGTTTCACCGGCTCGCTCAAGGGTGGTCGCGCGCTGTGTGACATGGCCGCTGCCCGTCCTCAGCCAATTCCGGTGTTCGCCGAAATGTCGAGCATCAATCCGGTAATCCTGTTGCCCGAGGCCCTGGAAGTGCGCGCCGAAAGCGTTGCCCGTGACCTGACCGCTTCAGTGGTACAAGGCTGTGGTCAGTTCTGTACCAACCCTGGCTTGGTGATCGGTATTCGCTCGCCGCAGTTCAGTGCGTTCGTACAGCAGGTGGCTGGGTTGATGGAGGATCAGCCTGCGCAAACCATGCTCAATGCCGGCACCTTGAGCAGCTATGGCAAAGGTCTGCAAAAACTGCTCGCGCATCCGGGCATTCAGCACCTCGCCGGCAGCCCGCAACAGGGTAATCAGGCCCGACCGCAGCTATTCAAGGCGGATGTCGGCCTGTTGCTCGACGGCGATGAAGTCTTGCAGGAAGAAGTCTTCGGCCCGACCACGGTGTTCGTCGAAGTCGCGGACCATGCACAACTCAATGCCGCATTGAACGCCCTGCACGGGCAGTTGACGGCGACCATCATCGGCGAGCCGGCGGACTTTGAACGGTTCGGCGAGCTGACGACGTTGCTGGAACAAAAGGTCGGACGGATTCTGCTCAACGGTTATCCGACAGGTGTGGAAGTCTGCGACTCGATGGTCCATGGCGGGCCGTACCCCGCGACTTCGGATGCGCGCGGTACGTCGGTGGGCACCCTGGCGATCGATCGCTTCCTGCGCCCAGTGTGCTTTCAGAACTACCCCGACAGCCTGCTGCCCGACGCCTTGAAAGCTGCCAACCCCCTAGGCATATCTCGCCTGGTCAATGGCCAAGCTACTCGCGAAGCTCAGTAACACTTGCAGTGTCATCAATGAGGAGACCGCCAGCGGCTCCTCGTTTCACGGCGCGGTAGCCACCATTGCGCCCGCTGGCCTCGCCCGCGCATTGTCCCGATCGCCTACGACCAACGCTTACTGATTGGTGCTGGTATTCGTGATGCGGCCCAAAGAGGGTAAAAAAGGTTCTTTGTCCCGATGAGACCCCATCCTGACCGGGAATGCCGTCCTGAGCCTCATCTGGCCAAGGACTAAGCGAGTGTGAAACGCTACAGGCCAGACGACGTTACGTTCAGGTCGTCGCCTGTAGCACCTCAAGCAGAAAATCGGCGCCGATCTGGAAGAAGACATCCGTCGCGCCACAACTCTTCGCGAAGAAATTGGCTGGGATCGTTCCCTGATGATGGACGCCAACCAAGTCTGGGGCGTCGATGAGTCGGTAGCCAACATGCGCCGCCTGGCCGCGTTCGCCCCCCCCCTGTGGATCGAAGAGCCCACCAGCCCCGATGACATCCTCGGCCATGCCAGCATCCGCCGGCGCATCGCACCGATTGGCGTCGCCACCGGTGAGCATTGCCACAACAGGGTGATGTTCAAGCAGATGTTCCAGGCCGGAGCTCTGGACTTTTGCCAGCTGGACGCGGCCCGCCTGGGTCGTCTCAATGAGGTGTTGATCGTGCTGTTGATGGCGGCCAAGTTCGACGTGCCGGTCTGCCCCCATGGCGGTGGCGTCGGTTTGTGCGAGTACGTGCAGCACATCGCCCTGTTCGACTACATCGCCGTCTCGGCCTCGCTGCACAACCGTGTTCTGGAATGCGTCGACCACCTGCACGAGCACTTCCTTGACCCGGTCGTGATCCGCCGCGGCCGCTACATGCCTGCGCGGCGCTCGGGCTATAGCATCGAAATGACCGCTCAATCCCTGGAACGATATCAATATCCCGACGGCCCGGTCTGGCTCGATATTGCTCGCGCTTGATAGCCGTGCCGTGGCAGCCATATGCTGCTAAAAGATTTAGTCAGTCTGTTGCATCGACCGGTTGTAGTGGTCAACTAATCCCGGACACGACGTTAAGTTTTTCTTCGGTCCGAGCTGGCGCAAACCCAGCGGGTCCGTACCAGTTTCCAGATGCTTTTTTCGAGGACAAAACAAAACCCCTACCTGCATACGCAGATAGGGGTTTCGGAATTTAATCTTGACGATGACCTACTCTCACATGGGGAAACCCCACACTACCATCGGCGATGCATCGTTTCACTGCTGAGTTCGGGATGGGATCAGGTGGTTCCAATGCTCTATGGTCGTCAAGAA
>NZ_JAHBDK010000037.1 GCF_019956415.1 Pseudomonas sp. GL-B-19
TATCAGTCGAAGAATCATCATGTACGACAATTTCATATTCAAAATCGGCCTTCTGAGACAGAAAAGACTCTATTGCCGAAGCAATAAATAATTCATGATTATATGTAACACATACAACACTTACAACTGGCTTGCAATACTCCAAAACCTAACCCTCCACTTTATAAATATAAACACTTTTGGCCCTACCAGAAAACTTGAACACCACAAACAGCAAGAACATAGCTACTAGATAGTAAAACGCCGAGTACTGCCTATAATAAAAAACCCCCCAAGACACAATCTGAAAAACCAGAATAAACAACAGGAAATTAGAAAATGGAAAAGTCTTGGTTCTTTTAATGCAAAGCAAAGTGACTCTCGCTAGTAGAAACATAAAAAAAGCCGCTAACAACATTCCAAGTTTTCCGAAATCATGTAAAAAAGAACCAATAAACGTTGGAAATACCCAAGGAATAACACCTCGATCGAGAAAATATTCAAACCAAACCTTATGATCAAGTGGCGTAAATACATCGCCAAAAATCCACGACTTTAATTCAACCACAGGTTCGAATGAGATTGCCCCATGCATTGCTGGAGGGTCTATCATGTAATGCGCATTAAAATTAAAGACCTGCTGCCCAGCATAGTCAAACAAAGCAAACAACAATGCTGCAGACCCATCCCCACCGAACCTTGACACTGAGATCTGCATAAAAACGATAAGTGCTGGAATAATCATAAGTAAAGCACCAATCAAAATAATTTTTTTATTCTCCCGACTCATAAACCCCCTAAATAATAAAAACAAGAACACAAGTGACATAATCCAAAAAACAACCCCATCCCTACCCGCATAAGATAGAATATAAAAAATATACGCAGTGCTCGAAACAAGGTGCAGCAGCGCTATTGACCTCCTCCCTGGATACCCTTCTGACAAGTTCAAAAAAGCAAAAACGATATTCAACAAAAACAAGTTTGCAACCAATGAAAAAATTGAATTAATCACCCCGAATTGACCTAGGGATGAAATATCGCCTGCAGAAATCAAAATCCTATTTGCATCAATATCACCAGTCAATGCAGAAACAGCGCTCACTGTAAAAAAAACCAAAGCAGAGAGTGATAACGGAATTAGCGAAAACTCTAAAACCCTCAGAAACTTAAAATTACTCAGTTCAATACAACAGAAATCACGATCTCTAAACCTGAAGAACCCCAGAAAAACCAAAGAAAGTGCGAATGTAAAAATTAGTACCGGCTCTAATTCAACATTATAACTATCATAGTATTCAAAAAAACTGTCTAAAATAATTGCGCAAAATGACGAGGCCACATATATTAAAATCAAATAACTAACAACGCCAAATCTGAAATTATTTACTGACTGGTAAACAACAAATAACAAAACAAAAACAAAAAACGGGATAAATATCATTACTTAACACCTAAATTTTTAAAAAAATCCAAACCCCATATAAATTTAGCGCAGAATGCCATGCACGCAAAAACAGCCCCCGAAACAAATATAACGTAAGCTAAAGCTCTAACGCTTGTTGATTGATCAATCCCGAATACGCCTATCAGTAAAGCCACCCCAACGCCAGGTGCGATTATTTTCACTACATCATTAATTAACCAAACTCCATGTAGTCCCGACTCAAGCTTATAGTGTACAAATGCAACCCAACCTAATAGAAAAAAACAATTTGTTGCCAGCCAAACATAACCTGCTCCAACCCCGCCGAAATGCGTAGCCGCCAAGACTATGCTTGGAATAAGGATTACAGTCATACCTGCATTACCAATGAGGTGGTAGCGTAAATTACCTTTGGCATATTGCAGGTAGTAGGAAAAGGCTGCTATTGCGAGTAACCCATTACCGACAGCATAAAGGCGAAGGACGGGAGCGGCACTTTCGGCCAGCTGCCGATCACCGGTCCAAGCAAAGAGCAGTGGTTCAGCGCAGCTGGCTAGAGTGATAGCTGCGGAGCCGGCGATTATGCTTACCAACTGGGTTGAATTTCGATAGACACGGATCAATTCGTCATTTTTACCTTCTGCGTGCAGTCTGGCCATGCGTGGCATTATGGCGCTGCTAATAGGACCGCTAATGACCATGATGCCGCTGGCGACTAGTACCGCCAAGGTGAAAAAACCATACTCTTCCAGAGGTAAAATGCCAGAGAGCACCAGTTTATCGCTTTGCGTGACCAGCACCCACACCGATGAGGTGAAGGCTATGGTCAGAGCAAACTTCAATATCGGCCGGATCGGTTTGAATGACCAACCGATGGACTGGCCAAGCGTTTCACTGGCAGGCAAAAGGTGTTGGCATTTTGAACCAAGCCCGATGATTTCAATAAGGGCGACCAAAAGCTGATAAACAAAGAAAACAAAAGGCGTAAAGCCGAAATACCACATTACCGGCAGTACGACAACAAAACGGAGAGTCGCGACCAAAGCACTAAAGCCACTTAACCATACCAACTGCTCGGAGCCGGTAACAACACCGCGGTAAAGGCCGCACATCCAACGCATGGCTACGTTGATTGCCATGATTTGCACTGAAAGAGTCACTACATCAAGCGGTAGTTTTTCTACATTAAGCCAACGGGTGGCAACCAAACCGGACAGTAGATACAATCCAGCGCCGCCCAAAACAGCGACAAGCATGAATATCAGGCTGAGCGCGCGGTAAAGCTGACGATACGCCAGAGCAGGCATCGTACCGCTATGGTAGCGTGCGGTTTCACGAGCAATGGTAGGCGTCAACCCCATGTCAAGTAACCCGAACCAAGCCTGCAACATGGTGAAGAAGCCAATCAGACCATAGGCCTCTGCGCCCATATACTTGATATACAAAGGCAAAATAAGTATGCCTATCAAGGTGACGTAAATCTGACTTATATAGCTTGCAAATATGTTACGCCTCAGAGACAAGATAGATATCAACCTTAATAGTTTAGCATGAATAAATTAAAGAATTTTACCCGCCACATATCATGAGGAAGTTAAAGTCGCGAAACAAAAAAGCAATATGAGATCTTATATTATTCGATTTAAATACATATCTGGTTTTTTAAAAAAGCCTGCTCCAATGCCAGCAAGTCTCTTTTTCTTTCCTTGATTCTTCGGACGGGAACACCTGTGTAAATCCCAAACTCCGTACAACTTTCAGAGACCAAACTCAATGCGCCAACAGCGACACCTTCGGCAAGGGTTACACCAGGAAGAACGATGCTGCCACAGCCAATAATCACATGACGGCCAATAGTGACATCTGCGAAATTGATGTTGGTAAACTCCTCGGAAACCATTGGATTGGTCATACTGGAACCACTATAGTCATCATTACTACTATAAATTGCAACTTTCGATGAGATGTTACTGAAGTCGCACAGAGTTATTTTCCCGGCACCGATGAGCGAAGTGTATACAGCAATATGAATATAGCACCCGATTTCAATACCACCGATGCCCGCAGAGAGCACGCAGAAGTCATCGATCCGCACATTATTGCCAATGACGATGTTTGCGCAATTATAGTAGGCGGCTTTGTCGGAAAGGCGCGAATTTTCTCCTACATGGGAGAACCCCATCTGTTCTATTTGTTCGCGGCTGAGCAGTCCCATCTCAAGCAGCCCTCACGACATGGATAATTCGGGCGAGGTCATCACTGGTGATATCTGAATAAATTGGCAGGCAAAGAACCTTCTCGGAGACCTCATTAGCTACAGGAAGGTTGTTGCGCTGCGCCGATAACATGCCCCGATACATTGGGAATTCGCTGATTAGCGGATAAAAGTATCGTCGTGAAAAAATATTGCTATCTTTAAGTTTCTGGTACAACTCATCACGACTTAAAGGGTGATCCGACTCAATTAAAATCGGAAAATACGAGTAGTTCGCAGCGGCCTGACTGCCGCCCTCTACGATTCGAATACCGTTTACCCCCTGGAGTTCCTCACGATATATCCTGTCAACTTCGCGCCGACGGGCAATTACTTGGTCGATATGCTTGAGTTGCAATAAGCCAAACGCTGCATTGATTTCACTCATTTTCCCGTTAATACCGGGAGCGACCACGGTGATTTCATCAACAAAACCAAAGTTCTTCAATTGATCAATACGTTTCTTGGTCTTGGCATCTGGACAAATAATTGCCCCACCTTCAAAGGTATTGAAGACTTTTGTAGCATGAAAGCTCAGCACACTCAGATCGCCATGCCGCAAGATGCTGCCTCCGGCGTCTTTTACACCGAAGGCGTGAGCGGCATCGTAAATCACGCGTAAGTTATAGTTGTCCGCGATCTTCTGAATAGCCTCGACGTCGCAAGGATTACCGTAGCAATGCACCGGCATAATGGCGGTAGTCTGCGGAGTAATGGCAGCTTCGACCTTTGCAGGATCGAGGTTAAGGGTGTGAGGATCGATATCGACGAATACTGGCTTAATGCCATTCCACAACAGTGAGTGGGCGGTGGCAACGAATGAATACGGTGTAGTAATGACCTCGCCAGTTACGCGCAGTGCCTGCAATGCAGTGAGTAACGCAATGGTACCGTTATTGAACAGCGCAATATGCTCGACACCGAGGTAGTCGCATAGCTGCTGCTCCAACTGCTGATGCATTGGGCCGCCATTGGTGAGGATTTTTTTGTCCCAAATTTGCTGCAAATAAGGGATGAACTCTTCCAGCGGCGGCAGGTAGGGCTGGGTGACGTAAATCGGTTTTTCGCTCATTACTTGTCCTCGACCAACGACAATAGATACTGACCATAGCCGTTCTTGCTCAGAGACTGGCCAATGCCACGCAGATTGTCCACGCTCAACCAACCATTATTAAAGGCAATCTCTTCCAGGCAGGCTACCTTGTAGCCTTGGCGCTTCTCGATAGTTTCCACGAAATGCGCCGCTTCCAGCAGGCTTTCGTGGGTGCCAGTATCCAGCCAGGCGAAGCCACGGCCGAGCAACTCTACGTGCAAGTCTCCTCGCTCCATATACGCCTGATTAATGCTGGTAATTTCCAGCTCGCCACGCGCAGAAGGCTTGACTTGTTTGGCGATATCAATCACGTCGTTATCGTAAAAATACAACCCAGTCACGGCATAGTGGGATTTTGGTTTGAGCGGTTTTTCTTCGATGGAGATGGCGCGCTTGTGCTCGTCAAACTCAACCACACCGAAGCGCTCCGGGTCCTTGACCTGGTAGCCGAACACGGTAGCGCCTTTGCTGCGGGCAACTGCGGCGCGCAGCATGGGACCAAAACCTTGGCCGTAGAAGATGTTGTCTCCCAGCACCAGGCAGACGTTATCCTGGCCAATAAACTCTTCACCAATGATGAAGGCTTGGGCCAAGCCATCCGGCTTGGGCTGCACCGCATAGCTAAGGTTGATGCCTAGATCGCGGCCATCCCCGAGTAAGCGCTGAAAACCACTAATGTCTTCTGGTGTGCTGATTAACAAAATGTCACGGATACCCGAGAGCATTAGCACCGACAGCGGGTAATAAACCATCGGTTTGTCATAAACCGGCAGCAGTTGTTTGGACACGCCCTTGGTGATGGGGTAGAGCCGGGTACCGGAACCGCCGGCGAGGATAATGCCTTTCATGTACTGCTTCCTTATGCCTTAACGCCCAGGCGCTCACGTTGATAGCTGCCATCTTGTACGCGGCGGCACCATTGCAGATTGTTCAGATACCACTCAACGGTCTTACGAATCCCAGACTCGAAGGTCTCGATGGGCGTCCAGTTAAGCTCGCGCTGAATCTTGCTGGCGTCGATGGCGTAGCGCAGATCGTGGCCGGGGCGGTCTTGGACGTGGGTGATCAAGCTGGCGTGCGGGCAATGTGGCGAGTCGGGCCGTAACTCGTCGAGCAGAGCGCAGAGCGCATGCACCACCTCGATATTTTTTTTTTCGTTATGACCGCCGATGTTATAGGTTTCGCCGAGCTCGCCTTCGGTGACTACCTTGTACAGCGCGCGGGCGTGATCCTCGACATGGAGCCAATCACGAATCTGATCGCCTTTGCCGTACACAGGCAGTGGCTTGCCTTCCAGGGCGTTGAGGATGATCAACGGCACAAGCTTTTCCGGGAAGTGGTACGGACCGTAGTTATTCGAGCAATTGGTGATCAGCGTCGGCAGCCCATAGGTACGACTCCAGGCGCGTACCAGGTGGTCGGAACTGGCCTTGCTGGCTGAATACGGCGAGCTGGGCGCGTAAGGCGTGGCTTCGATAAACAGTTCGGCTGGATCGTCGAGATCGCCATACACTTCATCGGTGGAGATATGGTGAAAGCGAAACCCGGCTTTGCGGCTGTCGTCCAGACCTTGCCAATACTGGCGAGCAACTTCCAGCAAGGTATAGGTGCCAACGATATTGGTCTCAATAAACGCCGCTGGGCCGTCGATGGAGCGATCAACGTGACTTTCCGCCGCCAGATGCATCACGGCATCGGGATGATACTCGCGAAACACTCGCTCAACTTCGGTGCGATCGCAGATATCCACCTGTTCGAAGGCGTAGCGCTCGCTACCGATGATGTCAGCCAGTGATTCGAGATTGCCGGCGTAGGTGAGTTTATCGAGGTTGACTACCGAATCATTGGTGTTGCGAATGATCTGGCGAATAACCGCAGAACCAATAAAGCCGGCGCCGCCGGTGACGAGAATTTTCATTCTTCACTCTTTTTAGCTGTTGCGAAGCGTTATCAGTTTACTTGCTGGCGACGCTTCGCCGACATGCTACGAATCAAGGCAATAAACACACCTAGCATACCGCCAAGAACAACCCCAAGAGCCAGTATCAGCGCTTTTTTAGGTTTGATTGGAGTGTCGGGAGCTTCGGCAATATTATCCAAGGTGAAAACCGCAACGTTAGTTGGACTCACGCTAACCTTGGATAGAAAATCCAGTTGATTTTCAAAATCGCGTAGACCGGCTATAAATGGGTCGTCATTCGTGCGGCTTTGCAGCACTGCCAGTTCGGCGCGAATGGCCTTGGCACCGCGCATATACATCAAATTGCCATCAACGAACTGCTCCAACTCACCATCCGACGATGTTCTGCTGGCTTTGACCTGCGGCGCTTGCACACCCACTTTATCTGCAACGGTTAAAGCTTCTTGCAGGCGAGCAATTCGGTCTTCACGAAGTTTTCTGGCACTCTCGCGCAATACCTCAATTCGACTCTTGATCGACTTGACTCGCGTACTGATTTCAGTCTTGGCTGTATCAACCATATCTTGCCGAGTCTTGGCCGCCGCCCGTTCGACGTACAAGTTTGCCCACTCTGCCGCCCTGCTCGACACTGCGGACTGCACTGCCACTTCGAATCGATCTGGGTTGTTCTTAATATCAGGATTGCTGATGACCAGTTTCTTGTTTAGAGCCTCCCGAAGCTGATCCTTTGTTTTTGAGCTTGCGTCAGCTTCCTGCGCGGGAAGATAGACCTGCTCGAAAAAGCTATTGCGCTGCCCCTCTGAACGAAGGTTCTGAGTAAACATGGAATAAACTTTTTTCTCAGTAAATTCTGGCAGCCCAGCCTCCGCTCGCCCCAGATTATAGCCAACGATATCTGCCAAGCGAGGCGGCAACAAACTGGTTTTTGCCTCGTAGACTGCCGCGGACAAAAAGGCATAACTAGCGGCTACGACTGCAGTCAACAGCGTCACAAGAGCAATCAGCAGCTTTTGCTTCCATAGATTCTCAAGCAACTCAACTAAATCAATCTCGTCCGAGGGTTGGTAGCTGTTTACGGGTGGGATCTGACTCACTGAAACTCCGGATCAAGAAAAAATCAATATCGTCAGCTCAGCAATGGGGATGGGGACTAAAAAATCCGCTCGCAATCCTTTGATTCTTTGACCTGGATAAAAGCCTCTCCTTGAGACGCGCCAAAGAAGAGATTCCTCACTGCCGACACGAACTATAAACTCAGCACGGCATTCTCTCAGATATGCGAACTATTACAAGACTTGACAGACCAGACGCAAAACTGACCTTCCCGTCAGTCCCTACAACGCCATTACTCCTCCTCATTCACCCGATCCCGCAACTCCTTCCACGGCTTGAAATGCGGAACGAACTTGCCATCCAAGCTTGCGGAATCGCCGGTCTTAGGGTTACGCCCGACCCGTGGCGCACGGAAATGCAGGGAGAAGCTGCCAAAGCCACAGGATAGATCAGCCCGGATACTGCGTCGCCTGCAGGTTTTCCCGGGCCTTTGTGACGTAGGCGAGCGTCACCGCCACGGCAGCCATTGCCACTGGGTTGAAGCTAAATACCAAGCCCGCCAAAAACGCTGTGACGGTCGCCGCCAGGCGGCCCTGCTGAACGAGTTGCAACCTCGATTCAGCGTCCATTCAGTTTCTCTGCGCGGCCGTCAACTCAGACACAAGCTGTTGAGCCGTCGGCAGCTTGGTGAATACAAGTGCCCCGTCGATCGCGACAGCCGGGACCGTGAGAACGCCCTGCCCCACCGCTTAGTCGATGTTCTTAACGATGTCGATCTCGCTCCAAACCGCTCCGCCGGGAAACGCTGCGAGCACGACGTCCTTGAGGTCGAGCCTGGACACGCTGCAGTTGCCGCATCCATCAGCATAAAAGACTTCGATCTTCATTGTTCAGCGTCCACGGGCACATGCTTCAGCCCATTCAGGATGGGGCAGTCAACTGGAGCGATCCGGGCCTGAGCACCCGCGCCGCGCGTGAGTACCTTGAAGGCCTCGATGAAGAGGCTTTGGCCGAAACGCTACCGAAACGCCTGTCGCTGGCGGATCCTCAAACCCACTGGACCGCTGCTCCTGCCGGCCCAGCTTTCTACGCTAACTCCACGAATTATCTGATCGATACCGAGCACGGCGTGATCATGGATGTGGAACCCACACCGGCTCATCGAACCGCAGAAGTCGAGAGCACCAAGAAGATGATCGATCGGGTCGAAGCGCAGTTCGACATCAAGCCAGATCGCCTCATTGGCGACACCGCTTACGGCACAGCGCCGATGCTGGCCTGGATGGTGGAGGAAAAAGACATCGAACCGCATGTGCCGGTGTGGGACAAAACTGAGCGCAAGAACGACAGCTTTTCGAGTAACGATTTCCACTGGAATGAAGAGGCTGAGGAATACCGCTGCCCGGCCGGCAACGTATTACGCGGCGAATGGCGAGCCTTCAAGAACGAGCGTTCACACGTCACAAAAGCCAACACCATCATCTTCCGATCCATGCAGACCGACTGCGCGACATGTCCGATGAAAGCCAAATACTGCCCGAACACTTCGATTCGCAAGATCGTCCGCAGCATCCATGAAGCCGCTCGTGATGTGACTCGACGCATCGCGGCGACGCCGGAGTACGTGCGCTCTCGCCACGAACGTAAGAAGGTCGAAATGTTGTTCGCCCACCTCAAGCGAATCCTGAAACTGGATCGCTTGCGACTACGTGGCATGAGTGGCGCGTCCGATGAGTTCACGCTGGCGGCCGCGGCACAGAACCTGTGACGTCTGGCCAAACTTGCATCTCAAGGGCCACCTTCTACGGGATAGGTGCGCCTGCACGAAGCTAAAAACCTCAAACTAACCCATTAACAGAGCAGCAAAGGTCAACGAAGGGCCGAGAAACCACTCAATGTGGTGATTAGGTTCTCCGGTGGTGGTCGTGCCTGAGTTCAGGTGAGCTGAAAATCCGACTTTTTCAACAGAATCGGCCAAAAGCGGACACCCAACCCTCGGCGCCCAGAGATGTCAGCGCGTCACCAAGTGGACCCCACCTGCTTCGCCATCGCAGCAGCTTATCTGCTAATCGGATTCCCTATTCATGCCCTGTTGATTCCTGGAAGCACAAAACAATCGCCTCACCCCGTCATTATAGAAACACGCAATACTGCAGAGCTTCGCCCCGATACCACCAATCACCTGTTCTTGTTGATTGGCGCCATGTTGACGATTCTGGCATTGGTCGTATCAGGTATCTCAGTACACCTGCTCAATGTCCTCAAGCAATTGGGGACAGCGACCGCTGTGACCTTGGCCATCGGCATGGTGATTGGGCCCTCGCAAGTCGCGGCACGGCTGGCAGAGTTTTCCATAGGTAGAAATCTCCACCCAACTTGGTCCGCACGAGCCGGTGTGTTGCTTTTGTTGCCGCTGACCGAAAACTGACCCAGTAAAGGCTGTTCTGCCGACTGAAAACTGACCCATGCGTTCAACTGCTCCTCCTCAATTTTTGAGCAGGAGAACACAGGGTGATCAGCATGGAAATGATGGGCAAAATTCGGCGCATGTATTTTCGCGACAAGCTGTCGCTGCATCAGATTGCCAAGCGTACCGGGCTGTCGAGAAATACCATCCGAAAATGGGTCAGAGCGCCCGAAGCAGCTCAGCCGGCTTACCAGCGGTGCGCAGCCTTCAACAAACTCAGTCCGTTTCACCAGACGCTGGAGCAGGCGCTCAAGGCCGATTCGTTTCGGGCCAAGCACAATCGCAGGAGCGCCAAAGCACTCTTCGAACAGATCAAGGCCGAGGGCTACGACGGCGGCTACAGCCAGCTCACCGCCTTCATACGTTCGTGGCGCGGTGAGCAAGGCAAATCCTTACGGGCCTTTGTACCGTTGACGTTCGCCCTCGGTGAGGCCTTTCAGTTCGACTGGAGCGAAGAAGGCCTGCTGATCGGCGGCCTGTTTCGACGGATCCAGGTTTCCCACATGAAGCTGTGCGCCAGTCGCGCATTTTGGTTGGTTGCGTATCCCAGCCAGGGCCACGGACTGGCAGCATTACATCCCGCTTATCGAACGCAAGCCCGGTGCGCTGCGCAATGGCGCTCCGTTTGCCGATCTGCCGAAGCCGTTGCTGCTTCTCAAGCGCGGTCTGAGGCGTCACGCCAATGGTGATCGGGTCATGACGCAGGTACTGGCGGCTGTTCCCATCGCCGGGCTCGATGCCGTGTTGGTGGCTGTGGAGTTGGTACTTGAATCAGGCAGCTTGAGCGCTGACCACATCCTGAAGGTTCTGGCACGACTGACATCGACAGCAGCCCCTCCGTCCGCCGAAACCAGCCTTCAACTCAAGGTGGCGCCTGTCGCCAATACCGCGCGCTACGACCGGCTCCGTACCACCGATGAAGAGACTCGCAATGCGTGATCTTATGGCGGAACTCAAGGAGCTGCGTCTGCATGGCATGGCCAGCGCCTGGGAAGAACTTGCGTCCCAAGGCGAAGCCTCGACGGCGTCGTCGAAATGGCTGCTCGAACACCTGCTTCAACAGGAACATGCAGATCGCGCCGTACGCTCGGTGAATCATCAGATGAACATGGCCAAACTGCCCATACATCGTGATTTGGCAGGCTTCGACTTCAGCGCTTCCAGCGCAGACGCCCGCGTGGTCAGGGATCTGTCCAGCCTGGAGTTCACCGATACCGCGCAGAATGACGTGTAATTGGCGGGCCTGGAACCGGCAAAACACACCTGGCCACCGCCTTGGCCGTGTCCGGAATCACGACGCATAACAAACGCGTGCGCTTCTACTCCACGGTGGATCTGGTCAATTTGCTGGAGCGCGAAAAACACGAGGGTAAGGCGGGCCGAATCGCTCAAGGGCTGCTTCGCACAGACCTGGTGATACTCGATGAACTGGGGTATTTGCCTTTTAGTCAGAGCGGTGGTGCCCTGTTATTTCACCTGCTGTCCAAGCTATACGAGTACACCAGCGTGGTCATCACCACCAACCTCAGCTTCTCGGAATGGTCAAGGGTGTTCGGTGACGCCAAGATGACCACGGCGTTGCTGGATCGGCTGACACACCACTGCCACATCGTCGAAACAGGCAAGGAGTCCTACCGCCTGCAACACAGCAGCTTGGTCGCCCAGACAAAGATCAAATCACGTGAGCGAAAGCGCAAGGACAGTGACGGCACAGAGGACGATGAACCGTTTTGATCGACACCGGGAATACCCTGCCGTATGCCTGCATGCGGTGGGGCTTAGTGCCTATGTCAGCGGGACAGTGCTGCTAAGCTTATCCACAATTACTGATGCAAAAATCAGCAATCGGCCCTAGGTCAATTTTCAATCGGCAAAGTGGGTCAATTTTTCATCAGCGCCACCACCCAACCTATCAAGCTGTCTTACAGACCGGCTAATAATCTGCTGGGCCACTATATTTTTTAAACCCAAGCCTCCACAAAATCAAAACTTAGGAACAATATCAATGTACGGAAGCAACGGATATAAAAAATTAGACAACGGATACCTTATCAGCACATTTATATTTGAAATAAACAAACACAAAATCAACAACAAATACAGAACATATCTAAAAGAGCCCTTTACATCCACTCTCAACATAAAAACGCTAAAAACAACAAAAGCGAACTGCCAAAGCCTATCACCTATAGCACCAAGAGACGTAGCAAACACCAAGGCGGACAATGCAGGGACTGAAGAAATTAAAAATGGCAACAAAATCCTTCCTTCGGCACCCATTGACTCCAAGACGCATTTTCTCGACGACACGATTTTATAGAAAAAACCCCCAACTAATAATATGCCCGCCAATGAAATACTATTAAACCCAACCGACCCAACATATTTGCCGCTATAGTCTTCCATCTTACTTACATTCAATAGCGCAATAGCCTTGTCAACCACTAACCCACTCACCCCCAATCCGAGTCCTGTCAAGGCAAGCCTTAAAGCACTTTGGCTGAAAAAATTATAGAACAACCAAAAAAAACCAAAAAAACAAAAAACAAAAGCCGCCTGCACGTGAAATGAAATAGAAGAAACCAGGAGAACAAAGCCTATAAGTTTTCTATCTTTTAAAAGGCAATACCCACCAAAAATAATTAAAGTCAAAGCACAACCGGCGCGTATTGCATTAGCCTCAAACAATGTAATCGCGTAAATGTTTATCAGCACGATCCAGGCCCAATTTATACCAAGCCTTCTCATTATGAAAACCCTCGTCATTAGCGATATCGTAGCGATTAACGCGTAGACTAACTCTGAACTTTCAGTGATAAAAAACAGAGCCCTCACAAACAGTACAAAACCAACCTCCAACAGGCCTGAAGGGGGAACACCTACGTAAATAATTGGCAAATTACTTTGCAGCGATAAAAAAATATCACTCAGCTGCATTTTTTGTATAGCGTCAAAATAGCCTATATAAAAAATATAATCATATGAAAAACTTTCCCGCGCAGAATAAAACGAACAGAAAGCCAATATTAAAAAAAGCACATATAAATTAAAACTAAAAAGACTTCGCGCCGCAGAATAAACGACGCCAAACCCTTGCTGTTTTTCTTGCACTTAATTACCCCTTACCTAACAATGACAAGAGCCTTAAATAAATGCTAGCCTTAGCACTCTGAAAATAAACACTCGGATTAATTGCGAACATAACCCTCCGTCGAAAGCTACTATCGTGATTGCAATACCTATCAAGAATCACATAGTTTTCCTTGCTAAGCGACTTGCCAAAAAACTGCATAAATTCTTCGGCCTGAGCGCGGAACGGGCTAACATTTGACAACCTGGAAAATCGTGAAATAATTTTCTTCTTTAAAGACCTTGAGGCTCCGATTACATTACTACCATGCTGTCTATATTTTATCGTAGGATACTCACTGTAGATAAATTTCCCGAATGCAGAAATCACTAAATACACCCATGCATCATGCATAACAGCATGGCTAGGCCTTACTGACCTGACTATCTTAAATGCTTGTTCATTCATTAGAATTGATGCGCCACTCGCGACAGATTCAACGATGGCATTTTTAAAGATCAAACCCTTTCTAGGTACTTTTGTGTAGCCTATAGGACCTAAAGACTCATCAACAATCTGTAATCGTGTAGAGACAGCAACGGGAATATCACTCCCTTCTTTCTTCAACAGGTCTACAGAATGCTTGATTTTGTCAATCACCCAAACATCATCAGCATCTGAGAATCCATAATAATCCCCGACAAAATCACAGCAGAAAACAGCTTCAATAAACGATTTGCACGCACCTAAGTTCTTTCCCTTCTGTATAAACACCCTGTCATCATTGGCATATTTTTCACCAATCAAACTAACTGTGCTATCAGTTGAACCATCATCTCTGATCCAAAGCTTTACATTTGCCGACTCCTGGCAAAGTATGCTATCGATTTGCTCAACCACATATTTCTCGCCATTGAACACCGACATGATTATCACAACGTCATGAACTTTCAAATCAAACTCCCTGTAGCGGCGTCAATTAAATTCAATCTGGCATAGCAAAGTCGAAATTCTGAGTTAGCCATATTTTACTGCTGCCAAACGCGAATCAAGGATGTGCTTTGCACAAGCAAACATCAATCCAGTATCAAAAATTATGCGCAACAGCCACGCCCATGCTGAACCCTCGACACCATAGTTATTGGTAAGCCACCAGAGGGCTAGCATGAACATTGGAAGCTCGACTAAATGTATCAGCGCTGTCCATCGAGCATGCCCACTGCTCTGAATCAAAGTAAATGGAATATGTGTCAGGCTATTAATCAGTATTCCGACTGCAAAGATCTGCAGGATTGTTGCACTCTGGTTGGCAAAATCCTCGTTAATCCACCGACGCATGATTTCGTGGGCGAAAAGTATCAGCACAACCACAATTGGTGTCATCGCAAGAAAAAGCCAGAGCAGAACCTTCTTGAAAAGTTCGCGCGTTTCTCCTCCGCCGCGACTGATCTGCGCGGCAAAGGTTGGGAATAGCACGGCTGTCAATGCAGCAGGGAATATCCAGAGTTTGGTAACAATCTCATTGGGTGTCGCGTAATACGTGACAGCTGCAGTCGAAACCAATGCCCCGATGATGAAACGATCAATGTAACCCATCAAAGGGCTTATGACATTGCTCACAGTTAACCAGCCACCATTGACGCATAACGGTCGAACCCAGGTTCGTTTGACAACCAGTCCCCTATACTCTTTCGGTAAAGAGCGAAAGGCATACCAAGCGTGCACGAGACACCCTAAGACTCGCCCCATAACAAGTACCCAGGCTATCAAGTCCAGTCTAGGCTCATCAATCCAGACCACCGCAGCCGGCCCGAGAAAAGTGAAAAGCCCCATGGGTATGCGAATCAAATTAATAACTCCGAAGGCTTGTCGTGCTTCGAGTACGCCGCGGAATCCTGATGTCAGAACAATGAATGGCATCGCAACAGCCATTGCGTACAGAGCACTAATAGCTTCGGACTTATTAGGAACATTCTTAATCTGATCAACAAGAACTGGCGCTATCAAAGCCATAATCAGACCCGCGCAAAGGCCAAGGACAAGCATAATGAGATAGGCGGTTCCTGTGATTGACGGTAAATCTTGTTTTTCATCACGTGACCATGTGATAGCGATCTGCTGGGTCAGTGCACGCCCTAGTCCAAAATCAAACAAACCGAAGTAGCTAACGACAGCCCAAATCAAGGTCAACAGTCCGAAGCGCTCAGGACCGAGCTCTGCTATTAAATACGGTATAGTAAAAATTGCCGCCAGTAACGGACCGCCTAGCCCAACTAAATTCAATAGAGAGTTACGCAATAACATTAACAAGCCCCAAAAAAGAAACACAAATAGTTAATTCACAGCCTTCATTCCATAGGGGAACAGTGCTTCTTGGACAGGTATTAAGTACTGATAAAACTAGAGTTGCGATGGGGGCCTCGAGATTATTCTGCCTATTGCGGTGTCGTCGCACCACCGCAAAAAATCGCACCTCTGATGAGCACTTAAGCATCCACGCCCCCTCTGGTCCGCACCGGCCGAATAACATGCAGCTCACCTTTCGGATCAAAACACCTACTTGCCGGAGTCTACACACTCCGGTGCCCACAGGGCTCAGAAGGGTTACGACCTCCTACAATACTCGGTGAAACGGTTGCCCCACGAAAAGTTGCGGCGGATGGGGAGTTGAGCGCTAATTTTCTTCGCCCAATGTACCTTCCTGAATCTGGCGTTGGTTATTTAACGCCTCACTCCCCTCCAGTAAACGGTAGAGGAGGAGTGTTTAGGTCGTGGCTAAACGTTTTTTAATCATCAGACGAATCAGAGCAATGAAGAGACCAAGCATACCGCCAAGCACCACGCCAAGCGCCAGAATCAATGCCTTCTTGGGCTTGATGGGGGCATCCGGCAATTCGATTTTACCATCTTGACGGAAGACTGCGACTCCTTCCGGGTCGAGACTTACACCGGCATAAAGCTCGTATTGTTCCTGAAGGTTGCGCAGGTCGGAAATGAAGGGGTCGTCAGATTCGCGTGACTTAAGCACCTGCAATTCTGCTCGTAGCGCCTTGGCTCCGCGCATATACATCAAGCTACCACCCATAAATGCGGCGAGCTCGCTGTCATTCGATCGCCCAGTAATCAACGGAGGTTTTTCAAGGCCAACTTCCTCGGCAACCTTCAGCGCCTCTTGCAGCTGAGTAATGCGGTCCGCACGACGAGCTTTGGCAGTATCCCGCTGGGATTTTATCTGCCGCTCTATATTCCCGGCCTGCACAGAGAGCTCACTTTGAGCGTTTTTCAGCATTTCACCGAGGGATTGCCGAGCCGTCAGGTCGATATAGCGCTTAGCCCAGTCCGCAGCCTGGCCTGGGTCGTGACGCTCAACAACAATTACATAGCGATCTGGCTGATTTTTGTCTGGCGCCTTGACGCTTAGTGATCCAGAAAACTCCATGTAGAGCCTGTCCAGAGACCTTGAACGCTGCTCTGCGTCCAGTGACGGCAAGTAAACCTCCCTGAAGAATTGACGGCGAACTTCCTCGGCTTGCAGGTTACGAGTGAAAACAGCGTATACATCGCTGACCGAGAAAGGCACCAGTCCACGCGCTCCACTCCGCCCCAGGTTGAAGCCAGCAATGTTACTGAGCGAGGGCGGCAGTACGGAAATACGCGCTTCGTAAACCGGCTTACTGAGAAACGCATATAAGGCGGCACCAGCGGTGATCGTCAAGGTGACCAGTATGATTAGCCATTTTTGCGTCCATAAGCTCAGCAGCAGTTCAACCAAGTCGGTCTCATCATCCCTAAGAGTCCGACGGGGGGAAATATCATTAGTCACAGTTGATCCATATTTTGATGAATAGTCTTGTTTAAACTTGCAGATAACAGTTTTAAGTTCTTACCGCCCGCGCAAAAAATTCCCGCACTCTGCCAACTCTCGCTGATAACACAACCCTTCATGCTGCCGCTTACTGGGCGGGGCTCATCTGGACACAGCGAACTCCTATTCATTACAAGCCTGCCCGGGTTGCCACGGCCCACCTTGAGTGCGATATCGGTCACAGTATCCATACCGACGGCATGAGTAACCGTGGGCTCGCGTTAATGGCATAAACGAAAGTCCTGCAAGACTCCTGTTGGCTGGCAATCTAAATCCCCTTTAATAGGGCCAATCGAAAACCGCACATAGTTCAACACCCTTATGCGCGCGAAACCGAAGGCGATTTTCCAATAGCTCGAACCTTCTTCATCGCGCGATGGTGGGTCTTCGTCGTGCCATTCGGGGCGCCGAGTAATGATCTCGCTGTACAAGTGCAGACAAATCTCACATCTCATGGTCACCCCCATGTCCTAGCCATTCTGCGCCTGACCGCGCTCCTCGAAGTGCGCCACCAGATCGGTGGCCACACTCTCGATACGAGGCTCGGCGCCTCTACTTTTTCCAACGCCTACCCAGTGACTTTTCAGACAGGACTGCCGCCCCTCCTCCTCGTCTTCGGCCAGCATATCGACTACTTCATCGATATGCGCCAACCCCGCCGTCACCAGCCGGGGCTGGCGCATAAACTCTACTCTGTTCTCGCCCACAGACGTTGAAACGCAGCGTTACATAACAGCGCTCAAAACACCACCCCCAACCTCTTCATAACGACTCAAGCGGCTCTCCCAGAATGGGGTCCGCATGCCGTACTCAAACACTTTTGTTTTAACTGTTTCGACCATCTGTTTCGCCGACTCGGAGCATTCGCCAAGCGCGCTTCAGCGTGCGCTGCATCCGGGAGCGCTTTGCGCACGGCGTTGATCACGTATTGCAAGCTCAGCCGCTTGTGCAGGTCTTCTTCGTCGCAGTAGCAGACTTGTGCGAGCAATAGAGACAGCCGTACAGCTGTGCGACAGTTCGGCTCGATCACAGACGTGCCTGGGCAAACGTAGCGCCCTGTACAAAGCCAAGCGCAAAATTGAAAAAGCCAAGGCTCAAGTCATGGCGAAGGTTGAGCACCCGTTCCGGGTGATCAAGCGCCAGTTCGGTTATGTGAAGACGCGCTTCCATGGTTTGGCCAAGAACACGGCGCAGCTGGTGATGCTGCTTGCATTGTCGAATCTGCGGATGTCCCGTCGACATTTATTGAGCCATGCAGCAGAGGTGCACCTGTGATGTGGGGAATAGCCGCCGCGAGGTGCTCGTAGCGGCTAAAAAGACAGGAATGAGTGAGTGATCCGAGCATTTTGGTTCGACTTGCCACTTTCAAAATCGGCAGTGGCCGAAGTCAGCCATAATAAATGGCCACTACAGACCATCCCTAGGAGGAACTAGTCAATCGCATATGTTGAGGAGTATTGATAGAAGAGGAAACGCCAAACTATTTTCTGTTACGCGATTCAACCCAAGGGTCTAACTTATGGAGTAGCACATTAACTGTCACCGGAAGTCCTCGAATAAAAACAACTGAGGGTTACGATCAGGCGATGAACATTCTTTACGATGAACGCGTCGACGGCGTTTTGCCTGACGTCGACAAAGCCGCTCTGCTCAAGGCGCTGCACGCGCGGCTGCCCGATCTGGAAATTCTGCACCAGCAGGAAGAACTCAGGCCGTACGAATGCGACGGGCTCTCCGCTTATCGCACCACGCCCCTGCTAGTGGTGCTGCCCCGCCACCTCGACGAAGTCCAGGGTGTCCTTAGAGTCTGCCATGAGCGGCACGTCCCGGTGGTTGCCCGTGGTGCCGGCACGGGTTTGTCTGGTGGTGCATTGCCGCTGGAAAAAGGCGTGCTGCTGGTGATGGCGCGCTTCAACAACATCTTGCACATCGACCCCGATGCCCGCACCGCACGGGTTCAGCCAGGGGTACGTAATCTGGCTATTTCCCAGGCGGCGGCGCCCTTCGGCCTGTATTACGCGCCGGACCCCTCCTCGCAGATTGCCTGTTCTATCGGCGGTAACGTCGCCGAAAACGCCGGTGGCGTGCATTGCCTCAAGTACGGCCTGACCGTGCACAACCTGCTCAAGGTCGAGATCCTCACCGTCGAGGGCGAACACCTGACGCTGGGTTCCGATGCCCTGGACTCGCCCGGCTTCGATTTACTGGCCTTGTTCACCGGTTCCGAAGGCATGCTCGGGGTAATCACCGAGGTGACAGTCAAACTGCTGCCCAAACCGCAGACCGCAAAAGTGCTGCTGGCCGCCTTCGATTCCGTCGAAAAAGCCGGCCGTGCGGTGGGCGACATTATTGCCGCCGGCATCATTCCCGGCGGCTTGGAGATGATGGACAACCTGGCCATTCGCGCAGCTGAAGACTTCATCCACGCCGGTTATCCCGTCGACGCCGAAGCCATTTTGCTTTGTGAACTCGATGGCGTGGAAGCCGACGTGCATGATGACTGCAACCGCGTGCGCCAGGTGCTGGAACAGGCAGGCGCCACCGAAGTCCGCCAGGCCCGCGATGAGGCCGAACGCGTGCGTTTCTGGGCCGGACGCAAGAATGCCTTCCCGGCGGTGGGACGCCTGTCGCCGGATTACTACTGCATGGACGGGACGATCCCGCGCCGCGAACTGCCCGGCGTGTTGCAGGCTATCGCAGCGCTGTCGGCCGAATATGGCCTGCGGGTAGCCAATGTTTTCCACGCTGGCGACGGCAACATGCATCCGCTGATTTTGTTCGATGCCAACCAGCCCGGCGAACTCGACCGCGCCGAAACCCTGGGCGGCAAGATCCTCGAATTGTGCGTGAAGGTCGGCGGCAGCATTACCGGTGAACACGGTGTGGGCCGCGAAAAGATCAATCAGATGTGTGCGCAGTTCAACAGCGATGAGCTGACGCTGTTCCATGCGGTCAAAGCCGCCTTCGATCCGGGCGGTCTGCTCAATCCCGGCAAGAACATTCCCACCCTGCACCGCTGCGCCGAATTTGGCGCCCTGCACGTGCATATGGGACAGATGCCCTTCCCTGATCTGGAGCGCTTCTGATGCGCAGCGAATTCGACATGGATGACAGCGCCACACTGCTGGAACAAGTCAATCAGGCGCTGCAAAACGCAACGCCGCTGCGCATTCAGGGCTCCAACAGCAAGGCCTTCCTTGGGCGCATCGTCGCGGGGGAAGTCCTCGATACGCGCACCCACCGAGGCATCGTCAGCTATGACCCGACCGAACTGGTGATCACCGCCCGTTGCGGTACGCCGTTGTCAGAACTGGCCGAAGTTTTGGACGACGCACAGCAGATGCTGGCGTGCGAACCGCCCTCCTTTGGTGAAGACGCCACCGTCGGCGGCATGATTGCCTGTGGGTTGTCGGGACCACGGCGTCCGTGGTCAGGCTCGGTCAGGGACTTTGTCCTCGGTACGCGGGTGATCACCGGACACGGCAAGCATTTGCGCTTCGGTGGTGAAGTCATGAAGAACGTCGCCGGCTATGACCTGTCGCGCTTGATGGTCGGCAGTTACGGCGCGCTGGGGGTGGTGACTGAAGTGTCGCTCAAGGTGCTGCCCAAACCGCGACATTGCCTGAGCATCAGCCTGGAAATGGACAGTGATCGCGCTTTGCTTCGCCTCGTGGAGTGGGGCCAGCAGCCCTTGCCGATCAGCGCGGCGTGCCACGACGGGCAGCGCCTGCACTTGCGGCTCGAGGGCGGCGAAGGCTCGGTGGCGGCGGCCCATGACCGTTTAGGTGGCGAGTTGCTCGACGCTTCATACTGGGCGGATCTCAACGAACATCGACTGGGTTTCTTCGATGAGGACCAGCCCCTTTGGCGGTTGTCCTTACCGCACAACACACCTCGGCTTTCCCTGCCCGGCATTCAACTGATCGATTGGGGCGGCGCACAACGCTGGCTCAAATCCGAGTCGCAGGCGTCGCTCATTCGCGAGATCGTCGGTGAGGTTGGCGGGCATGTGACCTGTTACAGCCACGGCCTGATCGACAGCCCGTTCCAACCGTTGCCTGCTGCGCTGATGCACTACCACCAGAACCTGAAGCAGCAACTTGATCCACGGGGCATCTTCAACCCCGGTCGCTTGTACGCGGAGTGTTGACCCATGCAGACCACCTTGAGCGAACAGGCCCGCCAACTGCCCCGCGCCGAAGAAGCCGAAAGCATTCTGCGCACCTGCGTGCACTGCGGTTTTTGCAATGCCACTTGCCCGACCTATCAACTGTTGGGCGATGAGCTGGATGGGCCCAGGGGTCGCATCTACCTGATCAAGCAGGTGCTGGAAGGCCACGAGGCTACCCAAAAAACCCAGCAGCATCTGGACCGTTGCCTGTCGTGCCGCAACTGCGAAACCACCTGCCCCTCTGGCGTCGATTACCACAACTTGCTCGACATTGGTCGCGCGGTGGTGGATGCCGCCGTACCGCGCCCACTCGACCAGCGCTTGTTGCGCGAAGGTTTGCGCCGCGTCGTGCCCAATCCTGGGCTGTTCAAAGCGCTGGTCAACAGCGGACAGATGTTTCGTGCGTTGTTGCCAAACACCTTGCAAGCCAAGTTGCCTCGGCGTGTGTACCCGGCCAAACCGCGCCCGACTGTGCGCCACCCGAGGCGGGTGCTGATACTGGAAGGTTGCGTGCAGCCGGGGTTGTCGCCCAACACCAATGCCGCCACCGCACGCGTGCTGGATCGACTGGGCATCAGCATCACACCGAGCCCCGAGGCCGGGTGCTGCGGCGCCGTCGACTATCACCTCGACGCTCAGGCCGCCGGCCTTGATCGCGCACGACACAACATCGATGCGTGGTGGCCGAGCATTGAAAACGGTGTCGAAGCCATCGTGCAAACCGCCAGCGGTTGCGGTGCGTTCATCAAAGACTATGGCCACTTGCTCCGCGCCGACCCGGCCTATGCCGACAAGGCGCAAAAGGTTAGTGCGTTGGCCAAAGACTTGGTCGAAGTGTTGCGCGAAGAACCGCTGGAAGCACTCGGCATCCACGCTGCCCAACGCCTGGCGTTCCATTGCCCCTGCACCTTGCAGCACGCGCAAAAACTCGGCGGCGCGGTTGAAGCGTTGCTGACGCGCCTGGGTTTCAACCTCACGCCCGTGCCCGATAGCCACTTGTGCTGCGGCTCGGCGGGCACCTATTCACTGACCCAACCCGAGCTGTCCCGACAACTGCGCGATAACAAGCTAAATGCGCTGGAGAGCGGATTTCCCGAAGTCATAGTCACCGCCAATATCGGCTGCCAGTCGCACCTTGACGGTGCGGGTCGAACCCCCGTCAGGCACTGGATCGAACTGGTCGAAGCCGCCCTGCCCTGATCGCGCATTGGAGAATTGCCATGAAAAGCAAAGCCGTACTGAGCCAGGCCGAAGTCAGCCAGATCCTCGCCGCCGCCCGCACCGAAGCACAGAACAATCAATGGGCCGTGACCATCGTGATTGTCGACGACGGCGGCCATCCCCTGGCACTGGAACGCCTCGACGGTTGCGCGCCCAGCAGCGCCTACATCGCCACCGAAAAAGCCCGCACCTCGGCCTTGGGCCGGCGCGAATCCAAGGGCTATGAAGACATGGTCAATGGTGGACGCTACGCCTTTTTATCCGCGCCGTTACTGACGTCGCTTGAAGGTGGCGTGCCGATTATTTTTGATGGTCAGGTGATCGGCGCGGTCGGCGTGTCCGGCGTCAAGGCCGAGCAGGATGCGCAAGTGGCCAAGGCCGGGGCAAAATGCCTGAAGTGATGTGGGAACGACACTGTACGTTCGTGCGTTATCACTTCCGCGCCAACTTATACCTGATGCACTCTTCATAAAAACTCTGCCGGACCGCAGCAGGTTTGAACCGCGACGGGCTGTCGTAGGTTTGCTCGGTAATGCCCATGGCCATCATGTGCATCCACGGTTTGTTGAACTTGTAGGTCTGTATCTTCTGGCGAGCGGCATACAGCGACACCCCGGACAACTTGAGCTCCTGGGCTCTGGCCGCCGTCCCCGCGCCCCAGTCACACATATAGCGGTCATTGGGCATCAACTCCCTGGCCTGGACCGCACCCGCCATGCTCGCCAGGGTAAACGAGATCAACGTGACCGTTACATTGCGCAATTGCATTCCGCCTAACCACCTGAAAATAAAGTGATTTTGGCGATAACTTCGCGCCAGCGGGGCCAGCAAATTGCCTTACCCGCGTAAAACATCCAGCGTCGGGTTCAGTTTCCCGAGACCAGCCTGAGCCCGATGACACCGGCCAAAATAAGCACAATGCACGCGATCCTCAGCGCCGTGGTGGCATCCCCCAGCAGCGCCATGCCCAGAATCGCGGTGCCCGCCGCACCGATACCGGTCCAGACCGCGTAAGCCGTTCCCACCGGCAGTGAGCGCAATGAGAGCGAAAGAAGAAAGACACTCGACAAACCCGTGGCGGCCGCCAAAAGTCCAGGGACTAACCGGGTGAATCCTTCCGAGCCCTTCATGTAGAAAGCGAACGCAATTTCGAGAATGCCAGCGATGCCGAGCAGTGCCCATGCCATGTTGATTGTCCTGCGGGAGGAATGACGTAAGTTGAATCGCCAGGCATTACGACCTGGCGAAACCTGAAGAGCGTTCTACTTTCCAGCCGCCGCAGGGGTCGAACGGAACGTCACACCAAATCGATTAAAGGCGTTCATCAACCCAATCGCGTAAGTCAGATCAGCCAATTCTTTATCACTGAACTCGGCAGCTGCCGCTTCATATTCCGCATCGGGAACGCCCATATCAGCGACGCGTGTGACGGTTTCCGCCCAGCCCAGCGCAATACGTTCGCGGTCAGTGAAAACGTCACCCGCATCGCGCCAGACTGGCACCAGCACCAATTTTTCAACGACGACGCCCAGTTTGAGCAGATCGCGCGAGTGCATATCGATGCAATAGGCGCAGCCATTGATTTGCGACACCCGTAGATAAACAAGATCGATCAGTTCGTGGGAGAGACCGCTGTTTTGCAGGTAGACGTATACCCCGCCAAAAGCTTTGTAGCCTTCGGGTGCAGCCTTGGCGTAGTCGAGACGATTGCTCATGATGAATCCTTTGTGTTTGCTGTGAGGAGCTCCATCGTGCTGCGTCTTGGTCTAATTGCTAAGATCCATGATCCGCCTTGCGTCATGGGCCATGAAAGCGCAGTCATGGCCCAGTCAACTGCTCACTTCTTGGACCTTTGGCATAGGTCATCCGCTTCCTAGAATGCCCCCTCGAATACGTACTTTTATTTAGGGGCGAACCATGAAAATCCTCCACGTGACGTGCAGCCCTCGCGGGACAACTTCCGAGAGCTATCGACTGTCCAGGCACATCATTGGTCATTTGCTAAAGAGCGATCCCACTGCAACCGTTATCAACCGGGTGGTGAGCGGCGATGCCATACCGCAGGTTGATGAGCATTACGCGATGTCCCAACAAGCGTCCGCCGATGTGTCCCAAGAAGGCTCCATGGCCCAATCGGAAGTGCTGATTGAAGAACTGGAAAGCGCCGACGTTGTGGTGATCGGCACCCCCATGCACAACTTCACCGTCCCCGCGGCACTGAAAATCTGGATCGACCATATCGCTCGCGTCCGTCGCACGTTCAATGTCGGCGCGCAAGGGAAAACCAGCGTGCTGCACGACCGTCCCGTCTTTATTGCCGTGTCATCGGGAGGACGATTTTCAGGAGAAGACCCGCGTCAGCCCGACTTTCTGACCCCGTATCTGAAAGCGGTTCTGGGCATGATCGGACTGCATGCACTAACGTTCTTCTCTGTTGAAGGCACCGCTTTGGGTCCGCAGGCTGTAGCGCTGGCCAGGAGCAAGTCGGACCAAGCAGTGGAAGCGCATTTTTCAGCGCTTCGATGACCGAAGGGAGAGCCCCATGAACCGTCTCACCGCTGTCGCTTTTTTGCTGTGCGCCTCGTTTTCGATTGCACACGCTGCCGAGCGCTGGGAAACACTGCCCGCCACGCCCCAGATCACGATGGCGTCCAAGTCCGCCTACCTCGACGTCAACGGCGCGAAAATTTTCTACCGCGTCATTGGGCACGGTTCTCCCGTTGTCCTGTTGCATGGCGGCCTGGCCAACTCCGACTATTGGGGCAATCAGGTCAACGTGCTCGCGCCGCATCACACCGTGATCTTGCTGGACAGCCGTGGCCACGGTCGCAGTGGTCGGGATGCGCAAGCCTATGGCTACGACTTGATGGCCGATGACGTCGTTGCGGTGCTGGACCACCTGAAAATCCATAAGGCGGACGTCGTGGGATGGAGCGATGGGGGGATTTTGGGTCTGGATCTGGCGATGCGTCACCCTGATCGCGTCGGAAAAATATTCGCCTTCGCCGCCAACTCAAAAACCTCAGGCGTCATCCAAGGCGTTGAAAAAAACCCGACGTTTGCCGCCTACATTGATCGCGCCGGGCAGGAATACAAAAAGCTGTCGAAAACACCCGACAAGTTTGATGAGTTCGTCGAGCAGATCAGCCATATGTGGGCGTCGCAGCCAGGGTGGAGCGATGCAGACCTCAAGACCATAAAAACACCGGTATTGATTGTCGATGGCGACCACGATGAAGCGATCAACCGTGAGCACACGGAGTACCTGGCCGCAACCATCCCGGGCGCCGGCCTGGCCATATTGCCCAACGCCAGTCACTTCGCATTCATGCAGGCACCGGCGGACTTCAATGCGATCATGCTGAATTTCCTCGGGCAAAAATAAGGACGCACCTTGATACGAAGCGAACCGCCCCTGAGCGGTGGATGAAGCCATGAACCAGCAGATCAAGCGCTTCTCCCCCCTCGACCCGACCTCTACCGAACCGATCTACCGGCAGCTTTACTGGCGGTTCCGCGGCGCCATAACGGACGGTTTGCTCATGCCAGGCGAACGCGTTCCCGCCGCACGGGCATTGGCCAAGGAACTGGGACTGGCGCGAGGCACCATCGATACCGCGTATTCCCTCCTCACCGCCGAAGGGTTCCTCCAGTCTCGTGGCCAAGCGGGCACGGTTGTGGCGGCGGGCATCAATGTCAAGGCACTGTCTGCTCGTGCGGCGCAAACAGCCAGCCCGGCGAGCAGCCAGTACATCCGGCACAAGGCACCCATTCTGCCGTTCCAGATGGCCCTGCCCGCATTGGATGCCTTCCCCAGAAAAGTCTGGTCGCAAATCGGCGCTCGCTGCGTTCGCGCTACGCAGATGGCGGACATGGCCAACCCCTCGGTGTACGGGCTGGACTCACTACGCTCTGCGATTGCCACTTACCTGCAGGTTGCGCGCGGCATAACGTGTTCGCCCGCGCAGGTGTTCGTCACTTCGGGCTACCGAAACACGCTGTCGCTGATCACTCATGCGCTGCTCAAGCCGGGTGACCGAGTGCTCGTCGAAGACCCCGGCTACTTGCCCACCCGGCAGTTGCTGGAACACCTGCAAATCCAGGTTGCCCCGGTTTCCATGGACCAGGACGGCATGCAGGTCGCGCAAGGTATCCAGCGCACACCCGGCGCCCGTGCAGCCGTCGTCACACCGGCCCATCAAAGCCCGCTGTGCGTCTCGCTGTCGTTGCCACGTCGCCTGGAATTGCTGGAGTGGGCATCCCGGCAGCAAGCGTGGATTGTCGAGGACGACTACGACGGTGAGTACCGCTACATCAGCCGTCCACTGCCTGCACTCAAGAGCCTGGATCGCGACGGTCGTGTGCTTTATTGCGGCACGTTCAGCAAAGTGCTGTTTCCCGGTATCCGCCTCGCGTACCTGGTGGTGCCAGAGGCGCAGGTCGAACGCTTCGAACAGGTCGGCCAGATATTCCTCGGCGGTTGCCCGGAATTGACCCAAGCCATCGTCGCCACCTTTGTGACCGAGGGGCATTTCGCTCGCCATATCCAGCGCATGCGAAAACTCTACGGTGAACGCCGCGAGGCCACGGCGCGCGGGCTCAAGAAAGCCCTGGGCGATCACATTCGCATTGATGCCCTGCCGGGTGGCATGCACCTGATTCTTCGTCTGACCGGGCAAGCGTCCGACAGCGCACTGGTCGAGCGCCTGCAACAGGCCGGGATTTACGCAGAAGCCTTGTCCGACTGGCGTATCCATGACCCGACCGATTCGGCGCTGCTGCTCGGGTTCGCCAACATCGACTCGCAAGAGATGGCCGAACAACTGGGCAGACGCATTCTGCAATTGATCTAGGCATCTCGACGAACATGGCCCGGTTCAACACGCCATTCTTGGCTCTTTTGCCCGGGCCGATGGGGCGACACCCTGTGTGCTGAACCACTGACCCAGCCCCAGGAAAATCCGATGCCGACACCTCCTCCCCTTCGTAGCATTGCCGTGTTCTCCGGTTCCAACACCGGCTTCAATCCCGCCTATATTGAGGGCGCCCAAGCCTTGGGCCGGGAAATCGCCAGACGCGGCATACGCCTGGTGTATGGCGGCACCGACAAAGGCTTGATGGGTGTGATGGCCGACACGGTGCTCGCCGAGGGCGGTGAAGTCGTTGGCATCATCACGCGCTTGTTGTTCGACCTCGGGCACCTTCATCCCGGCCTGACCCGGCATGAAGTCACGCAAGACATGCGCAGCCGAAAGGCGCGCATGAGCGAATGGGCGGATGCGTTTATCGCATTGCCGGGCGGTTTGGGGACGTTTGAAGAACTGTTTGAAGTCGCGACGCTGACTCAGTTGGGCGAACACCACAAAGGGGTCGCCTGCCTGAACATCGGTGACTTTTTCAACCCGGTGCGCAGCCTGCTTGAGCATGCGGTGAACGAAGGCTTCATGAAAACCGAACACCGCGACATGCTGATCTTCAACATCGATCCGTCCGCGCTGATCGATGCGCTGGAGCAGTGGCAGGCGCCCACGGTGACGAAATGGATGGGAGTGGCAGGCGCTTGGCCTGGCCCGCCCACCTGATCGGCGCCGTCAGCGCAACGCCGCCCTCAATTCCTTGACCCGTTCGTTCCAGGTGAAGTGATAGACATGGGCAGGCGATAGCGGATGACACTGTCCGTTGTCCGCGTCGGCCCCCACAATAGACCACTTCGCACGCGAGGTTTCGCCCAACTCACGGGCGGTCTGGGCATTGAAACACTTGCCCAGCTCCTCGTCGGGGACAAGCGCGTAGGCCTTGGGATGGTCGCGCAGCCATTGTGCCGCTTGCTCGACCGAGGAGCCGGCCATGCCGAAATGCACAATCGGTTGCCGAGCGTACAGCCAGTGCCCCTCGCGCCAGTTGACCAGCACCAGTTCCGCACCGCCGGTCATGGTTGCGGCCTGCGCCATGATCGCGTTATGCGGGTTGGCACCGTCCCTGACCGGCTCGATGAAGCCACGGGCGAACCACAGCGCAAACCAGATCACGGCCACCGCCTGGAACACCCGTCGACCGCGCGGACGCTGGCTGAACCAGCGTTTGAGCAACCAGGGAATCAACGGTGCCGCCACCAACACCAACCCGGGCAGCGCCGGGTAAATGTACAACTTGCGTTTGCCGCTGCTGATGCAGAAAAACAGCACCACCAGCAGGACCCAGCCCAGCAGTACCAATACGCGCCCGTCGTGCTTGCGCAGTTGACGACGCCACGCGGGCACCAGCCACGGCAGCGCCAGCACCAACGGCAGCCAATACTGCGGGATCACGTAAACGAAGAAATACCAGAACGGTTCACGATGGTCCCAGGCTGCGGCATATCGCCCTGCGGTCTGACGCAGCAGAATTTCCTTGGCATAGGCCACTTCATCGGCGCCGCCATTGACCACGATGGACAACGCCAAGGGCAGCAACCAGATAGCCGTGGCGCCCAACATCACCGCCAACCCCAGCCACCACTTGCGCGCCTCGTCCGGCATCGCCACCACGCCGGGCCAGTGTTTGCGCACCGCATAGGCATACGGAATCAGCATCAGCGCCGGGACAAACCCGACCCCTTTGGTGATCACGCCCACGCCCATCGCCGCGCAACCGATGTAAAACCAGCGCCAGGCCGGGCCGAGCAACAGGTGACGCGCCAGGCCGTACAGGCCGACCGATGTAAACAGCACCAAAAAGCTGTCAATCTGACCGGTTTGCAAGATGCTGTAAGTCTGATAAGTGGCCAAGTACAACAATGCCGCAATCCGGCCGATCCGCCGACTCCACAGGCGACGGCCCAGATCGTAGACCACAGCGGTGACCGTCACGCCGGACAACAGGCCCGGAATATAGAGGGCAATGGCGGGTTTTCCGGTCAGCCAGCTCAAAAACGCTACGGTCCACATGAAAATCGGCGGCTTGTCGCCGTAGATCTCTGCCGCCCGGTGCGGAATCAGCCACGAACTGTTATGCAACATCTCTAGGGCAACGCCGAGGAATCGCTCCTCGTCGACATTCTGCGGCTGCCGCAGCCCCAACCCTGCGCCGATCAGAAGCAACGCCAGCAACATCAGGCCTAAGCACTCAACGCCGGGCGAAAGCGATCTACGCATGACTCAGTCCTTCACGGGTGCGTTATTGGTTGGTATCAAGGGCGAACGCTTCATCGCTGATAAAAGTGGCGATACCACTTCACAAATTCCGCCACACCGGTTTCAACCGTTACACGTGGATGGAAGTCGACCCAGTCCGCCAGCGCCGACACATCGGCCCAGGTCTTGATCACATCACCCGCCTGTAGCGGCAAATAGTTGCGCCGGGCCTTGATGCCCAGCACCTTCTCCAGACAGTCGACGAACGCCAACAACGGCACAGGCTCGCCCCGGCCGATGTTGAAGATTCGGTTGGCAGCTTCGCCGTCACTGCCTGGTATCGGCGGTTTTTCCCGCAGGCGGGCAATGCTTTCGACGATGTCATCGACATAAGTGAAATCGCGGGCCATCTCACCGTGATTATAGATATCGATCGGCTCGCCATTGAGGATCGCTTTGGTGAACTTGAACAAGGCCATGTCTGGCCGGCCCCACGGCCCATAAACGGTGAAAAAGCGCAGACCGCTGGCACGAATTCCGTAAAGGTGGCTGTAACTGTGCGCGAGCATTTCATTGGCGCGTTTGCTGGCGGCATACAGCGAAACCGGGTGATCGACGGCGTCTTCGACGCTGAACGGCATCTTGCTGTTGGTGCCGTACACCGAACTGCTCGACGCGTAGATCAAATGCTCGGGGCGATAGTGCCGGCAGGCTTCCAGCACATTCAGAAAACCCACCAGGTTCGATTGCGCGTAGACGTCCGGGTTGTCCAGCGAATAGCGAACGCCCGCCTGTGCGGCCAAATGCACCACCTCGGTGAACGCATGCTCTTTGAACAATGCCATCAAAGCCGGTTTATCAACGATATCCAGCTTCTGGAAACGAAAACCCGGCAACGACTTCAACTCATTGAGCCGTGCCTGTTTGAGTTCTACGCTGTAGTAGTCGTTGAGGTTGTCGATTCCGACGACTTCAAGACCTTGCTGGCACAGCCGCTTAACAGTGTGAAAACCAATAAAGCCGGCAGCGCCGGTAACCAGAACAGTCATAGTCCCTCATTATTATTCGAAACCCGCTTCAACTTCATACCCTGCACCATTGATAAGTCATAGAGGCCCATGACATCGTTGACACGAAGCCGCTGTTACCCTGCCCGTCCAATGGTGAAATCTTGTTACATATTCATTTAAATCGTATGAGCGTGACAAGGGGGCTTGGCCGCGCACTAATGTTACTGATAAGCCTTGTCATTTATGACATGGCCAGCGCCGAGCCAAGACCTGCGAACATGGTCTATTTGCGCACCATCGATCCGAGCATCGAGCAGGACATGCGCTATGCCGGCGCCCACAACTTCACCGGGCACCGGCTCGACGGTTATGACGCAGCCGAATGCCTGTTGTCCGTGGACACCGCCACGGCCCTCGCCCGGGTGCAAACGGCATTGCGCACGCAAGGCTATGGTTTGAAGGTATTCGATTGTTATCGCCCCAGCCGCGCCGTCGCCGACATGGGGCGCTTCGCGACAGAGCCGGGTGACCCGCGCAAGGCCGAGTTTTATCCGCGCGTGGACAAGCAGGACTTCTGGCGCCTGGGCTATGTGGCGCGGGTGTCGGGGCACTCCAAAGGTTCAACCGTGGACCTGACACTTATTGGCCCAGAGGCCCTACCCGCCGACACCTGGACACCTGCGGCGGCGCAAGTCGATTGCACGGCGCCCTATGATCAGCGCTGGCACGACGGCGCCCTCGATATGGGCACCGGTTACGATTGCTTCGATGAACGCGCACATACCGCTAACTCGACGATCAACGCCAGCGCGAAAGAAAACCGCCAACGCCTTAGCAGCGCCATGGAAAAAGAAGGGTTCGTCGGGTATTCGAAGGAATGGTGGCACTTCACGTTCAGTGGCGAAGGAGCACCGAAGGACGTGATGGATTTCCCCATTACACCGATGAGCTCCAGCGATGTCATCGGTGCCAGCGGTCAGCTGATCGTGGTCACCTCCAAGAACTGGGATGACATCCAGGGCACCGCGCAGCGCTATGAACGTGACGGGAAAACCTTTCGAAAGTACGGCGATGCTTTTCCCGTGGTAGTTGGCAAAAACGGCATGGGTTGGGGCAAGGGCCTGAGCGGCGCTGGTGTTTTTGAGGGTCCGGTCAAACGCGAAGGCGATGGAAAAGCACCTGCGGGGATTTTCAAACTGGGCACGGCGTTTGGTTTCGACGCTACCGTTGACACCCATCTGCCCTACCTTGCGCTCACACCGACCACCGAATGCGTGGATGACAGCCAGTCCCAGCGCTACAACGAACTGGTCGACGGTGCGGCGATGGCTAGAGACTGGAACAGCTCAGAACACATGCGCAACGAGGAGGGTTATCGCAAAGGCATTTTCATCGAGCACAACACCCCGGCGACGGCGGCCTCAGGCTCGTGCATTTTCTTCCACATCTGGCGTGGCCCCACGTCCCCGACGGCGGGCTGCACGGCCATGGATCAGGGGGATATTACTGCGTTGCTCAAGTGGCTCGACCCTCGCGAGTCTCCGCTGCTGGTGCAGATGCCAGAGGCGCAATACGAGCAGTTTCGTGAAGGGTGGAAATTGCCTTGATGTTGGTGGGGTTTGGACTCGATCAAGGCTCGCATATCAGCCATCATCTGACTTTCCGGAAGCCACAAGACCTTGTGTCGTTGCCTACCATTGCGCCTGAATCCGCCGGCTTGTGCGTCTATGAGTTAAACCTCAAATCAAGGCAATACGTGTAATACCCCCCATCACGCACATAGCCCAACGACTCATACAACCGCTGCGCACCGAGATTGTCGGTGGCGGTTTCCAGCACCATGCCCTTGGCACCGCTCAACACCGCAAAGTCGCGAGCGGTGTTCATCAGCAACGTGCCTACCCCTCGCCCTCGGGCCTCAGGGGTGGTGAACAGGTCACTGAGCAGCCAGGTGCGGTGAGCATCGATGGAGGAAAACGTCGGGTATAACTGCACGAAGCCCAACGCGTCACCCACGGCATCTTCGGCGAGGAAAATCGCAGACTCGTCCCGGGCGATGCGTTCAGCGATGAAATCCCGGGACTGCGTCAGGTTCGAGGGCTGGCCGTAGAAGCCTCGGTAGGCGTCGAAAAGGCGCGCAACCTGGTCGAGATGGCTGGCGTCGACGCGAAAGGCTTTTACGACCATGTTGCGCGGCTCCTCGGGGGGTTGGATTACTTGGGCTGCGCCACAGTGCGCAAGTAAGGTTTGATGGTGTTGAAGCCGGCCGGGTACTTCTTCCGCGCGTCTTCATCGGACACCGACGTAGGGATGATCACGTCCTCCCCCGGACGCCAGTTAACCGGAGTGGCGACGGTGTGCTTGGCGTTCAATTGCAGGGAGTCGAGCAGACGCAGCACTTCATCGAAGTTACGCCCGGCACTCATCGGATAGATGAGCATCGCTTTGACCTTTTTGTCCGGGCCGATGATGAACACGGAACGCACGGTGGCGTTGTCTGCGGCGGTGCGGGTGCCGCCACTGGCATTCGGATGGATCATGTCGTACAGCTTCGCCACTACCAGGTTTTCGTCACCGATCATGGGGTAATTGACCGCGTGCCCCTGGGTTTCTTCGATGTCCTTGGCCCAGCTTTCATGATTGCTGACCGGGTCGACGCTGAGCCCGACAATTTTAGTATTGCGCTTGTCGAACTCCGGTTTGAGCCCAGCCATGTAGCCCAGTTCGGTGGTGCACACCGGGGTGAAATCCTTGGGGTGCGAAAACAGGATGGCCCACTTGTCGCCAATCCATTCGTGGAAATTCAGCGTGCCTTCGGTGCTTTCGACGCTAAAGTCCGGTGCCTCGTCGCCAATGCGGATTGCCATGTTTGTTCTCCTTATTATGGGGTCGCAGGGAAAACCGTCAGAATCGGGGTACCTCTCCAACGGCATTCAGGATCGGTGTTGAACCTGTCAACGCGGATCAGTATAGGAGACGCGGCAAGACAAGGGCGTTACCGCCAGCCCTAATCTTTAAGCCATTGAATTCAAAAAATGACAAAACAGCCAGACCGACACGCCGTCGATCTGACTGTTTCTGAGCAAAACCCGACGCCACTAAACCCGGACGTTACGTCCCGGCAGCGACGAGCGCTGGCTGGTTTCCCAATCCTGCACCAGACCGACGGGGGCATCGGAGGCTGGCAGCATGTTGCGCCCGCGCACCAGATCGCTGGCCCGCTCGGCGAGCATGATGGTCGGTGCGTTGAGGTTGCCATTCGGCTCAGTCGGGAACACAGAGGAGTCAATCACGCGCAACCCGGCAATGCCATGCACACGCAGCTCGGAATCAACCACCGCCATATCGTCCTCGCCCATGCGGCACGAACCGCAAGGATGGTAGGTGCTCTCAAGGTTTTCCCGCACGAAGGCATCGAGCTCTTCATCGGTGTTCACCAGCGGGCCTGGGGCGATTTCACCGTCGCGGAAGCGGTCCATTGCCTTCTGGCCAATGATTTCCCGGGTCAGGCGGATGCAGCGGCGGAAGCCTTCGCGGTCCTCTTCTCGTTGCAGGTAGTTGAACTGGATCTGCGGATGCTCGTACGGGTCAGCCGAACGGGCGCGCACATAGCCGCGGCTCTTGGGTTTGTTCGGCCCGGTGAGCACCATGAAGCCGTGTCCCTTGATCGGCTTGTTGCCGTCGTAACGCATGGCGGCAGGCAGAAAGTGGAACTGGATGTCCGGCCAACGCAAGCCCTTGTCCGAGCGAATGAAACCACCGGCCTCGAAATGGTTGGTGGCGCCGAGTCCATCCTTGAACAGTAGCCAGCGCAAACCGATCATCAGTTTGCTCAGCGGGTCCATTTTGCTGTTGAGGGTCACCGGTTCCTTGCAGCCGAACTGGATGTACACCTCGGCATGATCCTGCAGGTTCTCCCCTACCCCTGGCAGGTCATGACGCACACTGATCCCGGCTTTGCGCAGGACTTCGGCCGGGCCGATACCGGAGCGTTGCAACAGGTGCGGCGATCCGATCGGCCCTGAAGAAATCAGTACTTCGCGGTTGCAATGAACCTGATGGGTCTGGCCGTTGTGGTCATACATGACGCCGACGGCGCGTTTGCCTTCAAGGATGATCTGCCGGGTCATCGCGTGGGTGATCACGGTCAGGTTCGGACGACCCATGGCCGGGCGCAAGTAAGCGTTAGCCGTGGAGCAGCGCACGCCGTTTTTCACCGTCATGTGCATGGCACCGAACCCTTCCTGCATGTAGCCGTTGCAGTCTTCGGTCTTGATGTAACCGGCTTCGGCACCGGCGTCCACCCATGCCCCATACAGCGGGTTTTTCATGTGGTTGCCGTTGGTGGTGTGCAACGGCCCGGTGCCGCCGCGATAGCCGTCGCCACCCTCCTCGTAATGTTCTGCCCGTTTGAAGTACGGCAGGCAATTGCGGTAGCCCCAGCCCTGGGCGCCGAGCGATTCCCACTCGTCGAAGTCGTAGGCGTGGCCACGGATGTAGACCAGGCCGTTGATCGACGACGAGCCGCCCAGCACCTTGCCGCGCGGGCAGTGGATGCGCCGCCCGTTGAGGAACGGCTCTGGCTCGGTTTCGTAGCGCCAGTTGTACTTCTTGGTATTCATCGGGATCGAGAACGCGCTGGGCATCTGGATCACCACGCTGCGGTCACTGCCACCGAATTCCAGCACCAACACCGAGGTAGCAGGATCCTCACTCAAGCGGTTGGCCAACACACAACCCGCCGAACCGGCACCAATGATGATGTAGTCGTATTTTTGCGTAGCCATGGTTATCTCCCGGCTTCCGATTTGTTGAAAACGGGCGACGAGCGAAAGCTCAATGAATCGCCAGTGGTGTATTGCGGAGAGGTTTTCTCGATGTGCTGGATGACGGTTTCTTCGCGCTTGAGGTCGATCGAGCGGCTGAACCAGTAGTACACCAGCCCCGAGACGATCAGCCCGACCAGCCAGGCGATGTCGATGCTGCCCAGTGCTTTGGCGAGCGGGCCGACATAAACTTCTCGCTGTTCAACGCCGTCGTAGATGTAGAAGAACGGGATCATCGACACGAAACCGATGGCGTACGCGGCGATGCCACGCAGACCCCAGCTGCCGTAGATGTTGCCGTGGGGCATGAAGAAGTGCGGGATGGCGTAGCGGCCTTTGCGCACAAAGAAGTAGTCAGTCAGGTTGACCGAGGTCCAGGGCACCAGGAAGTACAACATCACCACCAGGTAGATCCCCAGCACCGACAAGCCTTTGCCCGAACTCTGGATGCTCAGGGCCACGCCCAGTTGCAGCAGGATTACAAAACCAATCGCCAGGATGCGCGCCTTGCGGGTCGGCTCGATGTGCTTGATGGAATCGACGCAAGTCAGCGTGGTCAGTTTCGCGCTGTAGATGTTCATCGCGATCACCGGCAGGAACGCCAGGATGGTGATCACCACCACCGCTGTACCTATCAGAGGCGAGACGACGTTGCCGACTTGTCCGAGAGCAACCAGCACATCCGTGGAATGCAGGTGATCGGCCAGCCAGCCACCCACCGAAATCATCCACGCCCCGGACAACGACGCGCCCAGAAACACCACGGCAATCAGCTTGCCGCTGGAGGTGTTCTTTGGCAGGTAACGCGAATAGTCGGACACGTACGGTGCGTAGGCGATGTTGTAACTGGCCGCCGCGGCGAACTGTGCGATGAAGCCGGTCCAGTTGAAGCCCAGCGGCGCCGGAGCCACTTCACCGGCAGCCAGTGCCGGCATCACGGCATCGGGCACCCAGCCCATCATCACTGCCAGCGTTACCAGGCCATACAGCGGAATCGAAAGGTACAACGCCCATTTGAAGCTGCGGTGCATCCAGTCATGACCGAGGATCGCGAGGATCGCCGCCGGTACCGTCACCGCCACCGCGATCACCCAGGGATCGAACCCGAATAACGTGTGCAGACCCTGCATCATCAACACCAGGTTGACGATGTTGAACCCGGCAAACACAAACAGCGTTGCCAGCAGCACGAGGATCACACCGCGATAGCCGAACTGCGCACGCGACTGGATCATTTGCGGCAAGCCCAAGTGTGGGCCTTGCGAACCATGGAACGCCATGAACAAGGTGCCGAACATGATGCCCAGCGTGCCGGCGAGTGTGGTCCAGAGCGCGGTCAGGCCGACGCTTGGGCCAACGAAGCCGATGGTCATGGTGAAGAAGGTGAAATTGCCGAGGAACCAGAACGGGCCTTGACTCGACAGTTTGTCGGTGCGCTCGTTTTCCGGAATGAAGTCGATCGAATGGCTTTCGACGACAGGTTTGCCGTCGAGGAGCGACACACTAGGTGCGGCTTTGGCGTCAGTATTCATGATGTACTCTTATTTTTGGAAGATCATGATGGAATAACTGCGTTCTTTTGGGTGAACGACGCCCCCTGTGGGAGTGAGCCTGCTCGCGATGGCGGTGTGTCAGTCGACATCCATGCTGTATGTCACATCGCTTTCGCGAGCAGGCTCGCTCCTACAGGGGTTTGAGTCAGCCATGACTCAGGGAAGCGTGATCCAGACAGCTTTGGTTTCGAGCAGGTAATCGAGCTGCTCGGCACCCAGGTCCTTGCCGAAACCGGACTGTTTGTAGCCACCGAACGGCATCGACGGATCGAGGGTGCCATGGGCGTTGACGTAGACCGAACCGGCCTTCAACCGTGGAATCAGGCTGTGCACCTTGCCCAGGTCATTGGAATACAGCGCGGCAGCCAAGCCGTACACCGAGTCATTGGCCAGGGCCAGCGCCTCTTCCTCATCGTCGAACGGTGCGGTGACCAGCACCGGACCAAAGATCTCTTCCTGGACAATGCGCATGTCGTTGCGGCAATGGGCGAAGATAGTCGGCTCGACGAAGAAGCCAGGACCATCGACAGGCTGGCCGCCGTATACCAGTTCGGCGCCTTCCTGCTTGCCGGTTTCGATGTACTCGGTCACACGCTGCTTTTGCAGTGCCGACACGAGTGGGCCAATGAAACAGTCAGGATCCAGGCCCGGAGCCATTTTCAATGTACGGGTGTAGGCGATCAGTTCGCGCAGGAATTCGTCGTAGACGCTGCGATGAACATAGGCGCGTGTACCGGCATCGCATACCTGCCCCGAGTTGAAAAATACGCCGTTGGCGATCGCTTGTGCAGCCGCTGGAATGTCCGCATCAGCCAACACGATTACCGGTGATTTTCCTCCGAGTTCCAGGGTAAGTCGCTTCATTTCGTCCAGCGCCGCGCGCCCGACGGTACGGCCTACCGGGGTCGATCCGGTGAAGGTCAGTTTGTCGATGCCAGGGTGCGTGGCCATGGCTGCGCCGACCACACTGCCGCGTCCGGAGACGATGTTGATCACACCGTCGGGAATCCCGGCTTCCTTCACCAATTCGGCAAAACGCAGGGCCGACAGCGAGGTCAGTTCAGCGGGTTTGACCACCACGGTGCAACCGGTGGCCAAGGCAGCGCCGAGCTTCCAGGCCATGGTTTGCAGCGGGAAGTTCCACGGCACGATAGCGCCGACCACACCCACCGCTTCCTTGCGTGTATAGGCCAGGTAATTGCCCGGCAGCGAAGGCTCGACGGTGCGCCCGTGCAGCTTGGTTGCCCAACCGGCGAAATAACGCAAGGTATCGACCGTGCCCTGGATATCGACGTCCCTGGCAAACGCTGCGGACTTGCCCATGTCGATCGATTCGATTTCTGCCAGTTCTGCGGCGTTCTGTTCAACCAGGTCCGCCAGGCGCTGCATCAGTCGCTCGCGTTCGGCCGGTTTGGCCTGACTCCAGGCGCCACCGTCGAATTGTGCGCGAGCGGCTTGCACGGCGCGGTCCAGGTCCTCGGTGGTGCCCATCGGAATGCGCGTGATCAGGCCCTCGGTCGACGGTTCGATGACGTCGGAAGTCTGTCCGTCGCTGGCCTCGACAAAGGCGCCACCGATGAACATTTTCTGGACCTTGCTGAGGAAGGTCTGGGTCGCTTCGGATACACCGAATTTTTGCAGGTACTGCTTAACAATCGTGTCCATTTTCATGCCCTCTGTGCGGCGGTCAGTTCACGCCGTAGCCGTGGTGGTCTCGTTCACGGCTTGCCGCGCCTGAGCCCGCTCATGGAAGATGAACCCAATGCTGTTGAGCAGCAGTTGCGCCGCCAGAATCGAGGTCATGCCGCTCGGGTCATACACCGGTGCAACCTCTACCAGGTCCATACCGACGATGTTGCCTTTGCTGCGCTTGGCCAGGGCCTGGATGATTTCCAGCACTTCGTAGTAAAGGAAGCCACCGTGGCTTGGAGTGCCGGTGCCGGGGGCGATGGACGGGTCGAAACCGTCGATGTCTATAGTGATGTAGTAGTTGATGTTTTGCGGGATCAGCGCCAGCACACCCTCGACGCCGAGACGGCGGACATCACGCACCGAAAGGATTTTCGAGCCGGCAGCATGGGCCGCTTCGTAGTCATCGCGGTTGGAGGACGAGACGTTGCGAATGCCCATCTGGGTCATGCCGACAATGTGGTTCATTTCCGAAGCGCGACGCAGCGGGTTGCCATGGCCGTAGCGCACGCCGTGGCGTTCGTCGACGAAGTCCAGGTGCGCATCGAAGTGGATAATGTGAATCGGGCCACGGCCCTCGAAGGCCTTGATCACCGGCGCGTGCACCGAGTGGTCGCCGCCGAGTACCACGGGCATGACGCCGGCATCGAGGATCTTGCGCACGGCGTATTCGGTGTTTTCGTTACTGGTGACCATGTCGGTGTGCACGATGTCGGCGTCACCAACATCGACCATGCGCACGTCGGCGGCGGTCAGGTACATCACGTCGTCTTCGTGGTCATAGGCGCCGGCGTGGCCGAAGGAGAACAGCGTCGATGCTTCGCGAATCCCGCGTGGTCCGAAGCGTGCGCCGGAGCGCCACTGGGTACCCATGTCGTTGGGAACGCCCAGCACCGCGACGTCGGCATCCAGTGCATCCCAATCGGTGCACACCGGGGATTTGCCAAAGGTGCAATGACCTACGAATGGCAGGTTCAGGCGACCGGATTCATAACCGTTATTGGACATTTCAAGCCTCTCCACTTTTTGTTATCGGCTGAGCGGACTGCAAGGCGACCGCCGTTGGAATGACTATGGGCGCAGGTTTTCGTGGAAAAAATGCTAAACATCAGATACTCATATCGGCATTTCCGATGCATCCACACGCAGGAGGTCCAAGGTGATTCAGCTGCACGATGTCGATCTGAAGTTGCTCAGGGTGTTTGCCACGATTGTCAGGTGCGGAGGCTTTAGCGCCGCGCAGGCGGCGTTGAATGCCGGCCAGTCGACGATCAGCGAACAGATGACTCATCTGGAAACCCGACTCGGGGTCAAACTTTGCCAGCGTGGGCGCAGCGGCTTTCGCCTGACCGAACAAGGCGTGGCGATTCATGAAGCGACGCAGCGCCTGCTCTCGGCGGTGGAGAACTTCTGCATGGACGCCGACGTGCTCAAACAGCACATCAGCGGCAAGCTCAACCTGGGGATCATCGACACCACCATCACCGACCCCGATTCACCGCTGCCGCGCACCACTCAACGCTTCGTGTCCCGCGGGCATGACGTGCACCTCAACGTGTACGTCGGCACCCCCGCGGAACTGGAAGAACGGGTGCTAGACGGCCGACTGCACCTGGCCATTGGGCACTTCCCGATCCATGTGCCGGGGTTGCTGCATACCCCGCTGTACCAAGAAGCCTTGGGCTTGTATTGCGGGCGTCGGCATCCGTTGTATGGCAACAAGGCCGAAGGTGACGAACTGCTCGAAGAAATTGCCGCAAGCCGCATTGTCGTGCGCGGCTACATGCAGCAATACGACCTCGAACATTTGGGTGTCAGCAAAGCGGCGGCGACCGTGGACAACATCGAGGCCCTGGCCATTTTGTTGATCTCCGGTGCCTACCTGGGGTTCCTGCCAGCGCACTTCGCCAACCAGTGGATCAAGACTGGGGAGATGCACCAACTGGCGCCGAACAGTCTGCAGTTGGTGTCGCCGTTCGACGTGATTACCCGACGCGGAACAGCACCACCGCCGATCCTCCAGGCCTTCCTTGAGGACCTGGCGGCCAGCTCGCGTAAAACCGCCAAAGGCTGATATCCGCTCGCCACACCCGAGCAGCGCCCGGCATACTCATTGACGCAGCCACCCCGTTCACCACCCTTGCAGGCCCGTTATGCGCATCCACGTCACCTTCATCGACCGCGTCGGCATCACTCAGGAAGTACTGGCCCTGCTCGGTGGGCGCCGGTTCAATCTGGACGCCGTCGAGATGGTGCCACCAAACGTTTACATCGACGCGCCGACCCTCGGCGCCGAGGTGCTGGAAGAGTTGCGCGAGGCCTTTCTCGGCGTGGAGGGCGTGCAAGCGGTGACGATGGTCGACATCCTTCCGGGGCAACGCCGAAGCTTGCAGCTCGATGCCTTGTTGGCTGCCAGCACCGACGCGGTATTGGCCGTGGATGACCGCGGTTATGTGCTGCTGGCCAACCCGGCGTTGATCGCCCTCTGTGGTCGCGAACCGGCCGGTGAATCGCTGACGACACTGTTTGATGATCCTTCCTTGCAACACACGTTGATCGAACACGGTTTTCGCCTGCCAATGCACGAGGTCAGCCTGGGCGGTCAGACGTTGTTGCTGGACGCCATGCCGATCACCGGCGCCGGCGCCCTGCTGACCCTGTATCAGCCAAACCGCATCGGCGAACGCCTGTCGGCGCTGCACCATGACCATGCCGAAGGGTTCGATGCGCTGCTGGGTGAGTCCCCGGCGATTCGCACGCTCAAGGCCCGCGCCCAACGCGTCGCCACGCTCGACGCGCCGTTGTTGATCCAGGGCGAAACCGGCACCGGCAAAGAGCTGGTCGCCCGCGCCTGCCACGCGATCAGTGCACGGCATGATTCGCCCTTTCTCGCCTTGAACTGCGCGGCACTGCCGGAAAGCCTCGCCGAAAGTGAACTGTTCGGCTACGCCGCCGGCGCCTTCACCGGCGCCCAGCGTGGCGGCAAACTCGGCCTGCTGGAACTGGCCGATCAGGGCACGGTGTTCCTCGACGAAGTCGGTGAGATGTCGCCCTACCTACAAGCCAAGTTACTGCGCTTTTTGAGCGACGGCTGCTTTCGCAGGGTTGGTGGTGATCGCGAGGTCAAGGTCAACGTTCGGGTGCTGAGCGCGACCCACCGTGACCTGGAAAAAATGGTCAGCGAAGGCCACTTTCGCGAAGACCTGTTCTACCGCCTCAATGTGCTCAACCTGCAAGTACCGCCGCTGCGCGAACGCGGCCACGACATCCTGTTGATGGCCAATCACTTCATGCAACAGGCCTGCGCGCAGATCCAGCGCCCGGTGTGCCGTTTGGCGCCGAGCACCTTTGCCGCCCTGCTCGGCAACCGCTGGCCGGGCAATGTTCGCCAGCTGCAAAACGTTATTTTCCGCGCGGCGGCGATTTGCGAAAACCCGCTGGTGGACATTGACGATCTGGACATCGCCAGAACGGCGGTGGAGCGGCAAAACGATGGTGAAGTGGGCAGCCTTGAAGAGGCCGTTGAAGGGTTTGAAAAGCATCTGCTGGAGCAGCTCTATCGCAGCTATCCCTCCAGCCGCTTGCTCGCTGCGCGCCTGCAAACGTCGCACAGTGCCATCGCCATTCGTCTGCGCAAATATGGAATTCCCGCCAAGCCCTGATCCCTCAAACAACACAAATCCCCTGTAGGAGCTGGCTTGCCAGCGAAAGCGTCGTATCAGGCAATGTTTTAGCGACTGACACACCGCATTCGCCGGCAAGCCAGCTCCTACAGGTGATTTGTGTTGTGGCTGAAGTGAGTGTTTGCAAATCGCTACAGCGTATCGAATTCAAGACAACCAACCACAACCCCGTGTTTTCCTGCCCAGCTGCCCTCCTTCCTTTTGCCTGTATTGAATTCAATACAGAAAGCAACCTTCGCCTCTCACAAAAACATATCAACTCATTGATTTAAAACAACTAACTCACATTGGCACCGCCCTTGCTATCACTCTCCCAACCACGCTCGCTGCCTCGCACGAGCCTGTAAACGTCATCCGCCACCAGCAGCGGATGGGTCTGAACAATGAGGAGCTGTTATGAGTGAATTGCGTTTTACCGTCGATCACGAATGGCTGAGGCTTGAGCAGGACGGCCTCGTCACCGTTGGCATCACACCGTATGCCCAGCAGGCGTTGGGCGATGTGGTGTTCGTGCAAGTGCCCGAGTTGGGGACGTTCGGCGCCGGTGATGAAGCGGCGGTGCTGGAGTCGGTGAAAGCGGCCAGCAACATTGGCATGCCGCTGGACGGTGAAGTGGTCGAGGTCAACGCGACGCTGGAAACGGCCCCCGAACTGGTCAACGAAGATCCCTTGGGTGAAGGCTGGTTCTTTCGCTTCAAACCGGCCGACGTCGAGGCCATTAACCACCTGCTGGATCAACACGCCTACGCGCGTTTGACCCAGGAATCGGCCGACGCTTGATGCCCCTCAACACCTTCCCGTCATCCACACAGGACACCACCATGTTCAGCAAACACGACCAGATCAAAGGCTACGACGACGAACTGCTGGCGGCGATGAACGCCGAAGACGCACGGCAAGAGCACCACATCGAACTGATCGCTTCGGAGAACTACACCAGCCAACGGGTGATGGAAGCGCAAGGCAGCGGCCTGACTAACAAGTACGCCGAAGGCTATCCGGGCAAGCGCTATTACGGCGGTTGCGAACACGTTGACGTGGTCGAGCAACTGGCGATTGATCGGGCCAAACAATTGTTCGGTGCCGATTACGCCAACGTGCAGCCGCACTCTGGCAGCCAGGCCAACGCCGCGGTGTTCCTTGCGCTCCTGCAAGCCGGCGACACCGTGCTGGGCATGAGCCTGGCCCATGGCGGGCACTTGACCCACGGCGCCAAAGTCAGTTTTTCCGGCAAGCTCTACAACGCCGTGCAATACGGCATCGACACCACCACTGGCCTGATTGATTACGACGAGGTCGAACGCCTGGCGGTCGAGCATCAGCCGAAGATGATCATTGCCGGGTTCTCCGCTTATTCGAAGACGTTGGACTTTCCACGTTTCCGTGCGATTGCCGACAAGGTAGGTGCTTACCTGTTCGTCGACATGGCCCACGTTGCAGGGTTGGTGGCGACCGGTCTGTACCCCAACCCGATTCCATTCGCCGACGTCGTCACCACGACCACCCACAAAACCTTGCGCGGTCCGCGTGGTGGCTTGATCCTGGCCAAGGCCAATCCGGAGCTGGAGAAAAAACTCAACGCGGCGGTATTCCCCGGTGGTCAGGGCGGCCCGTTGATGCATGTGATCGCCGCCAAAGCGGTGTGCTTCAAGGAGGCGCTGGAGCCAGGTTTCAAAACCTATCAGGCCCAGGTGATCCGCAATGCCCAGGCGATGGCCAAGGTGTTTATCGACCGTGGATTCGACGTTGTGTCCGGCGGCACCGACAACCACTTGTTCCTGGTCAGCCTGATTCGTCAGGGCCTGACCGGCAAAGACGCCGACGCCGCCCTCGGTCGAGCCGGGATCACGGTGAACAAGAACGCCGTACCCAATGACCCGCAATCGCCGTTCGTGACCTCGGGCCTGCGCATCGGCACGCCAGCGATCACCAGCCGTGGTTTCAAGGAAGCGCAGAGTATCGAGCTGGCAGGCTGGATCTGCGACCTGCTTGATCACCTCGGTGATGCCGATATTGAGGCGCAAATCGCCCAAAAAGCCGCTGCAATGTGCAGTGACTTCCCGGTCTACCGCGACTGATCAAGCACCACCAAACCCCTGTGGGAGCGAGCCTGCTCGCGATGGCGGAGTGTCAGTCGACATCAATGTTGAATGATTCACCGCCTTCGCGAGCAGGCTCGCTCCCACATTGGACTGTGTGTTGGACTCGTCTCTGCCTTCGAACAAAAGAAAACTCACATGAACCCAATTGTGGAATCAACCAGCACCACCCCGGCCAAAATGCAAGTCGGCGTCAAACTGCGCGGTGCTGAAAAGGTAGCGCGGATTCCGGTCAAGATCATTCCGACCGATGAGTTCCTACGCAAACCCGACTGGATCCGGGTGCGCATACCGATCTCTCCCGAGGTCGACCGGATCAAGCAGCTACTGCGCAAACACAAGCTGCACAGTGTCTGTGAAGAAGCCTCGTGCCCGAACCTCGGTGAGTGTTTTTCCGGGGGCACGGCGACCTTCATGATCATGGGGGACATTTGCACCCGCCGTTGCCCGTTCTGCGATGTCGGCCACGGTCGGCCAAAACCGCTGGACGCCGATGAGCCGATGAACCTCGCGGTGGCCATCGCCGATCTGCGCTTGAAGTACGTGGTGATCACGTCCGTGGACCGCGACGATCTGCGTGACGGCGGCGCCCAACACTTTGTCGATTGCCTGCGGGAAATTCGCAAGCTGTCGCCGGGCGTGCAACTGGAAACCCTGGTTCCGGATTACCGGGGGCGCATGGACGTTGCGCTGGCGATCACCGCGACTGAACCACCGGATGTGTTCAACCACAATCTGGAGACCGTGCCACGCTTGTATAAAGCGGCACGGCCAGGTTCGGATTTTGAGTGGTCACTGGACCTGTTACAGAAGTTCAAGGTGTTAGTCCCGTCCGTACCGACCAAATCCGGACTGATGCTGGGCCTTGGCGAAACCGACGAAGAAGTGATCGAGGTCATGCAGCGGATGCGTGAGCACGACGTCGACATGCTCACGCTCGGCCAGTATCTGCAACCGTCGCGCAGCCACTTGCCGGTCCAGCGTTTCGTGCACCCGGATGTGTTTGCATGGTTTGCCGAGGAAGGCTTGCGCATGGGATTCAAGAACGTCGCGTCCGGCCCGCTGGTGCGCTCGTCTTACCATGCGGATCAACAAGTTCAGGGCGCGAAGTCCGTTGAACTCTGAGGCATGTCGCCTGGAGAGAAAGTGAGGGGCATAAAAAAACGCCAGACCGGTAAGGTGCTGGCGCTTTTTTATACAGAATATGGCAGGGGCGGCTGGATTTGAACCAACGCATGGCAGGATCAAAACCTGCTGCCTTACCGCTTGGCGACGCCCCTGTAGCAGTTGCTACGAACGGGCGGAAATTTATCAACTTTCCGTTCGCATGGGAAGCCCCCATAGAACATATTTTTGTTCTAAAACAGCCACTTAACATTAATCAAGTTTAGATACAACGGGCGCGACTCCGGATTAAACCCGTGGCTGGTGGCTGGTCACGCAGTGGATGCCGCCACCACCGGCCGAGATGGCATCGATGTTGAGCTGCACCACTTCACGGTCCGGGTAGAGCGCGGACAACAGGTCGAAGGCCTTGGAATCGGCCGCTTTGTCACCGAACTGCGGGGCAATGACCGCCCCGTTGATCACGAAGTAGTTGATGTAACCGGCCGCGAAGTCCGGGTTGTTTTGGTTGAATTTGCTTTTGCGCGGGTTCAGCGGCGGCGACACGGTATGCACTCGCAGCTTGCGTCCATCGGCGTCCATGGCGTTTTTCAGAATTTCCAGGTGGGCCAGCGTGACTTTGCGGTCATAGGACTCGGGGTCGTTGTCGAGGTTGGCGATCACCACGCCAGGCTTGACGAAACGCGCATAGAAATCGACATGGGCGTCGGTGATGTCTTTGCCTTTGATGCCCGGTAGCCAAATGATTTTGCGCAAGCCCAGGCGTTCCTTCAGCTCTTGCTCGACGTCTGCCTTGCTCCAGTCCGGGTTGCGATTGCTGTTGATCCAGCTGCTTTCGGTCATGATCCCGGTGCCGTGACCATCCACTTCGATACCACCGCCCTCGCCCACCAGTTCGCTGCGCAGGTAACTGGCGCCTGCGTTTTCGGCAACCAAGGCGGCCAGTTTCGCGTCCTTGGCGTGCTGCTGTTTGTTGCCCCAGCCGTTGAAGTTGAAGTCTACGGCGCCCAACCCGCCATCCCCGTCGATGACGAAGTTGGCGCCGATGTCACGCATCCAGATATCGTCGAGCTGGGTGGTGACGTAGGTGATGTTGGCCGTACCGCATAGCTCTTCGGCCAGGCTCCGTTCGTTGCTGCGGCAGAACACGGTGACCGGTTCATAGTGGGCGATGGTGCGCGCGATCAGGCCAACGGCCTCTTGCACATCGGCGGTGAAGTCCTCCCAGATCGCATCCTGTGCGCCGAAAGCGATGAAAGCCCGTTGATGTTTATCGCCTTCATCCGGCATGAACCATGGGCGCCGGGTGGCGGCGTGTACCCACCCCATGGACGCTGCGGCGCCCAGACCGGCGATCACGGAGACTTGTTTGATGAACTCGCGACGCGTCGACATGTGTGAATCCTTGGATAGCTGTTCGTTGTTGCTGAAAAGGTGAAGGCCGGCACCGGGGTGCCGGCCGAACGTCACTGAGCAGTGGCGGTCTTGAACTTGGTCCAGGTGCGCATCCGCGCGCGCATATCGGATTGGGGAATATCCTTGCCCGGAATCAGCCGTGCATACGTGGCGTCGTCGAGGTAGATGTCCGGGTTATTGCGCATGGCCACATCGACACTCGGCCGCGCCTTGGCGTTGGAGGTCGGGTAACCGGTGAAGTTGCTGATGGCCGCCATGTTCTGCGGCCGCATGACGAAGTTGATGAACGCATAGGCGTACTCCGGATGTTTGGCGTCGACCGGAATCGCCATGGTGTCCATCCACACCGTGGTGCCTTCACGGGGAACGCGGTACTGGAACGTGGTTTTCTTGCTGGCGGTGTCCGACGTCCGTTGCGCTTGCGTCATGTCGCCGCTGTAGCCGAGGGACAGGCACAGGTTGCCATTGACCAGATCAGTCACAGGTTGCGACTGGAACTTGCGAATGTACGGCCGCAGTTTCATCAGCAGGTCACTGGCAGCGGCGAGGTCCACGGGTTTGGCGCTGCGTGGATCCTTGCCCAGATAGTTGAGCACCACCGCCAGCACTTCGTCCGGCGAATCGATCATTGAGATCCCGCAATCGGCAAACCGCGCGGCCAGTTCCGGTTTGAACAGCATGTCCAGGCTGTTGACCGGCGCGTCCGGCATGCGCTGTTTGATCTGCTCGGCATTGTAGGTCAGGCCGATGGTGCCCCAGGTGTAGGGAACGGTGGCCTTGCTCGAATGCTCATAGTGCGAACGCAGCTTCTGCAAACCGGGTTCGACGTCATCCATCGCAGTGAGTTTTGACTGGTCCAGCGGTTGCAGGCTGCCGGCGCGCATCAAGCGCTCGGCGACCGTGTCACCGGGAAAGATCAAGTCGTAACCGCTGCCGCCGGCGAGCATCTTGGCTTCCAGGGTTTCGCTGCCGTCCATGACGTCGTAGATCACTTTGATCCCGGTTTCAGCGGTGAACTGGCTGAGCGTGTTCTCGGCAAAATAATCGGCCCAGTTGTACAGCCGCAGGGTTTTCTCCTCAGCGTGCAGCGACGGTATCGCGCAGTACAGGGCAGCCAGGCCCAAGGCGCCGAGCAAGTGTTTGTTGGCAATGTGCATGTCAAACCCCTTGAGTGTTCCAGCGAGAATTCAGGTGACGGCCATCCTGGCTCAACAGCGCTCCGTACATGTCCGGACGGCGATCGCGATAAATGCCCCAGCTCAAACGTTCTTCGCGCATGGCAGCGAGGTCCAGGGTGTGTACCAACACGCCGGTGCTGTCGCGGTCGGCTTCGGCCAGCAACTTGCCTTTGTGGTTACAGATAAAAGACGAACCGTAGAAGCTCATTTGCAGTTCGGGATCGGTAGTTGCCACCTCGCGGCCGATGCGGTTGGCAGCCACAACCGGCAGGATGTTGGCCGCCGCATGGCCGCGCATGGTCATTTGCCAGTGGTCCCGTGAGTCCAGCGCCGCGCAGCCAGGTTCAGAGCCGATGGCCGTGGGAAACAGCAAGACTTCAGCGCCCATCAACGCCAGGCAGCGGGCGGTTTCGGGGAACCACTGATCCCAGCAGATCCCCACGCCGATACGCCCGAACGCGGTGTCCCAAACCCGAAAACCGGTATCGCCGGGGCTGAAGTATTCCTTTTCCTGGTATCCGATGGCGTTGGGGATGTGCGTCTTGCGATACACGCCCAACAGACGCCCGTCTGCATCGGCCACGCTCAAGGAGTTGAAATACGCGTTTCCGGCCTTTTCGAACCAGCTCAGTGGCAACACAACGCCCAACTCCCTGGCCAGCGCGGCGAAGCGCTTGAGCACATGGCTGTCGCGAAACTCTTCAGCCAGCGCCAAATGCTTGTGGTTTTGCTCGATGCAAAAGTACGGCGTGGCAAACAGCTCTTGCAGCAGGATGACCTGGGCGCCCTCGGCCGCCGCGTCACGTACCAACTGTTCGGCCTGATCGAGGTTGTGTGGCAAGTCCCAGGTGCACGGCATTTGCGTGGTGGCAATCGTCAGAAGTGTCATGAGATCAACCCTCCACCGGCCACGCCGGTTGCTGCTGGGTAATGCAATGCACCCCGCCGCCGCCATGGGCCAGATGATTGATCCGCACTGGCACCACTTCACGTCCGGGGAACGCCTGGCGCAGCACTTGCGCCGCAACATCGTCGGCATCAATGCCGTAGGCCGGCATGATAATGGCGCCGTTGGCGATGTAGAAATTGGTGTAGGAGGCGCAGAACACTTCGGCGTCGGTGTCGACAGCATCGGTGGCTTCGTACAACTCGATCATCTCGAAGGTGCGCCCGTGGGCATCGGTGGCCAGCTCCATGGCACGACGGTTCTCGCGCACCACTTCGGCATACACCGAGCCTTGGTCGTGGGTGGCGTCGACCAACAACACTCCCGGACGCGCAAACGCACACACGCCATCGACATGGCCGTCGGTCATGTCACCGGTCACATAGTCCGGATCACCCGGCAGCCAGATGGTCTTCTTCACGCCCAGCAAACGGGTGAAGATCTCTTCCATCTCCGATTTGCTCATGCCCGGGTTGCGATTGGAGTTGAGCAGCACCGACTCGGTGGTGATCAGCGTGCCCTCGCCGTCGACATGGATGGCGCCGCCTTCGTTGCTCAGCGGTGTGCCAAAACACTGCAAGCCCAGATGATTGAGTGCACGGCGCGCCAGGCTTTCGTCCAGATCATGCGCCGACTTGCCGCCCCACGCGTTGAAGCGCCAGCTCACACCGGCCAGGCCTTGTTGCGGATGGCAGACGAAACTTGGGCCGGAGTCGCGGCACCAACTGTCGTTCACCGCTAACGGGATCAGCTCGATGTTGGGGCCGCACAAGGCTTTGGCACTGGCGACAGCAGACGGATCGACGACCATTTTTACCGGTTCGAAACGGGCAATGGCGTTGGCCACACGCGCGAAATCCTCTTGCACCAGCGACAGTGTGACGCCCCAACCCGCCTCCCAGAGCGCCTGGTTGTGCGGCCAAACCATCCAGGTCGCGGCGTGCCGAACCCACTCGGCCGGCATCCACCATCCACTGTTTTGAATTTCGTTCTGCTGCTTGACCTGCTGCATGGTAAAAAACCCTTTTAGTTAAGCCATTGTGTTCAATGAAAACTGCCTTGGCGGTCTTGGCATGCATGCTACGGCGGCCAAAACGGGCGAACAAACGATGGATTTTGCGTAAAAGTGATTAGGAGTACTTATCAATGCTCAAACACTGGCCCCCACTTGGCACCCTTCGCGGCTTCGAAGCCGCCGCCCGTTTGGGCAGTTTTCACAAGGCAGCCGACGAGTTGCATCTCACCCAGTCAGCCATCAGTCAGCAGATCCGCAGCCTTGAGGCGTACCTTGAACAACCCCTGTTCTTTCGCAGCGGCCGCAGCGTCAGTCTGACCGACGCCGGCCACGACCTGCTCAGCACTACCCAGGCGCTGCTGCAACAACTGGCCGTCGGCATACGCCGTCTCGGGCAATACCAGAAACCCAATCAACTGGTGCTCAACACCACACCGGCGTTCGCCCGTCACTGGCTGTTGCCACGCCTGGGGGATTTTCGCCGCCAACATCCAGAGGTGGATCTGTGGATTTACAGCACCGATGAAGTCCCGGACATGACCACCCAGACGATCGATATTGCGGTGCGCGACGACATCAGTTCACAGGCTGAATGCAGCTTCAAAGTGCTGCACGCCGACCGCCTCTTTCCGGCGGGTCACCCAAGTCAGTTGGCGCTGCCGAGCGAACAGCGCACCACCCTGCACGGCGAGCGGGAAATGGACTGGAGTCATTGGGCGGTAGAAGCCGGTATCGACGTTGGCCAGAAAGATCAGGGGCTGAACTTCTCCGATCCCGGCCTGCTGCTGGACGCTGCCTGCGCGGGGCTCGGAATTGCGCTGGCCAGCCAGTTACTGAGTCGGCAGGCGTGCACCAACGGGTTGTTGCAACCCTTGGTGGAACACACCATTCGCGGACCGAACTGGGCGTTACTGACCCATCGTGACAGCGAGAACAATGCGCGGAGTTTTAGTGAGTGGTTGGTGAGTCATCTAGAGGCGGCGAGCTCGATGATGTAACCATTTAATGTCTGTATGCAGACCTGAGTGAGAGGATTGCCGGGGCTCTGTTTCAGTGAACAAAGTCTGCCATGCCTTCCTGAGCTATCAATCTGACCTACTCTCTCTATGCTGATCGGGACACTCAAAAAGGCGATTTGATCCGCAGTCGAACGTAAGCCGACGGTCATCGCATTCTTTAAGGAGAAAGACACATGAAACGAGCACGCATGCTGTTCGTGGGTGCGCTGTACAGTGTCATGTCAGTAGTACTACTGGCCGGCTGTGCGGGAAAGGCTGGCCGGGTGGACAGTCGACTCCCTCTTTGGTGACAAAGCCTTTTACAACGGTAATTGGTTAATTCGCGCCGCCGCTGCAAAGGCTGGCATTTACGGAAATGATGCTGGCGAAGCCATGTATCCTCTCGCTCACAACGATGCGAAAGGTAATTGACTCGACGACAGTCAACACAATTACACACTCACCTTTGCAGCCGGAGAGCCCTGGCCGGCAAATGCTTTCTGGTCAGTCTTCCAGCGGATTCCGGCACCTGGTCACCACCAGCCATTGTGCAGGTGCAGTAAATAGCTGACTTCAGCCGTGCGGTTGCGCTGCCATAACCGGAGATTTGAATTGAGCCCTTTTGTCATCGCACTAATTGCTTTTGCATGTGTATTCGGCAGCGCATTGCTGGGTCTTTACATACAGAAGTTGTTGCCGGAACACCACCTGAGCGATGAATCCATTGCCGTTGTAAAACTGGCGACCGGACTGATTGCGACAATGGCTGCCATGGTGCTTGGGCTGTTGATCTCGTCCGCGAAAGTTACGTACGAAACGACCAGCACCGAGCTCACTGTCAATGCGGCCAAGGTGTTTCAGTTTGACCGGGTGTTGGCGAGGTATGGACCCGAAACCCAAGACATCCGTGCGGTGCTCAAGCGCAACTACGCTTCCGTGATCGAGCTTGTTACATCACACGACAGCGCAACGATCTCGCAACTCGACAGCCCAGAGGCCATTAGCCGTTCGGACGCTCTCAGGCAACAGATTGATGATTTGAAGCCTGGCAATGATTCGCAGCGAGCGCTCAAGGCTCGTGCGCAACAAATTGCCGATGAAGTGCTAGCTGCACGGTGGTTAACACTGCTACAAGCACATGGTTCGATACCCGTTTTGTTTTTGATCATTCTCATAGCATGGCTATCCGTTATCTTCGGCGCGTTCGGCTTGTTCGCCCCCAACAACGGGACGGTCATTGCCGCGTTTTTAACGTGTGCGCTTTCGGCCTCTGCGGCAATCCTGCTTATTCAAGAGATGAACAGACCGCTCGATGGGTTGATCGGGGTATCAGTCGAACCGATGCGCGACACACTCTCTCGTCTCGGACAGTAACCCAAAAAACGTGCTCCCGAATTTTGTGCACCTTGCGCACGACAGGTCTCCACGTGCGCAAGGTTGCTTCACCGTATAGCAGGCGATGGATTACTGATTGGTGCCTGGTATTAGTTCAAACGCGGGGGTAAATGGGGTGATGGCGGCCATCAATTGCGCGAAGGGTTTATGGTCGCCTTCGAATGTAGCTTTGCCAGCCTGGACGAGTTGATCGAAGCCGGTTTTCCTCGCCATTACGCCTTCAAGATCAGAGCGGTTAACGGTGATCGTGAGGTCGGCATTTTTCGCTTGCTGCCCTTTGATATTGGTCAGCGTCGAATTGCTCAACTCAACCACAAACTGCTCACCATTGTCCGGAGTCTTAAGGTTCAAGACGAAGTGTTGGTCAGCGACTTTGCTGCCGTCCAGAGCGATGCCGAGGTATTCCAGCCACAACTCGGTGCTCATGGCGCGGATCATGTCAGGTCCGGTGGTTTTTGGCGGCACCCCCTTAGGCATGCCATGGCGCAATTCATACGCCGCAGCGAGGAAGCTGTTGCGCACCCCGGCACTTTCCTTCTGATAGCCGACTTGCTCATAAACATCCGCCAGCAGGTCTTTGGCCTTGCTGTTTTGGGGTTCGGCGTACACCAGTTTATTGAGGATCTCATAGGCTTCGCGGTACTTGCCCTGATCGAACAGGGATTTCCCCTTGGTCATGATCTTGTCGGCGCCACCCATCATTTCTACATACAGCGGTGCCGAATCTTTCGGAGACAGCGGCATCAGCGTCGCAGGGTTGGCATCCCAGTAACCCAGGTAGCGGTTGATCACGGCACGGCTGTTGTGCTCTTCCGAGCCATGGTAGCTATGAGTCGCCCAATTGTTTTTCAGGCTTTCGGGCAATTTGTAGACGTTTTGAATCTCGTTGATGGTGACGCCCTGATTGGCGGCGTGCAGTACGGCATTGTTCAGGTTGGCATAGGCATCGCGTTGCGCGCGCATGACGTCCTGAATTCGCTCATTGCCCCAACGTGGCCAACTGTGGGATGCGAACATGACATCGGCCTGTTGTCCGTAACGATACAAAGCGTTGTTGATGTTCTTCGACCAAACCAGTGGATCACGGACCAAGGCACCACGCAGGGTGTAAATGTTATGGATCGTGCCGATGATGTTTTCGGCGGCCCAGAAAGCCTTGAATTGCGGAAACCAGGTATTCATCTCCGCAGGCGCTTCGGTGCCGGGAGTGCTTTGAAACTCCATTTCCACACCGTCGATGGTCAAGGTCTCGAAGTCTTTCGCGATATAGCGATTGGGCTCAATCAGCCCCATGTTGCCAATGGAGGCATTTTTTCCGATGGCCATGTCGACATGGCCATAGGGGCTGTGCGGCAACATCAGACCATATTGGAAGAACGCGCGCCGAGTCATGGCATTGCCGGCGTAGACGTTTTCAGCCACGGCATGTTCCATGAACCCTTGCGGTGCGATCAGCGGGACTTTGCCGCTACGCACGTCTGCTTCATCGACCACGCCGCGGATACCACCGAAATGGTCGGCGTGGGAATGAGAAATCACCACCGCTACGACCGGCCGCTTGCCGAGTTTTTCATTGATGAAGTCCAGGGCCGCCTTGGCGGTTTCCTTCGACAACAGGGTATCGAACACAATCCAGCCCGTATCCCCCTTGATGAAGGTGATGTTGGCCAAGTCAAACCCGCGCACTTGGTAAATCTTCTCCGGAACCACCTCATACAGACCGAAGGCCATGTTGAGCACCGCCTGGCGTTGCAGGGACGGATTGATGCTGTCGTAGTCCTTACCTTCCAGCAAGAAGTTATAACTGCCCATGTTCCAGGCGACGTTCCCGGCTTCAGCCATGATCTTGTTGTAGGTCGGTGCAGCGATGAAGCCTTTTTTCGCTTCTTCCAAGTCGCGCTTGTCCGCGAAAGGGAGTGCCTTGCGCACACCCTTCTGCAGTTCGATCGTGTAGGTCGAAGGTGCTTTGCCTTTGCTATCGAAGTGCACATTTTGTGCTGAGGTCGGATCTGAACTTACGCCGTTTGCATCGTCCGCAAAAACGGCAGGGCTGACGCCACTGCCAAGCGTGATTGCCAGTGCCAGATGGAAGGTCTTGTTGTACATGGAAGGGTTCCTGCGCCAAAGGGGTGCCAAGAGCGTCAATGCGGTGAATTGCGCCCGATTTTATTTATTGGTTACGCGTCAACTTGACCCGTCCGGCCATGAATAGCATATTCATTTGATTACGAAAAATTCCGTTTTAGCGCTTTTCGATAACATAAAGGTTATGACATGACACCACGCCGCCTACGTCAGTTTTTGGCATTGATTGAACACGCGCACTTTGGTCGGGCAGCAAAAGCGCTGGGGGTTTCCCAGCCGGCATTGAGCAAAAGCATCCAGTTATTGGAGAGCGAACTCGGGGTCACGCTGTTCGACCGACGCACAGAAGGCGTCGTGCTGACTGCGTTTGGACAGCTGCTTCGTGAGAAAAGCCAGCGCTTGTTGATGGCCGAGGAAGACCTGCGACGTGACATCGCCTTGCTGGCGGGAGGCGATATTGGCGCACTGAAGGTCGCTTTGGGTCCCTATCCAAGCATCGCCAGCGGTTACGCCAGCATCGCGCGATTACACGCCCGGCATCCGCACATCAAGGTCACTGCACATGTCGCCGGATGGCGTGAGGTTGCTCACCAGGTCGCCACAGGGGTAGTAGACCTGGGGATCGCCGAAATCAGCACGCTAGCCGGCAGGGAGGAATTTACCTGTGAGCTGGTGGGTGAGCATGAAGGACGCCTATTTTGCCGCCCCGGCCATCCGCTGCTGTCGAAACGTCGCTCACTGACGTTGGCGCAAACACTCGATTATCCGTGGGTGGCCTCGCGCCTTCCTCTGCGGCTGGCCCGCCATTTGCTCCCGGCAACATTGGGTTGTGCTGGCGCTTATGATGCGGTGACGGGTGATTTTGTACCGGCGATCGAAATAGACGTACCGATGCAAATCGTCAAGTTCGTCGAGACCAGTAATGCGCTGGCCTTGGGGAATTTATCGACCTTTGAGCAGGAAATCATGGCGGGTGCAATCGTACCGTTACCCATCCATGACCTCGCACTGCGTACCCGTTATGGCTTCATCTACCTCAAAGAGCGCTCACTGCCACCCGCGGTAGAGCTTTATATGAAGGAAGTGAGGGCTGTGGAAGAAGAAATTGGTCAGCGTGAAAGCCTTCTCGCCAAGATGAGGATGGAGTGACTTAAGCAGTACACCTGGCAAAGACCTTCACCGATAGCCGCTATAGCTTGCGGCCCCACCTTCGCGCATCAACTCCTGATAATTACAAAATTACTATTTTAATAGCCTGTTGCGTAATATTACCGATTACGATAATTTTTCACCTAAAGTGTAATGACTTGGGAAAACAATGAAACCTTGCGCAAAAAGCCTGGTGCTCGAACTGCTGGTCGCTAAAAACGGCGTTCCCTTGCAAGTCAAGGAAGCGATCGTCGCGTGTGAGCTATTCGGAATCAGTGAAAACAACGTCAGGGTCACGCTGGCGCGCCTCACGACCGAAGCATTACTAGAAGGTGCGGGGCGCGGTAGTTATCAGTTGGGACCGCAAGCCAAGGACATTTCGGCGCAGCTGTTTGGGTGGCGTAGCGTGGAGCAGCATCTGCGGCCGTGGGACGGTAGTTATCTGATGGTTGCGTGCAATGCCTTGGGGCGCAGTGACCGCAACATCTTGCGCCAGCGTGAACGTGCGCTGCACATGCTTGGCTTCGCGGAACTGGACAAGGATCTGTACGTGCGTCCGAACAATGTCGAGCCTGATGTCGAATCTTTGCGACAACGCTTGATCGAGCTCGGCCTGGAGCCGGCGGCATTGGTTTTCCAGGCCACGGGCTTCGAAGAGACGCAAGCGCAGCGAATACAAAGTCTGTGGAACGGCGAGTTGCTTAACGACAGCTATCGCCGTTATTGCGAGCAACTGGAGAGCTGGGCCCTGCGCGCCGAGCAACTGAAGCTGGATGCGGCCGCACGCGAATCTTTCATCCTCGGCCGCGAAGCCATCCGCCAGATCGTCTTCGACCCCCTGCTGCCGCACCCCTTGGCCGATGTGGCGCTGCGCACCGAATTCCTTGCCTGCACCCAACGTTTCGTGGACCACGGTCACCAGATCTGGCGCACCTTTTTGCAACAACCCTCAAGCCCCAACTGACTCATCACCCAGGCCGACTACAGGCCTTTGATGTAGAGGATAGACATGCATAACAAGACTAAAATCAGCGATATTCTCAGCCGCGACGAAATCAAATCCTTTAGCGAACGCTCAGATTGGTGGGGCGCCTGGGCGGTGGGTTCTACTTGGGGGGTGCTGGCCTTGACCTTTTTGGGTCTGGCCTGGGCCCGCGATTTTTTGCCCTGGTGGGGATTCAGCCTCGCACTGATCCTGGGTGTGGGTATTATTGCCGGACGCCAGTTGTGCTTTGGGATTTTGCAGCACGATGCCGCGCACGGCACTTTGTTCAAGACCAAATGGTGCAATGACGTACTGGTTGATTGGTTGTGCGCTCGGCCGATCTGGAATGAGCTGCGCAAGTACCGTCCGTATCATCTGACCCATCACGCCAAAACTTCTTCTGTCGACGATCCCGATCTCTGTCTGGTGGCAGGATTGCCTACGACTCGCCGCTCATTGATGCGCAAGTGCCTGCGTGATCTTTCTGGCGTCACCGGCCTCAAGTTCCTGATGGGACGCTTGCTGATGGATGCCGGTGTGCTTCAGTGGTCGTTGACCAGCGATATCCGCCGCCTGCCCCAGGAGGGTCGTCGCTGGTGGGACTATCCACGGACCTTCTTCAAAAACGCCAGCGGTATGCTGCTCACCAACGCCCTGCTCTTTGCTGTGTTCTGGATCAGTGGAAATGCCTGGCTATACAGCGTTTGGGGACTGGCCTACATCACACCGTTCCCGCTGTTCATCCGCATTCGTTCCATGGCGGAACATGCCTGTCTGGAATCAAGCCCGGACGTACTTCGCAATACCCGTACCACACACGCCGGCTTGATCGCCCGCGCTTGCGTGGCGCCTATTCGGGTCAACTTTCACATTGAGCATCATCTGATGGCCTCGGTACCGTATTTTCGCCTGCCGAAATTGCATGCACTTTTGCGACAGCGCGGCATCGTACCGGAACCACCCACCTACCTACAGGTGCTCAAGCGCGTGAGCCTGCGGGTTAACGATGTTTGACTGATAAACCGGGGGGTCCAGGGATTTTTGGGGGTGGTTATAAAAGTAGAGGCTCAAGAATGCGACACCGTATTAATGAGCTATACCCAATAGGCCCCCATGCACTTCTTCCATTACTGGAGATTGGCAATGAAATTCTACACTCCTCTGGCAGCGCTATTGGTCACCGCAAGTCTCTTCGGCTGCACCAGCTCATCAAACCACTCGATGAACCTTCCTTTGGCAGCGACCCACGGGAATCCAGGGAAGATTGCCACTACCACGTTGACCAGCGTGGGCGATCAAACCAACTTTGACTTCTACATCACAGGTGTTCCAACCGGAACCATCATGCCCCCGCGCATCTTCACGTTCATCAACAAAGGCAGCTGCCAGCAACCCGGCGCAGTCGCCTACGCGTTGAACGACAAGGTCAATACTGAACCCAATGCGGGGACCGGTGGGTGGACCTTTTACAGAAGCGCGCCGATAAAAATGCAAGACCTGCTTGCCGGCAATTACTCCGTTCTTCTGCGTACCTCACCCGAGGATGGCAACGTCGATATTTTCTGCGGCAATGTCGCGCAAGCGACTAAATGATTTGCCCTGGACGATGCTGCGACCTCATCAGAGGTCGCCATTTCCAAACAACTGACGACGCCTGGCTCCCGGCGACATGGCAAACCAGCGCCGGCAAGCGCGATTGAACACGCTCTGTTCGCTATACCCGAGAAGACCGGCAACCTGGGACATCGGCATGTGCCTTTCCGCCAGATAGTGGTCGGCACGGTCGCGGCGAAGGGCCTCAACCACTTCATCGAAACTTCGCCCTTCCTCGGCCAACCTTCGTTGCAACATGCGCACGTGCATGCCGAGCTGCTCGGCAATCAACGGCAAACGGCAACGCTGTATCGGCATCATGCGCAGGACCAGGCGTTCGACTTGATTGACGATACTCGATGTCGCTTGCAAGTCGAACTGGTTGAAATACGCCTCCAGTGCGTGATGCAGGTAGGGAGCATGTTGCTCAAGTTGCTGACTCAGTTGTTCGTCGCGCAGAACCATCGCGTTGCAGGATTGGCCCGTGTACACCGTTGTTTTGAAATAGCGCCGGTAAGCCTGCGCAGTTGAAAGAGGACTGGAAAACAGAATGGACTGGGCAACGAAGTTGTCGCCATACAGCAACTTCATACCGTTATGCGCCACCCCCATCGCCAGCTCCACCATTTGCCGTCGCGGGCTCGGTCCGGACAGCCGGATGTCGATCACCAGACGCGGAGCCCGGGCCTCACTCAGGTCGAGATCAAGTTGGATGCCGGGGCTGTGGTAACCGATAAAACGGATGACTTGCGCTAGCGCCTCTCCCGCCGTTGCACACGTTCGAGCGATCACTGCAATCGGTCCGAGTACATGCAAGTCCTGGTACTCAGCCATGCGCAGACCAAAATCGGGGCACTCCAGCTCTTGCGCAGCAAACTCCAACAGCCCCACCAACGAACGCAACGGCACGCGCGCGTCCTCGTCCATCAGCAGATCCGGATTGATGCGAAAGCGTTCAAGCATCACGTCAGCTTGCCCGCCTAGCTGGCTCGTCACTTCACGAAACCCGGTAAATGATGTTGTTCTGATCAAAGAAGTCATGTCATCAAAGATCAAATAAATGTCATGAAAGATCAATAGTTTTCTGTATGTTTCAGCCAACAATCCATCCCAGGTATCCACTGTTGCTTCCTTGCGAAGCAGCCCCTGTTCGCTCATCGGGATCATGCTGTGATGGAATTCGACTACGTAATCATCGGCGCCGGCTCAGCCGGCTGCGTCCTGGCTAATCGCCTGAGTTCAAATCCCAATATCACAGTCTGTTTGTTGGAGGCCGGTCCGGAAGACCGGTCGCCACTGATCCATGCACCCGTGGGCGTCGCGGCGATCCTGCCGAGCCGACATGTCAATTGGGCGTTCCAGACAGTACCGCAACCTGGCCTGAACGGACGTCGCGGCTATCAGCCACGAGGCAAGGTATTGGGTGGCAGCAGTTCAATCAACGGCATGGTTTATATCCGTGGTCATCACAGTGACTTTGACGACTGGCAGGCCCTGGGTAATCCGGGATGGTCGTTCGCCGACGTACTGCCGTATTTTCGCAAGAGTGAAATGAACCACCGCGGAGCCTGCAACTATCACGGCGCGGATGGCGAACTCTATGTCGGCAAGAACCCGATACATCCGGCCACCCAAGCCTTTATCGAGGCGGCACAGATGGCCGGACACCGCCATAACCCCGACTTCAATGGCATCGACCAGGAAGGCGTCGGTCAGTATGACGTGACTATCCGCGACGGTCGGCGCTGGAGCACCGCCACCGCGTTCCTCAAACCGATTCGACATACCCGCAAAAATCTCACCGTGCTGACTTCAGTCGCCGCCGAGCGCATCGTGCTGGAAGGCAAGAAGGCCGTCGGCGTGGAGCTGCGCATCAGGGGCAACCGCCAGACCATCAAGGCCCGCCAGGAGGTACTGCTCAGTGCCGGATGCTTTGGTAGCCCGCACTTGTTGATGCTCTCGGGGATTGGCCCGCAAGCGGAACTCAAGCCACAGGGCATACAGGTGCAGCACGAACTTCCCGGTGTCGGGCAGAACCTGCGAGACCATCCGGATGTCGTGCTCAGCTACAAGAGCCACGACACATCCTTGATGGGGGTCTCCCTGCGCGGCAGCGCGAAGATGGGTAAGGCGTTGATCGACTATGTCCGGCACCGACGTGGCCCTTTCGTCAGCAACTTCGCCGAAGGTGGCGCTTTCCTGAAAACCGACGCCAGCCTTGCTCGCCCGGATATCCAGTTGCATTCGGTGATCGCGATGATTGACGACCACAACCGCAAATTGCACTGGGGCCATGGTTTCAGTTGCCACGTCTGCGTGCTGCGCCCCAAGAGCGTCGGCAGCGTCGGCCTGCAATCGAATGACCCGAGCGCCCCACCGCGCATTGACCCCAACATTCTGGGGCATGACGACGATGTGGAGACCCTGCTCACCGGATACCGAATGACCCGGGAAATTATCTGGCAAGCCCCGATGGCACGCTACGGTCTGAAGGATATGCACAGCGAAGGGATATACGGTGACGAACAGCTGATCGAGCTTTTGCGCCAGCGCACCGACACCATTTATCACCCGGTCGGCACCTGCAAAATGGGCGTAGACGAACATGCCGTGGTGGACAGCCAATTGCGTGTGCATGGGATCGAGGGGCTTCGCGTGGTGGATGCCTCGATCATGCCGACGCTGATTGGCGGTAACACCAACGCCGCTTCAATCATGATCGCCGAACGTGCCGCCGACTGGTTGTCCGCAAGTCAGCGATCCTGACCGTCAGTTCGTCAGTGGAGCCGCCTTTCTCGTACAGTGCGAGCGGCGGCTTTGGGTTGAATCAAAAATGGCGCTAAACATCACTGCATTCAGCGCCACGCCCCCTACGCCCGAGAGGCTTTTTTCAGACTGGGCAGCACGCCCCCCTCGCCCACCGCCGAATGAGCAAAAATGCGATTGGCCTCATCAACCGTGGCAGACTTTTCCTCCTCGACGTCACCATTGAGCGCCTTGTTCATTTTGACCGTGTCCAGCGCCCCCACCCATTTGGCGATGGCCATGGTGCCGACACCATTGCCGATGGTATTGGTGATTGCCCGCGCTTCCGACATGAACCGGTCGACACCCAGCAGCAACACCATGCCCGCCACCGGTATGGTGCCCAGGGAAGACAAGGTGGCGGCCAAGATGATGAACCCCGAACCCGTAACACCTGCCGAGCCTTTGGAGGTGAACATCAGCACCGCCAACACGATCAGTTGATCAGTCAGGGTCAGCGGCGTATTGGTCGCCTGAGCAATGAAAATCGCAGCGATGGTGTAGTAGATCGCCTGCCCGTCCGGGTTGAAGGTCAGACCGGAAGGAATGATCATGCCGGCGACGGGTTTGGACACCCCGGCCTTTTCCATTTTGGAAATCATCTGCGGCAGCACCGACTCCGATGAGCTGGTGCCCAGTACGGTGAACAGTTCTTCCTTGATGAACTTGAGGAACTTCCACAGGCTGAAGCCGCTGTAGCGACAGATCGGGCCGAGCACAAAGATCACGAACACCGCGCAGGTCAGGTACACACAGGCCATCAACTTGCCAAGTGAGAACAGCGAACCGAAACCGTATTTGCCGATGGTGAAGGCGATGGCGCCGAATGCGCCGATCGGTGCCAGTCGCATCACCATGTTGACGATGCGGAACATGCCCTGCATCAGGCTGTCCAGGGTGTCGACAAAGGGTTTGCCCCGCGGCCCGACGTGAGCCAGGGCGATGCCGAGCAGAATGGAGAACAAGAGGATTTGCAGGACGTTGCCCTTGGCGAAGGCATCCACAATCGTATCGGGGATGATGTTCATGACGAAGTCCATGAACGAGGCATGCTTCACCGCCGAGGTGTAGGTGGCCAGGCTTGAGGTGTCGAGGGTGGCAACATCGATGTTCATGCCCGCGCCGGGCTTGAACACATCGACCACCACCAGGCCAACCACCAGTGCCAGCGTCGACACGACTTCGAAATACAGCAGCGCGCGAAAGCCGACCCGCCCCAGCTCCTTCATGTTTTCCATGCGCGCAATGCCCGTGACTACGGTCAGGAAGATCACCGGCGCGAGGAGCATTTTGATCAATTTGATGAAGGCATCGCCCAAGGGTTTGAGCGCAGTGCCGGTTTCAGGAACGAACACGCCAACGATGGCGCCGAGGATGACGGCGATGAGCACTTGTACGTAGAGTTTGCCAAATATTCTTTTCATGACAGGGCCCTGATTTTTTATTGTTGTCAGGAAATGCCAAGGAGTCAGATCAAGCGATCTGCCCCTTGGCGTTGTGCCGCAGTACTACTTTGAATCGCTGGAAAAAATCAGCGGTTGATCAACGCGATGACTGCATCCGTAATCTGTCGAGTAGTGGCGTTACCGCCCAGATCCGGAGTATGCAAACCGCTTTCGGTAACGGCTTCGATAGCGGACATCAGCTGTTTGGCTGCGGCGGGTTCTCCAAGATGCTCTAGCATCATTGCGGCGGTCCAGAACGTTGCGATGGGATTGGCCACGCCTTTTCCGGTGATGTCGAATGCCGAACCGTGGATCGGCTCGAACATTGAAGGGAATTTGCGTGACGGGTTGAGGTTGGCGGTCGGCGCAATGCCCAGGCTGCCGGACAGCGCTGCGGCCAGGTCGGACAGAATGTCGGCGTGCAGGTTGGTGGCGACAATGACATCCAGCGTCGACGGCTTGAGCACCATGCGCGTGGTCACCGCATCGACCAATTCCTTGTCGATTTTGACGTCCGGGAAATCCTTGGCCACTTCGTAGAAAATTTCGTCCCACAACACCATGCCATGACGCTGGGCGTTGGACTTGGTGACCATGGTCAGGTGCTTGCGTGGACGGCTCTGCGCCAGTTCGAAAGCGAAGCGGTGAATGCGCTCGACCCCGGCACGGGTGAACACCGAGACTTCGGTGGCGACTTCTTCCGGCAGGCCACGGTGTACGCGACCGCCGTTGCCGGAATATTCACCTTCAGAGTTTTCCCGCACGACCACCCAGTCGATCTGATCGCCGTTGTGCAGTGGGCTTTTCACCCCCGGCAGTACCCGAGCGGGACGTACGTTGGCGTATTGATCGAAGCCCTGGCAGATCGGCAGGCGCAAGCCCCAGAGGGAAATATGATCCGGTACGTTGAGCGCGCCGACGGCACCGAAGAAGATAGCGTCGAAGGTTTTCAATTCATCCAGGCCACCTTCGGGAATGTAGTAACCGTTTTTCAGGTAGTTATCCGAGTTCCAGTCAAAGTGTTTGAAATCCAGTTGGAAGCCGGACTTTTTCGACAGGGCTTGCAGCACCTCGACACCAGCGGCAATCACTTCGACACCGATGCCATCACCTGGAACCGCTGCAATTTTGTATGCGCTCATGGTCAACTCCACTCTTGTAACGTTCTTGTTGTGCCTGTTGAACGGGCTGTTCAATCAGGGTGTGAGCGGAGTATATGTAGTGAACAAATAGGTGTGAGTTACTCAGAATCACTACATAAATAACTTTGAGTTACGAATGAGCCAGACCCTGGATTTGTCATTTTTTTACCTCTTGGCCAACAAAGGCAGCCTCGCCGCGACCGCGCGGGAACTGGGCATCACTCCACCGGCAGTGAGCAAGCGTCTCACCGCGCTGGAGGCTCGATTGGGCATCCGCCTGGTCAACCGCACGACACGCTCAATGAGCCTGACCTCTGAAGGTGAACTGCTTTTCTCGCATGCCGCCCGCATCCTGACGCAGATCGATGAGGTCGAGCAGTTGCTCCATAGCAGTCGGGCGACGCCTAAAGGCCTTGTTCGGGTCAACGCGTCGTTGGGTTTCGGTCGCCGTTACATCGGCCCTGCCCTGGGTGCGTTCTTCGCACAGTACCCGGAGGTGGAAGTGCAGCTGGAAATCAGCGATCACCCGCTTGATCTGACGACGCACGGGTTTGACCTGGGCATTCGATTCGGCACGCTGCCGGACGCCGCCTTCCATGCACGCAAGATCGCGTCCAATCGTCGTCTGTTATGCGCATCGCCCCTGTACCTGGAAAAACATGGTGTGCCGCAACGCCTGACGGACTTACAGCAACACAACTGCATCTTTCTACGGCAAAACGAAACGCCCTACGGCGTGTGGAGTTTCACCAACGGTGGGCGCACACAAAACATCAAGGTTCGTGGAGCATTGGGTTGCAATGACGGTGAAGTGGCCCTGAACTGGGCGCTGGAAGGGCACGGCATTCTTTTGCGAGCTGAATGGGACATCGCCCGATACGTGCGCAGTGGCCGCTTGCGATTAGTACTGGAAGACCAGACACCGACACGCGCCGATGTCTATGCGGTGTACCCGCAACAGTTACACCTTTCAGCGCGAGTGCGCAGCTTGATCGATTTTCTGGTTGAGCGTTTCAAGCACATTGACCACCTGGAAGAAGCGGCAGATCTGCACGACTGAACCACATTGTCCCGCCCTTCCCGATCCATGCATCAGCGCCCTCGAAACGACGGCTGCCAGATCGATAATGCACCAAGAGCGCGGCACAGAGATCTGGATTAACATTTAAGCTGATACCCTTCAAGAATTTACAAGCTGAGCAGAACACATGAATCGTCGTAAAAAAATACAGCAGCTATTAAAGGCTCACGCCAAAAAGGCCAGTGCCAAATTGGCACCGGCAAGCAAGTCTAAATACATTAGTAAAGCTGACCGATTGAAACTGGCGGCTGAATCCAGTGACGACTCAATCATTTCCTCTGAGAGCTGATCCATGTAACTCAAACACCACCGAAATTTACAATTCTGGTCGGGCCAGGCATTCCGATGGCACCTACCGCGAGGACGCGGCCTGATAATTCATTCAAGCCGAAGCCGTTTCTTAGCGATCCGACCACCCTTTCGCAGCCTAACCTACCCAAGTGGTGCTCCCGTTGCGGAACGTCAGCTTTGGGTTGTGGATTTCGACCCTTGACCAAAGGCAGAAAACGGCCAGAAGGGACATCGAGATAGCAAGCATCAGAGGGGCCGAACACTGAGGCCGTTAGCTATTTAAACAGCGGCTCCCTAGAACTTTTCCCTATTTATCGGTCTATGTGGATAGGCACATCCGCTGGGTAAGCGCGAACCCGCAGGCTTCCCGCAGCCAGATGGCCCCACATCCAATTGTCAATCAGAGGTTGCCTTCGCTCATGAAATTCCATGACCCACGGATGGTGCTCTTCGGCCTGTTCGCGTTCGCGGCAGTGGGCTCGGCATCAGCAGCACAGATGAAGACCTCAACCCCTGTTTTCGCAACTGAAGTCACAGCCGTTCAGGCTCCTGTCCAGGCCGCCGGCAACCCTTGGCCGACCTTGGCTAGTATGGCCGGCAAGCAACCTGGGCCGTTGCTTGCCCATGACGATCGATACTGGCACGACGACCGTTGGCACGACCGTAGAGACGATTGGCGCCGAGACGACTGGCGTAGAGATAAGTGGCGTAGAGAGCAAGCCCGCCAAGAAGCTGAACGCCATCGTTATTGGGAGCGCCACCAGGATCGCGCCATGCGGCACCGCTATGAGGACGATCACCGCTACTATCGTCGCTAGTGCGAAGCCACGGGATCAATCCGCCCGCAACACGGGCGATACTCCGCCAACCTGCAAAACCAGGACTCAAACCGGCCCGAAATAGCAGTGCTCGCCCACCAGGTTGTAGACATCAGGCTGAATACGTCGACGAGGTAGAATCGGATGTTTGTTCAGCGCTTCCCAAATGAAGTCTGATCGTTCGCAATGGGTCGTTTTCTGCCCTTCGTGACAGGCAGAAAACGGCCCAGAGTGTGTAAAAACGCATTCGCGAACCCTTGCTATGATTTCTGAGGATTTCATCGCAGGGATCGCCCATGAAGCGCTTTATCCAAGGTGAACATCGAGGCCAAGGCACCTTACTTCCCGA
>NZ_JAHBDK010000038.1 GCF_019956415.1 Pseudomonas sp. GL-B-19
CTCTTCAGTTCAAACATCTTTGGGTTTTTAAGAAACCCTAAACTTGGCTCAGCAATCGTTGGTTACATCTTTGATTTCTCGCGGAGTAACTTGTGATGCTGATAATCTTGTTGACTATCAGTCTGACCCCACAAGCACCCACACGAATTGCTTGATTCAGTTGTTAAAGAGCGGTTGGTTAAGATCTTTCGTCTCAACCGAGGCGCGCATTCTACAGCACACTCCTCAAATTGCAACCTTAAAAGTTTATGATTTCATTAACAAAATCAACTACTTAAGCCAAGAGCAAAATCAAACTGCTCGTTAGCGGGAGGCGAATAGTACAGCATTAAAATACGTGGTCAACCCCCGTCTAAAAATTCTTTTCCTTACCAAGACGCCTAATCTTGGATCACTAGAATGCATCCGATCCGCTGTATCGACCGAAGGCTGCAGACTTCACCAGCTTCTGACCCAATTACTTCAGACTCCCCGCCAAAAACTGCTGCAAACGCTCGCTACGGGGCTGTTGCAGCACCGTGCCCGGAGCCCCCTGTTCCTCCACCTGGCCTTGGTGCAGAAACATAACGTGGTTCGATACCTGCCTGGCAAAAGCCATTTCATGGGTAACGACCACCATAGTCCTGCCCTCTTCGGCAAGCTGCTGCATGACTTTGAGCACCTCGCCCACCAGTTCGGGATCCAGGGCGGAGGTCGGTTCATCGAACAACATCACCTGGGGCTCCATCGCCAGAGCGCGGGCGATTGCTACGCGCTGCTGCTGGCCGCCGGACAGGTGGACCGGATACTGGTCCTCGACCTTTGCTGGCAGACCGACCTTCGCGAGGTAATGACGCGCCCGCTCCAATGCTTGCGGCCGAGCGATACCCAGCACACTCATCGGGCACTCGATGAGGTTTTCCAGCACCGTCATGTGGCTCCACAGATTGAAATGCTGAAACACCATCGACAACTGGCTGCGCACGAGTTGCAACTGCCGGGGATCGAGCGCACACAAATCGCCCCTTGAGTTCTTGCGGGTCAGCAGCTCCTGCGAATTGACGATGATCCGCCCCGCCGAAGGCTGTTCCAGATGATTGATACAACGCAAAAAAGTACTTTTCCCGGACCCGGAGGAGCCGATGATGCTGATCACATCACCCACCCTGGCCTTGAGCGAAACACCCTTCAGAACTTCATGGTTGCCGTAGTTTTTATGGACATCTTCAACGATCAATTTATACATGCGAGCAAGTCCGATGGGGTCAGTGCGTACGGGGATTGAGGTAGGCCAGCCAACGCAGTTCGCCGCGCCGAAACAGCCAGATCAGGAAAAACGCGCTGGCGGCATACAGCACTCCGGCAATGCCGAACGCGGTGAACGAGGCGTAGGTCGCCGAGTTGACGTCCCGGGCAATCTTCAGCAAATCGGGCACCGTGGCGGTAAACGCCACCGATGTGGAATGCAGCATCAGAATCACTTCATTGCTGAAGAATGGCAGGGCCCGGCGCAACGCTGACGGCAGGACGATTCGGCGATAGAGGGTGAATCGACTCATCCCATAGGCGCGGGCGGCCTCGATTTCGCCGTAGGGCGTCGCCCTGATCGAGCCAGCAAAAATCTCGGTCATGTAGGCACAGGTATTGAGCCCGAACGCCAACACCGTGCAGTTGAAGCCGTCGCGGAAAAACGCGTTGAGAAAGTCCTGGGACCGAACCACGTGCAGGCTGTACACCCCGGTGTAGAAGAACAGCAGCTGGATGTACAACGGGGTGCCGCGAAAAACATAGGTGTAACACCAGACCGGCAAGCGCAGCAGCGGATTACGGCTGACTCGGGCAATCGACAACGGCACCGCGAGCAAGAAACCACTCACCACCGCCAGAATCAGCAGCCACAAGGTCACCGCCAACCCGGAAAAGTGTGGCCCGTCACTCCACAGGTAAGCCTGCCAGTAGTCTTCGAAAATACCGGTCATAGAGAAGCCTTCCTGACACCCACCGAGTAACGGTGCTCAAGCCACCTCAACACCCCGTTGGACACCGTGGTAATGGCCAGGTAGATCAGGCCACCCACCAGCGTGAAATAAAAGAACTGCATCGAGCCCTTGCCCGCGTCCTGGGTGGCCTTGACCACATCGGTCAGGCCGATGATCGAGACCAATGCCGTGGACTTGATCAAGACCTGCCAGTTGTTGCCAATGCCCGGCAACGCATGACGCAGCATTTGCGGGAACAGCACCTTGCGAAAGGTCTGCCCGCGAGTCATACCGTAAGCCCGCGCCGCTTCAAGCTGACCAGCCGGAACGGCCTGGAAGGCACCACGAAATGTCTCGGTGAAGTAAGCCCCGTAAATGAAGGCCAGGGTCACAACACCGGCCAGAAACGGGTCAATGTCAATCTGACTGACACCCAGCCAATCGGTCATCCGGTTGAGCAGCATCTGCAGACTGAAGAACAGCAGCAACATGATCACCAGGTCAGGCATGCTGCGGATCACCGTCGTGTAACCGGTGGCCAGCGACCGCAACAAACGGTTGGAGGACAACTTGGAACTCGCGCCGAGCAGTCCTGCCAGAACGGCGATCAACAACGACCACAGTGCCAGTTTGATTGTGGCCAGGGTGCCCAGCAGGATTTGCGGGCCAAAGCCTTCCAGAAGCATTTCACTCTCCTTGTTCTTATTAGGTTGAGGTGAAGGGGATGCTGAAGCAGAGCAGCCTGGTCGACCGCCCTGTACAAGGTCGCGAGGGGGGCGTTACTTAGCGCCGTAGACGTCGAAATCGAAATATTTATTGTTGATCCGTGCATACGTGCCGTTGGCCAGAATGGTCGCCAGCGCCTTGTTCAAATCCTCGCGCAACTCGACATCGCTCTTGCGCAAGCCGATGCCGTCACCGACGCCGAAAAATCCTGGATCATCCAGAGTCGCGCCGGCAAACTCATAATCCTTGCCTGCCGCCGTGCCGAGGAAGCCGTGACTGGCCTGAATGGCGCCCTGCAGCGAGGCATCGAGTCGCCCCACCACCAGATCGGCGTACACCTGGTCCTGATTCTGATAGGACAGAACGTCCACACCTTTCGAACCCCAGACGGCTTTGGCATACGCTTCCTGGGTCGAGCCCTGCTCTACGCCAATGCGTTTGCCCTCGAGCGATTCGAGGGTTGGCACCAGGCCCGATCCACGCTTGACCACCAGCCGTGCCGGCGCATTGGAGACCTTGTTGGTAAACGCAATCTGCTCCAGACGCTTGGGCGTCACGGTCATCGACGACGCCACCGCATCGAACTTGCGCGCCAGCAGCGCCGGGATCATCCCGTCCCAGCTGCTTTCAACCCAAATGCAACGGGCTTTGAGCTCGGCACAAAGCGCTTCGGCGATGTCGACTCCAAAGCCGGTCAGGGTGCCGTCCTGGTTTTTGTATTCCAGGGGCGGGTACGTGGGGTCGACTCCCAGCTTCAAGACTTTGCCAGACCAGTCGGCCGCGCCGGCCAGGCTGGATGCCGTCAGGCAAAGCAGTGAAACAGCCGCAATCATCTTGTTCATTTTTATTCTTCCTCTCCAGACCGCAGACGTTTTTTGTACAGACTGACGCTCGACAATACGGCGTCTCAACTCAGATAACCCTCGACCAACTTGACCCAGTAGCTCGCCCCGATCGGCAGGCAAGCGTCATTGAAGTCGTACCCGGGGTTGTGCAGCAGACAGCCACTCTCGCCGTCACCATTGCCGATCACCAAGTAACTGCCGGGGCATTTTTCCAGGATGAAGGCGAAGTCTTCACTCGCAGTAAAGGGCCGCAGGTTGTCGATCAATTGCCCTTCGCCCAGCCAGTCCCGTGCGACCTCTCGGGCAAACGCGGTGGACTCGGGATGGTTGATCAACACAGGATGACAACGCTGATAATCGATTTCGGCTCGAGCACCGAAACTGGCGGCCTGACCGTTGACCAACTCGGTGATTCTGACTTCGAGCAACTGGCGAATCTCGGGGGTCAATGCGCGCACGCTCAGGCTCATCTGTGCGCTGGACGGGATGACATTCGAGGCACTTCCAGCATGAATGGAGCCCACCGTGATTATCGCCACGTCCTGCGGGTTGACGTTGCGCGAGACGATGCTTTGCAGTGCGATCACGATCGACGAGCAGACCAGCACCGGATCCACCGCTTTGTGTGGCACCGCGCCATGGCCGCCGTTACCGATGATGTTGATCGTCACCGTGTCGGCAGACGCCATGAACGGTCCGCTGTAAAACCCCAGGTGCCCGGTGGGGTAGCCCGGCACGTTATGCATGGCGAAGATCGCGTCACAGGGGAACCGTTCGAGCAGGCCTTCTTCCAGCATTTTCCTGGCGCCGCCCAGTCCTTCTTCGGCCGGTTGGAAAATCAGTTGCAACGTACCGTTGAACGCCCGGGTCTGCGCCAGGTGCCTGGCGGCCGTCAACAGGGTGGCCGTATGACCGTCATGGCCGCAGGCATGCATGACTCCGTCGATCCGGCTGGCGTAGGGTAAACCGGTGGTCTCCTGAATCGGCAGTGCATCCATGTCGGCGCGCAGGCCGATGGACCGGCCCTCGCCATTTTTCAGGGTACCGACGACGCCAGTCTTGCCGATGCCAGTGCTGACCTGGTAACCCCAGCGGGTCAAACACTCTGCAACCCGCTCACTGGTGGCGAACTCTTCAAAACCCAGTTCGGGATGCGCGTGAAAGCTGTGACGCAACGCGATCATTTCATCTTGCATCGCTGCAATACCAGGCAGGACATGGCCGGCATTCATTGTTGTTCCCCTTCGACAAAAGCTGAGCGGTTGATGGGGTGGATCTTAGGGAACAAGCTCTGGGCTGGGGAGATGCAGTTTGGTTATGATGACAACCATTAGTTGTCACCAGGGTGAGCAGATGAAACTGCATCAATTACAAGCGCTGATTGCCAGCGCCGAAACCGGCAGCATTCGCGCGGCAGCTCGTTCACTGGAGATTTCCCAGGCCGCCGTGACCAAAGCGCTGCGCGAGCTGGAAACCAGCCAACAGCTACCGCTGTTCACCCGAACCGCCAGCGGCCTGAACTTCACCGAATACGGAAAGGTGCTGCTAACCCACGCCCGGCTGGTGATCAAGCAACTGGAGCACGCACAGACCGAGCTCGATCACATGCGTGGCAAGGCTCAGGGCCGACTCTGTGTCGGGATCACGCCGTGGATCGCCCTGACTTTCTTGCCCGAGGTAGTCCTGGCGTTTCGCGAGCGCATGCCGCAAATCCGCCTGGAGCTGTTCGAAAGCCTGATGGCCGTGGCCCAGCCGCTGTTGCGCGATGGCAGCATGGACTTTGCAATCGGCCAGCTTCACCCGGCGCAATCAACCCAAGAGTTCGCCTGCGAAACACTACTCGATTACCAGACGTCGGTGCTGGTCCGTCAGGGCCATCCCCGACAAGATGCTCGATCGATCCATGAGCTGCTGGAGGAAAACTGGACGCTGAACTATGCACCGGATGGGCACGATGGACTCATGCAGGAGTTGTTCTGGCAACATAACGCGCAGATCAATGAAAACCGCATCGTTCGTGCCCACTCACTGGCGATTTTGCAGATGATGGTCGAACGGGCCGACATGTGCACTTGGGGGCCGTCCATCGTCAGTATTGCCCCTCCCTTCCTCGGTCGGGTGGTTTCCTTGGGGCTGGCTGAACAGTTCGAACCGCGACAGTTGAGCATCGTGACACGCCGCAATGGTGCACTCAGCAATCCGGCATTGTGCTTCACCGACTGCCTGTTGCAGGTCATTCGGCGCCACGCGCGCTCGGCCAAAAAAGAAGATCGTCAGTTATTCGAAACGTTGCGTCTGATGTTGTGAAACATCATCGAGTCGCGTCCCCACGCATGTGCCCAATAGGTTCTCGAATACCCGTAGCAGTTGCGTTTCTGAGGAAAAAAATCAGCCTCAAGCGGAAAAACAAACCAGGAAAAAAAGAAATTCAACCACTAACTCCTTGATTCGCTTTATCCTCGACCCAAATCCCAATGCAAAGCCATGCCTGCATATGGCCGTCGACTGCTCCCCCATGCGCAAACTTCTGTACCTGACCTTTTCCATGGCGATCATTGCCGCCCTGACAACCTACGCCATGTGGGCCGCGGATCGTCCCGTGGGCCATTACCTGTCGGACCTGCGCATCAACCTGGCCATCGATCAAGGCACACCCGCTGATCGCGGCAATCTACTGGGCATCCAGCCCGAGCTGTTCCCGACCGACTATCAAAGCCCCGAGCGCTTGCATCGCAAACTCGCGGCCTATTTGCAGAAGGCCCAGGACCAGGGCCTGCTGAATGACAAGACCATCGTCGTGTTGCCGGAACATATCGGCACTTGGCTGATGGTCAGCGGCGAGAAAGACGAGCTGTACCAGGCCACGACGATCAGGGAAGCCATGAACTGGCTGGCAGCGAGCAATCCTTTGCAATTCGTTCGCGCGCTGATCAGCGCCGAGGGCGGCAGCCGCCTCGACGATGCCCATTTGCGGATGAAAGCCAAGGGCATGGCCAAGAATTACCAGGCACTGTTCGGCGGGCTGGCGAAGGAATTTCACGTGACGCTGGTGGCGGGCACCATCGTATTGCCGGAGCCCAGTGTCATCGACGGCAGGCTGAAAATCGGGCGCGGCGCGCTGTACAACAGCAGTGTGATCTTTGGTCGCGATGGCCTGCCGATTGGCCAGCCTCAACGCCAGATGCACCCGGTGTTCGAGGAGCAAGACGCCTTCAAAGCCAATGACCAACAGGCACTCAACGTCATCGATACGCCAGCCGGACGCTTGGGCGTGTTGATCGGCAGCGACAGTTGGTACCCGGAGAATTACCGCAAGCTCGACGATCAGGGTGTGCAACTGGTGGCGGTTCCGGCGTTCGTCGTCGGCCGCGATACCTGGGATAAACCGTGGCGAGGTTACCGGGGATTGCCGACACCCAAATCCGTCAGCCTCAAACCCGGCGAATTGAGTGAAGGCCAGGCCTGGCATCGCCTGACCTTGACTGCGCAACCGCCGAGCAGCCAGGCCATCGCCGGGATGAGCGTGTTCCTGCGCGGCCAGTTCTGGGATCAAGGCAGCGCCGGGCAAAGTTTTCTCAGCAATAACGGTCAACAGTTCGCCGACGGCAACGCCCGTGGCGCGCGGTTGCTGAACCTCTGGCTGTAACCCATGAAACCGGTGCCGATGCGCCTCGGGGATTTGTCCGTGGGTTTCGTCCATAGCCTGGCCGATGCGGTGCACAGCCACGGCGTAGACCCTCAACCGTTGCTCGACCAATACGGCCTGGATGCGGCCCGGTTAGCAGAGCCCGGTGCCCGGCTGTCGATCCCGCGCTACATGCGCTTAGGCCATGGGGCGATTCAACTGACGGATGACCCGGCACTGGGTTTGCGCATGGGCCAGCTCAGTCGTCTGAGCCAAGCCGGCCTCGCCGGTGTCACGGCCGCCCAGGCGCCGACGGTTCGAGAAGCTGCGCGTTGCCTGATTCGCTTCGAAGCCTTGTACGGCTCCAACTATCGCGGGCAGTCGAGTTTTCATGAGGACGCTCAGGGCGCGTGGCTGCGCTTCTACTCCATCAGCCCGTACAACGCCTATAACCGCTTTGTGGTGGACTCGATCATCGCCGGATGGTTGCAGCAATTGTCCAGCCTAAGCGCTGCCCCGCTGCGCGCTGAGCGCATCGAGATTGAATTCGAGGTGCCGGATTACCGCGAAGCGTATGCCCTGCTGGGCGATTGCCCGATCCAGTTTGGCGCCGAGCACAACCAACTGCGTCTGAGCCTGACCAGCCTCGCCCAACGCAACCCGGTGCACTGCCCGAGTACCTGGAGGCATTTGCTGCAACTCTGCGAACGGGAACTGGAGCAACTGACACGCACTCGTAGTCTGCGTGAACGCATCACTCAGTTACTGGGGCCATTACTCAATGGTGGCCGGGAACCCGACCTTGAGGAAGTGGCGGCACGCCTGAAGCTGCCCACCTGGACCTTGCGTCGCAAACTCGTCGAAGAAGGCACGCAATTTCGCGCGATTCTCAACGACACACGTCGCGACCTGGCCATGACGTACATCCGCGATACCGAACTGGCGTTCGGAGAAATCGCCTACCTGCTGGGTTTCGCCTCAGCTGAAGCCTTCCAACGGGCCTTCAAACGCTGGAATGGCCAGACACCCGGCGAGTTTCGCCGCAGTCATCGCCAATCCGCTTGACGCTTACAGCTCGGTAGCGTCTTCGGCGGGTTCCAGCGGGTCCAGTTCAAATGCCTGATACTCGAGCAGCTCTTCTTGATAATCGTCCATTTTTGAATCCCCCAGCGCTCGTTTAAAAATGCCTGAATAAATGACCAACGCCCCGAGCATAAAGTGCCCCTGTGAAAGAAAAATGACACAGGCGCACCGCTCAACGGCTACTTAGTAAAACGTAGCAGGCGGTCAGGAATTTATCACCGGGTTTTTTCGATAGAGGCTGTAGGACTACGGCCTGGCTGATGCAGATCAACGTAAAGCGCCTACGGGATCGGTGTCGTTTGACCCGACCCCGACGGGAATCGATTACTGACCAGAAACCGGCATGGCTGGAATTGGCTCGCTTGGCGGCGGCAAGTCCGACTGCGGTGGCGGTGTGATCGCTTCTAAGGTTGGTGCCGGTTCGCTGATTTGCACAGGGGTGATCGGCGCGGTTTCCGCCGGTGGTGCAAGCGGTTCCGAGGCTACTGGGGCGGAGGCAGGCTCGGCAGCCTGGGCTGGGGCTGGCGTTGGTTCTACCGCAGCTGCCGGGGTAGGTGCAGGTGCCGCTTTGGCTTCAGGCACGCCCAGATCAGTTTTCGGCTTCTCGACAATGTGCGCCGCTTTCTTCGCTTCCGGTGGCAGGAACAATTCGACCAGAGTGAAAAAACGTTCGTAGAACTTGGCCGAGGAAACGGTTTCGCTGGCGACCTTGACCATCGAGTCGTCGGACGAACCGATCGGCATAGATACCGAGCCCAACACACCAACACCCAGACTGGCCGAGTTATTGGTTTTCTTTAGCGCATAACGGTCCTGCAAGGCGTTGGCAAACATGGTCGCGTGGTGCCCGTCGCTGCCGTCATCGGCACAGACCACACTGAAACTGATCTCCATGTGCGTCTCGCCGGTCTGCTGGAAACTCTTGTGCCCGCTGATCAGCTTGGGGTCGCTGCTGGTAATGATGTAACCCTGGCTGAGCAAGGCACGGCGTGCCGCTTCGCAAGTCTTCGCATCGGTCACGGGGTAGTTGCGCGAAAAGGTGCCGGAGTCGGCGAAGTTCTCATGCTCATAGATCGCGGCTTTCTTGGACGAGCAGCCGGCAGCGGCGAGCACCAGTGCCAGCCCGACGAGACGCATGGGAATTGATTTAAACATTGAACATCCTGAGGAAAACGGTCCGGGGCATATTGTGCAACAGATCGACGCTCAGCGGCGCATCGATTAGTGTCTTAAGACAGTTACAAGTGTAAAGACTGCCATTGACGCGAAAAGGTCGCTCCACGCCCGCTTTCGGCGACGGATAACCGTTTCGTGTTCCTTTCAGACACAAAAAACCCCGGCCTTTCGGCCAGGGTCTTTTTGTTGCGACACGCTCAATCAGGCATCAGTAACGCTTGATATCGGCTTCGCTTTCCAGCTGCTTGCGGTAAGCCGCGAAGTCTTGTTGGCCAATGCGCGAGGCGAGGAAGCGACGGTATTGAGCCTTCTCTTCTTCGGTCGGCGCGGCCGCTTCGTTCACGTTGTTCAAACGCACGATCACCAGGCTACCATCGGCCAGGGTCACGTTGCTGAAGGTCGGTTTGTCCTTGGCAGCTGGCTTGGGCATCCGGAACAGCGCTTGCAGTACGGTTGGGTCGACCCCTTCCTGGGCGCGGGTAGCCGCTTCGGTCACTTTCCAGCTCTGGCCATCAATTGCCGTGTCCAGCGGAGTCTTACCGTCACGCAGGCTGGCAATCAACTGTTCAGCCTTGGTCTTGGCGGCAGAGCTGGCGTGCTCCTTGGCCAATTGCGTGCGGATGGCGACGTTTACGCTTTCCAGCGGCAGTTGTGCTGGTTTCAGGTGTTCCTTGGCGCGCAACACAATCACGGTTTCCGGATCGAGTTCGATGGCGGTGCTGTTGGCACCTTCATCCAGCACTTCAGGACTGAACGCAGCAGTAATCACCGCACGGTTTGCCGCAATCCCCTCACCGCCTTCACGACCGAATGGCTTGGAGGTGTGAACGGTAAGTTTCAGGTCTTGCGCCGGCTGGGCCAGATCGGATGCTTCGAACGAGGCATCTTCCAGTTGCTTGGTCGCTTCGACGAAACGCTGCTCGACCTGCTGGGTTTTCAGCTCACGGGTCAGCTTGTCTTTGAGGCTGGCAAACGTCGGCACTTCAGGTGCTTCCACACCCAACAGCTTGATCAGGTGGAAACCGAAGTCGGTACGAACCGGCTCGGAGACTTGATCCTTGGCCAGCGAATACAGGGCTGTTTCGAAGGCCGGGTCGTAGACACCAGGACCTGCGTAGCCGAGGTCACCGCCGTTGTTGGCCGAACCCGGGTCCTGGGAGAACTCTTTGGCCAGCGCATCGAATTTCTCGCCTTTGGCCAGACGTGCCTGCACTTCTTCGATCTTGGCCTTGGCTTGCGCCTCGGTCATTTTGTCGTTTACTTCGATCAGAATGTGCGCAGCCCGACGCTGTTCGGACAGGTTCGCGATTTCTTTCTGATACGCCGCTTGCAGGTCTTCGTCCTTGACGGCGACCTGATCGAAGAAGGAAGCCTTCTTCAATTCCAGGTAATCGATGATCACCTGATCCGGCGTCATGAATTCCTTGGCGTGTTCGTCGTAGTAGGCTTTGACTTCTTCGTCAGTCAGCTTTACAGACGCCGGGTCAACCTTGACATTCAGGGAAGCGAAATCGCGGGTCTGCTTTTCCAGACGGGCGAAGGCCAGCACCTGAGCGTCGGTGACGAAACCGCTACCGGCCAGGCCAGCGCGCAGCTGACCAATCAGCATTTCCTGAGCCAGCATCTGGCGGAACTGCATACGGCTGTAACCGAGTTGGCGGATCACCTGATCAAAACGCTCAGGGCTGAACTTGCCGTCGACCTGGAATTCAGGCGTCTGCAGGATCACCTGGTCCAGAGCGGCTTCAGAGAAAGCGAATTTCGAGTTTTGTGCGCCTTGCAGCAACAATTTGCGATCGATCAAGCCTTTAAGGGCCGATTCGCGCAGCATTTTTTCATCGAGCAAGGAAGCATCGAAATCTTTGCCCAGCTGTTGCATGAGTTGACGGCGTTGCATATCAACCGCTTGGCTCAGCTCGTTCTGGGTGATTTCTTCACCATTGACCTTGGCCGCATCATTGCTGTGCGTAGTGGCCTTGAAAATGGCGTCGAAACCGGTCAAAGCCATCAGTGCAACGATGACCCCGATAATGGTCTTGGCAATCCAGCCTTGTGAATTGTCCCTGATATTCTGCAGCATGCGTCCCCCAGAAACGGTTGAACTTCAAAATTAGGCAACCGTGGAGCGTGGGTAGAATCCGGATAGAAGAAAGGCGCATCCGGGGATGCGCCTTCTCGTAACTGGCGGAGCGGATCGAAGGGTCGAACATGCGACCCTCGGTGTCTCGGACCGGCAACTTGCCGACTGGACTACCGCTCCGCTGCCAGGTCAGGCATGACCCTGACCCGGATAGGCAAAAACCTGAATCGAACTTAGTTGACAGCTTCTTTCAGTGCTTTACCGGCTTTGAAACCTGGTTTTTTGGCTGCTGCGATTTCCAGCGTCTTACCGGTCTGTGGGTTACGACCAATGCGAGCTGGACGATCAGTCACGGAGAAGGTACCGAAACCAACCAGAACAACAGAGTCGCCAGCCTTGAGAGCGCCAGTGACGGATTCGATTACAGCGTCCAGCGCACGGCCAGCAGCAGCTTTCGGGATATCAGCGGATGCAGCGATAGCATCAATCAGTTCCGACTTGTTCACTCTAAGTCCCCTTACTATCTATTTGAGTATGATTCTAAGTTTTTTTGGTGAAAGCAAAAAACGAGTGCTGAATGGCCTACAGACACTATAAGAGCCGCTTTATAACAAGGGCTCTAAAAAGCTGTCAAGGAAGCCCCCCAGGCAAATACGTACTAATGCGTGCTAATTCTTTCCTTAGAGTCAGACTCGCGTTTTTCATCCTTAGCAACGATCTCTGGAACCACGTCAGGCAAGGGTTCCGGCGCGTATTGCAGCGCAATTTGCAGGACTTCGTCAATCCATTTAACCGGTTTAATCTGCAGATCTTGCTTGATGTTGTCCGGAATTTCCTTCAGATCGCGTACGTTCTCTTCAGGAATGATCACGGTCTTGATCCCGCCACGGTGAGCCGCGAGCAGTTTTTCTTTCAAGCCGCCAATCGCCAGCACCTGACCACGCAAGGTGATTTCACCCGTCATGGCAACGTCCGCACGCACCGGAATCCCGGTCAATGCCGATACCAGGGCCGTGCACATGCCTACACCGGCGCTAGGGCCGTCTTTCGGGGTCGCCCCTTCCGGCATATGGATATGCGTGTCGCGCTTCTCGTGGAAGTCCAGAGGGATCCCCAGACTCTTCGCACGGCTGCGGACAACGGTCAGTGCTGCGGTTATCGATTCGACCATCACATCACCCAGGGAACCGGTCTTGATCAACTGGCCTTTACCCGGTACGACAGCGGCTTCGATAGTCAGCAATTCGCCGCCCACTTGCGTCCACGCCAGCCCGGTCACCTGACCGATCTGATCCTGCGATTCGGCCAGGCCGTAGCGGAATTTACGTACGCCCAGAAAGTGCTCAAGCATCTCGGCAGTGACTTTCACCGAGAAGCGTTTTTCCATTGCATGCTCTTTGACCGCCTTGCGGCACACCTTGGCAATCTGGCGTTCCAGCCCACGCACACCAGCTTCACGGGTGTAGTAGCGGATGATGTCGCGGATCGCTTCGGCGTCGAATTCCAGCTCGCCTTTCTTCAAGCCATTGGCAGTAATCTGCTTCGGCGAAAGGTATTTGACGGCGATGTTGATTTTCTCGTCTTCGGTGTACCCCGGCAGGCGAATCACTTCCATCCGGTCCAGCAATGCCGGCGGGATGTTCATGGAGTTCGAGGTGCACAGGAACATCACATCGGACAGGTCGTAATCGACTTCAAGGTAGTGATCGTTGAAGTTGTGGTTTTGCTCAGGGTCGAGCACTTCCAGCAACGCCGATGCCGGATCGCCACGCATGTCGCTGCCCATTTTGTCGATTTCATCGAGCAGGAACAGTGGGTTGCGGACGCCCACCTTTGTCATCTTTTGAATCAATCTTCCTGGCATCGAACCGATGTAAGTACGGCGATGACCACGAATTTCAGCTTCGTCACGTACGCCACCGAGGGCCATACGCACGAATTTGCGGTTGGTGGCGTGAGCAATCGACTCTGCCAGCGAGGTTTTACCCACGCCCGGAGGACCGACCAGGCACAACACCGGGCCACGAATTTTCTTCACACGTTTTTGCACGGCGAGGTATTCGAGGATCCGCTCTTTGACTTCTTCCAGGCCATAGTGGTCTGCATCGAGAATATCTTCGGCGCGCGCAAGGTCCAGACGCACCTTGCTCTGGGCCTTCCAAGGCACCTGAACCAGCCAGTCGATGTACGAACGCACCACGGTCGCTTCCGCGGACATTGGCGACATTTGCTTAAGCTTGTTCAATTCACCCTGGGCTTTGGCCAAGGCATCTTTCGGCAGGCCGGCGGCATCGATGCGCTTTTTCAGCTCTTCGATTTCGTTGTGACCTTCGTCGCTGTCGCCGAGCTCCTTCTGAATGGCCTTCATCTGCTCATTCAGGTAGTACTCGCGCTGACTGCGCTCCATTTGTTTTTTGACGCGACCGCGAATGCGTTTTTCAACTTGCAGCAGATCGATCTCGGCATCCAGCAGCGCCAGAACGTGCTCGACCCGGGCCGACAAATCGATGATTTCGAGGATTTCCTGCTTCTGCTCGATTTTCAGGGCCATATGCGCGGCCATGGTGTCGACCAGGCGGCCTGGCTCGTCGATGCTGTTGAGCGACGACAGGACTTCAGCCGGGACTTTCTTGCCCAACTGCACATATTGTTCGAACTGAGCCAGCAGGCTACGCACAAACACTTCCGACTCGCGCTCAGGCGCGTCGACTTCGTCAATCAACGAGACTTCGGCACGGCAGTGGCCGTCCACTTCGCTGAAGCGCTCCACGGCGCCCCGCTGCTCGCCTTCGACCAAAACCTTGACCGTGCCGTCAGGCAACTTGAGCAGCTGCAGAACGGTCGCAATAGTACCTACGCGATAAAGTGCATCTTCACCGGGATCGTCGTCAGCAGGGTTTCTCTGAGCCAGCAGAAGGATCTGCTTGTCGCCCGTCATCGCAGCCTCGAGGGCTTCGATGGATTTCTCGCGCCCCACGAACAGCGGGATAACCATGTGCGGATAAACCACAACATCACGCAATGGCAGGAGAGGCAATTCGATGGTTGTCTTCATGATTTCGCCTCTACGGCGGCCATAAGGCCGTAAACAGATGGAAGTAAGCTTGAAACCAAGATGGGGGCTGCCTTCAAAAAAAACAAGCGCAAAGACAGGGATAAAAGGCAGTAAAAGCAAAGGGGCCCGAAGGCCCCTTCTTTGTTCCAGCTGCGTGACGCTTAGGCGTCTGGCGCGGCCTTGGCAGCAGGCTCACTGTTTTCGTAGATATACAGTGGCTTGGACTTGCCTTCTATAACGCTTTCGTCGATCACTACTTTACTCACCTCGGACTGCGAGGGGATTTCATACATAGTGTCGAGCAACACGCCTTCGAGAATCGAACGCAGTCCACGGGCACCGGTCTTGCGTTCCAGGGCACGTTTGGCGACCGATTTCAGTGCGTCGGCCCGGAATTCCAGGTCCACGCCTTCCATCTCGAACAACTTGGCATACTGCTTGGTCAGGGCATTTTTCGGCTCGGTGAGAATCTGCATCAATGCAGCCTCATCAAGCTCGTCCAGCGTGGCAAGTACCGGCAGACGACCAACGAATTCAGGGATCAGACCGAACTTGACCAGATCGTCAGGCTCGACTTCACGCAGGGACTCACCGACTTTCTTGCCTTCTTCCTTGCTGCGCACTTCCGCATTGAAACCAATGCCGCCCTTGGTGGAACGGTTTTGAATAACCTTTTCCAGACCGGAGAACGCACCACCGCAGATGAACAGGATGTTACGGGTGTCAACCTGAAGGAATTCCTGCTGCGGATGCTTGCGACCACCTTGAGGTGGTACGGAAGCGACCGTGCCTTCGATCAACTTGAGCAGGGCCTGCTGCACGCCTTCACCGGAAACGTCCCGGGTGATCGACGGGTTGTCAGACTTGCGCGAGATCTTGTCGATCTCATCGATATAGACAATGCCCATCTGGGCTTTTTCTACGTCGTAATCGCACTTCTGCAGCAGCTTCTGAATGATGTTCTCGACATCTTCACCCACATAACCCGCCTCAGTGAGGGTGGTTGCGTCGGCAATGGTGAACGGAACGTTCAGCAAACGAGCCAGTGTTTCGGCAAGCAGGGTTTTACCCGAGCCTGTCGGGCCGATCAGCAAAATGTTGCTCTTGCCGAGTTCGACGTCGTCATTCTTTTTGTCACGCTGGTTCAGGCGCTTGTAGTGGTTGTACACCGCTACTGCCAGAACCTTTTTCGCACGCTCCTGACCAATCACGTACTGATCAAGGATGCCGCTGATTTCTTTAGGCGAAGGCAATTTATGCGCGCTGCTTTCGGCCTGGGCTTCCTGCACCTCCTCACGGATGATGTCATTGCACAGGTCGACGCACTCGTCGCAGATAAAGACCGAGGGGCCGGCAATCAATTTGCGCACTTCATGCTGGCTTTTGCCACAGAAGGAGCAATAGAGCAGCTTGCCGTTGTCCTCGCCGTTGCGGGTGTCAGTCATTCGTTCGATCCAAATCCGATAGGCTTGCAACACAAGATGAAGGCTATTGCGGGCTTTTTCAAGCCCGCCGGTGATCAGACCAGCCGACCAACCCTATTTTGAGCTGCTTATTTTTAAGCCGGGCGCTGGCTGATCACTTCATCGATCAACCCGTACTCACGCGCAGCTTCTGCGCTCATGAAGTTGTCGCGATTGGTATCGCGCTCGATTTCTTCAAGAGTGTGCCCGCTGTGCTGGGCCATCAGCGTGTTGAGACGCTCACGAATGAAGAGGATTTCCTTGGCATGGATTTCGATATCCGAGGCCTGGCCCTGGAAACCGCCCAGAGGCTGGTGAATCATCACACGCGAATTCGGCAGGCAGTAACGCTTGCCGGCGGCACCGGCCGTCAGAAGAAACGCGCCCATGCTGCACGCTTGACCGATACAGGTGGTCGACACGTTTGGCTTGATGAACTGCATGGTGTCGTAGATCGACATACCCGCCGTCACCGAACCGCCCGGGGAGTTGATATAGAGATGGATGTCCTTGTCCGGGTTTTCCGCTTCAAGGAACAGCAGTTGCGCACAGATCAGGTTGGCCATGTAGTCCTCTACCGGACCAACCAGAAAGATCACTCGTTCCTTGAGAAGGCGCGAGTAGATGTCATAGGCGCGCTCGCCACGAGCAGATTGCTCGACAACCATCGGGACCAGGCCGCCTGCGGCCTGGATATCAGAGTTCTGCTGAATATACGAATTACGGAACATGCTCTGCAGTCACTCCCAAATAGTTATGTCTTGAATACGCATAAGCCAGCACGAAGGCTGGCTTATGGTGATTACTTCTTAGCGCAAAAACGATCAGTCGGCTTGTGGAGCTTCTACCGGCTTGACTGCTTCTTCGTAAGAGACCGATTTGTCGGTCACACTAGCTTTCTGCAGAACAGTATCCACAACTTGCTCTTCCAGCACAACCGAACGGACTTCGTTCAGCTGCTGGTCGTTCTTGTAGTACCAGGACACGACCTGCTCAGGCTCTTGGTAGGCCGAAGCCATTTCCTGAATCATTTCGCGAACGCGGGTTTCGTCAGGCTTGAGGTCGAATTGCTTGACCACTTCAGCCACGATCAGACCCAGTACAACGCGGCGCTTGGCTTGTTCTTCGAACAGCTCAGCCGGCAGTTGGTCAGGCTTGATGTTGCCGCCGAACTGCTGAACAGCCTGCACGCGCAGACGGTCAACTTCGTTGGACAGCAGAGCCTTAGGCACTTCGATCGGGTTGGTGGCCAGCAGACCGTCCATTACCTGATTCTTGACCTTGGATTTGATCGCCTGACGCAGTTCGCGCTCCATGTTCTTGCGAACTTCAGTGCGGAAGCCTTCCAGACCCGTTTCCTTGATGCCGAATTGAGCGAAGAATTCTTCGGTCAACTCTGGCAGTTTTGGCTCGGAAACAGTGTTCACGGTAACGGTGAACTCGGCAGTTTTGCCGGCCAGGTCGAGGTTCTGATAGTCAGCCGGGAAGGTCAGGTTCAGAACACGTTCTTCGCCGGCTTTAGCGCCAACCAGACCGTCTTCGAAGCCAGGGATCATGCGGCCGGAACCCAGTACGAGCTGAGTGCCTTTGGCGGAACCACCGGCGAACACTTCACCGTCAACCTTGCCGACGAAATCGATGTTCAGCTGGTCTTCGTTCTGGGCAGCGCGATCGGCCACTTCGAAACGGGTGTTCTGCTTGCGCAGAACTTCCAGCATTTTGTCCAGATCGGCATCAGCCACGTCAGCGCTCAGGCGCTCTACGGTGATACCTTCGAAACCGGCAACGGTGAACTCAGGGAACACTTCGAATACGGCTACGTATTCCAGGTCCTTGCCCGCTTCCAGGGATTTAGGCTCGATCGAAGGCGAACCAGCCGGGTTCAGCTTTTGCTCAACCACAGCTTCGTAGAAAGAAGACTGGATCACATCGCCCACTGCTTCTTGACGCGCATCAGCACCGAAACGGCGCTTGATTTCGCTCATTGGCACTTTGCCTGGACGGAAGCCAGCAATCTTGGCCTTTTGGGCGGTCTGCTGCAGACGCTTGTTGACCTGGCTCTCGATGCGCTCAGCCGGCACGGTGACGCTCATGCGGCGCTCAAGAGCAGTAGTATTTTCAACAGAAACTTGCATGGATATTCCTCGTTGCACAGACGTTAGCCGGCCGTTTCCGACCCCAGAATCAAGGGCATGCATTCTAGTGGGTCAAACTCAAGAAGTCACCCTACTGAAAACGGGTAAAAAAGCAGCAGGCAATTTATAGGTGCGAATGCACGAATGCACCTCGCCCCGATGGCAAATACAGCCAATCACGCCAGGGCCCTGCGCCAACCCTTCTATATAGAAGCGGTTGCCAATCATCTCCCTGACAGCCGATCTTGCGAGCAAGGCCGGCAGGCAGCGCGGCATCATCGAGAAACATAAATACGACGAAACGCCCTGCCCCTGCGACCCAAAACCTGCAGCCGCCAATCACTCGAACCGCTGAAACAAAAAAGGCGCCAGACTGTTAAATCTGGCGCCTCTCGAAATATGGGGTGGACGAAGGGGATCGAACCCTCGACAACGGGAGTCACAATCCCGTGCTCTACCAACTGAGCTACGCCCACCATATTGCATGCCAAAGAAGCCAAACAACTTCTTTGTTCAGCCCCAGCCATGCCAATCGGCATGAGTGAAGCTTTATTTGGTGCGGATGAAGAGACTCGAACTCTTACGCCTCGCGGCGCTGGAACCTAAATCCAGTGTGTCTACCAATTCCACCACATCCGCGGTTGAAGCTGTTAAAGCAAAGGCGCCAGACTGTTAATCTGGCGCCTTTCGAAATATGGGGTGGACGAAGGGGATCGAACCCTCGACAACGGGAGTCACAATCCCGTGCTCTACCAACTGAGCTACGCCCACCATATTGCGCTACTTGTGCCAAAGCTGCCTAATGGCGCACCCGGCAGGACTCGAACCTGCGACCATCCGCTTAGAAGGCGGATGCTCTATCCAGCTGAGCTACGGGCGCCTTGTTAATTTGTACTCTTGGAGGACTACAAACTAAGTGCTTTCCAGTCTTGCAGAACCGTAATCCCGCTTGACCTTCCTAACCAGTGCTAGGCTGTGCCCGACAAGTGCGACGAATAGTATAGAGCCCCCCGAGAGTCGTCAAATGCTTTTTAAAAAAAATTCATTTAATTAAAGGAGTTAGGGGAATTTGCAGACCAAGCGCCTTTGCCCTCACCTCATGACATGCGAGAATGCGTTCTCTTTTTTTCCCCTCTCGATGGTTAATCACGCGCAATGACTGCACAACTAATCGACGGCAAATCGATCGCCGCCAGCCTGCGCCAGCAGATCGCCAAACGAGTCGCCGAGCGTCGCGAGCAAGGCTTGCGCACACCCGGCCTCGCGGTAATCCTGGTCGGCAGCGATCCCGCCTCTCAGGTTTATGTCTCGCACAAGCGTAAAGACTGCGAAGAGGTCGGCTTTAAATCCCAAGCCTACGACCTGCCTTCCGAAACCACTCAAGAAGCGCTGACCGATCTGATCGATCGCCTGAACGACGACCCGACAATAGACGGCGTTCTGCTTCAGCTTCCATTACCTGAACACCTGGACGCCTCCAAATTGCTGGAGCGCATTCGTCCGGACAAAGACGTCGACGGCTTCCATCCTTATAACGTCGGTCGTCTGGCCCAGCGTATTCCACTGCTGCGTCCATGCACCCCTAAAGGCATCATGACCTTGCTGGAAAGCACCGGTGTCGATCTTTACGGGATGAATGCCGTGGTTGTTGGCGCGTCCAACATCGTTGGCCGCCCGATGGCGATGGAATTGCTGCTGGCCGGCTGCACCGTGACCGTCACCCACCGCTTCACCAAGGACCTGGCCGGCCACGTTGGTCGTGCCGATCTGGTGGTGGTTGCCGCTGGCAAGCCCGGTCTGGTCAAGGGTGAGTGGATCAAGGAAGGCGCAATCGTGATCGACGTCGGTATCAACCGCCAGGAAGACGGCAAACTGGTCGGCGACGTGATTTACGAAACCGCCCTGCCCCGCGCCGGCTGGATCACACCAGTACCGGGTGGCGTTGGCCCGATGACTCGTGCCTGCCTGCTGGAAAACACGCTGTACGCAGCAGAAACCCTGCACAGCTAAGCGCCAAAGCAGGCGCAAACAGCGAGTTAAACAACCCCGCCCTTGGCGGGGTTCTTTTTGCCCGAAGAAAAAGTTCGACCAGCCGCCGGAAAATGACGTTTTTTTCATATTCCAGAAGACTTTCATTACTTCCCGGAACAACCATCGACAGTTATTCAGCCATACTCCAGAATGTCGCGCTTTTTACGAAATAGCCCGTTACAAAACGGCGTATCAACACATAATGAGTCTGCCAGCGTGAAAATCCGTCTATCCATCCTGAGCCTATTTTTTGCAGTTACAGGGTCTTTCATCACGCCAATCGCCAGCGCTGGCGATACCACCGCTGCGCCTCGAGATACGACACATCTCAAACTCGCTTCGGGCAGCTCATTAGTCATGGATTTGCAAACCAACAAAATCATCTACGCCAGCAACCCTGACGTGGTGGTACCGATCGCGTCCGTCAGCAAACTGATGACAGGTCTGGTCGTGGTTGAAGCCCGGCAGAACATGGACGAATACATCAACATCAACATCAGTGACACCCCGGAAATGAAGGGCGTGTTCTCCAGGGTCAAACTCAAGAGCGAAATGCCGCGCCGGGAAATGCTCCTGATTGCGCTGATGTCTTCGGAAAACCGCGCAGCAGCTAGCCTGGCCCACCATTATCCGGGCGGTTATGCGGCGTTCATCGCCGCGATGAACGCCAAGGCCAGGGCGCTGGGCATGACCAACACCCACTTTGTTGAGCCAACCGGCCTCTCCCCACGAAACGTGTCCACTGCCCGTGACCTGAGCAAACTGCTGGTCGCTGCGCACAAGCAACCGCTATTGACCGAACTCAGTACGACCAAAGAAAAGATCGTGTCGTTCCGCAACCCCAACTACAACCTGGCGTTCCGCAATACCGACCATTTGGTCCGCAAACAGGACTGGGACATCGAGCTGACGAAAACCGGCTTTACCAACGAGGCGGGTCATTGCCTGGTGCTGGTTACCAGCATGGGTAACCGCCAGGTCGCCCTGGTCATCCTGGATGCCTATGGCAAGTACACCCACTTTGCCGACGCTACCCGTATTCGCAACTGGGTAGAATCCGGCAAGGCCGCAGATGTGCCTTCCGTAGCCTTGCAATACAAGTCCGACAAGAATCTCAAAAGCCGTCAGACCGGGGTGATCGAAGCCTCGAAATAGACAAGTGCGCCCTGAAAACAAAGCCCCGAACATTCGGGGCTTTTTATTTGGGCGGATGTCAGTCGTTGGGCAGCGGCATCTGATCGTCATCCGGAATGCCATCCCCGGCGCTCGGGTCGCGATAGCCCTTGGGAGGCTCCGTCGGCACCACCACTGGCCTGGCCAAAGGATCGCGCAACGGACTGTCCGGATCCATCACCGGGTCCAGGTCCTGTTCAGGGGTTGTCGGAACGCTGTCCGGACGTTTGTCATCAAAACTCGAATCAGTAGACATAGGCACCTCACCTCATCAGGCTCAGGGTTTCAGATCAGCGAGAGGGTCGTAAGGCTTCGCTGGCGCCTTTGGGTTGTCGCCCGGTTTCACGTCCCTGGGCGCCTTGGCGGGACCGATGGGATCGACCTGAGGGTCGGCGAGGTCCGGCGAATCGGGATCGAACCCCAACTCATCGCCCGAAGAGTGCTCGGACGAGTGCGGGCCTTCAGGGGTAGTGGAATGTGCCATGGGCGCCTCCTTGGGTGTGGCCCGGACAAATCCGGGCGCTTTCCTTTAGAGAGCGAGTGCGCACGGCAGTGCCATGCAGAATGACGAACGGACGTTTACTGCGTGGTCAGGGCCTTCTTGGCCCGCGCAGCCGCTTGCTCCTGACCGGCCTGCCCCAGATCATTTGCCGCCTTGAGCCAACGCTGCTGATCAACGTTGGCCGGAATCTGATTCGGCTTCTGGATCAGCACGGCCCAGCCGCCAGCATCCTTGAACGAGGATTCAAACGAACTGAAGCTCATCAAATCCCGACGATCCATCCCCGCGCGCAGCAATACCGTCTGCTTCTTACGGTTGTAACCGGCGAGAATGGCGTAGCGCGGCTCAGACCAGAGCGCCGTGCCTTCCGTAAAGCGCACCATCACCGGATAACCGGCAGCGACCTGAGTCAGCAGTGCTGGCAAAGTACTGTCGAGGGGGTAAACCACCATCCCGTATTCACGGGCGAGGTTCTGCATGTTCTGCTGCAACTTGTCCTCGGCGCCCGGCAAATGCAGCGGTTTTTCGAGCAAACCCGGGGTAATCACGATGCCCTGCTGCGCCAACATGCTGGCCAACACTTGCGGTCCGCTTTGATAGGCTTGCCCGCGGTAGAACGTACCGCTGAGTTCCACCCGCTCCGGCAGACGCTGGATTTCAGGCGCAACGCTCCCGGCGCAACCCGCCAACCCGGCAACGCAGCCAACAATCAGCGCCGCCGCTCGAATTCGAGAAAATACCTGCTCCATCTTCACGCTCTTATTCAGACGCCGGGCAACTGGCTCCCGGCTTGGCCGTCGATCATAGGACGCCGCGCGACAACGGTATAGCTTTAACCGGCAGTTGCGTGCTTTCGATAGAGCGAACTGGTTAGTGACAGTCGACCTTTGGTCAATTGTCTGACACACAGCTGCGACTAGACTGATATTTGCAAAACGTGTGTGCCCGATGCAGGGCAAAGAGGAGGCACGATGAGCCTGGCAATGACGATTGTGATGTTGATTACTGGCTGGCTGGCCGTCGCCGCTGCCATGTTATGGGGAGTCCTGCGCATTACCCGGCGGCACCATCACCACCCGGCTCAATCGACGACTGTAGCCGACAACGAAAAACCAGCAGAACACCACGCCACCGCGCACTGAATAGCCATTTCAGTCTTCAAAAAAAAGGCCGCCTGAACACGTTCGTATTCAGGCGGCCTTTTCATTTATCGCCGATCAAGCTTCAGAGGCAATGCGCTTCTGCCTGGCCCGGCGCGACATCATGTTCAAGCACTCGATCGCTGCCGAGAACACCATGGCCGCATAGACGTAGCCTTTCGGTACGTGGGCGCCGAAGCCTTCGGCGATCAGCGTCATGCCGATCATGATCAAGAAGCCCAGCGCCAGCATCACAATCGTCGGGTTGTCATTGATGAACTTGGCCAATGGATCAGCCGCCAGCAACATCACCAGAACCGACACCACCACCGCGATGATCATGATCGGCAAGTGCTCGGTCATGCCGACAGCGGTGATGATGCTGTCGATGGAGAACACCATGTCCAGCAACAGGATCTGACCAATCGCAGCGGCAAAGCCCAGGGTCACGGTCGACGTCGCAGACTTCGGATCTTCAGGCGCCGGGTCCATGCTGTGATGGATTTCGGTGGTCGCCTTCCACAACAGGAACAGGCCGCCGGCAATCAGAATGATGTCCTTCCAGGAGAACGCGTGGCCGAGGATTTCGATCACAGGCGCCGTCAACTGGACGATGAACGCGATGGTGCTCAGCAGTGCCAGACGCAGGATCAACGCCATGCCAATACCAATGCGACGGGCTTTCTGTCGATGTTGCTCAGGCAGTTTATTGGTCAGGATCGAGATGAAAATCAGATTATCGATACCGAGCACGATTTCCATCACCACCAGGGTAGCCAGGGCGACCCAGGCGGCAGGGCTTGCAGCAAGTTCTAAAAGGTATTCCATGGGTCAGTCCTGACTCGTATTAGACGTTAGATTTCTTGGGACGAAGATTCGGTTTTTTCTTTGTTTTCGCCCGATGGTTCTTTCTTGCTGATCATGCCGCCGGTGGCGTCGCTGAGTGCTTGTTCGGCGGCTTTGTGGGTGTCGTCAATCGCCTGTTTAGCGCTTTCAGCAGCCTTGCCCATCAGTTGCTGAGCACTTTTTTCGGCCTGGTCGCAACCGGCCAATACCAGTAAAGATGCGAACAGCACTGCTGTGGTTTTGAAGTTCATGATGCTTCCCTCGTTAGAACAAACGGCACCAAAACCATGGCCCGTTGATAGCGACGCATTCTAGGGATGCAAACACTTCAGGAAAATTCGTATTTTTAGCGGTTATACTTCGGTTTTTACGAACTGTAGACCGTCATGCTCAACTATCGGCAACTGCATTACTTTTGGGTGGTGGCCAAGACCGGCAGCATCGTGCGCGCCTGCGAGCAGCTCAACCTGACACCCCAGACCATCAGCGGGCAAATCTCGCTGCTTGAGCAAACCTACGGCATCGAGTTGTTTCAACGCGTGGGCCGGCAACTTGAACTCACCGAGGCGGGCCGTCAGGCCCTGCCCTACGCCGAACAAATGTTTCAGCTGGGTGGTGAACTGGAATTGATGCTGCGAGCGCAGCCCAACGAGCAGCAGATTCAGTTTCGCGTCGGTGTCGCGGACGTCGTGCCCAAGTCCATCGTTTATCGGCTGATCGCGCCGACCATGGAATTGAGCGAGCCGCTACGCATCACCTGCCGCGAAGACAAACTCGAACGCTTGCTCGCTGACCTGGCAATCCAGCGACTGGACATGGTGATTTCCGACAGCCCGATGCCCTCGCACCTCGATATCAAGGGCTACAGCCAGAAACTCGGGGAATGCGGAATCAGCTTCTTCGCTACGGCCGAATTGGCCGCGCGGTACGGCCAGGACTTCCCCCGCAGCCTGAACGGCGCACCGCTGTTGATTCCGGGGCCGGAAACTGTGGTGCGCAACCGCTTGCAGCGCTGGTTCGCCGAGCAGCAAATCCAGCCGCGCATCGTCGGCGAGTTCGACGACAGCGCGTTGATGCAGGCTTTCGGTCAGTCCGGCAGCGGGATTTTCATCGGCCCGAGCGTGATTGCCGACGAAGTGAAACGCCAATGTAGCGTGGAAGTGATTGGCCAGACCGACACTGTGACCGAGTCGTTCTACGCCATTTCAGTGGAGCGCAAGGTCAAGCACCCCGGCATTGTCGCCATTACCGAAGGTGCCCGACGCCAGTTGTTCACCGAACTGTAAGCTTCAAGCGCAGATTTCACGCGGCTTGAAGGTCATTAGCGCAATCGCCAGAAGAATCGAGGCGAGAATAAAACCGGCCGCCGCAAAACCAAGGCCTTGCAACCCGACGTTGTCGATCACTCGGCCGCCGACCATGGCACCCAGACCGATGCCGAGGTTGGCCCCGGCAATGTTCAGCGACGCAGCGAACGCCGGCGCCTCGGGCGCCGCCTTCATCAGGCGCACATGGCTGACCAGGAACAACGCGGCCTGCGTCACGCCCCAAATACCCATCGCCGCCGCCAGACCGAAGGGCGAATGAATGTTCGGCACCAGCGCCACCAGGCCGGCAATCATGAACGCGCAGAACATCACCGAAGCGATCAGCGGATGACGATCCACCGCCCGGCCGCCCAGCGAGTTACCGATCAGCCCGACCGCGCCAAAGCCCATCAGGCACCAGCCGACCACCGTGCCGTCAAAACCGGCCAGGCGCTCAAGAATGTCCGCCAGGTAGGTGTAAGCGGTGAACATGCCGCTGAAGACCACAATCGACAACACCACATGGCCGACCATCAGCGGGCTGCGCAGGATTTTGAATTGCGAACGGAAACTCACCTGATGCTGGTGCAGGTTGGTTTTCGGCAGGTAGATAAACAACAGCAAGGCTTTGGCAAAGGCGATCACCGCCAGAATGCCAAAGGCGCTGCGCCAGCCGAACGCATCGGAAATCAGCGTGCCCACCGGAATGCCGAACACCGTGGCACAAACAATGCCGAAGCCGATCTTGGCGATGGCGCGCCCCGCGTAGTCGGGGCCGACAATATCCACCGCCGTTTCACTGGCCAGGGCCCAGAACACCGGCAACCCGAGTGCGGGAATCAACCGGGCGAAAGCCATCACCCAGATATTGGGCGCAAACGCCGCAAGAGTGTTGGCCAGACCGAACATGATCAGCACCGAGATGAACAGCTTGCGGCGTTCAAAGCGTGCGAAGTACGCGGTTAGGAACGGCCCGAAGGCCGCAACGGTAAAGGCGAACAAGGTCACCAGCAAACCCGCTTGCGGGATGCTGACTTCAAGATCTCGGGCGATGGCCGGCAACAGGCCGACAATAACGAACTCCGTGGTCAGCACCGTGAAACCGGCGGCAGACAACAGAAGAATGGGCAACAGCATGTACAACTCCAGAAAACGACGACGCCAGCGAATAGCCCGAAGGCCCACTGGCAGACTTGAAAATGAGGATGGCGAATCTTAACAGAGTGTTTCCAAACAGGGTTGCACGAACCTGCTTATCTCGTTGATTGCGCGGGTGGCAGATCGTCACAGGCCTGAAGGATCGGTCCTGCGCTGTGATAAAGTCCGCGCCCTGAAAAACGCACACCCTCGATCAGTTAAGGCACAAAACCTGTGGGAGCGAGCCTGCTCGCGATGGCGGACTGCCAGGCAACGCAAGTGTTGACCATGCCACCGTCATCGCGAGCAGGCTCGCTCCCACAAGGGTTGTGGCGTTCAATGCTTTAACTGATCGGCATTACACCCCTTTTCGGTTTTCCTGCCTGCGGCCTGCCCTGTTTGTTGCTGCATACCTGCGAAACCCTGCACCTATAAAAAATCAGAGATGCCGTTTTATGACCGCTTCATCCCCTTCGCTGTTGCAACGCCTGAAACGCTTGAATCTGGTCACGCAAATCATCATCGGCCTGATCGCCGGGATTGCCCTGGCGCTGTTCGCGCCGGACGTGGCCAAGTCCTGCGCTTTCATCGGCAAAGTGTTCGTCTCTGCACTGAAAGCCGTCGCGCCGATCCTGGTGTTCGTGCTGGTCATGGCGTCCATTGCCAACCATAAGCACGGCCAGGAAACTCACATTCGGCCGATTCTGTTTTTGTATTTGCTGGGTACGTTTGCCGCGGCGGTGGTCGCGGTGGTGGCCAGCATGATGTTCCCGTCGAGCCTGGTGCTCGCCACCCACGATGTCGCGGTCACCGCGCCGGGTGGTATCGGCGAAGTGCTGCAAAGCCTGCTGCTGAGCGTGGTCGATAACCCGGTCAGCGCGCTGATGAATGCCAACTTCATCGGTATCCTGGCCTGGGCCATTGGCATGGGCATCGCGATTCGCCATGCCGGCGATACCACCCGTGAAGTGCTGGGCGATCTGTCCAACGGCGTGACGCTGATCGTACGGCTGGTGATTCGGTTCGCACCGCTGGGGATCTTCGGCCTGGTGGCCTCGACCCTCGCCACCTCCGGCTTCGGCGCCTTGATCGGCTATGCACATTTGTTGGCGGTACTGCTCGGCTGCATGCTGTTCGTGGCGCTGGTGATGAACCCGGTCATCGTGTTCTGGAAGCTGCGTCGCAACCCGTATCCGCTGGTGCTGACCTGCTTGCGCGAGAGTGGCATTACTGCGTTTTTCACTCGCAGCTCAGCGGCGAACATTCCGGTCAACCTGGAGTTGAGCAAGCGTCTGGGCTTGCATGAAGACACCTATTCGGTGTCGATCCCGCTGGGCGCGACCATCAACATGGCCGGCGCGGCGATCACCATCACCGTGTTGACCCTTGCAGCAGTGCACACCCTGGGCATCGCCGTGGACATTCCGACCGCGATACTGCTGAGCGTCGTCGCGGCGATCTGTGCCTGTGGCGCCTCGGGCGTGGCGGGTGGTTCGTTGCTGCTGATCCCACTGGCGTGCAGCCTGTTCGGCATCCCGAGCGAAATCGCCATGCAGGTGGTGGCAGTCGGGTTCATCATTGGCGTGTTGCAGGATTCGGCGGAAACCGCGCTGAACTCGTCTACTGACGTACTGTTCACCGCCGCGGCTTGCCTGGGTGAAGAAAAGAAAGCCGAACGTCTGGCCTAACTAACACCGCCGCCCCCTGTAGGAGTGAGACCGGCTTGCCGGCGATAGCGGTGTGTCGGCCAACATTGACGCGACTGATAGACCGCTATCGCCGGCAAGCCGGTCTCACTCCTACAGGGGCGGCGGTGTTGGTGAAGAATGTTCGCACATGAAAAAGCCCCCGCAACCCAAGGCTGCGGGGGCTTTTTTGTACCTGGACGGTTTAGAACGCGCCCATGTAATCGCGCTTGCCCACTTCCACACCGTTGTGACGCAGCAGCGCGTACGCAGTGGTGACGTGGAAGAAGAACTGCGGCAGGCCGTAGCTCAGCAGGTAAGCCTGGCCACTGAAGCGCTTCTCTTTCGGAGTGCCCGGACGGGTAACGATCTCGATGCCTTCCTTGCCATTGATCTGCTCCGGCTTGATCTCGGCGATGTAAACCAGAACCTTGGTCAGCAGTGCTTGCAGCTCGGCGAAGGTGGTTTCGGTGTCTTCGTACTTCGGCATTTCAGCTTCGGCCAGACGCGAAGAAACGCCTTTGGCGAAATCAACGGCGATCTGTACCTGACGCACCAGCGGAAACATGTCCGGGTACAGGCGGGCTTGCAGGAACGCGTTCGGGTCGATGTTCTTTTCGGTAGCGTGCGCTTCGGCTTTTTTCAGCACGTCACTCAGGGCGGTGAGCATTTGCTTGAAAACAGGAACGGAAGCGTCGTACAGGGAAATGGTCATGGCAGTCTCGTGTGGTGACAGGAGGGGAAAACGTCGGCGGATTATAGCCGTGCCCGCCCCTCCTGCGACGGGTCTTTTTCAGTGGCAGTCCCCACCCATGCGCACGAGCAGTGCAGCGCGGTGCGGTTTCAGATAGGAGTCGACTTCACCGACTTTGCACGACGCCAGGTTCTGCAATTGCGGATCCAGGGGCTCTTGCGCGAACAGCAGCCCTGCCGGGCGCGCATCATCTTGCAACTGCGCAAGCGTCAGCGGCGCAACCGGTCGGCCCATGTAATAAACCAGGCGGATATCCGGTTCACCGACGCTGTAGGCCTTCTGGCCCGGCTGCCCGGCGGCCAGTGTGGCGACCTGCTCCAGACCGCCGAAGCGGTGAGACAGCACCCGCGCTTCGACAAACACATAAAACACCACAAACCCGGCCAGCATCACATAGGGAACCGTGGCCAGACAGGTTCGCCAGCGCCCCTTCATGTCTTCGAGCACTGCCGTCCAGTGCATGGCCAGCAGCAAGGCCATCGACGGGTAAACCGGCAACAGGTACTTGCCGTGTTTTTCGGTGAACATGGAAAAGACCAGCAGTGGCAGCAGCGTGCAACACAGCAGCATGGCCGCCTCACGGCGCGAACGGATCATTGCCCAGAACTTGCGCGGCTGTACAAACACAATCAGCCAGAACGGGAAGAAATCACCGGCCAGATACAACAGATAGGCGTACCACGCCTCGGCGCCCTGCCCGTCGATCTTCTTCACGATGTCTTCGCTGATAATCGATGCCCAAATGCCCCAGCCCTGACTCAACGACACCGCCACGTACCATGAACTGCCCAGCACCAGGGCCAGCAGCCAACCCCAACCGTCACACAGGTAGGCTTTGGCCCGCGCATCACGGTAGATCAAAGCGTAAGTCAGGATCGGCGCCGTCACCCACAACAGGCAAACCGGCCCTTTGGTCAGCAGCGCGCAGCCTAAAAGGAGGTAGCTGAGACGACTCCACAGCACCCGGCCCTGCTGGAAGATGAACTGCCACGCCGCCAGCAACGCGCCGAAACACAGCAGGGTCAGCAGCATCTCGATTTCCGAGCGGCGGGCGAACAGGCTGAAGGCGCCGTTTGCGGCCAGGAACACCACGGCGAACAAGCCGACCTGACGCCCCGCCTGCCGGACGCCGTACCAATACGTACCGAGGCAGCACAAAGTCGCCGCCAGCGCCGAAGGCAGGCGCACGCTCCACTCGGACACACTGCCCAGCACGGCCGTCGATACCAGGCCGACCCAATAGAAAAACGGCGGTTTGGACAGGTACAAATCACCGTTCATGTACGGCAGCAGCCAGCTCCCGGCTTCGTGCATTTCACGCACGGTGACGGCGCGGCGAGCCTCGTTGACACTGAGAAACGGTACGCTGCCCAGTCCCCAGAAAAACAGCAGTGCGATGGCGACCGCCGCCATCAACGTGATATTTCGGGTCGATAACGATCCGCGCATGACCTACTCCTTCAGGTTTTTGCTTTTGGCGATCAACTGCAAGTTGCGAAAGTAAACGATAGTGCCAAAGGCCTGGCCGACGATGAACACCGGGTCTTCCCGGTAAATGGCGTACGCGAGCAAAAGCGTGCTGCCAACGATGCTCAGGTACCAGAAACTCACCGGGATCACGCTGCGTTTTTTGTATTCGCTGTACAGCCACTGCAGGACAAAGCGGCCGGTAAAGGCGATCTGGCCGACAAAACCGACCACCAGCCACAAGGCTTCGCGGGAAAGGTTCATCCTTCGATCTCTTTCGCATGGGTGTTCAGGCGCGTGCGCTTGATCAGCCACCAGACCCCAACCAGGTCGAGAATGCCCACCAGGGCACGGTCGAGATTGCCGTACTTGGACACCCCGGCGGTGCGCGGGCGGTGGTTGACCGGATGGACGATCATTCGGCCGTTATGACGCTGGATCAGAGCGGGAATAAAGCGATGCATGTGGTCGAAGTACGGCAGACGCAAAAATGCAGCGCGCTCGATCAGTTTCAAGCCGCAACCAGTATCCGGGGTGGCGTCCTGGAGCAAGCGGCGGCGCAGACCATTGGCGAAACGCGAGGCCCAGCGTTTGCTCGCGGTATCGCGGCGATTGACCCGGTGCCCGGCCACCAATTGCACGTCGCTCGCCCCAGGTTTGCCGCGCACCAGCGCCAGCATGCCGGGAATGTCCGCCGGATCGTTTTGCCCGTCGCCATCGAGGGTGGCCAACCAGTGTCCGCGCGCCTCGAGCGCTGCGTGGTAGAGCGACGTGCTCTGCCCCAGCGAGCGCTCATGGTGCAGGATGCGCAATGCACTCAGACCGTTGTTCCGGATCTGCCGCAGTTCATGCAGGGTGGCATCGGTGCTGCCATCGTCGACGACGATGATTTCGTAGGGCTCGTCAGCCAGGGCCACGCGGATTTCCTCAAGCAGGGGCTTGAGGTTGTTGGCTTCGTTTTTGGCGGGAATCAGTACGGATACAAAAATGTCTTGGCTCATGGAGTCTCTCTCGCCCTTATTGATTTTTCAGTTATCGGAGGCGAATAAAGGTGGCCTACACCGAGAGACTCGATGCATGGGTCAGTTGATTGGAGCGGTGCATCCCTGCGGGCCACAGCGATTAGCACTGGCGCGAGCACGCATACGGTGCCCGTCAGATTGTAAAAATGGCGTTAAGATTTCATCACGGTTTCGTCATCGTTTCCCCGGGAGCACGACGAATTCTGTTGCCATTGGCGCTCGCCAATCTAAAGTGCATTCACGCAAGTGAAAAACATGAACAGGGTAAGGATGCGCCACCATGAGCACTGAGCAAGAGACGACCTTCGACGAGCCGCGGCTTAACAGCACGGAAATCCGCATTTTGGGCTCGCTGATCGAAAAGCAGGCCACCAGCCCGGAGACCTATCCGCTGACCCTCAACGCCCTGGTGATCGCTTGCAACCAGAAAACCAGCCGCGAACCGGTGATGAACCTGACGCAGGGCCAGGTCGGCCAGAGCCTGCGGGCGCTGGAAGGACGCGGGCTCACTAAACTGGTGATGGGCAGTCGCGCCGATCGCTGGGAACACAAGGTCGACAAGGCCCTGGAGTTGGTGCCGGCTCAGGTGATTCTGACCGGGTTGTTGTTCTTGCGCGGCCCGCAAACGGTCAATGAACTGCTGACCCGCAGCGGGCGCATGCATGAATTTGAAGATGCCGAACAGGTGGTTCATCAACTGGAGCGTTTAATTGCTCGGGGGTTGGCGTTGTTGATCCCGCGCCAGGCCGGGCAGCGCGAGGACCGGTATATGCATGCGCTGGGGGATCCGGCGGATATCGAGGTTATCCTGGCAGCGCGGCAGAATCCGGTTGAGCGCGGCGCCGGTAGCGGCGTATCGATTGAGCGAATCGAAGAACTTGAAGCGCGCATTGCCGCGCTGGAAGAGCGCTTGGCCCGCCTCGAATAAACCAGCCACAAATCTATAACTGTAGGAGTGAGCCTGCTCGCGATGGCGGAGTGTCAGTCAACATCAAATTTGGATGTGCTGGCCTCATCGCGAGCAGGCTCACTCCCACATTGAATTGATGGCGCCTGTAGCTACTCACCGTCCCAGTAATCTACGCCGTCGCCCGGCCGGGCGATGGCGACAAAGCCTGATGCATTGCCCTCGGCATCCACCTTGAAGTCATCCATCACCGCGTATTTGCCGGAATCCGGGTACTCGCAGATCTCCGGCGATTGCTGGGTGCTGACCGCCAGATAGCGCAGTTCAGCGTTGCTGGTGTTGATGATTTGATGCGCCGTTTCCGGGCCCCCCGTCGGGCAAGCGATCACGTCACCGGCCCGAATCGGGAAACGCTCGGTCCCGAGACGAATCTCACCTTCCCCGGCCACGACATAAAACATCTCCTCGTTGACCCGATGACTGTGAAACGGACTGCCTCGCATACCCGGTTCCAGCACATACAACCGATACCCAAGCTTCTGCGCGCCCAGTTGCTGACCGACGCGGGCCATTCGCTGCTGATAGCGGCCGGCCGTGTCGCCCGTGGGCGCCAAGGCTTCGGGCAATGATTCAAGATCAATCTGGTTCAGGTTGAGAATGCGCGGATGCATGGGACTACTCCTGGCTGCGGGCAAATTCCACAGCGTTGTGAAACTGCTCATCCGTCGGCCGAACACCGGTGTACAGCACAAATTGCTCCAGCGCCTGGATCGCGACAACCTCCAACCCGGTGATCACCCGCTTGCCTTCAGCGCGCGCCCGCACGATCAGTGGCGTTTCCGAAGGGATCGCCACCACATCGAAGACTGTCTCGGCTGCGGCGATGGTTTCAGGATCGAACGCCAGTTGATCGGCCTCCGGACCGCCCGACATGCCGATCGGTGTGACGTTGATCAGCATTTGCGGCCGCTGTGCGCCCAGTTCCGCTTGCCACTGATAGCCCAGCGACTCAGCCAATGCACGCCCGGCGTGTTCATTGCGGGCGACAATCAAGCCGTTTTTGTAGCCGCCGTCGCGCAATGCGCTGGCCACAGCCTTGGCCATGCCGCCGCTGCCGCGCAGGGCAAAGGTTGAATCCTTGGGGACTTCGTGGGTGTTGAGCAGTTGCTCGATGGCAATGTAATCGGTGTTGTAGGCCTTTAAATGACCGTCGGTGTTGACGATGGTGTTGATCGATTGAATGGCCGCCGCCGAGGCGTCGAGTTCATCCACCAGTGCGATGCACGCTTCCTTGAACGGCATCGACACGCCGCAGCCACGGATACCCAGAGCGCGAATGCCACCCACGGCACCGGGCAAATCCTGGCTGCTGAAGGCCTTGTAGTAGAAGTTAAGGCCCAGTTGTTCATACAGATGATTGTGAAACCGCAGGCCGAAGTTACCGGGGCGCGCGGACAGCGACATGCACAGTTGGGTGTCTCGATTGGGGTTCATCTGCATGAAACTTTCTCCTTCAACAGCACTTTCAGATGGACGGGATTAGCCATTCCATCGGGTCTGTTCGATCATTACTGTATAGGCAGCGCGAGATAGCGCGGGCCCGTCAGGAAACCGGTACAGACCTTACACAAAATTTACCCGACGGCCGTGCTGATTTTCGAAAAAATGCTGTCTTAGAGGTATCCCCCGCGACAATCCTTGGGTCTATTGCAGACGCAAGCGCCGGGGCGAAGAGCCGAGGAATTATCATGATCCGTAAAATTCCTGCAGTTGCCTTGCTGATCGGTGCACTCGCTATCACAGGGCAGGCGCAAGCCCATGGCGGTGGTTGTGGTAACTGCTGGCAAGGTCCAGCGATCTATGGCGCGCTCGTCGGTTCAGCCATCTTCGGTTCGGCCCTGATTAACGCCAATCGACCGGTCTATGTACAACAACAACCGGTTTATTACCAATCGCCACCGGTTTACTACCAACCAGCGCCGGTCTACGTGCAACAACCGGTCTACTACGCCCCTGCACCGATTTACTACGGCCCGCCGCGTTATTACGGCCCGCCACGCGGTTACTATGGCCATGGCCATGGCCACGGTTATGGTCACTGGTAATCACCCAGCCCCGCCTCAGTAGCGGGGCTTTTTTATAACCGTTCGTCGGCGAACGTCTGGATAAATCGCGTCAATGTCGCTGTGGGGACAGCGTAGGTGATTCAAATTGGCAATATTGACTTGAATCATCCCCGCCTTGCGCCAAACAGTCATATTTATGTCATGTCAGGTCCGCAAGCTTGGATCTGTCCGCAAACAACAGGTCAATAACAACAAGGACGACCTCATGCCCACACAAAACCCGCACCGCATTGTCGGTTTGTGCACTTCCAGCAAGGTGTACAACGCATTGACCGAACTCAAGCACCTGGAAGGCCATCGCAGCGCCAAGTTCCTTTCACTGCTGGCCGAAAACCTGGTGCGCAAAGGCCTGCTAAATGAGCACGAAGTGGTTCATATGCTCGATCTGGTCGTCGACTGAGGCGAACAGTCACCGGCGTCAATGACGACTATCGAAAGCGTTGATTTTCCGTTTTAGTGCCACGTCCGTAAGGTAGCCCCATCGATTGATGGAGGTACTTATGTCCCAGGTTCAAATCATGTCCGTTGTTGGCAGCGCCGTTCCCGCCCCGCTTAGAGCGCTGGGAATGCTCGCCTGTTGGTACCTGGTGCAGGACGGTGAAGCGATCAGTGGTCCGCTCACCTCGCTGCCGGACGCCCAGGCCTTGTCGCAACGTCTCGGCCAAGGCCAGCTAAGCGCTTAAGGCAGCTGCACCTTCGGTTTGGTTTCAAGGAAAATGGCCCAACTGGACATGAACAAGGCGGCGATCAGTGGCCCGATGACAAAGCCGTTGAGGCCAAAGATCGCCAGACCACCCAAGGTCGAGATGAGGATCAGATAGTCCGGCATCTTGGTGTCCTTGCCCACCAGGATCGGTCGCAGCACGTTATCCACCAGACCGATTACAAAAATCCCGTACAGCCCCAACACTACGCCCTGCCACATCGCCCCGCTGAGCAGGAAAAACGCCGCCACCGGCGCCCAGATGATCCCCGCCCCCACCGCTGGCAACAGCGACAAAAACGCCATGAGTACCGCCCAGAGCAACGCGCTCGGTATATCCAGAAACCAGAAAATCAAGCCACCCAAGGCGCCCTGCGTAATTGCCACCAGCAGGTTGCCCTTCACCGTCGCCCGCACCACCCGATTGAACTTGAGTTGCAACCGACGTTTCTGGTGCTCCTGCAACGGCACGGCAGCGCGAACTTCGCGCGCCAACTCGGCGCCGTCGCGCAGAAAGAAATACAACAGGTAGAGCATGATGAAAAAGCTCACCACAAAATCAAACGTACCCTGGCCGAAACTGAACACCTGCGTGGCGAAAAACTCGTTACCCGTCACCGCACTCTTGATGATTTTTTCCCGCAGCCCGCTCAGCTCCCCCACCCCGAACCGATCGAGTAAATGCTGGAAGTACGGCGGCAGGCTGTGTTTGAAGTGCGACACATACCCTGCGATGTCCAACTCACCGCTTTCGATGTTTTTGTACAGTATCGCCCCCTCTTGAACCAGGAAGAAACCGAGGATGATCACCGGCAGGATCGCAATCACCAGACAGATACTCAGCGTGAGCAGCGACGTCAGGTTGCGCTCCCAGCCCAGCTTCAATTGCAGTCGACGCTGCATCGGCGCAAAGAGAATGCCAAGAATCACCGCCCAGAACACCGCGCCGTAAAACGGCAGCAAGATCCAGATGAACGCGGCAGTGACCAGCCCCAGCAAGATCACCAGCGATTTGTTCCGTACGGTTTTTTCGTTCATGTCCGATCCGTGTCAGTGCGCAGGGACACAGGCTCTTATAAGTTGAGCTGTCCTTATGCTTAGTCCTCCACGGTTCGCGCGAGTGCCATGCGTTTGTTCACAAAGCCTGGATCCAGATCAATAAACTCCAGGCGCAAGACGATTACGCTCCAGGCTTTTGCGACTGACATTGCCATGACTCCCCTTGCCCCCGAACTGCTCGCCCCCGCCGGCACCTTGAAAAACATGCGTTATGCCTTTGCTTACGGCGCCGATGCGGTGTACGCCGGCCAGCCGCGCTACAGCTTGCGGGTGCGCAATAACGAATTCGATCACGCCAACCTGGCCCTTGGTATCCAGGAGGCCCAGGCCCAGGGCAAGCGCTTTTATGTGGTGGTGAACATTGCACCACACAACGCCAAGCTCAAGACCTTCCTCAAGGACCTGGCGCCGGTGATCGCCATGGCGCCGGATGCGCTGATCATGTCCGACCCGGGCTTGATCATGCTGGTGCGTCGGCACTTCCCACAGATGCCAATTCATCTATCCGTGCAGGCCAACACCGTCAACTGGGCGAGTGTCGAGTTCTGGCAGCTACAGGGGGTGAGCCGGATCATCCTGTCGCGGGAACTGTCCCTGGAAGAAATCGGCGAAATCCGCCAGCAGGTGCCGGCCATGGAGCTGGAAGTGTTTGTCCACGGCGCGTTGTGCATGGCGTATTCCGGGCGCTGCCTGCTGTCGGGTTACATGAACAAGCGCGACGCCAATCAGGGCAGTTGCACCAACGCCTGTCGCTGGAAGTATTCGGCGCAAGAGGCCACGGAAAATCAGCTCGGCGAAATAGTCCAGCAGTACCAGCCCGAACCGACCTTGGGCATCGGCGCCCCCACCGACCAGGTGTTCCTGTTGCAGGAAGCCAATCGGCCGGACGAGCTGATGCCAGCCTTCGAAGACGAGCACGGCACTTACATCATGAATGCCAAGGACCTGCGCGCCGTGCAACATGTCGAGCGCCTGACGCTCATGGGTGTGCACTCGCTGAAAATCGAAGGGCGAACCAAATCCCACTTCTATTGCGCCCGCACCACGCAGGTGTATCGCCGGGCCATCGACGATGCCGTCGCCGGCCGTGAATTCGACCGTAGCCTGATGACCGATCTGGAGTCATTGGCCCAGCGCGGCTACACCGAAGGTTTTTTGCGTCGGCATGTGCATGACGAATACCAGAATTATCAGCACGGCAGCTCGGTGTCGGAGCGACAGCAGTTTGTCGGTGAATTGACCGGTGAGCGGCGTGAGCGGCTGGCGGAGGTCAAAGTGAAGAACCGCTTTGGCCTGGGCGATCACATGGAGTTGATGACACCCCAGGGCAACTTCCATTTCGATTTGCATCAATTGCAAAACGCTAGAGGCGAGCCGATTGAAGTGGCCCCGGGGGATGGGCACACGGTGTATTTACCGATTCCGGACGGGGTGGACCTGAAGTTTGGCTTGTTGATGCGCGATGTCAGCGCGAGTTGAAAACCCATCAATGGTGCGACGTGCCCCCTCGCCACAATATTCAGCCACTCGCTGAAAAGCGGTCACGGCTGTTGGTCAGGTGCAGCCACATCGCTGCTCGCGCCGCGTCCGGATCCTGGCGCTTGATCGCGTTGAGAATTGCCTCGTGCTCAAGGTTGGCGAGTTGCCCAAGCTTGCTTAAATCCGCCGCCCCACGCTCGGCGGCATTGACGCGGGTTCGCGGGATCATCGCACTGCCCAGATGCTGCATGATCTCGGTGAAGCACACATTGCCGGTAGCTTCGGCGATCAACAGATGGAAGCGCTTGTCGGCTTCGACGCAGCTGTCGTTGTTGCTCAGCAAGCGCTGATAGTCGTCCAGCGCTTCACGCATCTGCGCCAGTTGCTGCTCCGTACGACGGGTCGCCGCCAGCGCGGCAGCCTGGGTTTCCAGCCCCATGCGCAACTCCAGAATGCTGCGCACCCCCAGTGCGGTATCGACATTCAGCCGCAAGCCCTGCTCCGGCGCGCGTTCGATGACAAACGTGCCAATGCCATGCCGGGTTTCCACCAGCCCCGACGCCTGCAATTTCGAGATCGCCTCGCGCACCACGGTGCGGCTGACCCCGTGTTCCTGAACGATTGAGTTCTCCGACGGCAGCTTGTCCCCCGGCAGCATCTGGCCGAGAAGAATGCTCTGGGTCAGTTTGGCCACCAGGTCGTGAGCGAGGTTGTGGCTGCGCTTGGGGACAGGCGTGTCGAGGTCATGTTGCATGGCGATTTCCGAAAGCAGGGCTCACGGAATCGTAGCACCGCACTGGGTTGGGTTCTCTATAAAACAGCGCAAAACTTGTATGACAACACTCAACAACTGCGCCTTATTTGCGTACCACCACGGCTTAAGCAAAATAAAAAAAGAATCAAAAAATGCCTAAACACCACCAATTTGTTGGGCACAGACGCTTGCAGAACAAAAAAATGTAGTTGTATGATGTCTATCAACAACGCAGCACAAGCCACACCCCGCATAAAAATAATCAGTGGGAGAAAACCAAGTGAATACATCCGTATCAGGGATGCACCACGGCGCCGATTCGGTCCTGAAGTCCGCCATCTCGAAGGTGAAACGCCATGTTTTGCCGCTGTTCGTCATCATGTTCATCGTCAACTACATCGACCGCGTGAACATCGGCTTCGTCCGCGCGCATATGGAGCATGACTTAGGCATTGGTGCCGCCGCTTATGGCCTCGGCGCCGGCCTGTTCTTCATCGGTTACGCGCTGTTCGAAGTCCCCTCCAACATCCTCCTGCAAAAAGTCGGCGCGAGAATCTGGCTGACCCGCATCATGCTGACCTGGGGCCTGGTGGCCGCCGGAATGGCCTTCATCCAGAACGAAACCCACTTCTACATCCTGAGATTTTTGCTGGGTGTGGCCGAAGCCGGGTTCTTTCCGGGAGTGATTTACTACTTCACTCGCTGGTTGCCCGGCGTGGAACGCGGCAAGGCGATTGCGATTTTTCTCAGCGGCTCGGCGATGGCCTCGCTGATCTCCGGCCCGCTGTCTGGTCTGCTCCTGCAACTCAACGGCTTCGGGTTGCACGGCTGGCAATGGATGTACTTCATTGAAGGAATGTTTTCGGTCGGGCTGTGCGTGTTCGTCTGGTTCTGGCTGGACTCCAAACCCCACGACGCCAAATGGCTGACCCGCGAAGAACAGGATGCGCTGGTCAACGCCATCGGCGACGAACAACGGGCCCGCGAAGCCGCGACACCGATCAAACCGTCGCTGGGCAAACTGCTCAAGGATCGCCAGATCATCCTGTTCTGCCTGATCTACTTCTTCATCCAGCTGACCATCTACGCCGCGACCTTCTGGCTGCCGAGCATCATCAAGAAGATGGGCGACCTCAGCGACATTCAGGTTGGGTTGTTCAACTCGATCCCCTGGTTGCTGTCGATTGTCGGCATGTATGCCTTTGCTTCCCTGTCATCCAAATGGAAACACCAACAAGCCTGGGTCGCCGCTGCGCTGCTGATTGCTGCCGCCGGGATGTTCATGTCAACCACAGGCGGGCCGATCTTTGCCTTTGTTGCGATCTGCTTTGCGGCGCTGGGTTTCAAATCCGCCTCGTCGCTGTTCTGGCCGATTCCGCAGGCCTATCTGGACGCGCGGATTGCCGCGGGGGTGATCGCGTTGATCAACTCGGTGGGTAACCTTGGCGGCTTCGTTGCACCGACTACCTTCGGCTTTCTGGAGGAACACACTGGCTCGATTCAGGGCGGACTGTACGGGTTGGCCGCAACCTCGATCATCGCCGCGATCATTGTCTTTGCCGCCCGCAACACACCGAAAACCGCACCGGCCGTTGCGCTGGGCAAACCAACGCGCACCCACGCCTGATCACTTTTCAAGGACAAAACAATGAACCCACAAGACTCCGCAAAAGCCCCAATCATCACCAGCATGCAGGTGGTTCCGGTAGCCGGACACGACGGCATGCTGCTCAACCTGAGCGGCGCCCACGGCCCGTTCTTCACCCGCAATATCGTGATCCTCAAGGACAACGCCGGACACACCGGTGTCGGTGAAGTACCGGGTGGCGAGCGTATTCGTCAGACACTGGAAGACGCCCGCGCACTGATGGTTGGCAGCCCGATCGGTACATATCAGAAGATCCTCAATCAAGTGCGCCAGACCTTTGCCGATCGCGACGCCGGTGGTCGCGGCTTGCAGACGTTCGACCTGCGCATCACCATTCACGCAGTCACCGGCCTGGAAGCCGCCCTCCTCGACTTGCTCGGCCAGCATCTGGACGTGCCGGTTGCTGCCCTGCTCGGTGAAGGGCAACAGCGTGACGAAGTGAAGATGCTCGGTTACCTGTTTTACGTCGGTGATCGTAACGAAACCGACCTGGCCTATCGCAGCGAACCGGACGCCGACAATGACTGGTTTCGTGTGCGCCATGAAAAAGCCATGACCGCTGACGCCGTGGTGCGCCTGGCCGAAGCCGCCCATGCCCGCTACGGTTTCAAGGACTTCAAACTCAAGGGCGGCGTGCTCAGTGGCGATGAGGAGATCGAAGCGGTCACCGCGCTGGCCGAACGCTTCCCGGATGCACGCATCACCCTCGACCCGAACGGCGCATGGTCACTCAAGGAAGCCATTCGCTTGTGCCGCGATCAGCACCACGTTCTGGCTTACGCCGAAGACCCGTGCGGCGCGGAAAACGGTTACTCGGGCCGTGAGGTCATGGCCGAATTCCGCCGCGCCACCGGCCTGAAAACCGCAACCAACATGATCGCCACCGACTGGCGTGAGATGGGTCACGCGATCCAGTTGCAATCAGTGGATATTCCGCTGGCCGACCCGCACTTCTGGACTATGCAAGGCTCGGTGCGTGTGGCGCAGATGTGCCACGAATGGGGGCTGACCTGGGGTTCGCACTCCAACAACCACTTCGATATTTCCCTGGCAATGTTCACCCACGTTGCAGCGGCCGCGCCGGGCGAGATTACCGCCATCGACACCCACTGGATCTGGCAGGACGGCCAGCGGTTGACCAAAGCACCACTGCAAATCGTCGACGGTTGCGTGCAAGTGCCGAAGAAGCCTGGGTTAGGTGTGGAATTGGACATGGATCAGTTGGCCAAGGCCCACGAACTGTACAAAGGTATGGGGTTGGGGGCGCGAGATGATAGCGTGGCGATGCAGTTTCTGATTCCGGGCTGGAAGTTCGATAACAAACGGCCGTGTCTGGTGCGCTGACGCTGTACTCCTTGCAGGAGCGGCGGTGCGACGATTCGACTTGCCCGCGAAGGCGCCGGCACATTCAACAATGATGTCGCCTGAAACTCCGCTATCGCAGGCAAGCCAGCTCCCACAGGTTGGCATCCGCTAATTCATTTCGGCCGCTTGCAGCAGCCAGCCCTTGAACGACATCATCGCTGCCGTTTCGGGACGCGATTGCAGTCGGGTCAGCCAATAGCTGCCGGTGGTGATCCCGATGGCGAACGGTTGCTCGATTGCACCCGCAGCCAGTTGTCGGGAAAACATCAGCGGCGGCGCCAACGCAATGCCTGCGCCCTGAAGCGCGGCCTCCATCATCGCCAGCGAAGAATCGAAAATAATGCTCTTGGCGGTCGGTGCATTGGCCGGCAACCCGCAAGCCAGAAACCACTCAGGCCACTCGTCTGTGCGGTAGGAACGCAACAACGTTTGTTTCAGCAGATCCTCAGGCGAGCGCAATTGCCGGGCGAGTTCGGGAACGCACAGCACCGACAACGGCGCATCGATCAAACGTAGCGCTTCAATGCCGTGCCACGCGCCGGCGCCAAATCGAATCGCGTAATCCAGCCCCTCAGCAGCCACGTCCACGCGGTTGTTGTTGGTCGACAGACGCAAATCTATGAACGGATGTTTCGCCTGGAAGTCCCCCAGTCGCGGCAACAGCCAACCTACTGCAAACGTCCCCACCGCCCCCACCGTCAATACCTCCCGATAATGCCCACCCTCGAAACGCTCAAGCGTTTCGGCGATACGGTCGAAAGATTCGCGCAATACCGGCAGCAAGGTTTCACCTTCACTCGTCAGCATCAGCCCGCGGGGCAAGCGCTTGAACAGCGTCACATTAAGCTGAGCCTCAAGACTTTTGACCTGATGACTCACTGCCGCTGGAGTGACGAACAACTCCACCGCCGCCCGAGTGAAGCTCAAATGACGCGCGGACGCCTCGAAAGCGCGCAATGCATTCAGCGGCAAGTGAGGACGAATCATGCCAACTCCATAATTTTTCTAATGGCTAACCCGAAATATCGTCGTTTGTCGCCGCTCGGCAGACTGCCTAGATTTGGCTCACCTGTCAGGTAGCCCGATTTGCAGGAGCGCATGGAGTGTAGCGGGTTAACATCATCACAACTCATGAAGAGTGGATCAAACATGTACAAAGACAAACTGCCAAGGCTAGCGTTCTACAGTGCTTTCGCACTTTTCCTCGGCGCAGCACCCTGCATGGCCTCAACACCATCCGACCAGCAACTCGAAACCCTGGTCAACGCCGCCGTCGGTCCGGTGATGCAAGAACAGAACATTGCGGGGCTCGCCGTTGCGATCACCCAAAATGGCCAGCAGCATTACTTTAATTACGGAGTGGCCTCCAAAGAAGAACGCCAACCGGTCAGCAAAGACACCCTGTTCGAAATCGGCTCGGTCAGCAAAACCTTCACCGCCACACTGGCCGCCTACGCGCAGGCCAACGGCAAACTGTCCCTGTCCGATCCTGCCAGCGCTGTTTTGCCGGCATTGCGCGGCAGCGCATTCGACCACATCAGCGTACTGCAATTGGGCACCTATACCGCCGGCGGGTTGCCGCTGCAGTTCCCTGGCGAAGCTGACCATCCAGAGACAATGCTGGGTTACTTCAAGCAATGGACACCGGTTTATCCTGCTGGCACCCATCGCCTGTATTCGAACCCAAGCATAGGGCTGTTCGGCTACCTCGCCGCCAACAGCATGGGCCAGCCGTTCGATATCCTGATGGAAAAGACCTTGCTGCCGAAACTGGGCCTCAAGCACACCTACCTCAAGGTCCCGCAAGAGCAAATGGAGCTATACGCTCAGGGTTACAACAAGGACGACAAGCCTGTGCGCGTCGGACCGGGCGCGCTGGACTCCGAAGCCTATGGCGTGAAAACCAGCGCCTCGGACCTGCTTCGTTACGTTGAAGCGAACATGCAACCTGGCGAACTGGAACAACCCTTGCAGCAAGCCATTGCCACCACTCACATCGGTTATTACACAGTGGGCGAAACGACACAGGGGCTAGGCTGGGAGTTCTACCATTACCCGGTCACGCTGGATCAGCTGCTCGCTGGCAACTCGACTGAGATGGCAATGGACGCTCATAAAGTTCAATGGCTGAACCCGCCGCAGCCGCAACAGGCAAACGTGTTGCTCAACAAAACCGGCTCCACCGGCGGCTTTGGGGCTTACGTCGCGTTTGTGCCCTCGAAGGACATCGGCATCGTGATCCTCGCCAACAAAAACTACCCCAACCCGGAGCGGGTCAAAATCGCCCATACAATACTGAGCGCCTTAACCGAATAACCAAGAGCAACACAATTCCCTGCAGCTGCCGAGCCTGAGAGGCAGCTACAGGAGCACAAAAAAGGGCGCCGCGATGGCGCCCTTTTCATTGCTCGGCCTTAGTGCTGCAGAGCCGGTTTTTGCGTCCCGTTGATCGGGATGCGTTTGGCTTTCGCCTCTTCTGGAACGATGCGCACCAGGTCGATGCTCAACAGGCCGTTACGCAGGTCTGCGGACTTGATCTCGATGTGATCCGCCAGGCGGAACGACAGCTTGAACGCACGCTGGGCGATGCCTTGGTGCAGGAAGGTCACGCTTTCGTTCGCTTCACGTTTGCCGCCACTGATGGTCAGCACACCTTTCTCGACTTGCAGGTCCAGGTCTTCCTCCTGGAAACCGGCCGCGGCGACGACGATGCGGTACTGATCATCACCGTGTTTTTCCACGTTGTACGGTGGGTAGGTGCTGCCTGGCTCGTTGCGCAGCGCGGTTTCGAACAGGTCGTTGAAACGGTCGAAACCTACCGAGGAACGGAACAGTGGGGCCAGGGAAAATGCAGTAGTCATGGTTCAAATCTCCTGAAAACAATCAGCAAGGTTTTTGTCTCCGCGACCCGAATTCGGCATCGCGTACCCCTTAAATAAGGACCGCTGATTGCATTTCAAGAGATTAATTCGAGATTTTTTCAGGCCGCTTCGCTGACTTGTAGACCGAGCAAACGCGAGACGTGATCGAGTTCGGTCTCACGACGCAGGACGGTGAACAGCTCAACCGCTTCCGGATAATTGCGGGTCAGCATCGCCAGCCATTGCTTGAGGCGGCCGGGCGATTGACGGGGCGTCATCTGCGCCTTGGCTTGCAACCAGAAGTCTTGGATCAGTGGCAACAGCTCGGCCCAAGTCATCTCGACCACTTCTTCACCGGCTCGCGCCGCGGCAATTTGCCGGGCCAAGTCCGGGCGCGAGACCAGACCGCGACCGAGCATGATGTCTTCGACGCCGCTGATTTCGCGGCAACGACGCCAGTCTTCGACACTCCAGATGTCGCCATTGGCAAACACCGGCACCTTGACCACGTCCTGCACCCGCGGGATCCACTCCCAGTGCGCTGGTGGTTTGTAGCCATCGGTCTTGGTCCGCGCATGCACCACGATGTGCGCTGCGCCACCTTCGGCCAAGGCTGTGGCGCAGACCAGCGAGCCGTCCGGGCTGTCGAAGCCGAGGCGCATCTTGGCGGTCACCGGGATGTGCGCCGGCACCGCGCGGCGCACGTGTTCGACGATTTGGTTGAGCAGCTCAGGTTCTTTGAGCAACACCGCCCCGCCGCGAGACTTGTTGACGGTCTTGGCCGGGCAGCCGAAGTTCAGGTCGATGACTTCAGACCCCAACTCACAGGCCAGCGCGGCGTTTTCCGCCAGGCAAACGGGATCAGAACCGAGCAATTGCACGCGCAGCGGCACGCCTGACGCGGTGCGGGCACCAGTCAGCAGTTCGGGGCCAAACTTGTGGTAGTAGGCAGGCGTGAGCAGTTGGTCGTTGATCCGGATGAACTCGGTCACGCACCAATCGATACCACCCACACGGGTCAGCACATCCCGCAGGATGTTGTCGACCAACCCCTCCATGGGCGCCAAAGCAATTTGCATGAAAAACACACTCAACGAAAAACGTGCGGCAGTTTACTGGATTGCGCAGGGAAATCGCAGATTCCTTGCAGGAGTGAGCCTGCTCGCGATGAACGATGACGCGGTGCACTGAACAAACCGCGTCATCGTTCATCGCGAGCAGGCTCACTCCCACACTAGATTTGGGTGGTATTCAGTTCTTGCGACAACAACGCCGGGCCGTAGCCTTCAATGAACTCGGCCGGCATGCGCTTGGGCTTGCCGGTCGACAGTTCGATGCAGACGAACGTGGTCTGGGCGCGCAGCAATGTGGTGTTGTCACGCGGGCGCTTCAACTGGAAGTGTCGGGTCATTTTCAGGCGCTGATCCCAATCGACGATCCAGGTCGCCAGCTGCAATTCGTCTTCTTCATAGGCGGCGGCCAGGTAATCGATTTCGTGCCGCACCACCGCCATCGCCCGGTCCAGCCGCCGATACTCGACCAGATCCAGGCCCAGACGCTGGGAGTGGCGCCAGGCACAGCGCTCGAGCCACGTCACGTACACGGCATTATTGGCGTGACCCAGCCCGTCGATGTCCTCGGCACCCACTTGCAGATCAATGATAAATGGCGTTGCCCGATCCCAACTCATGCCCCACTCCCGGTCAGATAAAGTCGACCGGGGCAGTGTAACGGATGCTTACGCCGATTGGCGCGATTGCAGGCTGCGACCGGCCAACAGTGATAACACACCATCAATGACCCGGGGATCGGCCAGCACCCGCTGATGGCCGCCCTCTTCCAGGCGCAGCAAGCGACTGTCGAACCAGGATTCATGGATCAGTTCGGATTCCTTGACCAACACGTAGCTGTCATCTTCGGCATGGACGATCAGGCCGGGCATGTCGAGTTGATAGTGAGCGACATCCAGCGCCGCTGCGCGCATGCCGACGTCTTTTTCGACCTGCCGAATGAAGGCCGAGCGTGCTTTGGGCGGCAGTCGCACGTAACGTGCAAAACCACGCAGCACCCCGAGAATTCGCGCCGGGGCGGCAATCGTTACCAGGGTCTCGGTGCGCAGGCCCAATTGAACGGCGAGCATGGCACTGGCGCCCCCCATCGAATGACCGATGACCGCTTGCAGCGGCGGCAACTCGGCAGCGGCTTCCAGCATGGCCCGAGCGAACAGCACGACGTTTGCCTCTTCGCCAGGTGAGCGACCATGCGCCGGGCCGTCGAGGGCGACCACGGTATAACCGGCCTCCACCAGCGCGGTGATGAGACTGGCGAACTGCGTCGGCCGGCCTTCCCAGCCGTGCATCAGCAACACGGCAGGGCCTTGCCCCCAACGTAGCGCCGAAAGGCCGAAGCGCAGCGTGATTCGTTCGGACTTCGCCAGAAGCGGCAGCTCCCAATCACGCGGAGGCAGTTCTCGCGGAGTCATGAATGCCAGTCGCATTTTGCTCGCGACCAGTTTCGGTGCGAACCAGCCCAAGGTGCCATTAACGCCACGAACCCACTTCAACGTGCTCATCGCTCTTACTCCTCAGGCCACTGCCTTCAGGTCATTGCACCGCCGACTTGGCGGCACGCAGCAATCGATCGGACAACTCTCCTGGCCCCAGCGCGCGAGCCAGGGCCAAACCGCCCACCATCAAGGCCATGTCTGCCAAGGCTTTGTCGGTGTCTTCCGGGCTGGCCGCCAACTGCGCGACCATCAATTCCACATGCTCATTCAGAGCAACACGAAACGCATCCGGCAGCCGCCCCAGTTCGCCAACAGACGCCGGGATCGGGCACGCCGATTCGGAGGAGTCACGGTGTTTACGTGACAGGTAAAACGCAGCCACCAACGCGCGACGCTCTTCACCGGTGAGTTGCGCATCCATGTCAGCAATCAGGTCACGACGGTGTCCCAGCAATTGCTGGAACGCCTCCAGCATCATGGCGTCCTTGCTTTCGAAGTGCGCATAGAAGCCGCCGACGGTCAGGCCGGCTGCGCCCATCACTTCGCCCACGCTCGGCTCTGCCGGGCCGCGCTGAATCAGCGCTGCGCTGGCAGCCTTAAGGATGCGTTCGCGGGTTTGAGCTTTTTTATCGTTCATCGTTGCCTCCGAATATTACGACTAGAATATTATTCTCATAATAATTTTTCGCAAGTCATGGATGTGACCGCTGGTCTGAAGAACAGTTTGAAAGAAATAGGGGATTTGGCCAAACGCCAGACAAACAAAAGGGCCATTCAATAATTGAATGACCCTTATAAAATCCCGCAGAGCGGGTAATCGTGGCGTCCCCTAGGGGACTCGAACCCCTGTTACCGCCGTGAAAGGGCGGTGTCCTAGGCCACTAGACGAAGGGGACGCAAAACCTTCTATACAACTGATCAGTGCTGAGAGCTGATCGATTCAAGGCCTGCGTGGCCAGACCTTGAACTGTAAAATTGGTGGAGCTAGACGGGATCGAACCGTCGACCTCTTGCATGCCATGCAAGCGCTCTCCCAGCTGAGCTATAGCCCCGGATTTTTCGCCTCGCGGCGGAGCGACATCTTGCAACATCGCTTCTGTAAAACTGGCGTCCCCTAGGGGACTCGAACCCCTGTTACCGCCGTGAAAGGGCGGTGTCCTAGGCCACTAGACGAAGGGGACGCAAACCCTTCTATACAACAGATCAACGCTGAGTGTTGATCGCTTCAAGGCCGGTGTGGCCAGACCTTGAAGTGTAAATTGGTGGAGCTAGACGGGATCGAACCGTCGACCTCTTGCATGCCATGCAAGCGCTCTCCCAGCTGAGCTATAGCCCCTCATCGCTGAGGACGGGGCGAATCTTAATGGCGGATCAGAAAGCTGTCAAACTTATTTTTAACAATTTTCAAAATTTTTTGTCGCCATAACAATCACTTACCGCCCTCCCCCCGTAAATCCGGGGGGTGTATCCGTTCTTGTAGCAGCTGCCGCAGGCTGCGTCCGAGTGCGTAGCGCTCGCAATCCCGGGCAGGGACTGCTTCGCAATCCGACGCAGCCTTCGGCAGCTGCTACAGGGATGGGGGTGTCAGGCAATGTTGCCCAAGAGTTTTTCCCACTCCTTGTTTTCTTTCTTCGACACGCCGCCCAGCAGGTCAATCGCCTGGCGCAGACGGAATCGGGTCAGGTCCGGACCGAGGATTTCCATCGCATCCAGCACCGACACCGAACTGGCCTGCCCCGTGATCGCAGCAAACATCAGCGGCATGGCGTCACGCAGCTTCAGCTCCAAGGATTCGACCACCGCTTGAATCGTCGCAGTGATGCTGTCCTTCTCCCACTGACGCAGGCTTTCCAGTTTCCACAAGATCAGCTGCATCAACTGACGAACCTGATCGCCCGAGAGCTTCTTCGATTCAAACAATTTGGCATCCGGGTTCACGCCACCGGCAAAGAAGAAGCCGGCCAACGGTGCAACCTGGCTGAAGGTTTCAACGCGACCCTGTACATGCGGCGCGATCTTCATCATGTATTCAGGGTTCAATGCCCAGGTTTGCAGGCGCGAAGCGAACTCCTCCACCGGCAGATCACGCAGCCACTGGCCGTTGAGCCACGACAGCTTCTCGATGTCGAAAATCGGCCCGCCCAGCGAGACACGGCTCAAATCGAAGTGGTCGACCATTTCCTGCAACGAGAACTTCTCGCGCTCGTCCGGCATCGACCAGCCCATGCGGCCCAGGTAGTTGAGCATCGCTTCCGGCATGAAGCCCATGCGCTCGTAGAACGTCACCGAGGTCGGGTTCTTGCGCTTGGACAGCTTGCTCTTGTCCGGGTTACGCAGCAGCGGCATGTAGCACAGTTCCGGTTGTTCCCAGCCGAAGTACTCGTAAAGCAGGATCAGTTTCGGTGCCGAGGGCAGCCACTCTTCACCGCGCAGGACGTGGGTGATGCCCATCAGGTGGTCGTCGACCACGTTCGCCAGGAAGTACGTCGGCAGGCCGTCGGTCTTCATCAGCACTTGCATGTCCATGCGATCCCACGGGATCTCGACGTCGCCACGCAGCATGTCCGGCACCACGCACACGCCTTCGCTCGGCACTTTCATGCGGATCACGTGCGGTTCACCAGCGGCCAGGCGACGGGCGACTTCTTCCTTGGACAGCAACAGCGCACGGCCGTCGTAACGCGGGGTTTCGCCGCGAGCCATTTGCTCGGCGCGCATCTGGTCCAGTTCTTCGGCGGTGCAGAAGCACGGGAACGCATGGCCCATTTCAACCAGTTGCTGGCAATACTTCTGATAGATATCGCCGCGCTCGCTCTGACGGTAAGGACCGTGCGGGCCACCCACGTCCGGGCCTTCGCTCCAGTCGATACCCAACCAGCGCAGGGCGTCGAAAATCTGCTGTTCGGACTCACGGGTCGACCGCAACTGGTCGGTATCTTCGATCCGCAGGATGAACTCACCGCCATGCTGCTTGGCAAAGCAGTAGTTGAACAAAGCGATGTAAGCGGTACCTACGTGGGGGTCCCCGGTAGGTGATGGCGCGATGCGCGTGCGGACGGTGGTCATGGCAAGTCTCGAAATGAAGATAAAACAAAGGGCGAATGGTAACAGGCGACACCCGCCCGGCTCCAGTGAGCAGGGCATTTAAGCCAAGTTTGCGCCTACAACGCGCGTATACCCGGGTGAATGGCCGAATATCGTTCAATGGCATTTACCGCTTGTCGGCTGTATGACAGATTCACCTGCTGATATCTTTCCTTACACTTTCTCGACTACAGCCTGCCCCATGCCTGCCCAACTCAAGCGTCGCCTGTTTATTTTTCTGCTGCTCATCCTGCTGATTGCCGGGGGCTTCTTTGCCCAGTGGTACTTGAAGGGTCGATTTTATGAAAGCACCGATAACGCCTATGTCCAGGGCGAGATCACTCGCGTCTCTAGCCAGTTGAGCGCGCGCATCGACCAAGTATTGGTGCATGACAACCAGCACGTTGAAAAAGGCCAGTTGCTGATCAAGCTCGAAGGCGCCGATTTCGACCTCGCCGTCGACCGTGCCAGCGCCACCCTCGCCACCCGCCAGGCCGAACGCCTGCAAGCGCAAAGCAAACTCACCCAGCAATCCAGCCTGATCGCGGCCAGCGAAGCGCAAGTTGCCTCCAGCCAAGCCAGCCTCGGCCGGTCGCTACTCGACTTGACGCGCGCCCAGACGCTGCGCAAACCCGGCTACATTTCGGAAGAACGGGTGACCACCCTGTCGGCCGACAACCACATCGCCCGCTCGCAAGTCGCCAAGGCTCAGGCTGACGCTCAGGGCCAACGCCAGCAGGTCAACGCCCTGACCGCCGAGATCAAGCGTCTAGACGCGCAGATCGCCAACGCCAAGGCCGACCTGGCGCAAGCGGAACTGAACCTGACCCGCAGCGAAATCCACGCGCCCATCAGCGGCCTGATCGGCCAGCGTGCCGCCCGCGAAGGCCAGGTGGTGCAGGCCGGCGCGTACTTGCTGTCGATCGTCCCGGATCAGGACATCTGGATTCAGGCCAACTTCAAAGAAACCCAGATCGGCCGCATGCAGCCCGGCCAGAGCGCCGAGCTGACCTTCGACGCCTACAACGACACGCCGATCAAAGCGCGAGTCGACAGCCTGTTCGCCGCTTCAGGCGCGCAGTTCAGCCTGTTGCCACCGGACAATGCCACGGGCAACTTCACCAAAGTCGTACAACGGATTCCGGTAAAGCTGACTTTCGCCGCGGACAATCCGCTGCAAGGCAAGATCCGTCCGGGCATGTCAGTCACCGCCAAAGTGAACATCAAAGACGCCCCTGACGATGGCCGGTGACCAACTGATCCACCCGGTCGGCGAACCGACCCGGCGGGACTGGATTGCGGTCATGAGCGTGATGCTCGGTGCCTTCATGGCCGTACTCGACATCCAGATCACCAACTCTTCACTCAAGGACATTCAGGGTGCCCTGTCGGCCACCCTTGAAGAAGGCTCGTGGATTTCCACCTCCTACCTGGTGGCAGAGATCATCATGATCCCGCTGACTGCCTGGCTCGTGCAGCTGCTGTCCGCGCGACGACTGGCGGTCTGGGTTTCACTGGGCTTTCTGGTCGCCTCGTTGCTGTGCTCCATGGCGTGGAGCCTGGAAAGCATGATCGTCTTCCGCGCCTTGCAGGGCTTCACCGGCGGCGCGCTGATCCCGCTGGCGTTCACACTGACGCTGATCAAACTCCCTGAACACCACCGCGCCAAAGGCATGGCCATGTTCGCCATGACCGCCACCTTCGCGCCCTCTATCGGCCCGACATTGGGCGGTTGGCTGACTGAAAATTGGGGCTGGGAATACATCTTCTACATCAACGTTCCACCGGGCCTGATCATGATCGCCGGCCTGATGTACGGCCTCGAGAAGAAAAAAGCGCACTGGGAGCTGCTGAAAAGCACCGACTACATGGGCATTCTCACTCTCGGCGTCGGCCTCGGTTGCTTGCAGGTGTTTCTGGAAGAAGGCCACCGCAAGGACTGGCTGGAGTCGAACCTGATCGTGACCCTGGGCAGCATCGCGTTGATCAGCCTGATCACCTTTGTGATCGTGCAAGTTTCCAAGCCCAACCCGCTGATCAACCTGGGCATCCTGCGCAACCGCAACTTCGGTCTATCGAGTATTTCCAGCCTGGGGATGGGGGTCGGGCTGTATGGCTCGATTTTCCTGTTGCCGCTGTACCTGGCGCAGATCCAGAACTACAACGCCCTGCAGATCGGCGAAGTGATCATGTGGATGGGCGTGCCGCAGCTGTTTCTGATTCCGTTGGTGCCCAAGCTGATGAAGTACATTTCGCCGAAGTGGCTGTGTACGCTGGGATTCGGGCTGTTCGGGTTGGCGAGTTTTTCTTCGGGGGTGCTGAACCCGGACTTCGCCGGGCCGCAGTTCAATCAGATCCAGCTCATTCGCGCGCTGGGCCAGCCCCTGATCATGGTCACCATTTCGCTGATCGCCACGGCGTACATCCTGCCGCAGGACGCGGGGTCGGCGTCGAGCCTGTTCAACATCCTGCGTAACCTCGGCGGCGCGATTGGCATTGCCCTCCTCGCCACCCTGCTGGATGCGCGAACCAAGACGTACTTTGATTATTTGCGCGAAGCCATCGTGCCGAGTAATCCGCAGGTGGCCGAGCGGCTGGCGTCGATGGCAGACCGGCTGGGCAGTGATACGGCGGCGCTGGGTAAAATCAGTGAAATCGCACACCAGCAGGCGTCGATCATGGCTTACAACGATGCGTTTCACTTTGTCGGGATTGCGCTGGGGGTGAGCATGCTGGCGATATTGCTGACCAAAAAATTGCCGGGGGGGATTAAGGCTGGGGAAGTACATTAAGACCGAGTACGCCCCTATCGCGAGCAAGCTCGGCTCCTACAGTAGGAGCCGAGCTTGCTCGCGATGGCGGCCTGACAGGCGCTGCAAATCAGACGGTGATCAACCGCTCCCGCAACTTGCCAATCTCATCGCGCATCTGCGCCGCTGCTTCAAACTCCAGATCACGCGCCAATGCGTACATCTTCTCTTCCAAGGCTTTAATACGCTTGGCGATCTCTCCCGGCGAACGCAATTCCGCTTCGTACTTGGCGCTCTCTTCGGCAGCCTTGGCCATGCCTTTGCGCTTCTTGCTGCGCGAGCCTGGCACGGTGGCGCCTTCCATGATGTCGGCAACGTCCTTGAACACACCCTTCGGGGTGATGCCGTTGGCCAGGTTGAAGGCGATCTGTTTGTCGCGACGGCGCTCGGTTTCGCCGATCGCCCGCTCCATGGAGCCGGTGATGCGGTCGGCATACAAAATCGCCCGACCGTTGAGGTTACGCGCCGCTCGGCCGATGGTCTGGATCAGTGAGCGCTCGGAGCGCAGAAAGCCTTCCTTGTCCGCATCGAGAATCGCCACCAGCGACACTTCCGGCATGTCCAGGCCTTCACGCAGCAGGTTGATCCCCACCAGCACATCGAATGTACCGAGGCGCAGATCACGAATGATTTCGACCCGCTCCACGGTGTCGATGTCCGAGTGCAGATAACGTACGCGAACGCCGTGGTCGGCCAGGTAATCGGTCAGATCCTCAGACATGCGCTTGGTCAGGGTGGTGACCAGAACCCGTTCTTCCAGCGCCACGCGCTTGGTGATTTCCGAAAGCAGATCGTCAACTTGGGTCAGCGCCGGGCGGATTTCAATTTGCGGATCGACCAGCCCCGTCGGGCGCACCAACTGCTCAACGACGCGGCCTGCATGCTCTGCCTCGTAATTGCCGGGCGTCGCCGAGACAAAAATCGTCTGCGGGCTGATGCTTTCAAACTCGTCAAAACGCATCGGCCGGTTATCCAGCGCGGACGGCAGGCGGAAACCGTATTCCACCAGCGTCTCTTTACGCGAGCGGTCGCCCTTATACATGGCGCCGACCTGCGGCACGCTGACGTGAGATTCGTCGATCACCAACAAGGCGTCGGCCGGCAGGTAGTCGAACAACGTCGGCGGCGCCTGGCCGGATTCACGACCGGACAGGTAGCGCGAGTAGTTTTCGATGCCGTTGCAATAACCCAACTCGAGGATCATCTCCAGGTCGAAGCGGGTGCGTTGCTCAAGACGCTGGGCTTCTACGAGTTTGTTATTGCTGCGCAGGTAATCCAGACGCTCCTGCAATTCAACCTTGATCCCCTCCACGGCACCGAGCAGGGTTTCTCGTGGCGTCACGTAGTGGCTTTTCGGATAGAAGGTGAAGCGTGGCAGCTTGCGGATCACTTCGCCGGTCAGCGGATCGAAGGCGGACAGGCTCTCGACCTCGTCATCGAACAGCTCGATGCGGATCGCTTCAAAATCGGATTCGGCCGGGTGGATATCAATCACATCGCCGCGAACCCGGAAGGTTGCACGAGCGAAGTCCATGTCGTTGCGGGTGTATTGCAAGTCCGCCAGACGCCGCAGCAAGGCACGCTGATCGAGTTTGTCGCCGCGATCCACGTGCAACACCATTTTCAAATAGGTTTCCGGGCTGCCCAGACCGTAGATGCACGACACGGTGGTGACGATGATCGCGTCTTTGCGCTCCAGCAACGCCTTGGTCGCGGACAGGCGCATCTGCTCGATGTGGTCGTTGATCGAGGCGTCTTTCTCGATGAAAGTGTCGGACGACGGCACGTAGGCTTCGGGCTGGTAATAGTCGTAGTAGGAAACGAAGTACTCCACCGCGTTGTTCGGGAAAAACGCCTTGAACTCTCCATACAACTGCGCGGCCAGGGTCTTGTTCGGCGCCAGCACCAGGGTCGGACGCTGCACTTGCGCGATCACGTTGGCGATGCTGAAGGTCTTGCCCGAGCCGGTCACACCGAGCAACGTCTGGTGCGCCAGCCCGGCTTCGATGCCTTCCACCATCAGACGGATGGCTTCCGGCTGATCGCCGGCAGGCTCGAAGCGGGTGACTAGCTGGAATTCAGACATTCAATACCCCTGGGGTCGCGCCTGACCGGTCAAACCGGACAGCAACGAGAAAGACCACAAACGACCGACGTCGCCCGAGGAAAAAACTGGATTGTGCTCAATGTGGAGTCGATTGCCTGCTCTTTCAAGGCAAACGTCCTACATCCGGTGAATCCTATGACGGCGCCAATCGACTAACGGTCGAAAAATAATCGGAAAAACTTAGCGGAAAAGCCGAAACGTCTGTCGCCATCGATCGCAGATGGCCTCTATACTAGCTCCCCGTTTGTGCACCGCTCTAGTGCATTCGGCTGGAGCGCCACACGTCCCTCCACTCTCCATTCAGAGCCGCCGCAAAAATGAGCCTGTTCTCCGCTGTCGAAATGGCACCACGCGATCCAATCCTGGGCCTCAACGAAGCATTCAATGCCGATACCCGTACCAACAAGGTCAACCTGGGGGTCGGTGTTTACTGCAACGAGGAGGGGCGAATTCCACTCCTGCGCGCCGTTGTCGAAGCCGAGACGATTCGTGCCGCTCAACACGTTTCCCGTGGCTACCTGCCAATCGACGGCATCGCTGCCTACGATCAGGCTGTGCAGAAACTGCTGTTTGGCAATGATTCGCCACTGATCGCCGCCGGCCGTGTTATCACCACCCAAGCCGTGGGCGGCACAGGTGCACTGAAAATCGGTGCCGACTTCCTCAAGCAACTGCTGCCGAACGCCGTCGTGGCGATCAGCAACCCAAGCTGGGAAAACCACCGCGCGCTGTTCGAAACCGCCGGTTTCCCGGTGCAGAACTACCGTTACTATGACGCCGCGACCCACGACGTAAACCGTGCTGGCCTGCTGGAAGACCTGAACGCCCTGCCCGCCGGCTCTATCGTTGTGCTGCACGCCTGCTGTCACAACCCGACCGGCGTGGACCTGAGCCCGGCGGACTGGAATAACGTCCTGCAAGTGGTGAAAGCCAAGGGGCACGTGCCGTTCCTCGACATGGCGTATCAAGGTTTCGGCGATGGCATCGACGAAGACGCCGCCGCTGTGCGCCTGTTCGCCGAATCGGGCCTGACCTTCTTCGTTTCCAGCTCGTTCTCCAAATCGTTCTCGCTGTACGGCGAGCGCGTTGGCGCCCTGTCGATCGTCAGCGAATCGAAAGAAGAAAGCGCGCGCGTGCTGTCGCAAGTCAAACGCGTGATCCGCACCAACTACTCCAACCCGCCAACCCACGGTGCAAGCATCGTCGCCGCTGTGCTCAACAGCCCGGTCCTGCGCGCCCAGTGGGAAGAAGAACTGGCTGAAATGCGCCTGCGGATTCGCGGCATGCGCATCCAGATGGTTGATCTGCTGGCGAAAAACGCCCCTCAGCGCGATTTCAGCTTCGTGGGTCGTCAGCGCGGCATGTTCTCTTACTCCGGCCTGACGGTTGAGCAAGTCACCCGCCTGCGCACCGAGTTCGGCATCTACGCCCTGGACACCGGCCGCATTTGCGTGGCCGCGTTGAACCAGAGCAATATCGACGTGGTGACCAAGGCTATCGTTCAGGTGATCTGAGTCGTCCAGTGATATGAAAAACGGGAAGCCGATTGGCTTCCCGTTTTTTATTTGTCGCAGATAATTTTCAAAGCAGCGACTCAGCCCTCTAGACTCCACACCATTCAAAATGTAGGAGCTGGCTTGCCAGCGAAGGCGACGGCGACGGCGACGGCGACGGCACATTCAATACCTGTGCAAGCTGACCCACCGCTATCGCGAGCAGGCTCACTCCTACAGGTTTTGTGTACATCCAGGCATTTACGAGAACCCACATGAAAAACGATGACCTACGCGCAGACCGTGATGAACTGGACGACTTCGTGCCTCGCACCCCGGCCAAACGCGGCAGCAACCTGGTAATGCAAGTCGCTGCGGGCGTATTTCTCGGCGGTCTGGCCTTGTGGCTGGTGCAACTGGCCGCCACGACGCTCTACGCCAAAATGATGCTCGGCACCTTCACATTCGGCGGTTAAGCCAGTTCGGTGGCACGCTGGCTGGCGGCATCGTCATAGGCGACATAGAGCGACTCGGCAATCTGACTCTTGATCGCCTTGGTGCTTTCCAGGCCCAGAACAAAACCCTCGGCCTTGCCGCCGGCGCGGTTCAATTCCTCAGCGGTGCTGGCCTGTGTAATTGCGTCGAACAGTTTTTCGGCGTGGGGGCCGACACCTTTGGGCAAGCTGATCTGAGCGATGCTCATGCGAACACCCCGTTGTTGTGGGGTGTGCAGGTTGAGTGATTCATGGCGCGTACCTTTTCGGCGAATGGCCGGCAGCGCGTGTTACCACTTCCGGGCGGCCATGGTAGACCTCTGGGACGAATCTGGTAACCGCCCATGGCCGATAAACCACCGTCTGTCCCGACGAATCACCCATGTTGCTATCAAGCGCTTGACTTCTCTTTTTGAATCAGTAACATAGACGCCATTCCGCGATAGCTCAGTTGGTAGAGCAAGTGACTGTTAATCACTGGGTCCCTGGTTCGAGTCCAGGTCGTGGAGCCATACAAGGTTTCAGAGAAAGCTTCCAAAATCTCTGAAACCACCGAAAAACCCGCCTTCTCAGACTGTGTGAAAACACACTGATGGTGGTTCCAGCAAACGCCCCGACTTGTTCGGGGCGTTTGCTTTTGTGCGGACAGCAGACGAAAAAAGGCTTTTCAGTCCATCAGCGCCATCATCTGACGCACGCCCAGCACGTTAATCGCTCTTTTCAGGTTATAGGCGTTCACCGCCAAGGCCATTTCAGCCCTCGCGCCTTCAAGCTGTCGCAGCAAGAAGCGCGCGTTACC
>NZ_JAHBDK010000039.1 GCF_019956415.1 Pseudomonas sp. GL-B-19
CCAACCACGACCTCGTCTGGAGCGGCGGCACCCTCGGTGCGGCGCAGGCCGTAGCGCTGGTCGCCGGCTTCTCGGTCGATCAGGCCGGCTGGAACTACAGCAGCAGCGAGAACCTGGACTTCCTGCGGGCCGGCGAAACCATCAGCTTCTCCTACACCGTGGTGGCCACCGATAACAGCGGCGCGGCCAACGCCACCTCGGCAGCGCAGACGGTGACGATCACCCTGACCGGCACCAATGACCGGCCGACGCTGACCATCACCGACCCGACCGGGGCGATGAACGAAGGCAACGGCGCGGCCACGCTGAGCGACAGCGGTACGCTGAGTTTTGCCGATCTGGACAGCCACGACGTCGTGACGGTCAGCCAGAGCGCCAACCACGACCTCGTCTGGAGCGGCGGCACCCTCGGTGCGGCGCAGGCCGCGGCGCTGGTGGCTGGCTTCTCGGTCGATCAGGACAGCTGGAACTACAGCAGCAGCGAGAACCTGGACTTCCTGCGCGCCGGCGAAACCATCAGTTTCTCCTACACCGTGGTGGCCACCGACAACAGCGGCGCGGCCAACGCGGCCTCGGCGGCGCAGACGGTGACGATCACCCTGACCGGCACCAACGACCAGCCGACGCTGACCATCGACGATGCGACCGGGGCAATGAACGAAGGCAACGGCGCGGCCACGCTGAGCGACAGCGGGGCGCTGAGCTTCGCCGATCTGGACAGCCACGACGTCGTGACGGTCAGCCAGAGCGCCAACCACGACCTCGTCTGGAGCGGCGGCACCCTCGGTGCGGCGCAGGCCGTAGCGCTGGTCGCCGGCTTCTCGGTCGATCAGGCCGGCTGGAACTACAGCAGCAGCGAGAACCTGGACTTCCTGCGCGCCGGTGAAACCATCAGCTTCTCCTACACCGTGGTGGCCACCGACAACAGCGGTGCGGCCAACGCCACCTCGGCAGCGCAGACGGTGACGATCACCCTGACCGGCACCAACGACCAGCCGACGCTGACCATCGACGACACAACCGGGGCAATGAACGAAGGCAACGGCGCGGCCACGCTGAGCGACAGCGGGGCGCTGAGCTTCGCCGATCTGGACAGCCACGACGTCGTGACGGTCAGCCAGAGCGCCAATAACGACCTCGTCTGGAGCGGCGGTACGCTCGGTGCGGCGCAGGCCGCGGCGCTGGTGGCTGGCTTCTCGGTCGATCAGGACAGCTGGAACTACAGCAGCAGCGAGAACCTGGACTTCCTGCGCGCCGGCGAAACCATCAGTTTCTCCTACACCGTGGTGGCCACCGACAACAGCGCCGCGGCCAACGCCACCTCGGCAGCGCAGACGGTGACGATCACCCTGACCGGCACCAACGATGATCCGGATATCCATCTGGTCACGAGCGACAGTGCGAGCGCGACGCTGACGGAGACTAATGCGGGGCTCACCGCTAGCGGTACGCTGAGCGTCAATGATGTCGATCTCTCAGATTCGATCAGCACGTCAATCACAGGAGTGGTTGCAACAGGCACTACTACAGGGCTTGGCCTGACGAACGCACAACTGCTGAACATGCTGAGTGCAACACCTACTTCCGGCCTGGCGGCTGACAGTGGCGACGCGCACAACCTGATCTGGAACTTCAATTCCGGCATACAGGCGTTCGACTATCTCAATGTCGGCCAGTCCCTGGTGCTGACTTACACGGTGCGCAGTGCAGACAATAATGCTGCGTCTGACACACAGACAGTGACAGTGACTATCAACGGCACGAACGAAATCCCGACGCTGCCAACGGTAACGGGCGCCAGCTATGGCACTAACGATGGCACGCTCAAGGCAGCTGAGACGGTGACACTGAACCTGACTTTCAGCGACGTCGTACTGGTCACAGGTTTGCCGACGCTCAACCTGAACACCGGCGGGACGGCAAGCTACACGAGCGGCTCGGGCACTAATACGCTGACGTTCACTTACACGGTAGGGGCCGGTCAAAATACAGCCGACCTTACCCTGGCTGCGTCCGCATTCACTCTTGGTGGTGCGACGATCAAAAATGCGACGGGGAACAATGCCATTCTTACAGGAGCCAATGGCGTCAATCCAACCGGCACATTGATAGTCGATACTGCTGCACCCATCGGGGCGGATGGGGAGGGGAACGGATACTACAATCGAGGTAGCAATATTTTCACAATAGGTGTGACTGACACTTCAGGTTCAGGTTCAGGTGTGGTGTCAGTGACCGTTCATGATAACCATCCCACTTCTCCTGTCGCAGACTTCTCTTTAGTGCTGGTTAATGGAACTGCAACCAATGGAAAATGGGCGATAGATGGCAATACCAATTCCGCTTTAGGAACCTCAGACAATATAGATGGACACAATGTCACAGTGACCATGACTGATCTGGCGGGTAACACAAGCACGAGATCAGAAGCTGCTCCAGCGGGGATCGCTGGAGAGGCTATCAACCTTGCACTGACTGATCCGCCGGTGGGCGCAAGTGACTTTATCGATGTGACGATAACAGGGATGCCGTCAGGCTGGACGCTGAACGCCGGAACCAACAACGGCGACGGTAACTGGACAGTGCATACCAACGATCCCGGTTCACTGACTGTGACAACTCCTACTGACTTCGCCGGTGCGCTGGTGCTCGGAGTCAGCATGACCTGGACCAACGCCGATGGCAGCATTGGTAATGCCTTCGTTTCCGACAACATAGAAGCCTACGCCCCAGGTTCACCGATCTTCGCCTTGTCCACCGACGACAATCTGACTGGCTCGTCCGGTGCCGACACCTTCGTGTTCGCCCAGCCGATCGGCAACAACGTTATTCACAGCTTCGATGCAGCGGCGGACACGATCGACTTGATCGGCTTCACGGGCGTCAACGGGTTTGCGGATGTGAGTATCGCCAACGACGCGAACGGCAATGCCGTGCTCAGTATCAGCGCCGACCAGACGATCACCATCAACGGTGTGGATGCTGCGGCGTTGAGCGGGGCCAACCTACTGTTCGATGTGGACCCGGTCACGACTAATACGGGCACCATCACCATTGCCGACGGCGCGATCATGCCGTTCGGTGGCAGCATCGACAACAGTGGCACCATAGCGCTCGGCTCCACCGGCAGCGGGACCGATCTTGAGATTCTGTTCCGTGGCGCGACGTTGACCGGAGGCGGGCAAGTGGTGCTGTCCGACAGCGCGCAGAACGTGATCTTTGGTGGCAGCGCGGACACGGTGCTTACCAATGCCGACAACACAATCTCGGGTGCCGGCCAGTTGGGAGCGGGGCAGATGATGCTGGTCAACTCGGGCCTGATCCTTGCCAGCGGCGTCAATGCGCTGGTGATCGATACCGGTAGTAGTGCCGTGACCAACTCTGGTGTGCTGCAAGCCAGCGGCAGCGGCGGATTGGTGATTGAAAGTGCACTCGTCAACAGCGGCAGCCTGTGGGCAAACGATGGCAATATCATCATCCACGGAGATGCCAGTGGCGCGGGAAGCGCGACTATCAGCGGTTCGGCGATGCTGGAATTCGGTGCTGCCTCCGATCAGCATGTGACGTTCGACAGCGGCGCGGCAGGCACGCTCAAGCTTGATGTGTCAGCGGCGTTCAGTGGCAGCGTCAGCGGTTTTGTCGCGGGTGACAGGCTGGACTTTGGCGATGTAGCGTTCGGCGCCAATACGCAGATCACCTATGCAGCGAATGACACAGGCACCGGCGGCATGCTGAGCGTGAGCGACGGTGCGCATGTGACGCAGGTCGCGCTGAATGGCCAATACGCGGCCGCAGGTTTGCAGGCGAACGCCGAGGGCAGCGGCAGTGAGCTGGCCTACGATGCAGCGGCGGCAAACCACACGATGCTGGGCGGCCAGGCCAACGACATTCTGGTCGGCGGTGCGGGCGACGATCTGTTCTTCGGCGGGCTGGGCAACGACACGCTCAACGGCGGCTTCGGCAACGATACCTTCGTGTTTGCTGCCGCAGGCTTCGGCAACGACTCGATCCAGGGCTTCGATATCAATCCGGCCGGAGGGCAGGACTTGCTCAATATCGCGGGGCTGGGGATCAGCAGCGAGACGTTCGCTGCCAACGTGAGCATTGCGGCTGACGGGGCGGACACGGTGATCGGGATCGGAGTGGACTCTATTCGCCTTGTCGGTGTTAGCAGCTCAGGTATCGATCAGACGGACTTTATCCTGTCGGCATGATGCTGTTGCTGCTGACCGCACGTTGCTACGCGGTTGCAGACCCCATCGCAGATAAATCCGCGATGGGGTCTGTGCGAGGTGTTTTTTCGTCACTCCACCCGGAGCGAGGGGGCGCCCCCGGAGTCCATGCAGTCTCCTTTCTCGGGTGTTGCTCTAGCGGGGCGAGTGCGGGGTGGTGCTCGATGCCTCCATCAGGAGCCTACCTGAACTGGTCAAAAAATCCCGGACACCAGTTACGGTGTTTATGCCGCATTCTGCTCCATAGCTATTGGCGACAGGTAGTCGTTGTAGCTGTGGAGCCTGGGCTCATTGCTGCCGTCTTTATTTAAATCGTTCGTCCATTCAAGAATCGTTTTTGTAGACAACAGCAAGGCACATTGCCATCATTGTGCTTCTTGTATCTGAACGGGATTTCCTCCATGCGTAAGCTACTTTTTCTGGTCATGCTGGCTGTTGTGGTAACAGGCTGCTCCAGCCGTAAAGACTTCTACGCAACCGGCGGGAGCCGAGCGGACGGCTCGATCGATATGGCTTATGATTTCAAACCCTTTGAGACACCGGTCGTTGACTATAAGCAAGCTGAGTCAATTGCAAACAGCAAATGTGCGGTTTGGGGTTACAACCGCGCCGAACTCTTCGGTGGGAAAACCCAGAACTGCCAGGTCCGCGATGGCTGGGGTAATTGCACCACTGGCCAGATGATCGTCAAATATCAATGCGTCGGAAACATCACGCCAGCTAACCAGGCCTCAGCTTCTACGCTCCCGTCGGTTCCGGTTGGAATGCTGACTCCTACTCAGTACAAGGAAGCGCGCGTGAAAGTATTGATGGATCAAAACCTTCCCTATGCCGAGTACCAGAAGCAGTATCAGGCGATCATGGCGGAGTGATTCGGTTGACGCTGGTTCACGGTACAGCTCAATTTCTCCGAAGCTCCCTGAGAGTCGGCGTGAAACTGAACACCGCCCGGGAGGTTGTGCTGACCGTGACCTTGTCTCACCGAACCAGTTCGACCTCGCTCGGGCGCCACTCTTTCGTGAAGAACGACTCAAGGGGGCTGTAGAGGCGCAGGAGCAGGAACCAGCCCTTGTTGGGCATGGTTTGTATCCAGTTGCCAGCTTTGGCGTCCGCTGGTTTGAAAGGGCCGAAGTAGATGGTCATGGAACCATCCGCGTTTTCGATGGCCGCCGGTGAAGGGTAGGTTTGACTGCCGGCACGCGGATAGCGCTGTGGTGTCTGGAGCATGGAGCGCGTCTGGTTATCGTCAGCTTGTCTTTGATGAGATCAACCGCAGGTTTCGTGTCGTTGTTCTCCATAAAGGCGCGAACGGCGTAGAGCACATGGTTGGTTTTCGAGCGGCCAACAAAGTAACCGCCATCAGGAACAGGACCATCGTAGTCTGGCGGCAGAATCAGGTATTTACCGCCTTCACCCCGATCAGGTCCGGGTGCGCCGATGTCGATGATCCAGCCAAACCACATGTCATTAAGCGTGCCGAGAGCCTTCGGTGGCACTTCAACCACCAACGGTCCTTTCGTCAAGTCGAGCGTTGCCACCGTGTAGATAGTATCGGCGTTGGCCGTGAGAAAGAGCGAGTCGGAGTCCATCAACTCGGAGAAGATGACCACCGAGTTGTCTTCAGCGCCAATGCTGTGGAAGCCCTCGCGAATCGCATAGGCCGATTCGGGTTTCGACACGATCCGGCGTCTTGATTGCGGGTGAAATGTCGGTAGCCGCCTGCGCAGAGGTCAGCACCGGCAGCATCATTGTAAAAAAGGACGTTAGTACGGTGATTGGTTTGAGAATGTGCACAATGGTTTTCTCCCTGGGGGAAGTTTGAAGCATTGACGACTCAAACTGAGGAAGGGCATGGCGCAAAGGATTTTCGAAAGTCAGGGAAACTACTGGCTTGGTTTCAGGATCATCGAAGATGTGCTGAAACTGATACGCCCGGATGACCTTTGACGGATATTGCGCACAGGTGACGGAGCAGCACGGAATGCTCGATCAGTTCTTCCAGCAGACCCAAGCATAGGTGCACATTTGCCATAGAATGCTGTGGCGCAAAGCTGGGTATCGGTGCCGACGCTTTCAGCGACTTCGAGACGATGGTCAGGGCAGAGGTTGGAGGCTGGTTTTGATGGTAGTCACCACACGGTTACGGCCTTCGTGTTTAGCGTGATATAGGCGTTGATCGGCTGTACGCAGAATTGCCTCGATGGTGTCACCGTCGCGGCCAGATTGTGATACACCGATGCTCACTGTGACCACGGTTGACCGCTGCAGGCCATAAAAAGAATTATTTGCAACGGTGCTTCGCAGACGCTCAGCGATTACGTGCGCGCCTTCAAGTGAAGTCTGAGGTAGCAGTATCATGAATTCTTCCCCGCCCACTCGGGCTACGCCGTCATACGGCCGGATCGAATCGAGGCATTTCCCCACGAAACTCTTCAGGATGTCATCGCCAACCTGATGCCCGAAGCGATCGTTGATGGACTTGAAATTATCCAGATCGAGTGCCAGCACGGAGAATGGCGCACCGCCGTGTTTGGTCCGGCCGATTTCGACTTCGACCCGCTCCATGAACCGACGCCGATTATCAGCGCCTGTCAGTGGATCGGTCGCCGCAAGTTGCCCGAGTTCTTGATTGGTGCGCTGGAGTTCCCGCAGGGCGCTCTCGGTATACGCCATCGCTTCGGCAAGACGCACCATCAACTCCTCTTGGCTGTAAATCTTCGAGAACGACCGCGTGGTGAGGAACGCTTGCACTACCCCATAGCTCAACATGAAGAATCCGCCGGCGAAGATCGCATGAGCGAGCCACCACATATGGTTCCACGGACGTGCAAGGATGAAGGCAAGAGATGACAGCGCGAACGCGGTGACCGAGATGACAAAAATCATCATCAGCGGCGAACGGATACGGCGTAGCAGGAGTACTGCCACGGTCAATGTGGAAAGAACGAGGGCACCACCTTCCATCGAGAGGCGCACCGAGAGATTGTCGGCGATCGGCGAATTCGCGACATACGCCACTGCCACGTCAACCAGCAGGAACAGTCCTATCCAGGTCAACCACGGGCGGGCCTTCGTTCGTTGGTCCGCAGCATCAGGTGGGCGGTGGTACGACAGCATTCCGACTAACAGCAGAATCGACATGACCAGTCGAGAGGCAGGTCCATAAAGCAGGAACAGCCAGATATTGTGGTGTGCTAGCCCAGTGAACGCACCATGCAACGCGTAGATCAGTACAAAACCGAGAAAACCAAGCGTCATCCATCGCAGTAGCGGATCTCCCGATGACTGATAGCAGCGCCACGTTACGTAAGTAACAAACAAGCCTGCCAAGGTGGCTGTCGTGATCGCAATTACATGGAACAGGTGATTCTCGAATAGAAGCGTGGGGTCCTGAAAGAAGTATAAGTAGCCAATCAGATAGGCCGGAACAAACGCAAATCCTGCGAGCAGCAAATAGGCGTAAACCTTGACCACGAGGCGAACGGCTTCAGGTGGCTCGTCGGTGGCGATGAGATGGTTCATGGTTCCCTCCAAAGTTAAATCCATATAGCCAACACCGGTCCAGTGTTGGAGCCGCCTACATGCCAACGGTCCCTCGCATCATTACGCAAATATGGGATGGACCGATCTATCGCATTTCAATATTAGACTCCTTACCAATTTCTGCTGCAGAAGCAGGTAAAAATGAATCGCCTCTGGTTTCCTGGACGCCTGCGAAAGACCGCATTTGGCCGATTCTGTTGAAAAAGTCGGCGATGGTTTGCGCATCAGAAAAGTACGCGTCCGAGATTGAAATCTTTACTTTTCGCAGAGGCTTCCGGAGTCGGATTTCACGTAGCAGCGTGCAGAAAAGGCGTTTTCACCAGTCAATGATCAGGCAGTTTGGGCAGACCGACTTTTTCAACAGAATCGGCCGTTTTGTGCCTGTCACGACCGGACTGGCTTGGGTCGATTTCGGTCATTTGTGGAGGTGGAAACCCGGCCGTGAAACTCTCTTGCTTCTGGACTTGGCTCTGAGTCGATGCCCATGCGTACCCGCGCTCATGACAATCGGCTATCGACCACTCTCTATGAATCGTGAGAAATAAGCGTCCACCCAACACACCTCGCGTGGCTAATCGTCCTGGCACTCCGGCAGCAAGATGACTTGAGTTCGCGCCTAGCCTTCAATGAATCGCTTCATGATCGTCTTGGCCAAGTCAGGATCGACCACCATCGGAGCCGGCAGTTCAGAGCGCTCAAAGGGTCAACTCCATCGCCAATACAGTGGACAACGCCAGCATCATCAGCAACGTGATAAATATTAGGCTCAACTGAGCAAGCTGCTTATAAAGGGTGTTCGGCCTTTTCGTGATTACAGCAATTGATCTATTAGTGGAAGACATCACCAATTCTCCCTTTTCCACGGAACACGGTTAGCTCCAGAAGGTGTTCATCAGGGTCACCGGCAGGATGAACAGCGCGCCGATCAGGGCGAACACAAACGGCTAGTGCATATGACGTTGGCGCCGGCAGTGTCGGGTCGAGTTTTTCCGTGCCGAATTCTTCGAGCCACAGCAGTTGCTGAGTGTACGGCTGAGCCCTGAACAATTGGCTGGGCTTGCCGTTGGTGGGGATTTTGAATGATGTCTGCAAGTTTGGTGGAAGTACGTTGTCAGCCCGTGGCGTGTTCCGGTCACCGAACACGCCGTTGGGCAGGACACTCGCGCCTGGGTTGGCTGGTGGCAAGGTCAGCACATCCAGCGCGGCCTTGAGGTCGGCCGGCGGATTGTTAAACGCCGAGGGGGTCGTCGGTGGTGGCGAGCCGAAATCATCCAGCGGCACGATGCTGGCGGTGGTCAGGGTATGGAGCATCGTACAGGGCGGGCTTGACCTGAGCAGTAAGGCGATGGAGCTGCATGGTGGTGTCGCGCGCTTCATTTTTCACCCCTCGCGTCATACCGAATCAGGCAAGCCCCGCCGTCTCCATGATGTCCGGGACGACAGCTGTTGCGGGTACCAGGGGGGGAAGCAATGAATGAGCCATTGCAATAGGGCGAAGAAAAAGTTCAAGTTAATTAACAAGCTGTATCTCAGTGTTCCAAGCGAGACTCAAATTAGGTGGTAAACACCCGGTAGGTGGGTGTAATACCCCATTTATGGGGATAGTAGCGGCCCAATTTCACCGACTGCTTTTAGTAGGGGGGCTTGCCCTAAGGCGACGTGGATTTAACGGGTCGAGAAGGGCCGCTTCTTGGCCGATTGCTGCCTGTCAGGAAGGGCCACAAACGCCCCGGGCTGCGTGAAAACGTTTTTGAGCATATTTGGCTGGAGGGGCGGGCGAAACTTGGAGCGAACGCTAATCACATGCCTCAGTTACAGCCTTCTCGGTGCGTTTGATTTCTTGCTTGATATCAGTGGTTATGCGCTGTTTTTTGAGTTGCTGTTCGAGAAAAACCTGATTCCCTTGGTTTTTCAATTCTGCATCGGTTGCAGCGTCTTTCGCCTCTAACTGGGCAGCGTGTGCGTCTATGACAGCTTCAACCTCAGCATCATTGTTTGCGGTATCCAGGGCGCTGACCAATTTGTCCACCTCAGTATTCTCGGCCTCTGCGTAAGCGTCGATAGACAGTCCCGCAGCCATCGCTCGCGCTCGACTTTCCAGGGTTTTCAAATGCTGCTGCGCTGCCTTGCACACCGTATCCTTTCGCTCGTTCTCGATAGATGTCCATTCCATGAACTTATGCGTCGTCACACCAAGCACCGCGATGATGATGGTGGTGGCCCCAATCAATCTGGCTCTCACGTTTCGCAACCTCAACTGAGTTTTGTGAGTGATTCCAGAATCCATTCGAGATATTAAAAGCTTGGCGGACCGACCGATCGTCACCAATTGGGTCAAAGCCAATACATGAGAGCCATGGTATACAACCAGCCGATGGTGAGGGTGATAGTCAGGTAGGCCATCACGAGCACCAGAGCGTGATTCCACATGTCACTAACCTCCCATAACCACCGTTGGAGGCGCGTCAGGGGCGTCTGATAAACGGAATAAACATAGGTTAGGCCGTACCACAGCATCCGCGTTGCTCCTGAAACGGCGGGCACTTCACCGTGCCAAACGAACAGAACACACAGCAGTCACCGGGGTTCGGGCGTAGCAGGGTTTTGCAACTGCCACACTCGTAGAAGAACTGGCAGGCATCCGTGGGCATGGCCTCCTGCTTGGCGAAACCGCAATGCGGGCAGGTCAACACGGATTCGAGGATGACGGCGCTCATGGTTGCCTCATTTGTGCATGGTGGGGGGATAACTTGCATTCGTCGTCGCCTTGGTCAACGCCTCAGGATCCGCCGATCTGCTGAGCCATCGTTTTCTCCATTGAATCGATCTAACCTAGAGTCACTCTACACTCCGTACCCCGGTACAGAATCAAGGGGCGTGTGATGGCGACAGGGTTGAGTATCGGAAAGTTGGCGGAAGCTGCCGGGGTGAATATCGAGACTATTCGCTATTACCAGCGACGCGGCTTGCTGGATGAGCCGCCAAAGCCGCTCAGCGGTTATCGGTGCTATCTACCGGAGCAGGTCAAACGGTTGCGCTTCATCAAGAGGGCGCAGGCGCTGGGATTCACGCTGGATGAGGTGGGTGCACTGCTGACACTTGATGCGGCCTGCACTTGTCGCGAGACTCGAGCACTGGCCGTGCGCAAACTGGCCCTGATCGAGCAAAAGATGGCCGACCTTGCCGCAATTCGGCAGGTGCTGGGCGGACTGGTGCAGGAGTGCGATGCAGGCGACGGCGGGGCTGCTTGCCCTATCATCGATGTGCTGAACAGGGAGTGATGCCTGGTTGCAGGGCATCGTGCACAGGCGTCAGGCCAGCAACCCATGCAGTGCAATCGTAAGGCCGCTTGCTAGCGGTCAGGAATGACCGCTTGTGGCCCAGAGTGTGTAAAAACGCCTCCGCGAACCCTTGCTATGATTTCTGAGGATTACATCGCAGGGATTGCCCATGAAGCGCTTTATTCAAGGTGAACACCGAGGTCAAGGCACGTTGCTTCCCGAAAACCTTGACGACTATGTCAGCGATACCAATCCGGTGCGTGTGGTCGACGTCTTTGTCGACGAGCTTGACCTGGTCAAGCTGGGTTTTGAAGGGGTTATTCCTGCCGATACTGGGCGGCCTGCTTACCACCCCGCGATCCTGTTGAAGATTTACATCTACGGCTATCCAACCGCATTCAGTCAAGCCGGCGCCTGGAGCGAGAAGCCCAGCGCAACATCGAGTTGATGTGGCTGACTGGTCGCTTGATGCCGAACTTCAAAACCATCGCCAATTTCCGCAAAGACAACGGCAAGGCCATCCGCGGTGTGTGCCGCCAATTTGTGGTGCTGTGCCAACAACTGGGGTTATTTTCCGAAGCGCTCGTTGCCATCGACGGCAGTAAGTTCAAGGCGGTCAACAATCGGGATCGGAACTTCACCAGCGCCAAGCTTCGACGGCGAATGGAGGAAATTGAGTCCAGTATCAATCGCTATCTGACAGCACTTGATACCGCAGACCGTCAGGAACCTTCCGTAGCTCAGGCCAAAGCCGAACGCCTCCATGACAAGGTCTCGGCCCTGAAAGCCAAGATGCAAGAGCTCAAGCAAATCGAGGTACAGCTAAACGAAACGCCGGATAAACAGATCTCCCTAACCGATCCTGATGCTCGCTCGATGAAGACGCGCGGAACAGGAATGGTCGGCTACAACGTCCAGACTGCAGTTGATGCGAAGCACCACCTGATCGTGGCACACGAGGTAACGAATGATGGCGTTGATCGAGACCAACTGAGTTCGATGGCAAAGCACGCACGAGAGGCCATGGGTGTCGAAGAACTGTCGGCAGTCGCAGACAGAGGGTATTTCAAAGGCGAAGAAATACTGGCGTGCCATGAAGCTGGAATTACCGTTTTCGTGCCCAAGATACTGACGTCGGGAGCGACAGCGGCTGGTCGATTCGGCAAAGATGATTTCATCTATGACACCTCAACGAATGAATACCGATGCCCAGCCGGGCAAAGCTTGATCTGGCGTTACTCAAGTGTCGAGAAGGGGTTAAAACTACATCGCTACTGGAGTTCGAACTGCCGGAATTGTGCCTTGAAGGAGCGTTGCACGCCCAGCTCTGAGCGGCGAATTAGCCGTTGGGAACATGAGTCGGTCGTCGAGGCGATGCAGAGTCGTCTTGATCAAGCACCAGAAATGATGCGGATCCGCCGCCAAACAGTGGAGTATCCCTTCGGCACACTGAAGTCCTGGATGGGGGCCACGCATTTCCTCACCAGAACTCTTACCCGGGTGAGCACGGAGATAAGCCTGCATGTGCTCGCCTACAACTTCAAACGCGTGCTACGGCTGTTGGGCAGTGATGCCTTGATGGCGGCAATGAAGGCCTGAAGCCTTTTGAGCGGTGCGATAACCGCATCTAGCAGGTACCCGCTGGCACAAGTTCCGATCAATACAGCAACATTGATTTGGCTTGGATGAGGTCCCTAGAGACCTCCAGCGCAGCGAAAAACCACCGATTACCCAATCCTCTGCATCCAAAGCGTTTTTTACACACTCTGGAATGCAAACGGTAATCCCGCTACGCAGCATGAAGCGCAAACCCAAGCCGGGTTTACCGAGACTGTTTGACCGCCCCAAGTACCGGCAGCGCAACATCATCGAGCGTATGTTTGGCTGGTTGAAGGAGAACCGCCGCATCGTTACGCGCTTCGACAAGCTCGCGAAAGGTTATGCGGCGATGGTCTCACTGGCCTGTGCCATGCAGTGTTTACGACATTACTTTTCGTACAGAGCCTAGCCATCCGGCAGATGATTTCCCTGGCAGGGCTGTCGCTAAACCGAGTGCTTGATCACGTAGATCCACAAGGGTCGGCGAGGGCGTTGTTTCAAACAGGTGTGCAGTAAAAAGCCCCGTCCCCTTTGAAGGGGCGGGGCTTTATGCGTTTCAGTGTCCCGTCCTGAGCTAAGGCTCATTGTCTGTGCGGTATCATCCCGGGCCTAGCGAATACCGGCACCCGCCATGGATTCTGGCACCCACTGCGCCGTCGATAGCGCTTCCGTATACCGAATTCCACCATGAGGACCTACCACGCCATTGATGTTGTAGGTGCCGCGCGACAGATCGTACGTCATGAACGGGGTGGCATCCGGGACCTGCTGGTCATAGCTCTGGCTGAGGAAAGCGAAGGAGCCACGGTATAGCTGGCCACTTGTGTCGTACTGATCGGAGGCCAGAGCGGCCCAGGTGTCTTCATCCAGGTAAAAGCGGCGTTTCTGGTAAATGTGCTTTGCACCGGGCTTGAGGTTGCCCTCGACGACGTAGACGCGGTGTTTTTCCCAGCGTACGAAGTCCGGGGAAATGAAGTTTGGGGTAGTCAGCGACTTGGCATCCCGGGCATAGGTCAGTTTGTAGGTGTTATAGGGCACGATCATTTCTTGCTTGCCCACCAGCGTCCAGTCGTACAGTTCGAGTGCACGGGCGGTACCGGGGTTCGGAGTGTCATAGGCCAGGATCGAAATCTGTTTGACCCGGCGCTGGGCCGGCATGTACTGCCAGGCACGGCCAGGACGCTGCAGCGGGTTGGTGGCGTTCTTGAGCATGATCGACTCGCCGGCTCGCCGCGCAGGTCCGGTATAGGACAGTTTCATCTGATAGTAGATGTCGGAGTTGTTGAAGGGCTTCGACAGGTTTTCGTAAATCGGGAAGGAGATGTATGCCTCGCCGGTGATAGCCAGGCTCGCCACTCCTGCCGAGTCGACGTTCCAGGAGTCGTACTTGGAATGGATGTTGACGCCCTGGTAACGCAGCAGGAAATTCCACATTGCCTCGGCGCCCGATTGCGGGATGGGGAACGGTACCCCCGGCATTACGTTGTCGATGGCTAACCCGCCTTCGAGTGACCTGGCGGCAGTGGCATTGCGGCGGCTATTGTTCAGCACCGCCTGTGGCAGCGCTGCGGTGCGGTGGGTCGGATACACGTCGATGCGGTAGCCGGGGTGGCGCTTGGCCAACTCGACGGTGGTGGCAGTTAGCATGCCTTTGTACTGGTCAACGTTCTTGCCGTTGATCACCAGCAGTGGTTTCTCGTGCGCATAGGGGTCCGGGCGCATGCTGTCACCGGCCTTGAAGCTGGCCGGGGCATTGGTCAGGCCACCGCTATAAGGCGGAATGGTGCCATCGGCATTACCGGCCTTTTCAGCGCCTACCAGCGTCAGGCTGGTGCCCAGTTGGGCAGCTTCCTGACTCGATACATAGGCCTGTGCATCGATGGTCAGGGCCATGAGGAGTGGAGCAGCCAGAAAACTTTTCACGAAGTTCATATTGTTGTTCTCCTGCTTGGCGTACCAAGCAATTCGTGACGCAGGCGCAGCAGTCGCGTTCGCCTTGTGGGCGACCAGACTGCCTAAATCGCCAGATGCTTTTTTATGGCTGACATTAAAGAGCCCCCGAAAAGGGGGTGCTTTTCATTTTGCGACAATCGCTTGGCTATTCATGACAGACCCAAAATATTCCGCGGGCATGGCGGCTGTGGTTGGTTCAGTCAGGGCCAGCAACGCCTTGTCGGTCACAACCGGCAGTTATGGCTCAGCACCCACCTGCACAAATCTTCTAAACGCCCTTTTCCAAAGCGCGGTAATTTAGCCGTCCGCACCGTTCAAAGCTGAACCATTACCTCTGGAGCCTTGCGTGGATAAACGCAACTGGATTGAGTTGTCCCAGGATGCCGATACCGGGATTGAATCGATTCGTGCCCATTTTCAGGGACATGCCTACGATCCGCACTGGCATGACAGTTATCTGGTGGGGGTCACCGAGCAGGGCGTGCAGCAGTTCAATTGCCGGCGCGTTCGCCACCTCAGTACGCCGGGCAAGGTATTCATGCTGGAGCCGGGGGAGATACACGATGGGCATGCGCCGACCGAGGAGGGGTTTACCTATTCCATGCTCTACCTCGATCCGCACTGGCTGGAACGGGAGTTGCTCGCGTTGTTTGAGCACGCGCCGAGCAACAGTCAGCCGGGTTTTGCCGACACCCTGAGCCAGGATCCGGGCCTGGCCAATGCCATTTATCTAGCCTTCCACGCGCTCCATGAGGGTGACTTGCGCATCGTGCGCCAGAGTGCCATCGACACCTTGTTGGGTTCGCTCACTTGCCACCTTGATTGGCGCAAGCGTCAGACCTTTGATCCGCGCCTGCCGTTGGTGGCCCAGGTTGCGCGTGACTATCTGCATACCCATGCCTACGAGGACATCGGACTGGATGATCTGGCCCAGGCCTGTGGTGTTGATCGCTTTCGTCTGACACGGGCCTTCAAGGCAGCCTTTGGGCTGGCGCCTCATGCTTATTTGATCCAGCTGCGGCTGGCCAAGGCACGGCAGTTGCTGGCGCGGGGCGAGTCGCCGGCACAGGTGGCCAGTGCTCTCGGGTTCGCCGATCAAAGCCATATGGGGCGCTGGTTTCGCCGTGCCTACCAGCTCACACCCGCGGATTACCGCAAGCGCTGCTCAAACCTTCCAGACTGAATCCCGCCGACTCGCGACCATGGTTTCCTATTTGATCAAGGAGTCCATGCCATGTCTTTTTCGCTGTTCTTTTCCGCCCCTTCGATACGCCTTCAGGGAGTCTGAGCCATGGAATCGTTGCTGCCTTTCCTGCTGTTTGCGTTCGTTGCCTCGATTACCCCGGGACCGACCAATATTCTGGTGTTGAGTCACAGTTCGCGGTGGGGGCTAGGTGCCACACTGCCGATCATTTTTGGCGCATGCGTGGCGGCGGCACTGATTGTGTTTGCAGTCGGGCTCGGCGTGGGCGAGACGCTGCTGCGGTTTCCGCGTGTGCAGCAGGCAATGGCCTGGGCCGGTGTGCTCTGGTTGAGTTGGCTGGCCTGGCAGATTTTTCAAAGCGCGCCGCCATCCTTGGACCCGGCCACCTCGCGCGACGAGGGTCTCAGCGTGTTCGGCGCCGCCACCCTGCAATTGGTCAACCCCAAGGTCTGGATGATGGCGGTGGCGGTGGTTAGCGTATTTGTCGGTGGCGGCGACAAGACCAAGCGGCTGGTGGTGTTGTCGCTGGTGTTTCTGTTGGTCTCCTTGCCGTGCATGACCCTGTGGGCGTTGCTCGGCGTGGGCAGTGCCCGGTTTTTTGGTTCGCCACAGGCGTTCAAACGCATGAACCATGCATTGGCTTTTTTGCTGCTGGTGTCGGCCTGGTTGACTGTGGTGGTGTAGGTCGAACAAAGCTGCCTGTCAGGACCGAGACCCTTGACACTCTGGATGTCACGGGTGAGTGACAGGATCCATTCCGTCGCCCCACGTGCCCATCACGTTTTTGCCCGCTACAATGCGCACCTCGACCGTGATAACCAGATAAAAAATATGTCTCTTCCCAAACATCACCTGGAATTGCTCAGCCCCGCCCGTGACGTGAGCATCGCTCGCGAGGCCATTCTGCATGGTGCCGACGCCGTGTACATCGGTGGCCCGAGCTTCGGCGCCCGGCACAACGCCTGCAACGAAGTCAGCGATATTGCCCGACTCGTGGAGTTCGCCCGTCGCTACCACGCCCGAGTGTTCACCACGATCAACACGATTCTGCATGACAACGAACTGGAGCCGGCGCGCAAGCTGATCCACCAGCTGTACGATGCTGGCGTCGACGCGTTGATCGTTCAGGATCTGGGCGTGATGGAGCTGGATATCCCGCCGATCGAGCTGCACGCCAGCACCCAGACCGACATTCGGACACTGGCGCGGGCAAAGTTTCTTGACCAGGCTGGCTTTTCCCAACTGGTACTGGCCCGCGAGCTGAACCTGCAAGAGATTCGCGCCATCGCCGACGAGACCGATGCGGCGATCGAATTCTTCATCCACGGCGCGTTGTGTGTGGCGTTCTCCGGGCAATGCAATATTTCCCACGCACAGAACGGTCGTAGCGCCAACCGTGGCGACTGCTCCCAGGCCTGTCGTTTGCCTTATACCCTCAAGGACGACCAGGGCCGCGTCGTCGCCTACGAAAAACACCTGCTCTCGATGAAAGACAACAATCAGAGCGCCAACATCCGTGCGTTGGTCGAAGCCGGCGTTCGCTCGTTCAAGATCGAAGGGCGCTACAAGGACATGGGGTATGTGAAGAACATCACGGCCTATTACCGTCAGCGTCTGGACGACGTGCTTGAAGATCGTCCGGATCTGGCTCGGGCATCCAGTGGCCGCACCGCACACTTCTTCGTGCCCGACCCGGACAAGACCTTCCACCGTGGCAGCACCGACTACTTCGTCAGTGAGCGCAAGATCGACATCGGCGCCTTCGATTCACCGACCTTCACTGGCTTGTCGGTGGGCGTGGTGGAGAAGGTGGGCAAGCGTGATTTGCAGGTGGTGACCTTTGAACCGCTATCCAATGGTGATGGCCTTAACGTGCAGATCAAGCGCGAGGTGGTGGGCTTTCGCGCCAACATCGCCGAGCCCAAGGGTGAATTCCTCGAAGAGGGTCAGAAGCGCTATCGCTACCGTGTCGAACCCAACGAGATGCCGGATGGGATGTTCAAGTTGCGGCCTAACCATCCATTGAGCCGCAACCTTGACCATAACTGGCAGCAAGCCTTGCAGAAGACCTCCGCCGAGCGTCGTATCGGTTTGAGTTGGGTTGCACGTCTTGACGAGCAGCGCCTGCAACTGACCGCCACGAGCGAAGAGGGCGTGAGCGCCAGCTTGTCTCTGGACGGTCCGTTCGGTCTGGCCAACAAGCCGGAGCAGGCATTGGAGCAACTGCGCGATCTGCTCGGTCAACTGGGCACCACTGACTATCACGCCACCGCCATTGAGCTGGTTGCATCCCAGGCGTTCTTCATTCCCAACTCGCAGCTCAAAGCCTTGCGCCGCGAAGTGATTGACGCGCTGACCGTGGCCCGTCTGCTCGCCCACCCAAGAGGTCATCGCAAGGCTGAAACCACTCCGCCGCCGGTGTATCCGGAGTCGCACTTGTCATTCCTGGCCAACGTCTACAACCAGAAGGCTCGGGACTTTTATCACCGCCACGGCGTCAAGCTGATCGACGCAGCGTTTGAGGCCCATGAAGAAACCGGGGAAGTGCCGGTGATGATCACCAAGCACTGCCTGCGTTTCTCCTTCAACCTCTGCCCCAAGCAAGCCAAAGGCGTCACCGGTGTACGCACCAAGGTCGCGCCGATGCAACTGGTGCACGGTGACGAGGTGCTGACGCTGAAGTTCGACTGCAAACCTTGCGAAATGCACGTCATCGGCAAGATCAAGGGCCACATCCTTGACCTGCCGCTGCCGGGCAGTGTCTCGGAGCCGATCGTGGGTCACATCAGTCCCGAAGACCTGCTCAAGACGATCCCTCGCGCGCCGCATTGAGTGACAGGCGTATACGCAGCATCCTGTGCTGCGTTCGCCTTCTCAGGCTTTTTTGCTGGATTTGTCTGCGCTGGCCAACTCAGGACACCACAACTTCAAGCGGTACCTCACCACTGGCGGCGGCTTATGAAACTCATACTCTCGCGCAAAGGTTTCGACTCCAGCGCTGGCGGAGTTCCTAGCCCGCTCGTGGAGGGGCGGCCAATCTCGCTCCCCATCCCCACTCGCATGCCAACGCCCATCACCTTCGGCGACCTGACCGAACCGATCCCGACCCTCATCGAACAACTCACCCGAGGCCGCCACTCCAGAGCAACTCCATGCCACCTCGATCCAGATCTTGATTCCAGCGTGCGCCCTCGCGCGTCCGGATGGCGCGGGGCGCTCGGTCAGCTTGCCGCAGCTCAGAGTCATCTCGCCGGGCAAGGTGTCGGCGTCGGCGATTTGTTCCTCTTCTGGGGTTTGTTCCGGCCGGTGACGCAAATCCAGGGCCGCTGGTCATACACGGGGCAACGCGAACATCGCGTATTTGGGTGGTTGCAAATCGGCGAGGTTTTCTCTTTGGGTGTCGATGGAACACACGCGGCTGAGTGTTACCCCTGGCTCGAAGAACACCCGCACACCCGGGCCGGCTGGAAGGAAAACAACACGCTTTACATTGCTGCCGAGCATCTGATGCTGGACGGTCGTATAACCGATCGCCCGGGGTTTGGCCTGTTCAAGACGGGCATTCGACTGACCGAGAGTCGTGCGCCGCGTCCGTCCCTTTGGTCGGTACCTGACTGGTTGAACCCAGCACGCGGCGGAGTTGGTCTGACCTATCACCCATCGCAACGCTGGTCGTCGTCCGGGACTCTGGAGGCCGCCGCACGTGGTCAGGAATTCGTCGCAGACATCTCGAATCGTGCCGATGCGCTCGCGTGGCTCGATCAGCTCTTTGCGCAGGAGGCATGATGAAGTGAGTCCTCGAAACCTGGCATACAGGCGAGCGGACTTGCATGGGTTTACCTGCTGACGGTTGCCATAAAGGAACTACATAAAGGAACTACATAAAGAAACTACCTAGAACACTAAGGTGATCGCCGTCCACCAAGGGGTTCGTCTCAATATCTCGCCTTCTAGGCTCTGGTTTAGGCTAAGGGCAACGAATGAGCGGAGCACGTTATGCGATTGTTTGAACTGATTACTTTTACGGTGCGTGTGCGGACCGTTGCAGAGGCACTGGTCCGAATCGAGGCCGCGCTGGCCAAGCCCGGAGTGGGGGGCACGCTGATGGGGTGCTGGGCGTCGGAAATCGGCCAGCTGAATCAAATTGCCGTGCTGCGCGGTTATGCCGACGAAAGTCTGCGGCAAGCGGAGCGCGAGCGCTTTCTGTTGGAGGGCGAAGCGTTCGGTATCAACGCCTTTATCACCGACCTGCGAATCGAAAATTACAGCTTGTTCCCGTTCCTCACTCCCTTGAGTGCCGGAAAACACGGGCCGTATTACGAAATGCGCGTGTGAGACCTGGTCAGTTCCGGGTTGCAACCGACACTCGATGGCTGGAGCAAGGGCGTGGAACCGCGCACCGCCGAGCAGTATTCGCCGGTGTATGCGGCGTTTTATGCCACCGACGGTGCCTTGCCGCGCTACCTGCACATCTGGCCGTGGTCGACCCTGGAGCAGCGCCTGCAAGTGCGGACTCAAGCCGTGGCAGACGGTGTCTGGCCACCCGAGAACTCCGGTCCGCAACTGCGTGACATGCGCTCGACGATTTACCTGCCAGCGGCTTTTTCGCCATTGCAATGAACGTGTGAAGGCGCAGTGGCCGTTGCAGTGGGAACTTCAGGGCGCTGGCCAGGTCAGTACGGGCGCTGTGTTGGAGATGCCGAGCAGCGATGGTGCCTGTTTTACGGCAGCACCGTCTCAGATCAGCCGAGTCCGCCCCTGATGCCAAACAAGAGTTTTCTGCCGGGTCTCATCCTGGCGTTCTGCGCCGTCGCGTCGCTTGGCTCGGTTGCTGCCGAGCGAAGAGTGCCCTCGCAAAGTAACAGCGCATCGACCACCCTGATCGAAACCGCCTCGCGGCAGTATGAAAATGGCCAGTTGGACCAAGCCGCTGCCACGCTGGAGCGTGCCCTGCATATCCAGCCGAACAATCCCGCGACGCTGCATTACCTCGGCGTGTTGCGTCTTCAGCAGGGGCAGTACCAGCAGGCTGAAACGTTGGCGGCGCGCTCGAACATGCGGGTTGGTCGCAACGTCGAGTTACGCAACCGCAACCTCCAATTGATCCAGGCGGCGCAGCAGGCCAAGGCTTCGGGTACTTCACCCAACGCCAGGGAGGACCTGGTCGCAGTACAGAAAGGGCTCGCAGAGGAGGCCCAAAGACGTCGCGAAGCAGAAATGGCCACTGCTGAACAATCTACTCCAGACGCTGAACCTCACGCAGGCAACTTCGCTCGCGCAAATGAAAAGTGGGTATCGGATTCGCCAACGGCTGGCAGGCCCAATCCCGAAGGAGAGTTGCAAGTGGCTTCGGTCGAGCCAGAGCCCGCGTACGGGGAGGTTGAAATTCCCCGCGGCCATTGGCCGCCTCCGGGTAAATGCCGCATCTGGTTTCCCGATCGCCCGCCCGGGCATCAGCCCCCACCCGGCAAATGCAAGAAGCTGCGACATCGGGTTCCGTCAGGCGCTTACCTGGTGCGCGGTTGAGTTGCTGTCTATCAGGTAAAAACCAGAACGAAATCACTTTTTCGCCGGTTTACCGCTGTTAGGAATATGCAGGTACGACATCACGCTTTCTGTCAGTTCTGTTGCCAGCTTCACCGCTTCTTTATTGCGCGCCATCACGCCGGCGACCAAGCCTTCGATCAAGGCGAGCACGGCGATGTTGGAACTGGTCAGCACCGGGTGATCGCACGGCGCAAACAGCGTGTGCTCAGCGATGCCGGTGAGCGGTGAGGCGGGTGAGTCGGTAATTGCCAGCACCGATGCGCCACGTTCATTGGCGAAGCGTGCCAGTTGCAGGGTGTCGAGGGAGTAGCGCGGCAGGGAGATCGCCAGCAACACGTCCTGATCAGTGATCGCGGCCAGTCGGTAGGCGGCATTTTCGTTGCCACCCTCCATGCTGATGGCCGTGGCGTCGGCACAGAAGGGCATCAGGGTCGAGGCGGCGAGGCCGGCGAAGTAAACACTGTTGCCGAACCCCAGAATGTAGATTTTGCGTGCCGTGGTCAGGCGAGTGACGAACGCTTCAAAGGTGTCGGCGTGGTTGTTGCTCGTCGCCGTAGTCAGGTTGCTGCTGGCGCTCTGGAGTTGCTCATGCAGGCCAAACGCGCCGCCCGGGCGATGGGCAAGTTCGTTGCGCAGTTTGTCGACCGGCGACACCATTTGCTGCAACGTTGCGACCAGCTCGGCCTTCATGCCGCTGTAACCACCGAGGTCCAGCGCTTTGGCCAGACGGTTGACGGCGGCGGGCGAGGTCAATGTTTCGTGAGCCATCTCCTCGATGGTCAGCGTCGCGGCTTTGAGCGGGTGACGCAGGATAAAGTCCGCCACCTTGCGCAATGACGGCGGCAGTTCGGAAACGATTTCCGTCAGTTTGCGCATGACTGGCGCGGCATAGACAGTGGTGTCTTTCGATGGGGTGGGCATATCCAGCTCAACAATTCCTGAAGGTGAGAGAAGGGCTGTGCCTGATGCCCTGACAAGGTTGGCTGGAGTGTATCCGAAGCCAACCTTGTCAGGGCAGCGCCGAGCAGTGGATGGGTAGGCGGCGGTCTTACTTCAAGCTCCCGGCCAGAAACTGCTGGAGGCGTTCGGACTGCGGGTTGACCAGCACCTGCCGCGGGTCGCCGCGTTCTTCGACAACGCCTTTGTGCAGGAACACCAGTTGGTTCGAAACCTCGCGGGCAAAGCCCATTTCGTGAGTCACCACCACCATGGTGCGGCCTTCCTGCGCCAGATCCTGCATGACTTTAAGCACTTCGCCGACCAGTTCGGGGTCGAGCGCCGACGTCGGCTCATCAAACAGCATCACTTGCGGTTCCATCGCCAGTGCGCGGGCAATGGCCACGCGCTGCTGCTCGCCACCGGACATATGCGCCGGCCAGGCGTTCATGCGGTGCGCCACACCGACTTTGTTCAGGTAGTGCTCGGCCTTTTCCCGTGCCTCTTTCTTGCCCAGGCCCAGCACATGCACCGGGGCTTCCATGACGTTTTCCAGAGCGCTCATGTGTGACCAGAGGTTGAAGTGTTGAAACACCATCGATAGCTGCGAACGCATGCGTTGTAACTGCTTGGGTTCGGCCGCCTTCAGCCCGCCAAGCTTGTTGGTCACCAGCTTGAGCGGTTCGCCATTGAGCACGATATTGCCCGCATTGGGTTGTTCCAGCAGGTTGATGCAACGCAGGAACGTACTTTTGCCAGAGCCGCTGGAACCGATGATGCTGATCACGTCACCGGCCTGTGCTTGCAGGGACACGCCGTTGAGCACCTGGTGCGCGCCGTAACTTTTATGCAGATCCTGAACTTCAAGTTTGTACATGGTTTGAACTCTCTGGAATCAGTCGCTGAGCAAGCGACCCTGGCGAATGGGGGTAGAACCGGCCACTTTGGCCAACCACAATCCGGGCTGGGCAAAGCGCAGCCGTTCGCGGGCATAGAGAATGCCGTCGGTGCTGGCGCGCACCACGCTATGGCGTTCGGTCAGCGGGTCGATGACCTCGAACAGCGGGTCGCCGACCTTGACCTGCGCGCCCAGCGGTTGCAGAAAACTCACTACACCCGGATGGGGCGCACAGGCGTACTGCGCGCCTGAGAATGGCACGGCTTGACAATGGCTCGGCGGTGCCGCTGGCCAGTCACCGCTGATCAGTCCTTGATCGGCGAGATACCCGAGAATGGCGTGCGCACTGTCGACGCATTGCTCGCGTTCGGTGTCTGCCATGCCACGCAATTCGATGGTGGTCGCCGCGCACGCCAGGGGAATATTGGCTTCAGGAAACCGCTCAGCCAGGCGTAACCATGCAATGGCGCAGGCTTCGTCGAAGGCACTGCCGCCCGCATCTTCGGCCAATAACGTGACCCCGGCACCGAGGCGAGCGGCCAGTGACTGCAAGCGTGGCCAGTGTTGCGGCATCGCATACAGCAACATGATCGATTCGAAGTCGCAGTGCAGGTCCAGCACCACATCGGCGTCACAGGCATGCTGCAGCAACAGGCGGCGCAGGCCGTCGAGTTCCGAGGTCGGTGCGGGCATGGCGGCGAGGGCATCGCCCATGGCGCGGCGGATGAGGGCGATGTTGGCGTCGGCATCGTCTCCTAATTGGCCTTCCAGCAGCGGTGCAACAGCATCGACCAACTCCGGGAAGTCGCGATTGAAGTTCTTGCCGCTGGAGAACTCAAAGCGCCCCTGATGGGTGGCCTGGAACATCTGGGCGATACCGATCGGATTGGCCATTGGCACCAACTCGATCACCCCGGTCAGGCGACCTTGTGATTCCAGTTCCAGAAGACGGCGCTTGAGCTCGACGGCGACGCGCATCCCCGGCAACTCGTCGGCATGCAATGACGCCTGTATGTACGCTTTGCGTGGTCCACTGCCAAAACGAAACAGGGTCAGCGTGCGTTCGGTGCCCGATGCACTCCACGGCAAGAGGTATTGAATGTGCTCCATAGCAACTCCTTAGTGCTTGCGCGGTGCCAGATACGCCAGCCAGCGGCGCTCGGCCAACTTGAACAGACGCACCAGAATGAAGGTCAGGGCGAGGTAGATGAGGCCCGCGGTGATAAACGCCTCGAACGGTAGATAGAACCGCGAGCTGACAGTCCGCGCGGCCCCGGTGATGTCGACGAGGGTGACGATGGAGGCCAGACTCGTGGTTTGCAGCATCATCAGCACTTCGTTGCTGTACTGCGGCAATGCCCGGCGCAAGGCCGACGGCAGGAGAATGCGGCGATACAGGGTCAGGCGTGACATACCCATGGCCCTGGCGGCTTCGATCTCGCCATGGGGCGTGGATTTCAAACTGCCGGCCAGCAGCTCTGCGCTATAGGCACTGGTGTTGATCGCGAAGGCCAGGCAGGCGCAAAAGGTCGCGCTGGAGAGGTAAGGCCAGAGCACGCTTTGGCGCACTGCTTCGAACTGCGCCAGGCCGTAATAGATCAGGAACAATTGCACCAGCATCGGCGTGCCGCGGATCACGTAGGTATAGAGCCAGGCCGGGAAGTTGATCAGCGGCGATCGCGACACCCGCATCAGCGCCAGCGGAATCGCCAGTACCAGGCCCAGGGCCAGGGAAATGAGCAGGACTTTGAGGGTCAACAAGGCGCCATTGAAGTACAGCGGCAGGTTTTCCCAGATCAGGTTGTAGTCGAGAATCATGGGTGGCTCCCCCTCACAGTTCGGCGGCTTTGATGCCGACCGAGTAGTGTTTTTCCAGATAGCGCAGCACCAGCAAGGACAGGCTGGTGAGCATCAGATACAGCGCAGCCACCGCGAGGAAAAACGTGAAGGGCTCGTGTGTGGCATCCGCTGCGTTCTTGGCTTTGAACATCATGTCCTGCAAGCCGATCACCGAGATCAGCGCGGTGGATTTGGTCAGTACCAACCAATTGTTGGTAAACCCGGGAATGGCGAAACGAATCATCTGCGGTACCAGGATTCGCCAGAACACCTGCGCACCGCCCATGCCATAGGCCACGCCTGCCTCGGCCTGACCTTTGGGGATCGCCATGAAGGCGCCGCGAAAGGTTTCCGAGAGGTAGGCGCCAAAAATGAAGCCCATGGTGCAGACGCCCGCGATAAAGGGGTTGATGTCGATATAGCGGGTGTAACCGAGCGCCAGGGCAATGCGGTTCACCAGATCCTGGCCGCCGTAGAAGATCAGCAGGATCAGCACCAGGTCGGGAATGCCGCGAATCAGGGTGGTGTAACTCTCCCCGAGCATGGCCAGCCATTTGAGCGGTGACAGTCGCAATGCCGCGCCGATCAGGCCCAGGGCAATCGCCAGGGACATGGACGTCAGGGCCAGGTTTATGGTCAGCCAGGCGCCATCGAGAATGCTCGATCCGTAGCCGTGAAGCATGATGAAGTTCCTCAAGCGAGCGCCGCGAGGCGCGCAAGACAAGCCCCGACAGACGCCTGCAACGGGCCGTCGCCGGGTCTTGGGTCAGGGGGGGCAGGGGGGCAGGGGTAAGGCTTACTCGCCGTAGATATCGAACGCGAAGTACTTGGCCATCACTTGCCCGTACTTGCCATTGGCGCGAATGGCGTCAATCGCGGCACTCAGGCGCGCAACGTTGGCACTGTCGCCTTTGCGCACGGCAATCCCGGCGCCCCGGCCAAAATATTTCGGGTCGTTGATGTCGGGTCCTGTCAGCGCGAAGCCCTGGCCGGCCGGTGTCTTGATGAAGCTCTCATCGGTGTTGACGATGTCGGCGAGGGTGGCGTCCAGACGACCCGAGGCCAGGTCGAGGAAAGCCTCATTCTGTGAGCCGTAACGCACCACGACGACGCCGGCTTTTTCCAGTTGCTCGGTGGCAAAACGATCGTAAGTCGAGGAGCGTTGCACGCCGACTTTCTTGCCCTTGAGGTCCACCAAAGGGTCATTGATCACGTTGCCGGCCTTCATCGCGAACTTGCCCGGTGTGTGGTAGTACTTTTTGCTGAAGTCCACGGACTTCATCCGGTCTTCGGTGATTGACATCGACGACAGCACGGCATCGATCTTGCGCACTTTGAGCGACGGGATCATGCCGTCGAACTCCTGAATGACCCACTCGCACTTGACCTTCATTTCTTCGCACAAAGCGTTGCCGATGTCGTAATCGAACCCGCTGACGTTGCCCTCTGGTGTCTTGAAGGAGAAGGGAGGGTAGGCGGCTTCGATACCGATACGCAGGCTGTCTTCGTCGGCATGTGCCAGGAAGCTGAAAGCGCACAGCGCCAGAGCACCTAGAAGTTCTGTCTTGTTCATATTGTTGACTCCTGGAGGGCATTTGGGGGAAACGGGTGCCCGCCATCCGGGTTGGCGCGGTGGATCAGTCCTGTGATCGGCGAGGCTATAAATGACACAATAAAAATCCATATGCAACATAGCTGAAAAAAAACATATCAGTTTGGGGTGTGGCAAAGCACGGGGGGATCGGGTTGGTCGATGAGCCATGTGCGGAATCGGCGCCAGAGGTCGGTGCTGAGTTCTTGGTCGTGGTTGCTGAATTTGATGACGCTTTGTTCGGCGAAGGTGGCGTCGACTTGTTGGGGTTCGGCGATCAGGCCTTGGACGCTCGCACACTCTCATTTTCGACTGAGTAACAGCCGTTACGCGTTAGTGTTGCTCGTCTGTTTAACCATGGAATGGCTCTTGTTTAATCGCCCTCAATGTTACGTCCTGAAAGCTACAAAACCTTGCGCCGTTGCCTACGGCCGCGCCAGAATCCGCCGACTTGTGTGTCGTGGGTCTTGGTTCTATCGTTTCCGTGTCGCTGAGCGGTCGGGCTTGGAAACTCGACGGGTAAACGACACGAAGGCACTCTTCATAACGTACTTTTTCGCACTGTATGCATTCCGTTATGGTGGCTGTGCGTGGGAGACCTTATAGGTCTGCCGGGCTCGTTTACCCTGGTTTTCCAACCTGCGTACAGCTGCCACCCCCTTCGCTTGGAAACGAACGTGGCAGCTCCATCAGTAAACGAGGATGTACCATGTTCAAGATCACACCGAACCCGCCGGACACCGATCCGGTCTCTCCGTACGAACCCGATTCAAAGAAGCTCAATGAGGCCGCCGAGCGGGCTCTGAACTTCCACTTCCCGTCGAATGCCGACATCAAAGCCACCAAGCGAACGCGCAGTACTCTGTTTTCCGTGGACCCCGCGGCCACGACCGAAACCCTGGCGGTTTTTTTGGTCGAGACGCTGGCCTCGGTCGATGTGATGGTCCATCAGTTGGTGGATCATCTGGAGGGTGAGTCGCGCTACGCCCTGCTGGGTATTTCAAACAGCATCATGGTGGCCGAGATCACGGCGAACCGGGTGTTGGATACGATTGATCCACCTGCGTAGGTGCGCTCTGCTGTGGTGAGTGAGTAATAGAGTTGGGCTGTGCAGTGGTGCCTTTTTTGGGGCCGCTGCGGCGTTCCGACAAGCTCCCTCGCCATAGGTTTCTCGGTGTTTGTATCTGCTCGCTGGCTGGTATTTAGGCTTGAACGTCAGGGTGTTCGAACTCAAAAACTGTTGGGTTGGGTTTTCTGCCATTTGGCACTATAGTCAATGCCATATGTCGGAGCGACGGAGGCGGCCATGAGCGCCAAGAAAAAAGATGTTGTAGGTGGTGAGTTTGTCAAAGTTGACAGCCTTAAGAGAACGGTTAAATCACGCGCCCCCAAGGTTTCCGTCACCGTTTTGGAAGACGGTCGGCAGGCGCTTACAGTGACAGGGAAGGATTCGAATGCTGCACCACAACTGGTTACGATCCTGCTCGCAGGAGATTTGGGTGATGATCGTATGGCGATCTATAGGGCCGTTAAACACGGTTTCCCGCTGCAGTCGGTGCTGGATATGATCGAAAACAGCACTGTGTATAAGCAATGCGGGGTGTTGTCGAAGATCGTAGGTGCGTCTGATCGTACGCTTGCGCGGCGACTGAAAACGCCCAATGAAGCGTTGACCCCGGAGCAAAGCACGCGAGCGCTCAACTATGCCGAGGTGTTGGAAAAGGCCACGGATGTGCTGGGTTCACGTGAGCTTGCCGAACAGTGGATGGTCAAACCTGCGCGGGGTCTGGATGGTGAGACGCCTATCGACCTGATTTCAAATTCGGTCGGGTATGAGTTGGTGACTGACTTCCTGACGCGCATTGAATACGGGGTCTATTGATGGCTAAAGACCCTTTGAACAGTGAGATTCATTTCTGGCGCCTTGATCCTGCTGCGTATGCCGCCACCTGGAGTTCGGGTATCGGGGCTGAAAAGGTGGGGGGGCGCTGGAACCCTAAAGGTATGGCCACAGTTTATGCAGCCCTGGATGCTTCCACGGCCATCCTTGAGGTGGCGGTGCATAAGGATTTCGATGCGCTGGATTGCAAGCCACATTGTTTGACGCAGGCTCGCGTGCTGGACCCGTCGAAGATTTATGTGGTGCAGCCCGAGAGTATTGCGAACCCGAATTGGCTGGTACCGGGTACCCCAAGCCGCAGCCAGCAGCAGTTCGGTGCTGACTTGTTGAGCCAGCATCCCTTTGTACTGGTCCCTTCTAGTGTTTCGCCGCATAGCTGGAATTTGTTGATGAACCCGCAACTGGCTCTTGGGTTGTATGAGTTGGTGTTGCAAGAGCCTTTTGCCCTTGATGGGCGGCTTAATAAGCCGTTGCCCTGAAGCCGGTTCTGCCCCTCTGGATCTGTGTCCGCCTATCTTCGAATGTCTGGCTGCTTTATGCCTTTTGCCATTAGGTACAGACAGTTTGTTTTCGATGAGAAGGCGCTGACCAGCGCTTGTAGGTGGCCAATCTGAAGGTCAATAAACTTTCCTGCTGGAAAAGAAAAACCCCGCCGCCGCGAAAGTAGAAAAACGGGCCAATGATCCGCACTCTCTGACGAATGCTGAAGACATCACGGTTTCGATGTAGATCAAACTCGTTCGTTAAACTAACTAAAAAGTTATGAGCTAATAACACTAGGCTTATAGCTTTTCTCCAGTCTTGGTAAAAGATTTGCTATATGACTGTCCTTATATCTTTAGAATAATTTGTGATTAGTCACAGCTGCTTTTATGTCTTTATGATCTGTCCCACAACTACTCGTGAAACAGGAGGTAGCTCGATGGCCATTCAAATTAAACCCGTCGCTGGTCGAATTGGTGCGCAACTGGAAGGTGTGAAATTAGGTGAGCACATCAGTGCTGAGGATTTCGAGTTTATTAATCAGGCACTGCTGAAATATAAAGTGCTGTTCTTTCGCGACCAACATCTGGATGACGCCGGGCACGAAGCTTTTTCCCGGCGCTTCGGGGATCAGGTGCCGCATCCGACCGTGCGTTCTGCTGAACAAAGCGCCGCCATTCTGCACCTGGACGCCAAGGAAACCCGCGCCAATTCCTGGCACACCGATGTCACCTTTGTCGCCAATTACCCGAAAATATCCATCTTGCGCGGTGTGGTTATTCCACCTTATGGCGGTGATACGGTGTGGGCCAATACTGCGGCGGCCTACGCCGACTTGCCCGAGCCATTAAAACAACTGGCCGATAATCTACGCGCCTTGCACACCAACTTATATGACTATGCGGCGCCGCGTAATACCAATGAGTCAGGTCTCAAACGTTATCGCGAACAGTTTACCGCTGAAGTCTACGAAACCGAACATCCCTTAGTGCGGGTGCACCCGGAGTCGGGTGAAAGAAGTTTGTTGTTGGGGCACTTTGTCAAACAGATACAGGGAGTAAGCAATAGCGATTCGAAACAATTGATTCGCCTGTTCCACGACCGTATTACCCATGTCGACAACACCGTGCGCTGGCGCTGGGAGGAGGGCGATGTGGTGATCTGGGATAACCGCGCCACGCAGCACATCGCGATCAACGACTACGGCGATGCCCCGCGCATCGTGCGCCGAACCACCATCGACGGTGATGTGCCGGTCGGGGTGGATGGTCGCTTGAGTCAAGCGCTCAAGCCAAGCCCTGATACCCGCTCGCCGAAAACCGAAGCCGACAAAAAACATCGCGCCGCCTGACAAGCGAGTCTCACGGACACAAGGAAGGTTGCATATGGAACTCAAAGGTATTGCCCTGTTTCACAAACGCAGCATCGCTGCAGCACTGGCGGCGTTTTTTGCAATACCCCTGGCCCAGGCCGATGTATTGCGCATTGGTGTAGCGACAGCTGGCGGCGGTGACCCGGTGACGTTCAGTGGGTCGCCCCTGGGCATCGTGCGCAATCAGCAACTGCTGGAAAAAGCCTTCGCCGGGACCGGGACCGAAGTGCAATGGTTCTTTTTCAAGGGGGCTGGTCCCGCGGTAAACGAAGCCTTGTCAAACCAGCAACTTGACTTCGCCTACCAGGGCGATCTGCCCGCCGTCGTCGGGCGCTCCAATGGACTGGACACCAAACTGCTGGCCGCACTGGGCGTACGTGCCAATCTTTACCTGGCCGTTCCCAAGGGATCTGACGTCAAAGGCATCGCTGATCTGAAAGGCAAGAAGGTGGCGATCTTTCGTGGAACCAACGGCCATCTGGTGACGATCAATCTTTTGGCGGAGCAGGGTCTTACCGAACGCGATATCAAGGTCATCAACCTCGATACCGGCAGCACTCAGGCTGCATTGGTATCCAATGGGGTAGATGCCGCATTCGGCGGTCGCGAGTTGTTCAAGCTGCGCGATAAAGGCCTGATCGACATCGTTTACGACAATCCCACTCAGGATGTGCGCTACACCCGACAGACCGCACTGGTCGTTCGGGGTGCCTATGAAAAAGAACATCCGGACAACGTGCAAAAAGTCGTCGACACGCTGGTGGACGCGGCGAAATGGGCGTCGGAAGAGAGCAATCGTGACGCGGTCTTCACTGAATGGGCCAAGAGTAATGAACCGGCAGAATCACTACGCGCCGACTTTACCGGGGTCAGCATCAGGGACAGAGCCTCGCCTCTGGTCGACAACTTCCTGCTTGGCCGCTATCAGGCCGTGGCGGATCAAGCCAAGGAAGAAAAGCTGATCCGTCGCCCCGTCAGTATCGATGGCTGGTTCGAGACCAGCTATTTGCAAAAATCCCTCAAAACCAAGGGCCTTGAGAACTACTGGACGCCCTACGGTCCAGATGGCAAACAGCCGGCGGGTAATGCAGTAGCGGCCGCGACCAGCAAGCAAGGGAGCTAGGCAAATGGCCAGGGCACAGACCGTCAAACTAGAGCAGTACGCGGCACCGGGATTTGCGGGCGATAACGTCAAACGTTTTCCACCGTCACCGGCCCGCCCAGTTCGCAAGATTGAAGTGTCGCGCCAGTCAGCCTGGCCCGTCAGTCTGGTTGACAAGGCCTTGCCCTGGCTGTTGCCGCTGGTATTGCTGGGCTTATGGTACCTGGGGGTGGAACGCGGCTGGCTTTCAGAGCAGGTGCTACCCCCGCCAGTCTACGTCTACCAGACCTTGTCGGACCTGGTCACCAGCGGTGATCTCTGGCTGAACGCGTCCGCCAGCCTGCAGCGGGTTGTCGTCGGATTTACATTGGGCGCCTTCACCGGCATAGCGCTGGGCCTGGCCATGGGACTGTCCAGGACGCTAGAGGATTATCTCTTACCCACCTTCAACGCACTGGTGCAAATACCGGTACTGGGCTGGTTACCGTTTGCCCTGTTGCTGTTCGGCATCGGCGAGACGCTCAAGTATGTGCTGATTGCCAAGGCAGCCTTGGTGCCGATCACGCTGTGCACCTTGCAAGCTTTCCGCCAGGCGCCCAAAGGGTTGTTGGAAGTCGGCCGGGCCTACGGTTTCAGTCGTCGGCAAAGCGTCACTTCCATCGTCTTGCCTGCGGCTATCCCGACGCTGTTTACCGGTTTGCGTCTGGGGTTCACCAAAGCCTGGTTATCGCTGGTGGTGGTCGAGCTGGTGGCATCGAGTGAGGGGTTGGGTTACCTGATCGTCTATGGCCGTCAGCTGTTTCAACTGGACTTGGTGATGGCAGCCGTTGTGGTGGTGGGTGCGCTCGGTCTGCTGATAGACCGCGGTTTTGATTACGCGGAGAAACGCCTCAATCGTGGTCGGCCAACTGCCGGGGGGCGTCTGTCATGAGCGCGATCTTGTCAGTCGGTAGCGGTAGCCGCCGATATCGCGGTTGGGTCTTGCCCATTTCGGTCATTGCCGTGTGGTGGTTGGCTTCGAACCAGGGCTGGAGTCATTCGGGGTTGTTCGTTTCGCCAGAAAAAGTGGCTGCAACGGCCTGGGATCAAATCGCCTCGGGCAAATTCTGGCGGGCCATTTCTGCCAGCCTGGCGCGCAACCTCAGTGGTTTTTTTATCGGTACTACGCTCGGCCTGGTACTGGGTTGCCTGCTGGGCCTGTCGCGGAATTTCGAACGCGTGGTCGGGCCGAGCTTCAATACCTTCAAGCAAATATCGCTGTTCGCCTGGATTCCGTTGATCTCGGTGTGGTTCGGCCTGGGCGATGTGGCCAAGGTGGTGTTCCTGTCATTGGCAGCACTGGTGCCTGTGGTGGTCAATACCTGTGACGGTTTGCGCAACGTCCCGCCCAACCTGTTGGAAGTGGCGCGGGTGTACGGCTTCACCCGTTGGCAAACCATCGTCGGGGTGATGCTGCCCGCCGCCTTGCCGTCGATTTTTACCGGGCTTTACCTGGCGCTGGTCTATTCCTGGCTGGCGACCATCGGCGCTGAATACTTGCTGGTATCGGGGGAGGGGATCGGCAACACGCTGATTGATGGCAGCGAACATTTCATGATGGACCTGGTGTTGTTTGGAATGGTGATTATCGGCCTGGTGGGATGGGGCCTCAACGCAGTGGCCCGGACACTTGAGCGGCGGATGCAGCGCCTATATGGCATCGCTCCTCGTTGATTGGCACTTTCAAAAGGATTGCGACATGCTCAACAACAGCCTGACCCTGGAAAACATCAGCAAGCGTTTCGCTTCCCGACCGGGCAGTTCGACGCAACTGCAAGTACTCGACAACATCCAGCTCGACATTGCGCCTGGCGAGTTCATCAGCATCGTCGGCGCCAGCGGCTGCGGCAAATCCACGCTGCTGCGCCTGATTCTTGGCCTGGACGAAGAATACGACGGGCGCATCCTGCTGGATGGCAAACCCATCGAAGGCACTGGCCTGGAACGCGGCATCGTGTTTCAGGATCACCGTTTGTTCCCTTGGCTCAACGTCGAGCAGAACGTCGCGGTCGGGCTCAAGAATTCACCCCTGAGCGCTGCGCAGAAGCGCGAGACCGTGCGCGAGCACATTGAACTGGTCGGCCTGCAAGACTTTATCGATGCCTACCCGCATCAGATATCCGGCGGCATGGCGCAACGCGTGGCGATAGCCCGCGGCCTGGTCAATCGACCGAGCGTGCTCTTGCTGGATGAACCGCTGGGTGCGCTCGATGCCTTGACCCGTGCACGTCTGCAAGGCGAGCTGCAAAACATCTGGGCCAAGGAAAAAATCACCATGATCCTGGTCACCCACGATGTTGATGAGGCGGTATTCCTCGGTGATCGAGTGGTGGTGATGCAACCGAATCCTGGCCGCATCCGGCGCATTCTCGACATCGATCTGCCGCGCCCGCGCAACCGCAGTGACAGCCGCTTCATCGCCCTGCGCGACGATGTGCTGAGCGATTTCGCCGAGCTGCACTGAGCCTCTGCACCGCGCGCAAGCACCTATTTTTCATGCTTGTTTTTTTCAGGGAACGGGAAATGTCCGAACGTCAGCTCAGCCTCAACCTATTCATCTACCCGAACGGCCATCACGAAGCCGCCTGGCGTCACCCGCAGTCGGTGCCGGAAGCTTCCATGGATATCGGCTATTACCAGCAACTGGCGCTACGCGCTGAACGCGAGAAGCTTGATGCGATTTTCTTCGCTGATTCGCCGTCACTGGCCGAAAGCGGGCGTGAAGGTCTGCGCATTCGTTTCGAACCCGTTACCTGGCTGGCGGGAATTGCTGCGGTGACCCAACGCATAGGCCTGATCGCCACGGCCAGCACGACCTACAGCGAGCCTTACAATCTGGCCCGCTCGTTCAGTGCGCTGGATCACCTCAGCAAGGGTCGCGCCGGTTGGAACATCGTCACCACTTCCATGGCGGCTGCAGCCGCCAATTTTGGCCTGGACCAACATCCGTCGGCTCATGATCGCTATGCCCAGGCCGAAGAATTCGTGCAGGTGGTCGGTGACCTGTGGGACAGCTGGGAGGACGACGCGCTGGTGCTGGACAAGAATTCCGGGGTGTTTGCCGACAGTGACAAAGTGCATTCGATCAACCATGTGGGCACTCACTACAAAGTCAAAGGCCCATTCAACTCGCCACGCTCCCCACAGGGGCGACCGGTGCAGGTGCAGGCCGGGTCTTCCGAAGATGGCCGTGATTTCGCCTCCAGGCATGCCGAAGCGATTTTCACCGCGCACCAGACCCTGCAAAGCGCGACCGAATTCGCCAACGATATCCGTGCTCGGGTGAAAGCGGTGGGGCGCGATCCTCGCCAGCTGAAAATCCTCCCGGGCATCAGCCCGTACATTGGCAGCACCGAAGCCGAAGCCCAGCGCAAGTTCGATGAACTCAACGACTTGGTGCTGCCGCATGTTTCACTAGGCCAACTGCGCCGCATGTTGGGTGTCGACCTGTCCGGTCACGATCTGGATGCGCCATTCCCGCGCCACCTGGTCAATTTCGACAGCAGCGAGAGCCAGTCCAGTCGCTTCAAATTGATCCTCGACATCGTCGACCGCGAGAAACCGACGCTGCGTCAGCTGATTAATCGCCTGGCCGGTGCTCGAGGGCATTGGGTACCGGTCGGTACGCCGGTGCAGATTGCCGACCTGATTGAACAGTGGTTCCGCAGTAGCGCTGCCGATGGTTTCAATGTGATGCCGCCAGCGTTCCCCGAGGGCTTTGAAGTGTTCCTCGATGAAGTGCTGCCGATCCTGCGCAAGCGCGGGCTGTTCCGCCATGAATATGCGGGCAGTACGCTACGCGAGCATTATGGTCTGAGTCGCCCGGTGTCGCGTTTTGCCCTGAAGTCCGCTTCAGCGACCTTGCCATTGCGCAGCGCAGTGCAATCGATTCCAGACCCTGTTTGATCTCATTCAGGGCGATTCGAGTCAGGCAGGCGGTCCATACACCGACTATCTGACTCGCTTTTGTACATGTAAACATGCGTCGTCGTACAACATGGTTCATCGCTCCGAGTCCCCACATCCCCTCGTCAATGCCCGACAATTCACACGGCTAATGATCGCTGTACCCAGCGAGTTCTATAACAAACCGAAATTTTCCCAAGCAATCTTCGTCAAGACCAACGGCTATCTTTGATATTGACAGCCCACCCTCGAACTCGATATAAAAGGCACAGTTGTACGACGACAGACGATGCATCGACTGTTCATGCCAAAAAATAAAAAGAGTGTCGGCCCCATCATGAATTCAACTTGCGAACTCATCCCCCTCAACGTCGCTTCCTCTGGCCTGATCTTGTCTGCTTGCGCGCCCGCACAGTCAGTTCCGTCGCAGGCGACGGTCCCGCCAAACCCCTGCTAGTACTCGCTACACGCCCAGCTCCAGCCACCAGCAATCGCACTGCGCGTGATGCAACCGGCGGCGGGGTACAGCATAAGTTGATCGCAAGACCCGGCTGAATCTGACCAGCCTTGACGCGGACTCTTTGCGTCTTGGCAATGCTCTACGACACAATTGATCTCGCTTGAAACCGAGAGATCATCACCATAATCCAATAATAAAGTGATGCCATGAATCTGAACGAGCCCATCAATGCGAACGCGCAACGCGTCGGCCAAACGGTCGGTAAATACCGCTGGACGATCTGTGCGCTGTTGTTTTTCGCCACCACCGTCAACTACCTGGACCGTCAGGTACTGAGTCTGTTGGCGCCGCAACTGTCGACGCAGTTTGGCTGGAGTAATACTGACTACGCCAACATCGCCTCGGTTTTCCAGTTTGTGTACGCGATTTCCATGCTGTTCGCCGGTCGCTTCGTCGACAAGATCGGCACCAAGAAAGCTTATATGTGGGCGATTGGCATCTGGTCGACCGGTGCGGTCATGCACGCCTTCGCGGTGCCGATGGGTGAGGGCATTGGCGCCCTGAGCAGCGCGCTCGGCCTTGCCGTCATTCCGGTCTCGATTGCCGGTTTCATGCTGTCTCGCGCGGTTCTGGCGATTGGTGAAGCGGGTAACTTCCCGATTGCGATCAAGGCCACCGCGGAGTACTTCCCGAAGAAGGAACGCTCCTTCGCTACCGGCATCTTCAACTCCGGTGCCAACGTGGGCGCGGTCCTGGCGCCGATCTGCGTACCGCTGATTGCCGGTATTTGGGGCTGGGAAGCGGCCTTTATCGCGATCGGTATGCTGGGCTTCGTCTGGGTCGCCGTATGGATTGCGCTCTACCAGAAGCCGGATCAGCAAAAGCGTCTGTCGGCAGAGGAACTGGCATACATCCGTAGCGATGAACCTGTGCAAGTAGCCACCCCGGAAGTGTCGGGTGTCGCTGCCAAAAAAGTATCGTGGTTCAAGTTGCTGACTTACCGCCAGACTTGGGCGTTTGCCTTCGGCAAGTTCATGACCGATGGCGTGTGGTGGTTCTTCCTGTTCTGGCTTCCGACCTACCTGTCGGCGCAATACGGCATGAAGGGAGCGGCCATCGTGGCGCCGCTGGCCGTGTTGTACAGCTTGACGATGATCGGCAGTATTGGTGGCGGCTGGTTCCCGAGCTACTTCATGTCCCGCGGCGACAAGCCATACGACGGTCGCATGAAAGCCATGCTGGTGATCGCGCTGTTCCCGTTGGTGGTGCTGCTGGCTCAGCCATTCGGTTACATCAGCTTTTGGGTCCCTGTGTTGCTGATTGGCGTTGGCGCATCGGCGCACCAGGCGTGGTCGTGCAATATTTTCACGACGGTGTCCGATATGTTCCCGCAAAAAACCATCGCTTCGGTGGTCGGCATTGGCGGCATGGCGGGTGGTTTGGGTGGTGTCGTGATGACCAAGGTTGGCGGTTATGTGTTCGACTACTACAAATCGATCAACGATATTCACACCGGCTACATGATCATGTTCGCTATCTGTTCGGTAGCCTATCTGGTGGCATGGAGCGTGATGAAGATGCTGGTGCCACGCCACAAGGAAATCACTGATCTGTAAACAACGGTCAATGCAGTAGAAAGCCCCGTCCCACTTGAGTGGGGCGGGGCTTTTTCGTTTCAAGCATCTGATCCGTATTTTCGCGTGCTATCTGCCTCTGTAATGCACTCAGATGGAGGCTCACAATGGCGGCACACAGCGAACTCATAATGTAGGAGGCCCCAATGGGCAAGATGGCAATTTTCCTGGGTGGATTTCTGGTGCTGACCATTTTGATTGGTGCCCTGGCCACGATCTCTCCCGTTTAATCCTTTCCTCCGATACGCCGATGCTTAATGCCGATCAAACATCTTCCCGCCACCGCCGCGCCTGAACCACCAATGCCGGCGCAAAGTGCAGCACAACCATGCGCACCAGATGATGAGTCAGGATGAACACAACGTTCAGCCCGCCACTGAAGGCGACCATGGAGATGGTCTCGATGGCGCCCGGCATGTAGGCCAGCCATAACGACCAAGGATCGCTGCCCCCAACCCGCCCGGCCACGCTGGCAAACGCTGCGGCGATCAGCAGCATCAGGCCAACGGACATCAGCGCAGCACGCCCGTGGCGAACAAGTTCGGCGAAGCGGATGTCCTTGAATTTCGAGCCGATCAGTACACCGAGCAGGATGGCCGCGGAGTCGACACTCCATGACGGCATGTGAAAGCCCTGCAAGTAGCCGGACTTGACGTAGACGCCGGTGAGCACGATGGCGGTGAGCATGAACGGTGCCGGCACGCCAACGTTCAACAGCAAACGACCGAGCAACAGGCACAGGGCGATCAGCGACAGCAGGCTCGGCGCCAGGCTCAAGTCCAACGGGCTGCTTTGGGCAATCGCCACGTCTGCCTGTCCGGGAATGCAAAAGCTGACGAGGAGGGTGATGGAGAGCAGTCGCACCAGATGCACGACGATCACCTTGCTGGACGCGCGTTCGGATTCGAGCAAGTCGAATACCGCCGCGAGTGCGCCGGGGTAGACGGCCAGCAGGGTATCCTTGCGGTTCCATCCGGCGATTTTCAGCAGCGCAAAACCGGCCACCGTGCTTTGAACCATCAGGCACAACAGCATGACGCCCAGGCTGGGCAAGATGGCAGCGACCGTGTGGCTGTCCCACGACGTAAACATCAAACCGGTCGCGATCCCCAAGACGATTTGCACATAGCCGAGGCCGAAGCGCAGGGTAGGGGAGAAGCGCAGGTTACTGGCGATCATTGCGCTCGCGAGTATCGAGCCCAGCAACAGGCCGTGGGGGATGCCGGCGTATTGCAACGCGGCGCCGACGCCGGTGGCGATCAGTAAACACAGTAGGGTTTTCATGAGCCTTCCTTGATTCTTGAATTCCCCGACGCTTAAATCCGGGCCGCCCCTGTTTTCCCACCTAACGGCATGATGCGTCAACAACGCTGGTCATCCTGTCCTTTAGGCGACATCTCCTGGCTTACTAGCGTTAGTCGGTAATCTGCGGACGGGTTAGAGTCGTGATCACGTTCCTGGCAAACCCGGATGACCCTGATGACGCGCCCTCGTTTCTTACCCGACAACTTCACCCTGACCCTGATCGGCGTCGTGCTGCTTGCCAGCGTGTTGCCGGTCAGTGGTCAGGTCGCAGTGGGCTTCGGGTGGCTGACCAACATCGCCATCGCCCTGCTGTTTTTTCTGCATGGCGCCAAACTGTCACGCGAGTCGATCATTGCCGGTGCCGGGCATTGGCGCCTGCATGTGCTGGTGTTCAGTCTGACCTTTGTACTGTTTCCGCTGCTCGGCCTGGCACTCAAACCGGTGTTGTCGCCGCTGATCGGTGACGATCTGTACATGGGCATGCTCTACCTCTGCGCGTTGCCCGCAACAGTGCAGTCGGCCATTGCCTTTACCTCTCTGGCGCGAGGCAACATTCCGGCGGCGATTTGCAGTGCGGCGGCGTCCAGTCTGTTCGGGATCTTCATCACGCCCTTGCTGGTGACGCTGCTGCTGAATGTGCACGGCGATGGCGGCTCGACCCTTGATGCGATTATGAAGATCAGTGTGCAATTGCTGTTGCCGTTCATTGCCGGGCAGATCGCGCGGCGCTGGATCGGCGCTTGGGTCGGGCGCAACAAAAGTTGGCTGAAGTTCGTGGATCAGGGTTCGATTCTGTTGGTGGTCTTCGGCGCGTTCAGCGAAGCGGTGAACGAAGGCATCTGGCACCAGATTCCGCTATGGGAACTGGCCGGGCTGGTGGTGGCGTGCTGCGTACTGCTGGGGTTGGTGTTGGTGGCCTCTACGGTGCTGGGCAAAGCCTTTGGTTTTAATGTGGAAGACCGCATCACCATCCTGTTCTGCGGTTCGAAGAAAAGCCTGGCCACCGGTGTGCCGATGGCCCAGGTTCTGTTCGCCGGCAGCACCATCGGCGTGTTGATCCTGCCGCTCATGCTGTTCCATCAAATTCAGTTGATGGTCTGTGCCGTGCTGGCCCAGCGCTACGCCAATCGCCAGGAATCGGTTGCTGAACTGATGGCGCAAGTAGATCCTTGATCGCGTCAGGCAATGAGCCTCGTCTGGAGTGATGCATGAAGGTTGGCGTGATTTCCGATACCCATGGCTTGCTCCGCGCCGAAGCCCTTGCGGCGCTGGAGGGGTGTGAGCGGATCAATCATGCGCAGAGCGTTACTGCAGCGTTGCTACTCTAATCAAATGCGACCGAATGAGTGGCTCAGGAACGTCGATCCGGGAACTGATCCCCAAACATAGGGTACCCGCCGGCGGAACCTTCGAGCGTCGCCTCATCCTGGATTACATCCCAGTGTTCGACCATCACACCGTCCTCAAGACGCAGGATATCGACCACGACCCAGTTTGCCGGTTGGCCGATTCCAGTGAACCGACCGTGCAACATGACGAAGTCATCTTCAGCGACTGCCAGCTGGCATTCGTAGCGCATATCGGGCGATCCTGCGGCGACCAGCTCGAACAGACCCTCGCGACCGGGCGGCACATGGGCACTGTGCTGGATATAGGAGGGTGACCAGAAGCGTTCGGCCGTCGCCAGATCCTTGCGATTGAAAAGGGTTGCGAAGCCTTCGAGGACAATGGCCTTGTTCTCGGCGGGGGTACGTGAAGTCATGGTCGGGTTCCTGCTATTGATGTAAAGGGTTGGTGGCTGAAGGGCCGCCCAAAGTTGCCTTGTTGTGTCAGGCGACAGCGGTAGAAATGTGGCGCGGATAATCGGTGTAGCCCCGGGCTCCGGATGCGTAGACGGTGTTCCAATCTATCTCCGCGAGCGGTGCTCCGACTGCGAGTCGTTCAACCAGATCCGGATTGGAAATGAAGGGCCGCCCGAAGGCGATCAGATCGGCGCTGCCTTCAGCAATGAGTCGGTTACCGCGTTCAGCATCCATCCCGACATTGGCGATCAATGTCCCCTTGAAAATGGAGCGCAAGTGCCGAAACATGGCATCACCCGCGAGAGGCTCTAGAGATGTGCCAGCGAAATCCGTCGTTGCTCCCATGATCAAGGCGTGGGAAAGACCGTAGTCACTGAGTTCGCGAATCGCGTATTCGGCCATGGGCAATGTTTCGTCATTTGCAGCGAAGGCGCCAACCTCGTTCATCGGGCCAATTCGGACGCCGACCCGGCGGGGATCGACCTCTTGTAGAACCGCCTCAATCACTTCGAACAAAAAGCGCGCCCGCTTCTCAATGCTGCCACCATATTCATCGGTTCGCAGGTTGGTTGTGCGGTTCAGAAACTGCGCAATGAGATACAAATAGTTGGCCTGAATTTGCACGCCATCGAAGCCGACGCTCATGGCGTTGCGAGCCGCTTTCGCATAATCGGAGACGGTTCGGTGAATGTCCGAAAGAGTCATCGGACGTGGCGCTACAGTGGGTTTTCGACCAAGTGGCGTGGTGCTTTCATAGCCGATATTCACATCGGACGCGGACATCGGAGCAGCGCCAAAATCGGGATGTGAAATCGCCCCTGTGTGCCAAAGCTGAGCGACCATGCGACCACCTTTTGCATGCACGGCCTCAAGCACGTGAGACCAGCCTTGCAGTTGCTCCTTGCTCCACAGGCCAGGTGTGTCGGCCCAGCCAACAGCCTCCGGACTGATGGATGCGCCTTCGGAAATGATCAGTCCCGCCGATGCACGCTGCGCGTAATACTCGGCATGCAGTTCAGTCGGCACCAACCCCGGGTTGGCAGCCCGCATCCGCGTCAGTGGTGACATGACGATGCGGTTGGGAAGTTCGAGGTCGCCCATGAGGGTCGGCTGGAACAAGGGCGCCTTGCTTGAAGTGGTATCGATCATGAGACCCGCCTCCTGGAAAATTATGCCTGCAATGTCACTTGTTTCACGGGGGCCCGGCCATTGCGATGCAGTCGCGATCAATTAAAAGCCGGTCCGTTTGCAATCATGTCGTTGAACCCGTTGACCCAGGCATGCTCGTTCGGGCCAGGATTGGCGCGCATGGCATCGGCCGGAGCGACGAGGATTTCGTTGACGCCGCTTTCGAACTGTTTCATCGCTTCCGTAATGAATTGGTCGAGGGGAATGGCGCGTTCCTCCTCGCTGCTGTTGAGCAGCTCGGTGCGTACCCACGGTGGTGCAATCTCGACCAATTGGATGCCGTGTTCGCGTAGCAGATAGCGCTGCGACAAGGTGTAGGAGTGCAGCGCTGCCTTGGTCGCCGAATAGACCGCCGTCACGGCCATTGGCACGAAGCCGAGCACCGAGGAGACGTTGACGATGACCGCATCAGGTTTGGACTTCAGATGCTCGACCAGCACCGAAGTCATCCGGATCGGACCCAGCAGATTTGTGGTGACTGTCGAGAGGGCAAGCGCATCGTCCACCGGACCTTCTGCATGATCAACCAGCATGATGCCGGCATTGTTGATCAGCACGTTGAGCTCAGGGTAATTGGCGATGAGGTGCTGAGCTGCTGCCTGGATGCTGGCCGTGTCGGTGATGTCGAGCTCGATGGCGGCCATGCCGGGGTTGGCGTCGAGCGTCTGCTGCAGTCGCTCCTTGCGCCGTCCGGAGATGATCACTTTATTGCCGAGCCTGTGGAAGGCTTCGGCCAGGCCCTGGCCGATACCGGACCCGCCGCCAGTGATGAAAATAGTATTGCCGGTCATACGCATCACACTTCTCCTGGAGAGATGAAGTAAGGAAATCCCGCCACGAACGAACAAGTCGACCGATGTGTCGTGCAGGCAGTGGCGCTAAGTTGGCAGCTTCGGCATGAACGGAGTAGCCACTCTTTTTCGCTATCATTTATGTAAAGGATGCATAGGCATTGCTGCACTATGCCGACCTGACGCTAGCTTGAAATGCCACTTCCCTCGCCAGCCAGGCTAGCTATAAGGTGCTCGATCAAGGCGCGGCCGGCACTGCGAGTACGCGAGCCATGGGGGAAGTAGGCATGAACAGGTACGGATTCGGTCTCCCAATCGGTGAGCAGTGCGACGAGTTCACCGCTTTCAAGCTCCCGTCGGCACGCCCATGCCGTTGTCGAAGTAATCCCTAAACCAGCAGTTGCCGCTGCGACAGCGCCTTCGTTTTCGTCGGTCGAGAAGTGAGCCTCAAGCTGAATTGTCCTGGTCTCGCCATCGCGTTTGAACATCCAGCCACTCGGGACAGTCGAGGCTGGCCCCGCGATGATTCGATGCGATTGCAGATCCTCAGGCGTAGTGGGCTCCCCGGCGGCGTGCAAGTAGGACGGTGAGGCGAGGATAAATCTGGAGATCGTCATGATCTGACGGCTCGTAGCACTGGAATCCAACAGCCGTCCCAACCTTATCGCTACATCGATATTTTCGCGCACCAGATCCTGCCAATGATCGGCGAGCAGGACTTGGATATGAAGGTTGGGGTGTATCGCTGCAAACGACGCCATACGCGGAATGATTTCCCGTACGCCGATGCTCGTTGGCATGCTGATCCGGACAACGCCACGTAGCTCTCCACCCCCGCGAACGCTTTGCTCTGCTTCTTCCACCGCGGCGAGGATGGGCTCCATGCGCGCCAGAAAATCTGCCCCTGCCTCAGTGGGAACGACTGCACGTGTCGATCTCGCCAGTAGCAGGGTGCCGAGATCGGCTTCGAGTTCGGCAACAATCCTGGAGACCTGGGATTGAGAAAGACCCACTTCGCGTGCCGCGGCCGAAAAGCTGCCCAGTCGCGCCACCCTTGTGAAAAGCCTGTAGGAGAAAAGGTCCTTCATGCGTTAGCACCTTCCATCAGCCAGCATGCACCTTGAGTCCGCTGGAAGAAGCTACGGTGAAACGGGGCAGTAAGCTGGCGCATCGCTGCTTGGGTGATTGATTTTTTTTGCGGGGAGGTAGCTGGGGCACTATGACCCCAGTTACCAGTGGTGAAAATTATCACGCAACTTCAGTGTGGAAAGGATAGTCCGTGTAACCCACTTGCGTGCCGCCGAAGAACGACTCGCGGTCGTACGGGTTCAGCGGCCAGCCGTTGCGCAGGCGCTCTGGCAAGTCAGGGTTGGCGATGAAGTGGCGGCCGAATGCGACCAGGTCTGCATCGCCGGCCTCGAGGATCGCGTTGGCCGATTCACCGGAGAAGCCGCCCGCCGCGATAAGGGTGCCCTTGTAGTGCTGGCGGATGAGTTGGGACGCCACCGGATTCTGGTCCCGGCGCTCGTCTTCGACGAGACCCAGGATGCGTGGCTCGATCAGGTGCAGATAGGCGAGGTCCAGCTTGTTCAGTTCGCGCGCGACATAGGTGAACAGGCCAATGGGGTCGCTGTCGGACATATCGCCGAAATTGCCGCTCGGCCCCAGACGCACCGCCACTCGATTGCTGCCCCAGACGGAGATCACCGCCCCTACCGCTTCGAGCAGGAACCGGCTGCGGTTTTCGAACGAGCCACCGTAGATATCCGTACGTTTGTTGCTGCCGTCCTGGAGGAATTGATCGAACAGGTAGCCGTTGGCCGAGTGCAATTCCACGCCGTCGAATCCGGCTGCGATACCGCGTTCGGCCGCGGCGCGGAAGCTGTCTACCAGCCCGCGGATTTCAGCGATGGTCAGTTCGCGCGCCGGGGAGCCCGGGGTCCAGCCGGTCTCGGTGAAGGCAAGGCCGCCGTGCTCCACGACGGAAGGGGCCACGGGCTGGGCGCCGCCCGGCTGCAGGAGGCTATTGGACTGGCGCCCCGCATGATAGAGCTGCAGAAAGATTTTGCCACCCTTGGCATGAACGGCGTCGGTCACGAGCTTCCAGCCGGCGATCTGGCTGTCGTCATACAGACCGGGAGCACCGAGGTAGCCATTACCATTGGCTGCGGCGATAGTGGCTTCGCCGATCAGCAGGCCACCGGCGGTGGTACGTTGGGCGTAGTACTCGGCCATCAACTGGCCAGGGATGGCGCCCGGCTCGGCACGCATGCGGGTAAGTGGCGCCAGAACGACGCGATGGGAAATCTGGTATGGGCCTATCTGGATGCTCGTATGCAGTTTGGACATGACATCGATACCTATCAGTGGTGGGATGGGCGCAATGTAGGCGTAAGATTCGCGGAGAAAAATATCCCGCGATGCCGAACATTTCGGATGGTTTTTCCGTAATCCCGCCTTGTTGGTGGAGTTCTACTGGTGCAAGCAGGAAGAGTGATGGAAAGTCTGAGTGGCATCTCAGTGTTCGTGCAGGTTGCCGAAACGCGCAGCTTTACCGAGTCCGCCCGCCAGTTGGGGGTGTCGTCCTCGACAGTGGGCAAAACCATCGCTCGAATGGAGGAACGCTTGCATGTGCGGCTGTTTCATCGCAGCACACGCAGCATCACGCTGACGGCCGAGGGGACTCTGTTCCTTGAGCGCTGCCGCCGCATCCTCAGCGAGGTCACCGCTGCCGAGTCCGAGCTTTCAGGCCTGGCCGGCAGTCCACGTGGGCGGCTTCGCGTGGGCACACCTCTACTGGGCGACCTGATGATGCCGGCCTTTGACGGGTTCATGGAGCAGTATCCGGAAGTCGAACTGGATATCGATTTTTGCGACCGCATGGTCGATGTGATCGAGGAAGGGTTCGACGCCGTGATTCGGACCGGCGAGCAAACCGATTCTCGCTTGACCGCGCGCCGCCTCGGTTCCTGTGCACATGTGCTGGTGGCGTCGCCGACGTATCTCAAGCGGTATGGCGTACCTGCTAATCCGCGTGAACTGGAACGCCATTCTTGCCTGCAGCACAAATTCCCTGCGACGGGAAAGCTGGAGCGTTGGCCGCTGCGGCTCGAAGCATCCGAGGCTGAATTGGTGCTGCCCGCCACGATGACGTCGAACACGATCGAGCCTCTTGCCTACTCCGCAATCCAGGGCAGGGGGATTGCCTTTCTGCCGGCTTTCCTGGTGCACGAAGCGCTGGAAAGTGGCCAGCTGGTCACTGTGCTGGACGATTACATTGACCGCCAGGTCGTCTTCTGGATGCTGTGGCCAGCCAGCCGTTATGCCTCGCCCAAGTTGCGCGTTTTTATTGACTACATGAGTGCGCACTTGCGCATCTGATTGCTTACGCCTGTAGCTTCAGGCGCACGCCGTCGCGGTTGGAGATCTCGATGGCATCGATCAATTCATGCATGCGCATGGCATCTGCCAAGGTAGGTGCCAAGTGGGTACCGTCGCGCACATCCTTGGCGTAGGCAGCACCGCATCGAAATAATGACCGCCATAGATGGAGAGCAGGCTGGAGAAGTTCTCCGGTGGAATGGTGAAGTGCAGGGCGGCTTTGCGCTCGCGCTGGAAATATTCAACGCTGATATGCAGCCGCACTGAACGCAGTTCCCCGATGTAGCCGTCCTGCAACAGGTCGCGCACGTAGCGATAATCCGGGTTCAATCGACGTTGCCTTCATCGACACCATGTTGCGTCAACACGCCCATACCAAGCAAAAAGACTTTTTCGAGTTTGACCTGGAGGGGGAGCATATTGGGCCACCCCAACCCCTACAACCGGGTCGAGGTGGCCCATTCAATGCCTCACAGATTCAACAATCGCATCACTTCACATCAAACCGATCCAGGTTCATCACCTTGGTCCATGCCGCCACGAAGTCTTTAACAAACTTCTCCTTCGCGTCACTGCTCGCATAAACCTCAGCCAGCGCCCGCAACTGCGCATTCGAACCAAAAACCAGATCCACACGCGTCCCGGTCCACTTCACTGCACCGGTTTTGCGATCACGTCCTTCGAACTCTTCAGCGGCCTCGGAGGTGGGTTTCCATTCCACGCCCATGTCGAGCAGGTTGGTGAAGAAGTCGTTGGTCAGCGCTTCCGGTTGTTGGGTGAAGACGCCGTGTCGGGTTTGTCCGACGTTGGCGTTCAGCACGCGTAGGCCACCGATCAGCGCGGTCATTTCTGGCGCGGTGAGCGTCAGCAGTTGCGCCTTGTCGATCAACAGTTGCTCGGCCGGCACGCGGTAGCGGGTTTTCAGGTAGTTGCGGAAGCCATCGGCAATCGGTTCGAGGAAGCCGAAGGAAACCACGTCCGTTTGCTCTTGCGATGCGTCCGACCGTCCTGGCGTGAACGGCACTGTGACGTTTTGGCCGGCATTTTTTGCCGCTTGTTCGACACCCGCATTACCAGCCAGCACGATCAGGTCGGCCAGCGAGATTTTCTTGCCGCCGGCGTTGAACTCGCTCTGGATGCTTTCGAGTTTCGCCAGTACGTTCGCCAGTTGTTCAGGCTGGTTGGCTTGCCAGGATTTCTGCGGGGCCAGACGCAGGCGTCCGCCGTTGGCGCCGCCGCGTTTGTCGGAGCCGCGGAAGGTGGAAGCGGCTGCCCAGGCAGTCGATACCAGCTGCGAGACCGACAGGCCGCAAGCAAGGATTTTGCCCTTGAGTGCAGCAACGTCGCTGTCGTTGACCAGGGCATGATCGACCGCTGGGATGGGGTCTTGCCACAGCAGTACTTCGTTCGGCAATTCCGGGCCGAGGTAGCGGGAGAGGGGGCCCATGTCGCGGTGGATCAGCTTGAACCAGGCGCGGGCGAAGGCGTCGGCCAGTTGATCGGGATTGGCCAGGAAGCGTCGTGAAATCGGCTCATAGATCGGGTCGAAGCGCAGGGACAGGTCCGTGGTCAGCATGGTGGGATTACGCCGTTTGGACGGGTCGTGGGCATCCGGAATGGTGCCGGCACCGGCGCCGTTTTTTGCGACCCACTGGTGCGCCCCAGCTGGGCTTTTGCTCAGTTCCCAGTCGAAGCCGAACAGGTTTTCCAGGTAGTTGTTGCTCCATTTTGTCGGCGTGTTGGTCCAGGTCACTTCCAGACCACTGGTGATGGCGTCCGCGCCTTTGCCGGTACCAAAACTGCTTTTCCAGCCCAAGCCTTGCTGTTCGAGACCAGCAGCTTCGGGCTCGGCACCGACATTGTCGGCAGGTCCGGCGCCGTGGGTTTTACCGAACGCGTGACCGCCAGCGATCAGCGCCACGGTTTCTTCGTCGTTCATCGCCATGCGGGCGAAGGTCTCGCGGATGTCCGTGGCTGCAGCGACGGGATCGGGATTGCCTTCAGGGCCCTCGGGGTTGACGTAGATGAGGCCCATTTGCACGGCGCCGAGCGGGTTTTCCAGATTGCGGCCCTGTTCGGTGCGGCTCTCCTCGTTTGCCCCTGGTTCAGCAACCAGCGGGCCGTCGCCGGGCTCTTGCATGGGCTTGTTTTCTTTGCCATAGCGGATATCGCCGCCCAGCCATTTGTTTTCTGCGCCCCAGTAAACGTCTTCGTCCGGCTCCCAAACGTCCGGACGACCACCGGAAAAACCAAACGTTTTAAAGCCCATCGACTCCAGTGCAACGTTGCCGGTGAGCACGATCAGGTCAGCCCAGGAAATGTTGCGACCGTATTTTTGCTTGATCGGCCAGAGCAGCCGGCGCGCCTTGTCGAGGCTGACGTTGTCCGGCCAGCTGTTGAGCGGTGCAAAGCGTTGCTGACCCGAGCCAGCGCCACCCCGACCGTCACCGGTACGATAGGTGCCTGCGGCGTGCCAGGCCATGCGAATGAACAGCGGCCCATAGTGACCAAAGTCCGCTGGCCACCAGTCTTGCGAATCGGTCATCAACGCCGTGAGGTCTCGTTTGACCGCTGCAAAATCCAGTTTTTTGTACGCTTCGGTGTAGTTGAAACCCTCGTCCAGGGGATCGGACAGGGATGAGTGCTGGTGCAGGATTTTCAGATTCAGTTGGTTCGGCCACCAATCGCGGTTCGTCGTGCCACCGCCAGCGGCGTGGTTAAACGGGCATTTCGATTCATTTGCCATGTGCGAGCTACCTTTGGTCGTGATCATCCGGGCTATCCGGCCCGTTGTGGGCTCTAAATAGCGACGAGCGAAAGCAATGACACAGGCTGCTGGGCCAGCAGTTCGATTCACTGATTGTTTTGATTACACGGAAATCGGTACAGCAGAAAACGAGGTGCAATCACGGTGGCCCACGGCAGGCTTAGTCATGTTTCTGACTCAATTCCTGTCTCCTTATCAGCTCAAATCCGGCTGGCTGACGCCAGCGCAGGGATAAGGTTAGACGCCTATCCGCAAGTCAGCTAATAGGTGGAGTATTCGGGGCTCATAGGCAAAAGCTTTTGCCGCAGCCCTTGAGTTGCCCCGCCGGCCGCCACGACTTCGGAACCCCTGCCGCCCAGGCGAATCAATGTGATTTGTAGGGACATCATTTGCCCGGAGTGTCGACAACCCGAATCACCCTGAGGCTGGAAGGAAACGCGTCAGACCAGGAGACCAGAGCATGCAGCCCAAGGCAGATGCGCGATACGACCTGACGTTGTTGAGTCTGCTGGTATTGATCGCCGTGGTGCTGGGCTATTCGCCGCACAGCCGGATCGATTGGGCGCTGGAAAACCTGTTGGCGCTATTGCTCGTCGGCACGTTGGTGGCGGTCGCACGCTGGTTTCGTTTGTCTGCTGTGTCCATCACCCTGATTTTCGTGTTCCTGTGTATTCACGAATTGGGTGCTCACTACACCTATGCCGAAGTGCCTTATGACCGTTGGTGCTCAGCCTTGACCGGGGTCGGCCTCAATAAGGCACTCGGGCTGCATCGCAATCACTTTGATCGACTGGTCCATTTGAGTTACGGGCTGTTTATGGTTTATCCCGTGCGGGAAGTGCTGTTGCGACTAACCCCATTGCGGGGTTTTTGGGTGGTTTTTATCGCGTTGAACATCATGCTGTCGACGTCGGCTATATATGAACTGGTGGAATGGATCGGCGGGGCGTATCTGGGAGACGACACTTCACGCGCGTTTATCGGCGCACAAAACGACCCGTGGGATTCGCAGAAAGACATGGCGCTGGCGGTCACCGGCGCCTGTGTCAGTCTGTCGGTGATGTTCCTGATCAAACTAAAGAAGGCATGAGCGCGTAATGCCGATCAGTTAAGCCATAACGCGATCCGTAGCAGCTGGCGAAGCCTGCGTTCGGCTGCGCAGCAGTCGTAAAACCTGAGTTTGCGGTCTTCCTGAAACACTGCATCGTCTGATTTCGCGACT